>NZ_WEGJ01000043.1 GCF_009604385.1 Streptomyces smaragdinus
AGACGTCCTCGATCGGCATCAGGAACGGCTTGTCGACGTCACGCTCAGGCTGCGGGATGGACTCGTCCACGGCCGCCATCAGGTCCAGGACCGTCTGGCCCCACTCCTTGTCGCCCTCGAGCGCCTTATGGCTGCTGCGGTGGAGGAGAGTGCGGTGCGGTTTGCGGCGTCCGGCAGGCCGCCGTTGAACACCACGCTGGCGGTGGTGGCGACGGATGCGGTGCTCGGGCCCGCGCAGGCGCAGAAGCTGGCGGGGACCGCGCACGACGGGCTGGCGCGGGCCATTCGGCCGGTGCATCTGCTGTCGGACGGGGACACCGTGTTCGCGCTGGCCACCGGGGAGCGGGCGCTGGTGGCGGAGGGGGCGGATGCGGCGTTCTCCGTTCACCTCGAGGCGGGGGCACTGAACGAGGTCCTCGCTGCCGGGGCGGATGTGCTGACGCGGTCGGTGGTGCGGGCGGTGCTGGCGGCGGAGGGGGTGGATACGCCGGGTGGCGTGTTCCCGTCGTATCGGGAGCTGTACGGGGGGTGAGGGGGATCGTGACGGGTGCGGGAGCCGGGGCCTGAGCGGGAGTGCGGGATCCGAGTGGGGTCGGGGGCGGGTGCGGGGGTCGGGGCACGAGCGGGATCCGGGGCGAATCGGGCGGGCCGGTAGGCTGGACGTATGAGCGACGCCGCCAAGAATCCGCTGGTCTTCGACGATCCCCTGACCCGGACGTCGTCCGACGACACCGACGAGGGCTGGGGCGAGCGGCCGGCGTCCACCGGGAACAGCGCGGCCGATCTGGCCCGCTTCCTGGACGAGAAGCCGCCGCATCACGTCGACTGACGGACATCCTCCCTCCGGCAGGAACTCACCGGCGACGCCCATGCGTTGGGGGTCTCGGGGAGGGACGCCGTGAAGAGAATCCGACGCAGCCGGAGCGTGCCCGGACCGGAATCGCCGTGGGACGAGATCATCCCCGGACTATGGATGGGCGGCCAGTACTGGACGGACGCGCTGGGCGAGCTGCAGCCCGTGGTCGCGGACCGGGAGTTCGACCTGGTGATGAGTCTGGCCTCGGGACAGGGGTACGGGCCCGCGGCCGGGGTGGAGCATCATGCGGTGGAGATGCCCGACGATCTGCTCACCGCGGAGCAGATCGATCAGGTGATGGAGCTGGGGCGGGTCGCTGCGGCCGCGCAGCGGGCGGGGCGGCTCGTGCTCGTGCGTTGTCACTCGGGGTACAACCGGTCGGGGCTGGTCATCGCGCAGGCGATGGTGGGGCTGGGGTATGAGCCGGGGGCCGCGATCTCGATGATCCGTCAGCGGCGGTCGCCGTGGGCGCTGAACAATCACTACTTCGTGCAGTACCTCGATACGGGACTCGCGATCGCGCGGGAGCTGAGTGCGCTCGGGGAGCCGGCGTAGGCCGGCTGCCTTCTCCGGGAGCCCCGCGGACTGCGGCTCCGGCTGCGGCTGCGGCTGCGTGAGGTTTCTCCGGGGGCTGCCCCCGGGCGTCAGCGGCTCGGTTTGCGGGTGGGGGCGGTGCCCGTTTCGCCGCGGAGGCGTTCGAGGTCGCGGCGGTCGCGTTTTGTGGGGCGGCCGGCGCCTCGGTCGCGGACGGCGATCACGGGGATCTCCGCGCGGGGCGGGGGCGGGGGTGAGTGGTCGACGTAGCACTCTGCGGCGACGGTGGGGCCGACGCGTTTGCGGATGACCCGCGAGACGACGACCTTGCGCTCGCGGCCGGCATGGAAGACGCGGACCTCGTCGCCGGGTTTCACGGGCTGGGCGGGCTTGACGCGTTCGCCGTTGACCTTGACGTGGCCTGCTCGGCAGGCGGTCGAGGCCATCGCGCGGGTCTTGGTCAGACGGACGGCCCATACCCAGGCGTCTACTCGTGCGGTGGCTGCGCCTTCGGTCATGGGGTCGATGGTAGTCCGGCCCCGCTCGGGGGCCGAGGGGATTGCACGGTGGGGCTCCCCCCTGCCCCGCCTCGGGGCGCCGCCCCCGGCCCCCGTCGTCGGCGCTGCGCGCCTCGGCCTCAAGCGCCGGCCGGGCTAGGAACGGATCCTGTTTCGTCCCTGGCCTGCAGCCGGGCAGAGCCGGCGCTGCGCGCCTTGGCCTCAAACGCCGGCCGGGCTGGGAGTGGCTTGCGTTTCATCGTCGGCGCTCTTCGCCATCCAGTCCGACCGCAGGCCGATCGCGAAGCGTAAGCACCAGTTCCAGCCCAACCGCAGGCCGATCGCCAAACACGAGCACCATTCCAGCCCGACCGGCGCTTGAGGCCACGGCGCGCAGCGCCAGCACTGCCTGGCCGCAGGCCGAGAGCGGGACACGAGTCCCACCCCCAGCCCGGCCGGCGCTTGAGGCCGAGGCGCGCAGCGCCAGCACTGCCTGGCCGCAGGCCGAGAGCGGGACACGAGTCCCACCCCCAGCCCGGCCGGCGCTTGAGGCCAAGGCGCGCAGCGCCGACTGCCCGGCCGCAGGCCAAGGACGAAACAGGATCCGTTCCCAGCCCGGCCGGCGCTTGAGGCCGAGGCGCGCAGCGCCGACGGCGGGGGTCCGGGGGCGGAGCCCCCGAACCGTCCGCCCCCGTCAGGGGAGCAGCGTCGCCGTGAGGGTGATGTTCTTGACCCCCGCGAGGGCCTGACTCACGGGGCAGTTCGCCTTCGCGTCCGCCGCCGCCGCCTGGAAGTCCTCCTCCGAGAGGCCCGGGACCTTCGCCGACACCGTCAGCGCGATCCCCGTGATCCCCTCGCCCGGCTGGAACGTGACGTCCGCCTGCGTGTCCACCGTCTCCACCGTGTAGCCCTTGCCGGCGAGGCCGTGGCTGAACGCCATCGAGTAGCACGACGAGTGAGCCGCCGCGATCAGCTCCTCCGGCGACGTCTTCCCGCCCGGCTCCGCCGACCGCGCCGGCCAGCTGACGTCGTACGTGCCGACCTTTGAGGACTCCAGGGCGACCGTGCCCTTGCCCTCGAGAAGGTTGCCTTCCCAGTGCGTCTTCGCGGTACGCGTGGTTGCCATCAGAGCCTCCGGTAGGGAAACGAGTGATATGCGCTGTACGCACTCAAGCTATCGCCCTCCGTGGACCCACCCCCCGCCGGGCCCCCCGAACCGCGTGACTCACGTCACTCGGACGCCCGGAAATATCCGGGGACCCTTTCCCCGTTTAGACCCTCGTACGGCGAAACGGGGAACGACTCCCCGGATCGCGAACGGAGAAGGGACGGCCCCGATGATCGGCACCCAGCGCCACCTCCGCGCCGACGCCGAGCGCAACCGCGCCCGGATCGTCGACGCGGCGCGGACCGCGTTCGTCGAGCACGGCGCCGACGTCTCCATGGACGAGATCGCCCGCCGCGCCGGCGTCGGCAACGCGACGGTCTACCGCCACTTCAGCGACCGCCGGGACCTGATCCACCAGGTCACCCTCTCCTCCATGGACCACATCGCCGACGAGGCGGAGACGGCCCTGGCCGAGGAGGCGGACCCGTTCGACGCCCTGCGGCGCTTCGTGCACCGCGCGGCCGACGAGCGGATCAGCTCCCTGTGTCCGCTGCTCTCCGGCGGCTTCGACAAGACCGCCCCGGACGTCCTCGCCACCCGCGACCGGCTGAACTCCGCCATCGAACACATCATGGACGCCGCCCGCACGGCCGGCCGCCTGCGCGCCGACATCGCCGTCGGCGACCTGATGGTGGCCGTGACCCAGCTGTCCCGGCCCCTGCCCGGCACCGGCTGCGTCGACTTCGACCGGTACGTCCACCGACACCTCCAGCTCTTCCTCGACGGCCTCGAGACCCCCGCACGGTCCGAGCTGCCCGGCAAGGCCGCGACGCTCGAGGACCTGGCTCCGCAACGGTGCGAGCCCATGTAACGAGCGTCAAAAAAGCACCACAAACGCCCGAAAACAACACCCTGCACCCAGTGAGGTAGCACCCGTATGTCCTCAGCCCTGCCCGAGGCTGCCCTCAAGCAGCCCGATCCGACCCGCTGGAAGGCCCTGGCGTTCATCGCCGTGGCCCAGCTGATGGTCGTCCTCGACGCGACCATCGTGAACATCGCCCTGCCCACCGCCCAGACGGACCTCGGCATCTCCGACGGCAACCGCCAGTGGGTCATCACCGCGTACGCCCTGGCCTTCGGCGGTCTGCTGCTCTTCGGCGGCCGCATCGCCGACATCTGGGGCCGCAAGCGCACGTTCATCACCGGCCTCATCGGCTTCGCCGGCGCCTCCGCGCTGGGCGGCGCCGCCACCGGCCAGGAAATGCTGTTCGCCTCCCGCGCCCTGCAGGGCGCGTTCGGCGCGCTGCTCGCCCCCGCCGCGCTGTCGCTGCTGGCCGTGCTCTTCACGGACGGCAAGGAGCGCGCGAAGGCGTTCGGCATCTACGGCGCCATCGCCGGCGGTGGCGGCGCGCTCGGCCTGATCCTGGGCGGCGCGCTGACCGAGTTCCTGAACTGGCGCTGGACGTTCTTCGTCAACATCCCCTTCGCCGTCGTCGCCGTCCTCGGCGCCCTGGCGTACATCAACGACCCGGCGGGCAGCCGCAACCGCTCCCCGCTCGACATCCCCGGCGTCATCCTGTCGACGACCGGTCTGGTCTCCCTCGTGTACGGGTTCACCCGCGCCGAGTCGCACGGCTGGAGCGACAGCATCACGGTGACGATGTTCGTCGCGTCCGTCGTGCTGCTGGCCTCGTTCGTCGGCTGGGAGTCCAAGGCCAAGGCCCCGCTGCTCCCGCTGCGGGTACTCGTCGACCGCAACCGCGGCGGTGTCTACCTCTCCCTCGGTCTCGCCGTCATCGCGATGTTCGGCCTGTTCCTCTTCCTCACCTTCTATCTGCAGGTGGTGAAGGAGTTCAGCGCGCTGAAGACCGGCTTCGCCTTCCTGCCGATGATCGTCGGCATGATCACGGGCTCCACCCAGATCGGCGCCCGCCTGATGCTGCGGCTCCCGGCGCGCGCGCTGATGGCGCCCGGGTTCCTGACCGCGGCGGCCGGCATGCTGGTGCTGTCGCAGATCTCGGTCGACAGCTCGTACTGGGGGCTGCTGGCGCCCGGCATGCTGCTGATGGGCCTCGGTATGGGTACGGCGTTCATGCCGGCGATGTCCCTGGCCACGTACGGCGTCGAGACGCGTGACGCCGGTGTCGCCTCCGCGATGGTCAACACCTCGCAGCAGGTCGGCGGCGCCATCGGTACGGCGCTGCTGAACACCATCGCCGCCTCGGCCACCACCTCCTGGGTGACCTCGCACGGCAGCGAGGCGGGGACGCTGGGCAAGCAGGCCTTCGCGAACGCCGCCGCCGTGCACGGCTACTCGACGGCGATCTGGTGGGCGGTCGGCATCCTGGTGGTCTCCGCGACCATCGCGTTCACCTTCGTCAACGCCGGGCGGCCCGGCGGCGGCCGTTCCACCGTCGCCACCGCGGGCGGCAAGGCCGACGCGGAGGAGCAGGCGGACGCCCCGCTGGTGGCCATGCACTGACACCACCGGGCGCAGGGTTCACGGGCCCCGTTCGTACTCCGGTACGGGCGGGGCCCTTCGCCTTCCGGTATGGTTGAGGTCTCAACATCAGGGAGCCGACCATGCCCACCATGCCCGCGATCTACCTCTCCCACGGCGCCCCGCCCCTGGCCGACGACCCCGTCTGGCCCGGCCAGCTCGCCGCCTGGTCCCGCGACCTCCCCCGCCCCTCGGCGATCCTCGTCGTCTCCGCGCACTGGGAGGAGGCCCCCCTCGCCATCGGCGCCACGACGACCGTGCCGCTGGTGTACGACTTCTGGGGCTTCCCCGAGCACTACTACTCCGTCCGCTACGAGGCCCCCGGCGCCCCCGCGCTCGCCGCCTCCGTACGGGCGCTGCTGCACGGCCCCGGCTCCGCGACGCAGGACATCCCCGACCGGGGGCTGGACCACGGCGCGTACGTACCCCTGGTCGAGATGTACCCCGACGCCGACATCCCCGTGCTCCAGATCTCCATGCCCACCCTGGACCCCGAGCGCCTGATGGAGATCGGCCGCAAGCTGGCGCCGCTGCGGGACGAGGGCGTGCTGATCGTCGGCAGCGGCTTCTTCACGCACAACCTCGCCGCCCTCCGCCACGCGGGCCCCACCCCGCCGGCGTGGTCGACGGAGTTCGACGCGTGGGGCAGCGAGGCGCTCGCCGCCCGTGATCTGGACGCGCTGCTGGACTTCGAGCACAAGTCCCCCGCCGGGCGGCTCGCCCATCCGCGCACCGAGCACTTCGCGCCGCTGTTCGTCACCCTGGGGGCTGCGGAGGCGGAGCTGGACACGCAGCGGAGCGTGATCGACGGGTTCTGGCTGGGGCTGGCGAAGCGGTCGATCCAGCTCGGGTAAACGATTCGCCCGGACGAACCCGCCCCGCCTAATGTCGACACCATGCACCCACTGACCGAGCCCGAGATACGCGCGTCCTTCATCAACGTCTCCAAGGGCGAGGCCAAGCGGCTGGCCGTCCCCCGGGATCTCTCCGACCTCCCGTGGGACGACCTCGACTTCCTGGGCTGGCGCGATCCGGGCGCCCCCGACCGCAGCTATCTGGTCGCCCACCACGAGGGCGCCCTGACGGGCATCGCGTTCCGCTTCCCCCGTATCCAGCGCGGCTTCCTCCAGCGCAACATGTGCACCCTCTGCCTCACCACCCACCCCGGCAACGGCGTGTCCCTCCTGACGGCCCGCAAGGTCGGCAAGTCGGGCCGCGACGGCAACTCGGCGGGCCTCCATCTCTGCACGGACCTGGCCTGCTCCCTCTACCTCCGCGGCAAGAAGACGGTCGGCCCCGACCGCCCCGAGGAGACGCTGACGCTGGACGAGAAGGTCGACCGGCTGACGGCCCGCCTGGCGGAGTTCGTGACGAAGCTCCACGAGGCGTGAGGCGCATGCGGATCCTGATCCTGGGCGGTACGGAGTTCATCGGCCGCACGATCGCGGAGACGGCCCTGGCGGACGGCGCGGACGTCACGCTCTTCGGGCGCGGACGGACGGGGACGGACCTCTTCCCGGGCGTCCCCCGGCTCATCGGCGACCGCGACACCGGCGACTACGCCGCGCTGGCGGACGGCTCCTGGGACGCCGTGGTCGACGTCTCCGGGTACGTGCCCAGTCAGGTGGGCCGGGCGATGGACGCCCTCGGCTCGCGGGTGGGGCGGTATCTGTTCGTCTCCAGCCAGGCCGTGTACGGGGCCACGCCGGGCGCCGGCGAGGACACCCCGCGCCTCGCGCCCGAGCGGGGCACGGAGGAGATCGGCGGGGACACGTACGGGCCGCTGAAGGTCGCGTGCGAGGACGACATCCGGGCCCGGTACGGGGAGCGGGCGACGTTCGTACGACCGGGGGTCGTCGCGGGGCCGTACGACAACCAGCACGGCTTCACCTACTGGGTCCGCCGGGCCGCACACGGCGGGCGCATCGCGCTGCCGGGGCGGCCCGAGCAGCCGGTGCAGGTCGTGGACGTACGGGACCTGGCCCGCCTGGTCCTGCGCCTGATCGCCGACGAGCGCCCCGGCGCCTTCAACGCGAACGGCCCCGCCGACCCCGTCACCCTCGCCGAGCTGATCGCGGCTTGCGCGGCGGCGGCCGGGACCACGCCGGAGCCGGAGCTGGTGCCGGTACGGGCGGACGCGGCGCCGCGTTTCTTCCCCCTCGTACGGCCGGAGGAGAAGTGGCCGATGTTCCGCCGCTCGGCGGCCCGCGCCCGCGCCGCGGGCCTGACGGCCACCCCGCTCGTACGGACGGCGGCGGACGTCCTGGCCTGGGACCGCGACCGGGGCGAGCCGCCGCTCGGGGTGGGCTTCACGGCGGAGGAGGAGCGGGCCGCCCTGGCCGGGGCCTGAAGACCCCGCTCTTGTCCATGCCGGGGGCGCTGGACGGGGCCGAGCGGCGCCGGAACCGGCTGAGGTGCTAGTCCGCAGGGCCGAGCGGCTTCTCGTACCAGGCCACATCCCAGTACCGGCCGAACTTCCGCCCGACCTCGCGGTACGTCCCCAGATACGTGAACCCGAAGCGCTGGTGCAGCCGCACCGACGCCTCGTTCGGCAGCGCGATCCCGGCGTACGCCCGGTGCACGTCCTCCCCGCGCAGATCCGCGAACAGGGCCTCGTACAGCAGCGAGCCCGTCCCCCGGCCGCCCGCGTCGGCCGACAGGTACACACTCACCTCGACCGAGGTCGCGTACGCCTGTTTGGGGCGGAACGGGCTTGAGGTGGCGTAGCCCACAATCCGGCCCGAACCCGTCTCACAGGCAACCTTCAGGCGATGCGGACCGTCTTCAGGATGGGAGAGCAGCCACGGACGCCGCTGTTCGGGGGTGATCGGCTCGATGTCGAAGGTGACGGCCGTCTCTCGCACGTAGTGGTTGTAGATGCTGGTGAGGGCCGTGAGATCCGCCTCGGTTCCCGGTCTGACCTGCACCTCTGGGGTCTCGTCCACGGCGGCAGCCTATCGTGCGCCGCGCAGGATACTGCAAGATCTCAAAAATCGACGTACCTCTTGGGAATTCTGTCCGGATTCCCAACGTTGGAAGCAATGAAACGGGCACCCACCAGGTGTCTGATCGTTATCTCTTCGCGTTAGGGAGCACGCATGGCTACTCGTGTCGTCGCCCGCCGTCCCGCCGCCTCGGACACAGGCGCGACGGGCCGGGCAAGGAGCGCTCGTGCGACCGGTGAGATCGCGGACCGCGACCTGGTCGGTATGTACCTGGACGAGATAGCCCGCACTCCGCTGCTGGACGCCGCCAAGGAGGTCGAGCTGTCCCTCGCCATCGAGGCCGGGGTGTTCGCCGAGCGGCTGCTGGCGGGCGATGTGGAGCCGGGAGACAAGGGCTCCGCTTCCGCCACGGCCACGCGTGAGGAGCTGGAGACGCTGGTGCGCTCCGGGGAGCGGGCGAAGGATCTGTTCATCCGGTCGAATCTGCGGCTCGTGGTCGCCGTGGCCCGGCGCTATCCGCGCAGCGGGCTGCCGCTGCTGGACCTGATCCAGGAGGGCAACGCGGGTCTGGTCCGGGCCGTGGAGAAGTTCGACTACTCCAAGGGATTCAAGTTTTCCACGTACGCCACGTGGTGGATCCGTCAGGCCATCACGCGATCGATCGCCGACCAGTCCCGGACCATCCGGCTTCCCGTCCATCTGGTGGAGGAGCTGGGCCGGATCCGCCGGGTGCAGCGGGAGTTCAACCGTGAGCACGGACGCGATCCGGAGCCGGCGGAGGTCGCCACGGAGCTCGGGTCGACGCCCGAGCGGGTGACGGACGTGCTGGACTGGGCGCGGGATCCCGTGTCGCTGAACATGTCGGTGGACGATGAGGGCGAGACCCAGTTCGGTGACCTGCTGGAGGACACCGGCGCCGAGTCGCCGGAGTCGTCCGTGCTGGTGATGCTGCGCCGGGAGGAGCTGGACGATCTGATCGGCCGGCTGGAGCCTCGGACGGCATCGATCATCAAGGCGCGTTACGGTATAGACGACGGACGTGAGCGGACGCTGACGGAGGTCGGCAAGCAGCACGGGCTGACCCGCGAGCGGATCCGTCAGATCGAGAAGCACGCGCTGGTCGAGCTGAAGAAGCTCGCCCACAGCACGGGGTTCGACGCGGCAGCGTAAGACCCCGTCCCATAGACCGCCCTCGGTGCCTACTCCCCCCCCAGGCGCCGAGGGCACTCTTCTGTCCGCGTCACGGCGAGGGGGGCTCGCCCCCGGGGTCCGTCGTCGCGCAGGCCGGGTCGGCCGGGTCCACGCAGGGATCCGCGGTCGGGTCGGTCGTGACGGGGTCCTCGGTCGGATCGGTCGTGGGATCGGTGGTCGGGTCCTCGGTCGGGTCGGTCGTGGGGTCCGTGGTCGGGTCCTCGGTGGGATCGTCCGTCGGATCCGTCGTGGGGTCCTCGGTCGGGTCCGTCGGGTCCTCCGTCGGGTCAGTCGGATCCGTCGTCGGGTCCTCCGTGGGGTCCGTCGGATCATCCGTCGGGGGCTGCGAGTCAGGAGGCAGGCCGGGGAGCGGGTTGCCGCCCGTCGACGGGGGCGTCGGCGACGGTGACGGCTGGGGGCCGATGATGATGCCCGGGTCCTTCTTGCCGTCGCCGTTGTAGTCGCCCGACTCCTCCGTCTTCGGATTGCCCGCGCCCGGGGACGTCGGCAGGACGCCGAGGCCGTCGGGGACCGAGTGGACGCCGCTGCGGTAGAAGGCCAGCCAGGACAGGACGGTCGCCAGGTATGTGTTGGAGTTGTTGTAGCTGAGGATCGCCGCGTTCAGCTGGTCGGACACCGACAGATTCCGCTGCCCGGCGCACAGGTACTGCCCGGCGGCCAGGGCGGCGTCGTACACGTTGTTCGGGTTGGCCTGGCCGTCGCCGTTGCCGTCGGCGCCCCAGCGGGCCCACGTCGAGGGGATGAACTGCATCGGGCCCACGGCCCGGTCCCACACCTTGTCGCCGTCGAGCAGTCCGTCGTCGGTGTCGGTGATCCGCGCGAACTCCTCGCCGGTGAGCATCGGGCCGAGGATGACGGCCCTGGTCGTGCCGTTGGCGTCTACCCGGCCGCCCTGGGCGTGGCCGGATTCCACCTTGCCGATCGCGGCCAGCAGCTCCCACGGCAGCCGGCAGCCGGGGTCGGAGCCGCGGAGTTTCCGCTCGGCGTGTTTGTACGCCGCCAGCACCGTGGCCGGGATGCCCTGCTGCTCGCCGATCGTCAGCTGCGGGGCGGCCGGCCGGCCGGTGGTGGGGTCGGCGGCGGCCAACGGCGGCAGCTCGGTGTGGTAGTTGGTGTCGGTGGGCTGGCCCGGCGGGAGGTCGGCCACCCGCGGCTTCGGCCGGGGCGTGTCGGCCAGTCCCGGCGCCTGGGAGGCGGTCAGCGCCACCATCGCCACGGCCGCGATGGCCGCGCGGGTGGAGCCGCGCCGGACCTTGCCACGGGGGTGGTTCGCCACGACGGTCTCGTCGTCGTCCGCGGGTTCCCCGTACGAGTCCTTCCCGTCGTCCGCGAGTTCCTCACCGCGCTCGGGCGTGTCCGTCGCCGTGCCGCCCCACGGATCGTCCTCGGGCCCGGTCGTCTCCCCCAGCCACTCGGCGAACTCGTCGCCGGTCGCCCACTCCTTCCGGGGCCGCCTGTGAAACAGGCTCATTGTCGCGTTCCTCCGTCCGGCCCGCTCAGCGGGTGAAGGTCTCGATGTTCGCGATCTTCCACACGCCGTCCGTCCGTACCGTGTCGACGGCGAGCATCGCCGCGCCGTACGTCGTCTCCTCCTTCTTGTCCGTACCGGTGTTGCGCTGGTCCGCGAAGACCAGCACCCGGGCCCGCTCGCCCTGGAGGGATTCGACGCCCACGTCGGTGACGGTGGTGGTGAGGACCAGCTTCTTCTTCGCCGCCTGGGCCTTGACCTCGGCGAGCATCGTCTGGTGCTGCTCGACCGCCGTGCCGGTGAGGTACTTCTGGGCGGCGGCCTCGTTCTTGCCGGTGTCGGCGTAGTCGACGGAGAACACGGCGTTCACCGCCTCCGTCACACCGCCCTTGACCTCGCTGGTGAGGGCGGCGTCGGTGAGCGCCGCGTTGCCGCTCCCCGCGTCCCCGGCCTCGGAGGTCCGGACCGTGGCGAAGGCGGCGAAGCCGCCGAGGAGCACGGTGAGGACACCGAGCACGATCGGCAGCCGCAGGCCGCGGCGGGCCGAAGGCGCCGGGGGGCGGGACTTGGTGGGGGACGGCTTGTCCTCGGTCTGCTGCGGCCGGGGTTTGGGCTGTACCTTCACGGTCCGTACCGGCCCGGGGCGCTTGGCCCGTACCGGATCGGCGGCGGTGGTCGTCGTCGTGGACTTGGCCCGGGTGGGCGGGGTCTCCGTCGCGGCGGCTGCCCGCCGGCGGCGGTTGATCAGATGGCGGGTGGTCGACATGGCGGCGTCCTCTCGTCTTCCTCGCTCAGTTCCCGGCCGGGCTGCCCGTGTTCCCCACGGGTGCCTGGGCCAGGGCGCTGAGCTTCCAGCCGTCCGGGGTGCGGGTCAGCTCGCCGAGCATCCGGCTCTGCTTGGCCTGCGGTTTCCCCTCGGCCGGGGTCACGGTGATCCGTACGGCGACCATCACGTTCGCCTTGCCCTCGCGCTCGTTGAGTTCGGTCAGCGCGGCGGAGAACACCTTGGCGGTGGTGACCGTCTTCGCCTCGCCCACGGACTTCTTGAACGCGTCCCGGCCGCCCTTCAGCTGCTCGAGCAGCGCGCCGGTCGCGGACTCCTCCCAGTTGGCCAGGCCCTCGTCGATCTTCCGGTAGTCCAGGGTGTTGAGGTTCTGCACCCCCTGCCGGGCGGCGCTCACCGCGTCGTCGCGGCTGCGGGCGAAGTCGGCGTCGGAGTCCTGTGCCGCCGCGTACCAGGACGTGCCGGACCAGAGGGCGGCCGCCGCCGCGAGCACGGCCAGCACGAGGGCCGCGAGGAGCAGCGGGTTCTTCGTGAGCCTCATCGGGGTCTGCCTCTCGGTTCGGGTGCGGTCAGCGGGACTTCATGTCGGTGATGAGCCACTGGCCGTCGTGTTCTTTCGCGGTCACCGACAGCTGCGCGGCGACGGACGTCGGTTCGGCGCCGGTGCGTTCGGTGACCTGGTCCAGGAAGACGAGCACGGTGGCCTCGCCGTCCTCGAGCCGGACCGCCCCGGCCCGTACGACATGCGTGGTGAGCGTCAGCTTCTGCTCGGCCACGCGCTGTTTCACCTGGGCGAAGAGGTCCGTGTACTGCTTCTTGGCCTTGCCGTCGAGCCGGTCGGCGGCGGCGGCCTCGGTGGTGTCGGTGCTCTTCGGGGAGTACGAGAAGATCCGCGTCAGGGTGTCGCTGACGGCACCCGTCACGGTGCTCGTCGCGGCGGAGTCGGTCAGCGCCCGGTTCTTCGCGGCGGCCGTGCCGGTGAGCTGTCCGGCCCGGATCAGCAGGCCGGCGCTGCCCAGCACCAGCACGGCGAGCACCGTCCAGCCCGTGATCCACCCGATACGGCGGCGGCCCGTCATGACGCCTCCTCGACGGTGATCGCGGTGAGCGAGCGCAGCTTCCAGCCGTCGCCGGTGTCCTCCAGCGCCGCCTCGAACCGCTTGCGGTCGGTGGCCGGCGCGTCCGTGCCGCCGCTCAGCTCGATCCGTACGCTGGCGATGACCTTCGCGGTCCCGGCGCGGGTGTCGAGGTCGATGACGGCGGCCTCGGTGACGGTGGCGCGGGCCACCTTGCCGGACCGCTTCAGCGCGGCGGCGCCGGTGTCGCGCTGGCGCTTGAGGTCGTCGTGCAGCGGGCCCGTGGTGGCGTCCAGCCAGCCGGCGAACCCGGCGTCGGCGTTCTTGGCGTCGATGCTGTTGACCCGGGCGATGTGCTCGCGTCCGGCCGCCAGCACCCGGTCCCGGTCCCGGGCGAACGCCAGGTCGTCGTCACCGGCGGCGTCCGCGTACGTCGTCGCCGCGAAGCCGGCGAAGGCGAGCACGGCGGCGACGAGCAGCGCGAAGGCGGCGCGCGGCAGCGTACGGCGGCGCGCGGCAGCCGCGGGAGCGTCCGCCCCGGGCTCCCGGGACTCCCCGGCCCCCGCGGGCTCCCCGGGCCCGGCCTCCTCGACCGCGCCCGGGGTCGCCTCGGCCGCCTCCGGCTCCTCGGCCTCCGGTCCGACGGCCTCGGGTTCGACGGCCGTGCCGCCGCGCTTATCCGCCATCTCGTCGCTCCCTCATTCCCGGCTCCCTCACGGCCCCGGCCGCACGGCCCGAGCCCTCACAGCCCGAGCACTCACAACCCCGGCCCTCACAACCCCGGCACTCACAGCCCGAGCAGCCCCGCCATGTCGTCCGGCCCGCCGTCCGGCAGCGCCGGCAGCTTCAGCGCCCCCGGCAGCGGGCTGCCGGTGTCCGCCGTGCTCAGCGTGTCCGCCCGGTCGTCGGCCAGCCCCGAACCCGGCTCGGCCGGCTTCGGCACCGGTCCGCCGCGCGGCGCGTTGGCGGAGCCGCGGACGTTGATGCCCGAGCTCGCCGGCGAGGTGCAGCGGGCAGCCGTGTTGAGCGGTGGCGCGGTGTCGGTGTTCAGGCCGTTGCGGTACTTCGTCGCCCCGTAGCCGGCGGTGCACGGCAGCGGGTCGAAGAAGGTCAGCGCCATACCGAAGCGGGCACCGGAGTTGTTGATGGCCGTCGACCCGGCCGCGGTGACCTGCGGCAACCGGACCAGGATCTGTTCGATGCCGTCCTGCCGGCTCACCGCGACCTCGGACGTGGTGAGGAGGTTCGCCAGCAGCACGCTCAAGGAGGGGTCCAGATCCCGCAGCACGCCCGTGACCTGCTTGGCGGCCTTGGGTCCGGTGGTGATGATCTCCCGGATGTCGGCGTCGGAGTCCCGGAGCTGCTCGGCGAACTGCGCGGCGCCGTCGGCGAAGGACTGCAGCGCCTGACCGGCCTGGTTCTGGGTGATCAGTACGGTCTTGCCGTCGATCATCAGCTTGGTGCTGTACGGCAGGGCCGCGTCCGCCGCCCGGACGAACTCGCTGCCGGTGTCGAGCAGCTGCTGGAGGTTCTGGCTCTGCCCGTTGAAGGCGGTGCCGAGTTCGTCGACGACCGTGCGCAGGTTCTCCGTGTCGACGGACGTGGCGAAGGTGTCGATGCTGCTCAGCATGTTGGTGACCGGGGCGGGCACGCTGGTGGCCTGCTCGGCGATGACCGCGCCGTCCTCCAGATAGGGGGCGCCCTCGGTCTTGGGCCGCAGGTCGATGTACTGCTCGCCCACCGCCGAGTAGCTGGCCACCACCGCGTCGAGGTCGGCGGGGATGACGGGGGCGGAGTCGTTGATCCGCAGCTCGGCCTCCACCCCGTGGTCGGTGAGCTCGATCGGCCCGACCCGGCCGACGGCGACCCCACGATAGGTGACCTCGGAGTGCGTGAACAGACCACCGGTCCGGGGCAGTTCGACGCTGACGGTGTAGTAGTCCCTGACCCCGACGAGCCGTCCCACATCGGCGTACCGGACTCCGATGAAGCCGAGCACCAGGACGGCGACGACGAGGAAGGCGAGGTTCTTGACGACGACGGCGCGCGTGATCACGACCGGCCACCTCCCTGGCTGTCGTCGGTGGAGGGCAGCGGCAGCGGCAGCGACTCCGACTGGGTGCTGACTCCGCCGACCGAGGTCTGCTGCTCCCATGGAGCCACCTGGATCGGGTCCTCGGCGATCGGCGGCATGATCTGTGTGCCGGGCGCCGCGGTGAGCTTCAGATACACGTTGAGGTAGTCGCCCTTGACCCCGGTGAGCACCTCGTCGGTGAACGGATAGGTGAGCAGCACCTGGAGCGACGCGGGCAGGGCCTCACCGGCGTCGGCCAGGTTCTTCAGGATGACGCCGATCGACTTGAGGTCGGCGACCATGTCCTCCTTGCTCCGGTCGATGGTGTCGACGGCGGTGTCGGACAGGTCGTTGAGCGATCGCAGCATCGTCATCAGCGAGCCGCGCTGCTGCTCCAGCACCTTCATGCCGGGACTCATCCCGGTGATCACGTCACCGATCTCGGTCTTGCGGGTGGCGAGGGTGGCGGAGAGCCGGTTGACGCCGTCGAGGGCGTCGGTGATGGCCTGTTTGTTGCCGTCCAGGCTCTTCATCAGGGTGTCGACCTGCTTGAGCATCGAGCGGACCTGCGGTTCGTTGCCGCCGAGAGCCTTGTTGAGCTCCTGCGAGATGGTGCGCAGCTGCTCGATGCCGCCGCCGTTGAGGAGCATCGACAGGGCGCCGAAGACCTCCTCGACCTCGGGGTTGCGGTTGGTGTGGGCCAGGGGGATGTCCACGTCCTGCTGGGTGGTGGCGATGGTGGCGGCGGCCGGCTGCGCGTCGACCTGCTGCTCCTCGGGCGGCGGGATCAGCTGGACGTATTTCTCGCCCAGCAGGCTGGACTGCTCGATCCGGGCATACGCGCCGTCGGGCAGGTCCACGTCGCCGTTGACCTTCATGGTGACCAGCGCGGTCCAGCCGTCGTCGGCGAGGTCGATGTCGGTGACGCGGCCCACGGCGACGTCGTTGACCTTCACCGACGACTGCGGCACCAGGCTCTGTACGTTGCCGAACTCGGCGGTGATCTCGTGCGGGTGGTCGCCGAGGTCGGCGCCGCCGGGCAGCGGCAGGTCCTGGATGCCGGTGAACTCGGGCGCGCCGTCGCCGAACGCCAGGACCAGCGGCAGCGGGGAGGCCAGCAGCGCCAGCAGGGCCACACCGATGAGTGCGGTCTTGGTGTCGCGTCTCACTGCCCGCCTCCCTTCTTCTCCGTGGACTGCCCGTCGGTCTTCTCCGCCGAGCCGGGCGTGCCGTAGACGTCGCCGACTGTCGGCAGCGGCAGCGGCGGCAGGGACTTCTGCTCCGCGGCGGACACCGGGGCGAGACCCTCGGTGCCGGTCGGCTCGAACAGCGGTCCGCCCATGCTGATCTCGTTGAGGTTGCCGCGGCCGTCGATGGTGCGGCTGTTGGGGTCGTACGCCTTGAGGAAGTTGTCCGCGGCCAGCGGCGCCACGTCCATGAACTCGGCGAACGACGCCCGGTTCTCCACCAGCTTCCCGGTGATCTGGGCGAGCCGGTCGACGTTGAGCTTGAGCTTGCCGCGGTTGTCCTTGACGAACGTCTCGACCCGGCCGAGCGCGTCGCCGAGCTGGCGCAGCGCCTCGGCCAGCTCCGTCTTGTCCTGCGCCAGGAAGCCCATGACGTCGCTGAGCTGCTGCTCGGCGGTGGAGACCTGGGTGTCGTTGTTCTTCAGCATCGTGGTGAAGGACTGCAGGTTGCGGATGGTGCCGAAGAGTTGCTCGCTGCGTCCGGAGAGGGTCGCGGTGGCGTCGCCGAACGCCTCGATGCTGTCGGCCATCTCCTTGCCGTTACCCTTCAGGTTCTCGGCGCCGGTGTCGATGAGGTCGCTGAGCGCCCCGTTGACGTTGGCGCCGCCCGGGCCGAGGGCGTCGGTGAGCTCGGTGATCGACGCGTACAGCTCGTCGATCTCCACCGGTGTCGCGGTGCGCTCCACCGGGATCTTCGCGCCGGCCTTCAGCTCGGGTCCGCTCTCGTACGCGGGGGTGAGCTGGACGTAGCGGCCGGAGACGACGCTCGGGGAGATGACGACGGCGTTGACGTCCGCGGGGACCTGCACCCCGTCGTCCAGGGTCATGGTGACCTTGACCTTCTCGCCCTGCGGCTCGATCGAGTCGACGGTGCCGACGGCGACGCCGAGGATCTTCAGCTCGGAGCCGGGGTAGACGCCGACGCCGGAGCTGAAGTACGCGGTGATCTCGCGTCCGTCGTTCCGGGCCAGGGCGCTCACGCCCCAGGTGACCCCGGCGGCGATCAGCAGCGCGAGGACCAGCAGCACCCCGATGATCCGGCGGTGCGCGGTGAAGCCGCCGGCGGCGTCGCGCAGCCGCGCTCGCACGGTCGTGGCCTGCGCCATCACCGGGCTCCCTTCTGCTTGGGCGGCATGCAGCCGGTGTCCGGGACGCCGTTGGGCGCGTAATTCTTGGGCACCAGCCCGCAGATGTAGCTGTCGAACCAGCGGCCGTTGCCGAGGCTGTTGCCGACGAGCCGGTAGTACGGGCCGACGGCGGCCAGCACCTTGTCGAGGTTCTTCTCGTTGCGTTCCAGTACGTCGGTGACCCGGGTGAGCGCGTCGAGCGTCGGGCCGAGCTGCTTCTCGTTGTCGCTGACCAGACCCTCGAGCTCGGTGCCCAGATCGCGGGTGCCGGTGAACAGCGAGTGGATGGCGGCGCGCCTGCTGCTGATCTCCGCCAGCAGCAGGTTGCCGTCGGTGAGGAGGGTCTGGAACGTCTCGTTCTGATCCTTGAGGGTGGCCGTGACCTGGTTGCTGCCGGACAGCAGCCGGGCCAGTTCGGCGTCCCGGGTGGAGACGGTCCGGGACAGGTCCGCGAGTCCCTCCGCCGCCTTCTTCACGTGCGGCGGGGTGTTGCGGAAGGTGTCGGAGATCGTCTGGAAGCTCTTCTCCAGTTCCCCGGTGTCCAGCTCCCCGACGGTGCCGGCCAGATCCTGCAGGGCGGCCGTCACGTCGTACGGGGAGGTGGTGCGGGACATCGGGATGCGGCTGCCGGGGTCCTGGCGGACGGAGCCGCGCGGCTCCAGGGCCAGGAACTTCTCGCCCAGCAGCGTCTTGATGGCGATGCCCACGGTGCTGGAGTCGCCGACCCAGGCGTCTTCGACCTCGAAGGTCACCTTCACCTTCGGACCGTCCAGCGCGACGCCGGTGACCTCGCCGGTCTTGACGCCGGCGATACGTACCTCGTCACCGGACTTCAGGCCCGCGGACTCCTTGAAGTCCGCCGTGTACGTGGTGCCGTTGCTCCCGACGAACGGCAGCGCGTCCGCCCGGTACGCGGCGAGGGAGATCAGCGCGACGACGAGGAGACCGACGAGGGCGACGGCGACCTGGTTGCGTTCGCGGATGGGTTTGAGGTGCGGGAGTCTCATCGCGTGCACCTCGGCTGGGTGATGGCGATGCCGGTGGACGGCTCGCTTCCGTCGGTCGTCGACACTCCGCTCACGTTGGCCTCGCAGAGATACAGGTTGAACCAGGAGCCGTAGGACGAGAGCCGGGCGATCGCGTTCATCTTCTGCGGCGTCTTGGTCAGGAAGTTCTCCAGCGGCACGATGTTGTCGCCGAGGGTGTCGGTGAGCCGGCCGAGCTGATGGATGTCGTTCTTCAGCGGGGCGCGGCCCTCGTCGACCAGGCCGGCCGTGCTCACCGTCAGGTCGCTCATCGCCTGGATGGCGTCGCCCAGCGGCTCGCGGTCGTCGGCGAAGCCGGAGACCAGCTCCTGGAGGGTGACCAGCAGGTCGTTGAACTCGGTCTGCCGGTTGTTGACGGTGTCGACGACCTGGGTGAGGTTGTCGATGACCTGCCCGATCACCTGGTCCTTGGTGGCGAGCGTCGATGTCAGCGAGCCGACGGTGCGCACCAGTGACTCCACGGTGGAGCCCTCGCCCTGGAGTACCTGGACGATCTCACCGGCGAGCTTGTTGGTGTCCTGCGGGGAGAGTCCGGCGAACAGCGGCTGGAAGCCGTTGAACAGCTGGGTGAGGTCCAGGGCGGGCTGGGTGCGCGCCAGCGGGATCTCGGTGCCGGGCGTGAGGGTCTTGTTCATCGGTCCGTCGCCCTGGGCGAGTTCGACGTACCGCTGGCCGACCATGTTGAGGTACTTGATCGACGCGGTGGACGACGCGGGGAGCGTACGGCCCTTGCGGAGGGTGAACTCGACCTGTGCGTAACGCCGGTCGACGATCTTGATGGATTCGACCTCGCCGACCTTCACCCCGGCGATACGGACGCTGTCGCCGCTGATCAGGCCGGTGGCGTTGGTGAAGCGGGCCCGGTAGGTGTCGGTGTCCCCGACGCCGGTGTTGGCGATGCTGAACGCCAGTGCGGTGGTGGCCAGGACGGTCACCAGCACGAAGATCGCGGATTTGACGAGGGGTCCGCCGATGCCGCGGCTGTGCGCGCTCATTCGACCGTCACCTCCGCCCCGCGGAACGCCGGGCCGGCCAGCAGGCTCGACCAGTCGGGCAGGTCCTGGGGCCGCTGCTTCATGCCGGCCGCCAGCAGTTCGTTCACCAGCTCGTTCTCCTCCGGCGAGTTGGGCAGGCCGAGCCCGTCCGGGACGGTGGTGGTGGTCGTGAGGGTCGCCGCGGTCTGCTCCGCGGTGTTCGCGGCGCGGGTGCTGGGCTTGCCGGTGTAGGGCACGCCGTAGCACTTGGGTCCGCCGCCGGCGGTGTAGCGGGGGGTGTCCTTGCCGGGGACGTACTTGCCGCGCGCGGGCCGGACCTCGACGTTGATGTGCAGGCCCGGTTTGTTCGTGCCCTTGCCGAGCGCCTTGTCCATCACCGGCACGAAGTCGGCCATGGTGCGCAGCGTGCAGCCGAAGGCGGGCGAGTAGCGGGCCAGGAGCTCGACGCTCGCGCGGCTGTCGCCGGTGAGCCGGATGATGTTCTCCCGGTTCTGCTTCAGGAAGGTGTCGAGGTTCTGGGTGGCGCCCGTCATCGCGCCGTACAGGCTGCCGAGGTTCTCGCGCTGCTCGGCGATGGTGGCGCTGGTGTGCGTGGCGTCGCGCAGGGCGTCGATGATGTCGGGTGCCGTGTCCGCGTACAGCTGGCTGAACTCGACCAGCTGGCGGATGTCCTCGTTGAGGGTCGGCAGGTGCGGGTTGAGTTCCTTCAGGTGCTTGTCGAGTTCGACGAGCGTGTCGCCGAGTTTCTCGCCGCGGCCGTCGAGCGCCGTGGACATCGCCGTCAGGGTCGCGGACAGCTTCTCCGGCTTTACGGCGGTGAGCAGCGGCAGCGAGTGGTCCAGGACCTGCTCCAGCTCGATCGCGTTGGCGCTGCGGTCCTGCGGGATGACGCTGCCCTCGCGCAGCGGCTCGGCGGACGAGCCCTCCGGCACCTCCAGGGACACGAACCGCTCCCCGAACAGCGTGGTCGGCAGCATCCGCGCCTGTACGTCGGACGGGACCGAGCCCACCTTGTCCGGCTTCATCGCCAGCACCAGCCGGGCGCCCTCCCCGCCGCCGCGGGTCTCGATCTCGCGGACCTCGCCGATGACGACGCCGCGCATCTTCACCTCGGCGTAGGGGTGCATCTCGTTGCCGACGCTGGAGGTCTCGACGGTCACGGTCACGGTGTCGGTGAACTGCTTGTCGTAGATGGCCACCGACAGCCAGACCAGCACTGCCAGCACCAGCAGGAACACCAGTCCGGCGGCCCGGCGGCCGAGCGTGTGCGTACTCATCCGGCCACCTTCACGGTCGTCGTGGTGCCCCAGATCGCCAGGCTGAGGAAGAAGTCGGTGACCGCGATCAGCACGATCGCGGTACGCACCGAGCGACCCACGGCCACACCCACGCCGGCGGGACCGCCGGTGGCGCGGAAGCCGTAGTAGCAGTGCGCGAGGATCACCATCACGCTGAAGATCAGCACTTTGACGATCGACAGCAGCACGTCCGTGGGCGACAGGAACAGATTGAAGTAGTGGTCGTACGTACCGGTGGACTGGCCGTTGAAGACGACCGTCACGGTGCGCGAGGCCAGGAAGGAGCTGAGCAGCCCGATCCCGTACAGCGGGATGATCGCCACGACGCCGGCGATGATGCGGGTCGAGACGAGGTACGGCATGGAGCGCACCGCCATCGACTCCAGCGCGTCGATCTCCTCGTTGATCCGCATCGCGCCGAGCTGCGCGGTGAACCCGGCGCCGACGGTCGCGGAGAGCGCGAGGCCCGCCACCAGCGGGGAGATCTCACGGGTGTTGAAGTACGCGGAGACGAAGCCGGTGAACGCCGCGGTGCCGATCTGGTCGAGCGCCGCGTAGCCCTGGAGGCCGACGACGGTGCCGGTGAACAGCGTCATAGCGAACATCACGCCGATGGTGCCGCCGATCACGCCGAGACCGCCGCTGCCGAAGGCGACCTCCGACAGCAGCCGCATCACTTCCTTCATGTAGCGGCGGAAGGTGCGCGGGATCCACAGCAGGGCGCGGACATAGAACAGCAGCTGGTCGCCGGCCGCGTCGAGCCAGCCGAGATAGCGGTCGAGGAGCGGGGGCCGCTGCGGCTTCGCGGGGACGGGCGGGCCGGACTCCGGGTCCGGGGCCGGGGTGGGCTTGCGGTCGAGAAGCGCCATCGTCAGCTTCCCTTCGCCGGGACGAGCTCGAGGTAGATCCCCGTGAGGATCACGTTGACCAGGAAGAGCAGCAGGAACGTGATGACCACGGACTGGTTCACCGCGTCACCCACGCCCTTGGGGCCGCCGCGCGGGTTCAGACCCCGGTACGCGGCGACGATGCCGGCGATGAAGCCGAAGATCAGTGCCTTGATCTCGCTGATGTAGAGGTCGGGCAGCTGGGCGAGGGCCGAGAAGCTGGAGAGATACGCGCCCGGCGTGCCGCCCTGCATGATCACGTTGAAGAAGTAGCCGCCGAGGGTGCCGACGACGGACACCAGCCCGTTGAGCAGGACGGCCACGCCCATCACGGCCAGCACCCGCGGTACGACGAGGCGCTGCACGGGTGAGACGCCCATGACCTCCATCGCGTCCAGCTCCTCGCGGATCTTCCGCGACCCGAGGTCGGCGCAGATCGCGGAGCCGCCGGCGCCGGAGATCAGCAGCGCCACGATCAGCGGCGATGCCTGCTGGATCACCGCCAGCACGCTCGCGCCGCCGGTGAAGGACTGGGCGCCGAACTGCTCGGTGAGGGAGCCGACCTGGAGGGCGATCACCGCGCCGAACGGGATGGAGACCAGGGCCGCCGGGAGGATCGTCACGCTGGCGATGAACCAGAACTGCTCGATGAACTCGCGGAACTGGAACGGCCGCTTGAAGATCATCCGCAGCACGGACAGCGACAGCGAGAACAGCGCCCCGGTCTGCCGGAGCCAGCCCAGGCCGGGTACGGGCCGCCGCTCGCCGGTCTGCTTCCGCGTCGTCGTCTCGCCGTCATCCGCCGGGTCGCCGGGCGGCCCGCCCGGCGGCGGGGGCGGGATCAGGGTCGTCATGCCTGGCCCTCCGGTCTCGGGCTCCAGGTGCTCGGATCGACCCGCAGCGGCTCCATGGCCAGGGTCTCCGCGTCGGGAGCGGCGGGCGGCGGTGTGGGGTGCGTGTGCCCCGGCATCGTCGCGAGGATGGCCTCCCGCGCGGCGTGGGGCAGGGTGGCCAGCATCCCCAGTACGCGCTCCCGGCGCCGGTGCACGGCCGCGCGCGGCGGCAGACCTGGCGAGGGTTCGAGCTGCGGGACGATCTCGCGGGTCTGGAAGTCCAGGCCGTTGCCCATCGCCAGCTCGGCGTCGAGCGTCGCGGAGTCCTTCTCCTCGGTCATCCCGATGGGGCCGTGCGGGCTGCCGTTGAGGAACTGCGCGACGACCGGCTCCTCGCTGGTCAGCAGCGCCTCGCGGGGGCCGAACGTGACCAGCGAACGCCGGTAGAGCATCCCCATGTTGTCGGGGACGGTGGACGCGATGTCGATGTTGTGGGTGACGATGAGCATCGTCGCGTCGATCTGCGTGTTCACGTCGATGAGCAGCTGCGACAGCAGGGCCGTACGGACCGGGTCCAGGCCCGAGTCGGGCTCGTCGCACAGGATGATCTGCGGGTCGAGCACCAGCGCCCGCGCGAGGCCGGCGCGTTTACGCATACCGCCGGAGATCTCGCCGGGGAGCTTGTCCTCCGCGCCGACCAGGCCGACGAGCTCCATCCGCTCCATCACGATGTCGCGGATCTCCCGCTCCTTCTTGCGGGTGTGCTCGCGCAGCGGGAAGGCGATGTTGTCGAAGAGGGTCATCGACCCGAACAGCGCGCCGTCCTGGAACATCAGCCCGAACATCTTCCGGGCCTCGAAGACGTCCCGCTCGCGGTCCCTGACCATGTTGCAGCCGTCGACGTGCACGGTGCCCCGCTGGGGCTTGAGCAGTCCGACGAGCGACTTCAGGAACACCGTCTTGCCGGTGCCGGAAGGTCCGAGCATCACGCTCACCTCACCGGCGGGCAAGGTGAGCGAGACGTCCTCCCACACCTGCTGCCGGCCGAACGCCATGCTGAGGCCCTCGACCTTCACCTCGACGCCCATGTCACACCCCCCACTTCGCAGTCGCCGTCGAATTGCGGCCATAGCTCAGCACAGGTGATCGCCACCGAAACCGGCCCGCCGGATTCCTTGTCACCATGTGACAAACCGCCATCACGACCTTGTCCTTCCGTGAGCGATTCCCGATACCGCGTATTCCGGGGGCGCCCCGGCCCCCGGCCCCGAACAACCCCGGCCCCGACCAGCAGCCCGGCCGGGCCGACCTGCGCGGACCCCGCGCGTCGCCCCCGAACGACCACGGCCTGCCGCCGATCCGAACCCCGACACCTTGCGCGCACGGCCGACCTCCAGGCCTTGGGGGGCGATTCCAGACAGTCCGAATCCGCGTACACCAGTCGCCGACGCCCGGCGGCGACATCTGGGATTGCGGTGGAGGAAGCAACTCCGGTGAGCGCTCCGCGAAGGGGACGCTACGCACGGGTAACTCGCTGCGCAATACTCGTTTCCGAGAAAAATCGCGAGGGCGCGAAGGGGGGATTTTTCTTGTCGACGGGCGAGCGGCAGGGAGGTGGTTTCTATAACCGGGTGAGCAATTTTCGCCCGCCGATCACGCGGGACAAGTGAGGTGAGGGTGCCGCTTTGTCGATAAGTAAGTCTTGCGGTGATAGGGGTGCAGCGGCGCTCCGGGTGGAGGATGACGGGTGCGCGCCGCCCCTTCCAGGCGCACCAACCTACGCCCCACCCCTCACCGGTAGAGCGCGTCCGCCCCCACCAGTACGACGTCCGTGCCCTCCGCCGCCTCCCGTCGCAGCGCCTCGCTGAACCCCGCGCCGCTGTAGCAGACCAGCTTCGCCGTCTCCGCCCCGTAGCGACCCTGCCCCGCGAGGAGAGCGCGGACGCGGCGAAGCCGGTCCAGATGCGCCGTGCCCATCACCTCCTGCCACTTCGCCTCCCCGATGGCGAGCAGCGGGCTGCGCCCTCCGTCCTCCAGGCCGAACGCCACCACGTCGAGCTGGTGACTGGTCTTGTTCGATGGGTCGTTGACCGCTCCGGAACCGACCCGGTTCGGATAGTCCCCGAGGAGTTCGGGAGGTGCCGTGAAGCGCGTCCAGTACCGGCAGACCTGCTCGAAGTGCGGCCCCATGACGCCGCTCTCGAAGCGCGAGCGGCTGCGCTCCCACAACCGGCCGGCGTCCCTCGAGTGCTCCAGATCCGACCAGATCGGACGCATCACCGCGTGATAGAAGGTCACCAGCGGCTCCGCGATCCGGTACGCGGTCCGGTTGTCCCGGAACACATCCGGCTCACGCACGACCAGTCCGCAGTCCTCGAGGACCGTCAGCGGATGCGCCAGATCACCGGACTTGCGCCCGAGGTACGAGGCGATCCCGCCTCGGCTCGCGTTCCCCGAGGCGATCGCGGCCAGGACCGAGTGATAGAGGCCCGCGTCCTTTATCTCCGGCTCGTCCGCCAGGAGATAGCGCGCCTCACGGAAGAGCGGGCTCGTCGGACTCAACACCGTCCGCAGCACCCACGGGTCGAAGTCGTCCGGTCCGGCGGGCACGTCGTCGCGGACGAACTCGCGGCGATACGCCGGAGTGCCGCCGACGATGGCGTTGACCTTGAGGGCGGTCACCGGATCATCGATCCCCCAGAACTCGGCCGCCAGCCGGTGATCCAGCGTCGGCACGACGAGTTCGAGGCTCGCCCGCCCCCGCAAGGGCGCGTTTCCTCCCAGCAGCCGCCCCATGAAGGACATGGCGGATCCGCAAAGCAGCAGTCGGCTACGGCTCTCGTCGCGCTCCGCGCGCAGCGGCGCGAGAGCGTTCTGCACGATTGAAGGCAACTGGGTGTTGACCCGAGCGAGGTAGGGAAACTCGTCGATCACCACAGGCACGGGTCGCTCACGCCCGAGAGCCAACAGCGCATCGACCGCCTCATGCCAGTCCTGCGGCACCAGCGTCGTCGGCGTCCCGAGATACTCCCCGAGCGCGGCCCCGAGCCGCCGCAACGACTCCGCGTCGGCCGCTTCGTCGGCGGCGAAGTAGAAGCCCCCGGTCGCCTGGCACAGAGCCCGGAGCAGAAAGGTCTTCCCCTGCCGCCGCCGCCCGGACACGATGCCGAGCGCCGCGCCAGGCCGGGTGTCACCAGCGAACGCACCGAGGGCGGACCACTCCCGCTCGCGATCGAACATCTCGGACGGCCGGGGCAGCGCCATGCCCATCACCTCTCAACTTACATAGGTCCAGTTATGATAACTGAACTTACGCAACCTAGAGTGACGAATCATTCACTGTACGGCGGCACTGTTCGGTGGAGCGGGAGCGACAGTGACGGGTATCTCATGCTGCTCCTGATGCCACCCGCCCATCAGGAAGCAACGACGGCTCCACGTCCGAATGTCGCAATGATTGCGACATTGCGCCTTCGAGCCACCGCTCCTACACCCCGACAGCAAACCGGATGCTGCGGCTGGCGGATCCGTACCGGGCGTGACGTCCTCGGTGGTCTCGGATGTCTTGTCCCGTCCGCGTGGGTGTGTCAGGGTCCGGCCAAGGGGCCGATGGAGGTGTCGGCCCGGGGAGCTTCCGAGGTGAGTTCATGTCGGGTGTCTCGCGTCGATTAGTCGTGTTGGCTGTTGTCGGAGGTGCGCTTGCCGCCTGCGGGGATCAAGGGCAGCAGGGTGCGGAGAGCGGTCAGCCCGAGGCCGCCGAGACTCCCTCTCCGGCGGCGGAGACAACACCGCCCTCGAACTCTCCGGCGGTGGAGGCGACACCGCCTTCGGAATCCCCGGCTCCGGCCCGTGGTGTGTCGTACAACCGGGCGAAGGAGGTCGTCGAGCGGAATCGGGACGTCATCCGGGAGCGGTATCGGTCGGTGCAGGGGACGGGGATCGGTGCGTTTGACGACAGCGTGACCGACGCCTCCGGGCAGGGTGAGAACTTCGCGATTCACGTGTACGTGCTCTCCCTCGCCGATGTGCCCGAGTCGCCGCAGGCGATCGACGGCGTGCCGCTGGTGTTCAAGGTCAGCGGGAAGTTCTCCGTGCTCCCGGTGCGCTGATCGCCGGTCAGCTCGGGTCAGGGCGCCGGGGCGGCAGCTGGCCGAGGGCCACCATGGTTCCGTCCGGCTGCCACAGCACCGCGTGCGTTTCGTCGTTCGCGTTGATGGACTCGCCGACCACGACGCCCGCGTTGTTCACCGCTTCCGCGCGGCTCTTCACGTCGCCGGCCAAGACCCCGAGGTCCACGACCTCCCCCTCGGCCGACCAGCGCACCGCCCGCACCGAACCGTCCGCGCGACGGGCGCTGCCCACCACCACGCCGCTGTCGTTGATGTCCTGGGCCGCCGCGTGGTCTCCGCCCAGGGTCGGCAGCCGGGTCACCGTACCGTCGGTGTTCCAGCGCACGGCTTGCCCCGGGTCGGAGCCGCTTTCGGCGAGCAGCCGGCCGGACGTTGCCTCACCTACGATGACGCCCGCGTTGTTGATCGCCATCGCGACCGCGTTCTCGGCATCCTCGGGCATGGGCAGTTCGGTAATCGTCCCATCGGCGTTCCAGCGCACGGCCTTGCCCATGAGGTCGGCCGGGCCGGCGTTACCCACGATCACGCCGGCATCGTTGATGTCGCACGCGAGGGAGACCACGTGGCTGTCCGGCAGCCCGAGAGCAGTGACCTCGCCGCCACGGTCCCATCGCACGGCCCCCGGCGTCCCCTCCTCCGTAAAGCACGAACCCACGGTGACACCACCCGCGTTGATACCGCTTACGATGCTGAGGCCGCCGGGCAGCGTCTCCATCACGACGACCGCCCCTGACGCCGACCAGCGCACGGGCATGGACGGGTGTTCCCCGGTCTGGTCCGTACCGGCGCATTCGCCGGCGTCGTTGATCACGGTGACCGCACCATGGATGCTGTCGGGAACCTGAGCCAGTAACACGGCCGAGACCCCACCGCGCCACAGGACCGGCAGCAGGCCGCGCCCCGGAATCGTGTACCCCGCCACATCCCCCGCCGAGTTGACGCACGTGGCGCCGCTCCTGCCCGCAGACGGACCTCCGGCAGCCGGATACTCCCCGGACCCCGGTCCGAACTCAGCCTCGCCCATACCGCCCCCTCACCGCCCCGGCAGAGCGCAATCCGCCCAGACCATCTTCCCGATGGGTGCGCACGGTGTCACGCCCCAGCGCGTGGCGTAGTGGGCGACCAAGATGAGGCCGCGGCCCGATTCCGGCAGGGGGTCCACCTGGCCCGGCTCCGGGCTCCGGAACGACGCGTCCCCACCAGGCCCGGCGGCGTGCGGAACGCACAGTGCGTGTGTACGGGCGGGTGGGGACGGGATTGGGCCGGAACTACGGCAGGATCGGCATGAAGCCGGAGAGGGTGAGGGGGTCACCCGCGTTGAAGAGGCCGACACAGTCCGCGACCGTCACCACAAGATCGCCCTCATCCAGCAGATGCAACCCATGGAGCTCCGGATCATAGGCGGCCGAGATCTCGGCACCATCGACACTAAACGTGCAGATAGATGGTTCGGAAATCGCGAATATCTGAATGGCACCGACAATCTCTCCCGACGCGGGGATGCCCTCTCCTTGAGCAACGAACTGCCAGGGATATCCGCCGAAATTCACGCCAAACTCAAGACCGCTCATCCGACAGATATCGACGTGTGGAGTCAGCGTCGAAAGATCACCGGTAAAGTAGGCGCCGAGCTCACAAGTTATTATTGCGTTCGGGCCAGACATAAACAGCCTTTCCGACGTCTGGACTGGCCCCACCGCCTGGGCTGGTGTCACCGCCAATCCCAGCGCCGTGACCAGCGAGAACAGTGCCGAAGTAAAGCACCGAGACACATTTCGCACGATCCAACTCCTCAACTGGTTCCGCATATCGATTACACGCTCCGTCAGCACATCACCCCATGCACCATACACATTTACACCGAGGTCCACAATATCCGTGCACGCCACGGCTGCTAACACAGCACACGACGTCGCGCGCATCCGATCGATTCCCCTCAAATTATCGAAGGGTGAGCAATTATCCACGTTTCCGCGCGTCATCTTGTCAGCGGTATCACACATTCCGCCCATGCCGTCCTGCGGTGCGGCCGTCGCAGATCTGCAAAAAATTGAGCTCGGCACCGCGCGATCTCTCCGTCGCCGACCGCAGCCCCTTCCAGTTCCGAGGTAAGCCCACATTGCACAAATCTCGCCGCATAATCCGCTTGGCTGTCGCCGAGAGCGCACTCACCCCTTGCCCCAACCGTCCTCAGCCGGACCCGAATTCCGATCAGCACTCCCGGTGAGCTGATCACCCCCTGACCTCGTCGGCCGGAGCCCCGAATCACCATCACCCCGGCAGTGCACAATCCGCCCAGACCATCTTCCCGGTGGGTACGCACGGCGTCACGCCCCAGCGGGTGGCGTGGTAGGCGACCAGGGTGAGGCCGCGGCCCGATTCCGATAGGGGGGCTGGAGAGGGGGTGGGTGGGAGCCACTCCGGGTGGGTGTCCGTGAGTTCGATGCGGATTGTGTTGGGGAGGAGCAGGAGGCGGAGGCGGAAGTCGCGGCCAGGGACGAGGGCGTGGGTGATGGCGTTCGACGCGAGTTCCGCGACCACCGCCGTGGCCGATGTCGAGGCGGGGGTGTCGTACGGGATGCCCCAGCTGTCGAGGCGCTGGGCGGCGAGGAGGCGGGCCAGGCGGGCGCCGCGTGGGGTCGAGGTGAAGCACATCTCGAAGTCGCGGGTGGGGGGCACCGGTCGGGGTGGTGCCGGTGTGTGGTGCGTGAGGTCCATGGCCGTCAGCATTTCTGCTGGTGAGGGCGGTGGGCCAGGAAAGGGCAGCGTACCCGGCGTTGTATGTACGAGGTCCGTACGCGTCGGTACGCGCACATTCGGGTGGTATTTCAGTCGTATCGGGGTCGGGGTCATCTCACGGTCCGTAACTTGTGCCGGGCACGTTCCCATCGGTGGGAGGTACTGGCGATGACGACCATCACACGGCAACGGGATGACGGCGCCGCGTTTCTGCGGGGCTTCGGGCGGCAGCTCAAGCTGTGCCGCGAGCGGGCGGGGCTGAGCCGGGCGGAGCTGGCCGAGCTGCTCGGGTACAGCGCGGAGTTGATCGCGTCGATCGAGCAGGGGCGGCGGATCCCGCAGCCCGAGTTCATCGACCGCGCGGATGAGGTGCTGGGGGCGGGCGGGTTACTCATCGCGGCCAAGGACGGGGTCGAGCAGGCCCGGTACCCAGCGTTCTTTCGGGACTTCGCGAAGCTGGAGGCCGAAGCGCTCGAGCTCCACGCCTACGATTCGCGGGTCGCTAATGGACTGCTGCAGACGGAGGAGTACGCCAGAGCCGTACTCAACACCCGTCGTCCGGTACTGGATGAAGCGACCCTCGAACAGCGAATTGCGACACGTCTGGCACGCCAGAAGATCCTTCATCGCAAGCCCGCACCTTTGATGAGCTTCGTCATGGAGGAAGTACTGCTCCACCGCCCCATCGGCGGACGAGACGTGTTGAAGGGGCAGCTCGAACAGCTGCTTCTGGTGGGGCAGCAACGGAACGTGGAGATCCAGGTGATGCCGACCAACTGCACGGATCACGCCGGACTGGCTGGACCCATGACCTTGCTCGACACTCAAGGCCACCGCAGGATGGGGTACGTAGAGGTGCAGGCAGTCAGCCGGGTCATCACCGAACCGGACAGGGTCCGTGAGATGGAGGCAAGGTACGGGCTCATCCGGGCCCAGGCATTGACTCCGCACGAATCGCTGTCCCACATCGAAAAGATCTTGGGAGAGACATGAGCGAGTCCACACGCACCGAGCCGACAGCCTGGATCAAGAGCAGCTATAGCGACAGCGAAGGGGGCCAGTGCGTCGAGATAGCCACGGCCCCCACCCACGTCCACGTCCGCGACTCGAAGAACCCCACGGGTCCCCACCTCACCTTCACCCGTGAAGCCTGGTCCGCGTTCGTGGCCCGTATCCGGGATTGAGCAACTTCGCTCACGCGCCAAGCGGCCTCAGCTGTCCGATCACCCGGGCGGTTTGAGGCCGCTCCTACATGCGACGGGCCTCACGGCGTCTCACAAAGAATGTGCCCTGCTTATACACCAAGTACCGTCCGATGGCGCCCAGTTAGACGTAGAGCGATCGGGCGGATACGCTCCGCAGCCATAACGTCACGTAAGTGACCCCGGCGGTGCTAGCAACACCCCGGGGCCGGACACCGAAGCGAGACCTTCGATGCGCATCCACCTTAGCGCGCCCACGCGCCACTACACCGTCCTCCGCGACGAGGTCCTCAGGGACCCACGCCTCAGCTTCACGGCCCGAGGCATCCTGGTGTACCTGCTCTCCCTGCCCGACGGCAGCCGCGAGGACGCCCGCACCCTCGCCGACAAGCACCCCAAGGTCGGCCGGCGGAACATCTCCAAGGCGCTGGACGAGCTGATCGAGGCCGGCTACTACCACCGCCGTACGACGCGCGATCCGGACACCGGACGCATCCGCTGCTGGACGTACGTCACCGATACACCCATCCCTGCCGGTTCGCCGCTTCCCATGCCCCCGGGAAGCGGTGAACCGGCAGGCCCGAACCCGGGAGCGTTCCCTTCGGGAAGAAATACCGGGGAAGATGTACCAACCCCCCGGGGGGCGGGCGCGGTCGCCGCGCACGCGGAAGATCCGCCCCCGGCCCACGATGAGCCCGCTGATCCCGGCGACGCCCCAGAGCCCGAAGCCCTCCCGGACCCCGGGGCCGCAGCGCAGCCCAAAGCCGGACCCGCGCCCGAAGCCGACCCGCAGATCACCGAAGCGGCGGCGATACTCGCCCACATCACCGCCGCCGAACCGAAGCTGACCCTCTCGCCGCGCGAGACCCTCACCCTGGCGCCCCTCGTGATCCCCTGGCTGGAACGCGGCTGCTCGCGGCTGGTGATGCTCCACGCACTGACCTCAGGACTGCCGGAACGCGTGAACCACCCCCGCGGCTTCCTGGCCCACCGCCTCCGCGACAAGCTGCCCGCACCCCGTGCCCACCGCGATCCCGCCGCCCCACTGCCGGAGTGCGCCGAATGCCGCGACCCACTCCCCCGCAACCAGCACACGGGCCTGTGCGCCAGTTGCGCCGGGGTCGCCCCGGCTCACGTCACCGACCCATCCACGCAAACCGCGAACTTCGCCGCCCGGGTGGCTGCCCTCCGCGACGCGGTACGCGAACGCCGAGCCCTCGCAGCACATACAACGTAAGCCCCGGAGTCCCGACCACCGGCCGGAACGCCGCCCTGCGCACAGCCGAACGGGCCGTGCATCGCGCGGGCACGGTGGTGCGCGCGGTGCACGGCCCTGTGTCAGGCGCTCGGGTCAGCCGAGGTGGTCAACTGCCCGCCTGTGCCCTGCCCAGCGTCAGCGAGATGGTGTTGCCGTCACTCGGGATCAGCAGGTTGATGACCGGGGTCAGCAGGAGGCAGTGCTCGAACTTCGGGATGGTGTATGTGCCTGCCATGTCGCCGCCCAGGAAGGGGCTGAAGCCGGGCTGCGACTGAAGGTTGATGGTCGCCGGGACCTCGGTCTCACACCACGGGCCGATGAGCTGGGGGATGCCGAGGATCTTGAGGGAGGTGATCCGCAGCTTGATCTTCGAGGTCGTGTTGACCTGGCCGGTGGTGCTGATGGTCCCGGTCGTGGGCTCCGTCTCGACGAACTCGGTCGTCGCGGTGACCGGGAGGAGGTCAAAGGTCTTGAACGAGCCGGTGGCCGGCGGAATGATCGTGTTGCCGGTTATGGTCCCGGCGTTCAGGTCGACGTTCATTTTCAGCGTGCCGGGACCGAGGTTCAGGTCCGAGTCCGTGCCGGCCAGATGCGTGACGCCGGTGATCGGATAGTCGAGCGGGACGGGGGCGGCCGACGCGGGCCCGGCGCCGAGGACGACGAGTCCGGCGGCGGCGCACACGCCCATCATGGCGCGGACCACGGCTCTTCCACGGCCCGTCAGGGTGGCTCGCATTCGCTTCATCTGGTGTCTCCCGAGATTGGTTCGTACACACACTGAATGGACGGCGTTGCGCGATGGAACACAACCCGGCCGCGGTACTGACCACGAAGGTGCGGTGCCGCGGCCGGGGGATTCGGGTGAGCGATACTGTCCGGCACTACTGGGGGAGCGTCGGCTTCACCTGAGGCAGGATGAAACATGTGGCTGGTATGCAGAGCCAGCCCTGCCGCAGTTCGATGTAGTTACCGGGACCCGACAATGTAGCCGTCAGCAGATCGTTCAGATCCTCGCTTCCGTGGGCACAGCCGGAGAAGGGCGGGATCGTAACGGAACTCCGGAGGGTACCCCCCTGAAAGACCGTGTACTCCGGGGGTTCGGGGTCGCGGTTGGAGTCGAATCCCGTCACATCCACCCGCATAGGGCCGGAACGACACTCATTGCCTACGTCATAGACAACGCCATTGATCCGGACATCCTTGATCCGCATGGTCTGGTTCATGCGCATCCGTATGTAGGTGGGAACCCCCGAGCTCTTCTCATCTCTGGCATAGAAGGTAGTCGGCCCCACGTTGAACTCAACGGTAGCGGTGACCGGCATGAATCCGAACGTCAGGTTGGTGGAGGTGGAATCCGGAAGATTTAGCTGGGCCTTTCCGCGTTGCTCCCGGCCAGAGAACTGGACATTGCTCAGTATTTGCGCGGGTACGACCCCTGCTGGATTGTTGAGCATGGTCGCGGATCCCAGCTTGGCCGCGTTCGCGATTCCAAGGATGTAGGCGCACTGGTACACCCCGCCCAGGGGATTGTCCGATATCACATTCCCTGGAATCGGCGGTGGGAAGAACGACGGGTCCCAGTCAATCGTGGGCCTGTCGGTCGGACACGGCTGTATGGTCACGGGGTCCGCAGTCGCTGTAATTCCCGGACCGGCCGCGTCGTCCTGGGTTCTCTTCTGATCGTCCTGGGGCTGCGCGGTTGGACTCTTGGGCGCGTCCGAGGGGGCATCTTCATCGACGACTTCGCCCGGCACGGTTACTGCCGCGAGCAACCCGGACTCAAGGGGAGCAAGGTCACAGGCGATCGATGACGCCTCGGCCCCGCCCTCCACCGCACCGGGCGTCAGCACGAGATCAAGATGCCCGGCGCTGAACCCCACCGTCCCGGGAGAGGTCACGGTGACGGTGGGCACCTCACCGGTGAACTCCAGGAGCGTGGTCTTCTCGTCGGCCTGCGACACGGGCTTCGCCGTGAGGCCGGCCCAGGGAGCGACAGCCGTCTGCTTGCCCTGCTCCACCTGGACCTTCAACTCGGCGGCGGCAGTGAGTCCGGGAGCATCGCCGCCTGGCAGAGCGCTCAGCAGGTCACTCGGGAGTGATACTGCCACGGAGATGTTGCGGGGCTGCATCGGCTTGTCCACGGCGCCCGTGGTCGGAAAGTCGGCAGTAACCACCGCAGACACGTCCTGCGGCCCGGACGGGAACGCGCAGCTGTACGCGGCGCTCGTCTCTGCCCTGCGTTCCTGCGCGGCCGACTCGGCCAGGGGAAGCAGTCCGCAGAGGAGCGCAATCGCTCCCACGGATGCGACACGCGTCGTGCGGCGTCTGTCCATTCTCCGCTACTCCTCCGACGGACCACGGAGCCTACGGCTCCCGCCCGCGTTGTTGTACTGGGTACGGCTCGGTGGGGCTGTGAGGGGGCGCAGGGTGCCCGGTGGCCCGGGCACCCTGCTGATGGTTCGGATTGCTCCGTGCTCAGTGGTTGACCGTGACCGCGTGGTTGAGGACGAATTCGCCCTCGAAGTCGGCGTGGTCGCCCGTGTTGATGAAGCCGAGGCAGTTAGCTGCCGAGGCGTGCAGGTCACCGCCGCCGAGGACGTTCAGCTGGTTCGAGTTGTTGTCGTACGCCCCGTCGATCGTGGTGCCCACGAACGTCGCGCTGCACAGCATGCCGCCCGTGTCCGTGTCCACGATCTCGGCGTGGATGGCGCCGTTAACCGTGCCAGTGCTTACGCCGTTCACGGTGTCGGTGTGGTCACCATTCAGCGTGTAGGGCAGGCCCGAGATCGTCACGCCGAAGCGGATCCCGGACACCGAACAGTTGAGGAACGCGAGGCTGGTGATCGTCGCAAGGGGGTTGTTCACAGCCGAACCACCGTTGACGGAGCCAGAGGCCGTCGCGCTGTCGCATATAAGGGTCGCGTTCGGAACGGCGAGCGTGGGACCGGTTGCCGTGGCCGTGTACGCCCCGCCGCCGGTAACGACATACGGGTGACTCGCCGCCGTAGCCGACGCCGACGACACGGTCATACCCGCCGCCGCGATCAGAGCCGCACCGACGAACGCCGTGCGCTTTGCGAACTTGCTCATAGGGGGTTTCTCCTCTTCTCCTCTTGAGCCCGCCGTGAGTGGAAGTACACTGGATCACAGCCCCCTTGCTCGGATGCGCGGGCGACATCCGCGATCACCACTGGTGTTGTGGCGCCGTTGGGCTGCATTCCCGGTAGGAGCACCTTGCAGCACAGGACGTTACGTACCGGTAACCCAGCACGCAAGAGAGGTTTCAGAGAAAGTCCGGCAATTCTTACCGTTGGGTAAATTGCGTTAAGGAAGTGCGCGTCCGGCCGTTCTTTTTTGTAACTTGATGAGCAATCCGACATCCGTCCGGGCACCTCCCTCGACTCGATCACCGGCGGGCCGGCCGCCCACCACCCGGCGGGCGGGACGCTACGGGCGCCACCGATGACGCGCAACACCTTCACACCATCACCCGACAGCGACCACACCCCACACCCTTTTCTTGTCACCCGCTGAGCGTTTCCCCCCGCGCGCTTTGTGGCCCGGTGCGAAATCCTCGCCGTCCGCCTGCTGCTCCCGCCCCCGGCGGTCCATGCTGCGCGTGGGCGGCGCGACCCCGGTGCCCCGCCGCCGCCCCCCGGGCCGCCCCCTCGGCCCCTTCGCCGGGCACCGCCCATGCCCCTCCGCGCGACGAGAGCAGCGCGGCGGGAGGAGACGCCGAATGCCGGTCACAGAACCCTCCGGGCTCAGCCAGCCGCCCGAGCCCCTGCCCCAGGAGCTCGCGGCCGTCATGCGGCCGGAGTTACCCAGTCTGATCGCGGACATCTCCCGGGAGATCGGCCGGGTGGTGCCGGAGTACGGGCATCTGCTGGCCGGTCCGTACGGGCGGATGGTGCAGGACGGCGTGGGCCAAAGCCTCTCCGTCTTCGTCGACGAGGTCGCCCACCCCGGCACGGCCCTGGCGCTGCGCGACGAGGTCTGCCGCCGGCTCGGCCGGTTCGAGGCGTTCGAGGGGCGGGACTTCCAGGTGCTGCGCACCGCCCTGCGGACCGGCGCGCGGGTGGCCCTGCGCCGGGCGCGTACGGTCGCCGCCCGCTACCAGATCGCGCCCGCGCTGATCGCGATGTTCGCGGACGCCGTCTTCGCGTACATCGACGAGATCGAGGTGCTGTGCCACCGCAGCTATCTGGAGGCGCTGTCCACCCCCGGCGAGGAGCAGGGCGCGCTGCGCCGCCGGCTGCTGCGGCTCGTCGTCGCGGGGGGCTCGACGCCCGGCCATCCGGCGGTGGTGGATCTGGCGGACGAATCGGGGTGGGCGCTGCCCGAGGAGGCCACGCCGGTGGCGCTGACGCCGGGGATGGGGCTGGACCGGGCGGCGCTGGACACCGACGTACTGGCCGAGGAGGAGGGCACGCAGCCCCATCTGCTCGTCCCCGGCCCGCTGGACGACGCGCGGCAGCGCATGCTGCTGGAGGCGGCTCAGGGGCGGCCGACGGCGGCCGGGCTGACCGTACCGCTGGCGGAGACAGACGATTCGCTGCGCTGGGCACGGCAGTTGCTGGAGCTGGCCCGGACCGGGCTGATCGAGGCGGAACCGCTGCTGCGGGCCGAGCGGCATCTCGTCACGCTGCTGCTGCTCTCGGACCCGGCGCTGGTGGAGGTGCTGGCACGGCAGGAACTGGCGCCGCTGGACGGGCTGACGCCCGTACGGCAGGGGCGGATGCTCGAGACGCTGCGGGTGTGGCTCACCACCCGGGGGACGGCGGCGGCGGTCGCGGAGGATCTCGGGGTGCATCCGCAGACCGTGCGCTACCGGCTGCGCAACCTCGGGCACAGCTTCGGGAACCGGCTGCAGGAACCGGACCGGCGGTTCGCCATCGAGGTGGCGCTGCGGGCACTGCGCCTGCGGGAGGGCGCGGACGGGGCGGACGACGGCACGGACCCCGGCAAGCGGGCCGCGGGCGCGGCCGGCCCGGGCTGAGACATGCCCGGGCGGCGGGGCACGGGACGTACCCTACCGCGCAGTTTGTCAAACCTGTTCAGGAAAGCGCGTTCCGCAGCCTGTGCGTGCATACGCCATTTGTTCTATGTTAACGACGTAACGTGTGTTCCAGGTCACGCCCTGCGGTCCGCCGGTCACCTCCCCCACACCAGCCGGCGCCGCAGCCATCAAACACGCCAAGCTGCCGGCCGTACCCTGCCGGTGACGTGAGGGGTTGTTGTATGCAATCGGCAGCACGTATACCACCGCTCGCCGAGCGGCCCGAATTACCGCAACAGCTAGCCGCGGTGATCCGGCCCGAACTGCCGAGCCTCTTCAAGGAGATCACCCATGAGATCCGCCGAGCGCTTCCCGAGTACGCGCACGCGAGGGGGTCCGTCTATGACCGGGTCCTGAGGACGGGGGTGGAGCGGTCCCTGGACGGCTTCGCCGAACGGGTCGCCGCCCCCCGGGCGACCACGGCACAATTCGACGAGGTCCACCGGCGGCTCGGCAAGTTCGAGGCGCTCGAGGGACGGAGTCTGGACTCCCTGCAGGCCGCGTATCGCATCGGCGGCCGGGTCGCCTGGCGCCGGGCCATGAAGATCGGGCAGCGGCACCGTATCTCCTCGCAGGTGATGATCGTGTTCGCGGACGCGCTGTTCGCGTACATCGACGAGCTGTCGGTCCTGGCCCGCGAGGGATACCAGGAGGCCGTCGCCGGGAACGCCGAGGAACGGGACACGGCACGGCGTCGGCTGCTGCGGCTGCTGGTCACCGGCACCGCCGTGACGACCGGCGCGATCGAGGCGCTGGCCGAACGGGCCGAGTGGCCGCTGCCCGCCGAGGCGACGGCGGTCGCCCTGCGCGGGGACGGGCCGCTGCCCGCGGGGCTGGGGCCGGACGTGCTGGTCGACACGGCCGGGCCGCAGCCGTACGCGCTGGTGCCCGGTGAGGTCGGCGAGGAGCGGTTCGCCGCGCTGCGGGACGCGGTGTCGCATCCGCCGGCCGCGGTGGGGCTGACCCTGCCGCTGCACGAGGCGGCCGATGGGCTGCGGTGGGCGCGGCGGGTGCTGCGGCTCGTGGAGACCGGGATCGTCCAGGACGGGCCGCTGGTGCGGTGTGAGGATCATCTGCTCACGCTGTGGCTGATGGCCGATCCGGCGCTGGTGGAGCAGATCGCCGGGCGGCGGCTGGCGCCGCTGGCGGGGCTTACGCCGGGGCGGCGGGAGCGGATCTCGGAGACGCTGCAGGTGTGGCTCACCACTCGGGGGACTGCGGTGCAGATGGCTGAGCAGTTGCGTGTGCATCCGCAGACGATTCGGTATCGGCTGCGGGTTACTGATCAGTTGTTCGGGCATGAGATGGCCGAGGCGGAGAGTCGGTTCGCGTTGGAGGCTGTGCTGCGGGCGCTTGAGTTGCGGGATCGGGCTCAGGGTGGCGTTCCGTACGACGGGGGGTAAGTCCTCCGGACTCGTGGTTTCCGGTCCCGGGCGACTGCAGTGCGGCTGGGGCCGGGGCCTATGCTGGGGCCTTTGCCGGGGGTGACGGTGAGCGCGTCGGCCTGCCCGCGCCTTCGGCGCGGGGGGAATCCCACCCGCAGCCGCCCGTTACCGTTTCAACGGGGGCACCCCAGGCCGACGCTCTTTCGTTCACCGTTCACCGTTCACCGTTCACCGGTTCACCGGTTTGCCGGGTTGCCGGGTTGCCGGGTTGCCGGTCAGCGGATGTGGCGGCCCGTTATTGCTCGGGAGATCACCAGGCGCTGGATTTCGCTGGTGCCCTCGAAGATCGTGTAGATCTTTGCGTCCCGGTACATTCGCTCCACCGGGTGTTCGCGGCTGTAACCCGCGCCGCCCAGAATCTGGATCGCCTTCTCCGTGGCGGCCACGGCCAGTTCGCCGGCGCGGAGTTTGGCCATCGAGCCCTGCGCGGCGTCGAAGGTCTTGTCGTTACGGGCCATCCATGCCGCCTGCCAGATCAGCAGGCGCACCGCCTCGATCTCCGTGCGGGTGTCCGCCAGGGCGAAGGCGATGGCCTGGTTGTCGACGATGGGGCGGCCGAACGCCTCGCGGTCGCCCGCGTACTCCAGGGCGTACTCGTACGCCGCCCGTGCGATGCCCAGCGCCTGGGCGCCGACGGTGGGGCGGGAGACCTCGAAGGTGGCCATGGCGGCCTGGCCCTTGGCCGTCGTGCCCTCGCGGGCGCGGGCGAGGCGGCGGTCCAGGCGGTCCTTTCCGCCCAGGAGGCAGCTGCCGGGGACGCGGACGTCGTCGAGGAAGACGTCGGCGGTGTGGGAGGCGCGCAGGCCCAGCTTCTTGATCTTCTTGTTGCCGGCCAGGCCGGGGGTGTTCGGGGGGACGATGAACGCCGCCTGGCCGCGGGCGCCGAGGTCCGGGTCGACGGAGGCGACGACGACGTGGATGTTGGCGATGCCGCCGTTGGTGATCCATGCCTTCTGGCCGTTGATCACCCACTCGTCCTTCGCCTCGTCGTAGCGGGCGCGGGTGCGCATCGCGGAGACGTCCGAGCCGGCCTGCGGCTCGGAGACGCAGAAGGCGGCGACCTTGGGGTCGTTCTCGTCGCCGAAGCACTCGGGGACCCAGTCGGCGAGCTGGTCGGGGGTGCCGGCGGCGAAGATGCCGGCGACGGCCAGGGAGGTGCCGAAGAGGGCCATGCCGATGCCGGCGTCGCCCCAGAAGAGCTCCTCGTTCGCCAGCTGGAGGGAGATGCCGCTGGGGTCGCCGAAGAGGTCGGCGAGGGACTCGAAGCCGTACAGGCCGATCTTCGCGGCCTCCTGGATGACGGGCCAGGGGGTCTCCTCGCGCTCGTCCCATTCGGCGGCGGCGGGGCGTACGACGTCCTTGGCGAAGCCGTGCACCCAGTCGCGCAGGTCCGCCTGCTCCTCGGTGAGGTCGAATCCGAAAGCCATGGTCCGGTGCCTCCCTCAGGCCTTGGGGATGTCGAAGTAGCGGGTGAGGCCGGCGGCGAAGCCGACGTCGCCGGCGACCTTGAGCTTGCGGGTCATGAACATCGTGACCGGGTTGCCGTTGCCGGAGGTCAGCTTGAGGAAAGCGGCGTCGTTCATGACGAGGGTGGTGCGGGGGTCGGCGTTGGTGCGGCCCTCGGTGACCTTGATGTCGCCGTGGTCGAGGTCGGTCTCGTAGACGATCTCGGTGTCGCCGGTGATCTTCCAGCGGATCAGGGCCTTGAGGGAGCCGGCCATGTCGGAGCGGAACTGGCGGCCCATGCGGCCGAAGATCTCGGCGATGACGCGGGCACGGAGGGGCTCGTCGCGGGCTATCTCGGTGATCTCCTTGTCGGAGAGCTTCTTCACGATCCTCGCGAACTCCTCCGGGGAGACGGTCGCGAAGTCGAGGTCCGCGAGTGTCTTGGCGGCGCTCTGCTGGTCCGTCATCTGGGTGCCCTTCCCTGGGTCCTTACCGCGCAGTAAACTTACTCTGGGGTCAAATTAGCGGCTCGGCGGTTAGGCTGGCAAGCGTGAGTGAGAAGGTCAGGCGCAGGTTGCCCCGGCAGGTGCGGGAGCAGCAGATCATCGATGCCGGTATGCAGGTGTTCTCCAAGCGCGGGTACCACGCGGCGGTCGTCGACGAGATCGCCGACCTGGCGGGGATCTCCAAGCCGATGGTGTATCTGTACTTCGGCTCGAAGGAGGGGCTGTTCATCGCGTGCATCCGGCGCGAGGGCGAGCGCCTGACGGAGGAGTTCCAGGGCGCGGCCCGCGAGGGGCACGGTGCGGAGGCCCAGCTGTGGGCGGGGCTGACGGCGTTCTTCACGTTCGTCGCGGGGCATCGGGACGGGTGGGTCGTGCTCTACCGGCAGGCGCCGGAGGTGGGCGGGGAGGTCGCGGCTGAGGTGACGCGGCAGCGGTCGTCGGTGATGGCGGCGGTGACGGGGCTGGTGGCGTCGAGCTCTCCGGGTGGCGCCTCGGAGGAGGCGGAGTTCGTGGCGCACGCGCTGGTGGGGGCGGCGGATTCGCTGACGGACTGGATGGAGCGGCATCCGGGGGAGTCGCCGGAGCGGGTGACGCTGCGGCTGATGAACATGGTGTGGATCGGGATGCGGAGCGCCCTGCGGGGGGAAGTGTGGACACCGCCTTCCGGTGAGGGTGCCTGAGCGGGTCCGTCCTGCGTAATACGGTGGTCAGGGGTTCGGTCGGCGATGATCGCTTCGGTGTCGCCGGCCGCTGCCGCAGCCGTCGAGGAAGGGCTTTTCGCCATGGCGCAGGAAGTACGGGGCGTCATCGCTCCGGGTAAGAACGAGGCCGTTCGGGTCGAGACCATCGTGGTGCCGGATCCCGGGCCCGGGGAGGCCGTGGTGAAGATCCAGGCCTGTGGGGTGTGTCATACGGATCTGCATTACAAGCAGGGCGGGATCAACGATGAGTTTCCGTTTCTGCTGGGGCATGAGGCGGCTGGGGTCGTCGAGGCTGTGGGGGACGGGGTCACGGATGTGGCGCCCGGGGATTTCGTCGTACTGAACTGGCGGGCCGTTTGCGGGCAGTGCCGGGCCTGTCTGCGGGGGCGGCCGTGGTACTGCTTCAACACGCACAACGCGAAGCAGAAGATGACGCTCACCGATGGGACCGAGCTGAGTCCGGCGCTGGGGATCGGGGCGTTCGCGGAGAAGACGCTCGTCCATGCGGGGCAGTGCACCAAGGTGGATCCGTCCGTGTCGCCGGCCGTGGCGGGGCTGCTCGGGTGCGGGGTCATGGCCGGGATCGGGGCCGCCATCAACACCGGGCAGGTCGGGCGGGGGGACTCCGTCGCCGTCATCGGGTGCGGGGGCGTCGGGGACGCGGCCATCGCGGGGGCGCGGCTGGCGGGGGCTTCGAAGATCATCGCGGTGGATATCGATGATCGTAAGCTGGAGACCGCCCTCGGGATGGGCGCCACCCATACGGTGAACTCCAAGACCACCGACCCCGTCAAGGCGATCCGGGAGCTGACGGACACCTTCGGTGTCGACGTCGCCATCGAGGCCGTCGGACATCCGGCCACGTACGCGCAGGCCTTCTACGCGCGGGATCTGGCGGGGACCGTGGTCCTCGTCGGCGTACCGACGCCGGAGATGAAGCTCGAGCTGCCGCTGATCGACGTCTTCGGGCGGGGCGGGTCGCTGAAGTCGTCGTGGTACGGGGACTGCCTGCCGTCGCGGGACTTCCCGATGCTCGTCGACCTGCATCTGCAGGGGCGGCTGCCGCTGGACAAGTTCGTCACCGAGACGATCGGGCTGGGGGATGTCGAGGCGGCCTTCGAGCGGATGCATCACGGGGACGTGCTGCGGTCGGTCGTGATCCTCTGATGGGCGCCGCTCGTATCAACCGGCTCGTCACGTCGGGGCAGTTCAGCCTGGACGGGGGGACGTGGGACGTCGACAACAACGTGTGGATCGTCGGGGACGACGCGGAGGCGGTCGTCATCGACGCCGCCCATGACGCGGACGCGATCGCGGCGGCGGTGGGCGACCGCCGGCTGACGGCGATCATCTGCACGCACGCCCACAACGACCACATCGACGCGGCCCCGGCCCTGGCGGCGCGCACGGGGGCGGCGATCCTGCTGCACCGGGACGACCTCCCGCTGTGGCGCCAGACGCACCCGGAGCGGGACCCGGACGGGTGGCTGGAGGACGGGCAGATCATCGAGGCGGTGACCCCGCTCCACGTCATCCACACGCCGGGACACGCACCGGGGGCGGTGTGCCTCCACGCCCCGGCCTTGGGGACGGTCTTCACCGGGGACACCCTGTTCCAGGGCGGGCCGGGGGCTACGGGGCGGTCGTTCTCCGACTTCCCGACGATCATCGACTCGATCCGGGACCGGCTGCTGACGCTGCCGCCGGAGACGGAGGTGCTGACGGGGCACGGGGAGTCGACGACGGTCGGTGCGGAGGCTCCGCAGCTGGAGGAGTGGGTCAAGCGGGGGCACTGAGGTAATTGCCCGGGGTCCTCGGCTTTTTGGGACCCCGGGCGTTGCTTTCAGGGCTCCAGGGGCGTGATCAAGCCCCTGAGGTGTTCCTTTTCATCGTTTGGGCGGCGGAGGGCGAAGGCTGTGCCTTCGGAAGTGCTGGCCGCTCGGAACTCTGGGGTTGCTGGGAGGAGGACCGGGGCTCGGAAGTCTGTGGTGGCTGTGTAGGCGTCCGGGAGTAGGGCCGCTGAGGACAGGGATGCCAGGGAGCGGGCCTTTGTCCACATGCCGTGGGCTATTGAGCGGGGGAAGCCGAAGAGGCGGGCTGTCAGGGGGTGGAGGTGGATTGGGTTGCGGTCGCCTGAGGTTGCGGCGTAGGTGCGGATTGTGGATTGCGTGACTTGCCAGGTTTCCGTCAGGGATGGGGTGGTGAAGTCGCGGGTCGGCCAGGGGGGTGTGGTGCCTTCGCCCTTGCCTCTGGCCAGGTATGTGGACGTTTCGTCCCAGACCGGGGTGTCGTTCGAGAGGGCTCGGGAGCGGACGTCGAACGCTTTGCCCTTCGGGTGGGGGCGGAGGTTTTCCGTCCAGACCTCGTACGTCAGGGGTTCTGTGGCGGTTATCGGGCGGATGTGGTCGATGCGGTTCGAGAGGTGGACCATTCCCAGGACCGGGTACGGGAAGGCCGGGGACGTCATCAGGCGCATCGCCAGGGGGAACGCCGCGATGTGGGGGTAGAGGGGCGGGAGGTGGGCGGGGGCCTCTGAGTAGCCGCAGACCTTCGCGTAGCGGCGGACGTGGTCCTCCGACGGGAGCGTCGGCGCCAGGCGCAAGACCTCCGTCGGGAGCGTCGCCCCCGGGGGGCGGCGGCGCGGGAGGACCGCCTTGACGTACGAGCCCGCCAGGCCCGGGGGTTTCGGCAGCGTCTGCATGCGCCTCACGCCCCCAGCAGGCCCTGGCCGCAGACGCGGAGCACCTGGCCCGTGATCGCCCCGCTGCCGGGCGACGCGAAGTACGCCACCGTCTCCGCCACGTCCACCGGCTGGCCGCCCTGCTTCAGGGACGTCATACGGCGGCCCGCCTCGCGGATGAAGAGGGGGACGGCCGCCGTCATCTGCGTCTCGATGAAGCCGGGGGCCACCGCGTTCAGTGTGATGCCGCGGTCCGTGAGGGACGGGGCCAGGGACTGGACGTAGCCGATGAGGCCGGCCTTGCTCGCGGAGTAGTTCGTCTGGCCGACGTTGCCCGCGATGCCGCTGATCGACGACGTGCAGATCACCCGGGCGTTGTCCGCGAGAATCCCCTTCGCCAGCAAGGACTCCGTCAGGGTCTCGACCGACGTCAGGTTCACCGCGATCACCGCGTCCCAGCGGCTCTCGTCCATCCGCCCCAGCGTCTTGTCCCGGGTGATCCCCGCGTTGTGGACGACGATGTCCAGCCCGCCCTCCCCGAAGTGGGCCGCCAGCCGCTCCCCCGCGTCCGGCGCCGTGATGTCGAGCTCCAGCGCCCGCCCGTCCACCCGTACCGCCACCGCCGCCAGATCCCCCGACTGCGCGGGCACGTCGAGCACGGTCACCGATGCCCCGTCCCGGTGCAGCGTCTCCGCGACGACCGCCCCGATCCCCCGCGACGCCCCCGTCACCAGCGCCGTACGCCCGGCCAGCGGGCGCTCCCAGTCGGCGGGCGCGTCCGCGGACGTGCCGGTGATCCGTACCGCCTGCCCCGACACGTACGCCGACCGCGGCGACAGCGCGAAGCGCAGCGACGACTCGACCGACCCCTCCGCCCCCGGCGCGACCAGCAGCAGATGCGCGGTCGCACCCCGCCGCAGCTCCTTGCCGACCGACCGTACGAAGCCCTCGATCGCCCGCTGCGCCGTCGTCTCCGCGACGGTACCGGCGAGTTCGGGCGGCGTACCCAGCACGATCACCCGCCCGCAGGGGGCGACCGAGCGGATCCGGCCGTGGAAGAAGTCGTACAGCTCCCGCAGCCCCGCGCTCGTCGTGATCCCCGTCGCGTCGAAGACGAGCGCGTGCGGACGGTCCGACTCCCCCGGCGTGGCGCCGCACGCGTCCAGGACGGCCCGTACCGGCTTCAGCAGCCGTCCCTCCGGCGCTCCGCCCAGCACGACCGGACCGGGAACGGCCGGGTCACCGGGGCGGTGGCGGCGCAGGGGCTCCGGGCGCGGGAGGCCGAGCCGCTTGGCCAGAAAGCCCCCCGGTCCGCTCGCCGTGAACTTCTGGTAGCGATCGGCCATTGCAATCCCCTTAACGGATGAGTAAGTCTACTGAAGAGTAAAGTTAGCGGCTCAGGATCACAAGGAACAAGGCGCCCGAGGAGTCACATGAACACCGCAGGACCCCGCCGCGTCGCGGTGATAGGCGGCAACCGCATCCCGTTCGCCCGCGCGGACGGCCCGTACGCCACGGCCTCCAACCAGGACATGCTGAGTGCCGCGCTGCAAGGGCTCGTCGAACGGTTCCACCTCCAGGGCGCGCAGCTCGGCGAGTTCGTCGCCGGCGCCGTCCTGAAGCACGCCCGCGACTGGAACCTCGCCCGCGAGACGGTCCTGGGCAGCGCCCTGGACCACCGCACCCCGGCGTACGACCTCCAGCAGGCGTGCGGCACGGGGCTCGAGGCGGTGATCCTCGTGGCCAACAAGATCGCCCTCGGCCAGATCGACGCCGGGATCGCCGGCGGCGTGGACACCGCGAGCGACGCACCCCTCGGCGTGAACGACGACCTGCGCAAGCTACTGCTCGAGGCCCGCCGCGCCAAGACCACCGGCGGCCGGATCAAGGCCCTCGCCAAGGTGCGCCCCCGGCACGTCGTCCCCGACATCCCGCGCAACGCCGAGCCCCGGACGGGCCTGTCGATGGGCGAGCACGCGGCGCGCACGGCGAAGGAGTGGCGGATCTCCCGCGAGGCGCAGGACGAGCTGGCGGCGACCAGCCACCAGCGCCTGGCGGCGGCGTACGAGGCGGACTTCTTCGCCGACCTCCTCACCCCGTACCGGGGCCTGACCCGGGACCAGAACCTGCGCCCCGACTCGACGGCGGAGAAGCTGGCCCGCCTCAAGCCGGTCTTCGGCAAGGGCGAGGGCGCCACGATGACCGCCGGCAACTCCACGCCGCTGACGGACGGCGCCTCGACGGTGCTGCTGGCGAGCGAGGAGTGGGCGGCGGAGCGGGGGCTGCCCGTGCTGGCGTACGTCAGCTTCTCCCGCAGCGCCGCCGTCGACTACGTCGAGGGACCGGACGGGCTGCTCACGGCGCCCGCGTACGCGGTGCCGAAGCTGCTCGACGACGCCGGGATCGGACTGGGGGACCTGGACTTCTACGAGATCCACGAGGCGTTCGCCTCCCAGGTGCTGGCGACGCTGGCCGCGTGGGAGAGCGCCGACTTCTGCAAGGACCGCCTCGGCCTCGACGCCCCCCTCGGGACCGTCGACCGGGCGCGGCTGAACGTCAACGGGTCGTCGCTGGCGACCGGACACCCCTTCGCCGCGACGGGCGGGCGGCTGGTGGCGACGCTGGCCAAGATGCTGCACGCCAAGGGCGCGCCGGCGCGGGGACTGATCTCCATCTGCGCGGCGGGTGGACAGGGCGTCACGGCGATTCTCGAGGCTTAGACGGGAGCTGGCAGATGGGCGTACGCAAGGATTTGAAGCGCGCGAGACAGCGCGGTGACCTGGCGAGCCGTGTCACGTACGACGTGGTGCGGGAGGGCGATGTGGTGCGCGAGGTGCGCGCGGGCGCCCTCGTCGCCACGCCGGCCACCGGGACCTGTGCCGACATCCCGTTCACCAACGCGGCGGAGGAGCCGGACCGGGTCGCGATCCGGCGCAAGGAGCAGAACACGTCGGGCCCGTGGCGGCCGGTGACGGCGGCCGGTTTCGCGGCGGACGTCATGGCGGCGGCCAAGGGGCTGATCGCGGCGGGGCTGGAGTCCGGCGGGCGGGTGGGGCTGATGTCCCGTACGCGGTACGAGTGGTGCGTGCTGGACTTCGCGGTGTGGGCGGCCGGGGGGCAGACCGTGCCGATTTATCCGACGTCGTCGGCGGAGCAGGTGGCGTGGATCCTCGAGGACTCGGGGGCTACGCATCTGGTCGTGGAGACTGCGGAGAACGCGGCTACGGCCAACTCTGCCGATTCTCCCCGGACTTGGACGCTGGAGGGCGACGGGCTCGTCGCGCTGCAGGCGCTCGGGGCGGGGGTGTCGGACGAGGAGGTGACGAAGCGTCGTACGGCTCTCACCTCCGACACCATCGCGACCGTCTGCTACACGTCCGGGACGACGGGGCGGCCGAAGGGCGTCGTGCTCACGCACGGCAATCTGTACGCGGAGGCCGCGAACACCATCGAGCTGCTGCATCCGGTGTTCAAGGCGGTGACCGGGCAGACGGCGTCGACGCTGCTGTTCCTGCCGCTGGCGCACATCCTGGGGCGGGCGATCCAGATCGCGTGTCTGAGCGCGCGGATCGAGATCGGGCACTGGCCGAGCATCAAACCGGACGAGCTGCGGCCGGAGTTCCGGGCGTTCAGGCCGACGTTTCTGGTGGGGGTGCCGTACCTCTTCGAGAAGATCCACGACACGGGGCGGGCCACGGCCGAGAAGATCGGCCGGGGGGCGTCCTTTCAGCGGGCGGACGGGATCGCGGTTCGGTTCGCGGAGCAGCATCTGGCCCGGTATCTGGGGACCGGTCGGGGTCCTGGGCTCGGGCTGCGGCTGGGGTGGGCACTGTACGACCTGCTGGTGTTCCGGCGGGTGCGGAAGGAGCTCGGGGGGCGGCTGCGGTACGCGATCAGTGGGGGGTCGCCTCTTGACCGTCGGCTGAGTCTCTTCTTCTACGCCGCCGGGATCGTCATCTACGAGGGTTACGGGCTGACGGAGACCACCGCGGCGGCCACCATCAGCCCGCCGCTGGAGCCTCGGCCCGGGACGGTGGGCAAGCCTGTGCCGGGGACGTCGGTGCGGATCGCGGAGGACGGGGAGGTGCTGGTCAAGGGCGGGATCGTGTTCGGGTCGTACTGGCACAACCCGCAGGCCACGGGGGCGGCGCTGGATGACGGGTGGTTCGCCACCGGGGATCTGGGGGCGCTGGACGGGGACGGGTATCTGACGATCACCGGGCGGAAGAAGGACATCCTGATCACTACCGGGGGGAAGAACGTGTCCCCGGCGGTGCTCGAGGACCGGCTGCGGAGCCGGCCGCCGGTGGGGCAGTGCATGGTCGTCGGGGACAACCGGTCGTTCATCGCGGCGCTGGTCACGCTGGAGGCGGAGGCGGTGGAGCACTGGCTGGCCGTGCGCAAGCGGCCTCGGGATACGCCGGTCGCGGAGCTGGTGGAGGATCCTGAACTGCGGCGGGATGTGCAGCGGGCGGTGGATTACGCGAACGAGGCGGTGTCGCGGGCGGAGTCGATACGGAAGTTCGTGATCGTGCCCGGGGAATTCTCGGAGGAGAACGGGCTGCTGACGCCGTCGCTGAAGGTCAAGCGGCATGCGGTGGGGGCGGCTTACGCGAAGGAGATCGAGGGGTTGTACGGGGGGTGAGCCGGGGGGCGGTGCTTTGTTGGCGCCGCCCCCCTTTTTTACGGCGCCGTCTTGCTCGTACGGCGGTAGCGTTCGCCCTCGCCGTCCTGGTGGATGAGGTACAGCTCGGTGCCCGGGTCGCCCACGAACGTGGTCCAGATCTCGCAGTCGTGGAGGACGCCGTCGGGTGAGTCGATCACCATGTGGCTGCCCGGGCCCTCGTCCGAGAAGCCCTCGTTCTCCCAGGTCCCGGTGGCGTCGGTGCGTTTCTCCTCGAACGGGTCCTGGCTCTTGACGCACAGCGAGTTGACGGCGATGTTCACGGCCTCGAACGTCCCGTCGGCGTGGAACTCCATCCGCCCGCCGGCATTGCTCTGCCAGACGCCCACGACATCGTCGTCCCCGGCTTTTCCGGCGTCCGACTGGCAGCCGGCCGTCAGCAGCAGGACGCCCAGCAGAGCCACTGGGAGGCGGCGGGTCATCGCGGCGCGAAGTGGTCGGGCGTCGCGGCGCGTTCGGACTGGGCGTACTGGCGGGCCTGTTCGATGATGTATTGGTTCACTTCCTCGCCGTTGATCCTTACGGGCGGCCCACCGCTGTAGTTCGGCAGATACTTCGGCGGGACCTTGTCCATGGTCTCCTGCCCCAGTCCCCGGCCGTACACGTTGTTCACCAGGTCCGCCCGGTGGTCGGGGAGCTCGTTCTTCGGGTAGTACGCCTCGTGCGCGTCGGCCCATCGTTCGGCGCTCTCCGGGCCCAGCTCGTAGGTGAGGCGGGCCTGCCAGATGGAGTGGCGGTAGGCGTTCTGGTCGATGTTCGGGTTACGGGCCTTCTCCGCCTGCGACTCGGCCAGCGCCCACTCGGAGACCTCCTTGTACGTCAGCGCCTCCCACGGGCGCTGCTTCAGCAGATCGCGCTCCGCCCAGTGGATGCCGCCGTAGTCCTCGTACTCGGCGTCCCGGCCGCGGGGGTGCTTGCCGTCGGGGCCCCATTCGAAGGGCCACTTCGTCTCCTTGCGGTACTTCTCGGAGAGCTCGATGCCCTGCAGCCGGATCTTCTCCCGCTGGACGGCGGTGCCCGCGTGGTCGCGGTCCTCGATCACGGGGGCGCTGCTGAAGCCGGTCTTCGCCAGGCTGACGAGGCCCTTGAGGGCTTCGGCGGCGGAGGTGTCGGATTCGGTGGCGCGCTTGAGGATTCCCTCGATCTGCGTGACCACGCCGTCGACCTCGCCCTGGGACGGGGCGGGGGCGCTGCCGCCCGGGGAGCGGCCCTCGACGCGGAAGCCCCAGCCGCCGCAGAGGCCGATGACGTGGATGTCGCGCTGCCGGGCCGCCTCGACGGCGCCCTTCAGCTCCTGCTGGGCGGCGGTCAGCTCGCCGTGGGTGTCGCGCAGGATGTTGCGGATCGAGGTGGCCTCGGTGACGGCCTGGCCGAATTCGCGGGCGGTTTTCGAGATGAACTCCCTGGTCACGGTGGCGTTGACGCCGGCCCAGGCAGCTTTTCGGGATTTTCCGTCGAGCTCGGTCTCGGCCTGCGTCTGCAGCTTCTCCAGTTTGCCGATCATCTGGGTCATCTCGGTGACGGCGGTGTTCAACGCGCCGAAGTTGGTGAAGGTCAGCGCCTCGTAATCCATCAGGCGTCCCCCTCGCGGAAGCCGTCGTCCAGGGTGTTGATGTTGCTGAACTGGGTGAAGAGGTAGAACTCGTCGCCCGCGTGGGCCTTCTGCGTGTAGTCCAGGTGGTTGGAGATGTGCGCGCAGGCGCCCTGGAGGCTGCGGACCTGCTCGGTCCAGCGTTCGGCCACCTGGTCGAGGGCGGCGCCGAGGGCGAAGTCGGTCTTCAGCGCGTACGAGGCTCCGTACAGGCCGGTCATGGCGTGGAGGCCGTCGTTGCCCAGGGACTGGTTCAGGCGGAAGGCGACGTCGCCGACGGCGGCGAGGTCCTTCTGGTTCACCTGGAGATCGCCCTGCGGCGTCGGCGGTCCGGGGCCCGGGTCGGGGACGCGGTCGAGGTGCATCGCCGCGTCTGCTTTGAGCTGTGCCCATTCGTCTTCGAAAGACATGATCCCCCAGAGCATTGCCTTCGTCGTCCACGTATAAAGGCGCAACTCGGGGCTCTTTGGTTCCGAGCGGTGCCGGGGCAGGTGGTCCGGCACCGCTCGTTTTCGGGGGCTAGGCCGACTTGCCGGAGCCCATCAGGCGGGCGGCCTTGATGCCCTTGGTGATCGTGTCCATTTCGGTGAGCTTCGGGGCCTTGTCGCTGATGTCGAAGCCGTAGCGGACGAGGATCATGGTCTTGCCGTCGGCGGGGGACGGGAAGGCCAGGGACTGGACGTAGCCGTCGTCGCCGGTCTTGGTGACGACCTGCCAGCGGATCAGGTAGCCGTCCTGGCCGGCGACCTTCACGGCCTCGGCCTTCAGCTCGTCGTGCGAGGTGATGCCGCCGTACGCCTGGGTGCCGTAGGACTCCTCGGCGTTCTTCTCGATGTCCGCCTCGGCCACCGCCTTCGCCGTGGTCGCCTTGATCTCGAGGGCCTTCGCGGGGATGGAGTTCACGCCGCCGCGCAGGCAGGTCTGGTCGGGGGCCGTGGGGCACTTGTACTCGCCCGTGGAGATGCTGGCGCCCATGCCGGACTGGGACTTCCAGCCGTCGGGGACGGGGAGCTTGATGCCGCTGGCGAGGTCGGTGGCGAAGCCGTCTTCCATGCCCGGCATCTTCTGGCCGCGGGTGTCGGGGCCGGGCTGTTCGCCCCGCGGACCCTTTTCGCCGTTGCCTTTATTGTCCCTGTTGTCCTTGTTTCCGCCCGGTGCGCGGCGGTCGAAGGCGCTCGGACGGTGGCCGCCGCCGTCGTCGTCCGATGCCGCCACTACGCCGGCCGTGATGCCGCCGCCGACGACGAGCATCCCGAGGGCGCCGAGGACGATGCCGGCGATGAAGGGGCGTGCCCGCAGCCAGCGCACCGGGTGCGGGCGCTCGCGCTTGGGCGGCGGGGGCGCGGCGAACGTCGCCGGGAGCGCGGCGCGGACCTCGTCGGTCCACACCTCTCCGTCCCATCGCCGCTCACGCGGCGGATCGTCTGCGCTGCGCTGCGGGTCCGGGTACCACCCGGAGGGGCTCGTGTCGCTCATGTGCGCACCCTAGACCGCTTTCCTGAGAAGCGGATGAGAGGGCTCGTTCGAATCCTGATGGGGATTGTCCGTACGCTGAGCCCCTGCGGGAAGGGGGGTCCGGATGAGCGCACGCATCCTGGTGGCCGAGGACGACGCGATGCAGGCCCGGCTGATCCGGGTGTACCTGGAGCGTGAGGGCCACGAGGTGCAGGTCGTCGGGGACGGGCGGGCGGCGCTGGAGCGGGCCCGTACCGTACGGCCCGACCTGCTCGTGCTGGACGTGATGATGCCCGGCGTGGACGGCCTGGACGTGACGCGGATCCTGCGGGCGGAGGCCGCCGACGTACGGATCCTGATGCTCACCGCGCGGACCACCGAGGAGGATCTGCTCCTGGGCCTCGATCTGGGCGCCGACGACTATCTGACGAAGCCGTACAGCCCGCGCGAGCTGACCGCCCGCGTGCGGGTGCTGCTGCGGCGGGGCGCCGTCGCGGGGGCGGCCGTACCGGACGTGCTGCGGGTGGGGGCGCTGGAGATCGACACGGCGCGTTTCGAGGTACGGGCGGACGGGAAGCCGGTGGCGCTGACGGGGAAGGAGTTCGCGATCCTCACCGCGCTGGCCGAGGAGCCGGGGCGGGTCTTCACCCGGGCGCAGATCATCGACCGGGTCTTCGGCTACGACCGCAACGTGCTGGAGCGGACCGTGGACGCCCATGTGATGAACCTGCGGCGCAAGCTCGGCGGCCCGGGGTACGTGGAGACGGTGTACGGGCGCGGCTACCGGATCGCCGGGTGAGCTTCCGGCTGCGGGCGCTCGCCCTGCTGACGCTCGTCGCCCTGGCCGCGACCGCCGCCACGGCCTGGCTCACCCTGCGCCAGGTGAACCGGCAGGTCCGGGACTCCGTCACCGCCGGGCGGCAGGAGACCGCGCGGATCACCGGGGAGCTGCGCGCGTACGGCTGGACCCACGGCACCTGGGCGGGCGTGTCCCCGGTGATCGCCGCGCTGGCCCGCGACACCGGGCAGCGGATCCGGGTGGCGACGCAGGACGGGGTGCTGCTGGCGGACTCCGACGCGCTCGCCGGACGGACACCGCGCGCGGTGAGTACGCAGCCGCCGCTCCTCGTCGACCCCCGGCCGACGCTCCGCCTCCCGGCGGGGATGCGCCCGCAGTCGAAGCCCAAGCTGACGTCCACCGCGCTGGTCGGCTACCGCGCCACCGCCACGTACGCCGCCTGCCTCACCGCGAACGGCGCCCGGGTGACGGCCGCCGAGGGCGACTTCGGCATGCCGGTGATCACCTCTGACGCGAAGATCCCCGGCTGCGCCCGGACGCCGGACACCGGGACGGCCCGCATCCGGGCGGACCTCGACGTCCTCGGGCCCTGCGCCACCGGCCCCCGCCCCGACGACTGCCTCCAGCGGGCGTTCGACGACCTCGTCACCGGGACCGCCCCGCCCGGTCTGCAGATCACCCTCGGGGTCCGCGACGAGGCCCCACCCACCCTCGCCGCCGCTCCCACGGCCGCCGTCGCCGCCGGCGTGGCGCTGGCGGCGATCCTCGGCGCGCTGGGGCTCAGCCGCGCCGTGCTGCGCCCCGTACGGGCGCTGACGGCCGCCGCCCGGGACGTCGGGGAGGGGGATCTGGCGCGGCGCGTACCGGTGTCGGGGCGGGACGAGATCGCGGAGCTGGGGCGGGCGTTCAACCGGATGGCGGGGTCCGTGCAGTCCGCCGAGGAACGCCAGCGCCGGCTCACCGGCGACATCGCGCACGAGCTGCGGACGCCGCTGGCCAATCTGCGGGGGTATCTGGAGGCGCTGCGGGACGGGGTGCTGGAGCCGACGCCGGAGCTGCTGGACTCGCTGCACGGGGAGGCCGTGCAGCAGCAGCGCATCGTCGACGACCTGCAGGACCTGGCGCTGGCGGAGGCGGGAGCGCTCACGTACCACCGGGCGGACGTACCGCTGGACGCGCTGCTGGAGGGCTGCCGGCGGGCGTACGCGGCGCAGGCGGCTGCCGCCGGGGTCGCGCTGGAGGTGTCCGCCGGGGAGCCGGTGCGGGTGCACGCCGACGCGGGGCGGCTGCGTCAGGTGGTCGGGAACCTGCTCACCAACGCCCTGCGGCACACCGGCCCCGGGGGGACCGTGACGCTGCGGCTGACGCGGGACGGGGCGCGGGCCGTGGTGGAGGTGGCGGACACGGGGTCGGGGATCGCGGCGGAGGATCTGCCGTACGTGTTCGACCGGTTCTGGCGGGCGGACGCGGCGCGGGGGCGGGACACCGGGGGGAGCGGGCTGGGGTTGTCCATCGCGCGGCAGATCGTGGTGGACCACGGGGGGACGATCGGGGTGGGGAGCACGACGGGGACGGTGTTCACCGTCGCGCTCCCCGCGGTCACGGACTCGCCAGCGCCTCCGTCGGGGCCAGGCGGCCCGCCCGTACCGCCGGATACAGGCCCGCCGCCGCGCCGATCACCAGCGTGACGCCGCAGCCGGCCGCCGCCGCCCAGGGCGGGACGGCGGTCGGCCAGCCCCGTACCGTGGCGTACACGGCGGTGATCGCCGTGCCCAGGACCGTACCGGCGAGGCCGCCGAGCGCGGACAGGAGCAGGGACTCGGCGACGAACTGGCCCCGGATCTGCCCGCTCGTCGCGCCGAGCGCCCGGCGCAGGCCGATCTCGGGGCGGCGTTCGAGGACGGAGATCACCATGGTGTTGCCCACCCCGACGCCGCCGACCAGCAGCGCGACCCCGCCGAGGCCCAGCAGCAGCCCCGTCAGCGCCGACTCGGCGGCCTCGCGGGCGGCGAGCGCGTCGGAGGGGCGGGAGACGACGACGCCGCTGGGGTGGGCGGGGTTGGCGGTGGCGGCGAGGACGGCGCGCACCTGGGGGACGCGGTCGTCGCGGGCGCGGACGTAGACGGTGGAGGCGTGGCCGTCGTAGCGCAGGTACGTACCGGCCGCCTGCCGTCCGACGAGGGCGGAGGTGTCGAGCTCGGGGGCGAGGGCTACGGGGCGCAGGACGCCGACGAGGGAGAACCAGGTGCCGCCGAGCCACAGCCGCTGGCCGGGTTGGTGGACGTCGAGGCGCCGGGCCGCCGTCGCGCCGAGGACGACGGCGGGGTACTCCTCGGTGGCGTCCGTGAGCCAGCGGCCGTCGGCCAGTTCGGCGCCGACGGCCGGGAGGAGGGTGGGGTCGGCGGCGGCTATCTGGAGGCTGCTGGTGCGGCCTTGGGGGATGTGCTCGTTGCGGTAGACGCGGGCGTCGTCGACTACCCCGATGGCGGCAACCCTTTCGACGGGGCCGACGCGGCGGATCATTGGGATGGCTTCGTCCGGGAGGGCGGTCTGTTTTCCGCCGGCCTCCTGGCCGGGGGCGACGCGGAGGAGGTTGGTGCCGAGGCGGTCGAGGCGGCGGTCGATTTCGGCGCGGCCGGAGCCGGAGATGCCGACGACGGCGATCATGGCGGCCACGCCGATGGCGATGCCCAGGGCGGAGAGGAAGACCCGGAGGGGGCGGGTGCGTAGGCCCGTACTGCCGAGGCGGATCAGGTCGGCTGGGCTGAGGCGGGCGGGGCGGAGGTTCATGGTGTGGCTCCCGCGACGATCCGGCCGTCGTGGAGTTCGACGCGGCGGTTGAAGGTATGGGCCAGGTCGCGGTCGTGGGTGATGACGACGACGGTGGTGCCGCCGGCGTGGAGTTCGTGGAGGAGCTGGAGGACGGCGGCTCCGGAGGCTGAGTCGAGGTTGCCGGTGGGCTCGTCGGCGAGGAGGAGTACGGGTTCGCCTACGACGGCGCGGGCGACGGCGGCGCGTTGGCGTTCGCCGCCGGAGAGCTGGTGGGGGAGGTGGTCGAGGCGGTGGGCGAGGCCGACGCGGGTGAGGGCGTGCTCGGCGCGGCGGCGGCGTTCGCGGAGGGGGATGCCGGCGTAGAGGAGGCCGTCGGCGACGGTGTCGAGGAGGGGGACGCCGACGGCGAGGTGGAACTGCTGGAAGACGAAGCCGATGTGCTGGGCGCGGAGCGCCGATATCTGGCGGTCGGTGAGCTTGTCGACGCGGTGTCCGGCGACGGTGACGCGGCCGGTGGTGGGGCGGTCGAGGGTGCCCATGAGGTGGAGGAGGGTGGACTTGCCGGAGCCGGAGTGGCCTACGACGCAGACGAGTTCGCCGTGGCCGATGGTGAGGTCGGCGTGGTCGAGGGCGGTGACGCCGCCGGGGTGGGTCTTGGTGACGTCTTCGAGGCGGACGACGGTCACTCGGGGATCCTCACCTTCAGGCCCTCGTGGATGCCGGGGCCGCTGACCTCGACTTTTCCGTCGGCGAAGAGGCCGGTGGTCGCTTTGACGAAGCTTTCGCCGTCGGCGAGCTCGAGGCCGTGGCCGCCTTCGGCGAGGGCCACGAGGGCGGCTACGGGGACGGTGAGGACGTGCTCGCGCTGCTTGAGGGTGTACTGGACGGTGACGGGGCCTTCGTCTATGCGGCCGAGGTCTGCCTTGTCGTCGAAGGTCACGGTGACGGAGATTTCGGGGTCGGTCTTCTCCTCGCCTTCGGGTGGGGCGGCGGCTTCCTTTCCTACGGTGCCGATGGTGCCGGTCGCTTTCTTGCCGTCGGGCAGTTGTACGTCGACGTGGGTGCCGCGGTGGGCCCAGGCGAGGTCGGCGGGCGGGGCCTGGATCGTGACCATGCGGCGGGTGCTGGTGTAGCCGAGGGGGCTGCCCTCGGCGGGGGCACCGGGGCGGGCGGTGGCGGTGGCTGTGCGGATGGATGTGGGGGTGTAGAGGATGTCGCCTGCTTTGACGGTGCCGGTTTCGGGGAGGGCGAGGTCGTGCTGCCACTGCTTGACGGCGTGGGCTGTGAGGTCGGAGTAGGTGTCGTCGACGGTGAAGCCGGTGTAGCCGAGGGCGGCCAGGTTCGTCTCGAACTGCTTGACGTCCATGCCTTTGAGCTCCGCGGGGGGTGCGGGGGTTGGGTCGGGGGCCTCGTCGGGGGCTTCTTCGGGTGCCGCTTCGGGTACGGCCAGGTCGCGGTAGACGGGGAGCGCCCCGTAGAGCAGCACGACCGGGCGGTCGTCGACGCGGAGTACGGCTTCGCCGCGCTCGACCGTGGTGCCGGGGGCGGGGAGCCAGGTGATGGTGCCCTGGGCCTTGACGAGGAAGGGGACATCGGGGCCGTAGCCCAGCTCGCCGTCGAGGACGGCCTTCTCGGTCAGGGTGCCTCTGGTGACGGTGACCGTGGCGCCGGTGCGGGGCTGTTGCTTCGCGCCCTCGCCGTCATCGCCGCCGAGGCCCATCGCGCCGATGCCGCTGATCGCGGCTACGAGGAGGATTCCGGCGCCTACGAGGAGGGGGGTCTTTCGCTTCGCCATCGGTTCAGCCCTTGGGGACGATCGTGGAGGTGTCGAGGCCGTAGACCTCCTTGTCGCAGGTACGGGACGCGCGTTTGCCGCTGCTGGAGGAGGAGTCCCAGTTCTCCTCGAGGAAGCGGCCGTCCTCGCCGATGTCGGGGAAATCGGGGGCGCCGTTGCCCTGCATGCAGGCGGCGTAGCGGCGGTTCCGGTCCTTCTCCTCGGCGGTGAGGTCCGGCTGATTCGCCTTCTCTACGCTCTCGGGGAGGGCGGGCTGCTTGTCGGCGCACTTCTCCTGCGCGGTGCGGTACTTGGGGTCGCCCTTCCACTCCTTCGCCGGGATGTCGATCTCGACCTGCCCCTTGGCGTCGGGGTCGGGGAGGTCCACGCCGGCTTCGCGCATGCAGGTGACCCAGGTCTGCTTGCCTGCTATGTATTCGGCGAGCTCGGTCTTCGCCTCGCCCTGGCCGGACGGCTTCGCACTGCTGACGGCGGCGACCTCGTCGCCTCCGTCTTCCGCGCTGCCGCCGCATCCGGTCATCGCCAGCATCGTGAGGGCCGCCAGGGCGGTCCATCGCCGTACGTGGGTCAACTTCGGCTCCTTGCCTCGGCCTTCGGCCCTTGGGGGGATCGGGGGCGAAGGTATTCGCGGGGCGATGAAGGTCTTATGAAGAAGCCGTCAAGAACCCGTCGCGCGGCGGTGTGGGTCGGTCTTCGGCTGCCGGTTGCGTCGGCCTCCGTCGCGCGGCGGTGTGCCTCCGGCCGGTGGCCGTGTGCTTCGGTCTTTGGCTGGCGGTTGCGTCGGCTGACGCGCATCCGGCCTTCGGCCGGAGGCCTCAAACGCCGGCCGGGCTGGGGGTGGGTGTCTTGGCCTCCGGGGTTGGTGTCTGGTCTGCCGGGGTGCGCGTGGGCGTGAAGTGGGTCGGGGCCGCCCGACACACCTACGCGCGTACTGCCGCGTCGTGGTCCATCCAGGCGCGTTTCCCGTACGCGCGCAGGCGTGTCGAACGTCCCCTTACTTCCGTACGCGGCTACCGGATTGTCCCTGGTCACCGCCACCTGTAGCCCGCCAACCGTGGGGAAATCCGCCGGGGCACAGGCATCCATGCAGTCGCCCCCGCAGTCGCCGGCCCGGCGGCGCGAAGCGCCGACGCTCACTCCGCATCACGAGGCGCGCAGCGCCGACCCCCACTACGCATCCGAAGCCGCGCCAGCGGCTTCCCCCACTGCGAGGCGCGCAGCGCCCCGCCCCCCGCTCCCGCCCCCAAGGCGCGCAGCGCCGCAGAAACGCTCCACATCCAAACCCCCACCCCGGCCCACCCACGCCAG
>NZ_WEGJ01000044.1 GCF_009604385.1 Streptomyces smaragdinus
CCCCGGCGAGAGGCTGCGCCTGCGCGTACTCGGCGCGGATCGCCATCAGACCGGGCATCTCGTGCTCGGCCAGCTCGATCTCCTTACGGCCGAAAGCCGCCAGGGAGAGGTCAGCCACCTTGTAGTCCATGCCGGTGGACGTGGTGGAGGTCGTCAACGCTGTCATTCCAGCTCCATGCGTGTCGGTCGGGTCGCTGAGCCGCTGCGACTCGCGGTGCGCGGTCGCGTCCGGGGCGAGGGACACGTGGTCACCCCGCCTGCGGCTCAGTCCGTCGGAGGCCCTCTCTCCCTCGCGCGGGCCTCTCGTGGGCCCGCCCGACCGCCATCAGCAGCGACGTCTGGCGTCTACGAATCTACCGCAGGCGGGCGGTTCTGTGAGGGGTGCCTCGAGGGATCGGCCGGCGGGTGGTGTCCGGGGTGCGGGCGGGGTGGGGCGCGTCGAGAATGGCCGGAGGGGTGGCTGATCCGATGAGTCCAGCTAGGAGCGACCCGTGACGAGTCCCGCCAGTTCCCCCGGCGCCCGGCAGCCGCGGCTTGTGGCGGTCACCGCCTGTCCGGCGGGTATCGCCCACACGTACATGGCGTACATGGCCGCCGAGAAGCTGGAGCAGGCGGCGCGGGCGGCGGGGTACACGATCAAGGTCGAGACGCAGGATTCCGTCGGGGCGGAGAACGTGCTGACGGAGGCGGACGTCGCGGGGGCGGACGCGGTGATCGTGGCGGCGGACACCGAGGTGGATCCGGGGCGGTTCCGGGGGAAGCCGCTGTTGGTCGCCGGGATCGGGGGCGGTATCTCGCACGCGGACGCGCTGGTGGCGCGGGCCGGGTCCGCGCCGGTGTACGAGGGGTACCCGGGGGCCGTGCACGACGCCCATCATCACGGCGGGATGACGGCGGTGGACGGGACGGGGACGACGATGCTGCGGGGGACGGCGCACACCGTGGACGCGGCGTCGGAGTCGGCGGAGGCGTACGAGGCGAAGGTGCGTCCGCCGGTGGCGGCGACCCGTACACCCCGTACACCGACCACCAAGCTCGTCACCGTCTCCCGGGGCGAGTCCGGGGAGATCAGCAGCATCCGGAAGCTGGGCGGTGGGCCGGTGTCCGCGCTCTCCGGGTATCTGACGGCTCGGACCGTACGGCGGGAGCTGGCCGCCGGGGAGCGGGACTCCGCGATCGGGGAGCTGGTGGAGCTGGTGGCCGGGACCGGGAAGGTCGTCGACCGGGACGCCCTGGTGAGCGCCGTGCTGGCGCGGGAGGCGCGGGGGGCGACGGGGCTGGGTGAGGAGGTCGCGATCCCGCACGCCGAGACGGACGCCGTCACGGAGCCGGTTGTGGCGTTCGCCCGGTCGGCGCGGGGTGTGGACTGGGGGGCGGTGGACGGCACGCCCGCCCGGCTGATCTTTCTGGTCTGTGTGCCGGAGGCGATGGCCGGGGACGAGCGTCTGCGGATCCTCGCCCGGCTCGCCCGCACGCTCGTGAACCCGGACTTCCGGGCCCGGCTGCGGGGGGCCGGGACGGACGAGGAGATCCTGCGGGTGCTCGCGGAGGTCGGGTGACGTACGGAGGGGGCCCGACGCCGGGCCCCCTCCGTCTCGTACTCAGCTCGCGGTACGCGCCCGCAGTATGTCGGGCTCGATGTAGATGAGGCGGGCGGCCGGTACGGCCGCGCGGACCCTGGCCTCCGCCTCGTCGATGGCGCGGGCGACGGAGGCCATCGTGTCCTCGCCGCCCAGCGCGATCTTCGCGGCGACGAGCAGCTCGTCGGGGCCGAGGTACATCGTCTTCATGTGGATGACCTCGTCGACGTCGGGGCCCTCCTCCAGCGCCTTGCGGATCACGTCGACGTCCGCGTCGCTCGCGCCCTCGCCGAGCAGCAGCGACTTCGTCTCGACGGCCAGTACGGCGGCGATGATCAGCAGCAGCACGCCGATGCACAGGGTGCCGATGCCGTCCCAGACGCCGTTGCCCGTGATGATCGCGATGCCGACGCCGAACAGGGCGAGGACGAGGCCGACCAGCGCGCCGAAGTCCTCGAGCAGGATGACGGGCAGCTCGGGCGCCTTGGCGCGGCGGATGAACTCCCACCAGCTCTGGTCGCCGCGGAGCTCGTTCGACTCCTTCACGGCCGTACGGAACGACATGCCCTCCGCGACGATCGCGAAGACCAGGACGGCCACCGGCCAGTACCAGTGGTCGATCTCGTGCGGGTCCTGGACCTTGTGGAAGCCCTCGTAGACGGCGAAGAGACCGCCGAGGGAGAACAGCACGATGGAGACGAGGAAGGCGTAGACGTACCGCTCGCGTCCGTAGCCGAACGGGTGCTCCTTCGTCGCGGCGCGCTGTGCCTTCTTCCCGCCGAGCAGCAGCAGGCCCTGGTTGCCGGAGTCGGCGAGCGAGTGGACACCCTCCGCCAGCATCGAGGACGAACCGCTGAAGGCCCATGCGATGAACTTCGCCGCCGCGATCGAGAGATTGGCGAGCAGTGCCGCCACGATCGCCTTTGTTCCGCCTCCTGCAGCCATCTGTGACTGACCTGTCCCTTCGTGGTCTCCCCGCGGGGCGCTCGCCCCGTTACGGCGGGGGCCATTGTGTCAGTAGGGCAAAGGAATGGTAATCCGACCCGCGTTCTCAGCCGCGGACGGTGGCCCGGAAGAGGGTGCCGGAGCCGGTGGCGCGGACCGGTGCTCCGGCTGCCGGGAGGAACGCCGATTCGCCGCGGCGCAGCGACAGATGCGTGCCGTCGGCGGACGTCAGTTCGGCGCTGCCGTCCGTGCACAGGACGATCTGCGGGCGGCCGGTGTCGAGGGTGCGGGCGGCGGCGTCCAGGTCGTGGCGGTGGAGGCGGAAGTCGTCCAGCGGGGTGTCGTACGCGCCGTCCGCCGGCGAGGCGTGGAGGACGTCGGTTTCGCCGGGGACGAAGCGTACGACGCGCAGCAGTTCGGGGACGTCGATGTGCTTGGGGGTGAAGCCGCAGCGCAGGACGTTGTCGGAGTTGGCCATGATCTCCACGCCGACGCCGTCGAGATACGCGTGCGGGACTCCGGCGCCCAGGTACATCGCCTCGCCGGGCTGCAGGCGGACGGGGTTCATCAGCATCCCGGCGAGGATGCCGGGGTCGCCGGGGTAGGTGCGGGCGACGGCGGCGTACATGGCGTAGTCGGCGGCGAAGGGGCCGTCGCCGGTGGCGAGTCCGGTGGCCGCCGCGACGGCCTCGCCGACGGTCGCGGCGATCGCTTCGCGGGGGGCGGTGAGGACGGCGGTGAACACCTCGCGCAGGGCGTCGGCCTCGGGCTTGGCGCGCAGGACGTCCACGTACGGGACGAGGCCGTCGACGTTCAGGCCCTCGAGCAGGTCGGCGGCCTGCGCGGGGGTGCGGAAGCCGCACAGGCCCTCGAAGAGGGTGAGGGCGCAGATCAGTTCGGGCTTGTGGTTGGTGTCCTTGTACATGCGCTCGGGGGCGTCGAGCGCGATGCCCGCCTCCTCCTCCGCGAGGAAGCCGGCCTTCGCCTGGTTCAGGTCGGGGTGGACCTGGAGGGACAGCGGTTCGGCGGCGGCCAGCACCTTGAACAGGAACGGCAGCCGGGGGCCGAAGCGGTCGGCGCAGGGGGCGCCCAGTTCGGCCACCGGGTCGGCGGCGATGACGTCGGCCAGCGAGACGGGTCCGGCGCCCCGGTCGATACGGGAGGGGGCGCCGGGGTGGGCGCCCATCCACAGTTCGGCCTGGGGGCCGCCGGTGGGCTCCTCGCCGAGGAGCCCGGGGATGGCGGTGGTGGAGCCCCAGGCGTAGGGGCGCACGGTGTTCGTCAGTCGGTCCATGGTCCGTCTCGTCGCTCGCGGAGGTCAGTGGTCGGACGATGCCAGGGAAAGGTAAACGGCGGTGAAATCCGCGAGGGCGATCAGTTCGGCGGCGATCTGCAGCGGGCCGCCCCCGGCGGGTTCGATCTCGCTCAGCGGGGTGCCGCGGCCGTGCGCCAGCGCGCGGGCGGCGGGGGCCGGGTTGGCGCCGGTGGGCTCGGCGTCGTGCAGCAGCACCACCCGGGGCAGCAGCGGCTCCGCTTCGTCCACCCGGTCGCGGAAGAAGTCGTCGGGGTCCTCGGCCTGGGGGCCGGCGAGCAGCGGGCCGTGGACCTGCAGGGCGTGCGGCAGGGCGGCGGCCAGCGCGGGGCGGCCGGCGACGGCGGTGAGGGTGGTGGCGAGATGGCGGGCGGTGGCGCCGGACAGCGGGCCCGTGGACCACAGCAGGGGAAGCGCCTCCGCCAGTTCGGTGGCCAGGGTCTTCGCCGGGTTGTCGTACGTCGCGGTGGCCGGCCCGCAGCGGGCGGCCACGGTGTCCAGCCGGTCGGCGATCTCCTCGAGGGCCTTGGGCGGGGCGGTGAGCAGGCCGAGGCGGTCGGTGAGGGCCAGCAGCGGCGTCATGATCGCCCAGAGGGTGCCGGGGGCCTCCGGTTCGGCGCCGGGCTCGGCGGTGGTGCGCTGGATCATGGGGAGGGTCATGCCGTGCGTCGTGCCGACGGTGTCCGTGAGGGAGGAGCCGGCGGGGGCGACGGCCACCACGGACATGCCGCGCCGGTACGCCTGCTCCACCAGGGCCTCGAGCCCCGGTTCGCGGCCGTAGCCGGTGACCGTCAGCAGCAGGTCCTGGGGGCCCGCCCAGCCCGGCAGGGTCCAGCGCAGGGCGGCCGGGTCGGCGTCCGCCCCGTACGCGTCCAGGGCCACGGCCTGGCAGGCGCCGCCCAGCAGGGCGCTCAGCAGATCCGCCGCGCAGTACGTGCTCGGGCAGGGGCCCGCCAGCAGCAGCGAGCGGGGGCGGCCGTCGGGGCGCAGCGCGGTCAGCCCCGATTCGGCGGCCGCCCGGGCCGCGGTACGGACGCGGGCGCCGGACTCGGCGACCGCGAGCAGCAGCCCGCGGCCGTCCGCGCGCGTGAGGGCGTCGGGGGTGTCGAGGAAGGCCTCGTCCAGCATCTCGCCGCGCACCCCTCGGGCTACTCGGGGCGGCGTGCTTCGTCGACGAGGAGGACGGGGATGCCGTCCTTCACGGGGTAGGCCAGGCCGCACGTGTCGCTGGTGCAGATCAGCTCCGTCGACGCGTCCTTCAGGGGGGCGTGACAGGCGGGGCAGGCGAGGATCTCGAGGAGACCGGCTTCAACGGGCGGCATGCGTGCGCCCCCTTCTCGGGGTGTGCGGATCGGGCGGATTCAGCTTACTGCGGGGGTGGCAGTGGGGCTCGGCGGGCGGAGGTCCGGCTGGGGGTCCGGGGGTTGTCACCCCGGGAGAACGCAGCGGCGCTCAGGCCCGTACGATCCCCAGCACCTCGTCCCGTACCGCCGCCACCGTCGCCTCGTCGCGTGCCTCCACGTTCAGCCGCAGCAGCGGTTCGGTGTTCGACGGGCGGAGGTTGAACCACCAGTCCCCCGCCGTCACCGTCAGCCCGTCCAGGGTGTCCAGCGTGACGCCCTCGCGGTCCTCGTACGCGGCGCGGACGGCCGCCGCGCGGGCCTGCTGGTCGTCGACCGTGGAGTTGATCTCGCCGGAGGCCGCGTAGCGGTCGTACGCCGCCGTGAGGCGCGACAGGGGGCCGTCCTGGCCGCCGAGGGCCGAAAGGACGTGCAGGGCCGCCAGCATGCCCGTATCGGCGTTCCAGAAGTCGCGGAAGTAGTAGTGCGCGGAGTGCTCGCCGCCGAAGATCGCGCCGGTGCGGGCCATCTCCTGCTTGATGAACGAGTGGCCGACGCGGGTACGGACCGGCTCGCCGCCGTTCTCCTTGACGACCTCGGGCACGGACCAGGAGGTGATCAGGTTGTGGATGACCGTCCCGTGGCCGCCGTTGCGGGCCAGCTCGCGGGCGGCGACCAGCGCGGTGATCGCGGACGGGGAGACCGGGTCGCCGTTCTCGTCGACGACGAAGCAGCGGTCGGCGTCGCCGTCGAAGGCCAGGCCCAGGTCGGCGCCCTCGGCGCGGACGCGCTCCTGGAGGTCGACGATGTTCCTGGGGTCGAGGGGGTTGGCCTCGTGGTTGGGGAAGGTGCCGTCGAGCTCGAAGTACATGGGCACCACGTCCAGCGGCAGCCCCTCGAAGACGGTCGGCACCGTGTGCCCGGCCATCCCGTTGCCCGCGTCGACGACGACCTTCAGCCGGCGGATGGACGTCAGGTCGACGAGCGACCGCAGATGCGCCGCGTAGTCCCCGAGCACGTCCCGCTCACCGACGCTCCCCTGCCGCGCGGCGGGAGCCGGTGCGCCGCCCGCGAGCCACTGCTCGACCAGCGTGCGGATCTCCGTCAGCCCGGAGTCCTGTCCGACCGGCGCGGCGCCGGCGCGGCACATCTTGATGCCGTTGTACCGGGCCGGGTTGTGGCTGGCGGTGAACATCGCGCCGGGCAGATCGAGGCTGCCGGAGGCGAAGTACAGCTCGTCGGTGGAGCACAGCCCGATGAGGGTCGCGTCCGCCCCGCATTCGGCGGCACCGCGCGCGAAGGCGGCGGCGAGGTCCGGGGAGGAGGGGCGCATGTCGTGTCCGACCACGATCGCGGAGGCGCCGGTGACCTCGGTGAACGCGGCGCCGAAGAGATGCGCGAGGTGTTCGTCGAGCTGGTCGGGGTACACCCCGCGTACGTCGTACGCCTTCACGATCTGCGACAGATCGGCCACTGCCCAGCCCTCCCGGACGTCGTCCCGCACACGGTTCGCACTCGATTCGCACAGTACGCGATGGTTCGGTCGCTCTGCGCTGCGGGGGTACGTCCCGGGTCAGGCGTCGGGGGCCCGCAGCACCCGCAGATGGGTGCGCCGGGCGACCTCCATCGGGTCCGCCTCGCGCGTGGAGGGCGTGACCGGCTCCTGGGGGGCCGGGCGCGGGCGGGCGGCCTCGCGGACGGCGTCGGCGAGGGCCTCGAGGTCGTCGCTGCTGTGCCGGGCGGGGCCGGGGGCGATCGCGAGCCGGACGACCTCCCAGCCGCGGGGGGCCGTGAGGCGCTCCGAGTGCTCCGTGCACAGGTCGTAGCAGTGCGGCTCGGCGTAGGTGGCGAGGGGCCCCAGCACGGCCGTGGAGTCCGCGTAAACATACGTCAGCGTGGCCACGGCAGGGCGGCCACAGGCAGTGCGCGAACAGCGGCGGACGGGGCTCACGACGTTGGACGGTACCGCACTCCTGAGCGGGCCGCGACGACTCTCCCGCGGCTCACCCGGTTGTGTCGGCACCCGGACGGGGTACGGGCGCCCCCTGCGTACGCCGGGTGACCTGGTGGTTCGTAACGGACAGCGAGCGGAATGGGGATGAAAGCTGTCACCAATCCCTACAAATGACGTCAATTGAACGAGTGAGTGCGGTCTACGGTCCGTATCGATCGATAACCAAAGCGCTGTCGTACGGTCATTCGGAGACATACGATCGCTTGACGCGGAGCTGCATGTCAGCGTCTCCGGCGGGCTACGCTCATGGTTGATGGAGCAGCAAGCCATGACCCCAGATCCGGCGCCGCCCGCGGGTGGTCCCGGTCCGCGCGCCCGGCGCCGGGACCGGCACGGCCGCGGTATGCGCGGTCCCGTCGCGCCCCCGCAGGTGCCGCTGTCCGTGAGTCGCGCGGAGCTGTTCATCGACCTGGTGAACGACTCGGCGCAGCGTCTCGAGCGCCGCTGGCCGCAGCTGGCGTCGGTGGAGTTCGGCGTGCTCGACGTGCCGGGCGACCCGGCGCTGCCGATCAGCCTGGCCGACGAGGACGGGGTGCCGCTGGGCACGCTGCTCTCCGGCAGCCGCAACGGGCTGCCGGACCGCATCGTCGTCTACCGCCGGCCGGTGGAGATCCGCGCCAAGGGCCGCGACGAGCGGGCGCAGCTGGTGCACGAGATCATCGTCGAGCAGGTCGCCGAACTCCTGGGCCTGGCCCCGGAGTCCGTCGATCCGCAGTACGGGCAGGACTAGTCGCCCACCAGCGAGATGTCCTGCCGCGTCTCGGGCACCGCCACGGTGGCGTGATCGTCCGGCAGGGTCTGGACGGTGAACATCGGTACGCCGTCCTTCTTCTGCTGCAGCATCCGCGCCGCGTACAGCTCGCCGCCCTCGACCTTCTCGACGGTGAACGCGAAGCGGCTGCCCGTCAGCTTGCCCTCGGGCAGCGGGAGTTCGGTCAGGGTGAGCGTCGTACCGGACTTGACGGTGTACGTCTTCTCCGCCGCCGTACCGCCCTTGCTGCCGGCCGACGAGGTCACCTTGACCTGCACCGCCTCGTCCGGCGCGACGAGGGACAGCGTCGTCACCTCGTCCTTCTCGGCCGCCGCCCAGCTGCCCGCCGCCGTCGCCCGCTCGCCGATGCCCTCGGTCGCGGGGATGAACGCCGTCTCCGCGCTGTCGCCCTTGCCCCGGGTGACGCGCAGTCCGGCGACGACGGGGGCCTCGGTGCCCTCGGCGGGGGTGAGGATCAGGGAGCCGCCCTCGCCGGCGGTCAGGCCCTCGAAGTCGGCGGACGCCGTCATCCCGCTCTTGACGGTCAGCGACTCGTTCCCGGCGGGCGTGATCTGGCCGGTGGGCCCGGAGTAGCGGATGCCGAGCTCCGCGTCCGCGTCGCCGGGGGCGAAGGCCACCAGACGGACCGAGGTGGCGTCCTTGGGGATGCCGGGCAGGACGAGGCGCGGCGCCGGGTCGGCGGCGGGCTGGATCCAGTCGCCGCCCAGCTTGTCGTCGGCGGCCAGGACGGCGGCGCCCACCCGGCCGGAGCGGGCGGTGACGCGCAGGGTCAGGATGTCGGTCGGTTCCTCGGTGAGCGTGGACAGCAGCACGGAGGTGGAGCCGTGGGCGGGGACGGGGATGTCGTCGCCGTCCTCGTTGCGGATGAGGCCCTCCTTGCCGTACAGGGCCACGTCGACGACGGCCTGGGTGTCGTCGGGGTTGGTCAGGTAGACGTAGTCCTGCCGGTCCTTGTTCGTGCTGACGCCGGGGAACCAGAACTCCGTGTCCGGCGCGGTGCACCGGGCGCCGAGGATGCCGCGGCCGGCGCCCGCGTCGACCACGGTCGTCTGCTGGACGGTGAAGCCGGGCGCCAGGCCGTCGTGGGCGTCGGCGATCAGGGCGGGGGCGTCGGTCTTGCTGGTCGTGGCCGTGACGGGCTTTCCCGGCTTGGTCGGTTCGGCGACGGGCTTCTCGTCCTTCGCCTTGGCCTTGTCCTTGTCTTTGGTGTCCGTGCTCGTCGCGTCCGTGCCGTCCGCCGCCGTGAGCCGCGCCGTGCCCTTGCCGGCGTCCTGGCCGTCCGGGGTGAGGGCGGTGTACGTGGTGGAGGCGATCTCCGACGGGCCCGGGGAGGGGCACATCAGCGTGGTCCGCTCAACGGGCAGCCGGGCGGCGGCCACGGGGGCCGCGTCGTCCGTCGTGCCGTCGGGGACGGTCAGCGTGGCGACGCCGGTGACGGCCGCGAGGGCCGCCGCGGTGACGGCGAGGGAGAGGGTCGTGCGGTTCACTGGTGCTCGCTCCCGTCGCCGCGCTGCTGCGGCCGATCGCCGAAGGCCTGGAAGGTGTCGGTCGCGGCCGGCTCGGGCTGCGGCTCGTATCCCGTCTCGTACTCGCCGCTGTGGCCGTACGCGCCGTTCTGGTCGTACGACGCGCTGTTGTACGTGTCGTAGCCGCCGGTGTACTGCTGCTGGTCGCCGTACTGCTGCTGCGGCGGGTAACCGGCCGTCTCCCACTCGCCGTAGTTCTGCTGGTGCGGGACAGCCGCGTACGGGTCGGCCCCCACCGGCGCGTACGGCTCGGGCTCGGGCTCCGGGGCGGCCTCCGTCTGCGGTGCCTGCTCGGCCTGTGCCGCCTCCGCCGCGGCGCGCAGCCGGCGGGCGCGGCGGCCCTCGCCCTCGACGGGCTGCGGGGAGACGTCCGGGGGCAGCTCCCCGGCCGGTACGGCGTCGGGCAGGTCGTCGTCGATCTCGCGGCGCCGCCCGGGCAGGGCCATCACCACGACCACCAGCAGCAGCGCGGCCTGCGCCAGCACCCACGCGGTGTGGGTGAACGCCGTCGCGTGCCGTACGGTCAGCCGGCCGCCCTCCGCGGGCAGCTCGAAGCCCTGCGCCCAGCCGTCGACCTTCGTCGGGGTGAGCGCCGTCCCGTCCAGCGCCGCCTGCCAGCCCCCGTCGTACGCGTCGGCGAGCCGCAGCACCCGGCCCGCGGGCCCGGCCGCGATGTCCGTGCCGACCCCGACGGGGCCGGCGGGCACCAGCACGGGCTCCGGCGACTTCTCGTCGCGGATGGTCACCCGGGCCACGGGCCGGTCGACACGCCACAGCGCGCCGCCCTTCTGCTCGCTCAGGTGCGTGATGCCGGGCGTCGAGTCGAGCACCCGGCCCATCTGGCGGGCGGCGGGCGCCCCGTTGCGTACGAGGACGTAGCGCACCGCGAACCCGCTGAGCCCGGCCGTCTGGTCCGCGCCGGACCCGGCGACCAGGCCGGCCACCACGGCGTCCAGCTGCGCGCTCGTGGGTCCGCTGTCCGCCAGCTCCGCGTCGCCGAGCTCGGCCCCGGCGCCGCGCACCAGGGCGTACGTGACCTCTCCCGCCGTGCCGCCGAGCACGAGGGTGCGGGGCTGGTCGGTGGTGCCGGACTCCTCCGCGACGAACGCCGGGACCTGCACCGGGTCGGTGCGCTCCAGCGGTCCGTCGGCGCCGCGCCACATCCAGCCGACGGCCAGCAGCAGCGGTCCGACGCCGCACGCGGCGGCGACGAGGACGGCGACGGGCTGGCGCCAGCCGAAGCTCTGCTCGGCGACGCGGTGGCGGGCGCCGTCGGCGCCGAGGACGGCGGCGGACAGCAGCGCGAGGCCGTAGACGAGGGTGGCGGGGCCGGCCCAGTCGTCGGCGGACAGCGCGGCGAACAGGAATCCCGTCAGGGCCACACCCCACGCGGCGCGGATCGGCAGCGCGCGGTCGGCCCGCAGCAGCGCCGCCAGACCGGCGACGACGATCCCGGCGAGCAGGAAGCCCGCGGAGGCGTTGCGCCCGCCGGGGCTGAGCATGAGAAGGTCCAGCGCGGAGACGGCGGGCGTCCCGAAGTCCATCCCGGCCTCGGCGAGGAACCGGCCGGGCGAGGTCAGCAGGTCCAGCGACCAGGGCGCCAGCACCACCATCGGCGTCACCAGCACCGCCAGCTGCCGCAGCGCCACCACGCCGACCAGCCCGCGCCCGGTGGCCGCCCGGAACGCCAGCAGGGCGACGGCCAGCACCAGGGCGATCGGCCACACGATCGGGGTGAACGCGGTGGCGATCGTCAGCATCAGCGCGTACGCCCACGCCGGACGCCAGCCCGGCCGGCCCGTCAGCCCGCTCGCGGAGATCGCGGCGCGGGCGATGAGGGGCAGCAGGATCGCCAGCACACAGGTGCCGATGCGGCCCGCGGCGAGCGCGCCGGTGGCGGCGGGCAGGAACGCGTACACGACGCTGCCCCAGGCCCGCAGCAGCCGGGAGGGGACGAGCGGACGGGACGCGAAGTACGCGGTGAAGCCGGCCAGCGGCACCGAGCAGACCAGCAGCACGGTGAGCGCGGTGGTCGTGGAGCCCAGCAGCAGCGACGAGAGCCCGGCGACGACGGCGAGATACGGCGGCGCGCTCTGCGTACCGCCGATGCCCGTGGGATGCCAGCCGTTGAGATAACGCCCCCACAGATCGCCGACGTCGGCGGGCGCGGGCAGCATGGCGCCGCCCGTCAGCGAACCGCCCCCGAGCAGACCGCGGCAGGCGATGAGGGAGACGACCAGCAGCAGGAGAAAGAGGACCGGGCCGGGGCGGCGGGCGATGGCCTTCAGCCGCGAGAACTGCTCGATCTCCAGATAGTCGGCGTCGTCCCCGCCGGGCCCCGACTCGACCGCGCCGTGCCGGCCGCCGCCGGACAGCTCGGGCTCGGAACGCCCGGAGAAGTTGCTGGTGACCTGCTCGAACGTGGCGCGGATCGTCGCACCGCGGCCGGGAAAGAGGGGCTTGAGCTCCGCCGGGTCGACGGTCCCCCGCCCGCGCCTGCGCCGGGCCGCCAGCACCCGGAACGGGTTGAGCACGACCTGCGTCAGACCGGTGATCTCGTCCAGCGCCTGACCGGGAACCTTGCCGACGAGATACGCGAGGGTACGCAGCAGCGTGCCGAGCACCAGCCGGAACGAGATCCACGGCAGCGCGGCACCGCGGGCGTTGGCCAGCAGCGTGTACGCGGCGCCCGCCTTGTCCACCCGGTGCGGGCTCGCCTTACCGCGGCCGGCGCAGTCGATGGAGCGGCGCTCACGGGCGGCGGCCTCGGCGTGGTGCATGACGGCGTCGGTGGCGATCAGCACCCGGTAACCGGCCTTGCGCACCCGCCAGCACAGGTCGACGTCGTCGCGCATCAGCGGCAGCTTCGGGTCGAAGCCGCCCAGCTGATCGAAGACGTCGCGGCGGATCAGCATCCCGGCGGTCGACACGGACAGCACGTCACGGGTGCCGTCGTGCTGCCCCTGGTCCTGCTCGCGGCGGTCCAGGCCGGTCCAGCGGCGGCCGCTCGCGGCGATGGAGACACCGGTCTCCAGCAGCTGGCGCCTGTCGTACCAGCCGCGCAGCTTGGGGCCGACGACGACGGCGTCCTCGTTCGCGTCGGCGGCGCGCAGCAGCGCGGCGAGGGCGCCCGGGTCGGGCGCGGAGTCGTCGTGCAGCAGCCACAGCCACTGCACGGGCTCGCCGTGGGGCAGCTCCGGCATGTCGTACGCGTCGTCCCGCCACTGGCGGCTCACGGGGTCCCAGCCGCTGGGGCGGCGCAGATACGGGAGGTCGTCCGGCGTCAGCACACCGGCGGTGCGGGCGGCCTCCGCGACGGCGGTGCCGAAGCCGGTGCGGCGGGCGAGGTGGGTGACGTGGTCGGCGCCGAGGGCTTCGCCGAGGAGGCCGGCGCAGTCGTCGGCGCTGCCGGTGTCGGCGGCCATGACGTTCTGCGGTCTGCGGGTTTGTGTGCGCAGGCCTTCCAGCACCTTGGGCAGCCAGCGGGCGCCGTCGTGGGTTACGAGGACGGCGGTCACCACGTGGGCCGGGAGTTCCGGCTCGGGCTCGTTTTCTGGGGCGGCGTAGCTGGACATCGGGGCCCACACTAACGGCCTGGGGCCGGTGGGGGTGATGGGCTCCCGTTGGGGGGTGGGGGTTTGGGGTGGTACGCCTGGTCAGGGTTCCGGACGTATTTTTCGGCTGCGCCGGGCGTACGTGCTGGTGACGTCCGGCGCGGATGGCTGCGGTCCGCTGTGCCCACCCTCCCCCAAGCTCTCGGCTTCGCTCGAGCAGGGGGTGCCCCCATCGCCGTCCGGGGCACGGACCCCCGCGTTGCGGTTAGAGCGCCGCCTTCTTCAGGCGCCGGCGTTCGCGTTCCGAGAGGCCGCCCCAGATGCCGAAGCGTTCGTCGTTCGCCAGGGCGTACTCGAGGCATTCGGAGCGGACCTCGCAGGCGAGGCAGACCTTCTTCGCTTCCCGTGTGGAACCGCCCTTTTCCGGGAAGAAGGACTCGGGGTCGGTCTGGGCGCACAGCGCCCGCTCCTGCCAGCCGAGCTCCTCGTCCGCCTCTTCGACCAACACCTGCTCGAACAGCTCGGTCATGTGCGCCCCTCGTCGGTCTTTGCTACCCCGTGACGTCTTCGTTACCAAATGGCCTGAACGACACGAGTGAAATTACAAGTGCGGCGCTCGCCGCGGGTCAAGCCGCGATCTGCTATTGGGCCTCTTATTCACCCTGCAGAACCAAGCCCTCCGAGAAAGTGTTCATATCAGCCGAAACCATGACACCTTCATAGCCCTCCCCTCGAACGGCACCCCACAGAGGAAGAGACGAACGAACGGATCAAGCCGTTTCCGGCCGCCCGCCGATGCGACCTTGATCACGATGGGATCACAGAACGGCAACGGCGTTTGGCGTCGCGGATGATGCGCCACCTGTCCGTACAACGCGCTGACAAAACCTTTCGCCTCGCCCTACCCCCCCAACGGATGAAAGATTTCGGACAATCGCGGCATGAGATTGACAAGCCCCTGTCGGGCCCGCTGTCCTTGACGACATGTCCCGTCTGTGTTGCCGCTGTCAGTGCTGTCGTAGCTCCCGCTGAGCTCCAGCACCCCCGGGCGCGCCCCGAGTCGCGCGCCATCCCCGACAGCAGACGGCACCAGGCCAAGGACCCCTTCCCTGATGTACAGCTACGCGCAGCTCACCGACATCCAGATCGGCGGCGACCCGCTCGCCTGCCCCCATCTGCGCCCGCCCGCCCCCGTGCATCCGTCGACGGTCGCCGAGTTCGCCGGGCTCGCCCGGCGGATCGCCGAGGACCGCGCCGGCTGGGCGCCGCTGGTGCGGTACGACGCCGCCAGCCGCTGGTACCACCGGCTGCGTACGGGCCCGGGCTACGAGGTGTGGCTGCTGAGCTGGCTCCCCGGGCAGGGCAGTGGGGCGCACGACCACGGCCCGTCGTCCGGCGTGTACGCCGTCCTGGAGGGGGAGCTGACCGAGCATACGAGCGCGGGCCGGCGCTCTCTCGCGCCCGGCGCGCGGCATGTGTTCGCGCCGGGGTACGCCCACGAGGTCGTGAACGACCAGCTGAGCCCGGCGGTGAGCCTGCACGTGTACTTCCCCGGGCTCACCGAGATGCCGATGCGCGTACAGCAGTGCGCCGCCGGACTCCCCCTGACCTGACCACCGCACCCGGAGGTGACACACCGGGCTGCAAGACTGTCCCTCATGCGACGCATTGTGGTTCTGGCGGGCGGTATCGGTGGCGCCCGGTTTCTGCGCGGTCTGAAGCAGGCCGCCCCCGACGCGGAGATCACCGTCATCGGCAACACCGGTGACGACATCCATCTCCACGGCCTCAAGGTCTGCCCCGACCTCGACACGGTGATGTACACCCTGGGCGGCGGCATCCACGAGGAGCAGGGGTGGGGCCGGGCGGACGAGACGTACGCGGTGAAGGAGGAGCTCGCCGCGTACGGGGTCGGGCCGGAGTGGTTCGGGCTCGGCGACCGGGACTTCGCGACGCACATCGTGCGTACGCAGATGATCGCCGCCGGCTTCCCGCTGAGCGCGGTGACGGAGGCCCTGTGCGACCGGTGGCGGCCGGGGGTGCGGCTGCTGCCGATGACCGACGACCGGGTCGAGACGCATGTGCTGGTGGAGCTGCCGGACGGGGAGCGCAAGGCCATCCACTTCCAGGAGTACTGGGTACGCCACCGCGCCGGCCTCCCGGCGCACGCGATCATCCCCGTCGGCGCCGACTCGGCGAAGCCCGCGCCCGGGGTGCTGCAGGCCATCGCGGACGCGGACGTCATCCTCTTCCCGCCGTCCAACCCGGTGGTGAGCATCGGCACGATCCTGGCCGTGCCCGGCATCCGGGAGGCGATCGCCGAGGCCGGGGTGCCGGTGGTGGGGCTGTCGCCCATCGTGGGCGGGTCGCCGGTGCGGGGTATGGCGGACAAGGTGCTGGCGGCGGTCGGGGTGGAGTCCACCGCGGCGGCCGTGGCGCTGCACTACGGGTCGGGGCTGATCGACGGCTGGCTGGTCGACGAGGTCGACGGCGGGCATGTGGACGCGGTGGAGGAGGCCGGCATCCGCTGCCGGGCCGTCCCGCTGATGATGAGCGACCGGGACGCCGCCGCCGCGATGGCGGCCGAGGCGCTGTCGCTGGCCGGGGAGGTCCGCGCGTGACGGCGCCCGCGTACCGGGTGTGGGCGCTGCCCGGCATCCCCGAGGTGCGGCCCGGCGACGATCTGGTCAAGCTCATCGCGGGGGCCGGGCCGGAGCTGGCGGACGGTGACGTCGTGGTCGTGACGTCGAAGATCGTGAGCAAGGCGGAGGGCCGGATCGTCCGGGCCGCGGACCGGGAGGCCGCGATCGACGCCGAGGCGGTACGGGTCGTGGCGCGCCGGGGGCCGACGCGGATCGTCCAGACGCGGCTGGGGCTAGTGATGGCGGCGGCCGGGGTCGACGCGTCCAACACGGAGCCCGGCACGGTGCTGCTGCTCCCCGAGGACCCCGACGCCTCCGCCCGCGCGCTGCGCGCCGGGCTGCGCGAGGTGCTGGGGGTGGACGTGGGCGTGATCATCACGGACACCTTCGGCCGGCCCTGGCGCTCCGGGCTGACGGACGTCGGCATCGGCGCCGCGGGGGTGCGGGTGCTGGACGACCTGCGCGGTTCCACGGATTCGCACGGCAACCCGCTCGGGGTGACGGTGGTCGCCACCGCCGACGAGCTGGCGGCGGCCGGTGACCTGGTGAAGGGCAAGGCGGGCGGGCTGCCGGTCGCGGTCGTACGCGGGCTGGCGCACGTCGTGACCCCGGAGGACGGCGCGGGGGCGCGGGCGCTGGTGCGGGAGGCGGCGCAGGACATGTTCCGGCTGGGCACCTCGGAGGCGATCCGGGAGGCGGTGACGCAGCGGCGGACGGTACGGGAGTTCACGGCGGCTCCGGTGGACGGCGCGGCGGTCCGGCGGGCGGTGGCCGCGGCGGTGACGGCGCCGGCGCCGCATCACACGACGCCGTGGCGGTTCGTGCTGCTGGAGTCCGCGGAGGTCCGGGTGCGGCTGCTGGACGCGATGCGGGAGGCGTGGATCCGGGATCTGCGGGAGCTGTCGGGATTCTCGGAGGCGTCGATCGCCAAGCGGGTCAAGCGCGGCGACGTCCTGTACCGGGCCCCGTATCTGGTGGTCCCGTGCCTGGAGACGTCCGGCGCCCACACGTACCCCGACGCGGGCCGCAACGCGGCGGAGCGCGAGATGTTCGTCGTCGCGATGGGCGCGGGGGTCCAGAACTTCCTGGTCGCGCTGGCGGCTGAGGGGCTGGGGTCGGCGTGGGTGTCGTCGACGATGTTCTGCCGGGACGTCGTCCGGGAGGTCCTGGACCTGCCGGCGGGCTGGGACCCGATGGGCACGGTCGCCGTCGGTCACGCGGCGGCTCCCCCGCGGGCGCGGGCGGGGCGGGGGGTGGAGGGGTTTGTGGAGGTCAGGTAGGCAGGGGCTCACAACGACCGCATCCGTTGGATCATCCGATCGTTGGTAAGGGCATGAACGACGCCCTCGAGACCGCGAACCACCATCGGGAAGCGATCACCCAGAAGTGCCTGCCCGGCGCTCAGCGACTCATCGGCCAGTATCAGACCGGCCTCGTCCACCAGTACAAGGCGGCCGCTCGTCTTCAGCACGCGCTCGGCCGTGTCGACGAGCAGATCGGGAGCGCCAAGATGAAGCCGGATCCGGAACGTGACGCCCGGGTTCAGGCCCATCTCGAGGCTCAGGCCCCGATCAGCATCCGCGCCCTCATGGCCGACGACCATCAGCTGACGCTCAACCGCTGGTACGCGATGGCCGCCGCCGAGAAGTTCCCCTCAGCCCGCAGCGAGATCCGTCGCTATCTGGACGCCTTGGAGGCCATCGTCCCCCTGCTGCAGCCCGATCGCTCCGACACCGTCTGACGCCATACGACGAGGGCCCGGTACCAGCGGTACCGGGCCCTCGTGGTGGGCGGTCAGTTGGTGACCGTCACCGGCTCGTCATTCTTCAGCTGCTCCAGGAGCTTCTTCGCCTTCGGCGCGTCCCACTTGAGGACCGAGCCGACGCCCGGGACGTTGCCGCCGGACACCGTCGGGAGGTTCAGGCGCTTGCCGTCGCCGCCGTTCACGCCCTTCATCGCCCAGAACATCTCGAGCACCGTGAAAGGGGAGGCGTCCGTGTCGACGATCAGGGCGTCGAGGCCGGCGCCCATCGTCGGGTAGAGCTTGAAGGGGTTGATGACCGTCGTGGGGGTCGCGGCCTCGCTCGCGAGGGCAGCGAGGAGCTTCTGCTGGTTCTGGGTACGGCCCAGGTCGCCGCCGTCGACGTTGTAGCGGTTACGTACGAACGCCAGCGCCTGCTCGCCGTTCAGGTCCTGGCAGCCCTTCGCGAAGTCCGCGCCCGAGTTCTTGTCCTTGACGGCCTTGTCGAAGCACATCTCCACGCCGCCGAGCTCGTCGACGATGTTCGCGAAGCCACCGAAGCCGATCTCCGCGTAGTGGTCGATCTTCAGCCCGGTGTTGTACTCGACCGTCCGGACCAGCAGCGTCGCGCCGTCCTGGGCGTACGCGGCGTTGATCTTCGTCTTCTGCGAGCCGTACTGCTTGCCCGACTCCGAGCCCTTGAACGGCGGGATCGTGACGTACCAGTCACGCGGCAGGCTGACCATCGTGGTGCCGTTGTCGCCGACGTGCAGGATCATCATCGAGTCGGTGCGCTTGCCCTCGGCGGAGCCGGTGTGCAGGCGCTTCTTGTCGTCCTTCGTCATACCCTCGCGGCTGTCGGAGCCGACGATCAGGTAGTTCGTACCGGAGCCGCCGTCGGGGCGGTCCTCGACCTTGCTGAGGTCGACCTCCTTGCGGAGCTTGGAGTCCGCCCAGAAGTACGTGCTGATCGACACGATCAGCAGCACGGCTATCAGCGTGACGAGGCCCACGGTGATCCGTTTGCGCCAGTTCGGGCGTGGCCGGTAGCCGGTGTCCGGCCCTCCGTACTGGTCGCCGCCACCGCCGCCGTAGACGCGGCCGTCGCTGTAGCCGTCGCCCCGGTCGTCGTACCCGCCGCGTGACTGCGGCGGGACGTTCGGCATCGTCCGCGTCGGTTCGGCATGGTAGCCGCCGCCGTGGTTGCCGCGCGGCCTGTTGCCTTCGGTCCACCCATCGGGCCAGTCGTTCATGCGGCAGAGTCTGCCCTGCCGGGCGGGGCCAGGACCAGCGAGGTTCGAAATCGGGGCGGGCTCGTAGCAGATCTGTCGCATTTGTGCCCCGATGCGGGGTGGATCGGCGTGGCGCATACGCTGGGGGTATGAATCAGCCTGCCCCTGAGGGGAAGCCGACGTCGGCTTCGCGTACGACCCTGTCCAGCATCATGACCGCCGCTCACACCAATCTGCTCGGGACTGTGCATGGTGGGGTGATCATGAAGTTGGTCGATGACGCGGCGGGGGCTGTGGCCGGGCGGCATTCCGGGGGGCCGGCTGTTACCGCGTCGATGGACGAGATGGTTTTTCTGGAGCCTGTGCATGTGGGGGATCTTGTGCATGTCAAGGCTCAGTGCAATTGGACGGGGCGGACCTCGATGGAGATCGGGGTTCGGGTGATGGCCGAGCGGTGGAACGAGGCGACTCCCGCTACGCAGGTGGGGTCGGCTTATCTGGTGTTCGCGGCTGTGGACGGGGAGGGGAAGCCTCGGATCGTGCCGCCGGTTCTGCCGGAGACGGATCGGGATCGGCGGAGGTTTCAGGAGGCGGAGATTCGGCGCACGCATCGGCTTGCTCGGCGGCGGGCTATTCAAGAGCTGCGGGAGCGGCGGGCTGCCGAGGGGTACGAGCACTGAGCTGTTGCGTTGCGCTGCCGGGGCTCCGCCCCGGACCCCGTCGGCGCTGCGCGCCTCGGCCTCAAACGCTGGCCGGGCTGGAGGGGGGTTCTTCTCGCTCTCGGCCTGCGGCCGGCAGTCGGCGCTGCGCGCCTCGTCCTCAAGCGCCGCGTCGCCCCGGAGCGAATGCGGAGGAAGCGCAACCGCACCCGACGACGCAGCTAGGCGACGGAAGGGCTGGGGGATAACCCCGTACCGCCTCTACACGCACTCCACTGAACACTCCATTACATGCCCTCCACTACGCACACTCCACCGCGTCCCCCGTGCGGGCCGCGAAGCCGCTCCAGATTTCCGCGCCGTCCAGGATGGGGTCCGCCGGGCGGACTCGGCGGATTGTGGTGGGGTCGAAGTCCGGGGACAGGGTGAGGGTCAGGGTTGGGCCGTGGCCCGGGGTGGGGACCAGGGTCGCTGAGGGGATCGCTGATTTCAGGGAGTGGGCCGAGCGGGTCCAGTTCGGGTCGTACGTGATGGTGGTGCGGGTGGCCGGGGTGGGGGCGTTGCGGGCGGTGCCTGTCGTGGCGAAGCCGTTGTTCGCCAGGCGGGTGTCCACTCGGGAGCCCAGGCCCTGTTCGCCCGCGCCGTTCGTCACCTGGACCCGGATCGAGTTCGGGGGGATCTCCACCGGGATCGCGTGGCCCGGCTTGTGCTTGACCCTGAGGGGCTCGTCCGCGCGGATGCGGGCGAAGAGGGCGTCCGCCTTCTCCTTGTCCCACAGGATCGTCGCGCCGACGCCCGGGACCTCGTGGTCCAGGGTGCCGATCGGGACCGTCGTGAATTCCGAGGAGCGGGGGGAGAAGTCCCGCATCGCCCGGCCCAGGGCGAACATCGCGTCGCCGCTGAAGCCCGAGTCGGCGCGTACGGAGCCCAGGACCGTGCCGCTGACCTGGCGGAGGCGGACCGGGTTGAGGAGGGTGTGGCTGTCCGCGATCTTGTGCAGGACCGCCGAGAGGAACTGCTGCTGGCGGCGCATACGGCTGAGGTCGGAGGTGCCGTCGACGTGCCGGGCGCGGACGTACTGCAGGGCCTGGCCGCCGCCCAGGCGGGTGGTGCCGGCAGGGAGGTCCAGGCCCGAGTAGTCGTCGTGCAGGGGGCGGGCGGAGCAGATGTCCACGCCGCCGATCATGTCGACCGTCTTCATGAAGCCGGTGAAGTCGATCTCCAGATAGTGGTCGATGTGGACGCCCGTCATCTTCTCCACCGCGCGCACCGTGAGCGGCGGGCCGCCGTGCGCGTACGCGGAGTTGATCTTCCCGGCGTGACTGGTGTTCTCCTCGCCGAAGGCGCGGTTGGTGTGCGGGGGGAACTCGACGTACGAGTCGCGGGGGATGCTCACCACGCTGGCGCGGTCACGGTCGCCGGAGACGTGGACCAGCATGATCGTGTCGGTGCAGTTGCAGGACGCGCCGCCGAGCCGGTAGCGCGCCCGCTGGGTGTCGGAGATCCCGTCGCGCCGGTCCGTGCCGACGACCAGGAAGTTCAGCCCCTTCCCGTCGTCCGGCCGCTCCGTCAGCCCGTGGAAGGCGTCCACCCGGCCGATCCCGTCGCCGACGCGGGCCAGCAGCAGGTGCCCGCCCCCGCCGGCCGCCAGCAGCGCCAGCGACAGCAGGGCGGCGATCCGCAGCCCCCAGCGGGGTCCGGGGCGGCGCGTGGGCGTAACCATGTGAATCCTCCCCGGGTCCGAGCACACGACCGTCCACGGTAGGCAGCCCGTAGCACCCCGGCGTGGCACCGGCACGCCGGATTCCCCCGTTCGCGGTACGGTGATCCCCGATATGAGTACGTACAGTCAGCCCCCCGCCGTGTCCGTGATCATGCCCGTCCTCAACGAGGAGCGTCATCTGCGGCATGCCGTCGAGGCGATCCTGCGCCAGGAGTACGCGGGTGAGCTGGAGGTGGTGATCGCGCTCGGGCCCTCCGCGGACCGTACCGACGAGATCGCCGCCGAGCTCGTACGCGAGGACCCCCGCGTGCATACGGTGCCGAATCCCACCGGCCGCACGCCCGCCGCGCTGAACGCCGCCATCAAGGCCTCCCGGCACCCCGTCGTGGTGCGGGTCGACGGTCACGGCATGCTGTCGCCCGGCTACATCGCCACCGCCGTACGGCTGCTGGCGGAGACCGACGCCGTCAACGTCGGCGGCGTGATGCACGCCGAGGGCGAGAACGACTGGGAGCGGGCCGTCGCCGCCGCGATGACGTCGCGGATCGGCGTCGGCAACGCCGCCTTCCACACCGGCGGCGCGGCGGCCCCGGCGGAGACCGTGTACCTCGGCGTGTTCCGGCGCGAGGCGCTGGAGCGGCAGGGCGGGTACAACGAGGAGTTCATCCGCGCCCAGGACTGGGAGCTGAACTACCGGCTGCGTGAGGCCGGCGGGCTGATCTGGTTCTCGCCGGAGCTGCGGGTCTCGTACCGGCCGCGGCCCAGCGTGAAGGCGCTGGCCAAGCAGTACAAGGACTACGGCAAGTGGCGTCACGTGGTGGCTCGCTACCACGCCGGTTCGATCAATCTGCGCTATCTGGCCCCGCCGGCCGCCGTCCTCGGGATCGCGGCGGGCATCGTGGTCGGCGCCGTGCTCACGCCGCTCGGCTGGATCATCCCGGGCGGGTATGTGGCCGGCATCGTGGCGGGCGCGCTCCCGGCGGGGAAGGGCCTGCCGCCGAAGGCGCGGGCGCAGATCCCCGTGGCGCTGGCGACCATGCACATGTCGTGGGGCTGGGGCTTTCTGACCAGCCCGCGCTCGCTGGCGCGCCGGGTGATCGCGTCGCGGCGCGAGGCGGTCCGCCAGGACTGAGTCCGTGTACGAGGAAGGGCCGGACCCCCGCGGGGGTCCGGCCCTTCCTCGTACACGCTCCTACCAGCGGTAGGGCGCGTACACCTCCATGCACTTCTCGTCGTCCTCGCCGTTCAGCAGATCGGCGCTGTCCGGGGCCTTCTCCGGCGCCTCGGATCCGGCGGTCTTCGGGTACGTGTTCCCCGTCCGCCAGTCGGCGCCCACGACCAGGGTCACCGTCTCCGTGCCCTTGGCCTCCTTGACCGCCCGGTCCGGCAGGCCGATCGCCTTGGCCAGGGCGAGCGCGTCGGCCTGCTCCTCGGGGCTGCCGTACGTGATCGACGTGTCGGCCATGGGCCGGGGCGTGGAGTTCGTGTCGGCCTGCCCGTAACCGAGGCCCTGGAGCGAGGCCACGACCGCCGCGGCCCGTCCGGGGACCGGTCCCTCGCTGTTGAAGCCGGTGCCGTTGTAGACCGTGACCGGGACGTCGCCCGTGGGGTGTGCGGTGCCGGTGGGCGCGGTCTTCTTCTTGGCCTTCTTCTTGTCCTTGCCGTCGAACGCCGAGTCGTCCCGCAGCAGCTGCCAGAGCTTCGCCGCCTCGGGCTTGTTCTCCACCAGCGTGACGTCCGGGTTGTTCGGGTCGGGCAGCACCGGCATCGTGCTCATGGTGATCCGGCCGGTCGGCACCCGCTTGAGGTCGTTGCCCAGGTCGTACAGCTTCTTGACGGTCCCCAGGTCCGGGTCGACGGTGAGCGCCTTGGTCGCCGCCTCCGCCAGGTCCATCAGCTGGCCGGGGTCGGTGAGCTTGGTGCCCGCCTTCAGCTCGCGCACCATGGCGTTGAGGTACATGTGCTGGGCCTCGGCCCGGCCGAGGTCGCTGCCCCAGGCGTAGCGTGTACGCACCCACTGCAGCGCCTGCTTGCCCACGACGTCGTGGGTGCCGGCGGTCAGCTTCAGGCCGGACTTCTTGTCGTAGACGTTCTGGTTGACGCACACCGGGACACCGCCGACGGCGTCGGCCATGGACACCACGCCCTCGAACTCGACCATCATGAAGTGGTCGATGTGCACACCGGTCATCTTGGTCCAGGTGGCCACGGTGCAGCCGGGACCGCCGTGCTGCAGGCTCGTGTTGATGCGGTCGTACGTCGCCGGGTAGACCTCGTCGGTCTCCGGGTCCTGGCACTCGGGGATGTTGACCATGGTGTCGCGGGGGATGCTCACCACGGACATGTTGCTGCGGTCGGCGGAGGCGTGGATCAGCATCTGCACGTCCGCGCGCGGCTTCTGGTTCGCGGTGTCCCGCGCGCCGCCGAGCTTCTGGTTCGCCTCCGAGGAGCGGTCGTCGGAGCCGAGCAGCAGGATGTTCAGCTCGGACTGGCCGGCTGCGTTCGGGGGCTTCTTGTCGACCTGCGAGCCGGTGCCGATGTTGAGCGGCTTCTTGCCGAGGTTCGCGTTGAGGTGGCGGTAGTACAGCCAGCCCGCTCCCGCGGTGCCGAATATCAGGAACGCCAGCGTGGCCGCGAGCCACAGGCCCCAGCGGCGTTTCTTCCGGGGCGGTTCGCCCTCGTAGTCGTCGTACTCGTCGTCGTCATCGCCCGGTACGTAGCTGCGCTGCCGGGGCGGCGTGGACAGCCTGCGGCCGTCGCCCCCCTCGTAGAGACTGTCGTCCCAGCCCAGGTCGGACGCGCGATCGCCGCCGCCGCCGCGGTGTCTTCCCGCCCCGCCCCCGCGGACGCTGCTGCGACCCATTGACCCTCCCGGTCGAATTCCCTGTACGGGCTTGCTACTTGATCTGACGTCGTTCAGCGCGTCCGCTGTGTCACTTCGCGCACTTCTGCTCGTTGGCGTTCGCCTGCTGGACCCCGTCCGGGACCTTGTCCGGTGCCGCGATCGGGGTGCCGGGGGCGGTGAAGTCCGCGCCCAGCGTCAGCAGCATCGGCTCCCCCGCCGGTGCCTCGGCGTCCTTCTTCAGCGCGCTCTTCGGCAACCCCATCAGCGCGGCCACGGTGTTGGCCTGGGACTGCTGGTCGGGAGCGTACGTGAGGGTGGTTTTCGCGGGCTTTTCGGGGTCGTTACCGGCCTGTTCCGCGCTGCCGACGCCCTTGTCCAGCAGCCAGTCCGCCGTATCCGTCGCGGCGCCGGGGACGTCTCCGCCGTTCTGCACCTTGACCGAGACGTCCGCCGGGTCGGCCTTCTTCGCGGCGGCCGCCTTCTCCTTCTTCTTCACCTCGGTGAAGGAGACGTCGCCCTGCATCATCTTCAGCACCGGCGGCGCCTTGGCCTCGTCGATGACGACGGTGGCCTTGCCGCCCTCGGGCTCCTCCGGGTTGTCGAGCACGGGGAGCGTGATGAAGGTGATGTTCTTCTGCGGGACCTTGCCGAGGTCCTGGGCCAGTTTCTTCAGGCTGTTGATGTCGTCGATGCCGCTGTCCACCGTGAGCGACTTGGTCGCCGCGTCCGCCAGCTTGAAGAGCTTCTTGGGGTTGGTGAGCGTGTCACCGGACTTCATCTCACGGATCAGCGAGCCGAGGAACTGCTGCTGGATCTCGATCCGGCTGAGGTCGCTGCCGAAACCGACGGAGTGGCGGGTACGGACGAAAGCCAGCGCCTGCTCGCCCTGCACGGTGTGTTTACCGGCGGGCAGGTTGAGGTGCGACTTCTCGTCGTTGATGGGCTTGGCGAGACAGACCTCGACGCCGCCGACGGCGGTGGACAGTTCCTTGACCGCGTTGAAGTCCGCGAGCATGAAGTGCGTGACCTGCAGACCGGTGATCTTCTCCACGGTCTTCCAGGTGCACCCGGCGTCGCGGCCGCTCTGGCCGAGGCTCTCGTTGAAGCGGGGGGTGGAGTTGCCGTAGTCGGCCGGGGTGCCGGGGACGGTCTTCCAGTCCCCGGTCTCCTCATCCTTGATCTTGCAGTCCGGAATGTCCGTTATCATGTCGCGCGGGATACTCAGCACGGTCGCGTTCGACCGGTCCTCGGCGACATGGAAGAGCAGGGTCGTGTCCGCGTGACCGACGCTGTTCTTGTCGCCGTAGGACTCGTTGCCCTTGCCGCTGCGCTTGTCGGTGCCCATCACCAGGATGTTCACCGGACCCTTGGTGACGGCGGAGTTGTCCTCGCCGTACACCTCGGTGCTGCCGATGTTGCCGTTCAGCCGCTGCCAGAGGTAGTACGCGCCGCCGGCGCCGGCGACCAGCACGACGCCGAGCGTTATCGCGGTGATCTTCAGCGCCTTGCGCTTGCCGCTCTGCGGTGCCTTCCCCCGGCGGCGGCTGGGGCGCGGTCCGTCCCGGTCGGGACCGTCGGGGCCGTCGGGCTGGAGCCCCTCGGGGCGGCGCCGGCGGGAGCCGGGCGGGGCGCCGGTGTCGCCGCGGCGGCGCGGGCCGGGCGGCGCGGCGGTCTCGCGCTGACGGGGCACCGTCGGGCGGGCCGTGCCGTGCGTCCCGTGACCGTAGGAGGTCTCCTGGCGCGGGGCCCCCCGGGGCGCGGGTGGCTGCAGGCGCATCTCATAGCTGCCGGTGTTGGGGTTGTACACCCACTGGTCGGCGGGATCCACCTCGCCCGCCTGCCCACGGCCTCGCGTATCCACCGTCGCTCGGTCCTCACGTCGGAAACCAGGTGCGCCTCCCCCCGGGGGCGCTGCTGAAGGTCTTACCTGCATTGCGGGCCGTCCCCTCGGGAACGGCCGGATCGGCTCACACTATCCGGCCACTTCTGCGACGAGAAACGCCAGTGACACATTCCACTGCCCCGCGACCCCCCTCACACCCCGGCCCCACCGTTAACTTGCCCCCTCTTGCACTTCTTTACCGGCAGATGTCGTCTGTCGGCGTTGTCCCGTTATAAGTGGGATCATCCGTCGGATCCCCGGATCGCAGGGGACCCCGGTCCCTGATCTCCACCCCGTCCTTGAAGAGTTTTTTGCCTGCCGCCCCGCCGGCGGAAGCTCCGCCCGCCCGGTCCTGCTCCTCCGAACGGAACGGCACCCCGCGGTCCTCGCGCAGCGCCCTGAAGAGCTTCTCCGCATCGGGTTGCACCAGTTCGTCCCGGTTCGTATTCAACTCGTACGGCCGGCGCGGGACGGTGAGGAAGTGCACCTTGTCCATCGGGATGTCACGCATGCCGCGGACGAGTTCGTACAGCTCCGTCAGATCGGACAGTCCCGGGTCGGTGGTCAGCGACTTGGTCGCCGCGTCCAGCAGCGGCGCCAGCCGCAGCGGGTTCAGCAGCACGCCGTCGCTCTTGACCTTCTTCACCAGCGACGCCAGGAACTCCTGCTGACGCTCCATCCGCTCGGTGTCGCTGCCGTCGCCGACGGTCTTGCGGGCCCGCACGTAGCCCAGCGCCTGCTCGCCGTCGAGCACCTGGCGTCCGGCCTTCAGCCGCAGCTTCGCCGGCTTGTCGTTCATCGGCCGGCGTACGCACACCTCGACCCCGCCCACCGCGTCGACCATGTCCTTGAAGCCGCTGAAGTCGACGATCATGTGGTGGTCGACCCGGATCCCCGTCATGGTCTCCACGACCCGGATCGTGCAGGCGGCGCCGCCGTAGGAGTAGGCGAAGTTGAACTGGTTGAATTGCTTGCCGCTGTGCTCGCCGTCGGCCCGCCGGCAGCTCGGGATCGGCACCATCAGGTCGCGCGGCAGGCTCATCGCCACGGCGCTCTTCCGGTCGCCGGCGATGTGCAGCAGGATCACGGTGTCCGAGCGCTGGCCCGAGGTCGTACGGCCGTACTCGCGGTTCCCGCCGCGGCTGCGGTCGTCGGAGCCGATCAGCAGGATGTTGCGGGCGCCGGTGGCGGCGGGGCGCGGCCGGGCCTTCTCGTACCGCAGCAGCTCCCGCGCGGTCGCGGAGTCGATCCTGAGGTTGCCGTCGAGGCGCTGGTAGAAGTACCAGCCCAGGCCCGCGACCAGTAACACCGTCAGCGACAGCCCGAGCACCACCCAGCGCAGCCACCGCGGCACACGCCCCCGCGACCCGCCCCGGCGGGGCGGCAGCGGCTGCTGGTCGACGGTCACCTGCGCTCATCCCTCACTCGTCGGCAGCCGCGGACGGCTGCCCCTCGTGAAGACAGACCGCCGAGACCGGCCCTTGGTTGTACGCCGCGTTGACGCGCGGGCGGGCGGCGTACAGCTCCGGCGTACATCTGATCATGATGAACCGGGGGCGGGGGCGGCGCGAGTCGGCGGCTCACACCGTATGCGTGACCCGCTCCTCCGTACGCCGCTTCTCGAGCTGCTCGGGCGTCAGCCGGTCGAGGTTGCGGCACAGCACCACCGACCCCCCGGCCGCCAGCGGGGCCAGCAGGCCCGCCGCGAGGCCCTCCCAGCGCTCCCAGCCCAGCCCCGTGAGCACCCGGGATCCCGGCGTGAGCCCCAGCCCGGCCGCCGTCTCGCGGGCCCGGCGGACGGTTTCCGCGCCGCTGTACTCCGCGCCGTCGACAGCCAGCGCCGGCGCCTGCGGGTCGACGGGGGCGTACGGGTCGAAACGGTCGCCCTGGCCCGGGACCTCGACGGCGTAGTCCAGGAACCCCTCGGGCGGGGTCGGGAAGCGCCCGCCGAGCGGACGCAGGCTCAGCGCCACCCGGTCGCCGGTGCAGGCTCGCGCGGCCTCCAGGGTCTCCGGGCCCGCGACGACCACGTCCGCGCCGGCCGGGTCGCCGCCGGGTGCCACGACCAGTCCCGTGGACCAGCCCGCGAGGGCCCATACCGCCGACTGCCAGTGCGCCGGGAGCAGCAGGGCGAGGCGGTCGCCGGGCTGGGCGCCGAGCTCGTCCTGGATCAGATTGGCGGTCTTGGCCACCCAGTTGGCGAACGTCGCCACCGACAGCTCCACCCGCTCGCCGGTCGCGTCGTCGTAGTACGTGACCAGCGGTCGCGCGGGATCGGTGGACAGGGCATCGCGGAGCAGGCCTTCGGGTGACATCACAGCGGCAGCCTACTCCGACCGGAATAACCCGAATAGACAGCTATGTTCCGCTGTGCGGAGGATCAGTCATGCGACCACTGACTGTTTCCTCGATAGGCGCCTGCGCCGCCCTCGCCTTCACGTCCCTCGTGCTGTTCCCCACCGCCGGGGAGTCCCCCCGTACGTCCCTGCTGGCCGGCTCCGTCACGGACGCCGTGCCGGGCAGTACCCAGTCCCTCCCGCTCGTCCCGCTCGCCGCGGAGAGCTCGGACCGGGCGCCCGGTGCCGCGGCGATAGGGCTGCCGGCCCGTGACGTACACCCCTTCTCCCTGGTCGGCGTCGTCTGGCGGGATCCGTCCGCCGAGCTGCACGGCACCGTCCAGGTCCGGGCGCGCGGCCGGGACGACGGCGACTGGTCGGCCTGGCAGGACCTCGCCGTGCACAGCGACGACGCCCCCGACGCCGGCTCCCCGGAGCGCGGCTCCACCGACCGGGGCAGCACGGCGCCGCTGTGGGTCGGCGACTCCGACGGCGTCCAGGTCCGGGTGACCCCCGAGCCGAGCACCGACAAGGCGCCCACCGCGCTGCCCGCGGGCCTGCGGGTGGAGCTCGTCGACCCCGGCGCCGACCCGGAGGCCCAGGAGCGGGCGACGCGGTACGAGGGCGAGCCGGCGGCCGCGTCCGACACCGCCTCCGCGGTGAACACGGGGCTGATCTCGGAGGACGGCACGGAGATCGAACCGCTCTCCAAGGAGGCCACGGAGATCGAGTCCGCGCAGTTCAACCCGGAACTCTCCCCGGCCATGCGGCCCTTCATCGGCCCCCGCCCGGGCATCGTCACCCGGCGGGGGTGGGGAGCGGACGAGTCCATACGCGAGAAGGCTTTCAAGTACACCGACACGGTCAAGGCCGCCTTCGTCCACCACTCCGCGACCGGTAACGACTACCGCTGCTCGGAGGCGCCCGCCGTGCTCCGCAGCATCTACCGGTACCACGTGAAGTCCCTGGGCTGGGCCGACTTCGGCTACAACTTCGCCGTCGACAAGTGCGGGCGGATCTACGAGGGCCGGGCCGGCGGCGTCACGCGCGCCGTGCTCGGCGCCCACACGTACGGCTTCAACAACAACTCGATGGGCATCGCGGTGCTCGGCACGTACACGAGCACCGCGCCCTCCGCGGAGGCCGTGGAGGCGGTGGCCAAGCTCACGGCCTGGAAGCTCGGCCTGTACGGGGCGAACCCGAAGGCCACGGTGACCCTGGTGTCGGGGGGCGGGAAGTTCGCCGTCGGGAGCAAGGTCTCGATGCATGTGATCGCCGGCCACCGCGACGGCTTCGCCACGGACTGCCCGGGCGCGAAGCTGTACGGACAGCTGACGACCGCGCGGACGGACTCGGCGAAGCTGCAGGGGCGGTAGCTGTCGGTCCCCCCGGACTGCATGTCCCGGGGGACAACCCCCGGACCCCCGGCCGGGACCGGCCGTCCCGGGAGGACAAGGAAACCCCGCGGCCGAGTAACCTGCTGGGGCTATGTCTTCCCCGGCTTCCACCACCCGCCGCTGGACCCCCGACGGCCCCTACGACCTCGCCCGCTCGCTGCGCGTGCTGCGGCGCGGGCCGCTCGACCCCACCTGCCGGGTGGCCGACGGCGCTGTGTGGCGCGCGTCCCGTACGCCCGAAGGCGCGGCCACGGTACGGATCGCCCGCGCCGACGACGCCGTGGCGGGCGAGGCGTGGGGGCCGGGCGCGGGGTGGCTGCTGGAGCGGCTGCCGGCGCTGCTGGGGGCGGACGACGACCCCGCCGGGTTCACGCCGCGGCACCGGCTGGTGCACGAGGCGATGCGGCGCCACCCCGGGATCCGGCTGGTGCGGACGGGACGCGTCTTCGACGCGCTGGTGCCGGCGATCCTGGAGCAGAAGGTCACGACCGACGAGGCGTTCGCCTCGTACCGGCTGCTGGTGCGCCGCTACGGCGAACCCGCGCCGGGCCCGCTGCCCGGCCTGTACGTGCCGCCGGCGCCGCGCGACTGGGCGCTGATCCCGAGCTGGGAGTGGCACAAGGCGAACGTCGACGGCAAGCGCTCGGCGACGATCGTCCGCGCGGCCCGCGTCGCCCGCCGGCTGGACGAGGCCGCGGACATGGACCTGGCCGCGGCCACCCACCGCCTCCAGCTGGTCCCCGGCATCGGCCCGTGGACGGCCGCCGAGGCCCTCCAGCGCAGCAACGGCTTCCCCGACGCGGTCACGGTCGGCGACCTCCACCTGCCGCGCATCGTCGGCTGGACCCTGGCCCGCGAGCGCGGCGCGGACGACGCGCGGATGCTGGAGCTCCTCGAGCCGTACGAGGGCCAGCGCCACCGGGCGACGCGCTACATCTGCCTGATCGGCGGCACCCCGCCCCGCCGCGAGCCGAAGCGGCCGGTGGGGGACATCGCGCGGCTGTAGCCGCGACGGCCCCCGGGGGATTCCCCGGGGGCCGTCCTCGCAGCAGAGGTGCCTACGGCAGGTTGCGGGCCATGACGATCCGCTGGACCTGGTTCGTGCCTTCGTAGATCTGGGTGATCTTCGCGTCCCGCATCATCCGCTCCACCGGATAGTCCCGCGTGTACCCGTACCCGCCCAGCAGCTGGACCGCGTCCGTCGTGACCTCCATCGCCACGTCCGACGCGAAGCACTTGGCCGCCGCGCCCAGGTACGTGAGGTCCGCGTCGCCGCGCTGGGAGGCCGCCGCCGCCTGGTAGGTGAGGGCGCGGGCGGCGGAGATCTTCATCGCCATGTCCGCCAGCATGAACTGCAGGCCCTGGAAGTCGCCGATCGGCTTCCCGAACTGCTTGCGCTCGCGGACGTAGCCCTTGGCGTAGTCCAGGGCGCCCTGCGCCACGCCCAGCGCCTGGGCGGCGATCGTGATGCGGGTGTGGTCCAGGGTCTTCATCGCGGTGGCGAAGCCCGTGCCCTCGGCGCCGATCATGCGGTCGGCGGGGATGCGGACGTTGTCGAAGTAGACCTCGCGCGTCGGGGAGCCCTTGATGCCGAGCTTCTTCTCGGGGGCGCCGAAGGAGACGCCCTCGTCGCTCTTCTCCACCACGAAGGCGGAGATGCCCTTGGTCCGCTTGTCGGGGTCGGTGACCGCCATAACCGTGTAGTACTCGGAGACGCCCGCGTTGGTGATCCAGCGCTTCACGCCGTTGAGCACCCAGTGGTCGCCGTCGCGCACGGCGCGGGTCTTCATGCCGCCCGCGTCCGAGCCGGCGTCCGGCTCCGAGAGGCAGTACGAGAACATCGCGTCGCCCTTGGCGAGCGCGGGGAGGTACTTCTGCTTCAGCTCGTCGGAGCCGGAGATCATCACCGGCAGCGAGCCCAGCTTGTTCACCGCCGGGATCAGGGAGGAGGAGCAGCACACGCGCGCCACCTCCTCGATCACGATGACCGCGGCGAGGGCGTCGGCGCCGGCGCCGCCGTACTCCTCGGGCACGTGCACGGCGTGCAGGTCGTTCGAGACCAGCGCGTCGAGGGCCTCCTGCGGGAAGCGGGCGTTCTCGTCCACCTCCGCGGCGAACGGGGCGATCTTCGCCTCGGCCAGGGACCGGACGGCGTCTCGGAGCATGTCGTGCTCCTCCGCCGGACGGTACAGGTCGAATTCAGGCGCTCCTGCCAAGGCTCCACTCCCTGCTCGGACGCTAACTACCGTTAAGTAATGTAGATGGTAGGCCCGGCGGCCGACGGGCACCACGTGACGTTCCTAACGGCCGTCCCGCTCAGCGCGCGGTCTCCCCGAGGCTGTCCGTGGGGTACTTCGCGACGTACGCGTCCATCGTGTCGTTGCGCATGGCCTCCCACAGGGGGCCCATCTGGTCCTCGTCGAGCAGCACCACGGACTGCTTCCGGATCATGTCGAAGCCGGCGACCGGCGCGTTCATGAACGTCATGTCGCCGGTCCGTACGCCCCGCATGTCCCACATCAGGTCGCGCAGGTCGGAGTCGCTGAGGCGGTCGTCGACGCTGACGGTCGAGGTAACGGAGTCGAGGAGTTCCTTGGCCTTGAGCGGGTTGGTGAGGTTGCCCGTGGTGAGGGTCTTGCCGATGACCTGCTTGAGGAATTCCTGCTGGCGCTGGGTGCGGTCGAGGTCGCCGCGCGGCAGGCCCTTGCGCTCGCGTACGTAGGCCAGGGCCTTCTCGCCGTCCATGTGGTGGGTGCCGGCGGTCCAGTCCCGGCCGACGTCCTGCGGGATGGTGATGTCGACGCCGCCGACGGCGTCGGTGAGCTTCTTGAAGCCGCTCCAGTCGATGACCGCCAGATGGTCGACGCGGACCTTCGTGAGCCGCTGGACGGTGTCGATGAGCAGCGGCGGGCCGCCCCAGGAGAAGGAGGCGTTCAGCTTGGCCTTGCCGTGGCCGGGGATGTCGACCCAGGAGTCGCGGGGCAGGGAGACGAGGTAGGCGTTGTCGCGGTCCTCGGGGATGTGGACGAGCATCATCGTGTCGCTGCGCTGGGCGCCGGGCCGCCACTGGGCGGTCTTGGCGTCGGAGCCGGTGGTGGGCAGGTCGGAACGGCGGTCGATGCCGACGAGGAGGTACGTCTCGCCGCCGGCGGGAGCCTTGGGGCGGGCGCTCTCGGGGACGTTCGTCGGGAAGACGTTGGGGATACGGTCGACGCGGCCGGTGTAGTGGTCATACGCCCACCAGGCGACGCCGGCGACGGAGACGACGCCGAGGCCGAGGAGGGCCAGGGCGGTCAGCAGCGCGATCCGGGCGCGGCTGCGGCGGCGCGGGGGCGGGCTCGTGTCCTCTTCTTCCGCCGAATCCGCCGAATCCGCGGCATCCCCCGCCTCCCCCGGTTCCGTGAGGTCCTCGTCGTCCCGCGGCGGAAAGATCCCGAGTCCGTCGTCGGTGTCCTGCTCGTGTCGCACGTCTCCCCCACCTGGTCGTCCTTCCCCTGTCAGACACCGCAGCGCGGGTGAAGGTTGCCCCGCGGCTATGCTCGGGTTCCCCCTCAGGCGATCCTTGGAAAGGGACCAGGTTCATGGCACCCAAGCTCACGGTCATCGGCACGGGCTATCTCGGCGCGACACACGCCGCCGCGATGGCCGAGCTCGGCTTCGAGGTGCTGGCGCTGGACGTGGTCCCGGAGAAGATCGAGCTGCTGACGGCCGGCCGGGTCCCGATGTACGAGCCGGGGCTGGAGGAGCTCCTCGCCAAGCACGTCGCCGGGATCGAGGGGTCGACGGGGCGGCTGCGGTTCACCATGGACTACGCGGAGGTCGCCGAGTTCGGCGACGTGCACTTCGTCTGCGTGAACACGCCGCAGAAGCACGGCGAGTACGGCTGCGACATGAGCTTCGTCGACGCCGCCATGGAGTCCCTGGGCAAGCATCTGACCCGCCCGGCGCTGGTGGTCGGCAAGTCCACCGTCCCGGTCGGCAGCGCGGACCGGCTCGCGGCGCGGCTGGCGGAGCTGGCCCCGGCGGGCGAGGGGGTGGAGCTGGCGTGGAACCCGGAGTTCCTGCGCGAGGGCTTCGCCGTACAGGACACGCTGCACCCGGACCGGATCGTCGTCGGGGTGCGCGGTGAGCGGGCCGAGGCGCTGCTGCGGGAGGTGTACGCGACGCCGGTGGCGGAGGGCACGCCGTTCGTGGTGACGGACTATCCGACGTCGGAGCTGGTGAAGACGGCGGCGAACTCGTTCCTCGCGACGAAGATCTCGTTCATCAACGCGATGGCGGAGATCTGCGAGGCCGCGGGCGGCGACGTGGCGAAGCTGGCGGAGGCCATCGGTTACGACGAGCGGATCGGCGCGAAGTTCCTGCGGGCGGGGGTGGGCTTCGGCGGCGGGTGTCTGCCGAAGGACATCCGGGCGTTCATGGCCCGGGCGGGTGAGCTGGGCGTGGACCAGGCGCTGACGTTCCTGCGCGAGGTCGACTCCATCAACATGCGCCAGCGCGGCCAGGCGGTGGAGCTGGCCCGGGAGGCGTGCGGCGGCGACTTCCTGGGGAAGCGGATCGGGGTGCTGGGGGCGGCGTTCAAGCCGGACTCGGACGACGTACGGGACTCGCCGGCGCTGAACGTCGCCGGCCAGATCCATCTGCAGGGCGGCCAGGTGACGGTGTACGACCCGAAGGGCATGGCGAACGCCCGCAGGGTGTTCCCCACGCTGGGGTACGCGGAGTCGGCGCTGGAGGCCGTGCGGGGCGCGGACGTGGTGCTGCATCTGACGGAGTGGCGCGAGTTCCGTGAGCTGGACGCGGCGGAGCTGGGGCGGGTCGTCTCGCGCCGGCAGCTGATCGACGGCCGCAACGCGCTGGACGGCTCGGTGTGGCGCGCGGCGGGGTGGACGTACCGGGCGATGGGCCGCCCGCGCGCGTAACCGGCCGCCCTCACGCGGTCCGTACGGGGTCCGGGTCTAGAGTCGGGGCGTGACTGATCTTCTCGCGCGTGCCCGGGCCCTGCTGGCAGACCATCCCGTCGTCGACGGTCACAACGACCTCCCGTGGGCGCTGCGCGAGCAGGTGCGCTACGACCTGGACCGCCGTGACATCGCCGGCGACCAGAGCGCGCATCTGCACACGGACATCCCGCGGCTGCGGGCCGGCGGGGTGGGCGCGCAGTTCTGGTCGGTGTACGTGCCGTCGTCCCTGGAGGGCGGGGCGGCGCTGACGGCGACCATGGAGCAGATCGACGCGGTGCGGCTGCTGGCCGCGCGCTATCCGGCGGACCTGCGGCTCGCGTACTCGGCGGCCGACATGGAGGCCGCGCGCGAGGAGGGCCGGATCGCGTCGCTGATGGGCGCCGAGGGCGGGCACTCCATCGACAACTCCCTGGGCGCGCTGCGCGGCCTGTACGAGCTGGGTGTCCGCTATATGACGCTCACGCACAACGACAACAACGACTGGGCGGACTCCGCGACCGACGAGCCCCGCCACGGCGGCCTCACCGCGTTCGGCGAGGAGGTCGTACGGGAGATGAACCGCCTCGGCATGCTCGTCGACCTCTCCCACGTCGCCCCGTCGACCATGCGCGACGCGCTGCGGGTCAGCGAGGCGCCGGTGATCTTCTCGCACTCCTCCTCCCGGGCGGTGTGCGACCACCCGCGGAACATCCCGGACGACGTGCTGGCGCTGCTCCCGGAGAACGGCGGGGTGGCGATGGCGACGTTCGTGCCGAAGTTCGTGCTGCCCGAGGCCATCGCCTGGACGCGCGAGGCCGACGCCAATATGAGGGCCCACGGTCTGCATCCCCTGGACCTGAGCGAGGAGGGCAAGGCGGTGCAGCGGGCCTTCGAGGCGGCCAATCCGCGCCCGGTCGCCACGGTTTCCGCCATCGCGGACCATCTGGACCATATGCGCGAAGTAGCCGGAATCACCCATATCGGGATCGGCGGGGACTACGACGGCACCGCCTTCACCCCCACCGGACTCGAGGACGTCACCGGCTATCCGAATCTCATTGCCGAGCTTTTGCTCCGAAATTGGTCTGATTCGGACATTCACCACCTGACATGGCGCAATGCCGTACGGGTACTTGGAGCCGCTGAAAGGGTCGCAACGGACATCTCCGGACGTCGCGGACCTTCTCTTGCCGTGCTCCCCTCAACAGTGGCGTAAGTCACTGACCCGGAAGTCACACTCCGGAACTCCGACTGTCCGATTCGCCTGCAATCGGGCATCCGCCCTGCACAGGACCGGTTTTGACGGTCAGTGAGAAGATCATGCGCAATCGCGCTCGGGGAGGAGTCCGGCGCGGACAGTGACCTAAGTCCGCTTTAGACCGGCCATAAGGCCTTTGGTCACAGTCGGGAGCTTGTTTACGAACGGGGCCTATGCCTACGGTTCCGCCGTGTTCCGCGACTGAGCCGGGACGCCGCGCTTCCGGTACGCCTAATTCTGCCGCCGGACCGCGCGCAAGCGACGTACGTCACCAGGCAGAAGCGGGGGACCCACAGGTAAGTGCCCGACGCGCCGACGGCGCGGACGGCTAGGGGTGAAGCCATGCCTCGTACCGGAATATTCCATTCCGTTACGGGTCGCACGGCCGGGCGATCTCCAGTCCGAACCCGACAGCTCACCTCGCCGGCGTCGGAGAGGAGCACCACCATGTCCGCACGCGCACGCCATCGGCGTCTCGGCCGCATATCCCGTTCCCGGTCCCGCGCCGGCCTCGTCATCGCCGCCTCCGGCGCCGGCGTCGCCCTGCCGCTGATCGCCGGAGCGGGCACCGCCCAGGCCGCCTCCGTCGACACCTGGGACAAGGTCGCCCAGTGCGAGGCCACCGGCAACTGGTCCATCAACACCGGCAACGGCTTCTACGGCGGCCTGCAGTTCGTCCAGAGCACCTGGGCCGGCTACGGCGGCACGGAGTTCGCCCCGCGCGCCGACCTCGCCACCAAGTCCGAGCAGATCATGATCGCCGAGAAGGTCCTCGCCGACCAGGGCCCCGGCGCCTGGCCGGTCTGCTCGGTCCAGGCGGGCCTCACCAAGGGCGGCCCCGCCCCCGACTTCCGCACCCAGACCGCGGGCTCGGACGAGGCCGCGCAGGAGGCCCCGAAGGCCGAGGCCCCCAAGGTCGAGATCAAGCAGCACAAGGCGCCGAAGGCCATCACCAAGCCCGGCACCTACCGGGTCGTCAAGGGCGACACCCTCTGGGACATCGCCGTACGCCACGACGTCAAGGGCGGCTGGCACGCGATCTACGCCGCCAACAAGACCGTCATCGGCGGCAACCCGGACCTGATCTTCCCGGGCCAGCACTACGAGCTGGACAAGAAGTCCGAGGTCACCTTCGACGCCCCGAAGGCCACCCAGTCCTCGACGGCGACCAAGAAGTCCGAGGCCCCGGCCCCGGCGGCCCAGCAGGAGACCGGCTCCCAGGCCAGCACCTCCGGCTACGTCCGCCCGGTCCCCGGCGGCACCTCCACCCCGTACCACCAGGCGGGCGGCTCCTGGTCCTCCGGCTACCACACCGGTGTGGACTTCTCCGCCTCCACCGGCACCTCGGTCCACGCGATCGCGGCCGGCACCGTGGTCTCCGCGGGCTGGGGCGGCGCGTACGGCAACGAGGTCGTCATCAAGCACGCCGACGGCCGCTACAGCCAGTACGGCCACCTGTCGTCGCTGTCCGTCTCGGCGGGCCAGTCCGTGACGGCGGGCCAGCAGATCGGCCTCTCCGGCGCGACGGGCAATGTCACCGGCCCGCACCTGCACTTCGAGGTGCGCACCACGCCGAACTACGGCTCGGACATCGACCCGGTCGCGTACCTGCGCGCCCACGGGGTCAACGTCTGACCGACGCTCCACACGTACGGCAAAACCCTCGGGCCCGGCGGACCGAGGGTTTCGCCGTTTTACGGGCCGGTCAGCCCTCGAGCTTGGCGCGCAGGCGGCGGCCCTTCTCCGTGGCGAGCTCGTTCAGCTCCTCCTGGAACTCCTCCATCCGCCGGCGGACCTCCGGGTCGTACGCCCCCACCAGCCGCGCGGCGAGCAGCCCCGCGTTGCGGGCGCCGCCGACCGACACCGTGGCGACGGGCACGCCGGCCGGCATCTGGACGATGGACAGCAGCGAGTCCATGCCGTCCAGATACTTCAGCGGTACGGGCACGCCGATCACCGGCAGCGGCGTCACCGACGCCAGCATGCCGGGCAGATGCGCCGCGCCGCCGGCGCCGGCGATGATCGCCTTCAGCCCGCGGGACGCCGCCTGCTCGCCGTACGCGATCATCTCGCGGGGCATGCGGTGCGCGGAGAGGACGTTGACCTCGTACGGGATCTCGAACTCGGCGAGGGCGCCGGCGGCGGCCTCCATCACGGGCCAGTCGGAGTCGGAGCCCATCGCGATGCCGATCAGGGGCCCGTTCTCGGTGGTGGTCATTCGGTGATCGTCCCTCGGAGGTAGTCCGCCGCGTGGCGGGCGCGTTCGCGGACGTCCGCGAGATCGTCGCCGTAGGTGTTGACGTGGCCGACCTTGCGGCCGGGCTTCACGTCCTTGCCGTACATATGGATCTTGAGCCCGGGGTCGCGGGCCATGCAGTGCAGGTAGGCCTGGTACATGTCGGGGTAGTCGCCGCCGAGCACGTTGGACATCACGGTCCACTTCGCGCGCGGGCGCGGGTCGCCGAGCGGGAGGTCGAGCACGGCGCGGACGTGGTTGGCGAACTGGGAGGTGACAGCGCCGTCCTGGGTCCAGTGGCCGGAGTTGTGGGGGCGCATGGCGAGCTCGTTGACCAGGATGCGGCCATCGGTGGTCTCGAAGAGCTCGACCGCGAGGTGGCCGACGACGTCCAGCTCCTTGGCCACCTTCAGCGCCAGCTCCTGCGCCGCGAGGGCCAGGGCCGGGGAGAGGTCGGGGGCGGGGGCGATGACGGTGTCGCAGACGCCGTTGACCTGGATCGATTCGACCACCGGGTACGCGACGGCCTGACCGCTGGGCGAGCGCACGACGTTGGCGGCGAGCTCCCGCCGGAAGTCGACCTTCTCCTCCGCGAGCACCGGCACCCCGGCCCGGAACGGCTCGGCGGCGCCCGCCTCGTCCCGTACGACCCACACACCCTTGCCGTCGTACCCGCCGCGCACGGTCTTCAGGATCACCGGAAAACCGGCGCCCTCCCGGGCGAACCGCGTCACGTCCGCCGGGTCGGCGACGATCCGGTGCCGCGGGCACGGCACGCCCAGCTCCGTCAGCCGCTCGCGCATGACGCCCTTGTCGTGGGCGTGCAGCAGCGCCGCGGGGCCCGGCCGGACCGGCACGCCCGCCGCCTCGAGCGCCCGCAGATGCTCCACCGGGACGTGCTCGTGGTCGAAGGCGATCACGTCGCAGCCGCGGGCGAAGTCCCGCAGGGTGTCCAGATCGCGGTAGTCGCCGACCACCACATCGCCCGCGACGAGCGCCGCGGAATCCTTCGGAGTATCGCTGAGCAGCTTGAATCTGATGCCGAGGGGGATGCCCGCCTCGTGGGTCATACGGGCGAGCTGACCGCCGCCGACCATGCCGACTACCGGGAATGTCACGGGCTCCAGGGTAATGGCCGCCCCGGGTGTCCCCGCCCACGACCCGGCTGCCGGGACCGGGCGCCGGTTAGAGTGAGGGGGACCGCCCGATATCACCGCGCACGTAACACAGGGGAACCCATGACGGCACAGCCCGAGATATCTTCACGGCTGAGTGCCCTCGCCCGGGAGCTGGTGAAGTTCGCCGCGGTCGGGGGAGCCGGCATGGTCGTGAACTTCCTGGTCTTCAATCTCGTGCACCTGCGGTTGGACGTGCCGGTGGGCCGGGCCAACGTGATCAGTACGAGTGTGGCGATCGCGTTCAACTATCTGGGGTTCCGGCACTTCGCGTACCGCGACTCCGACCGGCAGGGGCGGCGCCGGGAGCTGACGCTGTTCCTGGCGTTCAGCCTGATCGGGCTGGTCATCGAGACGGGCACGGTGTTCGTGACGACGTACTGGTTCCACTGGGACAGCCCCGTCGAGGTGAACGTCTTCAAGTTCCTCGGGATCGCCGTCGCCTCGCTGTTCCGCTTCTGGTCGTACCGCACCTGGGTCTTCCGCGCCCTCCCCGAGCCGGGCCCGGGGGCCGAGGAGCGGGTTACGGCGCGGGCGGGGCGCTAGTCACTCGTCGCCTTCCCGCGCCTCGCGGCCCAGGAACAGGGCGAACACCGGCGGGCGCTGCTGGACCAGCTCGAGCCGGCCGCCGTCGGCCTCCGCCAGATCGCGGGCCACGGCCAGTCCGAGGCCCGTGGAGTTGCGGCCGCTGACCGTGCGCTCGAAGACCCGTGAGCCCAGGTCCGGGGCGACGCCCGGGCCCTCGTCGGTGACCTCCACGACGACCTGGTTGCCGGTGACGCGGGTACGGATCGCGACCCGGCCCTCGCCGTGCATCAGCGAGTTCTCGATCAGCGTGGCGAGCACCTGCGCCACCGCGCCCGGGGTGGCCACGGCCCGCAGCCCGCGCTTGCCGGAGCGGACTATGGCACGGCTCGCCTGGCGGTAGGCGGGACGCCACTCCTCGATCTGCTGTTTGACGACGTCGTCCACGTCCATGCCGACGGCCATCCCGGAGCGCTGCTCGCGGGAGTTGGTGAGCAGCCGCTGCACCACGTCCGTGAGCCGTTCGACCTGGGTGAGCGCGATCGCCGCCTCCTCCTTCACCGTCGCCGGGTCGCCGGCGGAGATCTCGGCGATCTCCTCCAGACGCATGGACAGCGCGGTCAGCGGGGTGCGCAGCTGGTGGGAGGCGTCGGCGGCGAGGCGGCGTTCGGCGGTGAGCATCTTGGTGATCCGCTCGGCGCTGTTGTCGAGGACGTCGGCGACGCGGTCGAGTTCGGGGACACCGTAGCGGCGGTGCTTGCCGCGGTGGTCGCCGGAGCCGAGGCGTTCGGCGGTCTCGGCGAGGTCGGTGAGGGGGGCGGTGAGCCGGTTGGCCTGGCGGACGGCGAGGAGGACGGCGGCGCCGACGGCGAGGAGGGCGACGGCGAGGATGACCAGGAGGTTGCGGCCCATCTCCTGGTTGACCTGGTCGCGGCCCTCGTAGACCGTGACGCTGACGCCGGTCTGGCCGCTCTGGGTGGCGGTGATCCGGCCGCCGTCGGGCATGGTGCCCAGGGTGATCGGCTCCGCCCCGGCGCCGGCCCGGACGATCGCGGCGCCGGTGCCGATGTGCTCGCCCAGGGTCTCGGCGGTGACCGGGTCACCGGCGGCGAGCTTGGCCTCGACGGAGGAGAAGAGCCGTACCGCCTCGGACTGCACGCGGTCGTGGGCGGCGTTCTCGATGGTGCGGCTCTCGACGATCACCAGGGAGACGCCGAAGACGGCGATGACGACGAGCACCACGGCGAGGGTGGAGTTGATGAGCCGGCGCCTCATGGGTCGGTTACCGAATCAGCTCTTCTCGAAGCGGAAGCCGACGCCGCGCACGGTGGCGATGTAGCGGGGGTTCGCCGCGTCGTCGCCGAGCTTCTTGCGCAGCCAGGAGATGTGCATGTCGAGGGTCTTGGTCGACGACCACCAGGTGGTGTCCCAGACCTCGCGCATCAGCTGGTCGCGCGTGACGACCCGGCCGGCGTCGCGCACCAGCACCCGCAGCAGGTCGAACTCCTTCGCCGTGAGCTGGAGCTCGTCGTCGCCGATCCACGCGCGGTGCGACTCGGTGTCGATGCGCACGCCGTGGGTGGCCACCGGCTCGCCGGGGCGGGGGTCGCCGACGCCGCGGCGCAGCAGGGCCCGTACCCGGGCGAGGAGCTCGGCGAGGCGGAAGGGCTTGGTGACGTAGTCGTCGGCGCCGGCGTCCAGGCCCACGACCGTGTCCACCTCGTCGGCGCGCGCGGTGAGCACGAGTACGGGGAAGCCGTGGCCCTCGGTGCGCAGCCGGCGGCAGACCTCCAGGCCGTCCATGCCGGGCAGCCCGAGGTCGAGCACCAGCAGGTCGATGCCGCCCTGCAGCCCGGTGTCGAGCGCCGCGGGCCCGTCCTCACGCACCTCCACCTCGTACCCCTCACGGCGCAGTGCGCGGGCCAGGGGTTCCGAGATGGCCGCGTCGTCCTCGGCGAGCAGTACACGGGTCATGGGGCGATGGTAGTCCGCCGTATGCGCGGATGGGTTACGGCTGGCAGAGCCGGTGCTGTCACTCCGTGTGAATGCCTCCGCAAAAGTGATCAACCGTCCGAAAGTTCGCATACAGTGTCGGAACATCCGTCGATCTGGAGGGGACAGCCATGGCGTCGAGCCCGCCGAAGACCACCGCAGAGCCCCCCGCCGGCGGCGCGACGATCTTCGGACATCCGCGCGGGCTCGCAACCCTGTTCCTGACGGAGATGTGGGAGCGCTTCTCGTACTACGGGATGCGCGCCCTGCTCGTGCTGTACCTGGTCTCCGGCGGCCCGGACGCGGCGGCCGGCAGCCAGGGCGGCGGGCTGGGGATGTCGGCGGCCACGGCGACGGCGATCTTCTCGGTGTACGTGTCGATGGTCTATCTGATGGCGATGCCCGGCGGCTGGTTCGGGGACCGGGTCTGGGGGGCGCGCAAGACGGTTGCCGTCGCCGGGACCGTGATCATGGCCGGTCACATCTGTCTGGCGCTGCCCGGCTCGGCGATGTTCTTCGTGGGGCTGGCGCTGGTGGCGATCGGCTCGGGGCTGCTGAAGGCCAATATCTCCACCATGGTCGGACATCTGTACAAGGAGGGGGACGTCCGCCGGGACGCCGGCTTCACGATCTTCTACATGGGCATCAACCTCGGCGCCTTCGCCGCCCCGTTCGGCATCGGCATCGTCGGCGAGAAGGTCAGCTGGCATCTGGGCTTCGGACTCGCCGCGGTCGGCATGGCGCTGGGACTGGCGCAGTTCCTCTTCTTCTCCCGCCATCTGAGCCCGCACAGCAGCCTGGTCCCCAATCCGCTGACGGCCGCCGAGCGCCGGTCGGTCACCGTCAGGACCCTCGCCGGGGTGCTGGTCGCCGTCGCGTTCTACGGGATCGTGATCGCCGCCGGCGTGTACACCCTGAACTGGGCGCTCGTCCCGATCATCGCCGCGGGGCTGGTCATCCCGGTCGCCGTGCTGGTGCGGATCCGGCGGGACGGGGAGCTGTCGGACGCGGAGCAGAAGAAGATGAGCGCGTTCATCTGGTTCTTCGTCGCCGCCGCGATCTTCTGGATGATCTACGACCAGGGGGCCTCGACGCTGTCCCTGTTCGGCGACGCGCACACGGAGAAGAACCTCTTCGGCTGGGAGATGCCGACCGTCCTCTACCAGGCACTGAACCCGCTGTTCATCATGCTGCTGGCGCCCGTCTTCGCCTCGCTCTGGCTGGCCCTGGCCCGCCGGGACCGCGAGCCGACGACGATCGTGAAGTTCTCCTTCGGACTGTTCGTCGTCGGGCTGTCGTTCTACGTCTTCCTCATCCCGATGGGCATGGTGTCGGGGGACGAGCAGGTCACCATGTGGTGGCTGGTCGGCATCTACCTCATGCACACGGTGGCCGAGCTGTGCCTGTCCCCCGTGGGGCTGTCGCTCACCACCAAGATGGCGCCGAAGAAGTACATGTCGCAGATGATGGGCGTCTTCTTCCTCGCCGTCACCGCCGGCGACTCCGTCACGGGTCTGCTGGCCGTCGCGGGCGTGGACCTCAACGGCGCGGGCGTGGTGGCCCTGGAGGCCACCGCCGCGGTCGCCGCCGCCGGGGCGATCTACCTGTACCGCAACCGGGTACGGGCCCTGATGGGCGACGTGCACTGAGTCCCGCTCACAGCGGCGCCGCCAGCTCCGCCCACACCGTCTTGCCCCGCGCGTCCGGCGTACGCTCCACGCCCCACTGCAGGCACAGCCGCTGCACGATGAACATCCCGTGCCCGCCCGGCCGCGCCGCCCGGTGCGGGGTGCGCGGGGCGGGGGTGCCGGGGCCGAGGTCGGCGACCTCGACGCGGATCAGCTTGGCGGCCAGCCGCATCCGCAGCTCGTCCGGGCCGCCGGCGTGCAGACAGGCGTTCGTGACCAACTCGGAGACCACCAGCAGCAGATCCTCCGCCGCCGCCCGCTGATCCCCCGTCACCGCCGGCAGCCAGCCCCAGTCCACCAGGACCGAGCGCGCGAAGTCCCGCGCCCGCGGCACCGCCCCGCCCACCCCCGCCAGCCGCAGCCGGCGCACCTGCCCGACCGGCGGCCGGCCGGCGCCCGGCGGGGACGGCCTGGTCGGACTCATCGCCTCACCCCGCCGCTCCGCACTCGCCGCATCAGCCTGTTCACGTCATTCCTGTCTGTCATGAGTTTCGCCAGGGCTCCTGCCCTGCGCGCCCGCGAGAACACCCACAACTTTCCCCGCCCCCCATGCGCCGCCGGCGTCTACTGCTCGAGCGCGTCCGCCAGCGTCTGGTGAACGGTGAAGACCGCCTCCGCGCCCGTGATCTCGAACACCCGGGCGACGGCGGACCGCATCGCGGCCAGATGGACGCCGCCACCGGCGGCCTCGGCCCGCAGCCGGGCGCCGAGCAGCACGTTCAGCCCGGTGGAGTCGCAGAACTGCAGCTGCGAGCAGTCCACGACGATCCTGCTCAGCCCGTCGTCCAGACTGCGGTCCAGCGGCTCACGCAGCACCTCCGCCGTATGGAAGTCGAGCTCCCCCTTCGGCGTGAACACGGCGGAACCGCCCGCACGCCGTTCCTCGACCTCAAGCCGGCCACGGCTCACGTCGCCGACCATCCCGCGGTCCATGCTCGCCCTCCCGATGATGTCCGGGTCACGCTTGTACGGGATCCATTATCCGCCTTCGGATGGCGCCAAGACGGTGTATCCGGTCTCACGTTCACCGCCCGAACAAGCCCACATTTACGGGCAAATACGGACATCATTCACTTGCCAGAGGGGTGGGGAAGCGGATAGGGCTAGAGGTGCAGCACCCGATCCAAGGCCTGGAGGACCCGCAGAAAGCAGCATGACGAGATGGCTTCGGCAGCCGTATGCCGAGAAACGATGGAGGACACCATGTCACCCCGGCTCGACGAGCGCACCGACTCGTCGGCAAGCACGATCCCTGCAAACAAGACCGGCTCTCTGGGCTCTCCGGGCCCCTTGGGCGAAGACGCCCCGCTCGCGGACCTCGTCGAGGAACTCGCCGAGCTCCCCCCGTACGACGAGGTCGCCCCGCAGGACGCGCGGGCCCTGTCCAAGACCCTCTTCTCCCGGCTGGAAGTGCTGGAGGAGGGCACCCACGAATACGCGTACGTACGCAACACCCTCGTCGAACTCAACCTGGCCCTGGTGAAGTTCGCCGCCTCCCGCTTCCGCTCGCGCAGCGAGCCGATGGAGGACATCATCCAGGTCGGCACCATAGGCCTGATCAAGGCCATCGACCGGTTCGAGCTCACGCGCGGGGTGGAGTTCCCCACCTTCGCGATGCCGACCATCGTCGGCGAGATCAAGCGGTTCTTCCGCGACACCTCCTGGTCCGTCCGCGTACCGCGCCGGCTCCAGGAACTGCGCCTGGATCTGGCGAAGGCGGGCGACGAACTCGCCCAGAAGCTGGACCGCGCACCCACCGTGGGCGAGCTGGCGACGAAGCTCGACCTGTCCCACGACGAGGTCGTCGAGGGCATGGCGGCGTCCAACGCGTACACCGCCTCCTCCCTGGACGCCCAGCCCGAGGAGGACGAGTCCGAGGGCGCGCTCGCGGACCGGATCGGCTACGAGGACCAGAGCCTCGAGGGCATCGAGTACGTGGAGTCCCTGAAGCCGCTGATCGCGGAGCTTCCGTCGCGGGACCGCCGGATTCTGTCGCTGCGGTTCGTCGCGAACATGACGCAGTCGGAGATCGGTGAGGAGCTCGGGATCTCGCAGATGCATGTGTCGCGGCTGCTGTCGCGGACGCTGGTGCGGTTGCGCAAGGGGTTGATGGTCGAGGAGTAGTCGTCCGGGCGGCGCCACCCGGTTGGCGCCGCCCCGGCTGCGTGCCCCGGCCCCGGGCGTTTGGCTCGGGGCATGCGCGTATCGCTCCGGCCGCTGCTCGCCGGAGTCCTCCTCGCCCTCTCCGCCTGCGGTACGACCCCTCCCCCGCCCGCGTTCGAGCCCCCGCCGGCCGCCACCGGCGAGTGGTGGCCGTGCCCGCTCACCGGGATGGCGCGGCGCGAGTGCACCCGGGTCACCGTGCCGGTGGGCCCGCCGCACGCCGAGAGCATCTCCCTCGCCGTGACCCGGCTGCCGGCGCGCCGGCCCGCCCGCCGGATCGGGGCGCTGGTGCTGCTGCCGGGCGGGCCGGGGCTGTCCGGGCTGCAGGAGGCGCTCGCCGCGACCGTGGAGTATCCGCCCGCGCTGCGGGACCGGTTCGACATCGTGGGCGTGGACATGCGGGGTGTGGGACGCAGCTCGCCGGTGGACTGCGGGGAACCGATCGGTCCGCTGGACGGGCTGCGGGATGCCCCGGACCTTTCCGCTGCGGACGTCGATGCGGTGGACGCGCAGGTCAGGGACTACGTGGAGTACTGCCGTATCCAGCACGGCGAGCTGATCGGGCGGCTGGGGAGCCGCGTCCTGGTACGGGACCTGGAGGCCGTACGGGAGGCGCTGGGCGAGGAGCGGATCAGCCTCCTCGCCCACTCGTACGGCACCCTCCCCGGCCAGCTGTACCTCGCCTCGCATCCCGACCGCGTCCGCTCGGCCGTCTTCGACGGTGTCCTCGATCCCGCCCGGTCCGGGCCGGCGATGGCGCTGCGGACGGTGCATTCGCGGGAGGAGCTGGACGCGGAGCAGGTGCCTGTCCCCCAGTCCCGCCGTATCCCGGCGGACGTCCGCGCCGCGTTCCGGGAACTGGCGCCCGGGGGGCCGTCGCTGGCGCTGTTCCTGGGGCGGCACTGCGCGGACTTCACGTGGCCGTCTTCGGTGGGTGGTCTTCTGCGGTGGCTGGAGTCCCGTTCGGGCGAGCCCCGTTGGCGCCTCAACACGGTCGCGCGGGACTACGCGGCGTGTGTCCACTGGCCGGAGCACGAGCCGCCGCCGCCGGGGGCGGTGTGGCCTGCCGGGGGTGGCGTGCGGCCGTTGCTGATCGGGTCGGAGGGTGACATCCGTACGCCTCTCGCGGGAGCGGAGAGGGTGGCGGAGCGCTTCGACGCGCCGCTGGTGACGGTGGGCGGGGGGCGGCATGGGCTGGTGGGGCACGGGTCGGCTTGTGCGGAACGGGCGGCGGTGGCTTATCTCAGCGGGAGGTCCGGGCTGGGGGCGGGGGATCGGGTGCGGTGTTGAGGGTGCGGGTGTCAGGGGGCGGTGCTGAAGCCGAGGATGGCTTGGGCGATTCGGTTGGGGTGTTCGGCGACCATGTTGTGGCTGGCGCCCTCGAGTTCGAGGACGCGCAGGTGGGGGCGGTTTTCTACGGCGGGCAGCAGATCGCGGAGGATGCCTGCCCGGAGGGCCGGCATGAGGTCGCCGGTGCGGCCGGGGAGGCCGGGGAGGTTTTCGGTGGCGAGGACGAAGAGGGCGGGGCAGCGGATGCCGCTCACCGCGGGGACGCTGTCCTGGAAGTACGGGTCGTAGCGGATCCGTCCGGCGGTCGCGGCGTCGGGTCGTACGTAGACACCCTCGGGCGTGGTGCGGCGGGATCGCTCGGGGACCATGGCGACGTGGGCCTCGGGGAGGGGGTGGGCCATGGCGGCGGCCTGGGCGTCGAAGACGGCCTTGAGCTCCTCGAGCAGGGCGGTCCTGTTCTCTTCCTCGAGCCCCGCGTAGTTCCCGGCCGCGGTCTCCGCCGAGCGCAGGCCGTCGAGGTTGACGATCCCGGGACCGTCGGGGTGCCGCAGGGCCCATCGGACGGCGAGCATGCCGCCGAGGGAGTGGCCCACGACGAGGGGGTCCTTGAGCTCGAGGCGGGTCACGACCGCCTCCACGTCGTCCAGCGCCGCCTCCCACTCCCACGGCCCGTCCCCGGACAGTCCGTGTCCCCTGAGGTCCATGTCGACGACCCGGTGTTCTCCGGTCAGCAGCGGGGCGACGGCGTCCCAGTGCCGGAGGGTCCCCCCGAGGCCGTGGAGCAGAAGCAGGGGTGTCCCGCTGCCGCCGTGGTCACGGACGGCGAGGTGTACGGGGCGGTCATCGATGGTCGTCTCAATTGGCGGCACGGTTGCCTTCCTGAGGTCGGTTGAGCCGGTCGCGGATGGATGAGGTGGTGACGCCGCCGTCGGGATCCCGCTCGAGCTTGCCCCGCTTGACGAGGTCGTGGACGCCTTGCCGGGTGATGCCGAGCATCGCCCCGGCGGTGGAGTACGACACGGTGCGGGCCGCAGGGTGCCCGGCGGTCCTGGCCACGGCCCGCCCCAGCGCGGTGCGCCACCACGCGGCGGGCGGATCGAAGGGGGCGTCACCCGGGAAGAGGGCGCCGAGGAGCCTCGCGGCGGTGCGGGTGGCGGTCCTGGTGTCCGGCCCGAGGAGCTGGGCGGCCCAGACCTCGGCCTCGATCTTCAGCTGCGCCCTGATGGGGCGGAGGGGCTGGTCGTCGGCGAGGAGGATCTCCAGGGGGTCGAGGAGGCGGGTCTCGAGGACGTGGCGGAGTTCGGTGACGAGCTCGGTGTGGTCGTCGATGGTTGTCACTTGACGGAGGATAGCAAGTACTTGCTCCTTTTCGTCAAGTAGCGAGGGTGTCAGTGGCCGTCGGGTGATTGGCGCGCGCAAACCCGGCCGCCGCACCGGCGCAGCCGTACGCCCGCTTGCACAGCTCAGCTGAAAGGGTCCGCCATGCGCATCACTGCCGACGAAGCCCGTCGGAACCTTGTCCCCTTGATCAAGCGCGTCATCGATGACCACGACACGATTGAGATCACCTCCGAGCACGGGAACGTCGTGATGATGTCGGCGGAAGACTTCGCCGCCTGGCAGGAGGAGGTATATCTGCTCAGGTCACGGTGAACGCCGCGCGTCTCCTGGCCGCCTCCGTCGCGCGGCGGTGGGGGTCGGTCTTTGGCTGGCGGTTGCGTCGGCTGACGCGCATCCGGCCTTCGGCCGGAGGCCTCAAACGCCGGCCGGGCTGGGGGTGGGTGTCTTGGCCTCCGGGGTTGGTGTCTGGTCGGCCGGGGTGCGCGTGGGCGTGAAGTGGGTCGGGGCCGCCCGACACACCTACGCGCGTACTGCAGCGTCGTGGTCCATTCGAGCGCGTTTCCCGTACGCGCGCAGGCGTGTCGAACGTCCCCTTACTCCCGTACGCGGCTACCGGATTGTCCCTGGTCACCGCCCCCTGTAGCCCGCCAACCGTGGGGAACTCCCCCGGAGCACAGGCATCCGTACAGTTGCCCCCGCAGTCGCCGGCCCGGCGGCGCGAAGCGCCGACGCCTCACTCCACACCCCCGGGGGCGCGCAGCGCACCCACCTCACTCCGCATCACGAGGCGCGCAGCGCCGACCCCCACTCCACATCCGAAGCCGCGCCAGCGGCTTCCCCTCACTGCGAGGCGCGCAGCGCCCCGCCCCCCGCTCCCGCCCCCAAGGCGCGCAGCGCCGCAGAAACACTCCGCATCCAAACCCCACCCCCGGCCCACCGACACCGCCAC
>NZ_WEGJ01000045.1 GCF_009604385.1 Streptomyces smaragdinus
CGTGCCCCCGCCCCCCGCCCGGCCCGCCCCCGACGGCCGCACGGGCCGGGACCGGCTGCTGGCGGCCCTGTGGCCGCCCCGGGTGGGCCGGGGCCAGCTCGTCGTCGCCCTGGTGCTCTTCGTCGTCGGCCTGGGCGTCGCCATCCAGGTCAGCTCCACCAGCGACCCCAGCGCCCTGCGGGGCGCCCGCCAGGAGGACCTGGTGCGCATCCTGGACGAGCTCGACGACCGCAAGCAGCGGCTCGAGGACGAGAAGTCCCGGCTGGAGGACCAGCAGGCGGAGCTGGAGAACAGCACCGACCGCGCGGAGGAGGCCCGCCGCCAGAACGCGGCCAAGGAGCGCCAGCTCGGCATCCTGGCCGGCACGGTGGCCGCCCAGGGGCCCGGCATCCATCTCGTGATCGGCGACCCGAACGAGACTGTCGAGGCGGACATGCTCCTCAACACGATCCAGGAGCTGCGCGCCGCGGGCGCCGAGGCCATCCAGATCAACGACGTCCGCGTGGTGGCCTCCTCGTACGTGGAGGACGGCTCCTCGGGCGTGTCGGTCGACGGGCGGAAACTGAAGGCCCCGTACACGTTCGAGGCCATCGGCCGCCCCGCCGATCTGGAGCCCGCCCTGCGGATTCCCGGCGGTGTGGTGCAGACGATGGAGAAGGAGCAGGCCACTGTGCGGATCGAGCCCCGGGACAAGGTCGTCGTGGATGCCTTGCGGGACGTGAAGCGGCCTGACTACGCTCGGTCGTCGTCATAGGCCGCGGCCACGGGGGACGACCAGGGGGGCGCTGTATCGAACCGGTGACGTGTGGTGGAAACTGTGGGACGGCTGTGAACGTTCACCGGCTGTGCGTTGTTGCCGCGATGGTCGGCTGATGCAGGTACGGCTCCGAGAGTCCCTGCCCCACGGGCGGGTCTGTTCAAGGTTCAAGGGGAATCGCCCGTGAAGTTGTTTCAGAGGTTGTTCGGTAAGGGCCAGTCGGCGCAGGGCGCCGGCCGTCACCGGGCCCAGGCGCGTCCGGCGGACGAGAGCGGGCCGGGAGGTGCGCCGCTCTTCCGTGACCAGGTCGATCCCGGTGCCACTCCTGCGGGTGACATTTCGGGTGGTCAGGGCGCGTCTTCTGTTGACCCTGGCGTGGCGGGACGCATAGGTTTCGACCAACCGTCGACCTCAAGTACCGGTGGAGGGTTTTCCTCCGCGGGGCACGGGGTTCCCAACGATGCCGCCGCGGGCGATCCGCGGCAGGAGGCGCAGTCCATGGTTTGTACGAGGTGCGGGCACCGCAACGCCGAGGCCAGTCGGTTCTGCTCCAACTGCGGCGCGCCGCTGCGCGCGGGAGCCGTCGCCGAACGCCCCTCGGAGACCACCTCGACGATCTCCATCTCGGGCATCGAGGCCTACGAGGCCGAGGTGATGGGCCAGGCCACGCCGTCCCTGTCGCCCGAGGCGCAGGCCGCCGTGGACGCGCTGCCGCCGGGCTCCGCCCTGCTGGTGGTCCGCCGCGGCCCCAACTCCGGGGCGCGGTTCCTCCTCGACGGTGAGCTCACGACCGCGGGGCGGCACCCGCAGAGCGACATCTTCCTGGACGACGTGACGGTCTCCCGGCGCCACGTGGAGTTCCGCCGCGGCGCGGACGGGCTGTTCTCGGTGGCCGACGTCGGCAGCCTCAACGGCACGTACGTCAACCGGGAGCGGATCGATTCGGCGGTGCTGACCGGCGGCGACGAGGTGCAGATCGGCAAGTTCCGGCTCGTGTTCTACGCCAGCCGGCGGGGCGTCTGAGCCCGACGGGCCGGACGGACTCATGGCGGAGACGGACGGTGGCGGCCCGGTCACCACGGTGACCGGGCGGCTGATGAGCATCGGGGGAGTCCTCGCGGTCCTGCGCGAGGAGTTCCCCGAGGTCACCATCTCCAAGATCCGCTTCCTGGAGGCGGAGGGCCTGGTCGAGCCCCAGCGCACCCCGAGCGGCTACCGCAAGTTCACTGCCGCCGACGTGGCCCGGCTGGCCCAGGTCCTGCGGATGCAGCGCGACCACTACCTGCCGCTGCGGGTGATCCGCGAACAGCTCGACGCCCCCGGCACCCCGCCGGCGCCGTTCCCCGCCCGCGAGACCGCCGGGCAGGACTCCCCGGACGAGGGCAGGCTCAGCCGCGGCGAGCTGCTGCGGGAGGCGGGCGTCGGCGACGGCGAGCTCGCCGACTGGGAGGCGTACGGGCTGATCGCCCCGGACGCCGACGGCGGCTACGACCCGGAGGCCGCGGCCGTGGCCCGGCTGCTGGCCGATCTGGGGCGCTACGGCTTCGAGCCCAGGCACCTCAAGGGGACCAAGGCCGCCGCGGAGCGCGAGGCCGGACTTATCGAACAGGCGATCGCCCCGCTGCGGCGCCATCGCAGCCCGCGGACCAGGGCGGACGCCGAGACCGCGGCCCAGGAGCTGATCGGCCTGGCCAGCCGGCTGCACTCGGTGCTGCTGCGGTCGGCACTGCGTGCCCGTAAGGGGTGAAACGCCCCCTTGCGCCCGAACCGGTCCGGCTGTCGGGACGCCCCGACTACCCAAACCGTACGGGCACGGCCTAGGGTTGCTGTGTGAACGAGCTCGACGTTGTCGGTGTCCGGGTCGAAATGCCCTCGAATCAACCGATCGTGCTCCTGCGCGAAGTGGGCGGCGACCGCTACCTCCCCATCTGGATCGGACCGGGGGAGGCGACCGCGATCGCCTTCGCACAGCAGGGCATGACTCCCGCCAGACCCCTCACCCATGACCTGTTCAAGGACGTCCTCGACGCCATCGGCCAGCGGCTGACCGAGGTGCGCATCACCGATCTGCGCGAGGGCGTGTTCTACGCCGAGCTGGTGTTCTCCTCCGGCGCCGAGGTCTCCGCGCGCCCGTCCGACGCCATAGCGCTGGCGCTGCGCACCGGGACGCCGATCTACGGCAGCGACGGGGTGCTGGACGACGCGGGCATCGCGATCCCGGACGAGCAGGAGGACGAGGTGGAGAAGTTCCGCGAGTTCCTCGACCAGATCTCGCCGGAGGACTTCGGGACCAGCCAGCAGTGACGAGCCTGCGGCAGAACGGGTCCCCGACCGGGCGGTAAAAAGTACTGCCTCCCCTGCGCGTCCTCTAAACCACCCGTAGGGTGATTATCACTCGGCGTGCCGAGTGTGGCGTTCGTTGACGCACCACTGGCGACTGCCTACCGTCGGACAGGCAGGTCAGGGAGCGGAGGTCGGCGTGAGCATCACCGGCAACGGAATGACGGCAGGGGCGGGCCCTTCGGACGGTCCCATCCCGTTCCACGGACGATCCCTGCAGGGGGCGGCCAATGTGAGCTCCGGCGAGACCATCGGCTATCGCGGGCCCACGGCCTGCGCCGCGGCCGGTATCACCTATCGCCAGCTCGACTACTGGGCCCGTACGGGCCTGGTCGAGCCGAGCGTCCGCCCGGCCTACGGCTCGGGCACCCAGCGGCTCTACGGGGCCCGCGACATCGTGGTGCTGAAGATCGTGAAGCGGCTGCTGGACACCGGCGTGTCCCTGCAGAGCATCCGCACCGCGGTGCGCCATCTCGCCGAGTCGAGCTCGTCGGACCTGCGGCAGATGACGCTGATCTGCGACGGGGCCACGGTGTACGAGTGCGCCTCGCCGGACGATCTCGCCGAGCTGCTCTCCGGCGGCCAGGGGATCTTCGGGATCTCCGTCGGCGCGGTGTGGCGCGACGTGCGCGACGCGCTGACGCAGCTGCACGGCGAGCGGGTGGACACCGGCGAGACGCTGCCCGGCGACAGCGCGGCGGACGAGCTGGCGGCGCGGCGCCGCGGCCGGGCCGGCTGACCGGTCCCGCGGACATCCGCTGACGCCGGTTGTCAGTGGCGTAGGGCATGCTCGAACACGTGCCGCAGCCTTCCGTGGCGCGGGCCCCGGACCCCCGGGGTCCCGCGCCGACGATCCTCCATCTGGACATGGACGCCTTCTTCGCCGCCGTCGAGCAGGCCGCCAAGCCCAGCCTGCGCGGCAAGCCCGTGATCGTCGGCGGACTGGGCCCCCGCGGCGTGGTCGCGACCTGTTCGTACGAGGCCCGCGTGTTCGGCGTGCACTCCGCGATGCCCACCGCCCAGGCCCGCCGGCTCTGTCCGAACGCCGCCTACCTGTATCCGCGCGGCGCCGTCTACCGGCGGGTCAGCGGGCAGGTCATGGCGCTGCTCGGCGAGCTGTCCCCGCTGGTGGAGCCGCTCAGCCTGGACGAGGCGTTCGTCGACCTGCGGGCGGGCGGCGTGCCGCCGGACATCGTGCACACCCGGGCGGCGGCCGAGCGGCTGCGCGCCGACATCCGGGCCCGTACGGGCCTGCCGGGGTCGGTGGGACTGGCCGGGTCCAAGATGCTCGCCAAGATCGCCTCCGAGCTGGCCAAGCCCGACGGCCTGCACGTGGTGCTCCCGGGCACCGAGCGGGCGCTGCTGGCCCCGATGCCCGTCCGCACGCTCCCCGGCGTCGGGCCCGCCACCGCGGAGACGCTGCGCCGCGCCGGGCTGACCACGATCCAGCAGCTCGTCGAGGCGGGCGAGGACGAGCTGGTCCGGCTGCTGGGCAAGGCGCACGGCGCCGGGATCCACGTCATGGCGACCGGACACGACGAGCGCCCGGTGGTGGCCGAGCGCGACACGAAGTCCGTCTCCGTCGAGGACACCTACGACGTCGACCTGCACGACCGGATGCGGATCCGCGGCGAGGTGGCCCGGCTGGCGGACCGCTGCGTGGGGCGGCTGCGCGGGGCCGGACGCTCGGGCCGTACGGTGGTGCTGAAGGTCCGGCGGTACGACTTCTCCACCCTCACCCGCTCCGAGACCCTGCGCGGGCCCACGGACGACCCCGTGGTGGTCCGGGAGGCGGCGGAGCGGCTGCTGGAGTCCGTCGACACCACGGGCGGCGTACGGCTGCTCGGCGTCGGCGTCAGCGGGCTCGCGGACTACACGCAGGAGGACCTCTTCGCCCAGTACGCCGAGGCCCACCCCGGCCCGGAGCCCGCCGCGGGCCCCCTGCCGGCGCTGCCCGCGCCCCCCGTCGCGCTGCCGGAGCCGGAGCCCGCGACACGCCGCTGGCTGCCCGGCCACGACGTACGCCACGCCGAGCACGGCGCGGGCTGGGTGCAGGGCAGCGGGGTGGGACGGGTCACGGTGCGGTTCGAGGAGCCGGGGTCGCCGGCGCCGGGCCGGGTGCGGACGTTCGCCGACGACGACCCCGCGCTGGAGCCGGGCGAGCCGCTGCCGCTGGTCCCGGAGGACGCGGCCTGACGCGCCCGTACGGGGCCGGGAGCACGCCCGTACGAGAAGACCTCAGCCCTCCGCCCCCGCGATCCGTCCGAAGTCCCGGTCCGCCGGCGGCGCGGCCTGCCCGGACCCCCGCGCCCGGCGTCCGTCCGCCGTCCCGGGCAGGGTGAGCCCGTAGTGGTGGTAGAGCTGCAGCTCCTGCGCCGGCGACAGATGCCGCCCCACCCCGAAGTCCGGCGCGTCCTTGATCAGCTCCCGCGCGAACGGCACCCGCAGCGTGCCGCCCCGGAGCTCGCTGGGCTCCAGCGGTACGAACGCGTCCCGGTGGAACAGCCCCGTGCGCACGGCCGCCCACTGGGGCCGCCCGGTCGCGTCGTCGAGATAGACCTCGTCGACCGTCCCGATCCGCGTCCCCGCGCTGTCGTACGCCTTGCACCCGATCAGGCTCCGGGGATCGATGTCACCGTGCACGGTCCCTCCAACGGCTCGACTGCCTCGCTGGCTCCACCCAATGCCACATCCCGCCGTACGGCCACTCGAGGCAACCACCCGAGCCGCCCTCCAGCGGGCACCTCCACCCTGCCGTCGGGCGCCTGCCCGGCAGCGCCGCCGGGCACACGTACCCCCTGCTCAAAAGCGTCGGACGTCACGGCGTCGGCCCTCACGCCGCTGGTAGGCTGGAACACGGCTGCAAACCCCGCGCGGGAGAGTCCGTCACCGGCCATCGTGACGGCGCCGAAGGAGCAAATCCTCCCCGGAATCTCTCAGGCACACGTACCGCGCGGACGAGGTCACTCTGGAAAGCAGGGCCGGGTACGTCCCGACCCTCACCGACGGTGAAAACCGGGCCGCGCGGCCCGGTGAAGCTCTCAGGTCGAGATGACAGAGGGGGAGGCCGTTCGGGTGCCACCCCAGGCGCCCCTCGAAGGTCCATGCGACCAGGAGGCCTTTTCGATGACCGCCACCCACCGCCCGTCCCTCGCAGAGCTCGAGCGCGGCATCCCCTTCGAGCAGCGCCACATCGGCCCGGGCCGCGAGGCCGAGGCCAAGATGCTGGCCCAGGTCGGCTACGGCTCCCTGGACGAGCTCACCGACGCCGCCGTCCCGGACGTCATCAAGGGCGCGGAGGCGCTGAACCTGCCCGCGGCCCGCACCGAGCCCGAGGTCCTCGCCGAGCTGCGCGCCCTGGCCGGCCGCAACGAGGTCCTGACCTCCATGATCGGCCTCGGCTACCACGGCACCTTCACCCCGCCGGTCATCCTGCGCAACGTGCTGGAGAACCCGGCCTGGTACACGGCCTACACCCCCTACCAGCCGGAGATCTCCCAGGGCCGGCTCGAGGCGCTGCTCAACTTCCAGACGGTCGTCGCCGACCTCACGGGTCTGCCCACCGCCGGTGCCTCCCTGCTCGACGAGGGCACCGCCGCGGCCGAGGCGATGGCCCTCTCCCGCCGGATGGGCAAGGTCAAGGAGGGCGTCTTCCTGGTCGACGCCGAGACCCTGCCGCAGACCGTCGCCGTCATCGAGACCCGCGCCGAGCCCACCGGCGTCGAGGTCGTCGTCGCCGATCTGAGCGCCGGCATCCCCGACGAGATCGCCGGCCGCGGCGTGTTCGGCGTCCTGCTGCAGTACCCGGGCGCCTCCGGCGAGGTCCGCGACCTGCGCCCCGTGATCGAGCGGGCGCACGAGCTCGGCGCGCTCGTCACCGTCGCCGCCGACCTCCTCGCCCTCACCCTGCTGACGTCCCCCGGCGAGCTCGGCGCCGACATCGCGGTGGGCAACACCCAGCGCTTCGGCGTCCCGATGGGCTTCGGCGGCCCGCACGCCGGCTACATGTCCGTCCGCGACACGTTCGCCCGCAGCCTGCCCGGCCGCCTCGTCGGCGTGTCGAAGGACGCCGACGGCAAGCAGGCGTACCGGCTGGCGCTGCAGACCCGCGAGCAGCACATCCGCCGCGAGAAGGCCACGTCCAACATCTGTACCGCGCAGGTCCTGCTCGCCGTGATGGCCGGCATGTACGCCGTCTACCACGGCCCCGACGGGCTGCGCGCCATCGCCCGGCGCACCCACCGGTACGCGGCCGTCCTGGCCGCCGGACTCACGGCCGGCGGCGTGGAGCTCACCCGCGGCGCCTTCTTCGACACCGTGACGGCGAAGGTTCCCGGCCGCGCCGCGGAGGTCGTCGCCGCCGCCCGCGAGGCCGGCGTGAACCTGCGCCTCACGGACGCCGACCACGTCGGCATCGCCTGCGACGAGACCACCACCCGCGCCGACCTGACCGCCGTCTGGTCCGCCTTCGGCGTCACCGCCGACGCCGGGGCCCTGGACGCCGCCACCGACGACACCCTGCCCGCCGGCCTGCTGCGCACCGACGAGGTCCTCACCCACCCCGTCTTCCACAGCCACCGCTCCGAGACGGCCATGCTGCGCTACCTGCGCAGGCTCGCCGACCGGGACTACGCGCTGGACCGCGGCATGATCCCGCTCGGCTCCTGCACCATGAAGCTGAACGCCACCACCGAGATGGAGCCGATCACCTGGCCCGAGTTCGGTGACCTGCACCCGTTTGCCCCCGCCGAGCAGGCCGAGGGCTTCCTCACCCTGATCCGGGAGCTCGAGGAGCGCCTGGCCGAGGTCACGGGCTACGACAAGGTCTCCCTCCAGCCCAACGCCGGCTCCCAGGGCGAACTCTCCGGTCTGCTGGCCGTCCGCGCGTACCACCGGGCGAACGGCGACACCGGCCGTACGGTGTGCCTGATCCCGTCGTCCGCGCACGGCACCAACGCCGCCAGCGCCGTGATGGCCGGGATGAAGGTCGTGGTCGTCGCCACCCGCGAGGACGGTGATGTCGACGTCGAGGACCTGCACGCCAAGATCGACAAACACCGCGACGAACTCGCCGTGCTGATGGTGACCTACCCCTCCACCCACGGCGTGTTCGAGGAGCAGATCACCGAGGTCTGCGCCGCGGTGCACGAGGCCGGCGGCCAGGTCTACGTCGACGGCGCCAACCTCAACGCCCTGGTGGGCCTGGCCAAGCCGGGCAAGTTCGGCGCGGACGTCTCGCACCTGAACCTGCACAAGACGTTCTGCATCCCGCACGGCGGCGGCGGCCCCGGCGTCGGCCCGGTCGCGGTCCGCGCCCACCTCGCCCCGTATCTGCCCAACCACCCGCTGCAGCCCGCCGCCGGCCCGGAGACCGGCGTCGGCCCCGTCTCCGCCGCCCCCTGGGGCTCCGCCGGCATCCTGCCCATCTCCTGGGCGTACGTCCGGCTGATGGGCGCCGAGGGCCTGCGCCGCGCCACCCAGGTCGCGGTGCTCAGCGCCAACTACGTCGCCAAGCGCCTCGAGCCGCACTACCCGGTGCTCTACACCGGCCCGAACGGCCTGGTCGCGCACGAGTGCATCATCGACGTCCGGCCGCTCACCAAGGCCACCGGCGTGTCCATCGACGACGTGGCCAAGCGGCTCATCGACTACGGCTTCCACGCCCCGACGATGTCGTTCCCCGTGGCCGGCACGCTGATGATCGAGCCCACCGAGTCGGAGGACCTGGCCGAACTCGACCGCTTCTGCGACGCGATGATCGCCATCCGCGCGGAGATCGACAAGGTCGGCTCGGGGGAGTGGGACAAGGCCGACAACCCCCTGGCCAACGCCCCGCACACCGCCGCCGTGCTCGGCGGCGACTGGGAGCACCCGTACACCCGCGCCGAGGCCGTCTTCCCGGCCGGCCTGGACGCGGCCGACAAGTACTGGCCGCCGGTCCGCCGGATCGACGGCGCGTACGGCGACCGGAACCTGGTGTGCTCCTGCCCGCCCATGGAGGAGTACGCGGGCTGACCGCACACACAGGGGGCCGGTCCGGCGGCATGCCGGGCCGGCCTTCGGTCTTCGGGCGGCTCAGGCCGCGGTGATCACACCGGTGGTCCGCAGCGGCCGGTGCGGTGCGATGATCCGCCCGTCGGGCAGCAGCTCACCGGTGTCCTCGAAGAGGACCACCCCGTTGCAGAGCAGGCTCCATCCCTGCTCGGGGTGGTGGGCGACCGGGTGCGCGGCCTCCCGGTCCTCGGAGTCGGCGGTCGGACACGTGGGCTGATGCGGGCACATGGTGATGGATTTCTCTCGCTGCGTCTGCTCGGTGCGATGGCTGGTCGACTGGGTCATGGCCGTCCCCCGTACGAATCGGTCGGAACCAGTGTTGCCCTACGGGCGTCGATCCGCAGGGATTTCGCGATGACTGGTCTCGCTCGGGGAGGACGCATCACCCGGCCGGGCGGTTGCCCGGGCACCCGCGTACCTCCGGACGGCCGGTAGGGATCCGGCCGTCCGGCCCGCGACGGGGGCGGTGCCCCGGGATCAGGCGGTCGTGGGCAGCAGCGACGGGGACGACAGCCGGAGGGTCAGCCGGGGCAGCAAGTCGGCCACCCGGTGCGGGCGGTGGGCCGCGATCCCGGGCGGGGCCGGGGCCAGCGGCACCAGCAGGTCGTCCGGCGCCGGGTGGCCGGTCAGGCCGTCGGCCGTGGTGTCGCCGTGCAGCCACAGGGTGAGCATGTACAGCTCGGGAATGGACAGCAGACGGGTCTGGAACAACCCGGGCAGCGACTCGGCCTGCCGCAGGGCGCGCTCGGTCGCGTCGACGTACGGACCCTGTACGACGTGCGAGAACGCCCAGCCGTCGGCGGTGAGCATCGTCTCCGCGGCGGCCCGTACGCTCTGGTCCGCGCCGCGCAGCAGGAACCGCCAGCCGCCGGGCCGGGTGCTCGGCGGCCCGCCGGCCTCGCCCACCTTGTCCATGATGTGCACGGGCAGCGGCCGTTCGGGGACGAGCGGGCCCTGACTGCGGCTCAGGGCGGCGGTACGGGCACCGAGGACGGCCGGCGAGGACAGCGCCGCGACGACACTGCGCAGGGCGGGGGCGGGGGCTCGGGGTGCAAGCAGCGGCATATCGGTCGCCTCTCACTGGGGACAGACCTGTGGTGCTCGGGGTGGGTCGGTGCGGACGGCGCTGTCGGCTCGCGGGGACAGAGGGCGTCCATGGCCCGGTCGGGGCGGCGCCGGCTCTCTGCCTCGTCGGGGCAGTTTACCCGGCCCTTGTCAGGTCGGTGTTTCGGCCAGGCGGCCCCAATATTGCCGGCAAGAGGAATTCCGGCCGATGTGGGATCGGGCACCGCGGGATGATTCGTGCGGCCCGTGCTCTTGGCCAGGGGAAAGCGCTTCCGTGCAGACGGCCGGAACTCGTCGGTGATTTTCACCAACGATGTGTTCGGTCTCACACCGCTCCCATTATGCCCACGGGATGTGCCTGTTGCGGCAGTACGCGGGAACCGTGAAACGTCCCGATGAGCACAGGCCCGAACGTTACGGATCGCGTGCACGGGGCATTATCCCGGCACGCCCGATCCGAGGAGGACACGTCGATGGGGGAGAAGGTCGCGGCAGGCAGGTTCGACCTGGCCGACCGCCAGCGCTACCGGCAGCGGCTCCGGCAGTGCCTCGCCGGGCTGGAGCGGCTGCTGGAGGAGAATCGCTTCGACCGGCCGCGACCGATGATGGGGGTGGAGCTGGAGCTCAACCTGGTGGGCGTGGACGGTTTTCCGCGCATGCTGAACCACGAGGTGCTCGAGCGAATCGCGAGTCCCGATTTCCAGACCGAACTCGGGCAGTTCAATCTCGAGGTGAACATCGCCCCGCACCGGCTGTCCGCCCGCGTTCTCGACCAGCTCGCGGAAGAACTGCGCACCGGTCTGGGATATGCCGACCGCAAAGCCCGGGAGATCGCCGCCGGCATCGTGATGATCGGTATTCTGCCCACCCTCACCGCGGACGACCTGGTCACCGCGAATCTCTCCGACGTGGACCGCTATCTGCTGCTCAACGATCAGATCATGTCGGCCCGGGGTGAGGAGATAGCCGTCGAGATCCAGGGGGTCGAACGGCTGACGTATCTCGCGGAGTCGATAGCCGCCGAGGCCGCCTGCACCTCCGTACAGCTGCATCTGCAGGTCACGCCGAATCGTTTCGCCGATGTGTGGAACGCCGCCCAGGCGGCCTCGGCGGCGCAGGTCGCCGTGGGCGCCAACTCCCCGTTCGCGTTCGGCCGCGAGCTGTGGCGCGAGTCGCGCACCGAGCTGTTCCTCCAGGCCACCGACACCCGCTCGCCCGAACTGCAGGCCCAGGGCGTCCGGCCGCGGACCTGGTTCGGGGAACGCTGGATCGACGGTGTGCGGGATCTGTTCGAGGAGAACCTCACCTACTTCCCGGCGCTGCTGCCCCTGTGCGGGGAGCAGGACCCGCAGCAGGTCATCGACGACGGCGGCACCCCTGACCTGTACGAACTGGTGCTCCACAACGGCACCATCTACCGCTGGAACAGGCCGGTGTACGGAATCGTCGACGGCGTCCCCCATCTGCGGGTGGAGAACCGGGTGCTGCCCGCTGGGCCGACCGTCACCGACGTCATCGCCAACGCCGCCTTCTACTACGGCCTGGTGCGTACCCTCGCCGACGAGCAGCGCCCGGTGTGGGGCCGGCTGCCGTTCGACGACGCGGCCACCAACTTCGAACAGGCGTGCAGGCACGGTATCGACGCCGAGCTGTTGTGGCCCAGCAGGCGCCGGCTCGGCGGTGTCGTCCGGGTGCCCGCGGTGCGTCTCGTGCGGGAGGAACTGCTGCCCATGGCCGCCGCCGGACTCGACGCCTGGGGCATCGACGCCGCGGACCGGGACCGCTATCTGGGTGTCATCGAGGAACGCTGCCGGCGCCGGGTGAACGGCGCCTCCTGGCAGGCGCAGGCCTTCCACCGGGAGCTGCGCTCGGGGCAGGGCCGGGAGGCGGCCCTGGCCGCGATGACCCGCCGGTACTGCGAACTCACCCGCACCGAGGAGCCGGTGCACACCTGGCCCGCGTGAGCCGGCGGCGGCCGCGCACCCCGGTGCCGCGGCCGCCGTGATCGTCGGGCAAGCTGGGACTTCCCACGGGAACCTCCCGTGCCGGTCGGATCCCGGGGCGAACCTTTCCGGGACACTGGCGTGCGTGATGCCTGTACGACCGGATGGCGGCGAGAACGCGGGAGGACGTGCGGTGGACACGAGCGCGACGGGGCCCGCGGTGGAGTCCGTCGAGGAGATCGGCGGACAGCCCCGGCGGCTGCTGGTCATGGAGACGGTGCTCGTCCTGGCGGTGTCGCTGGGCGCCAGCGCGGTGTCCGCGCTGATCAGCTTCATCGGCTCGGTGACCCGGCCCGGCGGGCTGAAGGACCAGGCCGCGCGCCTCAACACCTCCGCGGCGCCGGGCCGGCCCTGGCTGGACCTGGCCTGGCAGCTGTTCGGCATCACGACGTCGCTCGTCCCCGTGGCGCTGGTCGCGTACTTCCTGCTGCGCGAACGCGCCGGCGGGCTGCGGGCCATCGGCTGCGACCTGAGCCGGCAGGCGTCGGACCTCGGCCGCGGCGCCCTGGTCGCCGCCGGCATCGGCGGCAGCGGGCTGCTGCTCTACCTGGGCGCGCGGGCCTCGGGCGCCAACCTCACCGTCGTACCGGAGTCCCTCCCGGACATCTGGTGGAAGCTGCCGGTGCTGGTCCTCTCGGCGATCCAGAACTCCCTGCTGGAGGAGGTCGTGGTCGTCGGCTATCTGCTGCGCCGCCTCGGCCAGCTGGGCTGGACGCCCGCCGCCTCGCTGGCCGCGAGCGCGCTGCTGCGCGGCTCGTACCACCTCTACCAGGGCATCGGCGGCTTCGCCGGCAACGCGGTGATGGGCGTGATCTTCGTCCTGCTCTACCGCCGCTGGGGCCGGGTCGGGCCGCTCGTCGCCGCGCACGCGCTGATCGACATCGTGGCGTTCGTGGGCTACGCGCTGCTGGCGGGCAAGGTGGACTGGCTGCCCACGGGGTGAGGGCTCACCCCCGGGCGGCGGAGACCGCCAGGGTGTCCATGTAGTCGCGGGTACGGGTGATGCGTCCGTCGTGGACGTGGAGGACGAGCAGGCCGGGGACGGTGAACGCGGCGCCTGTGGCCGGCAGCGAGCCCACCACGACGTGCTCGGCGACGATCACCGCGGGGTCGGTGGTCTCGTGGACCGCGACCTCCCTGACCTCCTCGACCTGTACGGGGCTCGCGCCCCAGGCCGCCCTGTATCCCGCCCGTACGGCTTCCCGGCCCTCGAAGCGCGGGGGGAAGCCCGGCGCGGTGAAGGGGAACTCGTGCACCCCGTCCGGGGCGTAGAGGTCGGCGAGGTCGTCGGCGGACTTGTCGAGCATGGCCCGGTAGTAGCGGGCCAGCACCTCACGGGGGTCGCGTGGCATCGGTGACTCCATTCGCTCAACGCCTGTTGACCCAACGACCGTAGACGCTTCCGGTCCGTTCGGTCAACGGCTGTAGAGTGAACGGGTGCCCACCCCTCCCCAGTCCCGTGCCGACCGCCGCCGGGCCACCGAGGCGCGGATCCTCGCCGGCGCCCGCGAGCTGTTCGCCGCGAAGGGATTCGACCGCACCACCATCCGCGCCGTGGCGGGCGCGGCGGGCGTCGACCCGGCGCTGGTCATGCAGTACTTCGGCTCGAAGCGCGAGCTGTTCACCCGGGCGGTGCAGGCGGCGCCGGTCCCCCCGGCGGCAGGAGCGGACCCCGGCGCGCTCGTCGACCAGCTGATGGCCACGCTCGGCCTCAAGCTCGGCGGCCTCCCCGAGGGCACCCTCGCGATGATGCGGTCGATGCTCACGGACCCGGCCGCCGCCGAGCACGTCCGTACCGTCCTGGGCCGGCAGATCGACGGCGTCGGCGCCGCCCTGCCCGCGGCCGGGGACGCGGAGCTGCGTGCCGCGCTGATCGTCACTACCCTGCTGGGGGTCACGATCGGCCATCAGCTCCTCGGCCTGGAGGCGCTGCGGGACGTTCCCGCCGACCGCGTCGCCGCCCTGCTCCGCCCGGCCGTCGAGGCCCTGGCGGGGCGGCCGTCCGAGTAACTCCCACCATTCGTTTCCGGCCATCCGGTCGGGCGAGCCTTGTCGTATCCAATTCGCCGATATATCGTTGAGGCATCGCGATGCTTACGCGATCACTCTCGGAAAGGAATACGATCATGCGATCCCCTCACTTTGCACACGAAGGCGGCCCCCACGACGGGCGCCGCGCGGCATTCGGTCCCTTCGGGCCCCCCTTCGGCCCCTTCGGCGGTCCGGGGCCCTTCGGCCCCCGCGGTCGCGGCGGGCACCGGGGGAGGGCGCGCAAGGGAGACGTCCGGGCGTCGATCCTGGCCCTGCTGAAGGACCGGCCGATGCACGGCTACGAGATGATCCAGGAGATCGCCGAGCGCAGCGGCGGCGCCTGGAAGCCCAGTCCGGGGTCGGTCTACCCGACGCTGCAGATGCTCGAGGACGAGGGGCTGATAAATAGCCGGACGGAGGGCGGCAAGAAGCTCTTCACCCTCACCGACAGCGGACGCGAGGAGGCCGAGTCCGGTCCCGACGCCCCCTGGGAGGAGGCCGGCCGCGGCGTCGACTGGGAGGCCATGCAGGAGATCGGCCAGGCGGGCATGGCGCTCGCCGAGGCGTTCCGCCAGGCCTGGACCACCGGCACGCCGGAGCAGCGCCGGAAGGCGATCGCCGTCGTCAACGACGCGCGCAAGAAGCTCTACCTGATCCTCGCCGACGAGGACGAGAGCTGACCGGGCGTGCCCGCCGCCGCTCCGGCGGGCACCCCGGGCGTCAGTCCGCCGGCCCCTGCCCCGGCGCGAGCGACAGCACGTCGATCCGGCCGCCGCTGCACACCTCGCCCGTCGACCACCGGACGTCCCGGGCCGTGCGCCGGTCCGGCGGAATCACCTCCAGCACCGCCGGCGTGCCCTGACAGGGCCCGGTGGTGCTGTCGCCCTCCCCGGGGACCTGCGACCAGTGCAGCCGCGTCCACGCCGCCCGGCCCGGGCGCAGCGTCAGCTGTACGGGGCGCCGCGAGCGGTCCCGGACCACGGAGGTCGGCAGGTCACGCCCCCGTGCGTCGACCAGCTGCAGCCCCGGATAGCCCTGCGTACGGCAGGCGGTGTCCGAGGCGTTGGTGATCACCAGCACCGTGTAGCGGTTGCCCGCCGCCGGGTTGAGCTGGCGCAGCGACATCCGCAGCGCGTCCGTCGCGCACCAGGCCGGCCGCGTCTCCTGCTGTACCGCGGGGGCCGCGGCGGTGGTCGGGGCGGCCTCGTCCGTCGTCCCCGGGTCGTCGGGGGTGGCGCTGTCCTGGGTCGGTTCGCCTTCGTCCGGCGCGGCGGCCGAGGACGCCGCGCCCGCCGGTGTGCCGGGCGCGGATCGGTCTCCGGTCGTACAGCCGGCTGCCAGCAGGCCCGCGAGCGCGCAGACCGTGACCGCGGCGCGGGTTCGGGATCGGTTCATGTCGTCCCCTTGGGGTTGGAGTGACCATGCCGAAACGTGGTGCCGGTCCTTGGACTCTGCCGCGGTCCCGGTGGTTCCACTTTGATGCGTACCCCGCTTCGGCCGGTAAGGCGCCACCGCCGTCGATACTCCTGTCGCCGCCTGTCATCATGGCCCGATGCACATGTCTGAGGGACGCAACGCGGGGCTGGGCCTGGCCCTCGCCTCCGCGCTTGCGTTCGGTGGTTCGGGGACCGCGGCCAAGCCGCTGATCGAGGCGGGGCTCGGCCCGCTGCACGTCGTCTGGCTGCGGGCGGCCGGTGCCGCGCTGGTCCTGCTGCCGCTGGCGTGGCGCCACCGGTCGCTGCTGCGCACCCATCCCGCGCTGCTCGCCGGCTACGGACTGCTGGGCGTGGCCGGTGTGCAGGCGTTCTACTTCGCGGCGATCGCGCGGATCCCGGTGGGGGTCGCGCTGCTCATCGAGTACCTCGGCCCCGCGCTCGTCCTCGGCTGGATCCGGTTCGTGCAGCGCCGTCCCGTCTCGCGTGCCGCGGCGGCCGGCGTGGTGCTGGCCGTGACGGGCATGGCGTGTGTGGTCGAGGTCTGGACGGGGATGCGGTTCGGGCCGGCGGGGGTGGCGCTGGCCCTGGGCGCCGCCGTCTGTCAGGCCGCGTACTTCATCCTCGGCGACCACGGCAGGGGTACGGACGGGAAGGCGCCGGACCCGCTGGGCGTCATCGCGTACGGGCTGCTCATCGGTGCCGTCGTGCTCACCGCCGTCGCCCGGCCCTGGGGGATGGACTGGGCGGTGCTGGGCGGGCCGGCGGAGCTGGGGTCGCGGTCGGTGCCGGCGGGGGTGCTGCTGGCGTGGGTGATCCTGATCGCCACGGTCGTCGCGTATCTCACCGGGATCGTCTCGGTGCGGCTGCTCTCGCCGCAGGTGGCTGGGGTGGTGTCGTTCCTGGAGGCCGTCGTGGCGACCGTACTGGCCTGGGTGCTGCTCGGTGAGCATCTGGCCGCGCCGCAGCTCGCCGGCGGGGCGCTGGTGCTGGTCGGGGCGTTCATCGCGCAGACCTCGCGGCCGAAGACGTCCGGCGGGGAGCCCGTCGCCTCCGGCGGGTCCGAGGCGGCGTTGCCCGCGCCGCAGCGCACCGCGTAGGGTCACGGGCATGCCAGGCACCCTCGTTCTCCCCCCTCCGGCCGCGTAGCGCGGGCCGCACCGTCCGGGAGGCCGGCGTCCGGGTCCGGACGTCTCACGGCCCTCGCGCCGCTTTCCGCTGCCCGCAGAAGGAATCCCCGACCACTTCCTTCACGCGCGGAGAAACCACGTGCCGAATCACACCTCCGCCCTGTCCCCGTTGCCGACGGGGAAGGGACTCTTCTTCCTGATGGTGGCCGGAGCCGCCTGGGGTACGGCCGGCGCCGCCGGCTCCCTGGTCTTCCGGATCAGCGAACTGGGCCCCCTGGGCCTGTCCTTCTACCGCCAGCTCGGCGGGACCGCCCTGATGCTGCTGCTCCTGGCCTTCCGGCCGCGCCCGCCCCGGCCCGCCGCCGTCCGGCCGGCGCCGCGCCGGGTCTGGGTGCCGCGGATCGTCATGGCGCTGAGCATGGCGCTGTTCCAGAGCGCCTACTTCGGCGCCGTCGGATCGACGGGTCTGGCCGTCGGTACGGTCGTCACCCTCGGCGCCGGCCCCGTGCTCATCGCGCTCGGCGGCCGGCTGTTCCTCGGCGAACGCATGGGCGCCGGCGGACTCGCGGCCGTCGCCGGCGCGCTGGCGGGCCTCGCGGTGCTGGTGCTCGGGGGATCGGCGGCGACGGTACGGCCGGCGGGCGTCGCCCTCGCCGTCGTGTCGGCGTCCGGTTACGCGGCCACCACGCTGCTCACCCGGTGGGCGGGCCGGGGCGGTGAGGCGCAGGACACGGTACGGACCACGGCCTGGACCTTCGGGCTGGGCGCCGTACCGCTGCTGCCGCTGGCCGCCGCCGAGGGTCTGCTGCCGCACACCGCGGAGCCGGCCCGGCTCGCCCTGATCCTGGCGTACGTCGCGGTGGTGCCGACCGCCCTGGCATACGTGCTGTACTTTGCCGGCGCGGCCGTGGTCCGGGCCGCCACCGTCTCGGTGATCATGCTGATCGAGCCGGTGAGCGCGGCGATCGTCGCCGTCACGCTGCTCGGCGAACACCTCACCGCGGCCACCGTGGCGGGCACGGTCCTGCTGCTGGCCGCCGTCGTCGGCCTCACGGCGGCGGAGACCCGCGCGGCGACGGCCCGGCGGACACCCGCCGGGCCGTCGCCCGCGCTGCTCACCTGCCGGGAGTGACCGGCGGCCGGCCGGCCTCCTGACGCGCCGCCCGGCGCAGCAGGTTGCCGCGCGCCGCCCCGTCCAGGGGTGCGTTCCGCCCGGCCAGTCCGGCGGCGACGCGCTCCTGGACCGCGCGCGGGTTCTTGCCCGCGTACTTGAACTTCGCCCGCACCCGCGTGACCTCCAGCCGCAGCACCCGGATCCCCGGCAGCAGCCGCCCGAACGGTTCGGTCCCGGGCGCGATCGGGGCGTGCGAGCCGGCGCCCTGGAAGTGGTCCGTCTGCCGGGCCAGCAGCCGCGCTGTCAGCTCCGGATCGGTCACGACATGTGCCGTGCAGTGCAGCTGGACGGCCGCGTAGAAGCTGGTCGGCACGCCGTGCGCGGCGGGCGTCCCGGCCTCCGCCTTCCACGCCCCGGGGACGAACGCGTAGTCGTCGACCACGCTCAGCAGCACCTCGGGGGCGTCCTCGATCGCCTTCAGCACGGGATTGGGCCGGGCCAGATGCGTCACGACCTCCGCGCGCCCCGCGTCGTACGCGAAGTGCACGGGCTGGACGAACGGCGGCTCGCCGGCGGAGCCGTTGACGGCGAGCTGGCCGAAGTCGCGTCCCGTGAGCCAGTCCTGCCATTCGGCGTCGTCGTACGGGGCGTCCCAGGGGTGGATCAGCATGCCGGGGCCTCCTCCCGGACGAGGGCGGACACATACCCGGGGGTGTCGGTGCCCGGCGCGAGGTCCGGGTCCGGGACCGGGGTGCCGTACACCGTGCGGACGGGGACGATGCCGGCCCAGTGCGGCAGGCCCATGTCCTCGTCGTCGTCGATGACCCCGGCGGCGCGGACCTTCGCCGAGACCTCCGCGAGGTCGAGCGCCAGCACCGCCGTCGCCGCGAGCTCCCTGGCGTTCGCCGGCCGGCAGCCGGCGGTCCGGCCCGGCACCACGTGCTCGGTCAGCGCGTCCAGCGCCTCGGCCTTGGCCGCCGGGTCGGTGACCTGGCGGGCGGTGCCGTGGACGACCACCGAGCGGTAGTTGATCGAGTGGTTGAACGCCGAGCGGGCGAGCACCAGCCCGTCCACGTGGGTGACGGTCACGCAGACCTTCAGGCCGGGGTCCGCCGACCGCAGCGGGCGCGAGCCCGTCGAGCCGTGCACGTACAGGACGTGGCCCACCCGGGCGTAGAGCGTCGGCAGTACGACCGGGGCGCCGTCGCGCACGAAGCCGAGATGGCAGACGTACCCCTCGTCGAGGATCGCGTGCACCAGGTCGTGGTCGTAGGAGGCGCGCTCCCGCGACCGGGTCGGTATGGTGCGCTCGGTCGGTGGGTAGCTTCCCATGGCGGACTCCATTGCACTAGTGCATAATGTTCTTTGTGCTAGGAGAATATCGGATCACGGGTCGGCGCGCAGCCGACATTTCCGCCGACGTCGAGCGCGCGGTGGGCGAAGGGCTGCTCGAGCCGGGCCAACTGCTGCCCCCGATGCGGCAGTTGGCGCAGGACCTCGGCGTCAATCCCAATACGGTCTCGGCCGCGTACCGCACCCTGCGCGAACGCGGGGTCATCGAGACGGACGGCCGCCGCGGCAGCCGGGTGCGCGCCCGCCCCTCGACGACCGCCCGCGAGCGGATCCAGGTCGTCGCCCCGCCGGGCACCCGCAACCTCGGCGACGGCAACCCGGACACCGCCCTGCTGCCCCCGCTGGACGACGCCCTCGCGTTCGCCGCCCGCCGCGCCCGCGAGGAGCCCGCCCTCTACGGCACCGACGCCGTCCGCCCGGAGCTGGCCCGCCTGGCCCGCGAGGCGTTCACCGCCGACGGCGTCCCCGCCGGGCCGATCGGCGTCACGTCCGGCACCCTTGACGCGATCGAGCGGCTGCTGACGGTGTGGCTGCGCGCGGGTGACGCCGTGGCCGTCGAGGACCCCGGCTGGGGCGCCGTCCTGGATCTCGTCCCCGCGCTGGGCCTGCGCCCGGTGCCCGTCGCCGTGGACGACGACGGACCGCTGCCCGACGCCGTGGAGCGCGCCCTCGACGGCGGTGCCCGCGCGCTGATCGTCACGTCCCGCGCGCAGAACCCCACCGGCGCCGCGCTCGGCGCCCGCCGCTCCCGCGAACTGCGGGCGGTGCTGGCCCGGCACCCGCAGACCCTGCTGATCGAGGACGACCACGGCCACCACATCGTCGGCCGGCCGCCCCACCCCCTGGCCGGCGCCACCGAGCGCTGGGCGTTCGTCCGCTCGGCCGCCAAGGCCTACGGACCGGACCTGCGCCTGGGCGTCTTCACCGGCGACCCCGTCGGCGTGGACCGCGTCCTGGGCCGCCAGCGGCTCGCCGCGGGCTGGGTGAGCCACCTCCTCCAGGACACCGTCACCCACCTGTGGCGCACCGGCGCCGTCGACCCCCGCGAGGTCGCCGCCTCCTACGGGACCCGGCGCGACGCGCTGATCGCCGCCCTCGCCCGGCGGGGGGTCACGGCGCACGGCCGCAGCGGGATGAACGTGTGGATCCCCGTACCCGACGAGACCGGCGCCGTCGCCCGGCTGCTCCAGTCCGGCTGGGCCGTCGCCCCCGGCGCCCGCTTCCGCCTCGCCTCACCGCAGGGCGTCCGCGTCACCGTCTCGCGCCTCACCCCGGCCGACACCGAACATCTTGCAGACGCCCTCGCGGACGCCTGCGGCCCGGCCGTCTCCCGGCACTACGCGTGATCAGGCACGCCGCCGGCTCTGGGTGAGCGCCGCCCCCGCGAGCACGATCAGCGCCCCGACAGGGGTGTTCCAGCCCAGGTCCTCCCCGAGGACCAGGAATCCGGCGGCGGTCGCGATCACCGGGATGAAGTACGTGACCATCGTGGCCGTCGTCGGGCCGACCTCGGAGACGAGGCCGTACTGCAGCAGGAACGCCGTACCCGTACCCAAGGCGCCGAGCGCCACCACGGACAGCACCGGCAGCAGCGGGAACGACGTCGGCACCGGCGTGAGGACCGCCGCCGCCACGGCCAGCTGCACGGTGCCCACCAGCAGCTGCCCGCCCGCCATCGACAGGTTCGAGTGCCCGCTCCCGGCCAGCGTGCGCCGTACGTACAGCCAGCCCACCGCATAGCTCGCCGACGCGACCAGCGCCATCCCCGTCCCGGCCAGGTCCTGCCCCGCGAAGCCCTCCCACGCGCCCAGCACCACCAGCACGCCCACGAAGCCGATCCCCAGCCCCGCCACCCTGCGCCGCGTCGGCCGGTCGTCGGACAGGGCGGACAGCGAAAGCACCATGGCCCACAGCGGCGTCGTGGCGTTGCAGATGCCGGCCAGGGCGGAGGGGATGGTCAGCTCGGCGTACGCGAAGAGGGTGAACGGCAGCGCGTTCAGCAGGAACGACGCGACCGCGATATGCCCCCACACCCCGGCCCCGCGCGGCAGCCGCTCCCGCTTGACCGCCATCACGCCCAGCAGCACAGCCGTGCCGAAGACCAGCCGGCCCAGGGTCACCTGGAGCGGCGCGAAGCCGTCCGTGCCGACCTTGATGAACAGGAAGCTGAAGCCCCAGATCAGCGAGAGGGCCGCGAAGCGGACGCGCCAGTCGAGGGCGCGGCGGGCGGCCGGCGGGGCGGCGGAGGGGGTCGGCTCGGTGCCGGTGGCGTGATGCGGCGAGTCGCCGACAGCGGTGGTCATGACCATTATGATGCGGCATGCAATTACGTAGAACCAGCGAGACTTTCTTCGCCCTATTGCGTAGCATCCCTTAGATGAATCTCGAGCGACTCCGCACCCTCGCCGCCGTCGCCCGGCACGGCTCGGTGAGCGCCGCGGCCGAGGGGCTGCACGTGACGACGTCGGCCGTGTCCCAGCAGCTCGCCAAGCTGGAACGGGAGGCGGGCCAGCAGCTCCTCGCCAAGCACGGGCGCGGGGTGCGGCTGACCGACGCCGGGCGGCTGCTGTCGGAGCACGCGGTGCGGATCCTGTCGCAGGTCGAGGTCGCCCAGGCCGATCTGGAGGCGCACCGCGGACAGGCCGTGGGCGAGCTGAACGTGGCGGCCTTCCCGACCGCCGCCCGGGGCCTGGGACCCGCCGCGCTCGCGACGCTCAGGGCCGCCCACCCGGGGCTGCGCACCCGGCTGTGCGAGACCGAGCCGAGCGGCTCGCTGCCCGGCGTGGTGCGCGGCGACTTCGATCTGGCCGTCGTGCTCGACTGGTACAACAAGCCGATGCCGCTGCCCGCGGGCCTCGCCCGCGAGGCGCTGCTCGACGACGTCGCGGACGTGGCGGTCCCGGCGGACCACGCGCTCGCCGGCCGCGCCGAGATCGACCTCGAGGACCTGGCGGAGGACGACTGGATCGCCTGGCCCGAGGGCGAGTTCTGCCGCGAGTGGCTGATGTTCACCATGCGCGGCAAGGGCATCGAGCCGCGCGTCATGCACACCGCGGAGGAGCACCACACCCAGCTGGCGCTGGTCGCCGCCGGACTGGGCGTCGCGGTCGCCCCGCGGCTGGGCCGCGGCCCGCTCCCCGCGGGTGTACGGGCGGTGCCGGTGCGCAACACGGTACGGCGCCACATCTACGCCGTCTGGCGCTCGGACGCGGACCGCCGCCCGTCGATCCGGGCGGCGGTCGAGGCGCTGCGGGTGGCCGCCGCTCAGGTCACCCGAGACGGACCTCGTCACCCTGCACGGTGACGGGGGCCGGGGCGAGGGCCTGGGTGGCCGGGCCGTTCTTCACCGAGCCGTCCTCGATGGAGTACTTGCTGCCGTGACAGGCGCAGTTGATGGTGCCGTCGCCGACCGACGACACGATGCAGCCCTGATGGGTGCAGACGGCGCTGAAGCCCTTGAAGTCCCCGGCGGCGGGCTGGGTGACGACGACCTTCTGGTCCTTGAAGATCTTCCCGCCGCCCTCGGGGATGTCGGACGTCTTGGCGAGATCGCCCCCCGCCGGGGTCCCCCCGGCCTCGGGTGACGATTCGTTCGGCGACGCCTCGTCGCCGGAGGAGTCCGGCGAATCCGACCCGCAGGCGGTGAGCGCGGTGGTGAGGCCGACCGCGCCGACCGCTCCGGCGGCCGTGACGACGGTACGGCGGGACGTGCCGCGTCCGGGCACAGACGATCCTGACATGGGATGGGCCTCCAGCTCGCAGGGGATGTTTCTGAGACTCGATACGGACGCGGCACGCCGCGCGTTCACCGGCCCCTGCGAGGATCTTCCCGCTGTCCGTCCGCCACCGGGGAGGCGACACCCCGGTGGCGGACGGACGGGTTCACGGCGGGTCAGCCCAGGAGGCGGACCGCCTGGTAGTACGTCCAGGCGGTGCTGTCGCAGGCCGTCTTCGTGGCGCCGGAGTAGCGGGCGCAGACGCGCTTGAGGTCTTCGTAGAACGCGCTGTCGATGCGGGACTTGTTGGCGGAGAAGGTGCCCATCGCCTTGTAGTTGCGGTAGCCGAAGTCGTGCCGCTGACAGGACTTCTGGAACGGGAAGCCGAACGGGTTGTCGGGTGAGCTGCTGCAGTAGTCGGTCGTCCAGATGAAGCCGTACGCCGACCAGGCGGAGCGGTTCGCCTCCGCGGCCGACCAGGCGTTGTAGCTGGTCACGCTGGTCTGCGTGAAGCTTGCCAGCACCTGCGGTTTGTCGGCGGGGGCGGCCGTGGCGGTGGACGCCGTGGCGAGGACGGTGGCGATCGTGGCGACGCCGGCGGCCAGACCCTTCAGGGCGGTACGGGCCAAGAGAGCTCCTCGAGTAGGTGCGCCGGAGGGCGGCGCACGGGCTGGAGACGCTCCAACACCCCGGGGGGTCCGGGGTGTTGGCTGGTACGGGTGCCTTGTTTACGCGCGTGGACTCGAGAGTGGCCGTAAGCCGTGCCGCTGACAAGACCCTTAAGGGGTCCGTGGGGTGAACGGCCCGCGTGTCCGGGAGGCGTGCGGCGACCGGACACGGGTCCAGGGTCCGTGTCCGGTCGCCGGTCGGGGGTGCTCAGGGAGCGGTCAGAAGGTCAGGCCCCAGGAGTTGATGTAGCCGGTGTCGCCGGACGCGCCGTCGGTGACCCGCAGCTTCCAGACGCCGTTGGCGGTCTCGGAGGAGGCGTTCACCGTGTAGGTGGTGTTGATGTTGTCGGCCGAGCCGCCGGTGCCGGACGCCTTCAGCGTGTACGCCGAGCCGTCGGGGGCGATCAGCTGGACGGTGAGGTCACCGATCCACGTGTGGACGATGTTCACCGGGACCTGCAGGGTCGCGGGGGCGTTGCCGGTGACGCCGGAGACCGTGAGGGGAGACTCGACGGTGGCGCGGTCCGCGATGGTGTAGTCGGTGGCGTTGGTGAAGACCTTGCCGGACGGCGGCGGGGTGGTGCCGCCGACCCCGACGTTCAGCAGCTTGTTGGGGGAGCCGGTGCCCGGGCTGGTGACGACGCCGCTGGTGGCCTGGGCGACGAGGGCGGCGGACACCTGGGCGGGGGTGGCCGAGGTGTGGTCGGCGAGGTAGAGGGCCGCGGCGCCGGTGACGTGCGGGGTGGCCATCGAGGTGCCGGAGATGGAGTTGGTGGCGCTGTCGCCGGTGTTCCAGGACGAGGTGATGGACGAGCCCGGCGCGAAGATGTCCAGGATCGTGCCGTAGTTCGAGTAGCTGGCGCGGGCGTCGGTGCTGGTGGTGGCGCCGACGGTGATCGCCTCGGAGACGCGGGCCGGCGAGTAGCTGGACGCGTTGGCGCTGTCGTTGCCCGCGGCGACCGCGAAGGTCACGCCGGAGGAGATGGCGCGTCGCACCGCGTCGTCCAGGGTGGCGCTGGCGCCGCCGCCGAGCGACATGTTGGCGACGGAGGGGCCGGAGTGGTTGGCCGTCACCCAGTCGATGCCGTCGATCACGCCGGCGGTGGTGCCGGAACCGGCGTTGTCCAGCACCCGCACGGCCACGACGGAGGCCTTCTTGGCCACACCGTAGGTGGCGCCCGCGACGGTGCCGGCGACGTGCGTGCCGTGGCCGTTGCCGTCCTGGGCGACGTTGTCGCCCTCGACGGCGTCGTAGCCGTTGCGGGCCCGGCCGCCGAAGGTGGTGTGGGAGATGCGGACGCCGGTGTCGATGATGTAGGCGGTGACGCCCTGGCCGGCCGTGTCGTCGTAGGTGTACGACGAGTTCAGCGGCAGGTTCGTCTGGTCGATGCGGTCCAGGCCCCAGGACGGCGGGTTGGTCTGCGTGGCCTGGATGGAGACGGTCCGGTTCTGCTCGACGCGCGCCACCGACGGGTCGGCGGCGAGCTCGGCCGCCTCGGCCGCGGTCGCCTCGACGGTGAAGCCGTTGACCGCCTTGCGGAAGGTCTTGCCGACCTTGGCGCCGTGCTTGCCGGCGACGGCCTTGCCCTGGGAGGAGGCGGCCTCGGTGCCGTCCTTCAGGGTCACGATGTAGCTGCCCTTGACCGCGCCGGGGGCGCCGGCGTTGACGACCGTGCCGGTGGGCTCGGCCGCGGTCGCGGGCAGCGCCGCGCAGAGGCCGAAGGTGAGGGAGGCCGCGGCCACGGCGCTCGCGCCCGTGGTCAGTCCGAGCCGGTGACGGCGTATCTCTGCCATGTGGGGGGTTCCTTCGCGTTCGGTGGTGACTTGTGGGGGGACGACGCGCCGGGCTGCAGGCACGGCACATCGCATGACAGGTCCATGCCAATCCATTGCAACTGTCATGGCCCTGCGCAACCGAAAGACTGCGGGGTCTACGCGGATTGCGCAAGAGGACCTACGCGGAAGTAACACGCCCACCACACAAACGTATTGGCGCAACAAGGCCAACCGGAACAAACACGCGCGCCGGTCGCCGGAGGTGATCGGCGACCGGCGGCGGACGGGACCGCTAACCGGTGATGCGGCGTATGACCTGGGGAAATGCCTGCCTGTGCGGCGGCGTTCGCCCTCCGGCGGGGTGGATCCCCTGGAGTGGGTCGAGCTCTCGGGTGCGATGTGACCAACGCCACACGGCGAAGCGGATCTTGGCCGACGTCCACCGACCCTTTGCCGGCCGGCCGACACCGGAGACGGGGGCCATTTGCACCGTGCGGCCGCGTGACCGGCGGCTGTCGGTCAAGATGTGGTCATGGCGGACTCTCTCGAACTGGACCTGGCCGGAGCCGTGTTGCGGCTCGAACTCTCCGACGCCGGTGAGCCGGCGACCGGCCCCGGCCCGGCGCCCGGCGACGCCCCGGACCTCCCGGAGGGCTTCGGCACGGCGACCCCCGTGGCCGGCCGGCGCGGCCGCAGCGCGGTGCTCGCCACCGAGGGGCTGCGGACGATGCTGAGCCCGCTGGGTCCCCTGCTGGAGGAGGTGCACCGCTCGGTCACCGCCGCCGCCCAGCCGCCCCAGCAGCTCTCGGTCTCCTTCGGCGTCCAGGTCGGCCAGGACCTCAAACTGGGCATCGTCGGCGTCAACGGCCACGCGACGATGACCCTTTCGGCCACCTGGGACCTCACCACCGGCGAGCCGGCGCCGCCGGCCTCGTAACTGCCGGAGACTCATCGAGCGCCTCCGCGAGGGTGTCGGAGGCGACCGTCGAACCACGCGGGGGCCGCGGCACGGTGACGACGGCCCACACGGTCTTGCCGATCCCATCGCGTGGATGGCTGCCGAAGCTGTCGGCGAGCTCGGCAACCAGCGTGAGTCCCCGGCCGCGTTCGTCGTCGGGTCCGGCATCCATGCGACGGGGTTCGGCGCGCAGGGTGTCGGAGACCTCGATGCGGATCTGCCCGTCATCCCCGAGCAGACGCACGTGGAAGTAACGGCCGGGCGCGTGCTGCACGGCGTTGGTGGCCAGTTCGCTGGCGATGAGCGCCATTACGTCGATGGCGTCGGTGCCGTGGCCCCACCTGCAGAGCCTCCTGCACACCAGACGACGGGCAAGAGACACGCTGCGCACATGCGAGGTAAACGTCATCTGCCAAGTCTGTACGGACGTTGCGCAGTCGATCCTCGTACTCATCCGCGTAACCGTGTTCATCGTCATCCCCTTGCCTGTGCCGTCCACAAGATCAAGCGTTGCCGCTCGCAGAGAATGAAGGAATGGCCACCTAGAGTTACCATCTGGGTAATATGGTGTGCTCCGGCCCACTGCTTACCTGAGAGGCCGACACCATGAACGCCATCACCCCCGGCCCGCTCCCCGCCGATGTGCTCACCCGGGACGATGTACGACGAGCCCTCGGCGAGCACGATTTCGGCGCAGCGTTCAGGCTGTTCAAGAAGTACGGGGGCCTCAGCCAGAATCGGATCGCCTCCGCCTGTGTGCTCACTCCCGGCAAGGTGTCCAACATCGTCTCCGGACAGCAACGCATCGAGTCCTACGCCGTGATCTGCCGCATTGCCGACGGGCTGCGCATCCCAGGCCACTTGCTCGGACTCGCCTCCCGCCCGTGGGAGACCGGCAAGACGCAGCCTGGTCCCGATGTGGAGCAGAGAGCAGGGTCAAGCGCCGAGGTGGTGTGGCAGCCGGACACAGTCCCGGCCATGGCCAGTCGCTTGACGAGGAGCGACCTGGTGATGGACCGCCGTGCCGCAACACGTGCCCTGGCTGCCGGTGTCGTTACCGGACCGGCCCTTCTTGACTCTCTCGACGGCTGGCTCACCCCCAGCGTTCCGAAGCTTCCCTCCGCGGCCCGTCGTGGCCGACTGAGTCTGCAGGAGGTCGAGGAACTGGAAGCCACGGCCCGGGTTTTCCGTACCTGGTCCCATCGCTTCGGAGGGAGGCTCCGCCGCAAAGCCGTCCTCGGCCTGCTCGACGAGATTGCCGCAGCTCTTGCCGAACACCAGCAGCCCGAGGTCCAACAACGCCTGTACGCCACCATGGCGCAACTTGCCGGAACCGCGGCGTCGATGTCCTGGGACTCGGGCATGCAACACGCCGCCCAAGGCTATTACCGTCTCGCGCTGCGCGCCGCGCACGCGGCGGGCGACGCCCCGTTCGGCGCGAACATCCTCGCCGGGATGGCCCGCCAACTGCTCTTCCGGGACCGTCCGGCCGACGCCCTGGAACTCGTCCGCCTTGCCCAGGAAGGTTCGCGCACCACAGCCGGGCCCAGGCTGAAGGCGATGCTGGCCACCCGCGAAGCCTGGGCATACGCGGCGATGGGTCGTACCAGCGCGTTCAAGCGCACTACCGATCGGGCGGCCGAAACCCTCACCAACGCGAAGCCCGGTGTGGAACCGTACTGGATCAACTACTTCGATCAAGCCGAACTCGACGGCGTGACCGGCGGCCGATTTCTCGACCTTGCCCGCGTCGAGCCTCGTCGCCACGCCGAAGCGGCAGCCGAGAAGATCCACAGCGCGCTCGCCGCACGCGGGCTGGAGACCGGACGGGGCCATGTCCTGGACCGAATCGGGCTGGCAGAATGCCACTTCCTCCGAGGCGACCTCACCGCGGCCGCCACCTGCACTCGCGCGGCCGTCGAAGTTGCCGGTACGACCCAGTCCCAGCGCGTGCGTGACCAGCTCACATACCTGTACCCGTACACCGTCGGGAACAGCGCGCCGACAGCTGTCCGGGAAGTCCGTGACCTCCTGCGGACCCAGCTAGCCGAAGGGAAACCCATTCCGTGACCACGATCTCCGTCACCGGCCATATGGATCTCACCGACGAGACCGTTCCCGTCGTCCGCGTGGCCCTGCGGGATCTCCTCGAGCAGTACGCCGACGGCAGCCTGGTCGGGGTGTCCTGCATCGCCAAGGGTGCCGACGCACTGTTTGCCGAAGCCGTTCTCGAAGCCGGCGGCTCGCTCGTCGTCGTCATCCCTTCGCGCGACTACCGGCAGGCCAAGGTCAAGCCCGATCATGCCGAGGTCTTCGACCGCCTCAGCGCCGCAGCAGCCGAAGTCCTGGTGATGCCGCACGAGACCGCGAACCGGCAGGCGTACGAGGCCGCCAACGCGGTGCTGCTGGAGCGGGCCGACCGGCTGGTCGCCGTGTGGAACGGTGAGCCGCCGTCCGGAAAGGGCGGTGGCACCGCCGACGTGGTCGTGGAAGCACGAACGGCCGGCCTGCCCGTCGACGTGGTGTGGCCCGATGGAGCCGGCCGCCGCACCCGGTGAGGTGCGGCGGTCGGCCGGGGGAGGGACTCCTCGATCAGCCCTGGTCGGCCGCGAACGAGGCCATCCACGTGAGCGCGGAGTTCCAGTTGATCGTGATCTCGTTCGTCGCCCACGACTGGATGTCGTCGATGTAGCAGAACTGACCCACGCAGCCCTGCAGCTTTGCCTGGGCGACCGGGTCCTGGATGCTCGAGTTCGCGCCGCCGGAGAGTGAGCCGACGGGCGGGCCGGGGAGGTTGGGGTCGAGGGAGTGGGCGTACCAGCGTGTGTGCTGGTTGTGCGCGTTCGCCTCTCCGTAGCCGGTTATGTAGGAGATGTTGAGCGCGTTGCGGCCCATGACGTAGTCCATGCTCTCCAGCGCGGCGTTACGGTACTTCCCGTCGTGCGTCAGGTCGTACGCGGTGGCCAGCACCGACGCGTTGTTGAGCACCTGGTGCGAGGAGCCCCAGTCGTACATGTTGTTGTCCGGGTTGTACGGCAGGCCGTACGGCTGGGCCTTCGCCTCCGCGAGGTAACGGTCGGCGCCCCTGATCACGGAGCGGCGGACCTGGTCGCGGTCGGGCAGTGAGCTCGGCAGCATTGCCAGGTCCATCCGGGCCGGGACGGTCATCCGCGCCCAGTCGTAGCTGATCGGGCCGAAGGCGTCGTAACGGATGCTGTGGACGGGGGAGTTCTGCACGAAGTTGCGCAGCTCCGGCTCACCGGTGGTGAGGAACAGCTCGGCCGCCGCCCAGTAGAACTCGTCGTCGAGGTTGCGGTCGGAGTACGTGCCGCCGCCGATGCCGTCGGCCTCGGAGGCGTACATCTCCGGGTTGGCGCGGGCCGCGGCCCAGGCCTTGCGGGCGGCGCGCAGGGCGTCGGCCGCGAACTCGGGGTCGTAGTGCTCGTAGACGCGGGCCGCCTGCGCGGCTGCGGCGGCGAGGTTGAGCGTGGCGGCGGTCGACGGCGGGTGCAGTTCGCGCTTCTGGGGGTCGGTGGCGGGCAGCTGCGGCAGACCGGTCCACGCCTCGTCGTGGATCTTGTGGTGTGCCATGCCGGCCAGCGGCTGCCCGTCCGGGACCTGCATCTTCAGCAGGAAGTCGAGCTCCCAGCGGGCCTCGTCCAGGATGTCCGGGACGCCGTTGCCGCTCTCCGGGATGTCCAGCGTCCCGTCGCCGAGCTCGGCAGCGTGGCCGGTCAGCTTCGCGCGCTCGTAGGTGCTGAGCAGCTGCCACACGGATATACCGCCGTTGACCACGTACTTGCCGTGGTCACCCGCGTCGTACCAGCCGCCGGAGACGTCGAGGGTGTAGTCGCAGACGCCCGGCTGGCACGGCACCTCGGTGTCGCCGGTGTTGGGCGCGACGCCGATGTGCCCGGCCGCGCGGCCGTAACCGGGGCGCAGTTCGTCGCTGATCGCGATGCCGCTGCGCTGCGTGTAGTAGAACTTCGCGGCGTCCAGGCGCAGCCGGTCGTAGGCCTCGGTGCCGATGTCGAACGGGCGGCTGGTCTCGCCGTCCGCGGTGAGGGTGTAGCCGGCGCCGGAGGTGTCGAAGTCGGTGAAGGCGATGGAGTGGACGTTCTGCCCGGAGGAGGCGTCCGTGCCGCGCGGGGTGGTGGTGCCGCTCTTGACGACGTCACCGTCGGCGTTCTTCAGCTCGTACGGCAGCGGCTCGGTGGCCTCGGTGACGACCGTGGCGTTCTTCGGGCCGTGCGGGGTGTAGGCGACCTGGTTGACGCGGACCCGGGGGCCGGTGTCGGGCTCGTAGACCTCCGGCGGGACGCCGCCGAGCAGGGAGACGTCGTCGAGGCAGAGGTTCCAGTCCGCGGCGTTGCCGCCGACCTGGAGGGCGACCTGCGCCTGTGCGGTGTCCATGGGGGAGGTGAAGGTGTACGAGTAGACGTCGCCGGAGACGTTGATCTGCGGGCTGACCTCGAAGTACGTGGTGTACGGCTCGACCTGGAGGCCGACGACCGCGCGGGCGACGTTGCCGCCGGGGGTGCCGGTGGCCCGGAAGCTGAACCGGTAGGACTCGCCCTCGACGAGGGTGAGGTCGTTCTGCCCGATGATCGAGTCCCAGCGGTTCGCCGTCCCGCCGGGTATCTCCGCGCAGAGCTCGCCCTCGGCCGGCACCGCGGTGACGTTGCTCGTCCACCAGGGATCGGTGCCGGTGTCGAACGTTCCGTTCCTGACCTGCTCGACCTCGGCGGCACCGGCCGTCGCCGCGGGCAGCGCGGACAGCCCTGCGGCCAGCAGGGAAATCAGGGCTAACACAACCGTTCTGGGTCGTCTCACGGTGAGCTCCTCATGGGGGGTGGGAGGCCACCCCCACCCCGGTGGGAGCGCTCCCATGGACATGGGGAACATGCTTGCGGCTCATGTGACGCGCCGTCAACCCCGGCCCGGCGGTCCGGGCTCGCTCGCCGGCGATCACCCTTGGTTACGACGCGGTAGGCAGGCGGCCCGTGGGAGAGACAACCGGCGGGTGCCTCGGAGGCGCTACGGAGGGTTATCGAGTCGCCCGCTGGTCCCCGTCCGGGGCGCCCGGACTGCCGGCGGAAGGCACCCCCGACGATGCCACCGCCAACTACCTCCACCGCTACTTCGAGCCCACCGCCCCCCGCCATCGACGGCGGGCGTGCCGGTGACGGCGCTGCTCCTGTACGGGGCGGGCCCGGCGGCGTTCGCGGCGGCCTGCCGCGCGGGTGTACGCGGCTGAGCCGCCGAGGTCACCGGTCGCCGAGCAGCCGGCCGGCGTCCCACCACTCGGGTGTCTCGTCGACGACCGGGGTGATCTCCAGGAACGTGACCTCGTGACGGCGCAGGACCAGGTCCACGTCGGCGCGTCCGCCGGTGACGGGCACGCTCCGGTGCGAGCGGCCGGGTTCGGCGGCCTCCCGCAGCGCGTCGAGCCGGCGGCCCGTCGGCGCCAGGGGCCGGCCCATCTCGCACCAGGCGGCCCAGACGTTGCCGTCCTCCTCGCTCACCGAACGCCGCCGGCAGAAGGCGGAGCCCCGTGCGCCGGGGGAGCCGACGGGCAGGGACAGCCGCACGGTGTGCCCGTCGACGGGGTCACCGCCGGCCGGATCCGCCGGGGCCCAGGCCAGCACGGTGACCCGGCCGTCGCCGTGCCGCGTGACGAGGTGGTCCTCGCCGCGCGCCAGCACCGCGTCGCCCATCTGGGCCATGAAGGCGTACAGGTGATAGGCCGGCTTCTTGATCTGGCGGTGAGTCAGCAGCCCGAAGCCGCCGTGGAAGAGGGCGGTGGGGATGCCCACCTCCTCGAACACGTCGCAGAACGTCCAGTACGAGAAGGAGTCCGCGACGTCGCCGCCGCCCGCCACCACCGGCGCCAGATAGGCCGCGTGGAAGGCGGTGTCGTGGATCGGGTTGTCCGGCCGGTACGACGAGTTGAACTCGGTGATGTGCAGCGGCAGACCGGCGAGCCGGGTGCCGGCCAGTTGCTGCCGCGGGGCGGCGAACTGCTCCAGCAGGGCCGACGCCGGCATGAGCGTCTGATGCGTACCGAACGGCACGTGCCGCTCGGGGCCGCTGCTGTAGGCGTGCCGGCTGACGAAGTCGATCGGCAGGTCGCGGTCCTCGACGAACGCGCCGAAGCGCTGGATCCACTCGTCCCGGTAGCCCGGTGCGAGGGACGGCCCGCCGACCTGGAGTCCGGCGTCGACCTCCTTCACGGCCAGTGCGCTCACCTCGTAGAGCCGGTGGTAGCCGTCCTGTCCGCCCGTCCAGAAGATCGGCAGATTGGGCTCGTTCCACACCTCGATCGGCCACTCGCGCACCTGGTCGAGGCCGTAGCGGTCGATCAGGTGCCGGAGCACGGCGCGGACGAGTTCCGCCCACTCCTTCTCGTCGGCGGGCGGGGTGATGTTGCCCTTCCACCAGAAGACGGTGTCCTCGCCGGAGGCGAGCTGCGAGGGTGTGAAGCCGAGTTCCAGGAAGGGCGCGATGCCCAGTTCGAGGTAGGCGTCCACCACCTGGTCGAGATACGTGAAGGCGTGGCGCACCCGTCGTTCGCCGGCGTGCTCGTACGGCCGGTGAACTCCCATCCCGTCGCTCAGCAGCCCGTGTCCGCGGATGTACCGGAAGCCGATCTCCCGCTGTGTGAGCGCCAGGGATTCCTGGTAGTCGCGCCGCAGCGCGAGGTCGAGGCGGCCCGTGCCCACGCACGTGCGCCAGGCGTCGGACAACGGGGCTGTCGGCTGCTGGGGAACGACGATCCGCATGGGATTCCTTCACTGCGGGACGCGGGACGCGGGGGGTGAGGGTGCTCGGGTCACGGGGCGAAGGGATCGCGGCCGTGCTCGTGCCCCAAGCGCTGCGCACCCTAGGGAGTCCGCGAAAAGGGTGTCAAGGCATCGGACCGCATCGGCGGAATACATACGCCCACCCGGTAACGATTGCGCAACTTGCGAAAACTTTGGTGTTGCCGCTGCGTGCACACGCCTGTACACATGCCTCATCTTCGCGGATGGCTTCATTATTTTGCGCAAACATCCGCCCTCAGGTGTTGATCACGCCGACAGATCAGGGAGTTCCACGATGACGAGGAATACGCGCAGCGCGACGGCCGTCGCGATCGGCTTGGGGCTCGCTCTCGCCGCCACCGCCTGCGCCGGCAGCGGCGAGGACGACGGCGGTTCGTCCGGCGGCAAGGTCAGCGTGACCTTCTGGGAGAACGCCTCCCCGGGTCCGGGCGCGGAGTTCATGAAGGCGTCCGTGAAGGAGTACGAGGCGCAGCACCCGAACGTCGACATCAAGATCCAGTACGTCCAGAACGAGGACTTCGACGGCAAGCTGCAGACCGCGCTCAACTCGAACTCCGCGCCCGACATCTTCCTCCAGCGCGGCGGAGGCAAGATGCAGGCCATGGTCGACGCCGGCCAGATCCGACCCCTGGAACTCACCGACACCGACCGGGCGAACGTGGGTGCCGCAGCGCTGGCGAGCGACACCCTCGACGGCAAGGTCTACGCGATCCCGCTCGACACGCAGCCCGAGGGCATCTACTACAGCAAGGACCTCTTCGAGCAGGCCGGCATCGCCGCCCCGCCGGCGACGATGGGCGAGCTCGGGGACGCCGTCGGGAAGCTGAAGAAGATCGGCGTCGCGCCGATCGCGGTCGGCGCCAAGGACGGCTGGCCGGCCGCGCACTGGTACTACAACTTCGCCGTGCGCGAGTGCGCCCAGGACACCATGAACGAGGCCGCCAAGTCGCTCGAGTTCTCGGACCCGTGCTGGACCAAGGCCGGTGAGGACCTGGAGGAGTTCCTGAAGACCGAGCCCTTCCAGAAGGGCTTCCTGACGACCCCGGCCCAGCAGGGCGCCGGCTCGTCGGCCGGCCTGCTCGCGAACCACAAGGCCGCCATGGAGCTCATGGGCAACTGGGACCCCGGAGTGATCGGCAGCCTCACCCCGGACGAGAAGCCGCTCCCGGACCTCGGCTGGTTCCCCTTCCCCGAGGTGCCCGGCGGCCAGGGTGACCCGACCGCCATGATGGGCGGCAGCGGCGGCTACTCGCTGTCCACGAAAGCGCCGAAGGAGGCGTTCGGCTTCCTCCAGTTCCTGATCACCAAGGAGCAGCAGGAGGCCTACGCCAAGGCGTTCTTCACCATCCCGGTGAACAAGGACGCCCAGGGCGTCGTCACCGACAGCTACAACATCTCGGCGCTGACGGCCTTCAACAAGGCGGCCTACTCGATGCAGTTCCTGGACACCATGTACGGCCAGAGCGTCGGCAACGCGATGAACACGGCCGTGGTGAACCTGTTCGCGGGCAAGGGCACCCCCGGCGACATCGCCAAGGACACCAACGCCGCCGCCGAGAAGGGCTGAGCGAGCAGCCATGAGCGACACCCTGGGTACTGACATGGTCTCCGGCCGTCAGTCGCAGGGCACGCCCCGAGCCGGGGACGCGGACGGGTCCGCGTCCCCGGCTTCGCCCCGAGCGGCCGCGCGCCGCCGCGGCCGTGCCATGATGCGACTCGAGATCGCCTTCCTGTCCGGACCGGCGATCATCATGTTCCTGGCGTTCGTGATCTTCCCGGTCGCGCTCGCCGCCTACTACGGCTTCTACCGGTGGCACGGCTACGGGCCCCCCACCGAGTGGGTCGGGTTCAACAACTACAAACTGATCCTCGAGGACCCGGCGTTCCACGACGTCATGAAGCACACCTTCATGATCCTGGGGCTGTCGCTGGTCGTGCAGGGACCGCTGGCCATCGCGATGGCGCTGCTGCTCAACCAGAAGATCCGCGGTCGCTCCGCCATCCGCGTCCTCATCTTCGTGCCGTACATCATCTCCGAGGTCATCGTGGGTACGGGCTGGAGCCTGATGCTGCCGGAGTCCGGCGCGCTCAACGGTCTGCTGTCGAACGCCGGACTCGGTTTCCTCGGCGCCGACTGGCTCGCCGACCCGGACCTGGCGATCTGGACACTGCTGGGCATCATCACCTGGAAGTACATCGGCTTCGCGGTCATCCTGATGCTCGCCGGACTCCAGTCGATCCCCGACGAACTCTTCGAGGCCGCGGCCATCGACGGCGCCTCGTACTGGCAGATCCAGCGCCGCATCACGCTGCCGCTGCTGGGGCCGACGATCCGCATCTGGGCGTTCCTGTCGATCATCGGCTCGCTGCAGCTGTTCGACCTCGTGTACATCATCTGGGGTCCGGACGTGGCGGGCATCGCCGGCACCTCGACCATGGCGATCTACATGGACGCCCAGGGCCGCAGCGCGGGGAACTACGGCTACGGCAGCGCGATCGCGGTCGTGATGTTCCTGATCTCTCTCGTCGTCGCCCTGATCTACCAGCGCTTCGTCCTGCGCCGTGATCTGCGGGGCGCTGTCACGGAAGGAACGAACCGATGAGCGTGACGACCGCCGGCTCCCGGATCCCCCGGGCGGAGGGAGGCGGCACGAACCGTCGCGGCGACGCGGGCAAGCCGGACACGTGGGGCAGCCCCGTCACCTACTTCGTCTCGCTGATGCTCATCGGCGCCTGCGTCGCGCCGGTGATCTACATCGTCATCGGCGGATTCCGTACCAACTCGCAGATCACCACAAGCCCGGCCGGGCTGCCCGACCCGTGGGTCGTGAGCAACTACACCGACGTCCTGCGGTCGAGCCAGTTCTGGGGACAGTTCGCCAACTCCGTGATGGTCGCGCTGGCGAGCACCCTCGGCATCGTGGTCCTCGGCCTGATGGTGAGCTTCGTGATCGCCCGCTACGACTTCAGGCTCAAGGGCGCCATGTACTCGCTCTTCGCGGCCGGCCTGATGTTCCCGCTGGTCATCGCGATCACGCCGCTGTACATCATCGTCAAGGAACTCGGGCTGCACGACAACCTGCTCGGAGTGATCATCCCGCAGATCGCGTTCGGCCTGCCGACGACCGTCATCATCCTGGTGCCGTTCCTGCGGGCCATCCCCAACGAGATCGAGGAGGCCGCCGCGATCGACGGCACGAGCCGGCTCGGGTTCTTCTTCCGGATGGTGATCCCGCTGTCGCTGCCCGGCGTCGTGACCGTCTCCATCCTCGCCTTCATCGGCAGCTGGAACAACTACGTGCTGCCCCTGTACATCCTCAACTCGACCGCGAACTACACCCTGCCGCTCGGCGTCCAGGCGTTCGCCTCGCAATGGTCCACGGACACCGCGAAGGTCCTCGCGTTCACCTCACTCGCCATGCTGCCCGCCCTGATCTTCTTCGCGGTCTTCGAGAAGCGGATCGTCGGCGGCCTCACCGGCGCCGTGAAGGGCTGAACCCCCACCCCGGGCCTGCGCCTGCCCCCGCCGGCCCGGCGGGGGCAGGCCACTGACCGGCACCTCCCCCCACGACGCGCTACGCGCCCCGGAGAAAGGACCACGTAATTGCCCCGCGTCCGCATCGAGCTCGACCGGCAGGCCGTCATCGCTCCCGTCCGGCGCCGCACCTTCGGCTCGTTCGTCGAGCACCTCGGCCGCTGCGTGTACACCGGGCTCTACGAACCGGAGCACCCCAGCGCGAACGGCGAAGGCTTCCGCATGGACGTCGTCGAGCTCGTCAGGGAGCTCGGCAGCACGACCATCCGCTACCCGGGCGGCAACTTCGTCTCCGGCTTCCGCTGGGAGGACTCGGTCGGCCCCCGCGAGAAGCGCCCGGTGCGCCGCGATCTCGCCTGGCACTCCATCGAGACCAACCAGTTCGGTCTCGACGAGTTCGCCCGGTGGCTCAAGCTCACCGGCTCCGAGATGATGCTCGCGGTGAACATCGCCACCCGGGGCATCCTGCCCGCCCTGGACCTCCTCGAGTACGCCAACCACCCCTCCGGCACCACGCTGTCGGACCTGCGCGTCGCCAACGGCACACCGGAACCGCACAACGTGCGCATGTGGTGCCTCGGCAACGAGATGGACGGCCCCTGGCAGACCGGCTTCATGACGGCGGACGACTACGGCAAGATCGCCGCCCGCACCGCGGCGGCCATGAAGACGGCCGACAAGGACCTCGAACTCGTCGTCTGCGGCTCCTCCGGCTCCAGCATGCCGACCTTCGGCGACTGGGAGCGCACCGTACTCGAGCACGCGTACGAGCACATCGACTACATCTCGTGCCACGCCTACTACCAGGAGCACGACGGCGACCTCGGCTCCTTCCTCGCCTCGTCGGTCGACATGGACTACTTCATCGACACCGTCGTCGCGACCGCCGACCACGTGGGGCACAAGAAGCGCTCCAACAAGAAGATCAACATCTCCTTCGACGAGTGGAACATCTGGTACCTCGAGGAGCACAAGGCGTCCCAGGAGGTCAACGACGAGTGGCGGCACGCACCCCGGCAACTCGAGGACAAGTACTCGGTCGCGGACGCGGTCGTCGTCGGCAGCCTGCTGATGACCCTCCTCAAGCGCGGCGACCGCGTCACCTCGGCGTCGCTCGCGCAGCTCGTCAACGTGATCGCGCCGATCATGACCGAACCCGGCGGCCCGGCCTGGCGGCAGACCACCTTCTACCCCTTCTCGATCACCAGCCGGCTCGCGTCCGGTGAGGTGATCCGCCCCGTGATCGAGACACCGGCCCGCGAGACCGCGCGGTACGGCGACGTGCCGGTCGTCGACGCCGTCGCCACCGTCGACGAGGACCACGCCGCGGTCTTCCTCGTCAACCGTGACCTCACCGAATCCGCGCAGGTCACGATCGACGTACGCGACCTCGGACTGTCCCGCGTCACCGAGGCGGTCACGCTCGCCGACCCCGACGTGTACGCGAAGAACACCCTCGCCGAACAGAACCGGGTGACCCCCTCGGCGAACAAGAGCGCGACCCTCGCCGACGGCGTGCTCACCGTCGAACTGCCCCCGGTGTCCTGGACGGCGATCGCCCTCGCGCGGCCGGGCGCGTGAGACGCCCGGTGCCGCGGCCACGTCCCGCCGCGGCACCGGGCCGGCCCATGGCAGCGCGTACCGACCCGCCCCGTCCCGTACGGGGCACGGACCGGCACACCCGAGAGGAACACATGGTTGAGCCGAACCCGCCGTCACCGGTCCCTGAACGCCGTGAGGCCGCCTGCGTACTGCGCGACGGAACGCGGCTGCGGACGATCCTGCTGATCCCGCACGGGCCGGGACCGTGGCCCGCCCTGCTGACCCGCCACCCCTACGACGTGACCCGCGACGAACACGAGGGGATGCTCGACGCCGGGCGGCTCGTCGCCGCCGGATACCTCGTCGCGCTCCAGGACGTACGGGGACGCCACGGCTCCGAGGGCGTCTTTCGCCCCAGTACCCAGGAGACGGCCGACGGCGCCGACGCCGTGGCATGGCTGGCGGCGCTGCCCGAATGCACCGGCTCCGTCGGCATGTGGGGCGCGTCCTACGCGTCGGAGACCCAGTTCAGCGCCCTGCTGGGGGACGCCCCGGCGCTGCGGTCGATCGCCGCGGCCCTGAGCCCGGCGATGTCGGCGTTCGACGGATTCCGCTTCCGCGGCGGCGTACCGGAGATCGGCAGCACGCTGGCGTGGACGCACCACGCGATCGCCCCGGACCTGATCGCGCGCACCGCCTCACCGGACGAACGGGACGCCGAACAGGCACGCCGGCAGGTGACCGAACGCGCCCTCGCCACCGGGGACGCCTACCGGGCCGGCGCGCTGCACACGGACTCCGGCGCCGAGGCCATCGTCCGGTGGGGGCTGGACCGGCTGCGCGACCCCTTCGGCGCCGAGAGCCACCGCGCCGGGAAGATCATCGGCCGCGTCGGCGCGATCGACGTACCCGTGCTCCTGATCGGCGGATGGTTCGACGTCTTCCTCGGGTCGACCCTGGAGATCCACCGCCGTCTGCTGCGCCGCGCCGAGGAGACCGGCGGGCCGGTGCCGCGGCTTCTCGTCGGCCCCTGGTCGCACGACAACCTGTCGGGCCGGATCGCCGGCGTGGATTTCGGCCCGTCCGCGTCCGCCGCTCACCGCGGCGACGGCGGCGACCTGACCGAACGCCATCTGCGCTGGTTCGACGCCACCCTGCGCGGCGGTACGCAGGACACACCACCGGTGCGCGTGTTCCTGATGGGCGCCGACCGGTGGATCGAGCCGCCCCGCTTCCCGCCGCCGCACGCCCGGACGCTCGACCTGCACCTGGGCGCCGGCGGCTCCCTCACGCCGGACCCGTCCCCGCACCCCGGCGAACGACGGCTGACGAGCGATCCCGCGAACCCCGTCCCCACGTGCGGCGGCGCCGTCCTCCTCTTCGCGCCGTACGGGCCGGGCCCCGCCGACCAGCGCGCGATCGAGTCCCGGCCGGACGTGCTCTCGTGGCGCTCCGCGCCGCTCGCCGGACCCCTCACCGCGATGGGCGCGATCCACGCCGCCATCCACCTCACGACCACGGGAACGGACGCCGACCTGGTCGTCCGGCTCTGCGACGAGCACCCGGACGGCCGCAGCACCCTCGTCGCCGACGGCGTACGGCGGGCGTCGGCCCGGTTCACCGACCCGGTCACCGGCGAGGGCGAACGGCGGCCGGTCGTGCCGGGCGAGGAACTGGAGCTGACCGTGGACCTCTGGTCGACGGCACACGTCTTCCGGTCCGGCCACCGGATACGGGTCGACCTGGCCCCGAGTTCCTCCCCCCGGTGGGACATCGGGGTGAACGCCCACGAGCCGGATGGTGTCCCCGCCCCGGCGGAACACACCATCCGGTACGGCACCGGAGCCCCGAGCCGACTCGTCCTGACGACGCTGCCGGACGTCCCGCACTGAGGCCGGCGCCCCGGGTCAGCCGCGCCGCCCCTCGGTCGCCGGAACGGGGCCGGTGGAGGCCCGGACGACGAGTTCGGTCGCCAGCTCCATCCGGGCGGCGGGCCGCACGCCGCCGTCCTCCCCGCGGGAGAGCTCGACCAGGAGCTTGACGGCCGTGGCGCCCAGCTCCGTACTGGGCTGCCGGACGGTCGTCAGCCCCGGGCTCATCACCCGCGCCTCGGGCAGGTCATCGAAACCGATCACGCTCACGTCCTCGGGGATCCGCAGCCCCCGGGCGTTCAGCGCGTCGTACACGCCGAGCGCCATCTCGTCCGAGCAGGCGAAGATCCCCGTGATCCCCGGCTCGCGGTCGAGCAGGGCACGGGTCGCGGCCTCCGCCTTCACACCGTTCCAGCCGCCGTGGGTCACGGACACCGTTGCACCGCCGTCGGACGCCGTGTAGGCCGCCGCCCGGAAGCCGTCCACGCGCGCACGGCCGAACAGATGACGCGCGTGCCCGGCGACCACGCCCAGCCGCTTGTGGCCGAGGACCAGCAGATGCTCGGCGGCCGTACGCCCGCCGTCCCAGTTCGCCACGCCGATACTGGCCGCCCCCGTCGGCGGCGTGGTCATCGGATCGATCAGCACGACGGGGACGCCGGCCGCGTACAGCGCGTTGAACTGCGGCGAGGTCGGATCGACCAGCGCCCCGATGGTGCCCAGACCGCGTCGCCGCAGAAGCCGCGACACCCAGTCGCTGTCGGGGTCGGCGAGCGTCAGCACGACGTCCAGCCCCGCGGCCGCCGCCTCACGCCCGACGCCGGCCGTCACCAGGTTCGCCCACGACCCCTCGTAGTGGGTGACCACGAGATCGAGCACGTGGGACCGGCCGGTCTCGTCAGGAACCTGGTCGATCTTGGCCCCGCCCCGGCGCGTGTAGCCCACGGCCCGCACGGCGGCCATGACCTTCGCCCGCGTCTCGGCCGACACATCCGTTCCGCCGCGCAGCACCTTGGACACGGTGGGCACGCTCGTACCGGCGGTCTCGGCGACCAAGGACAGTGTCGGCCGGGTGCCGGCGGGTCGGGGGGACATGGGGAAAGGCTATCCAGCGCGGGAAGCGCCCGGGACCACGGGGCGCCGGCGGAGCCGTCCCGGCGCCTCGGTTCCCGGGCCTCCGGGCCTTCGGCACTTCGGGACCGATGTCCTCCGGGCTCCGGGTTGCCTCAGGCCGTCGGCGCCGGGACGTACTCGTACCAGTCGAACGCGACCCTGCCCTCGACGGCGTACATGCCGATGACCCGGCCCGTGAAGCCGCAGGCCACCTCCGTGGACAGATACCGTCCGTCCAGCTCGGCGAGCAGCCGGCCCTCCGGGGCGCCGGGATCACCCAGCCAGAACGCGACGGTGTCCGGTCCGGTGGTCCCGCCGTCCGTCAGCTCGGGCGACGCGGGGACGAGGCCGGAGGTCCGCATCGCCACTGTCAGGGCCAGCGGGCCCGGCGGCACCCCCACCGAGGCCATCACCTGACGCACCGGGCCGATCCGCGCGACGACCTCGGCCTTCCCGCCGCCCACCTGCACGTCGTAGTGATGGGCCTCGTCGTACCGCACGCTCAGACCGCCGCGCCCCGTACCCGGGTCGATCAGCGCCGTCACACGGCAGTCGTGGTGCTGCTGGCGGCGGCCGACCGAGGTGTACCCGGGACGGTCGAGCGAGGGTCCGGTGGCGGTGAGCGTCAGCCAGCCCGGACGCTCGGTCAGCGACCAGGAGCCGTCGGGCCGCGCGAACGGGGAGATCCACCGCGGCGCGAGGACGGACCCGTCGAAGTCGTCGCGCGCCGGCGGCTCCGGGAACGGGTGCCAGGCACCGCCCGGCGCCGGATGGCTCTCGGGCACGGGCGCGACGACCGGCCAGCCGTCCTCGTCCCACCGCACCGGGGTGAGGAACGTCTCCCGGCCGAGCACGTGCACATCGGGCGTAAAACCGCGCGGACGGACCCCGAGCAGCACCATCCACCAACTGCCGTCCACCGCCTGCACGAGATCCGCGTGACCGGTGTTCTGGATCGGGCGGGCCGTACCGCTGTGCGACAGCAGGGGATTGCCGGGCGCCCCCTCCCACGGCCCGCGCGGCGAGCGGGACCGGGCGACGGACACGCTGTGCCCGCGCTCGGTGCCGCCCTCGGCGATCAGCAGGTACCACCACTCCCCGACGCGGTAGAGGTGCGGCGCCTCGGGAAACTTCAGACCGCTGCCCGACCAGGTGGGGAAGGGCCCCTCCAGCACCCTCCCTTTCGCCGGGTCGATCCTGGCCAGGTTGACGCCGCCCGCGGGCCCGGAGAAGGCGCACCAGCAGGTGCCGTCCTCGTCCCACGCGAGGTCGGGATCGATGCCCTCCAGATCGATCCACACCGGATCGCTCCACGGCCCCTCCGGCCGCTCGGCGGTGACGACGAAGTTCCCGCCACCGTCGATGTTGGTGTTGATCACCCAGAAACGCCCGCCGTGATGCCGGATGGTGGGTGCGTAGAGCCCCCCGGACGCCTTGGCCCCCGGCAGGGGCAGCGGCAACTGCGCGGGCCGGTCCAGCACGTTGCCGATCTGCTCCCAGTGCACGAGATCCCGGCTGTGGAAGACGGGCAGCCCGGGGAAGTACTCGAAACTGGAGCACACGAGATAGAAGTCGTCCCCGACCCGGCAGACACTCGGATCGGGGTGAAACCCACTGATCACAGGGTTTTGGTACGTATGCACAGGCGTGTATCCCTTCGAACCGACGGACTGTGCGGGGCGTGGTGGGACCATCATCCACACCCACCCGCTCCGGCGAACCCGTCGAGCCGGAGGACATCGGTGCCGTGGCAGAGTGGCCCATTGCGCTCGTCGTGCCCGAGGCCCCGGGCACGACGACTGGACGACGGGAGAGCAGGCTCTGCTCCGGATCGTCCCGCGGGTTCGAATTCCGTCGGCACCGCGGCCGCACAAGAATGAGAGCGGACAACGCAAGATCCCTGTAGGCGGACATGCTCGCCCGCACGCTATCTGACCAGCGGCTACGCACCCCCCGACCCGGCCCCCCCGACGCCGTCCACGCAGCGCCTGCTCACCGCGTGCCTGGACTTCATCACCACACCGCTGCACGAGGACATGCGCGACCGCGACCCGGCGGCACTGACCCGCCTGCGCGCCCTGGACGCCGCACTGCGCGACCAGCAGGAGGACCGCCACCGGGCGGCGGCGCTGCGGGTCCCCGCCCCGGTCCTGTCCCCGTCCGGACCGCCGCCCTCTCCCCGCTCGTCTCCCACCGGTCCAGGCTTCCGCCTCCGGTGAACACGGCGCTGACGGACGGCGGATGAGGGCGAGCCCCCACGAGGTCCGTGGGATGCCGGGGCGAACGGACGGGTGCCGGGGATCCGGCCGGCAGAGCGTGGGATGGGCGCGGCGCCGATGATCCTCGCCGCGTCCGGGACGAACGCCGGCCGGACCGATCGCCGTATCTCCGACCACACGACCGGCGACCCCCATCGGTGCCGCCGCTACGCGATGCCGCCGCCGCGCAGTTGCCGGGTGATGTCGCGGGCGAGTGCCACGGCGTTTTCCTTGTACCAGCCGATCCGGGTGTGGAAGTCCTCCTCCGTGTAGAGCTCGGTCACCGCGAAGATCAGGGTGGCGTAGACCGTGTGGAGTTCGCCGGGAGTGAGGGTCCACGCCGTTTCACCGGACTGGGGGGAGAGCCGGGCCGCGAGGGTGGCGAGGGGTTGCCGGCCGCTGCCGGTGTACACGATCGCCTCCTCCTCGTCCGAGTCGCGGGCGAAGACCAGACATTCGTACACCATGGCCTGCTGCTGACGGGAGAGACGCAGGCGGTAGTGGCCGTCGTCGGTGCGTTCCATGGAAAATCGCGCTCTCACGGCAGGACGTATCTCCCCGACTCAAAGGCATCTTGCGAATAGTGATATGCGCTGATCCGGTACGGCGTCTGCACGATGAGCACACCGCGCCCCTGGGAATCCACGCGGGAGGCATCATACGCAACGCGTGACCCCTGGCCCTTGGTGTCGATGTGCGTCATCTTGCCCTTGAACGAGTTGAGGTAGTCGGCGAGTTTCTGCGGGTCGTTGCCGATTCCGGCGAGGGAGTGGTCGGGGCCGTTCTTCGTGCCGTCGGTCATCCGCTCGAAGTTGTGGTTGACACCGTCGGCGACATCCGTTCCGTACTGTCTCTCGATCGCCTCCCACGTATCGTCGTCGATCCCGCAGCCCGGTGTGGGGGTGAGGCCCTCGGGGTCCGCCCAGGTGTGAGGGTTGTGGACGAAGGCGACCGGGTTGGGGGCGGGGGCGCCCCTCGGTATCGGCACGCAGCAGCCTCAGCGTCCCCCGCCGTCGCTCCAGAACCAATCCACCCTCGATGAGGCGGGATGCCTCCCTGCTCGCCGTGGCCGAGGAGACGCCGAAGCGCCCGGC
>NZ_WEGJ01000046.1 GCF_009604385.1 Streptomyces smaragdinus
CCACCGCCCCCACCCTCCCCCAGCTCCGCGACCTCGGCGTCCGTCGCGTCAGCCTCGGCTCCCTGCTCTACCGCCGCGCACTGGCCGACGCCGTCACAACCGCCCGCGCCATCCGCGACGGCCGGCCGCCGACCCCGGCCGCCGTCCCTTCGTACGACGCCGTCCAGGCCCTGAGCGCCCCCGCGCCGGGCGGGTGAACGGCAACCGCCCCCTGCCCACCGGACAGGGGGCGGCGTACAAGCCTCTACAGCCCCAGCACGCTCGCCGTCCGTTGGGCCATCGCCGCCTCACCGGAGGCGTTCGGATGGACGGGCACCAGGTTCGTACCGAACAGCACCGGCTCGATCCACCGCGTCCCGCTCGACGCGCACGCGTCGTGGCCCTCGGAAGCGGCGGACATGTCGACGTACGTCGCGCCCGTCTCGCCGGCGGCCTGCTGGACGGCGGAGTTCAGATGGGCCTGGAGCGACCGCAGGTACGGCACGTCGCCGCGGGCGATCGGCATCTTGACGAAGCAGGTCCAGTCGTACGACGCGGGCATGATCCACGGATAGCCCAGGATCGCGACCCGCGCGTTCGGCGCCTTGGCCTTGATCGCCCGCAGCGACTCCCGCAGCCGCGGCAGCGTGTTGGTGGTGATCTCGTCGGTGAACCTCGACCCGTACTGGTCCTTGCACGGGGAGCCGAAGCCGAGGGTGCCGACGCCGGCGGTGCCGCAGGCGAGGATGGCGTTGATGAACGTGCCGTTGTCGTTGCCGCCGATGGTGAGGGTCACCAGATCGGTCCCGGCGTTCACGGCGTCGAGCTGCGCGGGCACACCCGGGTACTGGGACTGGGTGAAGTGCTTGGTCTCCGCGCCGCCGCAGGTGACGTCCGTGAGGTCGGCGCCGGTCTTCTGGGCGAGGACGTGGGGGTAGTTGCGGGTCGTACGCAGACACAGCAGCGACGCGTCGGGGTCGAGCGGCAGTACCCCGGAGCCGGCGCTGTAACTGTCGCCGAGGGCCACGTAGTCGAGGGGCGCGGCGGCCTCGGCGGCGGCCGGCACGGTCAGCGAGAGGGCGGCGGTCCCGGCGGCGACCGCGATCGCGGCGAGTCTTCGGGTGCGGGAACGGGCGCGCAGCTTCATCGAATTCTCCTTCGAATCCTACGGGTGGGGGTCCGAGCTAACGGCCGTGGTGAAACAGAAGGTTGCTGCGACGTCTCATCGAAGTTACTGGCGGGTTTGTCGGCCGGTCAATACTCCGCGCGGGAGGTAAGAGTCCGAACTCGTACGCCCCCGCCGCCGACATGGTCCGTACCACCTGGTTTGTGCCCCGCGGACGGGGATCCTCCGTGGATGTCGACAATGGCCGGGCGACCGCGAACACACCCCTGACGCTGGCATGATGGAATGCGGTGCAGTCGAGGCTCCGGGAGGAATCCGTGGCACGGATCGGTGACGAGAGCGGCCTGCTGCGCTGCGCGTTCTGCGCGAAGTCCCAGAAGCAGGTGGGCAAGCTCATCGCCGGTCCCGGCCGGATCTGCATCTGTGACGAGTGCGTGGGGCTGTGCAACGAGCTGATCGCCGAGGAGCTCGGCGGTCCCGTCCGCGAGGAGCTGCCCGAGGCTCCGGCGCCGCGGGACATCCACGGCTTCCTGTCCTCGTACGTCGTCGGACAGGAGGAGGCCAAGAAGACGCTGTCGGTGGCCGTATACAACCACTACAAGCGGATCCGCGCCGCCGGCTCCGAACACCCCGTCGAGCTGGGCAAGTCGAACATCCTGCTGGTCGGGCCGACGGGCTGCGGCAAGACCCATCTCGTCCAGACCCTCGCCCGGCTGCTCGGCGTGCCCTTCGCGATCGCCGACGCCACGTCGCTGACGGAGGCCGGTTACGTCGGGGAGGACGTCGAGAACATCCTGCTGCGCCTGGTCCAGGCCGCCGACGGGGACGTGGCGCGGGCCGAGACCGGGATCATCTACCTCGACGAGTTCGACAAGATCGCGCGGAAGGGCGACAACCGCTCGCTCACCCGGGACGTCTCCGGGGAGGGCGTGCAGCAGGCGCTGCTGAAGATCCTCGAGGGCTCGGTGGTCAGCGTGGCGCCGCAGGGCGGGCGCAAGCAGCCGCAGCAGGAGATGCTGCAGATCGACACGACGAACGTGCTGTTCATCCTCGGCGGGGCGTTCGCCGGGATCGAGGAGATCGTGCAGGCCCGGGCGGGCAGCCGCGGCATCGGCTTCGGCGTGGTCCAGCCCGCCCCCGAGCGCGCGCCCGCCGCGACGCGGGTGCTGCCGGACGATCTGCTGAAGTTCGGGCTGATCCCGGAGATCGTCGGCCGGCTGCCGGTGATCACGTCGGTGGAGCGGCTGGACCGCGAGGCGCTGGTCCGGATCCTGGTGGAGCCGCGCAACGCGCTGCTCAAGCAGTACCAGCGGCTGTTCGAGCTGGACGGGGTGCGGCTGGAGTTCACCGACGACGCCGTGGAGGCCGTCGCCGAGCAGGCGCTGCTGCGCCGCACGGGCGCGCGGGCGGCGCGGGCGGTGCTCGAGGAGGTGCTGCAGCATCTGATGTACGAGGTGCCCTCCCGCGACGACGTCGAGGCGATCGTCGTGGACCGGGACACCGTGCTGCAGAACGTCAACCGGACCCTGATCCCGCGGCGGCGCACCGAGGAGGACGGGCCGCAGGCGCACGGAAAATCCGCCTGAGTGTCGGTGGGCGCGGCTACGCTGGTCGTATGACTCAGCGACATTGATCCTCACGTTCGCGCCCCCGGCTGCCGGGGGTGTTGTACCTCTACTCGTTCCTGGACGACTTCGTCCTGCTGTACCCGGTGTACGCGCTGCTGTTTGACGACGCCGGGTTGTCCGTCGGGCAGATCTCCTCGCTGTTCGTCCTGTGGTCGGTGACCGGGCTGCTCCTCGAGGTGCCCGCCGGTGCCTGGGCGGACCGTGTCTCGCGCCGGCTGCCGCTGTGCGTGGGGCCGCTGCTGACGGCGGTGGGGTTCGCGCTGTGGGTGCTGGTGCCCGGGTTCTGGACGTTCGCGGCGGGCTTCGTGCTGTGGGGTGCCAAGGGGGCGCTCGCCTCGGGGTCGCTGGAGGCGCTGGTCCACGACGAGCTGGCCCGGGAGGGCCGGGCGGACGCGTACGCCCGCGTCATGGGGCGGGCCGAGTCCGCGGGGCTGCTGGGGGTCATGGCGGGTACCGGGCTTGCGGGGCCGGTGCTGGCCTCCGGGGGGTTTCTCGCGGTGGGGGCGGCGAGTGTGGTGGCCTCCCTGGTGACGGCTGGGGTGGGTCTTGGGTTTCCCGGCGGTCGTGTCGCCTCCGAGGACGACGGTCCGCCGCTGCGGTCCGCGCTGGCGGAGGTCCGCCGCGTGCGCGGTGCGGTGCTTCTCGTCCCGGCCGTCGCGGCGGTGTGGGGGGCGCTCGACGAGTACACGCCGCTGCTGGCCCGGGAGGCCGGTGCGGGGGACGCGGCGGTGCCGTGGCTGCTGCTGGTGGTGTGGGCGGGTGCCACGGCCGGCGGGCTGCTGGGCGGGATCTGGCCCTCCGGCGGGTCGCTGCCTCTGCTGCTGACGGGGTCCGCGGTGGCCCTGGCCGCGGGCGCGGCGGTGCGGCATCCGGGCGGGATGGTGCTGGTGGGGGTGGCGTTCTGCGGGTTCCAGCTGGCGGGGGTGGTGGCCGGTGCCCGGCTGCAGGCGCGCATCGAGGGGGCGGCCCGGGCGACGGTGACGTCTGTCGCGGGGCTGGGGACGGACGTGGCTACGGTGGGGGTTTATGGGGGGTACGCGGTGGTCTCCGGGGTGGGGTCGCACGCGGTGGCGTTCGTGGTGTTCGCGGTGCCGTATGTGGTGGTGGCGGGGGTGCTCGGGGGGCGTCGTAAAGGGGCCCGCTTCCGCACACCCCCGTAAACGGGCGCGGAAACGGGCCCCCAGTCTCACGCCACCAGCGCGTGCCCCGTCCGCCGCTCGATCCGCCCCCGCAGGATCAGCGTCCCCGCCGCCGTCCCCAGGCCGCCCGCCAGGGCCGACCACCAGAGCACCGCCGGGCCCGCCGCCGTGTACAGCGCCACCCCGGCGGTCAGCGCGGCGAAGCGGGCCACCCCCCACACCCACTGGAACGCCCCCTGATAGCGGCCCCGCGCGTGCTCCGGCGCCAGCTCCGCCACCAGCGCCGCCGCGATCCCGGCCACCACCACCTCCCCCAGCGACCAGACGACGACCGACACCGCGTAACCCGGCACGCTGTCCGCGATCCCGGTGAGCGCCACCCCCACGGCGATCAGCGCGCTGCCCGCCGCCTGCACCGGCACCTGCGGCAGCCGCGCCAGCAGGGCCGAGGCGAACGGCTGGACGGCGACCACGAACACCGCGTTCGTCGCCGCCATCGCCCCGTACACCGCCGGCGACAGCCCCGAGTCGCGGATCGCCAGCGGCAGCGCGACCTCGGTGAGCGAGTAGACGAACAGCCCCACCGCGAACAGCGGCATCAGCGCGAGCATCAGCCGGTCGCGCAGTACGACCCCATAACCCATGCCGTCCTTGTCACCCCGAAGGACCCGCGGCGGCTCCCCGATCCGTACGAACACGATCCCCGCGAACAGCAGCATCGTCGCCGCGTCCACCGCGAACAGCAGCCAGTACCCGTGCGCCGCCAGGACGCCGCCCAGCACGCCGGCGACCGCGGTGCCGATGTTCACGCCCCAGCCGAACAGCACGTACGCCCGCTGCCGGGTCTCCCCCTCGACGGAGTCGGCCATCAGCGCGTACGACGCAGGCGAGACCATCGCCCCGGCCGCGCTGAGCGCCAGCGCCGCCGCGGCCGTCGTCGCCACGCCCGGCGCCGCGTACAGCGCGCCCTGCGCCGTCGCGGCCGCGACCAGGCCGGTCAGCATCGTCCGGCGGCGGCCCACCCGGTCGGCGAGCAGCCCGCCGAGGGCGGGGCCGAGGAGGTTGCCCGCGCCCAGGGCGCCGAGGACGAGCGTGGTCTGCGTGCCGGTGATGTCGCGGGTGGCGAGGAAGAAGACGAGGAACGGGGTGACGAGGTAGCCGAGCCGGTTCACGATCGTGCCGGCGAAGAGGGTCCAGACGGTGGGCGGCAATCCGCGGAAGGTGGCGAACATGTGCGACAGCGTGCAGCTCCACACGCCGTGCCTCCTATTGATTAAGCTGGGGCCGAATCGATCAGGGGGTAGAGGATGGACACTCGGCTCAGCTTCTCCGCGGCGGACATGGCGGAGATCCGCTTCGCGGTCTCGCCGCTGTGGGAGGTGCTCACCAGCTTCCGGCTGCTGCGCGGCGCCCCCGAGCTGCCGTCGCAGCGCCGCTGGGCCGGGCCGGCGCGGGAGCGGCTGGCGGAGGCCGGGCTCGACCGGGGCTGGCTGGCGCTGCTCGCCCCGCCCGGGAGCTACGTCGCCGATCTGCTGACGCCCGCCCCGCGCACGTCGTTCCCCACGCTGGAGGCGGAGCTGGCGGCCGTACGGGCGACGCCGCCCGCCCGGGTACGGGACGAGCTGGGGCGGCTGGCCAAGGACCGCCCGGGGCTGGAGCGTTCGCCCCGCTACCGGCTGCTGTACGACGAGCCCGCCGCGATGCTGGCCAAGGTCACCGCCGAGATCGAGACGTATTGGGAGCTGGCGCTCGCCCCGTACTGGCAGCGGATCCGGCAGCTGCTGGAGGCCGATCTGTTCCATCGCGCCCGGCTGGTCGCCGAGTACGGCGCCGGGTATGTGCTGGGGGAGCTGCACGAGTCCGTGAGCTGGGACGACGGCGCGCTGCGGCTGGTGCGGCGGCACTGCGGGCTGCTGCGCGGACAGGCCGGCTCGGGGCTGGTGCTGGTGCCCACGGCGTTCGCCTGGTCGCGGGTGCTGACGGTGTCCGTCGCGCCCGAGCCGCCGCAGCTGGCGTATCCGGCGCGGGGCATCGGCGCGCTGTGGGAGCCGCGGCCGTGCGCGGTGGACGCGGTGGCCGGGGTGCTGGGGCGGTCGCGGGCGCTGCTGCTGCAGGAGCTGGACACCCCGGCGTCGACGTCCGCGCTGGCGGCCCAGTTCGGGCTGTCGGCGGCCGGGGTGTCGCAGCATCTGACCGCCCTGCGTGACGCGCGGCTGGTGACGGCGCACCGCGTGGGGCGGTCGGTGCTGTACGCGCGTACGGCCGTGGCCGACGCGCTGCTCAGCCCCTCCTGATCAGACGGTGAGGACGACCTTGCCCCGTACCCGCCCGGACTCGCTGAGCCGCCACGCCTCCGCCGCCCGCTCCAGCGGCAGCGCCCGGTCCACGTGGACGGTGAAGCGGCCCTCGTCGGCGAGCTGCGTCAGCGCCGTGAGGTCGGAGGAGTCGGGGCGGACCCACACGTAGTGGCCGCCCTTCTCCTTCGCGGAGGCGTCGGTGATGGAGGCGACGCGGGACTTGTCGTCCTTCAGCAGGGCCAGGGAGATGTCGACGGCGTCGCCGCCCACGTAGTCCAGCGCCGCGTCCATGCCGTCGGGGGCCAGCGCGCGGACCCGGTCCGCGAGACCTTCGCCGTACGTCACGGGCTCGGCGCCCAGGGCGCGCAGGTAGTCGTGGTTGCGCTCGCTGGCGGTGCCGATGACGCGGGCGCCGAGCGCGGCGGCGATCTGCACGGCGGCGGAGCCGACCCCGCCGGCGGCGGCGTGGATCAGGACGGTGTCGTCCTTCGTGAGGCCGACGCGCTCGATGGACTGGTACGCGGTCAGCCCGGCCAGCGGCACGCCGGCGGCCTGCTCCCAGCTGAGGGTGCGGGGCTTTCGCGCGAGGTGGCGGACGTTCGCGGTGACCAGCTCGGCGTACGTGCCCATCTGGGCCCAGTCCTTGCGGACGTAGCCGTACACCTCGTCACCGGGCGCGAAGTCGTCGGCGTCCAGCCCGACGCGCTCGACCACCCCCGCCACGTCCCAGCCGGGGATGAACGGGAACGCCGCCTCCATCACCGGGTCGAGCCGCCCGGCGGCGAGCTTCCAGTCGACGGGATTGACCCCGGCGGCCTTGACGCGGACAAGCACCTCCCCGGGACCCACCTTGGGCTCGGGGAGGTCGGTGAGCTGCAGGTCGTCGGCGGTGCCGTACTGGTGGAGAACGATTGCCTTCATGGTTTCGGAGCGTAGTGGGCGGGGCGGGGGCCGGCGGGACGGACCCGGGCGTGGCCCCGTAAAACCGATCGTGTAAGCCGGGGCGATCTTGCTACGGTGGAGGACATGGTGACTTACGGGTACTACTACTTCCGCTGAAAGGGCGCGGACGCCCGACGATCCGCCGCGCTGTGACGCGGCCCTCCGGCGTCCCTCGGAACTCCCACCCGTACGCACCATCCCCAGGGAAGTCCCATGCGCGCACGCGCCCAGTCGGCGTTGCACGACGTCTCCAAGTCCTACGGCACCCGCACGATCCTCGACCGGATCACCCTCACCCTGCGCCCCGGCGAGAAGGCCGCCGTCATCGGTGAGAACGGCTCCGGCAAATCCACCCTCCTCCGCCTGCTCGCCGGGGCGGAGAAACCCGACTCCGGCGAGGTGACCGTCCACGCCCCGGGCGGTGTCGGCCATCTCGCCCAGACCCTCGACCTCGACCCGTCCCGCACCGTGCGGGACGCGGTGGACGCCGCGCTCGCGGACCTGCGCGCCCTCGAGGAGCGGCTGCGCGCCGCGGAGGAGACCCTCGGCGAGGACGAGGCGTCCCTCACGGCGTACGGCGACCTGCTCACCGCGTACGAACAGCGCGGCGGCTACGACGCCGACGCCCGCGTCGACACGGCCCTGCACGCCCTGGGCCTCGCCCGGATCACCCGCGACCGCCGCCTCGGCACGCTGTCCGGGGGCGAGCTGTCCCGGCTGGCGCTGGCCTGCGTGCTGGCGTCCGCGCCCGAACTGCTGCTGCTGGACGAGCCGACGAACCACCTCGACCGCGACGCCGTCGCCTGGCTCGAGGAACGCCTCACAGCGCATCACGGCACGCTCGTCGTCATCACCCACGACCGGGCGTTCCTCGAACGCGTCGCGACGGTCATCCTCGAGGTCGACCGCGACACCCGGTCCGTCACCCGGTACGGCGACGGCTGGGACGGCTACCGCGCCGCGAAGGCCGCCGCCCGGCGGCGGTGGGCGCAGCGGTACGAGGAGTGGCTGGCCGAGCTGGCCGGCACCGAGGAGCTGGTGGAGGCCGCGGGACGGCGGCTGGCCGGGACCGGCGGGGATCCGAGGCAGGGCTTCGGCAAGCACCGGCGGTCGCACGAGGCGAAGCTGGGCGGCCAGGTGCGGGCGGCGCGGCGGCGGCTCGTCGAGCTGCGTGCGGCCCCGGTGCCGCCGCCCCCGGAGCCGCTGCGGTTCGCGGCGGGGATGACCGCGGGCCCGGGGGACGACGGCGTGCGGCTGGACGGTGTGCGGGTCGGGGAGCGGCTGCGGGTCGACGCGCTGGCGGTGCCGGCGGGCGGGCGGCTGCTGGTCGCGGGGCCCAACGGCGCCGGGAAGACGACGCTGCTGCGGGTGCTCGCCGGTGACCTGCGGCCGGACGCCGGGACGGTGCGCCGGCCGGGGCGGGTCGGGTATCTGGCGCAGGAGGTCCCCGTGCGGGGGGCGCGGGGGACGGTGCTGGAGGCGTACGCGGCGGGGCGGCCGGGGTTCGCGGAGGAGTACGCCGAGGGGCTGCTGGCGCTCGGGCTGTTCCGGGAGGAGGACTTCGGGGTGCCGGCGGCGGACCTGTCCGTGGGGCAGCGGCGGCGGCTGGCGCTGGCGCGGCTGGTGAGCGTACCGGCGGAGCTGCTGGTGCTGGACGAGCCGACGAACCACCTCGCCCTGGACCTGGTCGGAGACCTGGAGGCGGCGCTGGCCGCGTACCCCGGCACGGTCGTCGCCGTGTCCCACGACCCGGCCTTCCGCGCCGGGTTCGGCGGGGAGACGCTCGAACTGCGGGACGGGCGGGTGGTGTAGGACGGGCGGGGGGCGGGAAGCCGCCCCCCGCCAAAGTCCCAGACCACTGGCATCCGCAAACCCCATGACAAGCGCTTGCCGTCGTTGCAAGGGCTCTGCTTGACTCCGCCCCAACAGCCACGCCCCACGCAGGTTTTCGTCCCGGGAGGCACCGTATGGAACTCACGCGCAGGCGACTGCTCTCCGCCCTGTCCGCCGCCGGTGTGCTCGCCGTCGTGCCCCCGCGGTTCGCCTCCGCGGCCGAATCCGCCGCGGGGAGCGCGTCCGTGCTGGCCAACACCGTCGCCGTGTTCGCCGGCACCCCCGAGTCCAACGCCCGCCCCGAGACCGCCGCCAAGCTCACCGCGATGGCCGCCACCGCCCGCAGCTGGCTCACCGCGATGGACGGCGCCGGGGCGAACGAGCTCTTCGCCGGTCTGCCGCTCGGCACCAACGACGCCAGCCTCAACACCAGCTACGCCCACCTCTACGACATCGCCCTGGCCACCCGAGTCCCGGGCGGCGCCAGCGATCTGACCGGCAACCAGGCCGTCCAGCGCCGCGTCATCGACGCCCTCGCCTTGCTCCACGAGCGCTACTTCGCCGACCAGTCCAAGGGCTACTACGGCAACTGGTTCAACTGGGAGATCGGCATCCCCACCAGCGTCACCAAGACGTTCGTGCTGCTCACCGACGAGCTCGCCGCCTACCGCCCCGACCTGATCCCCACCTACATCGCCTCGATGGACGCCTACCTGCGCGCCGGCAGGAACGGCGACGTCGACCTCGACTCCCGCTTCCACACCGGCGCCAACCTCGCCGACATCACCACCAACCGCATCCTCCAGGGCGCGATCCTCGGCGCGGCGGGCGAGGACCGTATCCGCAAGGCCCTCACCGACCAGCTGACGGTCTTCGCGACCATCGACCCGTACCACCTCCAGCACGACAACACCGACGGCCACTACGCCGACGGCTCGTTCATCCAGCACGACTCCGTCGCCTACACCGGCTCGTACGGGAAGGCGCTGCTCACCCGCGTCGTCCAGACGCTGAAGATCCTCGACGGCACGGGCTACATGGACGGGAACGCGCTGGTCCCGGTCGTGCAGACCTGGGTGCGCGACGGGTTCGCGCCGCTGATCTTCGAGGGCTGGATGATGGAGATCGTCAAGGGCCGCGCGGTCTCCCGCACGACCACCGGCTACGCGGACGTCGCGACCATCGTCGAGGCCGCCGTCGACCTCGCCGGCTACTCCACCGGCGCCGAGGCGGACGCGCTCAGGGGCTGGGTGAAGTTCGTCCGCGGCAACTCCCGCGCCGCCCTCAACCCGGCGTCCTTCGTCTCCCCCCTCAGCATCGTCGCGTACACGGCGATCCTCGCCGACACCACGGTCCCGGCCGCCGATCTGGGCGCGACGTCGCGGACCGTCGCGTTCAACGCCATGGACAAGAACGTCCACCGCCGCCCCGGCTACGCCTTCGCGCTGGCCCGCAGCTCGGACCGGATCAGCAAGTACGAGTACATGAGCGGCGAGAACCTGATGCCCTGGTTCCAGGGCGACGGCGCGTACTACCTCTATCTGTCGGGCCAGGACCAGACCCAGGCCTTCGGCGCCGACTACTACGCCGCCGTCTCCCCGTATGCCCTGGCCGGCGTGACCGCTCCGGTGGAGGAGCGCCGCACGATTCCCGAGCTGTACGGGACGGCCTGGTACGAGAACCCCTCCCACCCGCTGAACTTCACGTCCTCCTCCGAGTCGCAGAACGCGTACGTGTACTTCCCCACCGGCACCAACCGGCACTCCGGCGGCGTCACGCTCGGCGCGTACGGGGCGGCGTCCATGGTGCAGTCCAGCGACAACGCGTGGGCGTCGCGGGACCTGCTGCCGGACGACTTCACCGTCTACCGCAACGCCTCCGCGACCAAGTCCTGGTTCCTGCTGGACGACGAGATCGTGGTCCTGGCGGCCGGTGTGGGCGACGAGGCGGGCCGGGACGTCACCACGGCCGTCGACGCCCGGCACGCGGCCGTCACCGACCAGGTGACGCTCACCGGCGCCCTGCGCGACGGCACCCTCTGGACGTCCGGCGAGGCGGACCTGCGCTGGCTGCGCTACGCCAACGCCACCCAGCGCACCGCCGTCGGCTACGTCTTCCTCTCCGCCCAGCCGGTACGGGTCGACCACACGGTGGTCACCCGCAGCCGCCGCGTGGTCCGCACCGCCAACCCGGACACCGCCGTCACCCGGCGCGTCTTCGGCGCGTCCCTCGCGCAGGGCCCGGCGTCCGCCGCGTACGCCTACGCGCTGGTGCCGGGCGCGGACGAGGCCCGGCTGCGGGCGTACGACGGGGGGCCGCTGTCGGTGCTGGCGAACACCGTGCGGCTGCAGGCCGTCAAGCACACCGGGCTCGGCCTGACGGCGGCGTCCGCCTTCACCGAGGGGCGGCACGAGGCGGCGGGCGTCGGCATCGACGGGCCGGCGTCGGTGCTGGTGCAGACCGGCGGAGGGGTGACGACGGTGGCGGCGGCGGATCCGACGATGGACCGCTCGTCGGTGTCCGTCCTGCTGCGGGGGCGGCGGCTGGCGCCCGTCTCGCAGGACGAGCGGGTGACGGTCCGGGGCGTGACGCAGGGCACGCTGATCGAATTCGACGTACGGGAGGTCTACGGGCGCAGCCTGCGGGTGACGCTGCGGTGACGTGCCTCACGATGCGCGGGCGGGCGGCCGGGCTATCCTGAGCACAGCGAAGGGGAGTAGCCCTGCGAACCGGTCGTCGACATGCTGGAGCCCCCGGGCTCCCGGTGACCGGGTCCGTTCGAGCGTGAGCGGGCGGGCGAGACCTTCGGCCAGGCACAGCCATGCGCCGCCGGCGCGTGGACCCGCTGTGCCGGGCCGACCGGTCCTCCCGTCGCCCGCTTCCGGGCGCTTCGCGTGGGTCCGGGGGCCCGGCCGCTCACAGAAAGCCCGCACCCGGACATGAACCTCGACCCCGTGGCGATCTTCACCGCCTTCGGTCTGATCTTCCTCGCCGAGCTGCCCGACAAGACGATGTTCGCCTCCCTCGCCATGGGCACCCGGATGCGGCCGCTGTACGTCTGGATCGGCACCTCGTCGGCGTTCCTCGTGCATGTCGCGATCGCCGTCGGCGCCGGCAGCCTGATCGGGCTGCTGCCGAACTGGTCCGTCAAGCTGGTGTCCGCGCTGCTCTTTGGCTTCGGCGCGTTCATGCTGCTGCGCGGCGGGGGCGGCGCCGAGGAGGAGGGCGAGGAGGCCGGTGCCGCGAAGACGGTGACCGGTTTCTGGCCGGTGTACGCCACGGCGTTCATGGCGGTGTTCATCAGCGAGTGGGGCGACCTCACCCAGATCACCACGGCGAACCTCGCCGCCTCCAACGGTCCCTGGTCCACGGCCATCGGCGCCTTCGTCGCCCTGTCCGCCGTGTCGGCGCTGGCGCTGCTGGCGGGACGGTTCATCGCCAAGCGGGTGCCGCTGCAGACCGTGCAGCGGATCGGCGGCGTGTGCATGCTGGGGCTGGCGGTGTGGTCGCTGGTGGAGGTCTTCACCGGCTGAGCTCAGCGGTAGGCCTCGATCACCAGCGGGAGGTCCTCCAGCCACGTCCGCAGCCGTGAGCTGCGCCGCGCGCGTATCTGGGCGTGGTGGACGGCTCCGGCGCGGGTGATCACGGTGACGCGCAGCCGGGTGCCCTGTTCGGCGGCGTACTGGACGGCGGCGATCTCCTCCCAGCCGAAGGTGTGCGGCTCCTGGTGGGACATCCAGGCGTACGCCGCCTGGATCGTCACCCCGGTGGCGTCGATCACGACGCCGCCCGTGGAGTCGGCGGCCATGAAGCTGATGTCGCCCTCGCCGGCGGGCTTCGAGTCGGCGAGCGGATGCCCGTACGGGCCGACGGGGGGCTGTCCGTTCGGCGCGGCGGGCGGAGGTCCGTTCGGGACGAAGGGCGGCTGACCGTTCGGGCCGACGGGCGGCGGCATGTTCGGTACGGGCGTCGCGTACGGATTCGGCCCTCCGTACGCGGCGTGCGGCGGCGGTCCGTACGAGCCCTGCGGCGGGGTCGGCGGCATCGGCGGCAGCGGCGGGGGCGCGTCCGCCGGGACCTGCAGCGTCGGGGGATGCGGCGGTACGGGGGACGCCGGGGCGATGAGGTCCAGCAGCTCGCCGGGGGTGGGCCGCTCCGTCGCGTCCTTCGCCAGGCACCGGCCGACGACGTCCCGTACGCCCTCCGGGACGGCCGTCAGATCGGGCGCCTCGTGGACCGACCGGTACATCAGCCCCATCGGCGTCCCCGCCCCGAAGGCGCTCCCCCCGGCCGCCGCGACCAGCACCGCCCCCAGGGCGAACACGTCCGCAGCCCCCGTGACGGCCGTCCCCAGGGCCTGCTCGGGGGCGAGGAAGCCCGGGGTGCCGAAGGCCACGCCCGTGGTGGTCAGCCGGGCGGACTCCATGGCGCGCGCGATGCCGAAGTCGAGTACCCGGGGCCCGTCCGCCGCCATGATGATGTTGCCGGGCTTCAGATCACGGTGCACCAGCCCGCAGCCGTGGATCGCCGCCAGGGCCTCCGCCAGCGCCGCCCCGAGCCGCCGCAGCCGGTCCTCGTCCATCGCCCCCTCGGCCTCGAGCAGCCCGCCCAGCGTGGGCCCCGCGATGTAGGCCGTCGCCAGCCAGGGGGCCGCCGCGTCGGGGTCGGCGTCGACGACCTGCGCGGTGTGGAACCCGCCCACCCGGCGCGCCGCCTCCACCTCCGCCCGGAACCGCTCCCGGAAATGCGCGTCCCCCGCGAGCTCGGGCCGCGCCACCTTCACCGCGACCGACCGCCCGCCGCGCGAACGCGCCAGATACACGGTCCCCATTCCCCCGGCCCCGAGCTCACGCTCCACGGCGTACCCGCCGATCGACTCCGGCAACTCCACCGCGTTCCGCCCCCTTTTGTGTGCCGCCGGGCACCAGTATGGCGCTTGGGGCCGGCCTCGTACTGGTGTGGGCGTCCGCCTCGGCCCCCGAGGCTTCGCCGCAGGATGATGTCCCACCCGGAACCGGTCCCCGGGGGAACCCTGGCCGGGGCTCCGGGGGCGAACGTCCGGGCGTAACTCCGTAACAGAGGGCCACAGTTGGCCGACCGTGGATACCCCCGAGCCCGTTGATGCAGGTGGGACACCGGAGGGGCCCCCTCCGGCCGAATTGGTCCAGACTATTGACTGGTGCATGACCCGCTCCTACGATCCGGTCGGGCGCAGCCCACATGTCCCCCACCTCGTTCCCCAGCCGGGTGTCGCGTGCCCGCGCGCCGGGCAACGGTCCTGCCGCTCGGCGGGAAAGGAGCACAGCATGTTCCGAAGGAAGACGCACCCGCCGGAGGGCGGGAGAGCGACCGCCCTGCGGCGGTCCATCGCCGGCGCCGGGGCCGCGGCCCTGATCGCCACCGGGCTGGCGGCCGCGGGGCCGTTCACCGCCGGGGCCGCCGCCGCCGAGCTGGTGAGCAACCCCGGGTTCGAGAGCGGGCTGTCGGGATGGAGCTGCTCCGGCGGGTCCGGCTCGGCCGTCAGCAGCCCCGTGCACTCCGGCAGCGGCGCCCTCAAGGCCACGCCGGCCGGGTCGGACAACGCGCAGTGCACGCAGACGATCAGCGTGCAGCCCAACTCCCAGTACACGCTGAGCGCGTACGTCCAGGGGAGTTACGTCTACCTGGGCGCCACCGGCACCGGCCTCACCGGCACCACGTCCACCTGGACGCCGGGCAGCGCCTCGTACAGCAAGCTGAGCGTCAACTTCTCCACCGGCGCGAGCACCACCTCGGTGACCGTCTTCCTGCACGGCTGGTTCGGCACGCCCACGTACTACGCCGACGACGTGTCCCTCTCCGGCCCCGGCGGCACCCCGCCGACCAGCCAGCCGCCGACCAGCCAGCCCCCCACGAGCGAGCCGCCCACCAGCCCGCCCCCGACCAGCGAGCCCCCGACGAGCCCGCCGCCGACCAGCCAGCCGCCCGGCGACAGCACCTGCCCGACGAAGCCCAAGCCGTCCGGCAAGGTCCTCCAGGGCTACTGGGAGAACTGGGACGGCGCCTCCAACGGCGTCCACCCCGGCATGGGGTGGGTCCCGATCACGGACAGCCGCATCGCCGCCCACGGCTACAACGTCATCAACGCCGCGTTCCCCGTGATCCTCTCCGACGGCACCGTCCTGTGGGAGAACGGCATGGACGCCGGCGTCAAGGTCTCGACGCCCGCCGAGATGTGCCAGGCCAAGGCGGCCGGCGCGACGCTGCTGATGTCGATCGGCGGCGCCGCCGCGGGCATCGACCTGAGCTCCAGCGCGGTGGCCGACAAGTTCGTCGCCACGGTCGTCCCGATCCTGAAGAAGTACAACTTCGACGGCATCGACATCGACATCGAGACGGGCCTGTCGGGCAGTGGCAACATCAACACCCTGTCGCCCTCCCAGTCCAACCTGATCCGCATCATCGACGGCGTCCTCGCCCAGATGCCCGCCGGCTTCGGCCTCACCATGGCCCCGGAGACCGCGTACGTCACGGGCGGCAGCGTCACCTACGGCTCGATCTGGGGCGCGTACCTGCCGATCGTCAAGAAGTACGCCGACAACGGCCGCCTGTGGTGGCTGAACATGCAGTACTACAACGGCAGCATGTACGGCTGCTCCGGCGACTCCTACCAGGCCGGTACGGTCCAGGGCTTCACCGCGCAGACCACCTGCCTCAACGACGGCCTGGTCATCCAGGGCACGACCATCAAGGTCCCGTACGACAAGCAGGTCCCGGGTCTGCCGGCCCAGCCCGGCGCGGGCGGCGGGTACATGTCGCCCAGCCTCGTCAGCCAGGGGTGGAACGCCTTCAACGGTTCGCTGAAGGGCCTCATGACCTGGTCGATCAACTGGGACGGCTCGAAGGGGTGGACCTTCGGCGACAACGTCAAGTCGCTCCAGCACCGCTGATCTCTTCGCCGCGGGTCGCTTGAGGGAGGACCACGGCGGAGAAGAACGAGGGGCCCGGCCGCCGGACGGCCGGGCCCCTCGGGCCATTACCGGTGGTGGTCGGAGCAGCACGCCACCTGGTCACGGACCTCGAACGGCAGCAGCACGTCCCCCGTCCCCCGCTGGACCAGCAGCGTGCACCGCCCGCCCTGCCACGTGGGGCGGGCGAACCCCGTGGTGTCCAGGACACCGGTGTCCGAGACGGTCACCCCCGCCAGCCCCACGACCGCGTCCAGACAGCTTCCGGACACCGCCTCGGCGGGCGTCGTACGGCGTTCGACGGCGCTCCGTCCGGGGTAGCGGGCGAGCCGTCCCGACGTACGCCGCAGGGCCTCGCCGGCGGCCTCGACGGCGCCCGGCGCCAGCTCCGGGTCGCTGACCAGCGCGCCGTCGACCGGCGTCAGCCCGGGGACGGCCGCCAGCAGCCGTTGTGCGACCTCGGCCGCGGACGGCCCGCCGCGCCAGCTGACCACCGCCGTGAAGCGGGCCACCGGCACCCGGCTGACGTGCGTGCTCAGCACGTAACCCTCGGGCCCGTCCTCCGCGAGGAGTCCCGCCAGCGCGTGATCGACCTCGTGCGCCAGATGCTCCGCCGCCGCCAGCCCGGGCGCTGCGGTGTCCACGGCCACTGCACGCGACGGTGCGCCGCTCATCGGGCCGGCAGCACCCAGATCGGGTTCGTGTAGAACCACAGGTCCCGCCACGGGTCCGCGTCGCCGACCACGTCGATCGCCGGCCCGGCCGGATCGGTCGCCGCACCGTGGTAGCCGGGCTGCTGCCGGTTGCCGTCGGTGCCGCGCAGCCGGACGTAGAACGCCTCGTCCAGCGTGCCCAGGTCGTACCGCAGGGTGTACGTGCCCGTGCGGCCCGAGGTGTCGGTCTGCGCGACCACCTTGGTGTCCGGGGCCGTCAGCTTGTCGCGGTCCGAGGCGGCGTGGGAGACGTCCACCGCGCCGCGGATCAGGTCGACCCGGTTCAGCAGGGGCAGGAACATGCCCCAGTTGGGGACGTCCTGCGCGGTGACGGTGACGACCAGCTGCAGCCGGCTGCCCCGCTTGGCGGTCAGCGTGCCGCCGAGGGTCTCCTCGCCGTGGCCGCGGCCCGAGGCGACGAGCCGGACGTCGAGGTTCTTCACCAGCCGGCCGTGGTCGACCCACACCCGGCCGTCGCGGATGCCGCGCATGACGGCGGTGTAGCCGCGGTCAACGGCGCCGACGTGGGTGCGGCTGTACATGCCGGGCCAGAAGTCACCGGCGGTCAGGTTCTGCCGGCCGGCGTACACCGGGTCGCCGTAGCGGCCGTCGCGGTCGAACTGCGCGGAGTCCGAGCCGTCGGGGCGGCGGGAGGTGTCGCCCCAGTTGACGTGGGAGTCGGAGTTGGCCGAGATCGACCACGGCTTGCCCTCGGCGAGCAGCGAGTCCCACAGACCGCCGACGGTGGCGGTGTAGAAGTCGAACCCGCCCCAGGAGCGGTAGCTCTCCGGCGGGTAGCCGGGGAAGGAGTTGGCGCCCGCGGAGTTGCTGTAGTAGCCGCGGCCCTGGCCGCCGCCGTAGCCCGTGGGCAGACCGGCCGCCTGGTGACCGGGGGCGCCCTCCCAGCCGACCGCGATCCGCGGGTCGGCGTCGCGCCAGGCGCGGACCTCGTGCGGGCTGTCGATGCCGTTGCGGGCGGGGTGGTTGGCGAGGAACAGGGCGTCCTCGACGCGCCGCTTGTCCTTCTGCGTGCCCAGCCACTGGATGCCGGCGACGGCCAGGGCCTCGTTCGCCGGGGTGTTGCCGGTGGCGCCGCGGACGCTGCCGTCGTAGTCGTTCTCGAACTGCTTGAGGACCTCGACCTCGTTCTTCCCCGGGGCCACGAACACGGTGCCGTGCTCGGCGGCCGGGATGTTCCACTCGAGGCCCTGGAAGATCAGGGTGTCCCTGAGGTTGGCGCGGGCGGCCAGGATGTCGGGGTTGACCAGGTCGACGCCGAGGCGGGCGTGGGTGGCGCCGCCGTGGTCGGTGATGACCATCCAGTCCAGGCCGAACGCGGCGCCGTGCTGCGCCTGGTCGAGGACCGTGTACTGGCCGTCGGAGGAGTGCTGGGTGTGGATGTGGTGGTCGCCGGCCAGCCAGTGGCGGACGCCGCGGCCGTCGCCCCCCGGCTCGTCCTGGTCCTTGCCCTTGCGGGCGTCGTCCGCCATCGCGGGGGTGACGCCGAGCATGCCGGACATACCGGCGGTGAGGGCGCCCGTGACCCCGGCGGCCTTCAGCAGACGGCGGCGGGAGAGGGCGCCGGGGGAGAGGTCGGAGTCGGCGACGGAGGTGTCCGCGGCGGCGAGCGTGGCCTCGTCTGCCCCGTGGTGGTGGGAGTGCGAGTGGCTGTGATCGTGTGTCACGCCGGTCCCTTCTCGTATGAGGTGGCGCGAATTGTGCGACCTCAGGAAACGCCCGCCTTCCCTCGATCGGCGGTCGTGCCGGTTACGCGGCGGCGTCGCGCGGGTGAAGGAACCTTTCCGCGGCGAGGACGGCGAAGCCCCCCGGCCGGACGGCCGGGGGGCTCGCTCAGGGCGTGGTCGTCAGCAGTGCTTGCCGCCCGACGCGATCGCCAGCGCGTTCGCCGACGTCGCGGAGGACTTGAAGACCACCGTGCGGCCACCGTCCGGCTCGGCGTCCGCGAACATCTGCGCGCCCGGCGCGCACGACGCCGCGCCGAGCGCCGTGCCGTCGGTGGTGTACTGCCACAGCCGCGGCATGATGCGGTCGGAGAGCACGCCGGTGTTCCACTCCGCGACCGGGGCCTCCTCGGTGAAGGTGAGCGTCGTGTCCGACGCCGCGATGAGGTCCACCCGCTTGGCGTCCGCCGCGTGCTCCTCGAACATCAGCTCGCTCTTCCCGGTGGCGAACGTGTACGCCCGCACCGAGTCGTGGTAGATGCCCTCCTCCGTGCGCCAGGCGTCGAGGTTCGTCACCCAGTAGATGCCGGTGTGGCTCATCGCCGGGTACGAGACGCTCTCCGCGTCCGGGTCGAGTCCCGCCGCGACACTGGTGCCGTCCGCGGTGTCGTACACCTCGGCGCCGATGGCCCACTCGTACGGGCCGTCCTGCGGCATGTCGTAGCGGATGTAGCCGATCTTCCCGTCGAGGACCACCGGCGCCGTCGCGTCACCCACCCAGTCGTGTGCGACCTTGCGGACCTCGGACGAGTCGCCGAGGAGGTAGTTGACGTCCGTGTAGCCGGACTCCGGGTTCCACTCGGACCAGGCGACCAGGCCGCTGTCCATGGAGAAGCCGGACAGGGACCGGGTTGTCTCGTACAGCACGCTGGTCTCCCCGCCCGTCAGCGGCGCGGAGAGGATCCGGTAGTGCATGAGGTCGGCGCTGCGCGACAGCCAGACGACGCGCTCGCCGTCCGTCTGCGCGAACGAGTTGGTGCTGCCGTCGTCGGCCGACACCTGGCGTGCGGCGCCCTTGCCGTCGGTGCGTCCGACCCAGATCGCCGGGGGCTCGAGGCCGTCGTTCGCGGCGCGCGGGACGGCGTACCAGCCGCCGCCGGTGGAGGGCGCCATGTCGACGTACATCTTGGTGCCGAGGCGTTCGAGGAGCGTGCTCGCGTCCTTGCCGTCGAGCGACTTCTCCCAGGCGTCGGTGACGCCGCGGGAGTCGAATGCCCCGGTCACGGCGGTCAGCTGACTGCCCTTCAGGCCGAAGGAGCGGGCCGAGGCCACGACGGCGTCGCGGGCGTCGACGAACTCGGAGGTGGGCGTCAGGTAGTCGGTCAGCGCGCGGTAGACGATCGCGTCCGCCGTCTCGCCGCCCAGCGCCTCACGGATGTCCCACAGGGCGCCGCCGACGATGGTGGAGTTCAGGTGGACGCCGCCGAGGTCGTAGCGCTCGTCGTCCAGGAGGTGCTGGAAGTCCGCGGTCGTCATGCCGTCGTCGAGGTCGCGCAGCGCGCAGTCCTCGCGCGAGGCGGTGCGGCAGAGGTCCTCGCCGATGAGGGACGCGTCCTTCGCGTCCATGCCGTCGCCGGTCGTGTCGACGTCGATGGCGTTGCCGAAGTAGTCGGCGAACGCCTCGTTGAGGGCGCCCGTCTGGCCGGCGTACAGCAGCCGCGCGGTGTGCTCGACGACGCCGTGGGTCATCTCGTGGCCGACGACGTCCAGGTCGGAGGCCATGGAGCGGTACTCGGCGTCGCCCGTGCCGTAGACCATCTTCGAGCCGTCCCAGTACGCGTTGACGAACGGGAGGCCGCCGTAGGTGATGCCGACGACCGAGTCGATCGGCATACCGGCGCCGTCGAGGCTGTCGCGCCCGTGCCGGTCCTTGTAGTAGTCGTACACCTCGCCGGCGGCCCAGTGGGCGTCGACCGCCCCGATCTCCGTCAGGTCGGCGCCGAGGGTGGCCGAGTCGGAGGTGAAGGGGCCGGTGCCGGGGTAGGGCCAGGTGTAGGCGATGTCGTAGTAGTCGAGGCCGGAGCCGTTCAGCGTGGTGATCGGCACGGTGGTGCCGCCGGCGGTCGTACGGCTGGTGTCGACCGTCCGGTACGTGCCGGTGGCCTCGTCCCGCTGCAGCTGGAGCGGCACGGTGGTGCCGTCGATGCGGGTGCCCTCGCCGGTCACGGGAGCGGTGGTGCCCGCTTCGGCCGCGGCGGCGGTGGTGTCCTTCGCGGTGTACGGGGCGCGCAGCTGGTGGGGGGCCGCCATGGTGCGGATGCGGGAGCTGGTGAGCAGTTCCACGCCGGTGGCGGCGTCGACGTACACGTCCTCCCACACGGGCAGGCCGGTGCCGGGGGTGGTCCCGCGGACGACGACGTGGCGGGCCAGCACCCCGGTCCCGACGGGGACGACGGCGAGCCCCGCGTCCTTCCCGCTCAGCGGGGCCCCCTCGCCGCGCCATTCCTCGCCGGCGACGACGGCCGAGCCGCCCCGCAGGCCCTTGCGCACGGCGTCGACGGCGTGCGCGACGGCGGTGTCCGCCGTCAGCACCGGCGCCGAGGTGTCGACGCGCAGGCCGGTGTAGTAGTCGCCGGACGTGCCGGTGACCGTCCGCCGGCCGTCGCGCGCGGTCATCCGCACGACGTACTGGGCGCCGAGCACGGGCAGTCCGCGGTAGCGCTGGTCGAGCCGCACCGTCTCGCGCCCGTCGCGCGCGTCGACGGACGCGGTCACGAGGGTGCCGTCGGGGTCGGCGATCCCGTACCGGTCCCGGTGGTCCTCGAGGTGGGCCCTGGCGGCCCTGTCGGCCTTCACCGAGGCGTCGGCGGGCTCCGCGAGGCCGTCGACGAGGCCGGGGGTGGCGGTGGTGGTACGGGAGGGGGTGTCCGGCGGCTGCGGCGGCCCGTCGGCGGGCGCGGCCACGGCGGGCAGTGCCCCGCCGAGGAGCGCCGCCGCCGCCACGAGGGTGACGACAGGGGTGAACCTGCGTATGCGCATGGGACCTTCTCTCGTGGAGAGTTGTCTGCGTGACGTGGCCCACCCTCAGCGGCGGCCGGGACGCGATCAAGGCGCGATGTGCGCACATGCGCAGATGAGAATCGGCGGCCCCTCTGGCACCATCACATTTCATGGCCCATGCACCGACCGCCGACGAAACGCTCCCCGGTTTCGACCCCGTCGCCGCGCGGGTCCTGCGCCACCTCGTCCGGCACGGCGAGACGGACGAGCCCGCGGCGGCCGGCGCCCTCGGGCTGACGCCGGCCGCGGTGCGCGACGCGCTCGGACTGCTGGAGCGCGACCAGCTCGTCGTACGGACCGGCGACCGCTGGGCGGCGCTCCCGCCGCGGTCGGGGCTGGCGACGCTGCTGGCCCGGCGGCGCGCCGAACTCGCCGGGTGGGAGCGGCACATCGACGCCCTGGACGCCGAGTACTGGTCGGCGGGAGAGCGGCGCGAGCCGGCCGGGATGACCGAGTACATCAGCGGCCCGGACCAGGTGGCGGCCGTGTACGCCCAGCTGCTCGGCTCGGCGACGCGGGAGATCCTGCATCTGGCCAAGCCGCCGTACGTCGCCTCGCCCGCGCACCCCGCGGGCAGCGGCGCGCACGCCGAGCTGGCGCCGGGGCTGCGGATGCGCAGCGTGTACGACACGTCCGGGTTCGACGACCCGGTGTCCCTGCACACCGCCGTCTCCGGCAGCGAACACGGCGGGCATCTGCGACTGCTGGCCGACGTGCCGACGAAGCTGGTCGTCGTGGACCGCCGGGTCGCGCTGCTGCCCCGGGACGGCGGGGACGCGTCGGCGGGGTCCGTCGTGGTCCGGGTACCCGGGATCGTGGCGGCTCTCGTGGCGCTGTTCCGGGAGCTGTGGCGGCGGGCGACACCGCTGGAGCTGTGGGTTCCCGCGGAGGTGAAGCCGGGGCACGGCCCGTCCGACGGGCTGCCGGGGCGGGCCCGGGAGATCCTCGAGCTGATGACGACGGGGCTGACGGACGACTCGATCGCGCGGGCGCTGGGCATCAGCCGGCGGACGGTGCAGAAGCACGTCACCGAGCTCGCGGCGACGCTCGGGGCCCGTACGCGGTTCCAGATCGCCCTGATCGCGGTGGAACGCGGGCTGATCACGCGCCGGCCACCGGGGCGGTAGTGTCGTGCGGGACTCAAGTGACTGTCGGGGGCGGACCGTTGCCCCCCGGGGGGATGGGGGGTTCCCGATGAGGTGTACGAGGGCTGCCGTGGCCGTGGCGGGGCTGCTGTTGCTGGCCGGCTGCGGCGGCGGGACGGACTCCGGTGACGAGCCGGGCGGCGGGAAGTCCACGGGCGGGGCGAAACCGGGGGCCGGGCAGGAGCTGAAGGTCAAGCTGCGGGTGCCCGACGCGTTCGACGGCACCCGGGGCTGGCAGGACTCGCTCACGTGGCTGCCGGACGACGCGACGTCCCGGCCGTTCGCGGCGGCCCCGGGGAGCGGTCTCTTCGCGCTGGTCAAGAAGCGGGGCGACGCGTACGTGCTGGAGGTCCGGGACGTGGCGACGGGCGCGCTGCGGTTCGCCGGGAAGCCGTGGCGGGCGCCCGAGCCGCTGGAGCCGTACGGCTCGCGGGCCGCGGAGACGGCGGGCGTGGAGGCCGTCGAGCAGGACGGCAAGGAGTACTTCGCCCTGTGGGCGCACGGGCTGGCCGGCAAGGACGCCCTGAGCAAGGGCAAGGAGGTCGTCGCGCTCGCCCTGTACCCGGCGGACACCACGGGGACGTCCGCCGCGCCCGCGCACACGGCGGCGGTGCCGACGGAGAAGTACAGCGGCAACGCGCGGGTACGCGACGGCGGCGCGGGACTGCTCGTCACCTCGGACGACGCCGACGGCGGCACCTCGGTCGACGCCGCGACCGGGCGGACCGAGGCGTACCCCGGCACCCTGAAGCTGCCCGAGACCTGCGAGGCGATCGCCTGCGTCGGCGCCGACGTCAGGACGCTGACCGGCAAGGGGCCGGTGATCGCCATGGAGACGGGCGGCTTCGGCGTTCCCGGGGTGTGGAACAACAGCCGCTTCGTCCCTCCGGGGGCCGCCCACGGCGACTACGAGGAGTTCCACGCGAGGGCGGTGACGGCGGTGCCCGGCCACGTGATCGCCTCCTGGGCGGGCGAGGACGACGGCAAGATGTGGGCCGTGCACAACGCGGACACCGGCGCGGTCGAGGCGACGGTCACCTGCGAGGAGGGCCCGACGGACGACGGCCCGTCGGCCCTCTCCCCCGACGGCCGCTACCTTGCCGCCGGCCCCCTCGCGTACGACCTCCGGAGCGGGAAGGGCTACTGCTTCGCCGGCTCCGCGGAGGACCGCGCGATCACCCTCGTGTCCGTCGGCGACGACGGCCTGGCGTACGGGATGGCCGAGGGCGACGAACCGGACACGGCCGGCGCGACGGTGGCCGTCCCGCTGGACACGGGCACCCCGAAGGCCCTCCCGGAGGGCGTCGAGCTGCCCGTCCTCTCCCTGCCGGAGACCGGCGTCTTCACCCCCTTCGTGGACGGCCCGGGCATCCTCCTCTCCTTCAACCAGAGGCGCTGACAAAAGACCGCGACTCTTCCTGCGACAAGGGCCGTTCGGCCCCTCTGACCAGGGATTTCCGCGGGATTCCCCGGATGTTTTACTGACGTGCCGTCTCGGGACGCGAGGCGGCACGTCGTCGTCCGAACGGAGCCCCAGCGATGCCGCGCCCCACCCGCCCGTCCCCCAGACCCCGGTACGCGCGAGCGGGGAGGGGGCACTGATGGCGGCGGAGGCGGGTACGCTGCGCGAGGACTACCACGCGCTGCTGGCGCGGCACGAGGCCATGCGGCTGCGGCGGAACCTGTTCGCGCCGGGGACACCCGCGCGGGAGGCGGGAAGCGCGTACGACGGGGCCGCGGACCAGCGGATCATCCTGCGGGATCTGCCGCTCGTACTGCCGTTCGATCAGCTGATCCTGGACCTGTACGCCGCGATGTTCGAGCGGCGGCCCTATCTGCGGTCGCTGTTCCCCGAGTCGATGGAGTTCCAGCGCGAGCATCTGGCGCGGATCTTCCAGTACCTGATCGACAACCTGCACCGGCCCGACGCCATGGCCGCCACCCTGCGCCAACTGGGCAGCGACCACCGCAAGCTCGGGGTGCGCGAGGCCCACTACGAGGCCTTCGAGGAGGCCCTGTGCGAGGCGCTGTACCGCGGTGCCGGCCCGCGGTGGACGCGGGAGCTCGAGGGCGCGTGGACGCGGATGCTGCGGTTCGCCGTCGCCGCCATGGTCGACGGGGCCGAGGCCGCGATGGGCGAGCCCCTCTACTTCACCGCCGAGGTCAGCGCCCATGAACTCCGCGGCGACGACCTCGCCGTCCTGCGCGTCCGTACGGCCGAGCCCTACCCGTACCGCGCCGGACAGTACGCCGCCGTCGAGTCCATGCTGCTCCCCCAGGCCTGGCGCCACTATTCCCTGGCCCGCGCCCCGCGCCCCGACGGCGAGCTGGAGTTCCACGTCCGGCGCACCGCCCGCGGCGGCGTCAGCGAGGCCCTGGTCGACCGCACCCGTGCCGGCGACACCCTGCGTCTGGGCCCCGCCCGCGGCACCCTGACGGCGGACGGCGAGCCGGCCCGCGACCTGCTGCTCGTCGCCGGCGGTACGGGGTGGGCACCGCTGCGCGCCCTGCTGGAGGACCTGGCCCGCCGCCGGGAGCCGGGCCGTGGCGCGCACCTCTTCCTCGGCGTACGCCACCGCGACGACCTGTACGACCTGCCGGCCGTCACCGGGCTCGAACAGCGGTGCCCCTGGCTGCGCGTGACCCCCGTGGTCGCCGGGGAGCACGGGACCGTCGCCGACGCCGTGGCCCGGCACGGCGACTGGTCGGGGCATGTGGCCTGCGTGAGCGGTCCGCCGCCGATGGTCGCCGCCGTGACGGACGTGCTCGCCGCCATGGGCGTGCCGCCGGAGCGGATCCGGCACGATCCGGCGGCGGCTCAGCCCCGGTAGACCATGGTGCACAGCAGGGTCTTGCCGCTGTCCATGGTCCACGACCAGTACTGCGTCTGGTCGCCGGCGACCCGGCGGCACAGGCTCGGGTCCGTGCCCTTGGACGTGTTGTAGACGCCGGTGATGTGCATGACCTGGTTGTACGGGACGGGGACCTTCTTGGCCGTGCAGTCGACGGCCGTCAGCGCGCCCATGTCGACGATCCGGTTGTTCTCCTGGATGGCCAGGAAGCAACCGCCCACGTGGTAGATGCGGGTCAGACAGAGCTGGGTGGTCTGGCCCGTGACCGCCGACTGGTACGTCCAGACGCCGTAGTTGTCGTCGTTGCTGCAGCCGCTCGTCCCGCTGACCTGGACCAGGGCGTCCTCGCTGGAGCACGAGACGGCCGCCGGGGGCTGCTGGTGGCTCCAGCGGTACTCGGACCGCCCGCCCTTGCCCGTGTCCCACACCGGCAGGCACGAGCCGACGGAGACGGCCTTGAACGCGTCCTCCACCGGGTCGGTGGCGACCGTGGGTTCGGTGGTGGGCTCGTCGTCGGTGCCGCCGCCGCTGCTGCTCGAACTGCCGCCGTCGCTGGAGCCGCCGCCGTCGGTCGAGACGCCGGAGTCGTACGTGTCGCTCGCGCTGGGGCTCGAGTCCGAGCCGCCGGCCGTGTCGTCGTCGCTGTCGCCGCCCGGCAGGACGACGATCAGGACGACGCCCAGTATCACGGCCAGGGTGACCATGATGGCGGCGACGACACCGTTGTGGTTCCCGCTCGGCTGCGGCGGGCCGGGCGGGAAGGACGGCCCGTACGGCGGAGTGCCGTACGGCGGCCCCGGCGGCTGCCCGGGAGGCGGCGGGCCCTGGGGCGGGCCGAAGCCGCCGGCCGGGTAGCCGTAACCGCCTTCGGGCGGCGGTCCGAACGGATTGCTCATGTGGTCCCCCCGTACTCACGGACGCAGTTGGCCCCGCATGCTATCGAGCGTGCGTGCTATGCGTACGGCGGTCGGTGCGGATCACGTCAGGTTCGCCGCAGGCCGTCCACGCCGGCAACCCGTCTTCGGCCGGGGGTCCGGGGGTTGTCCCCCGGGAGAACGCAGTACGTCAACCGTAGTAACCCTCCAACGCCACCCGCGCCTCCTCGTACAACGCCGGGCCCTCCTGCCGCACCTGAGGGAAGTCCCCCGACGGCTTGAGCGCGAGGAGCTGTTCGGTGGACATCGCGTACACCACCCGCCCCAGCCCGGAGCGGGCGAGCGCGCCGGTGCACATGCCGCAGGGCTGGCAGCTGGTGAACATGGTGGTCGCCGCGGCGGCCTCGGGGGTCAGCTCGCGGGCCGCCCACCGGGCCAGCTTCAGCTCCGGGTGGGCGGTGATGTCGTGGTCGCCGAGGACCGTGTTGTACGACTCCGCCAGCACCTCGCCGTCGGCGGCGACGAGCAGCGAGCCGAAGGGGGCCTCACCCGCGGAGCGGGCCTTGGCGGCGAGGCCGACGGCTTCGCGCAGGAAGTGCTCGTCGTCGGGGCCGGGGATGGGGGTCATGGGTTGTCTCCGTTCGTCCGCGCCGCCGCCACCGCGGCCAGCGCCTGCCAGGCGGGCTGCGGCCGGCCGACGTCCGCGCCGCCGTCACCGCCGCCCAGGGGATCGAGTACGACCGCCTCCGCGCCGAGGTCCCGGAGCCGGTCGAGGTCGCCCCGCACCTGCCCGAGCGAGCCCTCTCCCGCGAGCCGCCCGTCCTCGGGGAGGGGCTCCGGCGTCAGCCGCAGGGCGATCCGCGGCGCGAACCCGACGTCCGCCCCGGCGGCCCGCAGCCGGGCGTGCCCCGCCACGAGCCACGGCATCGTCGCCCGCAGCGGATGCCACGCGTCGCCGTGCCGCACCGCCCGCCGCAGCCCGGCGGCGCTGTTGCCGCCGACCCACAGCGGCACGTCGCCGCCCGCGTAGTCCGCCGGGTCCGTCCTGGCCCGCCGCAGGGCGGCCAGCACCTCGTCGGTGAGCCGCCCCCGCTCCCCGAACGGCACGCCCAGCGCCGCGAACTCCTGCCGCGCCCAGCCCACCCCCACCCCGAGCACCAGCCGCCCGCCGGACAGGGCGCCCACGTTGGCGGCCATCCGGGCGGTCAGCAGGGGATGGCGGTACGGGGCGATCAGCACGCTCGTGCCCAGCCGCACCCGGCGGGTGACCCCCGCCAGCCACGCCAGCGCGGTGAACGGCTCGTGGAACGGCGCCGGATACTGCTCGGCCACGTCCGGCGTCACCGCGACATGGTCGGAGAGCGTCAGCAGGTCGAACCCCAGCCCCTCGACCGTCTGCGCCCAGTCGCGCAGCAGGCCCGGGTCGGCGGCGGGGCCGAAGTTGGGGACGTTCACACCGATCTGCATGGCAACGAGGCTAGTCAGCCCCGTATCGCCGCCGGAAGAGACGATCCATGGGCTTCACTCGCCCGGGCCGGGATTTCCCCGGTAGTTTGGCCGGATGGCCGAGAATCTCGATTCCACCGACTGGGCGCTGCTGACGGAACTCCAGCGGGACGGCCGGATCCCGTTCACCGAGCTGGCGCGCCGGGTCAGCCTCAGCGCCTCCGCGACGACCGAGCGGGTGCGGCGGCTGGAGACGCTGGGGGTGATCACCGGGTACCGGGCGGTGGTCGATCCGGCGCAGGCGGGGCTGCCGGTGCTGGCCGTCGTACGGCTGAAGTACCCGGGCAACCGGCACGAGCCGCTGCACCGGCTGCTCGGGGAGCGGACGGAGATCCTGGAGTGCCTGCGCACGACGGGCGACGACTGCTACACGCTGAAGGTCGCCGCCGCCTCGATGGGTCATCTGGAGAACATCGTCGACGAACTGGCCGCCTTCGGCTCGACCACGACCAGCGTGGTCTACAGCGAACCGCTGCCCCTGCGGGGACCGGCCCCGCGCGCCGGCGGCGTCCTCCCGGGGGACGACCCCCGAATCCCCGGCCGGACAAGCGGGTCGGCCGGGCGCCGGGCGTAACCTCGCGAGGCGAATCCGAGCGAAGCCACCGTTCAGCTGTCCGTGTCCCCTTCAGGACTCCCGCGGCGCGATCCCGTGCAACACCGTCGTGACGACCCGCTCCGTGAACCCCGGCGGGATCACCGGCGCCCGGTACGGCCCCGGTTGGAAGAGGCCCGGGAGGATCAGTTCGTGGCAGGCGCCCATGATCATGGTCGCCGCCGCCTCGGGGCTGGCGGAGGCGGAGACGCGGCCCAGGGACTGTTCCGCGCGGAGGTAGTCGGCGAGGGCCGTGCGGAAGACGCCGCCGCCCTCCGGGAAGCCGTCCGCGTGGAAGAGGGCCAGGACCTTCGGCTGGCCGATCAGGCCCGCGAAGGCCGGGAGGATGCGGGCGATCACCGTCAGGCCGCTGTCGGTGTACGCGCGGAGGTTGGCGGCGATCTCGCCCTCGCCCGCCGTGGGGGCCGGGGGCGCCGTCTCCATCACCGCCCGGACATGCGCCCGCAGGGCCTGCGCGAGCAGCTCCTCCTTGGCCTTGAAGTGGTTGTAGAGGACCCCGTCCGCGACCCGCGCCTCGCGCGCGATGTCCCGTACGGTCAGGCCGGCCGTTCCGCGTTCGGCGATGAGGCGGGCGGCCGTGGCGATCAGATGATCGCGCAGCGTCTGCCCGCCTCCGTCGTTCCGCAGGACCGCGGGTCGTCTAGGAGACATCACGCCCGAGCGTAGTGGACACGGCGATCACGCCGATCAGCGCGGCGTACCCGGCCAGCAGCACGCCCGCCCCGAGCTGCGGCAGCCCCGAGTCGTCCATGCGCGCCAGCGCCTGCCCCGCGGCCAGCGGCAGCCAGCGCGCCGCGCTGTCGCCGGTCAGCTGCGCGACGACGCCCTCCACGACCGCGATCCACGCCAGCGCGGCGGCGATCGCCCCGGCGAGGTTGCGGACGAGCGCCCCGACGCCGACGCCGATCGCGGCGAACGCGGCGTTCCACACGACGCTCCCCGCGAGCGTCCGCCACAGCCCCCCGTCGGCGGCGTCGAACGACCCCCCGTCGACGGCGACGGTCAGCGCGACCACCCCGAAGGCGGTCGCCGCGGCCACGACGCCGACGACCAGCCCGGCCGCCGTCTGCACGACGAGCTTGGCGGTGATCACCCGCCCCCGGCGCGGGGTGGTGAGGTACGTGTCGGTGACGGTCCGGTGACGGTGCTCGCCGGCCACCGCGAGGATGCCGAGGACCAGGGAGAAGAGCGCCGCCAGCCCGGCGTGCGCGGCGGACCGGCTCCAGGTGGCGGGGTCGGAGGAGTCGTCGCCGGAGACCACCGGGCCGATGGCCCCGGCGGTGGTGAACAGGGCGGCGGCGAGCAGCAGGAGCCAGGGACTGCGGACGGTGCGGAGCTTGAGCAGCTCGGCGCGGAGAAGGGTGTTCACGGGTGTTCCTTTCGGTCGGTACGGAGGGGACTTCAGGGAAGTGCGGGGACCGGCACCCGGTCCTCCGTCAGCCGCAGGAACGCCTCCTCGAGGGAGGTCCCGGCCTCCGTCAGCCCGGACAGCGCGATCCCGGCCCCGGCGGCCACCCGCCCGATCTCGCCGGGGCTCGTCCCCCGCACCTCGAGCCCGTCCGCCCCTCCGGCGCTCACCTCGTGCCCCGCCGCGACCAGCGCGTCGCGCAGGGCGGCCGGATCGGGGGTGCGTACCGAGACGCACGGGTCGCCGAGGCCGGCGAGCGTCCCGTCGTAACGCGTCCGCCCCCGGCTGATGATCACGAAGTGGTCCGCCGTCTGCGCCATCTCACTGAGCACATGGCTGGACACGAGCACGCACCGCCCCTCCGCCGCGAGCGACCGCAACAGCCCCCGCAGCCACGCCATCCCCGCCGGATCGAGCCCGTTCGCCGGCTCGTCGAGGATCAGCACCCGCGGATCCCCGAGCAGCGCGGCGGCCAGCCCCAGCCGCTGCCGCATCCCCAGCGAGTACCCCCCGACCCGTCGCCCCGCGTCGTCGGCCAGCTCGACCATCCCGAGCACCTCGTCGACCCGCTTCCGGTCGACACCCCCGGCGGTGGCGAGGATCCGCAGATGGTCCCGCCCGCTGCGCCCCGGGTGGAACCCGGTGGCCTCCAGCATCGCGCCGACGACCCGGCGCGGATGCGGCAGCTCCTGATACGGACGCCCGCCGACGAGCGCCGTGCCCGCGGTGGGCTTGACGAGCCCGAGCACCATCCGCAGCGTCGTTGTCTTCCCCGCCCCGTTCGGCCCGAGGAACCCCGTGACCAGCCCCGTCGGCGCGGTGAAGCCGACCTCGTCGACCACCCGGTGCGAGCCGTAGAGCCTGGTCAGCCCGCGGACTTCGATGTCCGGCATTGCTACCTCCCCATGAATGTGCGTTCATGAACCTGTGTTCATGCTAGCGCGCACGGCTGCGGCCGTGACGGCGGATCCGTCACGGCCGCAGGGGGATCAGCTCTCCAGACGTACGGGCATCAGGAGCGAGAAGGCGTCCTTGGAGTCGGGCCGGCGGATCGCCACGGGCCCCGTGGGGGTGCCGAACTCCAGCACCAGCCGGTCCCGCGCCCCGGCGTCGAGGGCGTCCAGCAGGAACTCGCGGTTGACGGCGACGTCGCCCTCCTCGCCGACCGTCACCGTGCCGTCGCCGGTCACCCGCAGCAGGCTGAGCTCGCACGCCGTCCCGCCCGGCCCCTGCGCCTCGCCGGTACGGCTGGGACCCTGGGCCACCTCCGTACGGAACGCCGTCACGTCGACGGTGGCGCGGGTGCCCTCCGGCAGCTGGACGAGGCGGCGGTAGTCGGGGTAGTCGTGGGCGAGGAGCCGCCCGGCCACCTCGCGTTCCCCCGCCGTCAGGGTCACCCGGTCGCCGTCCACGGAGAGCGTCACGGTGACGTCGTCGGTGAGCAGCGCCCGCATCGCGTCGACGAGGGGGGACGGCACGACGGCCTGGGCGCGGGGCCCGTCGTGGCCGCCGGCGGCGGCGCGGGCGACGGCCATCCGGTAGCGGTCGGTGGCCACGGTACGGAGCGTGTCACCCTCGGCGTCGAACAGCACGCCGCCGAGGACGGGCAGCTCGGGATCGGTGCTGGCGGCGAACCGGACGGCGTCCAGGGCGGCGGCCAGTTCGGGTGCCGGGACGGTCAGGCGGACGGCGGTGGGGCGGGGCGGCGTCATGGGATTCTCCCTGTCTTCGAGAAGCGCTCGGACCTCGGAGAACTCGACGCGGGCGGCCCCCAGCCGCTGCTCGAGGCGACGCAGATGCGCCTCGAGCAGCTTCCGTACCAGCTCGGCGTCCGTCCCGGACCAGCCGGCCAGCACCAGCCGGATGTCGGCGACCGCCATCCCGGCCCGCCGCAGCCGCGCCACCAGCCGGGCCTCGGCGACCTGCTCGGGGCCGTACCGGCGGTAGCCGCTCATCGGATCCACCCGGGCCGGTACGAGCACGCCCGCGCCGTCGTAGAAGCGCAGCGTGCTCGCGCTCAGCCCGCTGGCCCGGGCCATCTCACCGATGCCGATCATCTCGTCCTCCACGTCCGGGACTCTCGGCCCTCTACCAGGTCGAGGGTCAAGCTCATGGGTCCGCAGTGCCCGCAAGGTGGAACGGATCGCGTGCGACACGGACGCGGCCAACGACCACAACAAGGCGGCGGAGGGCTGCGTGGTCGGCAAGGTGCTCTACAACCACGGTCAACGTCCCCCCGAACCGCTTCGGCTGGGTCGAGACGGCCCCGGTCCCGCGCGAGACGCCGGGCTACTGGCGAATCACCCTGGACGGTGCCGGGGCACAACGTCCCGTACCCGAAGGACGGCACGAACGGCGTCAGCTCGTACACGGTGCTGCGCACGTCGAAGACGCCTCCGCGGGGGGAGCTGTGCGACGCGTAGCACGTGACGTGCCCCGACCGGGGCACGTCAGCGCTTCACGCGGTTGCGCACGGCGAGGACGGCGAGCCCGAGCAGGGCTGGCTCAACCAGACGGGCGGTCATCTCGACGTACGTCCCGGTGGTGGTCAGGTCCTGTCCGGAGGCCCGGAAGATCACGGAGTTGGCCACCACCCGCAGGGATTTCTCGAACCGCGCGCCCGACAGCCGGTCGGCGTACGGTCCGTCGGGATTGACGGGCGCCGGCTTCCTCGTCGTCAGGGTCACGTGACGGCCGTCGGTGGTTCCCGCGCTGACCGGGTCAGGGTCGCTCTGCGGCAGTCCCCACAGCATCATGGCGAGCACGGTGGCCGTCATCGCCAGCACCAGCCAGGCCAGGGCACGTACGGCGCGCAGACCGTAGCCGGAGAGCGCCCAGTACAGCCGTAGCAGTGTCCGCTCACCGCGGGACACCGCGGCGTGGCGGCGCATCTCCATCTCGCCGTAGTAGAAGTCGGCCGCCCCCGGCTCGTTCCGGCCGTCCTCGAGCGCCTTGCGGAGCTGCCGGTAGACGGGCGCGAGCACGACGGGGTCAGGCGTCTCGGCTTCCGCTGGCGCGGGCGTCCAGCGGCCGCCGTACCGGGTCGCCCGCCAGTGGTGCTCCTCGGCGAGGGTCTGCCGGCGTATCCAGCGGGGGCCGCCCGGCGGCTGTGCCAGGCCGCAGCGGCCTTCGAGCCGCAGCTGGTCCAGATGGACCGTTTCCACGAAGAGACAGTCGGCCAGATCGACGTCCGCCAGTACCAGGAACGCGGCGTCCACGCCCCTGACCGAGGTGACACGCACCGTGGCATCGATGAGGTCCGGTTCAGCGATCTTCCCGGTCTCCGGCGACACGAACCGCCGCGGCCGTCCGACGACGGTTACCGGGGACACCAGCACGGCATCGCTCAGGTCGACCCGCGCGAACCGCAGCCGCAGTGCGGCGGTGGACGCCCAGCGCGCCTGCTGGAAGCGCACTTCCGGCGCGGCGGCCTCCAGCGTGACCGCCACCTCGAACACGGCGCCGGAGAAGTCCACCGTCTCCGGACAGACCAGGGGCCCGATCCGGGCGGTGCGCCGGAACACCGTCCGCCGGAAACTCACCCCTGCCTCGAACCCGGCCCCGGCGAACGACAGATCACCGCCGATCTCGGCCGCGTCGAATGTGGCCTCCGCCGCGAAGTGAGCCTCGGTGAACAGCATGTCCCCGCCGACGATCGCTCCGTCGAAGCAGGTCCTGCCCCGGTGGAAACGCGTACCGTCGAAACACGCCCGGCCTTCGATCCGGACCTTCTCGAAGTCGCCACCCTCCTCGAAGACCGCCCCGTCGAAGGCGGCCTCCCCATCGACGACCGCCCCGGCGAAGGAGGCGAGGCCGGCGATGCGGACACCCGAGAAGTAGGCGTTACCGCACGTCATGTCCTTGAACACGGCGCTCCGGCCGACCTCGCGGACGTTGAAATGCACCGCGCCCTCGACCTCTGCCCCGTAGAACCAGGCGTCACCGCCCACGTAGGTGTCGTCGAGCCACACATCCCCCGCGACCCGCGCCGCGCCGAGGCGGAAATCACCCTCCACCCGCACCTCGCGGACATACACGTTTCCGTCGAACACGGCTGACGCGAAGGAGCAGAAGCCGCTGAAGTCGATCCCCTCGAGCTCCGCGTCACCGGTGAACCGCGCCTCGTCGAACGACACGTCCCCCACCCGTGCCCGCCCGCTGCCTGGATCCCTGAGCGGTGCGAGGAGCTCGTCGAGCAGGCTCTGGGTGAAGGGCGTGCCCCGGTGGTCGAGGTCCATTCCGGGGGTGAGCGAGGCCAGATGGGCGGCCCGTCCGGCGTCGTCCAGATGCGCCAGACAGAGCGTGTACGCGCCCACCGTGCGCCCGCGGCAGTGTTCCCCCGTGTCGATGTGTCCGCACCGCGGCCAGGCGGGGGCTTCGGTTCGGGTCATCCCAGTCCCCGTTTCATACCGCCACGACCGTCACGTCCTTCCGGTCGCGCTTCTTCGGGTGGTCGACCATTGCCTCGACCACCCAGCGTCCGGGGGCGACTTCCGGTTCGGCCCGGTACCGGTCCGGCCCGTGCGGGCGGAAGACGACAGGCTGCTTGTCGGTCCGGCCCGAGCGCCACATGAAGGTGCGCAGATCGCGGCCCAGGAGGTCACGCCCCAGCAACTCGACCACGAACGGTCGGCCGGCGGCGACCGGGTTGCGCGGGAAGTGCAGGATGATGCCTTCTCCACCGGCGAGGTCAGGGGCGGGCGGGTCTCCCGCGCGGACCGCGAGCATCGCGTCCCGGAGCACGTGGCCGCTCGCCAGGTCTGCGTTCCGGACATCGGTCCACAGCATGGGGTCCCCGCCGGTCCAGTCTGCGACGGCCGACCGGCGCGGCACGGTCCCGTCCCCGTTTCCGGGTAGGCCGCCGGTGATCCGTGACCCGTCGGAGGAGAGCACGAGCGACTCGGGGCTCGGGAAGTCGATACTGCCGAGACAGTGCACGGTGTAGGGGAGCGGGCCGGCCCGTCGGTGCTCGTCGCACGCCGCGCGGAACTCCTCCCGGAAGGCAATCGCCGCGAGGACGGCATCGCCCGGCAGCCCGGGAACCGGGTAGCGGCCGTCGGTGAGCTGCCGCTCGCGGCTCTTGCCTTCGACCCGTACGGCGGGATATCCGGGCAGCAGCTCGGCGACCGCCGGCAGGGTGAGCGCCCAGTCGCGCAGCGCCTCGTTCAGCCGGGCTGCCGCTGCCGCGCCGGGTCCCGCGCCCTCGGGAACCGCGTGTCCGGCCAGCAGCCGGGCGGCCTGCACCAGTCCCTGCTGCGGCGTGCCAAGGGTGACGAGGGCGCGGGCGGTTTCCCGGCCGTTCCCGTGTTCCAGGTAGTGCCGTCCGATCAGCCCGCCCGTCGAGTGGCCGACCAGAATGACACGCGGATCGTCCTCCCGTTCCGGGTAATGCGCATCGACCTCCCCACGCCACCGCTCAAGCTCACGCGTTACCCGTTCCTTCAGCCGCCGGGCCACCAGCCTGTGGGACAGCCGCCAGTCGTAGCCGAACGGCACGAACTGTGCGTCGAGCGGGTCGCCGAGAGCGGCACGGAGATCGGGATAGCCCATGCAGGACATCAGCCCGGGTACGGAGTCGGGGACCTGGAGCAGCGCGTCGGCGTCCAGCCGGAAGGGGTCCTCGGGCGGTGCGTCCCCCAGCCCCGGCGGGAGGGTCACCTCGGTGAGCGCCGGGACCACCGGGGCGAGCAGCCGCTCGGTGCACCGGGCCCACACGTCCTGGCCGTCGCGGAGCAGCCGGGTACCCAGAAACCCCGGGACGAATACCACCAGATCGTGTTTCATGCACTCTCCCCGTGTTTGGCGCCGAAGAACGTGTGCGGAAGCCGGATCAGATCGCAGCGGTCCTCCCCCTGCAACGCGATCACCAGACCTTCCGGGTCCATCGCGGTACGGACGGCGTGCACGGTGTACCCCCGAGTGGGGATCGCCGGTCCCTCCAACCAGGTCCTCGACCACAGGTCCCAGGCGCGGTGAACGGTCTCAGGGGTGCAGAGCAGCAGGACGGGCCGCTCCACGGGGCCGACGAACACCAGGGATGTCACGTCGGGGAAATCTCCCGGCAGCCGCTCCGGAGGATGGATGCTTGCGCCGTCCCCACCCGAGGGGGAGCAGTCCCTGACGTAGACGGAGTCGTGTTCCGCCCAGGCGAGCAGCGGAATCGAGGCGTCATCCTCGTCGTCGTACAACTCCCCGAGGGCGAGGCAGGAGGGGGCGGCCGTGAGCAGGACGCGCTGTTCGACGCCGTGTCCGTCCTCGCGCCAGACCTTCAGCTGGTCGCTGAGATCACCGGCCGTCCAGTACGAACCGTCCCGCAGGACCCTGGTGTCGACCCCGCAGAACCCGCGGTCCGCACGGACGGCGGACAGTTCCGTCCCGGTGGACGAGACATCGGCCGGGATCTCGTGCCGTACCAGCCGCCGGCCGTCGGCCACGCTCAGCCGTAGCGTCCCGGCGTCCGGTCCGCCGGTGAGGCTCAGCGCGCGGGCCGGTGTACCGGCGTCACCGCCGAGCCGGATATCCCGGTGGACGACGACCGACAGGCCTTCGTCGAGCTGCCACAGCCGTACGATCCGCCCGGCCGCGGCGGCCACAGTCCAGCCGCCGGCCGTCCGCGCGGCGGCCACCGCTGTCACCGTCCGTCCCTCGTGGGCGAGTTCGGTAGCGGGCAGAGCAGCCGGATCCCCCTGTCGGGGGCGGGAGACGCGGACCCGGTCGTGCCACGCGCGGCACAGCAGGGGCGGCCCGTCCGGCGCGTCGGCCAGGTCCACCACCGGGCGCTCGTTGCTCGGCCGCCGCTGGATCCCGTACCCGGCGGCCAGCGCGGGGACCACGTCCACCACCCGGATGAACGGGCCGTCGGCGACCGCGAGCAGTCCCCGGCCGCCGGGCTCGAACGCCATGGCGCCTTCCCGGGGGGCGTTCAGCACAAGCGTGGCCTCGCGGTCCGATCCGACGGACCAGATCCGCACGGCCACCTCTTCGTATCCGGCGATCAGCAATTCCTCGCCGTACAGCCCGAAGGCCAGGCCGCGTGCGTTCGAGGGGTACTCCGTCACCAGGTCCACGACCGGGTCGCGGCCGGACACGGCCGTGCAGCGCCACACGTACACGGCGGTCCCGTCCGCGACGGCGAAGAAACCCTCCCGGGCGGAGACCGCGAGCGTCGCGGCGGCCATCGTGGGCGCCGCCAGGGACACGCCGGGATCGGCCCGGCAGGCGCGCAGCCGGTCGACCCCGGCGCGCGTGCGGTCCGCCTCGAACAGCTCCACCCGCTCGGCACCCGCCGTCAGAACGAACATCCGCGAGCCCAGGGTGAGGGCCGCGAGTTGCCGCACGTCGGCCATGAGGACTTCCCTCAGCTGTGTGTCCAGATGCTCGCCGCTCCTCCAGGACCACACCCACACCCGGTCCCCGTCGGCCGCCAGGGCCACGCTCTCGCCCTCGACCTCGGCCACCGCCAGGGCGCGCAGGGTGCCGCCCCAGCGGTACGCCTGATCCGGGGTCCGGGTGCCGGTCCGCCAGAAGTACACCGCCTGGTCGTCGCGGGCGACGGTGGCCCAGCCGGACCCGGCCCCCACCTCACGCACCTCGCTGAGGGCGCGTCCGCGCTCCCCGCCGGTCCGGGGCAACCGCCGGCTCAGCAGCCGGGACCCGGACTCCGGGTGCAGGACCTGGACCTCGCCCAGCCCGCCGGCGGACAGGGTGCCGGTGTGCGTCAGCCCCGCCGTCCGGGTCCCGGCGCGCCAGCTCAGCGCCTGCGCGCCGCCCGGCGGGGCTGTCTGGCGCCACTCCGGGGGGTCCGGCGGGACATCGGTCCAGAACTCCTGCCAGGGCAGGAAGCCGTCCAGCGTCCGGTACGTCGCATTGCGGTGGCTGACGAAGGCGGCGGCGCTGAGCAGGGCCTTCCGCTCCAGCAGCAGCTCCTCCTTCTCGGCCTGCGACGGAGTGCCGGTCACTCGGGGGAACGAATCCGCGACCCTGCCGTACAACGCCGCGCCGTCGCAGTCCCGGGCCAGCCCCGCCGCGAGCGGCAGCATGACGTCGGGATTCGTGTGCAGCAGGAAACCCGTGTCCTCGAAAAGCTCTCGCAGGGCGTCCGGCCCCACCTGGGCAGCGTGAGCGCCCAGATACTCGCGGGTGTACTCGTCGGCCCCACCCCAGTCGCCAGCCCGGGCGCGCAGAGCGTCGAGCACCCTGCGGTGGGCCTCGGGGGCGGTCCAACCGCCCCCGGAGAGAAAGAAGTCACCGTAGCCGGGGTGGGCCAGCTGACGGCGGACCCGCCTCGCCTCCTGCCCCCCGCCGTCGCTCTGGGAGGCGACGATGCCGCCGTCGGCACCACGGCACACGTTCCGCAGATCCTCCGCGGTGAGCTCGGGGCTGCCGTCCGTACGCAGGGCGTTCGCGAGTGTCAGCCAAGTCTTGTCCGGGGTGAGGCCGGGTCCCTGGACCACCGCCAGCGCCCGCAGCACCTCGTGGGCGCGCTCCGCGCCCGGCTGTTCGCTCAGGTGGCGCGTCTCCTCCGCCAGACGGGTGTGCAGGTCCACGCCGCCGTGGCGGAGCCACGCCAGCAGCTCGGTCTCGGAGGCCATCGTGACCCGCCGGGCGAGTTCGGTCGCGGCCAGCCGGGCCACCAGGAACAGACCGCGGCTCTGTGCGGCGATCGTTTCGGCGGTCCACTCGCGGTCCTCGCGACGGGCGTCGCCCCGGTACGGCGAGGTCCCGCTGTCCAGTACGGACAGCACCATGCCGGTGATGCTCGCGCGCGAATCCTCGTCGTCGTCCAGGACCACGGGGTCGACGCTCAGTTCGAGGGCGTCCAGCAGCGATTCCTCCTCCGCCGTCGCGGTGGTACGGCGGCGGGGCTGTGTCCGGGTGCCGACGACCACCCGGATTCCGGGGGTGTTCGCCAGCGGGCCGAGCACATGCCGGGCGATCACGTACGCCTGGTCGGGGAGTGCCTCGTCGAGCGCGTCAAACAGCAGGTTCACCGTGCCCGCCCCGGCGACCAACTGCCGGAAGGCATCCGTGAACTTCTCCGACATCACCGGTTCCTCGGGCATCGGCGGCGCTCCGTCGATGCCCGCCAGCACCTCCCGCAGCTGCGCGGCCAGCGAATGGGCGGACTGGCCGCTGCAGCTCAGCACCGCGTGAATGGTTCCCGCGCGGGGCAGCGTCGCGGGGTCGAGGTCCGGTCCGCGGGTTTCGCGCCAGCTCGCCAGGGAGGTGAGGGCCAGCCGGCCGAGCAGCGCGGTCTTTCCGGTGCCCGCCCGGCCGGTCACCGCGAGCATCCCCCTCGGATGGGTGTCGAGCCAGCGCACGATCCGGCTCAGCGCGTCCCGGCGGCCGACGAAGTGGCGGATGAGATGGCTGTCCTCCTCCAGGCCGAACTGCTCGGCCTCGATCCACGGCTTGCGCCGAGTCAGTGAGGCGGGCGTGTACAACGGCAGATCGGTCTGCCGGTAATAGGGGTTGTCGAGGAAGTCGTTGGGAAGCCCCCGCACCTCCCGGCAGTCCGGCCGCTGCGACGGATCGTCCAGACCGTCGTCCACCGCCTCCGCGTCCACGGCACGGCAGAGATACGGCAGCGGCAGATACAGCGCGGAGGGCTCGAACGGACGGGCCTGGTCGTCCGCCACGAACTCAGGCTTCGCCAGCGCCGCCTCCAGCCATGTCACCCAGCGACCCGCGGCCACCTGCGCGTCCGCCCCGGACGTACCGATGACGGCGAAACCCTTGCGCCGGCTCTCGTGCGCCCGGATCACCGCGGGATCACGTTCCAGCTCCACGGCGTGCCGTACCGCCTCGCCCAGGGAGTTGTAGCTCCGGGAGGAACAGGCGTCGATGATCAGCAGGGTGTCCGCCTCGTACTCCGGCCGCAGCAGGAAACCCACCAGTTCGAGCATGGAGACCGCCCGGGCGGGGTCGAACTCCCCCGTCTGCCAGGAGTCGGCGCAGGCGAGGAAGTAGCCTTCGTCGCCACGCTGGACGCCGTGCCCCGTCCAGTACAGGATCTTCCGCCGGGCTCCGTTGGTCAGGAACTGTTCCAGCCCCGACCACAACTGCCCGCGGGTCGCCCCGCTCCGGTCGGCCCGGAGTTCCCCGCCGAACCCCAGCCTTTCCCGCACGGTGCCGGTGAAGCGGTCGCGGACCTCGTTCAGTTGCGGGCGGCGCAGCCGCTGCCGTTCCACCGGGTCCGGATGGAGATATTCCGGTACGGCGATCGTGGCCACCAGGGATGTCGCGCGTCGCTCGGCCTTCAGTAACGCCGGCCGGTCCGGGTCGTTTCGTACCATGAGATCGACAGCCCCCCCGATTGTCCAACACAGCTTATTGACAGTGGAGTCGGCGATGCGAGCGATGCGAGACAGATTCACCGTGGTCGGCCGGGCAACGGGCTGTCATCTCTTCGAGGGCGACGGGACCCGGCCCATCGACGAGGAGAACGTCCACGTCAAGTACACGCCGCGGCGGGTGGAGTTCCCGGAGGAGATCGCCGGCTGGCGGCGGGCCATCGAGGTGGAGGAGGAGCGCAAGGAGGCCGCCGGTCTGCCGCACCGCTGGAACAACGCGCGCTTCGCGGTCGAGCGGGTGGTGGTCACCCGTACCCATCTGGCCGAGGTGCCCGTGGTGTCCCTTACCCTGCGGGACGCGGACTACTTCGACTTCCTCACCACCTCGCTCAACCTGGACCGGCGCCAAAGGAACGGCCGCACCTTGCGCGAGCAGTATCTGGAGGGCCGCGACCCGGCCGACGCGCCCTCCTGGATGAACTGCAGCTTCGGTATCAACGTGGCCCTGGAGACCGGCAAGGACGGCAAGATGCTGTTCTCCCGGCGCAGCGCTCTGGTCGCCGGGCCGAACAGCGCCCGGTGGAACTCCTCCGCCAACGAAGGCATGGCCCAGCAGCATGATCTGCCCGGCGACGGCGGTCCGGTCAGCCTGCACGCGGTCGCGCGCCGCGCCATCTACGAGGAGCTCGCCGTGCACGACGGGGACCGGACCCGGGTGGAGCTGCTCGGGTTCGGGCTCGATCTGGTCAACCACCAGTGGGCCGCGTTCTTCCGCGCGGTAGCCCCCGGGCTCGACGAGGCGGCGCTGCGGCTGCGCTGGACGCGGGGTGTCACCGACAAGTGGGAGCACGACCGGTTCGAGTTCGTGGACGCGAACCCGGAGTCGGTGCTCGGGTTCATTGCGGACGAACCGGAAGGGCGGTGGACACCGTGTGCGCCGACTCTGTTCTACCTGGCCCTGGTACGAGGCGCGGTCGAGCGCGCGGGCGGTGACCCGAGCGGCAGGTTCGCGGTGGAGGAGGCGGAGCAGGAGATCGTGTCGGCCCGCAGTCTGTGACTCACGGGTTGTATGCGGGTGCACGTCGGCGCCCCCGCTGGCGGGACCTCTGCGAGGTGTAGCGGGCGTCACGCCCCCTCGCTGTGGCGCCGGTAGTAGCGCCTGACGCGGACCCGGTTGCCGCACCGTGCCGCCGAGCACCAGCGGCGGCGGGGGTGCGCGGGGAGGAAGAGCATCCGGCAGTCGGGGGCCTCGCACCGGCGGACCTTGGTGATGCCGGGGTCGGTCAGCAGGTCGACGGCCGCGTCGGCGAGCTGCGCCAGCAGTTGCGGCCGTTCGGCGCCCTCGCGGACCTGACGGGCGACGAGGGCGCCGTCGGTGCCGGTCGTCAGCATCCGGTGGGCGGGGGCGGCGCGGACGGCGCGGTTGACGGCCTCGATCGACTCCATGTGGGGCGGGCGCCCCTCCCGCGCCCGCTCCACCGCGTCCTCCACGTGCTCGCGCAGCCGTCGTACGGCGGTCAGGTCGGCGGCGACGAGGGGACCGTCCGGCGGGGTGAGCCGGTGGGCCTGGGCTTCGAGCCAGGCGGCGAAGTCCCGGGGGTCGTCCAGCGCGTCGATGTCGCCGTCCGGGGTGTGCGCACGGGTGTTGAGCAGGTCCAGCGCGAGGGGTTCACCAGTCAGCAGGTCCACGATGCTAATGCTACCCAACGCCGTTGACACGTTAGGAGACCGGCCGCTAAAACTAATGCATCATCAAGCCTGAAAGGCATGTGACATGACGACCGTCGCCCACCTCAGCCACCGGTACGCCGACGTCGACGGCGTGCGGGTCTTCTACCGGGAGACCGGCCCGGCACACGGCCTCCCCCTCCTGCTGCTGCACGGCTTCCCGTCCGCCTCCCACCAGTTCCGCCGCCTGATGGACGCCCTGGGCACGCGCTTCCGCCTGATCGCCCCCGACTACCCGGGCTTCGGCCACACAGAGGCGCCGGAGGGCTTCACGTACTCCTTCGACGGACTGGCGGACGTGATGGACGGCTTCGTCGAGAAGCTGGGGCTGGACCGGTTCGTGCTGTACGTCTTCGACTTCGGCGGCCCCGTCGGCCTGCGGCTGGCCGCCCGGAACCCGTCACGGATCGCGGGCCTGATCGTGCAGAACGCCAACGCGTACGAGGAGGGCCTGTCCGCCCTCGCCAAGGAGACGATCGCGGCCCCCGCCGACCGACTGGGCGACCTGTTCACGCTGCCGGTCACCCGCGGCCAGTACGAGGACGGCGCCGGCGACACCGAACGGATGGCCCCCGACGGCTGGACGCTCGACCAGCACTTCCTCGACCTGCCCGGCCGCAGGGAGGCCCAACTGGCCCTGGCCCTCGACTACAAGAGCAACGTGGCCCTCTATCCCCAGTGGCAGCAGTGGCTGCGCGACCACCGCCCTCCCACGCTGATCCTCTGGGGCACCGGAGACCGGATCTTCCCGCCGGCCGGCGCCCACGCCTACCTGCGCGACCTCCCCGACGCCGAACTGCACCTCTTCGACACCGGCCACTTCGCCCTGGAGGAGAGCCTCCCCGAGATCGCCCCGCTGATCGCCGGCTTCCTGACCCGCCGAAGCCGCCTGAGACTCGCGGTCATAGGCGCCACGGGACACCTCGGCGGCATCATCGCGGGCGAAGCCTCGGCCCGTGGCCACCAGGTCACCCCCCTCCACCGCCCGGCGGTCGACGTCACGGACCCCCGCTCGATCACCCGGGCCGTCCACGGCCACGACGCGGTGATCGTCGCGGTGAAGGGCCCCGACCGCCTGGTCCCCCGAGCCGCCGAAGCCCTCCTGCGCGGCCTCCCCGAGGCCGGCGTCCCCCGCCTGCTCTTCGTCGGCGGCGGCGGCAGCCTCGAGTACGCTCCCGGCCTCCGCTTCATCGACTCCCCGGACTTCCCCCCGCAGTACCTCGAAACGGCCCGCGACCAGGCGGAAGCCCTGACAATCCTCCGCACGGCGACCACCCCCGTCGCCTGGACCTACGCCAGCCCGCCCCCACTCCACCTGACCCCGGGCCCCAGAACGAACACCCACCGCACGGCGGCCGGCGACACCCCCCTCACGGACGCCGACGGCGAGAGCCGCATCACGACGGGCGACTACGCGGCGGCGATCGTGGACGCCGTGGAACACCACACGTACATCCGCGAACGCTTCACGGCGGCGTACTGACACCCACCGCCCGCCCGAAGAACGCGAAGGGCCCCACCGCAAAACGGTGGGGCCCTTCGACATCGTGCCCGGTGAGGCACTGGCGGAGGATACGAGATTCGAACTCGTGAGGGGTTGCCCCCAACACGCTTTCCAAGCGTGCGCCCTAGGCCACTAGGCGAATCCTCCGTGGAGAACAGTACAAGACGGCGGGGGGTGCTCGCGAACCGGTTCGGGTGGGGGTGGGAGACGTTGTGGACCATGAAGACGAAGTCGGTGAGCGCCGGCGAGTAGGCGGCGCCTCCCGCGCAG
>NZ_WEGJ01000047.1 GCF_009604385.1 Streptomyces smaragdinus
CCAGGGTGTCCAGGGCGTCGAAGACCGCGTCGGAGGAGAACACCGGCGTGGGCGGGCAGTGCAGCTGCACGAGGTCCAGCCGGTCCACGCCGAGGTTGCGGCGGGAGCGGTCGGTCCACGCGCGGAAGTCCCACGGGGCGCCGGCGGCGGGCTGGAACTGCGGGGGCAGCGGCGGGACCTCGCCCTGCGGGGCCGGCGGCGCCGGGAGGGACGGCGGTGACCAGGGGGCCGCCGACTGGTCGCTGCTGTACGGCGAGCGCTGCGCGGGGGGCGGCGCGTCCTGCGGCTCGGCGAGGGCGGGGGGCGGCGCGTCCTGCGGCTCCGGCTGCGGGGCGGCGGGAGCGGGCGGTACGGCGTCCTGGGGCTCGTCGACCCTGATGCGGGGGATGAGGGTGGTCTGCTCCTCCGCCCGCTCGTCGCGTTCGGCGATCTCACGGCGCAGGGCGCGGGCGGAGAACCGTACGGTGGACGGGCTGTCGAGCACCCCGTCGTCCGCGGGCTCCGGCTCCGCGCGGGCGGCGAGCGGCTGCGGCTCGGGCTCGGGCGCCGGGGCAGGCGCCGGCTCCGGCGCGGCAGGCGCAGCGGGTGCAGCGGGTGCGACAGGCTCCGCCGGTACGACGGGCTCCGGCGCGTTGTACGAGGGCGCCGCCACGGCGAAGTCCCCCTGCGACGCGGGCCCGTCGCTCCGCGGCGCGGACACGTCGACACCCCCGGCCGGCGTCCCCGCACCGGCCGGCTCCTCACCCGTACCGGAGGAACCGCCGGTCACATCCGTACCACCGGCAGGCGTTCCGGTGTCCCGGGGCACCTCACCGGTGCCGCCGGAGGCCTCCCCGGCCGGCCCGTTCGACCCGGGCCCCGTGGCCGCCAGCGGAGTAGGCGGCGCGGCGGTGAAACCGGACGGCAGCGGCGGTACGGCGGGATCCTGCGGCTGACTGCCGGCGGGGCCCTGCGTGTACCAGGCGGAGGGGGCGTAATCGATCGTGAATTCCCCGGTCCGCTCGACGTCCGATTCCTCGTCGGGGCTGGTCCGGCCCACGCCGTTCTGGTCCCGATCGGTGCTCACTTGTGCCTCCCGTAATGCCCGCCGGCGCGTTGTGACGGTGCGCTTGCCGGTCCCAGTTGGTCCCCCGGAGACTGGCTCGGCAGCCGCCGCGCGCTTACCCACCCACCCTAAGGGGAGTGACGGCCCCCGCGGCAGGGCGGGCGGTGTGGCACTGCACTCTCCCGGGCGATCACCGGCGGCCGGGGTGTCCCCGACCGCCCGCGCCCCCCGTGATCACCGGCCCCGTCCGCCGCACGGACGCCGGGAGTTCACCGGGGGCGTACGGGCGCAGGGCCTGGCGCCAAGAGGCCGGGAACGACCTCAGTCCAGCCGCCGCGGGGTCCCCAGCAGCTGCGACTCGGCGTCAGTCGGCTGGGTGAACGTGTACTGCCGGTCCGATCTCGTACACCACAGGGTGACGCCCTCGCCCAGCGTGGACAGCGAGTCGACGTCGGCCTGCGGCAGCTGCATCAGCCGCCCCAGTTGCACCGCTTCCTCCGGGGACACCCGCTGTATCCCGACCAGCGCCGCACCCTCCACCAGCCGCGGCACGGCAGGCCCGAGATACGGGACCAGCGTGAGCACCGACTGCCAGGGCAGCGCCGTCGTCCGCCCGCGCGGCGGCCGCACCCCGCAGTCCCGGATGATCATCACCGGGCTGCCGACCGACGGACCCAGCGGCGGCACCCGCCCCGGCTCGTGCAGCGTGATGACCTCGAGCCCGGCGGTCGCGGACCGGACCAGATTGGTCCACATCTCCGCCCGACCGGTCTCCACCGCGACCCGCGACCCCGTACCGGCCGCGCGCAGCGCGATCGCCTGCGCGGTCCACAGGCCGCCGATCAGCAGCACCTCGTACGGCTGGGGGTGGTGGAAGCACGCGATCTGCGGCCGGTTCTCCGCGTCCTGGCCGATGACGACGCCGTCGTCGCCCATCGGCAGGGCGAGCCCGCCGAGTTGGGCCGAGGACACCAGATGCCCCGCCCGGCGCGGGCCGCGCAGCCCGCGCATCTTCATCCCGATCCCTTGCTGGGCCATCAGATGGCACCCCCCATCGGCAGCGACGCCACGACACCGGGCAGCTGCTCACGGTCCAGCCGCACCAGCGACACCTTCGCCGACCGGGCGAGCCGCTCCGCCTGCCGCCGCACCTGGTTCAGCTCGGACTCCGAGCGCCCCGTCACCCGCAGATGACCGTGCACCCGCGTCGCGTCGCGGCGCGGTCCGCGCTGCACCGTCAGACTGAACGTCGTCGCCAGCGCGGGCCCCGACGTCAGCGCCGACACCAGCCGCGGCAGCGGCGCCGCCCCGCGGCCCATCGCGGGCCACGACGCGATCGAGAACGTGGTGTGCCAGCGGTCGTCGCACTGCCAGCTGCGCAGGTTCTCCTTCGTACGCTTCGTCAGCGGCGCGTCCGGCTGCCCGGCCCGCGCCGTGGCCAGCGGGTTGGCGCACGCGGACGTCGCGAGCGCCCCGATCAGCCCCGCCTCGTCGAGCACCGTGGCACGGAAGCCCGCGCCCGTGATCCGGCTCGCGACATGGTCGGCGGCGCGCACGAGACACTTCTGCGCGCCCTCCAGCCCGCCGCCGCGCGCCTCCACCGCCTCCCGGCACAGCTCCGGGTCCAGCTTCACCGCCACCCACGTCAGCCGCAGCGCCGGCGCCTTCGTCGCCTCCTGCAGCGGCGCGTAACTCCGCCGTGCGATGGCCTGCTCGGGCAGATGCGGCGCGGGCGCGGGCTGTACGTGCTGCACGATCTGCACGGACTCCACCGTGATCCCGTCCACGTCCAGCGCGCCCTCGAGCACCCGCAGCGGCAGCGCCCGGGCACCGAACGCGGGCCGCAGCGCGCTCGCGCCGGCCTCCACCAGCACCAGCGCCGTCAGGAACGTCCCGTCCCCGAGCATCCCCACCGTCCGCCGGTCGCGGTCGAGGAACGCGTACGACTTCAGACCCGGCACGCACTCGACGGCCGGCGTCAGCGCCGGATCGGCACCGGGCTCGGGCAGCGGCGGCACGAAACCCTTGCGCCGCCGGTATGCGGAACCGGTGGCCCACCGGTCCGGGATCGACCGCTGCCGTCTGCGCAGCAGCGCGATCAGCGCCAGCGCGATCGCGACGCCGGCGGCCGGTACGACGAGCGCGTCGTCGATCGCCGCCCCGCCCACCACGATGGCCAGCCCCAGCTCGATGAGCACCAGCTGCGCCAGCGGTATCGGCCCCAGCCGCGAGGCCCTCGGCTCGGTGCGCAGCGCCACCGGCGCCGCCCCGGAACCGCCCCTCCGACCGCCTGACCTGCTTCGCTGGGCGCCCGCTCCCCGACTGTTGCGGGCGGGTCCTCGCGCTCTCGTCGCGGTCCCCATGAACCCCTGCCCTTCCGCTTGAGTCGCCCCCGTGCACGTACGAGGTACGTACGGGCCCATCACCCTACCCAGGGCCCCGGCGAGATCGATACGCGGCATCGTAGGCCCCAGCGACGACACTTCGCCCGCCACAGCTGTCGGTCCGTACTGTTACCGTCATCCGCGAAGAGCGGGCAACAGCGCTCAACGGGGCCGCGTAAGCGGACGAATGCCCACCCGCGTACCCGGGGGAGATCGGTTCGCGGCATAGTAGGGCCCGCCCGGACACCACACGGGCGACACGGCAGGGACGGGGCGGCCTCGGGGGCAGCCAGAGGATTGCGGGGAGAGCTGCATGGCATCGCGGCGGGACGAACTCAACGCGTACACCTTCGCGAAGCGACGTCTGGTCGGGCAGTTTCTGCAGCCCAACCCGACGGGCACGGAGGAGGGCGCGCCGAAACCGCTGCGCGGCGTGCTGCCGGGGATGATCATCGCGGTGGTGATCCTGGCGGTCTTCGGCGCGATCGGGATGTTCAAGCCCAAGGCGCCCAAGGACTGGGACGCCGCGGAAAAGAACATCATCCGCGTCAGCGACTCCAGCACCTTCTACGTGGTGCTGCGCACGAACAAGAAGCCCCAGCTGCACGAGGTGCTCAACCTCGCCTCCGCCCGGCTGCTGCTGCGCCCCGGCGCGGACATCATCGACGTCGACGAGGACATCCTCGACGCCTCCAAGCTCCCGCGCGGCGCGACGCTCGGCATCCAGAACGCCCCGGACCGGCTGCCCAGCGCCGAGGAGGTCGGCAAGAAGAAGCGCTGGGCGGTCTGCCAGCGCTCCACCGACGGCGCCCGCGCCGTCCAGAAGGCGGCGTACGTCCTGTCCGCCGCGGACTCCGGCCGGGTCGGCGGGAAGGACAAGCTGACGGGCGGCGAGGTCCTGTTCGTACAAGGGCCGGACGACAAGCTGTACATCGTCGACCGGCAGGGCACGAAGTACGCCTTCCCCGACGGACCGGACCAGCAGGGTCTGGTCCAGCTGATCATCGGCAACGACACGCGACCCCAGCGGGTCACCACCGAGTGGCTGGCCACCCTCCACACCGGGGACCCGATCGAGTTCCCCCAGGTCGAGGGGCTCGGCGGGCCGACACAGGCGGCCGGTGTCGACAATCTGGAGAACAACGAGCGGCGTGTCGGCATGGTGCTGAGCGCGTCCTCCGGCGCGACGACACGACAGTTCGTCGTACTGACCGACCGGGTCGCCCCCGTCTCGGACTTCACCGCGTACCTCCTGCTCAACAGCCCGCAGGCGGTGGCGCTGGACACCAAGGGCAAGGCGGCCGAGGTCAGCAGCGGCAGCTTCACGGCCGGTGAGCCCTACGGCACCGAGTACAACTGGCCGGAGGACAAGGCGAGCGCCGTCAACGAGGCGGCACTCGAAGAGGGCAACCGCAACGTCATCTGCAACGTCCTCGACGAGGTGACCGGCAGCAACGCGACGAAGCTCTTCACCTGGGCGGGCACGGACCTCCCGGCCCCGCTGGCGATCGGCTCCCCCTCCTACGTCTCGCCCGGATCCGGCCAGCTGTACCGCCAGTCCAGCGGCGCCTCCGCGAGCACCGGAAGCACCTTCCTGGTCACGGACAAGGGGCTGCGCTACGCCGTGCAGTCCAACCAGGACTCGCAGGAGGGCTTCTGCGGCGTCGGCACCGACGACGCGGCGCGGCAGAAGAACAAGGCGGAGGCCGAGGAGAACACCTCCCAGAAGCGCCTGAACTACGACACCGTCCAGCCGAAGCCCATCCCCGGCGAGTGGTCGGACTTCCTGCCCACAGGCCCCCGGCTGTCGACGGCCGACGCCTGCCAGCCGCAGAACCTCTGAGGAAGGCACAGCGCTGATGTCCCGCTACATCCGTGTACCGGCCGCCTTCGCCGTGGCTGCCCTCGCCGTGCTCCCGCAGGCCGGCCCCGCCGCGACACCCGCGGCGGCCCAGGAGCAGTGCCAGTTCCCGTCGGACGACTACAAGGGCACGCCCTGGTCGCTGCAGCGGGTGAACCTGGAAGACATGTGGAAGGCGGCCGGCGGCAAGGGCAAGGGCGTGCGCGTCGCGGTCATCGACAGCGGCGTCGACATAAAGAACCGCCAGCTGACGGCCGCCGTCGACGCCGCGGCCGGCGCCAACTTCCTGCCCAAGAAGCCCAAGCCCGACCAGTACGGCCAGGTCCCCGAGCGCGGGGCGGCCAACGGCACGTCGGACGAGGTCGGCCACGGGACCAGGGTCGCCGGCATCATCGCCGCGAGCGAGGACCCGACGAAGAAGACGGGCTTCGTCGGTATCGCGCCCGAGGCGACGATCATCCCGATCAAGCAGAACGACGCGAACGGTACGGGCACGTCCGACACCATGGCGCAGGCGATCGACCACGCGGTGAAGCAGGGCGCGGACGTCATCAACATCTCGCAGGACACGGCCAAGGCCCTGCCCGCCGCCTCCAACCTGGAGGTGGCGGTGGAGAACGCCCTCGCCAACAACGTCGTGGTCATCGCCTCCGCCGGCAACGACGGCCTGGACCGCAAGACGAAGAAGACCTACCCTGCCTCGTACCCCGGCGTCCTGGCCGTCGCCGCGTCGGACCGCAACAACGAGCGGGCCCCCTTCTCCCAGTCCGGCGACTTCGTCGGTATCGCGGCCCCCGGCGTCGACATGGTCTCGACCGTGCCGGGCGGCGGCCACTGCACCGACAACGGCACGTCCTTCTCCGCCCCGTACGTGGCGGGCGTCGCCGCGCTGCTCGTCGCCAAGCACCCGGACTGGAAGCCGAACGAGATCGTGGCCCAGCTGGAGCAGACGGCGGAACGCTCGATCCGGGGCCACGACGTCCTGGTCGGCTGGGGCGTCGTCGACCCGGTCCGCGCCCTGACGGAGGACGCCGAGCCGATCGAGGCACCGCAGGTCGACAAGGCGGGCAAGCTCGACCCCGCCAACTATCCGACGGCGGCCAGGATCCCGGTGGGCGAGTCGGAACAGCAGCGCAACGAGCGCATCGGCAGCTACGCGGTGGTGGCCGGCGTGGTCCTCGTGGCCCTCACGGCAGGCATCGCACGGGTGTTCCAGGACCGGGCGAAGCGACGGCGGCGAACGGTCTGAGCGACGCTGCGTGTGGCCTCCGTCACGATCGGGGAGTGAGTACGAATACCTATGCCGCGTGTCACTCGGGCCCCGTAGGATCGCACGCGTAACGACCGTGCAGTGCAACAGAGTTGGCCCCGCGTCGTGACAGAACGCTGACAACGGCTCCGTACCTTTACAGTTGGAACTGTCGTGGCCGGTGACTAGAGTTTTGAGTGCGGTAGCGTCCGTGCAGGCTCCAAGATGGAACGGGGAGGAGCAGCCTTGATACCTCTTGAGGCGATGTCGGCAAGTAACCTCAAGGTCAGCTACGAGTCGATGGGTGACTTCCGGAAGCAGGTTCAATCTGCTCTGGACACACTCAGGAACTCGAAGGGGGCTCCGCAGGTAGTCGCCGACCAGACGGTAGAGCAGCACGCGCTGCACTCAGGGTCGAGCTTTGCCGAGGCAGAGGGACTCACAGCGCACTACACGGCCGTGCAACAGACCTTGACTCAGATGGCTGATCTCGTCGACCGGTTGCTGGACGCACTGGAGATCGCGATGCGAGGCGCCGAGAGCGGCTACCAGAACCTGGACGAAGACGAGCGCCGACGCTTTCACACGGTCAACACCGAGGTGTACGACCGCAGGGAGCAGGCTCGTTCGGAGGATCCGGCACAGCCCGCTGCGCGGCCTGCCGACAACAGTGACAAGGGCGCCTTCTGAGGCGGGGGGACTGACAGATGGCAGGGAACAACGACACCACGCAGCCGGGCGACGAGCACGTCCCGCTGCAGGAGAACGCGCCCAGCGACGTCCAGGTCGCGCTCGTCCAGATCATGCAGCGAATCGACGGCATGTTCATGGGCGACGGTTCGCTCGGCAGCACCAACTTCGAGAACTACTCGCTCGAGGAGCTGACCGCGTTCACCCAGGGCGGTGACCCGGCGCGACTCACGACTGCCGGCGAGGACCTCTACAAGGCCGGCAAGGCGTTCGAAACAGCGGCGGACACGCTGAAGGGCAAGCTCGCCAATGTGGAGTGGGAAGGTGCTGCCGGCGCGTCCTTCCAGGCGTGGAGCACGAACTTCGTAGGACGGACCTTCGAGCTCTCCGAGTACGCGGCCACGGCCGGGACGCAGATCCAGGCCGCAGGTATCGGCCTCTCCGAGGTCAAGCGGTCCATGCCGGAGAATTACACCGACAAGGCAGACAGTTGGTCGCGAGCCGACCAGAAGTCCGACCCAGAGCTGTACCAGGACACCATCCGGGCGGACTCGGCGGAGAGGAACCGTCGGCGCCAGGAAGCGATCACCCAGATGAACAAGCTGGCGTCGCACTACTCGGTGGCCTCGTCGACGCTGGGGGGACTGAAGCCGCCGGTGTACGAGCCGATTAATGCGGCTGTGCCGGCGCCGAACTGGGATGGTGTTGACAGTGGTGGCGGTGGAGCGCGATCCAGTGTTACATCGGTAGACCGATCCTCGAGCACGGGCCATCCGCGAGCGGTCGGCCCGACAGTGCCGGATGCGCCTACCGCCGGCACCGTGGACACCAAGCCCGGTCTCATCCCGGGCCACCTGCCGTCACCTGGCACTCCTGACGCGCCCGTCGGTACAGACCTCGACAGCGTTGTGGTCCCGACCGCGCCTACTCCGACGGCTCCCGGTCCGGGTCAGCTCGGCCCGATCACGCCGACCCCGGGTCCTGGTCCGTCGCTGAGCGGGCCGACTCCCGGCTACATGCCACCGCCGAAGATGCCAGTCGGGCCGGGTCCAGGGCTGCCCCCGGGGCCGGGCCGCATGCCCACCACGCAACTGGGTGGTCCCAAGCCGCCCCAGACAGGCACCGGTCCGATCCGGCCCGGTGGGAAGCCCGTTACCCCCACACTGGGTCGGGGACCCGGTCCTATGGGGCCGAACGCAACTGGGCCCAAGGGCACTGGCCCCGCCGGTGGTCGCACACCTACGATCGGTCGCGGTCCAACCGGTACGGGACCGACAGGACAGGGTGCCAATCGTGGCCAGGGCTTGACGCCCCGAACGGGTGGCGGACCGCGTGGACTCCAGGGCGGCCCGCGTTCCAACGTCGTCGGCGGCAAGCCGACCGGCACGGGTCCCAGCAGAGGTATGCCGGGTGGCGGCCGTCCGGGCACCATCGGTCGTCCGTCCCCGGCAGGTGCGGGAAGTTCCCGCCTGCCGCGTGGAACCGTGGTCGGTGGCGAAGGCGTCTCCAGTGAGCGTGGAGTGACGCGCGGTGCGGCTCGAGGCGGAGCTTCCGAGGGGCGTGGCGTGGTCGGCAACGGCCGCGGTGGCGGCCAGCGCGGCTTCACCCGGGGCGGCGCCGGCCTGGGAGGCCGTCGCAATGAGAACGGGAACGACCCGGAGCAGATGGATTCGGAGCGCGCGGACTATCTGGTCGAGGACGAAGAGACATGGGCCGCCGGTGAGAGCGGTCCCCGAGTAGTCGAATAGGCGGAAGAACCGAGCGATGACGGCAGGACTCATGATGACGAGGCACACCGGAGCACACGCCGGAATTCGGCGCGCTGTCACCGCTGCTGTGGCAGCGGCCGTCGCGGGTGCCTCGTTCATAGGGCTGGCTCCCGCCGCCAACGCTCAGGATGCCACCCGGCCGTGGTACCTCGATGTGATGCAGGCCGAGAAGATGTGGGCGGTCAGCAAGGGCGAGGGCGTCACGGTCGCAGTGATCGACTCCGGTGTCGGCGATACGCCGGCGTTGCGTGGGCAGGTCCTTGCGGGCTTGGACTCCACCGATCTTTCTGGAGACGAGCGCTCGGATCTCACCGGCCACGGCACAACCATGGCCGAACTGATTGCCGGTACGGGTGAGGGTGGAGGTCTTCAGGGGCTGGCGCCCAGCGCGAAGATCCTTCCCATCCGTATCCAGATCGGCAACAAAGAAGGCGAGACCTGGGTCGACCCCCGCGTGGGGGCCAAGGCGATTCGTGCGGCGGCTGACTCCAAGGCCCGCATCATCAATATGTCGGTTGCCGGTTCTACGTTTGATGGCTATACAGAGGAAGCCATCAAGTACGCCGCCAGCAAAGGCAAACTGGTTTTTGCGGGTACTGGAAATGACGGATCCACTGACCGGAAGTTCCCGGTGAGTTACCCGGAGGTTGTTGGCGTCGGAGCCGTCGACAAGTCCGGCGTCTACGCCAAGTTTTCCAACTACGGTAAGTCGGTGGACCTGGCGGCTCCCGGTACGGAGGTTCCGACCTACTGTGACGAATCCCTGACTCGCTACTGCACGAGCGAGGGCACCAGTCAGGCGACCGCCCTTGCTTCCGCTTCCGCCGCGCTCATCTGGTCGGAGCACCCCGAGTGGACCGCGAACCAGGTCCTCAAGGTAATGATTGACACGGCCGGCCGCGAGGACGGCAAGCAGACGCTCAGCAAGTACATCGGCTGGGGCGTCGTCCGACCCCGTGTGAACCTCCTCGAAGGCAAGGGCGACCCCGGCGCCCCCGACGTGAACCCCCTGCTCCCGGCCGGCAGCCAGGACAAGGACCCCAGCGCGAAGCCGTCCGCCGAGGACAAGGGCGCCGACGCGAAGCCGGAGGCGACCGAGGCGGCTGGTGCCGAGGCCGCGAAGGACGACGAGGGGAACGGTCAGCTCTGGACCGTCCTCGGGATCGCGGCAGCCGTCGTCGTCGTAGGCGGCGGGGCGTTCGTCCTGATTCGCAGACGTTCGACGAACTGACCGCCGTAACCACACAGACCATCACCAACGGGGGCGGGCTCAACCGGCCGCGTGTGACACGACTGGACCCCCGCGCCAGACAACCGATCGCGTTGAGCCGTAACCCGCGAGCTCGACCACCCAACCAAGAGGGGAACTCATGGCCGACCAGCGGCTAAGCGAAGATCAGATCATCCGCCTCGAGCAGGACCTGAACGAGAAGTCCCAGCGGCTCAACAAGCGGGTTCAGACGCTCCAGTCGACCATCGACTCGCTCGAGGGCGCGTGGAAGGGTATCGGCGCCGGCGCGTTCAACGCCAAGCAGGCTGAGATCAACCTGGCGATGAACACCCTGAACCGCATCCTCATCGGTTACCAGGAAGCGATCACGGAGACCCGGCGTCTCGGCGCGAACAACGAGGACGAGGTCCACTCGACCCTCACGGGCGTGGACGTGGGCATGAGCGGTGGCGCCAGCAACGCCGGCGCCTCGTCCGGTCTGAACGGCCTCTGATCCGCACCCCGACCTCATCCAGCAGGAGGAAAGATGTCCAACGCTCCCGGTGAGCTGCTCGTCACATACGCGAGCCTGTCCCAGGCCGCGAACGAGATCCGTCGTCAGTCGCAGGAGCTGATGAACGACCTCGAGGAGATCAAGTCGGCGGTCCGCACCGTCGCCGCGGGCTGGGAAGGCGAGGCGAAGCAGTCCTACGACACGGTCCAGGCCGTGTGGGACCAGAACGCCGCGAAGGTCCAGGCCGCGCTCGGCCAGATCTCGGCCGCGGTCGAGACCGCCGGCTCGAACTACCAGTCGACGGACAAGAAGGCCGCGGGCCTGTTCGGCGGCTGACCGTCGCGCGCCTCACGGCGCGCGGCACACAACTGCACAGCATCACGGGGGCGGGCACATGCGGGAGGTGCCCGCCCCGCGCTGTTCCCGACCGGCCGTTCCGTGTCAACGTCGCATGTCACCGCGCTGTCACAGCCCCGTGACGACTCCCGCCCGGGGTCGGTCATCCCTCCGGCCCCGGCCTAGTCTTGTATCCCGCACGTACCAGTGGTCACTCTGGGGGACTCATGTCATTCGAAGCGGAATGGGCGCAGCACAAGGCCAACGCCACCGCGCAGATGCAGCTCAACCAGGTCGCGCCGGAGCCGGGCGGCGGCGGCGGAAACCTCCAGACGGACTACGAGGGCAAGAAGCGCGCCGCCGAGTACGTCGACACCACGCTGCTGCCCAACACCCAGGCCGCCGGCCGGATTGCGTCCGGCGGCGGAGGCGCCCAGCCGCCGATCTACGGCCCCCCGTCGTCCTCGAGCCCGGGCAGTCAGGCCACCAAGCTCAGAGCCTGGGCGGTCCACGCCGGTCTCGACGAGGCGCTGGTGAACTGGGGCAAGTCGGTGCAGACCCTCGGCCAGCGGCTCGCCAACGAGAGCGCCGCGCTGAAGGGCACCCGCACCATCTTCCAGAACGGCGACGGACTGACGGGGAACCAGTTCAACGGCCTGACCACGCCGGGACTGCCGGGCCTGCAGCAGCCGAACGGCTTCACCACGCCGGGCCTGCAGGGCGCCGGGAACTGAACGGGGATTAGGACATGGGCCTCACGTACCACGAGATAATGACCGCTGACCTGGGCGAGCTGGAGGACTCGGCGCGTCTGTGGCGGCAGATGGGCAACCGGTTCGGCGAGCTGAAGGCCGACTACAACGGCCATGTCTCCGGCCCGCTCACCAGCGGCCTGTGGACCGGCCTCGCGATGAACTCGTACGCGGGCAGTGCCCCGGTGACCGCCGGCCAGTTCGACGCCGCCAAGACCGAGGCCCTGGCCATCGCGTCGATCCTGACCGAGTCCCACAGCCAGCTCACCGAACTCCAGACCGCCCTCAAGAACCAGGTCAACGGGGCCCACGACGCCGGCTACAAGGTGGACGACCAGGGCCAGGTGACGTACGACTACGCGCGTCTCGACCCGGCCACCCGCAACGCGATCCACCACGACCCGGACTTCCAGCAGCAGGTCTCGCAGCGCCGCGGCGAATGGCAGACGGCCATCGACAAGGCCGTACGGGCCATCGACGACGCCGACCAGGGCTGCAAGCTTGCGCTCAGCAGCGCCTCGCACGGCGATTCCGTCAACGGCGCGTACGGCTTCAACAAGGACGCGAACGGAGACATCGAGGTCGCCGAGGGCCAGCGCGCCGCCGAGCTCGGCAAGAAGCTCGAGGACGGCAAGCAGCTCTCCTCCGCCGAGATGGCCGAACTCCAGCGCCTCTTCCGGGACAACTCCGACGACAAGGCGTTCTCCCGGCAGCTGCTGACGGACATCGGCGGCGCCGACGACCTGATCAAGCTGACCAACAAGCTCAACCACGAGATGGTCTACGGCTACGGCAAGGACCACCCCGAGGACCTGGCCGCGGTCGAGAAGGGCCTCGCCCAATCGCTGGCCACCGCGACCTCCGGTCCGCACGACAAGTTCTACGACGACTGGGTCGACGCGATGAAGGAGAACGGCCGCCACAACTTCGGCAGCAACACCGACCCGATCTACGGCTATCAGACCCTGACCGGTCTGATGCTCGAGGGCGGGAAGTACGACTCCGACCTGCTGCAGACGCTCGGCAACGACATCATCGCGTACGAGAAGGACAAGAACCCGGCCCTGTGGACCGGCTGGAACGCCCTCCCGGGCACGCCCCACGACCCGCTGAACAGCATTCTCGGCGTGATGGGCAACAACCCCGAGGCGGCCACCGAGTTCCTGGACCCGCAGAACAACGACCACCTCAAGTACCTGATCAAGGACCGTGAGTGGCCCGGTCTGGTGATGAACGGCGGCTACGGCCCGCCCATAGAGATGGACGACCCGTCGATGTACGTGGGCCTGGGCGACGCCCTCGAGGCCGCGACCATGGACGTCCCGGGCTCCGACATGGCCGCCCACGACCGCGTGCTGAACGGCGCCCTGGAACGCCTCTCCGACAAGGGCGACGACTTCCCGCCCGCCCTGCGCCAGCCGATGGCCACCGCCCTGACCAACCAGGCGGGCGACGTGTACGACACCATGGGCACGATCGGGCGCGGCGACGACGTCTACAAGGAGGATCAGCTCTTCGAGGTCACGAAGCAGATCATGCGTGACCCGAACGCGATGACGTCGCTCAACACCGGCCTCATCCCGGAGATGGTGGACGACATCCAGCACGACACCTCCGGCCAGGACGCCGAGTCGCTGCTGCGCTCCGGCCGCACCCTGGGCGTACTGGAGCAGGCCCAGAACCAGGCCATCAAGCTCGAGAATCCCGACGCGGAGCTGCCCGCCTGGAAGACGGCGATCGACATGGGAATCGGGCACATCCCGCACGTGGGCGGCGACATCCAGGCCGGTGTGGACCTGGTCGCCGACGAGTGGCTGAAGGGCGAGCAGGAGCGGATCGACAAGATCGAGGCCGGTGACTACCAGGAGGGCTACCAGAACCGGCTGACCCAGAGCGAGGCCCTGGCCGACCTCTGGGCGCAGAACCACACGGATCACCCGACGCACTCGGAGGCCGACCTGAGCCGGCTGAACGAGGCGGCGTCCGCCGGGTACAGCGACTCCCGGATCTACAGCGGTGCGGACGCGGGCTGATACAAACAGATCATGCGCACTACTGAGTACGGAGCGGTGGCCGCCGTCTGCCTGGCGGCCCTGACCCTCACGGCCTGCGGGGCCGACGACAGCTACACCGTGCCGGAGACGATCTGCGGCCTGCCCGTCGACCCCGCACTGGTCGAACCGCTGCTCCCGGAGGGCGGCGACCTGAAGGTGAGCGCGTACGGGGATCCGGCCGCGGACCGCAACGTGCAGTGCGTCCTGAGCGTCGACGACGAGGAGGCCGTGCGCATCGTGTCGTCACGGCACCCGGAGCGGATCGCGGATCCGGTCGGGGCTTCGGCCTCCATGTTCGACCTGCGGATCTGGAAGCCTGTACCGGCCGACCTGGGGGAGCGCGGCGCAGTCGCCTCCAACGGGGCGATCGCCGACGTGCCGTGCGCGACGGACGGCGCCAAGTATCTGACGGTACGGATGGAACTGCGCTGGCTGCACGTTCCGCAGAAGACGCCGGACAAGGACTACAAGCCGGCCGTCACCGAGTTCACCCGCGCGTTCACGGCCGCCGCGGCCGAGAAGGCCGGCTGTCCCACGTAGGCGGTCGGCCTGCGTGTACGGAAAGAGACCTCCCTGATGCGATTCGGTTCCCGCGCCCTGCTGTCGGCCACCGTCGTCACCGCGCTCGCCCTGACCGGCGCGGCCTGCGGCTCCGACAAGGGTGGAGGCGGCGGCGGTGACGCGCTCAGCGTCGACCGGATCCGTGACCTCGCCGCGAAGACCAAGGACGGCGCGGACACGTGCCCCGTCGACTGGGACCTCGTTGCCGCGGCCAAGGCCGCCGGGGTGGAGGGCCGCGTGGGGCCGCAGGCGGGCAAGGACGCCGTGAAGGGTGAGCTGCCGCAGCCCGATGTGCCGAGCCCGGACGACATGCTGGAGAGCGTCGACGGCGCTCTCCTCGAGTGCGCCTACGAGATCAACGGCGAGAAGGCCAGCGTCTTCGCGTCCGGCGCGGGCAAGGGCCGGGCGACCAACATGCTGCTGCCGCTGATCGCGGCCACGGACGAGCTCGGCATGAGCAAGCTCTCGGCGTACGCGGAGGAAGCCGGAAAGGCCGGCGAGGGCAGCGTCCTCCTGACCCCGAACAACACCGCCGCCACCGTCCGGTTGCCGGAGAACGGCGGGGACGTCGTCCTCACCTTCGTGACCGGCAGCACGCGGGCCGACGCCAAGAGCAGCCTGACCCCCGACCAGGTCAGCCGGATCGCCGAGGAGCTCGCGGGCCAGGTCGGCGGCTGACCCGCCGCGGCAGGGCGCGTATTGATGTTCGAGAAACGGCCACGGCGCGGGTCCCCCGACTGACGCCGCCGTTGGTTCTAGGGTGTCCCCACGTCCGCGGCACAAGCCGGACACGTGCGTACGAAAGAGACCCCCTCATGCGAACCGCCCCCCGCGCCCTGCTGTCCGCCGCCACCGCCGCCGTCGTAGCCCTGACCGCCGCGGCGTGCGGCCAACTCGGATCCCGGAGCGGTGGTGACGACGACCGCGCGCCGGCGGCGGTCACCGTCGACAACGTCCGCGCGTTCGCCGCGAAGGCGCAGAAGCACCCCAAGAAGTGCCCCGTCGCGTACGACATCGAGGCCGCCGCGAAGACCGCCGGCCTCGACAAGCCCGTCAAGGCGCGCACCGGCAAGGACGTCGCCGACGGTGAACTCCCCGGCGACGAGGGCATCTCGCCCGACGGTCCGCTGTCGAAGGCGAAGGGGGCCTGGGTCGTGTGCTCGTACAGCGTCGCCGGCAAGGGCGCCTCGCTGCACACGGTGGCGGCGGCCAAGGGCGACGCCGTCAGCCTGATGCTGCCCGCCGTGCAGAGCGCCGGACGGCTGGACACGCAGGAGCTCAAGGCCTTCTACGACACCGCCGGCGCCGCGAAGCCCGGCACCGCGGCCGGCGTGCCCGACGGCAATGTCGCCACCGTCCGGCTGGCCGACGACGGCAAGGTCGCCGTCATGCTCGCCGTCGAGCGCAAGACCCTGACCGCCGGGCAGACCAAGGCCCTCGCCACCGCCCTGGCCGGCCAGCTCTGAGGCAAAGAGAACGGCCGCCCGGGACAGTCCCGGGCGGCCGTACGTACCGGAGGACCTACCGCTCGTCCGGCAGCCACCCCAGCTGCACCAGCGGCGCCCCGCGCTTGCGCGAGACGAAGTAGCCGCGGCCCGGAGGCATCGGACGGGCCCGGACGTTGCCCAGGATCTCGCCCTCCATCGGGTCGCCGGAGAGCACGACGCCCTGCGCGCCCAGCTCCTTCATCCGCGTCATCACCTGCTCGAACATCTGCCGCGACACACCGCTCGCGCTGCGCGCGATGATGAACCGCACACCGACGTCACGGGCGAACGGCAGATGCTCCAGCAGCACGGACAGCGGGTTCCCGGAGGACGTCGCCACCAGCTCGTAGTCGTCGATGATGACGAACACCTTCGGCCCCGACCACCAGCTGCGGTCCCGCAGCTGCTGCGGCGTGATGTCGTTGCCCGGGGTGCGGCGCACCATCATGTCGCGCAGGGCCGTCATATGGCCCTCCATCGCGGTCGACATCGGCGCGTACTCCAGCAGATGCGACTCGGGGATCGCGGAGAGCAGCGAACGCCGGTAGTCACCGACGACGATCTTCGCCTCGTCCGGGTGGTAGCGCTCGGCGATCCGCCTGGCGAGCAGCCGCAGCACGCCCGTCTTGCCGGACTCGCTCTCACCGAAGACGAGGAAGAACGGGTCCGTCTCGAAGTCGACGTACACCGGCTCGAGGTTGTTCTCGTCGATGGCGAACGCCACACCGCGCTCCGGCTGCGCGTTGCCCTTGGGCAGCTCCGCCGCCTCCAGCATGCGCGGCAGCAGCCGCACCGCCGGGGCCCGGCGGCCGGTCCACGCCTCCGAGGAGGCCTGGCACAGGGCAGCCGTGGCGTCCGACAGCGCGTCGTCGGAGCCGACGCCGTCAATGCGCGGGACGGCGGCCATGAAGTGCTGCTTGTCCGGGGTCTGGCCGCGGCCGGGGACCCCCGCCGGGACGTTCGCCGCGACCTTGCGGTCGAACTCCGAGTCCATCGCGTCACCGAGCCGCAGCTCGAGACGGTTCATCAGCTGGTCCTTCAGCGCCGCCCGGACCTCCATGGAGCGGGACGCCGTCAGGACGACGTGGATGCCGTAGCCCAGACCGCGCGAGGCGATGTCCGTGACGATCTGGTCCAGGCCCTCGTACTCGGTACGGAAGCCCTGCCAGCCGTCGACGACGAGGAACACGTCGCCCCACGGCTGGTCGTCGAGGTCGATCTCGCCGCGCGCCCGGCGCCGCCGGAACGTCGCCACCGAGTCGATGCCCGCCGAGCGGAAGTACTCCTCGCGCCGGTTGAGGATCCCGTACACCTCCGCCACCGTGCGCCGCACCCGCTCGGGGTCCAGACGCGAGGCGACGCCGCCGACGTGCGGCAGGCCGGCGACCGACGACATACCGCCACCGCCGAAGTCCAGCCCGTAGAACTGCACCTCCTGCGGCGTGTGCGTGAGCGCGAACGCCGCGATCAGCGTGCGCAGCAGCGTCGACTTGCCGGACTGCGGACCGCCGAGGATCTGCATGTGACCGGCAGCGCCGGAGAAGTCCCGCCACAGCACGTCACGCCGCTGCTCGTACGGCTTGTCGACCAGGCCCAGCGGTACGACGAGGCGCCCGGGGTGCGGGGAGTCGGGGTGCGCCAGCCCGCGGCCCTGGATCGCCGCGAGGCCCGGGAGCAGCTCGTCCAGCGACGGCGGGGCGTCCAGCGGCGGCAGCCACACCTGGTGCGCCGCCGGGCCCTTGCCCTCGAGCCGGCCCACGATCACGTCGAGCACGGTGTCCGCGAGGGCGTCGTCGTCGCCCGAGCTGGGCCGCGGCGGCGGTACGGGGGCGTTGGCGCGCGGGTCCGAGGACCGGGAGACGGCGACCGGGGCGGCCGTGAACCACACCGGGGGACGCAGCACCGCCGGCGGCGCGGACGCGGCGGTCCGCTCGGACTCCTCGTCGGCGGTGCGGTACACGCCGGAGACGTACGCCGCCTTGAACCGGACCATCTCGTCCGTACCGAACTTCAGATAGCCGGAGCCGGGGACGGACGGCAGATGGTACGCGTCCGGCACACCCAGCGCCGCCCGCGACTCCGCGACCGAGAACGTCCGCAGACCGATCCGGTACGACAGATACGTCTCGAGACCGCGCAGCCGCCCCTCCTCCAGGCGCTGCGAGGCCAGCAGCAGATGCACGCCCAGCGACCGGCCGATACGGCCGATCTGGACGAACATCTCCACGAACTCCGGCTTGGCGGTCAGCAGCTCGCTGAACTCGTCGATGACCAGGACGAGCGACGGGATCGGCGTCAGCGGGGCGCCGGCCACCCGGGCCCGCTCGTACGCGTGGATGTTGGCGTAGTTGCCCGCGTCGCGCAGCAGCTCCTGACGCCGGTTGAGCTCACCGCGGATCGAGTCCGCCATGCGGTCGACGAGCGTCAGGTCGTCCGCCAGGTTCGTGATGACCGCCGCCACGTGCGGCATCTCCGACATACCGGCGAACGTCGCACCACCCTTGAAGTCCGCGAGGACGAAGTTCAGCGTCTCCGACGTGTGCGTGACCGCCAGGCCGAGCACCAGCGTGCGCAGCAGCTCCGACTTGCCGGAACCGGTGGCGCCGACGCACAGGCCGTGCGGGCCCATACCGTCCTGCGCCGCCTCCTTCAGGTCCAGCATGACCGGCGAGCCGTCCTCGCCCACACCGATCGGCACCCGCAGCCGCTCCGCCTGCGAACGGGGCCGCCAGGTGCGCGTCGTGTCGATCGTCGACGCGTCGCCCAGGCCCAGCAGATCCGTGAAGTCCAGGTTGGCCAGCAGCGGCTGCTCGCTGTCGTCGCCGCCCGCCGACGCCATCCGCAGCGGCGCCAGCTGGCGCGCCAGGGCCTCCGCCGACGTCGGCGCGAGCAGGTCCGGCTCCGCCTCGTACACCACGCCAGAACCGGAGTCGAGCTCGAGGCGCCCCGGCCGTACGACCATCGCGAGGCCGCCGCGGGCCGCGTCCATCTCGCCGGGCACCACCTCGATGATCGTGACGCCCTGCAGCCCCTCCGGGGACGCCAGCACCGAACCCGGCGGCACCATCGTGCTGTCCAGGATGAGGATCAGATGCGGCTCGTCCAGGAGCGGCTGCCCGCCGGAGTTGAACCGCGGCCGGCCCTCCAGCCGCTCGTTCAGCATCTCCTCGAGCTCGGCCGCGTTCTGCGTGATCAGCCGCCGGCTGCCCGCGCCGTCCCCCTCGCCGGGCAGCTGCACGTGCGGCAGCCACTTGGCCCACTCCCACTCCTCCGCCGAGCCCCGGCCGGCGGCGACGCCGATCACCAGGTCGTCGGGGGAGTGCATGGACGCCAGCTGGCCCACCATCGAGCGGATCATCCCGTACACCGACTGGCGTTCGCCGCTGACCGTCAGGTGGTAGAAGGCGCGCAGCGACACGGCGAGCGGCAGGGCCTCCACCGTCGAGTGCGTGTTGATGAACTGGTGCAGCGCACCGGCCGTCAGCGGCTCCAGCTCGTCCACCGGCCGGGTCTCCGGCGCGATCACCGTCGTCGCCAGCTGCTGCGGGCCGAGCCCCACCCGTACCTCGGCGAAGTCCATGTCACCGGCCCGCCGCTCCCACACGCGGCTGCCCTCGGCGACCAGCGCCCACAGCTGCTCGGGCGACGGATGCAGATAGAACTGCGCGTCCCGCTGCTTGCGTACGGTCTTGCGCACCTGACGGCGGGTCTGCGCGAGGTACTTCAGATAGTCCCGGCGCATGTTCGCCATCTCGCCCTGCGTGCCCCGGCGGAACCGCACGATCATCGAGACCATCATCGCGACCATCGCGGCGATCATCACCATGCCCATGATGCGCATGAACGGCGGCGCACCCGGGTTGAAGAAGAACACCACCATGGTGCCCATCCCCATCATGGGAAGGATCTGCATCAGGACGCCCTCCTGATAGCCGCGAGGCAGCTCAGGGGGCGATTCCAGCCGCAGGTCCTCGCTCGGCACGTCAGGGGGCAGGGCCCGCGGCTGACGTTTGACGACGATGTGGGTCACTGTGCTGCCAATCCCCTCGTGTACGAGGGCGGTATCGGCCCCCGCGAGCCGTGATCCTACTGGGGCGCACCGACAGGGCGCATACCCCCTGTGCACGCCGCTACCGGATCCGCCGTACCGGCGGCCGGGGTTGGGGGAAACCGTATCCGGTGAAGCGCCTTCCGATACCGGGGAGGAGGGGCGGTATGGTGGGCGCCCGGCGAACAGGCGGGCACGGGGAAGGGGAGCGACAGGTGAGTACTGCGATCTCGGGGGTCACGGCGAGGGCCGGTGGGCCGGCCTCGCCGGGAAGAAGCGCGTACAGCAGGGGCGGGAGTCATACGACCGCGTCCGCGACGGGCTTCGTCCGGGTCACGATCGTGGCGCCGGACAGCCGGATCGACGTCGCACTGCCCGAGGACATCCCCGTCGCCGACATCTACCCGGAGATCCTCCGGCTGTCCGGCCAGACCCCGGAGGCCGGCGGCCCCGTCGGCTACCACCTGGTGCGCCGCGACGGCAGCGTGCTGGACAGCTCGCGCACCTTCGGCTCGCAGCGCATCCTCGACGGGGACGTGCTGGCGCTGCGCCCGTTCTCGGAGTCGCTGCCGCCGGCCGTGTTCGACGACGTGTCGGACGCCGTCGCCTCCGCGGTCGCCAAGGACCGCACCATGTGGAGCGACGGCCTGATGCGCACCGCCGGGCTGATCGGCGGCGGTGTGGTGCTGGTGCTGATGGGGTTCGTGCTGTGGTTCGCCGAGCCGACGCACGACATGCACTCCCTGCCGGGCATCCTGGCGGCCGTCGCCGGTGTGCTGCTGGTGGCGATCGCGGGTGTACGGGCCAGGGTGTACGGCGACCGCGCCTCCGCGGTGGCGCTGGGCCTGGGCGCGATGCCGCTCATGATGATCGCGGGCTCGGGGCTCATCGCGCCGACCGCGGGACACGGCATCGGACGGCTGCAGTTCCTCCTCGGCTGTGTGGCGGTGCTCCTCGCCGCGGCGGTGCTCATCGCGCTGTCGCCGACGGGTGACGGGCCGTTCGTGGCGGTGGCGTTCGCGGCCACCACGGGCACGCTGGTCACGTTCATCGGCACCCGCGCCGACCTGGCGCCGACCGAGGCGGCGGCGCTGTGCGCGCCGTTCGCGCTGGGGGCGATCGCCTTCCTCCCCGGGCTCTCGACGCGTTTCGCCCGGTTGCCCATCGGGTACGCGACGCCCCGCTCCGCGGCGAGTTACGACGCCGACCCGGACGCCGTGCCGGAGACCGAGGGCGCGATGGACGCCGAGCGGATCGCCGTCCAGGCACGCCGGGGACACGAGCTGCTCGTCGGGCTGGTCGGGGGCTGCGCCACCGTCAGCGTGGGCGCCGCCGCGGTGCTGGGCTTCTCCAGCGACGGGTGGGCGCAGCTGCTCGCGCTGGCGACGGGGCTGTCGCTGCTGCTGCGGGCACACCTCTTCCGTTACACCTCGCAGGTCACGTGCATGCTGGTGGCCGGTCTGGGGTCGCTGGTCCTGCTCGGTGTGGGCATGGCGCTGCGGGCGCCGATGGACCTGATGATCAAGTACGTGCAGGGGGACACGACGGGACTCGACATCCGTACGGTCTGGCTGACGGCGGTGTTCGCCCTGGCGGCGGCCGTGATCGTGGCGATCGGCCTGATCGTGCCGCGGTCCGGGGTCACCCCGTTCTGGGGCCGCTTCATGGAGATCTTCGAGTCGCTGGCCCTGCTCTCGCTCCTGCCGCTCACCCTGGCGGTGCTCGACGCGTACTCGGCGGTTCGCAGCCTGACCAGCTGACGCTCTCACCCGGGAGTTGACCGATGGGCATCGGGGACTTCATCAGTGACATCACGCCGGACTCGGTCGAGAACGCGGTCGAGTCCGGCACGGAGTGGCTCGGCGACCGCGTCGAGGACGCCGGGAACTGGACGGCGGACCGGCTCGACGACGTCGGCTGGCAGTCGGGGGCGGACTGGGTGCGGGAGAACTCCCGCTCGCTGGCCAACCAGATGGGCGCCCAGGTCGACGAGCTGCAGCTCGGCGAGACCGAGGACAAGACCAAACTGGTCTACGGCAGCCCCGACAAGCTGCGGTCCTTGGCCACGAACCTCCGGTCGCTGGGGGAGTCCTTCACCGGCGTCGGCAACGGGCTGAAGGGGCTGGACTCCGCGCATCTGAAGGGCGCGGCGGCGGACGCGTTCCGCGACACGGTGTCGATCGAGCCGCCGAAGTGGTTCAAGGCCGCCGACGCGTTCGGCCGGGCGGCGGGCGCGCTGGACCAGTTCGCGGGGACCGTCGCCTGGGCGCAGGGACAGGCGCAGGCGGCGATCGACAAGTTCAAGGAGGGCATGCGGGCGTCCGATGCCTTCGAGCAGAAGGTGAACGCGTACAACGACGCGGTGGACCGCTACAACGCGCAGCCCGCCGAGTCCCGCGACCCGTCCTCGCTGCCGCCGAAGCCGGGGTCCACGAACCCCGGCATCGCGCTGCTGAACGAGGCGCAGGAGATCCTGGGCGAGGCCCGCCGCCAGCGCGACTCCGCCGCCGACACCGCCGCCGCCACCGTCCGCGCCGCGCGGGACGCCGCCCCGCCCAAGCCCTCGTACGGGGAGCAGGCCATGGACGGCCTCGCGGAACTCCCCGTCATGAACGCCCACGTCGGCGCCGGAATCATCAAGGGCACCGCGGGCATCGTGTCCTTCGCCCGCGCGCTGAACCCGGCCGACCCGTACAACCTCACCCACCCCGCCGAGTACGTCACCAGCCTCAACAGCACCGTCGCCGGCCTCGTCCAGGTCGCCAACGACCCGTGGGGCGCCGGGCGGCAGATGGTCACGGACTTCATGAAGGACCCCGCCGAGGGCTTCGGCCGCCTCCTCCCCGACCTCGCCCTCACCGCCGCCACCGGCGGGGCGGGCGCCGGGGTCAAGGGCATCCGCCTCGCCGACGACCTCGCGGACGCCGCCACCGCCCGCCGCCTCCTGGACGACGTCCCCGGCGGCCACCACCGCCCCGACAGCCACCGCTGCACCAACGGCACCGACCCGGTCGACCTGGCGACGGGCCGGATGTTCCTCCCGCAGACGGACCTCACCCTGCCGGGCGTGCTGCCCCTGGAATTCACCCGCCGCGTCGAGTCGGGCTGGACCCTGGGCCGCTTCTTCGGCCCCTCCTGGTCGTCCACCGTCGACGAACGCCTCCTCGTCGACGCCCTCGGCGTCGTCCACGTCACCGCCGACGGCCGGCTCCTCACGTATCCGCACCCCGTCCCCGGCATACCCACGGCCGCCGAGGAAGGTGCCTCGGCGGCCGTACTCGAACGCTCCGGCACCGGCGACTACCGGCTGACGGACCCCGACAGCGGGCTGACGAAGTACTTCCTCGCCCCCTCCGACAGCTCTGACAACGATGCCGGGACCGACGGCACCGCCTGGCTGACGGAGACCGCCGACCGCAACGGCAACCGCATCACCGTCGACCGCACCGACGACGGCACCCCCCTCGCCCTCGTCCACTCCGGCGGCCACCACCTGCGCCTGGTCACCGACGGCGGCCGCGTCACCGCCCTCCACCTCGCGGACCACCTCGTCGTCCGCTACGGCTACGACCCCGTCGGCGACCTCGCCACCGTCACCAAGCCCTCCGGCGGCACCACCGTCTTCACGTACGACGACAAACGCCGCGTCACCCGCTGGACGGACTCCAACGGCACCGGCTACTCGTACACCTACGACACCCGCCACCGCGTGACCGCCGAGGGCGGCGACGCCGGCCACTTCCAGCTCACCCTCGACCACGGCGACCCCGACCCGGCCACCGGCCACCGCGTCACCGCGCTGACCACCGCCGCCGGACACACCACCCGCCACCTGATCGACGACCGCTGCAACGTCCTGGCCACCACCGACCCCCTCGGCCACACCACCGCCTACACCCACGACCCCCGCGGCCGCCTCCTCACCTCCACCGACCCCCTGGGCCGCACCACCGCCCTCGAACGCGACCCCGTCGGCCGCATCACCGCCGTCACCCGCCCCGACGGCAGCCGCCAGGTCACCGAGTACGACGCCACGGGCCTCCCCGTCCGCCTCACCGGCGCCGACGGCACGACCTGGCGTCAGGAGTACGACGCCCGCGGCAACCGCACCGCCGTCACCGACCCCGCCGGCCACACCACCGCGTACACCTACGACGACCGCGGCCGCCTCACCGCCGTCACCGACGCCCGCGGCGCCGTCACCGCCGTCCGCTGCGACCCCGCCGGCCTCCCCCTGGAGATCAGCGCTCCCGGCGCCGTCACCCGCTACGCCCGCGACCCCTTCGGCCGCCCCCTGACGATCACCGACCCGCTCGGCGGCGTGACGACGCTGGAGTGGACGCCGGAGGGCCGCCCCGCCCGCCGCAGCGGGCCCGACGGGGCGAGCGAGACCTGGACGTACGACGGCGAGGGCAACTGCACCGCCCACACCGACGCCGCGGGGCACACCACCCGCTTCGAGTACACGCACTTCGACCTCCTCGCCGCCCGCACCGGCCCCGACGGCGCCCGTTACGAGTTCCGCCACGACGCGGAGCTGCGCCTCACCCAGGTCACCGACCCGCAGGGCCTGACCTGGACGTACACCTACGACGCCGCCGGCCGGCTGACGTCCGAGACCGACTTCGACGGCCGCACCCTCGGCTACGAGGTGGACGCCGCCGGACAGCTCACCGCCCGCACCACCGCGCTCGGCGACGTCATCCGCCTCGAGCACGACGCCCTCGGCCGCGTCACCCGCAAGGACGCGGCCGGCGCGATCACCACGTACGACTACGACGCCGCCGGCCGGCTGCTGCACGCCGCCGCCCCCGACAGCGAGCTGCTGTACCAGTACGACCGCCTCGGCCGGGTGAAGACGGAACTCGTCGACGGCCGCGCCCTCACCTACCGCTACGACGAGACCGGCCGCCCCACCCGCCGCACCACCCCCTCCGGCCACACCACGACGTACACCTACGACGCCGCGGGCCACCGCACCGGCCTGACCACCGGCGGCCGCCGCATCGACATCACCCGCGACGCCGCCGGCCGCGAAACCCGCCGCGACATCGGCGACACCCTCACCCTCACCTCCACCCGGGACCCCGCCGGCCGCCTGACCGGCAGCCGGCTCACCGCCGGCGACCGCACGGTGACCTCCCGCACGTACACCTACCGCCCCGACGGCCATCTGACGGCGGTCGACGACGCCCTGCGCGGCCCCCGCCGCTTCGGCCTGGACCCCGTCGGACGGGTCACCGCCGTCACCGCCCGCAACTGGACCGAGACCTACGCCTACGACGCCGCCGGCAACGTCTCGAGCGCCCAGGGCCCGCCCCGCCACGCGGCCTCCGACGGCGACGGCGACCGCTCGTACACGGGCACCCGCGTCGAGCACGCCGGGGCGAACCGCTACACGTACGACGCGGGCGGCCGGCTGATCCGCCGCACCCGCACCCGGCTGTCCCGCAAACCCGATGTCTGGCAGTACACGTACGACGCCGAGAACCAGCTCACCGGCGTCACCACCCCCGACGGCACCCGCTGGCGCTACCGTTACGACCCGCTCGGCCGGCGCACCCTCAAACAGCGCCTGACCGGCGACGACGTCACCGAGGAGACCCGCTTCACCTGGGCGGGCGCGACGCTGTGCGAACAGACCACCGGCGGCCCCGACCCCGTCGCCACGACCTGGGACCACGAGGGCACGATCCCCCTCGCGCAGACCGAGCGCCGCCTCGACGGGGCCACCCAGCGCGAGATCGACGCCCGCTTCTTCGCGATCGTCACCGACCTCATCGGCACCCCCACCGAGCTGATCACCGAGACGGGCGACCCCGCCTGGCGCACCCGCACCACCCTGTGGGGCACCACCACGTGGAACCGCGACGCCACGGCGTACACCCCGCTGCGCTTCCCCGGCCAGTACTACGACCCCGAGACGGGCCTGCACTACAACCACCACCGCTACTACGACCCGGTCACCGCCCGCTTCACCACCCCCGACCCGCTGGGCCTGGCCCCCGCCCCGAACCCCACGGCGTACGTCCACAACCCGCACACCTGGGCCGACCTCCAGGGCCTGGCCCCCACCACCGGCCACTGCGGCACCGGCTCCCCGGCCGCCCTGGAACCGGCGCGGCGCGAACCCCCGAACCTGCCGGGCACCCCGATCACCTCGCGGATCGCGGCGCCGGGGGAGGAGTTCAACATGGTGATCTCACGCGGTCAGCCGCCCAGCCGGCCGGGGGGCTTCGGGACCTTCGATACGATCCCCGACCAGCGGTTCGTACGCGAACAGCTGGCGATCCGTTCGGACTGGAAACCGGACGTGTCGCTCGTGCAGCGGTACCGCGTCCCGGACGACGGGACGGAATTCCGGATCCAGGAGAGCGTCATCGGCCCGCAGACCGACCCGAACCTCGGTCACCTGCCCGGCGGCGGCACCCAGCTGGAGATCCTGAACCCGGCGGACCGCTCACGCCTCATTCCGGTCGGCGACCCCGTGGAGATCCCGAAGTGAACGAGAACGGCATCGTCCTGCACTGGACCGAGGGCGAGCGGACGGTCCGCTGGGACCACGGCCCGGACCAGGTCGTCAAGGAGCACCCGGCGGCCCCGCAGTCCGTCGTGGCCTGGGACGGGAAGGTACTGGTCGTCGAGGCCCTGCCGGAGCCGGCGGCGCCGAAGTCGAACGCCGTCGTGTACGCGGCGGACGGCACCGAGCTCGTACGGCTCGGCGCCCCGGAGCCCGCCGCGGGCCCCTTCCTCCTCGGGTTCTACAGCGCGTACCTCGACGAGGGCGGCCCCGTGGTGGTCGTGACCACCCGGGCGGGGGACTGGTGGGGCCGGGTCGATCTGGCGAACGGGACGCTGCGGGACGTCCGCGAATGGCGCTGAGAGTGGCATGCGCCACGCCCTGAGAACAGCCTCCTAGGCGGGATAGTCGGGACGGCCGTCCGATTCGGGACCTTGGGCCCTTGGAAGCCGGGACCTTCGGAAAGGGCCGGGAGGAATTTCGACCCGGCGCACCCACGTCCCACCTGCGGGATCCATGGGCCTGCGGGCCCGACGACCGGCCCGGAACGGGACTTTGGTCCCGCCCTGCAAGGGGTCGAATTCCCTTTGTGCGGCTACGGCCGGCATTAGTATCGGGGCCGCTTGAAACCTCTCCGGAATGTCCGTTATCAAGGAATTCGCCCGGCACCGTCCGCCGGTCGTTTTCCGTCCCGGAGGTTTTTACGCATGTACGCCGACATCACCGCCCGCATCCGCAAGACCCCCGCCCGCGCCGCCGTCGCGGCCGCAGGCGCCGGCCTGGCGCTCGCCGTCGCCGGTGGTGCGACCGCACACGCCGCCCCCGCGAGCGGCTGGGTCTCCCCGGTCACCGCCCCGTTCCACTTCACCGGCACCTACAACGCCGACGGCGCCCACTGGGCCCACAAGCACTCCGGCCAGGACTTCGCCGCCCCGACCGGCACGGCCGTCAAGGCCGCCGCGACCGGCACCGTCGTCACCAACGGCTGGGGCGGCGCGTACGGCAACCAGATCGTGATCAAGCACGCCAACGGCATGTACACCCAGTACGGCCACCTGTCGAAGTCGAACGTCGTCACCGGCCAGTCCGTGGCCGCGGGCAGCGTCATCGGCAAGATAGGTTCCACCGGCAACTCCACCGGCCCCCACCTGCACTTCGAGGTCCGCACCACGCCGTACTACGGCTCCTCGGTGAACCCGCTGGTCTACCTGCAGAACAAGGGCGTCAAGTTCTGACGGGAGCCCCACCCGTCCCCCCGGGGGCCGCCTCGCTGGTCGGGGCGGCCCCCGACTGCGGTAGCCGGGACAACTGCGCCCGAGGACGACCCGGATCCCCTGTGCGGTGTGGATGAGTAGGAGTACTCAGTACACACCGCTGCATCTCGACTACCCTCGGTGCCCCGGAATGCCGACAGGGGGGCACATGGCCACGTTCAGCGACGAGTGGGCGCAGCTGAAAGCGGGGGCCGCGCCCTCGATGCAATTAGCCGGCGCCAACGACGGGAACGCCGGAAGCCGGCTCGCTTCCGACCGGAAGGCCTGGTCCGCCGCCGCCGGCCAGACCCGCGGTGTACGGGGCCTGCTCCGGACGGCCGCCGACCGCCACCGCGAGAAGACCACCGGCGGCACCGCCGCGGGCACCGAGGGCTTCCTCACCACCTCCGGCCACCAGGGACTGCTCAGCTCCTGGGCGCGCCAGTTCGACCTGATGGAGCGCGAGTGCGCGGAGGTCGCGGGCAAGCTCGAGCAGGCGGGCGGCACGCTGGCGGGCAACGACGCGGCCACCGGCGACCTCTTCCGCGAGCAGGTGACCAAGCCCGAGACGACGATCCCGGGCCAGGGCAACCCCGCCATGGGCGGCCCGCGGGCGAGGATGTGATCGCATGGTGACGTTCCAGCAGTTACGTGACGCCAAGCCCGCCGCCTTCGAGCACTTCGCCGACGGCTGGCAGATCGTGAGCGGCGCGATGAGCGAGGCCAAGGACCGTACCGAGGCCCGGATCGCCGCCGGAATGCGCAACGCCAAGCTCGAGGGGGAAGGAGCTGACGCCGCCCAGGCCAGGCTCAAGCGCCTCGGCGAGAACTTCCACTTCACCCAGGTGCAGTGCGCCTCCGTCCACGCTGCACTGCACGGCTTCGCCGCCGACCTCAAGGCGGCCCAGACCAAACTCCTCCGGGCGGTGGACGACGCCCGTACGGCCGGCTACACGGTGCAGGAGGACGGCTCCCTCCACTGGACCCGTCCAGCCGCCGGGGCCGGGGCCCACCCCGGCACCCCCTGGTCCGACATGACGGGCGCCAAGGAGGCGGAGGCCAAGGTCTACGCGGGCTGGATCAGCGACGCCCTCCAGCAGGCGGCCGACGCCGACTACCAGTGGCGCTGCAAACTCGACGCCCTGCTCGCCGACAACGACCTCGAGGTGACCGACGCCGACTGGAAGGACGCCCGCTCCGACACCGCCGGCGTCCGCGCGGAGGCCGCCGACAGCGTCCCGGCCGACGCGATCCCCAGCGGCAAGACGCCGCAGGAGAACGCCGACTGGTGGGCCTCCCTCTCCGAGGACGAACGCGACCAGTACCTCGCCCTCTACCCCGAACAGATCGGCCGTCTCGACGGCCTCCCGTCAGCCGTACGCGACGAGGCCAACCGCGCGTACATGGCGGAGGAGGGCGCCACGACGCGTATGAAGCTGGACGGACTCAGGGCGAACGAGCCGCTCCGGTACCTCAAAGTCGGAGGGACGTACAGGGAGACCCCCGAGTGGAAGGAATGGAATTCGCAGGTCCAGCACTACGAAAAGGTAAAGAAGGGCATCCAGAAGATCGAGGAGCGCTTCGCGAAGACAGGGGAGGACGGGCTTCCCGAGGCGTACCTCCTGGGCTTCAGTCCCAAGGATGACGGCCGTGCGATCGTGGCAACCGGAAACCCGGACACGGCGCGGCACACCGCGGTTTACGTCCCCGGCACGGGCACCGACCTGTCCAAGATCGGTGGCGACATGAACAGGATGAACGAGCTGTGGTACAAGAGCAGTGAACTTTCGGACGGTCCCGTGTCCACCATCACCTGGCTCGGCTACGACGCGCCCGACAACATGTTCAAGGACGCACCGTTCTCGCACTACGCCGATGACGCCGCGTCGGCGCACAGCAGCTTCCTCCATGGCCTGAACGCGGCGCACGACCCGAGCGTCGACAGTCACACCACGGTCATCGGCCACAGCTACGGCTCCACCGTGGTGGGTTCCACCGCCCGCCAGTACGACCTGCCGGTGGACGACGTGATCTTCGCGGGCAGCCCCGGCGTCCAGGTCGGTTCCGCGAGCGACATCGGTGCTTCCCACGGCGTCTACAACATGGAGCTGCCGGGCGACATCGTGCCGGATGTCGGTCAGTTCGGTCACGGAGATTTCCAGGGGCCTGTCGAGATAAGGCGAGGGAACTGGGGACTCCCGGTCATTGATTTCAGGGCCCCGGGTTTTATCACTCCAAGCGACTCCGAATTCGGCGCCACGCAGCTCGCGACCGATGATGTTCCTGCCGATATGGACAACCACTCTCGGTACTGGAAAAAGGACTCGGGAAGCCTGGCCAACCAGGCCGCTGTGGTCACGGGTAACTACGACAAGGCCAAGACCGAGTAGCCGACCGTCAGAAATGCGACAGATGATGAAGCATAAAAGTGGCCTGCTGGCTGTTGCGATGACTCTGGTGGTCCTGACCATGACAGGATGTTCGAATATGACTGGTCTATCGGAGGACGGGCCTGAGATTCTGGCCCGCGTGCCGGCTCCGGTCGGAGACAAGATGGAGGAACTGTCCTCCGGGATCCTGCGGCATGCGGCCCTTGAGGGCGAGACAAGTCCGTCCGGAGGGCACAAGTCATATTGCGAGTCTCACCCGTATTCTGATGAGCACTACACATACCGAGACGAGTGGTCCGTCAAGGGGCCGCCGGTGCCACAGCTCGAGCAGGCGATCAAGCGGATCGCCGACACCATCCCGAAGGACGGCTGGAAGGTCCTGTTCTTCGGGCGCGACGAGCGGACCAAGGCCCGCGTGCTCACCCTCAAGGCCGAGTACGTCCACGGCGAGGACCGGTTCCTTGCCGACATCACCGTGCACGACCAGAGCCGTATGAACGCCGGCGCCAGCACCTCCCGCCTCCTCGGCAGCCTCACCTCCGCCTGCTACCGCGTCCCCGAAGGGGTGAAGGCCCCCTGACCCCAGCCGGTCGGACCCGCCCCCACCGGCTGGTAGCCTGGAACACTGCGCGCCCGAGTATCCACGACTCCCCTGTGACACAGACCAGGGGGCGCTCGTGCCGCGGAAACCACAAGGAGAAGGTATGTCGCTCGACACTGCGACCAAGAAGCAGATCATGTCCGAGTTCGGCACCAAGGAGGGCGACACCGGCTCCCCCGAGGTCCAGGTCGCCCTGCTGTCGCGTCGGATCTCCGACCTGACGGAGCACCTCAAGACCCACAAGCACGACCACCACTCCCGCCGCGGTCTGCTGCTGCTCGTCGGCCAGCGCCGCCGGCTGCTGCAGTACCTGGCGAAGAAGGACATCCAGCGCTTCCGCGCCCTGGTCGACCGCCTCGGCATCCGCCGCGGTGCGGCCGGCGGCGTCAAGTAAGGCGTCCGGAGGGGAGCGGTTCCCGCGCACGGGAGCCGCTCCTTTCGCGTATCCGCAGGGGCGGGAACACCGGTCGCGCGACCACCGGTACCCGCCAGGCGTCGTGAGGGCGCCGGAAGGTTTGTAGTCTGGTCGCAGCACGATACAGATGAATACGGGGAGCAACCGCCTCCGCCGCGCCACCGCCGGTCCTCGGTAGTGGCCCCCGGGTCCCACCCGGAGGCTTCGATCGAAGACCGGCCCGGCCGGACGTACCGGCCCAAGGCCCGGCCGCGGATGCTCTCCGGCCGTCTCCCGCCACACGGGCGGGAGGCGTACCCCGCCCCCGCCACACGGGCAGGGGCGCAGACGAGGAGATATCCCGAGTGGAGAACGAGACCCACTACGCCGAGGCCGTCATCGACAACGGCGCCTTCGGCACCCGCACCATCCGCTTCGAGACGGGCCGCCTGGCCAAGCAGGCCGCCGGCTCCGCCGTCGCGTATCTGGACGACGACACCATGGTGCTGTCGGCCACCACCGCTTCAAAGAACCCCAAGGACCAGCTCGACTTCTTCCCCCTCACGGTGGACGTCGAGGAGCGCATGTACGCGGCCGGCAAGATCCCCGGCTCCTTCTTCCGCCGCGAGGGCCGTCCCTCCGAGGACGCGATCCTGACCTGCCGGCTGATCGACCGTCCGCTGCGCCCGTCCTTCAAGAAGGGCCTGCGCAACGAGATCCAGATCGTCGAGACGATCATGGCGCTCAACCCCGACCACCTCTACGACGTGGTCGCGATCAACGCCGCCTCCTGCTCCACCCAGCTGGCCGGCCTGCCCTTCTCCGGCCCGATCGGCGGCACCCGCGTCGCCCTGATCAAGGGCCAGTGGGTGGCGTTCCCGACCCACACCGAGCTCGAGGACGCCGTCTTCGACATGGTCGTCGCCGGCCGGGTGCTGGAGGACGGCGACGTCGCGATCATGATGGTCGAGGCCGAGGCCACCGACAAGACGATCGAGCTCGTCAAGGGCGGCGCCACCGCGCCGACCGAGGAGGTCGTGGCCTCCGGCCTCGAGGCCGCGAAGCCCTTCATCAAGGTCCTGTGCAAGGCCCAGGCCGACCTCGCCGCGAAGGCCGCCAAGCCGGTCGGCGAGTTCCCGATCTTCCTGGACTACCAGGACGACGTGCTCGCCGCCCTGACCGCCGCCGTACGCGACGAGCTGGCCCAGGCGCTGACCATCGCCGGCAAGCAGGACCGCGAGGCCGAGCTGGACCGCATCAAGGGTCTGGCCGCCGAGAAGCTCCTCCCGCAGTTCGAGGGCCGTGAGAAGGAGATTTCCGCCGCGTACCGCTCGCTGACCAAGACCCTGGTGCGCGAGCGCGTCATCAAGGACAAGGTCCGCATCGACGGCCGCGGGGTCACGGACATCCGTACCCTGGCCGCCGAGGTCGAGGCCATCCCGCGGGTCCACGGCTCCGCCCTGTTCGAGCGCGGCGAGACCCAGATCCTGGGCGTCACCACGCTGAACATGCTCCGGATGGAGCAGCAGCTGGACACCCTTTCCCCGGTGACCCGCAAGCGGTACATGCACAACTACAACTTCCCGCCCTACTCCACCGGTGAGACCGGCCGCGTCGGCTCCCCCAAGCGCCGCGAGATCGGCCACGGCGCCCTCGCCGAGCGCGCCCTGGTGCCGGTACTGCCGACGCGCGAGGAGTTCCCGTACGCGATCCGCCAGGTGTCCGAGGCCCTCGGCTCCAACGGCTCGACGTCCATGGGCTCCGTCTGCGCCTCCACCATGTCGCTGCTGAACGCCGGTGTGCCGCTGAAGGCCCCCGTCGCCGGTATCGCCATGGGCCTGATCTCCCAGGAGATCTCGGGCGAGACGCACTACGTCACCCTCACCGACATCCTCGGTGCGGAGGACGCCTTCGGCGACATGGACTTCAAGGTCGCCGGTACGAAGGAGTTCGTGACCGCCCTCCAGCTCGACACCAAGCTGGACGGCATCCCCGCCTCCGTGCTGGCCGCGGCCCTCAAGCAGGCCCGCGACGCCCGGCTGCACATCCTCGACGTGATGATGGAGGCCATCGACACGCCGGACGAGATGTCCCCCAACGCCCCGCGGATCATCACCGTGAAGATCCCCGTGGACAAGATCGGTGAGGTCATCGGCCCCAAGGGCAAGATGATCAACCAGATCCAGGAGGACACCGGCGCCGACATCACCATCGAGGACGACGGCACGATCTACATCGGCGCCGTCGACGGCCCGTCCGCCGAGGCCGCCCGTACGACCATCAACGGCATCGCCAACCCGACGATGCCCGAGGTCGGCGAGCGCTACCTGGGCACGGTCGTGAAGACGACCACCTTCGGCGCGTTCGTCTCGCTGCTGCCCGGCAAGGACGGTCTGCTGCACATCTCGCAGATCCGCAAGCTCGCCGGCGGCAAGCGCGTGGAGAACGTCGAGGACGTCCTCCCGGTCGGCACCAAGGTGCAGGTCGAGATCGCCGAGATCGACCAGCGCGGCAAGCTGTCCCTCATCCCCGTCATCGAGGGCGAGGACGACAAGTCCGCCGAGGACAAGGGCTCCGACAAGAGTGACGCGTAACACCCGCGAGACGGCCCGCCCCTTCACCGAGGGGCGGGCCGTCCCCCGTCCCCGCCGCGCCGCGACCCGTACGGTCCTGGAGGGCGTCGACGGCATCGGCACCGTCCGGAAGACCACCCTGCCCGGGGGCCTGCGGATCGTCACCGAGACCCTGCCCACCGTGCGCTCCGCCACCTTCGGCATCTGGGCGCACGTCGGCTCCCGGGACGAGACGCCCGCGCTCAGCGGCGCCACGCACTATCTGGAGCACCTGCTCTTCAAGGGCACCAAACGCCGCTCGGCGCTCGACATCTCCGCCCCGATCGACGCGGTCGGCGGCGAGATGAACGCCTTCACGGCCAAGGAGTACACGTGCTACTACGCGCGTGTCCTCGACACCGACCTGCCGCTCGCCATCGACATCGTCTGCGACATGCTGACGGGCTCCGTCATCCGCGCCGAGGACGTCGAGGCCGAGCGGGGCGTCGTCCTCGAAGAGATCGCGATGACCGAGGACGACCCGGGTGACCTGGTCCACGACCTGTTCGCCCGGACGCTGCTCGGCGACACCCCGCTGGGCCGCCCGGTCCTGGGCACGGAGGAGACGGTCAACGGCCTCACCCGCGACCGCGTCGCCCGCTTCTACCGGAAGCACTACGACCCCACCCGCCTGGTCGTCGCCGCCGCCGGCAACATCGACCACGCCCAGGTGGTCCGCCAGGTCCGCGCCGCGTTCACCGCGGCCGGTGCCCTGACCGGCGAGGACGCCGTCCCGGTCGCTCCCCGTTCCGGCCGCCACAAGATCCGCGCCGGCGGCCGCGTGGAGCTCCTCGAGCGCCGTACGGAGCAGGCCCACCTCGTCCTCGGCATGCCCGGCGTCGACCGGCACGACGAGCGCCGCTGGGCCCTCGGCGTACTCTCCACCGCCCTCGGCGGCGGCATGAGCTCACGCCTGTTCCAGGAGATCCGGGAGAAGCGGGGCCTGGCCTACTCGGTCTACTCCTACACCTCGGGCTTCGCCGACTGCGGCCTCTTCGGCGTGTACGCGGGCTGCCGCCCGGCACACGTCCAGGACGTCCTCAAGCTCTGCCGCGACGAACTCGCCGAGATCGCCGCCCACGGTCTCACCGACGACGAGGTGCGCCGGGCCATGGGCCAGCTCGCCGGCTCCACGGTGCTGGGCCTGGAGGACACCGGTGCGCTGATGCACCGGATCGGCAAGAGCGAGCTGTGCTGGGGCGAGCAGCTGTCCGTCGACGCGATGCTGGCCCGTATCGCCGCCGTGACCCCGGACGACGTCCGTGCCGTGGCCGCCGACATCCTGTCGCAGCGCCCGTCGCTGGCCGTGATCGGCCCCGTCGGAGACCGTCAGGCCGCCCGCCTGGCGGAGGCGATCGGCTGAGCCCGCGCCATCCCTTGCGGGCGCGCCGCCCCTCATGATCTAGTTCCCTCCGCATCCAGGGAGGGAAGACGAACGTGAAGGTCATGAGGGGGGCGCACCGGGCGGTCGCGTCCGTGTGCGGTGTGCTGCTGGCCGCGGCGGCCGCGGGCTGCGGCGGCGGAATCAAGGACACCTCGGTGCCGCCCCCGAAGCCGTACCGGGCCATCACGGACGTCCCGGAGGCCCTGGGCAAGGACGGCACCACCATCGTCGTGGGGGACCCCGGGGCTCCGACGACCGTCCATCTGCTCGAGGACCCGCGCTGCCCCGTCTGCGAGGAGTTCGAGCTCCAGGGAGCGGGCGAGGCCCTGCGCGTCCTGGTCGAGCACCGCGAGGTGCGCGCCGAATACACCATGGCGTCGTTCCTGGACGACCGGCTCGGCGGCAAGGGCTCCCGAAAGGCGGTGAACGCCCTGCGGGCCGCCCTGGACCGGGACAAGTTCACGGAGTACCACGCCGTGCTCTACGAGAACCAGCCGGAGGAAGCGGTCGACGGGTTCACCGACGCGTACCTCCTCGACCTGGCGTCGAAGGTGGACGGCCTGCGCTCCCCGGCCTTCGACCGGGCGGTCAGGGGAATGACGTACGAGGACTTCGTGACGGCCTCCGAGCGCGCCTACGAAGCCGTCGGCGACGACCCCCGCGGCCCCGGCACCCCTACCGCCGTGATCGACGGCACCCCGGTGCCGGCGGAGTACAACGGCATCCTGTTCGACCCGGAGCTCTTCCGGGAGGCCGTCCGGCAGTCGGGTTTCGGCGTGCTTCCCTGGGAGACCGCCACCCCGTGACGGCGGGCGGCGCCGGGCCGATTTCGCTCGGAGCGGGGTGACGGGGGAGAATTCCTCCCGGCACACAGTGCGAGACGCGGAGGACGACGTGGGTGACACCCTGAGGGTGGCGGTGATCGGCGCGAAGGGCCGGATCGGCTCCGAGGCCGTACGGGCCGTCGAGGCCGCCGCGGGCATGGAGCTGGTCGCGGCCCTCGGCCGCGGCGACGACCTCGGCGAGCTGACCCGTACCGGCGCCCAGGTCGCCGTGGAGCTGACGCACCCGGACTCCGTGATGGAGAACCTGGAGTTCTGCGTACGCAACGGCATCCACGGCGTCGTCGGCACCACGGGCTGGACCGACGAACGCCTCGCCCGGCTGACCGGCTGGCTCGCGGAGAGCCCCGGCACCGGCGTCCTCATCGCCCCGAACTTCTCCATCGGCGCCGTGCTGACCATGCGCTTCGCCGCCCAGGCGGCGCGTTTCTTCGAGTCCGCCGAGGTCATCGAGCTGCACCACCCGACCAAGGCCGACGCCCCCAGCGGCACCGCCACCCGCACCGCCCAGCTGATCGCCGAGGCCCGCCGCGCGGCCGACCTGCCGCCGCAGCCGGACGCCACCACCACCGGACTTCCCGGCGCCCGCGGCGCGGACGTCGACGGCGTCCACGTCCACTCGGTGCGCGTGCGCGGCCTGCTGGCCCACCAGGAGGTCCTGCTCGGCGGCCAGGGGGAGACACTGACCATCCGGCACGACTCGCTGCACCACAGCTCCTTCATGCCGGGCATCCTGCTGGCGGCCCGCAAGGTCACCGGCACCCCGGGCCTGACCTTCGGGCTCGAGAACTACCTCGACCTGGACTGATCCACCGTGCGCAGCAAGATCACATACTTCCTCCTGGCGGCCGCCCTCCTCGCCTACGTCTTCCTCGCCGGCACCCGCGGCTGGATCCTCGTCCGCGACGGCCGCCCGGTGACGGTCACCTTCGGCGTCGCGGTCCTGGTGCTGCCGCTGATCGGCATCTGGTTCCTGTGGCGTACGACCCAGTTCGCCCTCAACGCGCAGCGGCTGGCCGGCGAGCTCGAGGCCGAGGGCGGTCTGCCGGTGGACGAGCTGAAGCGCACCCCCAGCGGCCGGATCGACCGGGACTCCGCCGACGAGGTGTTCCGCCGCCGCAAGGCCGAGACGGAGTCCGCCCCGGACGACTGGCGCAGCTGGTTCCGCCTGGCCGTGGCGTACCACGACGCCCGTGACACCCCGCGCGCCCGCAAGGCGATGCAGCGCGCGATCGCGCTCCGGCGGGCGAGCGGCACCACCGTCTGACCGGCGTCAGATGAGCTCGGCGCCCCACGCCTCGACGGTGTCCGCGGCACGCTCGAAGGCCTCGGGCCGGGCGAGGAAGTCGGCGTTCCGGTCCGTCAGCAGCTGCCGGACCTCACCGCCCCGCAGCTGTACGACGACCGCCTGACCCTGCACGGTCCGCGGCAGCCCCAGCCACCGCACCGGCTGCTGGGCCGTACGGACCGCCTCCACCGTGTGCCACGGGGCCGTACGGGTGTAGAGGAAGCCGACCAGACGCAGCCCGTGGGCGCTCACCCACACCCCCATGCGCAGCATCCGCAGCGCGGCCGCCGTCACCAGCACGGCGGCGGAGAAACAGACCACGGCACCGCCGGCGGAGCCGGCCATCATCATGATCACCGTGGCCAGCAGCAGATACGAGACGATCAGCAGCTCGAGCGCCGCCCCACCGACCCGCCACGGCCCCGGCCGGTACGGCCGCCGCCAGTAGTCGTGGTCCGCGTACGGAAGCGGCCCGTCGCCCGCAAGCTCGTCGAAGTCGCGGTCAGCCGTCTGGAAGGACAGGGGCACGGCAGATCCTCACGTCGTCGCTTCGGCCTTGCCCGGTGAGATTATCGGGGCCGCAGCGACGCTTCCACCCCGGCGCGGCGTACGAGCCCGCAGGGACGACCGCCTACGGCCGAGAAGTCCCCGTCTGCGCCGTCCCGGCACCGCCCTGACCGGTCTCCATGGCGGGCATCCCGAAGAAAAGCGCCCCTATGAGCCCCCCGACGACCAACGCCCCCACCAGCACCTGCCCGGGTATCTCCCCGAGACCACCCCGCCGTCGCCTCATCAAAACCCCTCCAAGTGCCCCGTATCCAGACATCAATCCGTATCACCAGACTAACAACCCTCACTGACAACCCCCGCTGACGCAGCCGGCCAGGGTGCCCCACAGCGGGTGGCCGGCGCCCGGGGGACCGGCGCTGTCACCCCCACCCCATAAGCTGACCGAGCACGAAGACCGCCCCCGAAAGGACCCCCGGTGACCGACACAAACCCCACGTTCAAAAGCGACGTCACCGTAGAACTCGTCAAACACAGCGCCTCGGACCGAGACGTCCTCTGGGCGGCGCGCGTGAGCACGGCGGGCGAGCAGTCCCTCGACGAACTCCAGAAGGACCCCGACCGCTCCAAGGGCCTCCTGAACTATCTGATGCGCGACCGCCACGGCAGCCCCTTCGAGCACAACTCGATGACCTTCTTCATCAGCGCCCCGATCTTCGTCTTCCGCGAGTTCCACCGGCACCGCGTCGGCTTCAGCTACAACGAGGAGTCGGGCCGCTACCGCGAGCTCCAGCCGGTCTTCTACGTCCCCGGCCCGGACCGCAAGCTCGTCCAGGAGGGCCGTCCCGGCAAATACGTCTTCGTCGAGGGCACCCCCGAACAGCACAAGATCGTCACGGAGACGATGCAGGAGTCGTACCGCCGCTCCTACGAGGCGTACCGCGAGATGCTCGACGCCGGCGTGGCCCGCGAGGTCGCCCGCGCCACCCTCCCGGTCGGCCTGTTCTCGTCGATGTACGCCACCTGCAACGCCCGCTCGCTGATGCACTTCCTCGGCCTGCGCACCCAGCACGAGACGGCGAAGGTCCCCTCCTTCCCCCAGCGGGAGATCGAGATGGTGGCGGAGAAGATGGAGGCCGAGTGGGCGAAGCTCATGCCCCTCACCCACGAGGCGTTCAACAGGAACGGCCGCGTCTCCCCCTGACACGCGCCGGAACCGGGGCCGGCGGCATTCCGTACCGGCCGATCCGGCCAGCCGCCCCGATTGCCCTATTTTGCGAACTTCGCATAGGCTGAGATCACGGACCCGGCACTGCTTGAACCCCCGAGCAGGCAGTGCCGGGTTCCCTTGCTGCACCGACCTACGAGTAGCGTGGGACCCATGGCTCCGACTTCCACACCGCAGACCCCGTTCGGACGGGTGCTGACCGCCATGGTCACCCCCTTCACCGCGGACGGTGCCCTCGACCTCGACGGCGCGCAGCAGCTCGCCGCCCATCTGGTCGACTCGGGCAACGACGGCCTGATCGTCAACGGCACCACCGGGGAGTCCCCCACCACCAGCGACGCGGAGAAAGCCCAGCTGGTACGGGCCGTGGTCGACGCGGTCGGAGCCCGCGCCCACGTCGTCGCCGGCTGCTCCACCAACGACACCCGGCACAGCGTCGAGCTGGCCCGCGCCGCCGAGCAGGCCGGCGCCCACGGCCTCCTCGCCGTGACGCCGTACTACAGCAAGCCCCCGCAGGAGGGCCTGTACCGCCACTTCAAGGCAATCGCCGACGCGACCGACTCCCCGGTGATGCTCTACGACATCCCCGGCCGCTCCGGCGTCCCCATCAACACGGACACCATGATCCGGCTGGGCGAGCACCCCCGGATCGTCGCCAACAAGGACGCCAAGGGCGACCTCGGCCGAGCCAGCTGGGCCATCGCCCAGACCGGCCTGGCCTGGTATTCGGGCGACGACATGCTGAACCTCCCGCTGCTCTCCGTCGGCGCCGTCGGCTTCGTGTCCGTCGTCGGCCACGTCGTAGCCCCCGAGCTGCGCTCGATGCTCGAGGCCCACCTCAACGGGGACACCCGCAAGGCCACCGAGATCCACCAGAAGCTGCTGCCCGTCTTCACCGGCATGTTCCGTACCCAGGGCGTGATGACCACCAAGGCCGCGCTGACCCTCCGGGGCCGGCCCGCCGGCCCCCTGCGTCTGCCCCTGGTCGGACTTACCGCACCGGAGACCGAGCAGCTCAAGCGCGACCTCGCCGCCGGCGGAGTGCAGCTGTAACCCGCCCGCACCCCGGACGGCGTACGCCGTGGAGTAATCGGGCGGCCACCAGACGTCATAACTGAATAGAGAACAAAGTCAACACATCACGCTCACGCGCGCCCTCGTACCTCCCGGACCGTCACCGACGGCCCGGGGCGTGCGCCGGCGCACGTGGTGAGGAGAGTCCTTTGAGTCATCCCCATCCCGAACTCGGCCCCCCGCCGCCGCTCGCCGAGGGCGCCCTGCGCGTCACGCCGCTCGGCGGCCTCGGAGAGATCGGCCGCAACATGACGGTCTTCGAATACGGCGGCCGCCTGCTCATCGTCGACTGCGGTGTCCTCTTCCCGGAGGAGGAGCAGCCCGGGGTCGACCTGATCCTGCCCGACTTCACCACGCTGCGCGACCGACTCGACGACATCGAGGGAATCGTCCTCACCCACGGGCACGAGGACCACATCGGCGGCGTGCCGTACCTGCTGCGCGAGAAGGCGGACATCCCGCTGATCGGCTCCAAGCTCACCCTCGCCCTGATCGAGGCCAAGCTCCAGGAGCACCGCATCCGCCCATACACCCTCCAGGTCAAGGAGGGCGACCGCGAGCGGGTCGGCCCGTTCGACTGCGAGTTCGTCGCCGTCAACCACTCCATCCCCGACGCCCTGGCCGTCGCCATCCGCACCCCCGCGGGCATGGCGGTGCACACCGGCGATTTCAAGATGGACCAGCTTCCCCTGGACGGCAGGCTCACCGACCTGCCCACCTTCGCCCGGCTCGGCGAGGAGGGCATCGACCTGCTGCTGGCCGACTCCACCAACGCGGAGGTCCCCGGCTTCGTCCCGCTGGAGCGCGACATCTCCGGGGTGCTGCGCACGGTCTTCGCGGGCGCCCAGAAGCGCATCATCGTGGCCAGCTTCGCCAGCCACGTCCACCGCATCCAGCAGATCCTGGACGCCGCCCACGCCTACGGCCGCCGGGTCGCCTTCGTCGGCCGCTCGATGGTCCGCAACATGGGCATCGCCCGCGATCTCGGCTACCTCCGTGTTCCCGCGGGCCTCGTCGTGGACGTGAAGACCCTCGACGACCTGCCGGACCACGAGATCGTCCTGGTCTGTACGGGCTCGCAGGGCGAGCCGATGGCGGCCCTCTCCCGGATGGCCAACCGCGACCACCAGATCCGCATCGTCCACGGCGACACGGTGATCCTGGCCTCGTCCCTGATCCCGGGCAACGAGAACGCGGTGTACCGCGTCATCAACGGCCTCACCCGCTGGGGCGCCAACGTCGTCCACAAGGGCAATGCCAAGGTCCATGTCTCGGGCCACGCCTCGGCCGGCGAGCTGTTGTACTTCTACAACATCTGCAGGCCCAGAAACCTGATGCCGGTGCACGGCGAATGGCGCCACCTACGGGCCAACGCCGAACTGGGCGCCCTGACCGGGGTCGCCCCCGACCACATCGTGATCGCGGAGGACGGCGTGGTGGTCGACCTGGTCGACGGCCGCGCGAAGATCTCCGGCAAGGTGCAGGCCGGCTATGTGTACGTCGACGGCCTCTCGGTCGGAGACGTCACCGAGACCTCGCTCAAGGACCGCCGCATCCTGGGGGAGGAGGGCATCATCTCGGTCTTCGTGGTCGTGGACTCCACGAGCGGGAAGATCGTGGGGGGCCCGCACATCCACTCCCGCGGCTCGGGCATCGAGGACTCGGCCTTCGCCGCGGTCGTCCCGAGGATCGAGGACGCCCTGGCGAAGTCCGCCCAGGACGGAGTCGCCGAGACCCATCAACTCCAGCAGCTCATCCGCCGCGCGGTGGGCAAGTGGGTCTCCGACAGCTACCGCCGCAGGCCCATGATCCTCCCGGTCGTCGTCGAGGTCTGACCTGCGTCAACTCCCGTCCGGACGGCCAGGCTCCCGCCGATTTGCGTTGGGCCTGGCCGTCCAGTACGTTTACGACACCGCCTGAACGAGAGCCAAGGCCCGCGTGCCCGCTGGACTCGGAGTTGAGGTTGGTAAATGAATTCCCGCCGACAGGGAATCGGACACTGAAAAGAGTCTGATAGAGTCGGAAACACCGAAGGGAAGCGCCCGGAGGAACCGGTGAAAGGGTTCCGAAGGAAGCGTCCGTTCCTTGAGAACTCAACAGCGTGCCAAAAGTCAACGCCAGATATGTTGATACCCCGTCGCTCACACG
>NZ_WEGJ01000048.1 GCF_009604385.1 Streptomyces smaragdinus
GACAATCCGGTAGCCGCGTACGGAAGTAAGGGGACGTTCGACACGCCTGCGCGCGTACGGGAAACGCGCCTGGATGGACCACGACGCGGCAGTACGCGCGTAGGTGTGTCGGGCGGCCCCGACCCACGACGGGACGGCGGCGAACCACAGCCCAAGGCGAGCTGACCAAGCAAAGCAACCCCCTATCCAGCCCGCCCGGCGTTTGAGGGCAAGGCGCGCAGCGCCGACAAAGCCCGGCCGGCGCTTGAGGCCGGAGGCGCGCAGCGCCGACTCCATCCGCAGCACAACATCGCAAAGAATCCCCCCTCCAGCCCGCCCGGCGCTTGAGGGCAAGGCGCGCAGCGCCGACAGGCCCGGCCGGACGGCCGGAGACGCCCATGAGCCCGTCCGCAGGACAACAGCGCGAGCTACACCGCCCTCCAGCCCGCCCGGCGCTTGAGGGCAACGCGCGCAGCGCCGATGAGCCCGGCCGAACGGCCGGAGAGACGCTGACAGGGGGGCGGGAATCCCGCGCCAGGGGGCGCGGGGGGCGGAAAACCTACGGTGTGGCGTCGAGGCGCTTCATGTGGTCCAGGACCGACTCCGGCGACGGGGAGCGGAGCTCCGAGACGATGCGGCCGTCCGCCAGGAACACCACGCGGTCCGCGTAGGACGCCGCGACGGGGTCGTGGGTGACCATCACCACCGTCTGGGCCAGCTCCCGTACAGAGTTCCGGAGGAACCCCAGCACCTCCGCCCCGGACCGGGAGTCGAGGTTCCCCGTCGGCTCGTCGGCGAAGATCAGGGCGGGGCGGCCCACCAGAGCCCGGGCCACCGCGACCCGCTGCTGCTGGCCCCCGGACAGTTCGCTCGGGCGGTGCGCGAGGCGTCCCGCGAGACCCACCGTGTCCACCACCCGATCAAGCCATTCCCGGTCCGGCCGACGCCCCGCGATGGACAGCGGCAGCGTGATGTTCTCCAGCGCCGAAAGCGTCGGCAGCAGGTTGAACGCCTGGAACACGAACCCGATCCGGTCCCGCCGCAGCCGCGTCAGCTGCTTGTCCTTCAGCCCCGTCAGCTCCGTGTCCCCCACCCGCACCGAGCCCGACGAGATCGAGTCCAGCCCCGCCATGCAGTGCATCAGCGTGGACTTCCCCGACCCGGACGGGCCCATGATCGCGGTGAACTCGCCGCTTCCGAAGGCCACGGACACCGCGTCGAGGGCGACGACCCGGGTGTCGCCCTCCCCGTAGACCTTGGTCAGATCGGTGGCTACGGCGGCCGGCGCACCCCGGTCCGCGGGGGAGGCGGCGGTCGGGGCGCCGGAGGTCATCGTGGTCACGGCGGAGGGCTCCTGTCACGGGCGCGGACTGTTCTCGGTCATGTCCCATGCTTCCGCACCCTCGTGACCACGGGATCAGCCCAGGTTCCCGTATCGGAGGCAGTCGCAAGAGGTACGTGAAACCCCCTGCGTCATCCCTGGGTATGACCTCAAACGTGCGTCCGGTGGGACTCGTGCATGGCTTTGATACGGCCTCACTTCGCGTGAATTCAAGCCAACATCAGTCCGACGGTGCCCAGTTCGAACCGTGTTCGCGGATAGTCTGGTTACGCGCCAGGGGTGGTCCGTACGCGCAGCGTGTGGATCGGCCTCACCGCACACGAGGGTCTGCCCGGATGGTGGAAAGCAGACACGGCGACCTTAAAAGTCGCTGGCCTTCGGGCCGTGCCGGTTCAAGTCCGGCTCCGGGCACCCCGGCGCTCCGGTGTGCCGCTACAGCCGGGGGCTCCGGATACGTCCGGAAGGCAAGCTACCGGCACACGGAAGGGCCCGGTTCCCCCGCGGGGACCGGGCCCGTCGTGTTCGTACGGGGATCCCCCGGCCGGGGGATCAGGCACCCCTCAGTGCGGCGCCCCGTGCGCCAGATACGCCAGCAGGTCCTGCCGGGAGACGACCCCCGTGGGCTTGCCCTCGACGAGCACGATCGCCGCGTCCGCCCCCTCCAGCACCGCCATCAGGTCCGCGACCGGCTCCCCGGAGCCGACCTGCGGCAGCGGGGCGCTCATGTGCTTCTCCAGCGGGTCCGTGAGGTCCGCGCTGCGGGTGAACAGCGCGTCCAGCAGCTCCCGTTCGACGACCGAACCCACGACCTCCGCCGCCATCACGTCGGGATGTCCGGCGCCCGGCTTGACGATGGGCATCTGCGAGACCCCGTACTCCCGCAGCACCTCGATCGCCTGGCCGACCGTCTCCTCGGGGTGCATGTGCACCAGCGAGGGCAGCCCGCCCTCCTTGTACGCGAGGACGTCCGCGACCCGGCCGTTCGCGGACTCCTCGGCGAGGAAGCCGTAGTCCGCCATCCAGTCGTCGTTGAAGATCTTGCTGAGGTAGCCGCGCCCGCTGTCCGGCAGCAGCACCACGACCACGTCGTCCTCGCCCAGCGACTTCGCCGCCTCCAGCGCGGCGACGACGGCCATCCCGCAGGAGCCGCCGACCAGCAGGCCCTCCTCGCGGGCGAGACGGCGGGTCATCTGGAAGGAGTCCTTGTCGGACACCGCGATGATCTCGTCGGGGACGGCCGCGTCGTACGCCGTGGGCCAGAAGTCCTCGCCGACGCCCTCGACGAGGTACGGGCGGCCGGAGCCGCCGGAGTACACGGAGCCCTCGGGGTCGGCGCCGATCACCTTGACCGTGCCGCCGGAGACCTCCTTGAGGTAGCGGCCGGTGCCGGAGATTGTGCCGCCGGTGCCGACGCCCGCGACGAAGTGCGTGATCTTCCCGTCCGTCTGTTCCCACAGCTCCGGGCCGGTGGAGTGGTAGTGCGACAGCGGGTTGTTCGGGTTGCTGTACTGGTCGGGCTTCCAGGCGCCGGGCGTCTCACGGACCAGCCGGTCGGAGACGTTGTAGTACGAGTCGGGGTGCTCGGGGTCGACGGCCGTGGGGCAGACGACGACCTCCGCGCCGTACGCCCGGAGCACGTTGATCTTGTCGGTGGACACCTTGTCCGGGCAGACGAAGATGCACTTGTAGCCCTTCTGCTGGGCCACGATCGCCAGCCCCACGCCGGTGTTTCCGGAGGTCGGCTCGACGATGGTGCCGCCGGGCTTGAGATCCCCGCTCTCCTCCGCGGCCTCGATCATCCGTACGGCGATGCGGTCCTTCACGCTGCCGCCCGGATTGAAGTACTCGACCTTCGCCAGCACGGTTGCGCGGATGCCCTCGGTGACTCGGTTGAGCTTGACGAGGGGTGTGTTGCCGACGAGGTCGATCATCGACTCGTGATACTGCACCGGTACTCCTGACGCGCGGGGCCTGTAGGCCACGGGGGGATATGGCGCTCAGGTTATGCCCATGAGCGCGACCGTAGTGTTCCCCGAGTGACGTGGCGTATCCGGGTTGCCGGGGCCGGGCCCATGATTGCGCCGGCGCCCCGTGTGGGAAACAAGACCGTAAGAGGACGCGCGTAGACGAAGGGCCCGGCGGATGACGATGTCGAGGGCGAGGGCCGCCCGCCGTATCGCGGCGGCCGCGGCGTACGGGGGCGGCGGCATCGGGCTGCTCGGCGGGGCCGCCGTGGGGCTGCTGGTGGCCGAGGTGCAGCTGGCGCGGCATCGCGTGGGCGGCTCGGACGTCGAGGTGCCGGCGGCGGACGGGCGGTACGGGCCGGCGTTCACCCGGGGCGGGGACGAGGAGCCGGTGCGGCTGGCGTTCCTGGGGGACTCGACGGCCGCGGGGCAGGGTGTGTACCGGCCGCGGCAGACGCCCGGGGCGCTGGTGGCGTCGGGGCTGGCGGCGGTGGCGGAGCGGCCGGTGGAGCTGCGGAACGTGGCGCTGCCGGGGGCGCAGAGCGACGATCTGGGCCGGCAGGTGACGGAGCTGCTGGGCGCGGAGGGGGGCGCGCCGGACGCGGCGGTGATCATAATCGGGGCGAACGACGTGACCCACCGGATGCCGGCGGCCGTGTCCGTACGGCATCTGAACGAGGCCGTCGCGGCGCTGCGGGAGGCCGGGGCGGAGGTCGTCGTGTGCACCTGCCCCGACATGGGGAGCGTGGAGCACGTGTACCAGCCGCTGCGGTGGCTGGCGCGGCGGCTGTCGCGGCAGCTGGCTGCGGCGCAGACGATCGGGGTGCTGGCCCACGGCGGCCGTACGGTGTCGCTGGGCGATCTGCTGGGGCCGGAGTTCTCGGCGAACCCGCGGGAGATGTTCGGCCCCGACAACTACCACCCCTCCGCGGAGGGCTACGCGACGGCCGCGATGGCGGTCCTGCCCACGGTGTGCGCGGCGCTGGGCCTGTGGCCGGCGGAGGACGAGCGGCCGGACCGGGCCCGCGAGGAGGGCGTCCTGCCGGTGGCGGAGGCGGCGGCGCGCGCGGCCTCGGATCCCGGTACGGAGGTCGCGGCGGTGCCCTCGCCCCCGGGTCGCGGGCCGTGGGCGCTGCTGAAGCACCGGCGCAGGCGGCGGGTGCCGACGCCGCAGACGTCGCCGTCGGCGGCCTGACGTACGCCGAAGGGCCCCTCCCCCACGGATCGGGAGGGGCCCTTCGGTGTGTGCTGTGCGGCGCCGGGTCAGGAGGCCTTCGCGGTCTCCTTGACCTCCTTCGCCTCGGCCGGGGCGGCGGCCTTGGCTGCGGCGGCGGCCGTCACCGGGGCGGCGGCCTCGTAGAACTCGTCGCGCGGGGACTGGATCGCGCCCAGCGAGACGACCTCACGCTTGAGGAACATCGCCAGCGTCCAGTCGGCGAGCACCCGGATCTTGCGGTTGAAGGTCGGGACGGCCATGCCGTGGTAGCCACGGTGCATGTACCAGGCCAGACGGCCCTTCAGCTTCAGCTTGAACTTGCCGAGGACGATCATCGCGACGCCCTTGTGCAGGCCCAGGCCCGCGACGGCGCCCTTGTTCTTGTGCCGGTACTCGCGCTGCGGGAAGCCGCGCATCTCGGACACCACGTTGTCGCCGAGGACCTTCGCCTGCCGCAGCGCGTGCTGGGCGTTGGGCGGGCACCAGGCGCCGGGGCCGGAGGCCAGGTCGGGGACCTGGGCGTTGTCGCCCGCGGCCCAGACGCCGGTCATGCCCTGCACCTGGAGGGTGGCGGCGGTGTCCACGTGGCCGCGCGGGCCGAGCGGCAGGCCGTACTCCCTGAGGACCGGGTTCGGCTTGACGCCGGCGGTCCACACCAGGGTGTTGGAGTCGACCTCGAGGCCGTTCTTGAGGACGACGTGGCCGTCGACACAGGACTCCAGGGAGGTGCCGAGGTAGACCTCGATACCGCGCTGCTGGAGGTGCTTGAGGCCCCACTTGCCGAGCTCCGGACCGACCTCGGGGAGGATCTTGTCGGCGGCGTCGACGAGGATGAAGCGCATGTCGTCGCGGGTGATCGACGGGTAGTACTTCTCCGCGTCGCGCGCCAGGTCCTCGACCTCGCCTATGGTCTCCGCGCCGGCGAAGCCGCCGCCGACGAAGACGAAGGTGAGCGCCCTGCGGCGGATGTCCGGGTCGGTGGTCGACTCGGCCTTGTCGAGCTGCTCGAGGACGTGGTTGCGCAGGCCGATGGCCTCCTCGACGCCCTTCATACCGATGCCCTGCTCGGCGAGGCCGGGGACCGGGAAGGTGCGGGAGACCGCGCCGAGCGCGACGACGAGGTAGTCAAAGGGCACCTCGTACGCCTCGCCCACCAGGGGCTCGACTCGGGCGGCCTTGCGGTCCTGGTCGATGGTCGTGACCCGGCCGGTGAGCACCTCGGCCCCGGGCAGCACCCGGCGCAGGGGCACCACGACGTGGCGCGGGGAGATGCTGCCGGCGGCAGCTTCGGGGAGGAAGGGCTGGTACGTCATGTACGAGCGGGGGTCGACGACCGTCACGGTCGCCTCGCCGTAGCGCATCTTCTTGAGGATGCGGCGGGCCGCGTACAGGCCGACGTAACCGCCGCCTACTACGAGGATCCTGGGACGCTCCGTGGTGCTCATGTCTTCGAGTATCCAGCACCCACACGGGGGTCGCTCGTGAGGGGGTTCACAAGGTTGTCGACCTGTGGTGCTACACTGCGCGGCCGCACTTTCCGGGGGTGTCCTGAGTACCGGGGGTTACGTGGGCGTTAAGGCCCTGACCAGCGGTTTCCCCTTTACGCGGCCTTGTTGTCACGTTGACGCAAAGCCCATGTTGCACCGGTGTGACGGAGGCGGCTCAGGTGGGCTGCCGACAGGTGGTCCACCGGGCCGAAATCCATGTGAAAATCTTCACGAAGTTCGTCGCGCGGAGGGCTCACCGGACGCCCCGGGAGGGCCGTCCGGCCTCTTTTCCGGGGGTCCGGCCACGGCTACCGGAGGCAGCTGAACGCGATGCCGTCGAGGATGTCGTGCTCGCTCACCACGACCTCCTTCGCGCCGGTGCGGTCGATGATCCCCAGGAGGACCAGGGCGCCCGCGGTGATGACGTCCACCCGGCCCGGGTGCATCACGGGGATCGCGGCCCGTTCGGCGTGGGTGGAGCGCAGGAGTCGCTCCGTGAGCTCGCGGACCCGGGTGGCCGTGAGGCGGCTGTGGTGGATGGCCGCCGAGTCGTACGCCGGGAGGTCCAGCGCCATGCCCGCCATCGTGGTCACCGTGCCGGCGAGGCCGACCAGGGTGTTCGCCTCGGTCAGGGGGACCGTTTCGGCGGCCTCGTCCAGGGCGGCCTCGATGTCGGCGCGGGCGGCGGCGACCTGGGCTTCTGTGGGCGGGTCGTCGAAGTGGTGGCGTTCCGTGAGGCGGACGCAGCCGATGTTCACCGAGCGGGCAGCCCTGACGTGGTCGTCGCCGACGACGAACTCCGTGGAGCCGCCGCCGATGTCCACCACGAGGTAGGGGCGTTCGAGGCTGCCGGTCAGCTCCTTCGTGGCGCCGGTGAAGGAGAACTCCGCCTCCTGGGCGCCGGTGATCACCTCGGGGGTGACGCCGAGGATGTCGCGTACGCCCCGTACGAAGTCGTCGCGGTTCTCCGCGTCGCGGGAGGCGGAGGTGGCGACGAAGCGGAGGTGCTCGGCGCCGAGGTCGCGGATGACGGCCGCGTACTCGCGGCAGGCCTCGAACGTGCGCTCCAGGGCCTCGGGGGCCAGGCGGCCGGTGCGGTCGACGCCCTGGCCGAGGCGGACGATGCGCATCCGGCGGTCGAGGTCGGTGAGGGTTTCGCCGGTCACGTCCGCCACGAGGAGGCGGATGGAGTTCGTGCCGCAGTCGACGGCGGCCACCCGGGTCACTTCTGGCTCTCCTGCGGAGGTGTCACGCAGGGGCCCTTGCGCCACCACTCCGGGAGCATCCCGATCGCCTCGTCGCCGAGGGGGTTGACGCCGGGGCCCGCGGCCAGGGAGTGCGCCACCAGGACGTGGAGGCACTTGACGCGGTCGGGCATGCCGCCGGCGGAGGGGAAGTTCTCCAGGACGCCGAGCTGGTCGCGGCGTTCGAGGTAGTCCTCGTGGGCCTTGCGGTAGGCGGCGGCCAGGTCCGCGTCCTCGGCCAGGCGGGCGGTCATGTCCTTCATGACGCCGTCGGCCTCCAGCGTGCCGATCGCGCTGTTCGCGCGGGGGCACGTCAGGTAGTAGAGGGTGGGGAAGGGGGTGCCGTCGGGGAGCCGCGGTGACGTCTCCACGACGTCGGGGTTGCCGCAGGGGCAGCGGTGCGCGATCGCCCGCGTGCCGCGGGGGGTGCGGCCGAGCTGCTCCTTGACCGTGGCCAGGTCCGCGTCGGTGGGCTCGGTGTGCGGGGTGGTGGGCGGGGGTGTTTCCATACGGCGATCCTCTCAGAGGCGGGGTCAGTCGCCGTCCGCCGTGTCCACGCCGTCCATCAGGTTGTCGTACCAGGGGCGGTCCGGGGCGCCGTCGCCGTCGCGGTCGCGGTCCGACTTCGCGGAGGGGCCCCGTACCGTGTAGCCCGTCTCGCCGGGGGCCACGTAGTGGAGGCGCAGGCGGGCCTCGCGGCGGGCGTACTCGTCGTCCTGCCAGCGGGCCTTCTCGTCGCGGAGCTTCTCCACCCGCGCCGCCGCCCGCTCCTTCTCCCGCCGCTGGTCGGCGATCTCCGCCCGCTGGGACACGTACTGCCGCATCGGGTACGCCAGCGCCACGATCAGGGAGCACACCACCAGCGCGAGGACCGCCGCGCGGCCCGTGAGGCGGCTGCGGCGGACGGGGCGGGCCCGGTAGACGCGCTCGGAGACCCGGACGGCGGCCTGTTCGCCGAGCAGCCGCAGCCGGGTCGTGGTCGAGAAGCGTTCCTTGGGAGGCATCGGCCCTAGGGTAGTCCGCCGTACAGATGCACGACGCGAAACGCGCGGACGGCCGCCCCGGGGCCGGGGCGGCCGTCCGTACGAGAAGCGGGTGTTACTTGGTGAAGCGCGGGAACGCGCTGCGGCCCGCGTACTCCGCCGCGTCGTCGAGGATCTCCTCGATACGCAGCAGCTGGTTGTACTTGGCGACGCGCTCGGAGCGGGCCGGGGCGCCGGTCTTGATCTGGCCGCAGTTCACGGCGACGGCCAGGTCGGCGATGGTGACGTCCTCGGTCTCGCCGGAGCGGTGCGACATCATGCACTTGAAGCCGCTGCGCTGCGCGAGGTCGACGGCGTCCAGGGTCTCCGTGAGGGAGCCGATCTGGTTGACCTTGACCAGCAGGGCGTTCGCGGTGCCCTCGTCGATGCCGCGGGCGAGGCGCTCGGGGTTGGTGACGAACAGGTCGTCGCCGACGATCTGCACCTTGTCGCCCAGCTTGTCCGTGAGGACCTTCCAGCCGGCCCAGTCCTCCTCGTTCAGCGGGTCCTCGATGGAGACCAGCGGGTACGCGGCGACGAGCTCCTCGTAGTACTCCGTCATCTCGGCGGCGGAGCGGTTCTTGCCCTCGAAGACGTACGAACCGTCCTTGTAGAACTCGGAGGCGGCGACGTCCAGCGCCAGGGCGATGTCCTGGCCGGCGGTGTAGCCCGCCTTCTGGATGGCCTCGATGATGAGGTCGAGGGCCTCGCGGTTGGAGTCCAGGTTCGGGGCGAAGCCGCCCTCGTCGCCCAGGCCCGTGGACAGGCCGCGCTCCTTCAGGACGCCCTTGAGGGTGTGGTAGACCTCGGCGCCCCAGCGGACGGCCTCGGAGAAGGTCTCCGCGCCGATCGGGGCGATCATGAACTCCTGGATGTCGACGTTGGAGTCGGCGTGGCTGCCGCCGTTCAGGATGTTCATCATCGGGACGGGCAGCACATGCGCGTTCGGTCCGCCCAGGTAGCGGAAGAGCGGCAGGTCGGAGGCCTCGGAGGCGGCGTGGGCGACGGCCAGGGAGACGCCGAGGATGGCGTTGGCGCCGAGCGAGGACTTGTCCGGGGTGGCGTCCAGGTCGAACATCGCCTGGTCGATCAGCCGCTGCTCGGTGGCGTCGTAGCCGACGAGCTCCGGGCCGATCTGCTCGATGACGGCGAGGACGGCCTTCTCCACGCCCTTGCCGCCGTAGCGGGCCTTGTCACCGTCACGCAGCTCAAGGGCCTCGAAGGCGCCGGTGGAGGCGCCGGACGGGACGGCGGCACGGCCCGTGCTGCCGTCGTCGAGGCCGACCTCGACCTCGACCGTGGGATTGCCGCGGGAATCCAGGATCTCGCGGGCTACGACGACGTCGATCGACGGCACGGTTTCTCCTTCGGAGGATGGCTTCTGTGTGCGGTGCGGGTCCGAGCCTAGCCGCTCGGGGTGAACGGGGGCGGACCGGACCGAGTGCCGGACAGCGACATCCGGAGCGGCGGATTCCGCGGCCCTGGGGTGTGGGCCGCGGAATCCGTTCCCGGCTCAGGGTCGCCGCGCGACGGCCGCGCGTGCCACCCCGATCGACCCCAGCCCGTCGGGCCGGGGTCTTCCTGGGGCCGTCAGGTGATGTTGAGCTCCTGTCCGGGGCGGATCAGGTCGGGGTCGGCGCCGACGGTGCCGGCGTTCGCCTCGTACAGCTCCTGCCAGCCGCCGTCGACGCCCTGCTCGCGGGCGATGTCGTCGAGGGTGTCGCCGCGCTCGACGACGTAGACGGCGCGGAACACGGTGCGCGAGCCCCGTTTGGCCTCCGCCTCGGCCCGGGCCGCCGCCCGCTCCTCGGCGCGCTCGCGGGTGGCGGCCCGGGCGGCGGAGCGCTCGCGGGCCTTGGCCTCGGCGACGTCGGGGGCCGCGGAGTCGTGGCGCAGGCCCGCCCGCGGGGCGCAGACGGGCCAGGCGCCTGGGCCCTGCATGCTCAGCAGCCGTTCGGCCACCGCGATCTGCTGCTCCTTGGTGGCCAGATCGGCCCGGTGGGCGTACGTGCTGCCGCCGGCGGCGAGCCAGCTGGACTGGGAGAACTGCACGCCACCGAAGTAGCCGTTGCCGGTGTTGATGGCCCAGTTCCCGCCGGACTCGCATCTGGCGACCTCCTCCCAGGTGTCGATGGGGGCGGCGGAGGCCGGGCCGGCGGCCAGCATGGGGAGGGCTACGCAGGTGCTGGTCGCCCCGAGGAGGAGGGCGATCCGGCGGTGTACGGCCGCGCTGGACGGGGCCGTAGCGGAGGAATCACCAGAATGACGCGAATGCTGCATGACATTCACTTCTCACCGACGCCTGCGAGGTGAGCTGTCGGGTTCGGGCCAATGAGTGCCCGGCCGTGTGTGCTCCCACACGACTTCACCCCTAGCCGGGGGCGGCCCGCCTCGACGGGCCTGTCCGGCGCTTACCTGGGTCCCCCGCTCCTGTCTGCGGTGTGCTTGCGCAGGTGTCCGGGAAACGCCGACAGGATTCGGCGAGGCGATCCCCGGTGCCCACCGTTGGCGGGCGAGGTGACGGTAAGCACACAAACATGCCGTGTTCAAAGATTTCGGCGTCGCGTCGCGGGCGCTCGGCCGAATGGCGTCAAAGAGCGCTTATGCGCAGGTGAATGGAGCATTCGGGGCCGTACGGCGAAAGGCCGCCGGAAAACCCGGCGGCCTCGTATTCGCTCTGATGCACTAATTGTGCGACAGGGTGCGGAAATCGTCCGACGACTGTCGCGACGACCTCAGCGGTAGCTCGTTTCCCCGTACTGACCAGCGTCGACGCCGTCGATGTCGACGTCCGGCAGCTCGTCGATGGCCCGGCCCAGGGAGCCCCAGGGGGCCTCGGTGGCGTCGTAGCCGCCGATTGACGACCGAACGTCACCCGCTCGGCCGGTCCCGTCACCCTGGGTGAAACCGTTCGACGGCCGCGTCGAGCCGGACGTGTCCTCCAGCGAGGACAGCCCCCGGCTGCTCGGCGCCGCGGACTCCGCGGCGGTGCTGTCGTCGGAGGGGCTGGAGCTGTTGCCCCAGTCGCTGCCGACCGTGCCCTCGGTCTCCAGCGGGTCGAGGCCGTCGAGGCCGCCCAGGCCGTCGAGGCCGGTCGAGCCGTCCGTACGGGACGCGTCGGTGCCGGTGTCGCGGTGCCTGCCGCTGCCCTGGTCCGAGCTGTGCAGCTGGCCCTTGGCGTCCTCGGCGGAGCTGCCGCGGTGCTTGCCGTTGCCGTTGTCGTCCTTCTCGCCGCCGGCGTCCCGGCCGGCGTTCTCGAAGACCGGGACGAACCCGGCGTCCTCGCGCTCGAAGTCCGGGTAGTCCTGGCCCGGGTCGATCTCCGGGTCGGCGGCGCCCTGCTTCAGACCGCTCAGGTCGGCGCACTGGGCGAAGGCGTCCTCGCCGAGGTCCTGCATCATGCGCTCGCCGACGGTGATCTGCTGGGCCCGGCTGGCGTAGTCGGGGCGGGAGGCGTACTCCTGGCCGCCGTACTGCTCCCACTGCTCGGGCGTCATCTGCAGACCGCCGTAGTGGCCGTTGCCCGTGTCGGCGCTCCACAGGGCGTCGCTCTCGCATTCGGCGACCTTGTTCCACGGTGTGCCGCCGCCGTCCGCGGCGAACGCCATGGAGCCCGCCGCGAGCAGCGGCAGGGCGATTCCGGCGGTGGTCACACCCGCGTTGACGACGAAGGCGGGAGCCTGTTTGGGGCGACGGTGGCGACCGTTCCCGGTGCGCATGCTGTTGCCTCTCGTTCAGCCGTACGTTTGAGCGTTGGGCGTGAACATAGTCGCGATCGAGGCACGATCACAAGTCGATCCCCCGGAGATAACGCGTATGTCACAGGTCATCTCCCGTACGGCTACAAAGACTTGGAGGGGGTGGATTCCCGGGGTGTGAACTCCACCGGCAGCGTGCGCAGTCCGCGCATGATGAGCCCGCCGCGCCAGCGCAATTCGGCCGGATCCGCCGCGAGCCGCAGGTCCGGGACACGGCGCAGGAGGGTGCCGATCGCGGTCTGCCCCTCGAGGCGGGCGAGGGGGGCGCCGAGGCAGTAGTGGATGCCGTGGCCGTAGCCCAGGTGCTGGTTGTCCCGGCGAGTCAGGTCCAGGGTGTCGGGGTCAGTGAAGCGGGCGGGGTCGCGGTCGGCGGCGGCGAGGACGACGAGGACGGGGTCGCCGGCGGGGATGTGCTCGCCGCCGATCTCCAGGGGGGCGGTGGCGAAGCGCCAGGTGGCCAGCTCCACCGGGCCGTCGTAGCGCAGGAGCTCCTCGACGGCCGGAGGCAGCAGCTCGGGGGCGGCGGCCAGGCGGTCCTTCTCGGCGGGGTGGCGCAGGAGCTGGTAGACGCCGTTGCCGATGAGGTTGACGGTGGTCTCGAAGCCGGCGAAGAGGAGGATGAAGGCCATCGCGGCGGCCTCGTTCTCCGTGAGGTGCTCGCCGTGGTCGCTGGCGCGGATCAGGCCGGAGATCAGGTCGTCGCCGGGGGCGTCGCGCTTGCGGTGGATCAGTTCGGCGAGGTACGCGCGCATCTTCTTCACCGAGCGGGCTACGCCGCCGCGCGGGCCCTTGCCGTGATGGATCATCATGCCCGCCCAGTCGCGGAAGTCGTCCTGGTCCTCGGCCGGTACGCCGAGCAGGTCGCAGATGGCGTAGATGGGGAGCGGGAAGGCGAACTCGTGGATGAGGTCCGCCTCGCCGCGTGCCGCGAAGCCGTCGATGAGGCGGTCGGTCAGCTCCTGGACGCGCGGGGCGAACTCGGCGACGGTGCGCGGGGTGAACGCCTTGGACACCAGGCGGCGCAGGCGGGTGTGGTCGGGCGGGTCGATGTTGAGCAGGTGGGTCATGAGGCCCGCGCTACGTTCGCCCGGGATGCCCGTCTTGTCGCTGGCGTGGCGGGTGGGGTTCTTCGACAGCCGCGGGTCGGCGAGCGCCTGGCGGGCGTCCGCGTACCGGGTGACCAGCCAGGCCTCCACCCCGCTGGGCAGCGTGGTGCGGTGGACGGGGGCGTGCTCGCGCAGCCAGGCGTACGCGGGGTAGGGGTCGCTCGCGAACTCCCGGCTGAACAGCGCGGGGGGCTCAGCGGTCACGGGACTCGGCCTCCGCCGCCCGGATCGCCTCGCGGTACGCCCGCGCGGCGCGGCGCAGGGCGGTCTCCGGGTCGGTGCCGGCGGCCTCCGCCCGTACCGCCAGCGCCAGCAGCTCGGCGCCGAAGCCGGTCGCGCCGGCGGGGGCGGCGGGCAGCGGGACGTCGAGTCCGGCCGTGCGGACGCGGGAGGCGAGCTTGGCGGCGAGGGCGAGGGCGGGCTGGGCGAGGGGGACGCCCTCGGTGATGGAGTCGCGCTGCTTCTCCTCGGCCTTGATACGGATCCAGTTCGCGCGGACCTCCTCGGGCGTCTCCGCAGTCTCGTCACCGAAGACATGGGGATGGCGAAGGATCAGCTTCTCCACGAGCGTCCCCGCCACGTCGTCGATGGAGAACGGCTCCTCCGGGTCCTCCTCCGCGATCCGGGCGTGGAAGACGACCTGCAGCAGTACGTCCCCCAGCTCCTCGCGCAGCGCCTCCCGGTCGCCCGCCTCGATCGCCTCGACCAGCTCGTACGCCTCCTCCAGGCCGTACTTCACCAGCCCCTCGCTGGTCTGCCCCCCGGTCCACGGGCACTGTGCGCGCACCCGGTCCATCACCTGGACCAGGTCCAGCAGCCGGGCGCCCGGCAGGTCGTACGAGCCGGGCAGCAGCTCCAGCGCCGGCATCTCCTCGCGCCCGGAGCCCGCCATCCGCGCGAGGCCGTCGGTGAGGGCGCTCTCCCCGGCGGCGGACGTGACGACGACCACCGTCCGGCCGCCGGCGCGGCACTCCTCGACCAGCTCGCGGGCGTCCGGGACGGCGGCGGTGACCTCGACGCCGGCCTGGCGGAGGTAGGGCAGCTGCGGGTGGTCGGGCTCGGCGCACAGCACGCGGTCGGCGCCGCGCAGCGCCTCCCACGCCGGCCAGGAGAGCAGCCCGGGGGCGACCCGGTGGGAGGTGGTCAGCAGCACGATGCGCCCGTTGTCGTTCACGGGAAGAGGCTAATCGCCGGGGCCGGGGGCCGCCGAACGCGGTCCGCCCGGCCTCGTAGGCCGCCCCCCTCGCGGCAGAGGAGGGGGTTACTGGAGCGGGACGGCGGACTGCTGGGCCTCGCGGTCGACGGTGACCTGCTTGATCCACTTGAACTTGGTGTCCTTGAAGTTGCCCATCTCGGCGTCCCAGGCCCCGAAGCGGGGGTTGACCTCGATGTCGAGCTCCTTGGACGCCTTGACCAGCGCGTCGTTGACGGCGGCCTCCGCCTCGGGGGAACCCGGCGCGGCGCCGGACGCTTCGGTGAGCTTGATGCCCTGAGTCTGCAGCCGCAGCCATGCGTCCATCTGGTCAGGAGTCATGGCGGCCTGCGTGAGCATCATCTGCTTGAGGGCCTCAGGGCCGCCGGCCTGCTGCTCGTACTGCTTCCTGTAGACGTCGACGTCGTCGTCGGTGACCTTGATGCCCTCGTCCTCGGCGGCACGGTCCACCACCCTCGTCAGCACCATGAAGTAGAGCGTCTGCCGCATCAGCGTCCCCGTCTGCTTGACGAGTTCCTCGCCGTTCGGCGCCGCGCGCTGGGCGTCGCGGACGTCGGCGGCGCGGGACTGGACCTCCTCGACCGTGATCCGGTCCCCGCCGAGCGTGGCGGCCGCGCCGGCCTGGACCGTACCGCCGCAGGCGGAGAGCAGTGGGACGCCCAGCAGGGCGAGCAGCACGGCGAACTTGGGACCTGCGGCGTTGCGCATTGCAGCCTCCGAGGCGGCGTCCGGGAATCGGCGAGCGTGAGGATATCGTGAACTGAGTCACGATCTTAGGCGGGGGATCCGCCGGGGACCACACCTTCTTCGCGGTCGCTTCCGTTCGCCCGCCGTCCGCGGTCCGACCTCGTCGCGGAGCCGTTCGTCGACGTCTCGGCCGGGCGGGGGCGTGGAGTGTGCTGGCGGGGCTGACGGTGTTGAGTATCGGGTGCTCGTTCGGGCTGAGTCTGGGGTGGCAGCGGCTGGGGTTGAAGAAGATCCTGGGGTGACGGTCTTGGTGTGAACCGTGTCAACACCGTAGGGTGGGCCGTATGCCCGATACTCCCCCGGAAGTCACCGCCGCCGGTATCGCCCGGCTGGCGGGCGTGGGCCGCGCCGCGGTCAGCAACTGGCGGCGCCGGCACGCCGATTTCCCCAAACCGGTCGGCGGCACGGACACCTCCCCCAGCTTCGACCTCGCGCAGATCGAGGACTGGCTGCGCGCCCAGGGCAAGATCGGCGGGGTGCCGCCGCGCGAGCGCGTGTGGCAGCTCGTCGCCACCCATCCCGCCGGCGCCCCGGCCGCCCTCGCGCTGGCCGGCGCCGTGCTGCTGGCGGTGCGGGAGCATCCAGGGCTCGCGGTACGGGACGACGACCTGCCCGGTGCGCTGCCCGCCGTACTGGAGGACCGGCTGGGTCCGGGGCATCCCGTGCGGCTGCCCGAGGCGGAGTCCGGGCTCGTACGGGGGGCCGCCGCGCTCGCCGGGGAGCCGGGCGGGGCGGCGGGGGCGTACGCGTTCCTGCTGGGCCGGTACCTGGAGGCCAACCCCCGCCAGCACGCGCTCACTCCGCCCCGGCTCGCGGAGCTGATGGCCGCCCTCGCCGGCCCCCGCGACGGGGACACGGTGCTGGACCCGGCCGCCGGCCCCGCGACCCTGCTGCTCGCCGCCGCCGCCGACGGCCCCCGGCTCGCCCAGGACGCCGACGCCGACCTCGCGGCCCTCGCCGCCCTGCGTCTGGCCCTGGAGCGGGAGGGCGAGGTCCGGGTCGCGGCCGGGGACACGCTGCGGGCCGACGCCTTCCCGTCGGCGGCGGCGGACACCGTGCTGTGCCATCCCCCGTTCAACGAACGCAACTGGGGCCACGACGAGCTCGCCTACGACCCCCGCTTCGTCTACGGCGTCCCCGCCCGCACCGAGTCCGAACTCGCCTGGGTCCAGCACGCCCTGGCGCGCCTGCGCGACGGCGGCACCGCCGTCCTCCTGATGCCCCCCGCCGCCGCCTCCCGCCGCTCCGGACGCCGGATCCGCGCCGACCTCCTGCGCCGCGGCGCCCTGCGCGCCGTGATCGCGCTGCCCGCCGGGGTGGCCCCGCCGTACGGGGTGCCCCTGCACCTGTGGATCCTGCGCCGCCCCGCCGCGCGGACCGCGCCCCCGGCCGCGCTGCTGCTCCTGGACGGCGCCGAGCGGTACGGCACCGGGCGGGACCGCATCGACTGGCCCGCCCTGTCCGCCGACACCCTCGACGCCTGGCGCGAGTTCGACCGCACCGGCGCCCTCGACCCCCGCCCCGGCGCCGCCGAGGCCCGCCAGGTGGTCGACCTCCTCGACGACGACGTCGACCTCACCCCCGCCCGCCGCCTCCCCCACACCGCCGGCGCCGCCCCCACCCTGGCCGCCCTGGCCGCCGTACGGGACGAGCTCACCGCGACCCTCCGCCGCACCACGGCGGGCGTCCCCGCCTCGCCGGAGGCCGCGGACGGCTCCCCCCTGCTGTGGACCACGGTGGGGGAACTGGCCCGCGGAGGCGCCCTGGTGATGCGCACCGGGGGCGCGGGGGCCGGTGCGGGGCCCGCGGTGCTCACCGCGCAGGACGTGCTCACCGGCGACGCGCCCTCGGGGGTGCTGCCGGACGGGGAGACGGAGGAGGCGGTGCTGGTCGCCGCGGGGGATGTGGTGGTGCCCCTGAGCGGCGGCGTCACCACCGCGCGCGTGATCGGGGCGGAGGCGGCCGGCGCGGCGCTGGGGCCGCGGCTGGTGCTGCTGCGGCCGGCGGCGGGGGAGCTGGACGCGTGGTTCCTCGCCGGGTTCCTGCGGGGGACCGCCAACGCCCGGCAGGCGGGGGTGTACGCGACGGCGGCGGGGCGGCTGGACGTGCGGCGGTTCCAGGTGCCGCGGCTGCCCCTGCCCGTCCAGCGGCAGTACGGCGAGCACTTCCGGGCGCTCGCCGCCTTCGAGGAGGCGCTGCGGGCGGCGAACCGGCTGGGGGAGCGGCTGGCGCAGGGGCTGTACGACGGGCTGGCGGACGGGACGCTGCGGCCGCCTCAGCCGTAGACCGACCGGGTACTCTGCTGACGTCTAGAACGCTCTTCCGTAGGAGCCAGCCATGTTCGGCCCCGCACCGCTGCGTACCGGCCCCGGCGCCGGAGTCATCACCGTGCGGGTGCTGCTCGCGGCGCTGCCCCTGCTGAGCGTCGGGCTGCTGGCCTGGGGCACCACGCTGCGGATCGCGATCATGCGGCAGCGGGCGCTGGAGTGGGTGCTGTTCGGCGCGCACACCATCGCCACCGTGGTCTGCGCGGGCACGGTCGGCTCGCTGCCGGAAACCAACCGGTGGACGGACGTGACGATGGGCGCCCTGCTGGTGATGGCGATCGCGACCACGGCCTGGTTCCTGGTCGCCGACATCCGCCACTACAACGCGCCGCGCCCGTACATACCGCCGCCGGCCTTCAACCCGTACCAGCAGCCGTACCCCTACGAGCAGCCCGCGCCGCCGCCGTCCCCCCGGATCTCCCCCGAGCTGGACGACCTCAGCGAACTCCTGCGCCGCGAGCAGGACGGCCGGTGAACGGCCGCGTCGTCGCCGGGCGCTACGAGCTGTCCACCCTCATCGGCCAGGGCGGCATGGGCCGCGTCTGGCAGGGCTACGACCGCACCCTCGACCGCCGCGTCGCGGTCAAGCTGCTGCGGCCCGACACCATGGCCGCCGCCTCGCAGGCCGACGAGCTGCGCCGCCGCTTCCTGCGTGAGTGCCGGGTGACCGCGCAGGTCGACCACCCCGGGCTGGTCACCGTGCACGACGCGGGGTCCGACGGCGCCGAGCTGTTCCTCGTCATGCAGCACGTGCAGGGCGCGGACCTCGCCGACCACCTCGCCGAGCACCAGCCGTACCCCTGGCAGTGGGCGGCGTCCGTGGCCGCGCAGCTGTGCGCGGTGCTCTCCGCCGTGCACGCCGTGCCGATCATCCACCGGGACCTCAAGCCGCGGAACATCATGATCCGCCCGGACGGCACGATCGCCGTCCTCGACCTGGGCATCGCCTCGGTCGTCGACACCGACACCACCCGCCTCACGCACACCGGCGTACCGCTGGGCAGCCCCGCGTACATGGCCCCGGAGCAGGCGATGGGCGGGGCGGTCGGCCCGTACACGGACCTCTACGCGCTCGGCGTCCTCGTCCACGAACTCCTCACCGGCGGCGTGCCGTTCGCCGGCTCCACGGCGCTCGGTGTGCTGCACCGGCATCTGTACGAGCCCCCGCGCCCCGTACGCGAACTGCGCCCCGAGATACCCGGGGAGCTGGAGGACCTCGTCCTGAAGCTGCTGGCCAAGGACCCGCAGGACCGGCCGGGGGCGGCGCAGGAGGTGTACGAACAGCTGGCGCCGCTGCTCCCGGTGCCGGGCAGCGGACACCCCTTGGGCCCGCTCGACCCGACCCGCCCCTTCCTGCGCCCGCACGCCCCCTGGCCCGACCGGCCCGGCGTCCCCGACGCGCACCGGCCCGCCGCACCGGCCCCTCCCCCGGCCGCCGCGCCGGCCGACACCCCCGACATCGCGGGCGCCGTCGACGAGGTCAAGCGCCTCCTGGGCGCCGCCCGGCTCACCCAGGCGATCGACATCCTGGCGGGCATCCTCCCCACGGCGGTGCGCACGCACGGGGCGCAGTCCTCCGTGGTCCGCATCCTGCGCAAGCAGTACGCGGCCACGCTGATGGACGACGGCCAGTACCGCCGCGCCCTGCCCGTCCTGCGGCTGCTCGCCGAGGAACGCCTCGCGGAGGCCGGCGACCCGGGCGACGCGCAGGCCGTCCAGCACCGGTACGAGGCGGCGCTGTGCCTGGAGCAGCTCGGCGAGGCGCCCGAGGCCCTCGCCGAGTACCGCTCCCTGCTCCCCCATCTGGCGCGCGACCCGGCCCGTTCGTACGAGATCCGCCAGCGCGTCGCCCAGCTGCTGATCGCCCTCGGCGACCCGGCGGGCGCCCAGGCGGAGCTGGGGTCACTGCTGCACGAGGTGCAGTCGCTGTACGGGCCGCACCATCCGGTGGCCGAGGGCGTCAGGCGGACGCTGGCGAACCTGGCGTCGTTCGGGCGGCGGTGAGGGTCAGCCGCCGAGCGCGGCGGGGTCGAGGATCTGGTCGGCGGGCGGGGCCTGGACGTCGACCGGCTTGTTGAAGTCGCTCATCACGACCTTGCCGGGCTCCTTGCCGCCCTTCTTCTCGAAGTTGAGGATGTACGGCTCGCCCTCGGCCTGGATGTACACCGTGCCGGTGCCGCCGTCGTCCTCCTTGCTGGTGAGCTCGAAGACGCGCGAGCCGTTGAAGTCGGTGTAGCCGGCCTTCTTCAGGTTGTCCGACTCGTCCGGGTCGTCCAGCTCGGCGAGCAGCTCGTCCAGGTCGCACATCTTGGCCATCTGCTTGGCGTCCGCGGAGTTCACCGACGTCTTCAGCCAGCGGCCCTTCATCAGGGCGATCGTGGCGGCGGCCTGGTCCGCGGGCTGGTCCTTCGTCTGCGTCTTCAGGAACGCGTCGTCCGGCAGGATGTACACGGCGTCGGTCGTCCGGCGGATCTCCATGCCGCCCTGGCCGCCCAGGGTGAGCTTGCCGGCGCAGCGGGTGTCCTTGTCCAGCGAGATGGTGCCGGTTATGTGCTCGCCGTCGCTCGTGAGGTCCAGGTCCATGGTGAGCGAGCTCGCGCCCTTGGTGGCCTTGGTCGCCTTCTTCGCCACCTCCAGCGCGGTGTCCTTCGCGAACGGGTCGGTGTCGGCCTTCTTCTCGGCCGGCTGGGAGGCAGTCGTCTTCCCGGCGCCGTCGGCCTTGTCCTTGTCACTGTCGTTGCAGCCCGCCAGGCCGGCCACGGCAATGGCCGTGCCCAGGACGACCGGCCACGTGTAACGCTGAATCTTCACTGTTCTCCTCGCAATGTGCATCGGCGGTCAGCCGCCGAACCTGCTGCCGTCGATGACCTGGTCCGCGGGCGGGGCCTGTACCTCGACCGGCTTGTTGTAGTCGCTGAAGGTGATGGTGCCGGATTCGTCTCCGCCGACCTTCACGATCTTCACGATGTACGGCTCGCCCTCGGTGGCGACGTAAATCCGGCTGGTGCCGCCGTCGCGCAGACTGTCCATGATCTCCAGGGTCCGCTGTCCGCCGACCTCGGCGATCTTCCCCCTGCGTAGCACGTTGGACTTCTCCGGCACGTGAATCTGATTCATCAGGCCGGCGAATTCACAGATTTCTCCCAGATCCTCGGCGTCGACGGAGTCGGGTGGCATCTTCAGCCAGCGGCCCCGCATCGCCTCGGTCCTGATCCGCGGCTGCCCCTTCAACCGACTGCGCACGAACGTCTCGTCGGGCCTGATGTAGACGGCGTCACCGGTCCTGCGGAACTCGAACCGTCCCCGTTCCGTCGTGTCGACCGTGGCCGTGCACCGGTTGTCCCGGTTCAGGGAGAGCCTGCCCGTCGTACGGCCGTTCCCGGTCTCGGCGATCCGGCCGACGCTGACGGAATCGACCGCCTTCGTGGCCTTCACGGCCTTCTCGACCACCGTCCGCGCGCTCTGGCCGGCGAAGGGCTCCGGGTCCTCGCCCGTACAGCCCGTCAGAACCAGAACGGCGGCCGTGCACAGGGCCGTCGGCCAGCAAAGCTGCTGCGTCCTCACGAGATCCCTCCACCCTGCCGGTGCCGTTGCGTCAATAACACCAGACACTGTGAACCGAGTCAACCTTTCTTCCTGTGTGAACGCGCGGCTACACGCCCGGCCGGCATGGCCCCCGCCCCTCCGGGTACCCGGCCACTCCCGCTAAGCTGACCGACCGCAGGGGGCCCATTCCCCCCACGTGGACCCCCTGCGTCTGACCCTGCCTGGAGCCCACCGTTGATCCGCCGCACCGCAGTCACGCTGACCGTCCTGGCGGCGGCCCTGGCGTCGTGCACCCCGACCACCCCGGCGCCGTCCGGCACCGCCGCCCCGCCCACCACGCCCACGGGCACGGAACGGGGGCTGGCCCCCGTCGCCGCCGCGGACGCCCGCGCGCTGCTGTCCACCCTCCCGACGAAGGGCCGGGGCCCGAAGACCGGCTACGCCCGCGACGAATTCGGCTACGCCTGGATGGACACGGCGGACGGCGTCCCGCTGTCGCACAACGGCTGCGACACCCGCAACGACGTGCTGAAGCTCCACGGCCACGACATCCGCTACCGGGCCGGCTCGGACTGCGTGATCACGTCGATGACGCTGTACGACCCGTACACGGCGAAGACCATCACCTGGACGAAGTCGAAGGCATCCTCGATACAGATCGACCACATAGTCCCCCTCTCCTACGCCTGGCAACTGGGCGCGGCCCACTGGCCCGAACCCAAACGCGAACAGCTCGCGAACGACCCCCTGAACCTCCTCCCGGTCTCGGGCCCCGCCAACTCCGCCAAACGCGACTCGGGCCCGGCGTCCTGGCTCCCCCCGAACAAGAAGATCCGCTGCGCGTACGCCGTCCGCTTCGCCCAGGTGACCCTCAAGTACGACCTCCCGGTCACCCCGGCGGACAAGACCCAGATGCTCCGGCAGTGCGAAGGGTGACACCTCATGGGTGAACTGGTGGAGCGGGTCGACGACCAGGACCGCGTCCTCGGCATCGTCGAACGAGCCGAGGCGATACGGAACCGCTGGCTGCACCGCGTGGCAACCACGATCTGCCGCCGCCCCGACGGCCGCGTCCTGATCCACCGCCGCCCGCCCACGGTGTCCCGCTTCCCGGGCCAGTACAACTGGCTGGTGGGCGGAGCCGTGAACGTGGGCGAGTCCTACGAGACGGCGGCGGCCCGCGAACTCGCGGAGGAACTGGGCGTCACGGCATCCCCGAGACTCGTCCTCAAGTTCCTGTGCCCCGGCGCGATCAGCCCGTACTGGCTGGGCCTCCACGAGGCGGTGATCACGGACGAACCCACCATGGACCCCGCGGAAATCGCCTGGCACACCTGGCTCACCCCGCCGGAGTTCGAGCAGGCCGTCCGGCGCCACCCCTTCGTGGCCGACGGACTCGACGCGTGGCGGCGCTATCGAGGGCTGTCGCCGGAGTAACAGGTCACGGCCGGGAGAACACCGCCACGTCATACCGCTCGAGAACCGGTCCGGTGTCCTCGCCCCCGGCCGCGGTCTCCAGCCGGGCAAGGCCTTGCCGGAAATCCTCGTCGGTAAGGCAGTTGAACTTCGACTGCGGCCGGCCGACCAGCCGTGCGTGATACTCCGCCAAATTCGCCACGACCGGCTGAGCGAAGGACGTGACCTCCTCCAGCACGAGCCCGGCGGCGACAAAATCCTCGACGACCTCCGCCTCCCCCGGAAACCGCCGCGCATCGCTCGCCCGAAGCTGTGGCCAGTAGTCGTACACCGCCGCGTCCAGCCGCTCCCGGAACGTGGTCCGCACGACCACCCGCCCGCCCTCCCGCAACACACGCACCAACTCCCGCCCCGCACCCACCCGATCCGGAATGTGATGGATCACGCGGGACATCAACGCCAGATCGAATCCCCCCGCCCCGACAGGCAGCGCCTCCGCCTCCCCCGGCAGATACCGCACCCCGGGACACGAATGATGCCGCCGCGCCTCACCGAGCATCGCCTCGGAAGCATCGACCCCCACCACCTCACTCCCCTCGATCCACCGCGCCATGGCGTCCGAGAACACCCCGGTCCCCGCCCCGACCTCAAGGATGACCGGCGCCGACCGCGGCGCGAAGGACCCGATCAACTCCACCCAGGCCCGCAGGGCCCTCTCGGGCATCTCGTTGCCGCGCTCGTAGGCACCGGCCAGTCGCTCGTCGTCATAGACACGGCTCATGGGTTCGATCTTCACCCGGGGATCACGCCCGGACAAGAACGCCTTGTCCGGAATCGGCGCGCATACCTCTTTGCAGGCGTGCCTTAGGGTGTGGCGCCATGACGGCAGCAGACCCCAGGCCGCTCGCCCAGCGCATCGCCGACGAACTCCGGGCGGAGATCGAGTCCGGCGCGTACGAGGACGACGGCCGGCTCCCCACCACTCGTGAGCTCGCCGCCCGTTACGCGACCACCGGCGAGACGATCCGCCAGGCGATCATCCGGCTGAAGAACACCGGGCTGGTCACCGGCCGTCAGGGCGGCGGCGTCTTCGTCCGCACCCGCCCGCCGATGAAGCGCCTGGGGATCCAGCGGTACGACAAGGCCAGGTGGCGTGACGGCGACGAGGTCGCGTTCGTCGCCGACCGTGTTGCTTCGGGCCGGCCGTACCGGCGCGGCGACCAGACGCAGACGGTACGCAAGGTGCCCGCCGCCCCCGTCGTGGCCGCCGCGCTCGGGGTGCCGGAGGGCGCGGAGGTGTACGAGCGGGCACGGCTGATCAGGGACGACGACCAGCCCACCCACACCCTGACCAGCTACTACCGCCCGAGCCACGTGGAGGGCACCCGCCTGGTCGACCCCGCACCCGGACCCGCCGGACCCGGCGGCGGATTCCGTGTCTTCCACGAGCTCGGCCTGGAGCCGCACCACATGACGGAGGCGCTGCACGCCCGCATGCCCACCCCGGCCGAGACCGAGCGGCTGCAGCTGCCGCCCGGCGAGCCGGTCATGGAACTCAGCCGGACCACCCGCACAGCGGACGGCACCGTCATCGAGTACGCGACAGGTGTCCACGCCGCCAGCCGCTTCAGCTGGAGCTACACGTTCGAACTCCCGGACTCCGCAGCTCCCTGACCCCGTCGGATCAACGGGGCAGCAGCCGGCTGTCGAACCCACCGCCGGCCAGCCGCTCGAACGCGTCCGCCACATCCGACGGGACGTCCTGAACGACCGTGAAACCCCGGGCCGGATACTCCATCACCCGCTGCAGCGTGCCCACCAGCATGTCGATGACCTTCTTGGCGTCCCCAATCCCGTCGGCGTACTCCCGCAGCCCCACGGGCTCCGACGAGCACAGCACCTCCACCTCGGGCCACACCTTCCGGAAGGTGGCGTACGACCGCCGCTCCTCGTACGGCTTGCACACCACGAGCACGGACTCCACCCCGACGCCCGCCGCGACCAGCATCTCCCGTGCGAAGACGGCGTTCTGCCCGGTGTTGGCCGCACGCGGCTCCACCAGCACGGCGGCTTCCGGCACCCCCAGCTCAAGGGCCCGCTCCCGGTAGTGCACCGCCTCGCCGCGCGGGAACCTCTCCCGCGTCGTAGGGCTGTTGCCCCCGGTGAAGACCACGACTGGCGCCAGCCCGCGACGGAACAGCCGAGCCGTCTGCTCGGCCACACCCAGGTCATGGCTGCCGAGCCCCACGGCGACCGAACACGGCCGCAGCGCATGCCGCATCAGATGGAAATCCCAGATCAGCCCGGCGTCCCGCCACTCCCGCCCGGAAATCTCCCGACGCCTGACGCCCATCACCATGCCTCCTTACCCGCCGACGGCTCTCACGCTATCCACCTGTTTCGGCCGCCCGTCTCCGGCACGGGGATCGCCAACTCGGCCCACACGGCTTTCCCTCCGCTGCCACAGCGCCTCCAGCCCCAACAGCTCGCCAGGGCATCGACGATCTGCAGACCACGCCCCCGCTCGTCCTCCGCGGCGGCAATCACATACCGCGGCGGTTGAGGCGCGTCGTCGACGACTTCCACCACGACCGTCTCCGGCGTGGCCCACAAGCCGACCTGAACCTCCCGCGCCGAAGCATGACGCACCGCGTTGGACACCAGCTCGCTCGCGACGAGCGCCACGTCGTCGGCGACGGCGTCCAGCCCCCAGCGCTCGAGGGCCGCGACCATCTCCCTGCGTACGCCACCCACACGGGCCGACTCGATCGGAATCGCCACCGTCATCACCCGATCCGGTGATATCCCCCACCGCTTGCGGGGATCTTCGGATCGGACCTCCGTCCCTCTCGCCGAGGGCGGCGGTCCAGCGGGAGCGGACTGCTCGCGGCACGTCAATCGGATCAGCTCCTCACTCGACGAGCCGTCCATCCCGGCCGGCAGTACCCAGGACCTGCCGGAATGGACGGCGTCTTCGGCTGACGTGACCGCCGGCGAACACGGGGATGCCCCCTCTGAGGCCACGTCGATTGCATCCGCGTCGGACAGGGGCGCCCTCTCCGCGCGAACATTTCACTAGTGAAGTAGCAAGTACGGTGGCCTCCAACCCCACGATGGGATCCCCACCGTGGTCACCGAGCCTGCCCACGACCAGCAGGGGAGACACCGTGGCCCCACCACCGACACCGGTCGCGCTGCCGCAGGAGTTGCTGCGCGACCCGGCATTACGACGAGCGCTCGCAGGCCGTGACTTCTCCGCCCTCTTCTCGACAGCCAACGCCGCCGGGATGAGCTTCAACCGAATCGCCGAAGCCTGCGGCATGAAGACGGAGAGGGTCAGCAAAGTCGCGCGCGGCATGGCAACGGTGACCGCGCTCGAGACCGTCGAGCGCATCGCCGACGGGCTTCACATCCCTGGTGTGCTCATGGGTCTCGCTGCGCGACCCTGGGAAGCAACCGTCAGGTCCAGCACGGAGCTCAGCAATGGAGACGACCTCATGAAGCGCCGCCAGTTACTGCGAGGCGCACTCGCCGCCGGGCTCACCGGCAGCGCGATCACCGCACTCACCGCTGCCCGCCAGTCCTTCGACCAGGCCCTCACCGGACACACACCCACCGATGTCGACGACATCGAAGCGGCCACCGAAAGCTACGGCTACGGCTACCAGGGCCAGGATCCCGCCCGAGTGCTGGCCGACCTGGTGGTCGACTTCACCGAGATCCGCCCTCTGCTCCAGCATCCGCAACCGGTCGGCACCCGCAGTCGGCTGTGCCGCGCGGCCGGGCAGATGGCGGGTATGGCCGCGGTCGTGCTGCACGACCTGGGCGAGCGCAAGGAGGCCCGCACCTGGTTCATGACCGCCGCCCGTGCCGCGGGCGAGTCCGGCGACCGCCGGCTGTACGCGTGGATCCTCGCCCGCGAGGCGATGGTGCCCCTCAACTACGGCGCTCCCCGTGCCGCCGCCGACCTCGCCGAGCGCGCCCGCCAAGCCGCCGGCGCCGCCGTCGCCACGCTGGCCGCCGCCGTCGCCGCCCGCGCCTACGCACTGACCGGCCAGGACGACCGGGCGCGTGCCGCGATCGCCGACGCGGACCGGCTCATGCACCGCCTCGACGGCAACGAGCACGCCGACACCTGGTTCGGCCACTGCGAGCAGAAACACCACGTCCACCTCAGTCACGCCCTGACCGCACTCGGCGACACCCACCGGGCGAGCGAGAGCCAGAGCCGCGCGCTGGAGCTCTCGGCCCCGGCCAGCCGTATGACCAGAGCCCTCATCCAGATCGACGCCGCAGTCTGCACACACAAGAAAGGCGACCCGGCCACGGCGTGCCACCAGGCCTCCGCCGCACTGGAAGCCCTGCCTCCCGGCTACCGCACCGGCCTGACGCACACCCGGGCCCTGGACCTGTACCGGGCGATCCCCGCCGAGCATCACCGCGAGCCGGCCGTACGGAACCTCCGGCAGGTGCTGGCCGTCTGACGACCCCCTCCCGGAAGCAAATCCCGCATGCCTGTGTTCGGGGCCGACGGTATGGTCACGCGCATGTGGGAGGGGCTGGAAGAGATCGGCTGGGCCGGTCTGAAGCACAATTACGGATCCGCCGAGGACGTGCCGGGTCTGCTGCACCGATGCGCGGGGCCAAGCCCTGAGGACGCGGAGGAGGCAGCGGACGAGCTGCACAATCTGCTGTACCACCAGGGTGGCTGGATCTGTTCCGCCGCGTCGGCCGCGTTGCCGTTTCTGCTCCGCCTGGCCGCCGACGCCCGCGTGCGGTGCCGCCGCACGGTACTGGGGCTGGTGGCGAGTCTCGCGGCGGAATCCGGGCGGGTCGCCGATCGGCTTCTGGACCCCGGCTGGCCCCCGGCATGGGAACAGGTGCTGCCCGAGGTACTCGATCTGCTGACCGATCCCGATCCGGGAATCCGGCGGTCCGCCGCAGATGTCGTCAGCGACTGCGACAGCCCGGGCCATCTCCTGCTGCCCGCGCTCCTGCGCTGTTGGCAGGTTGAGCGTGACCTCGTGAACCGTCTTGATCTGACCCTCGCTCTGGGCCGGGCGGTCACCAGGGAACCTGCCGGCAACCGGGCCGACGAGGCCGGCGCCCTCCTTCGCTCGCTGCTCGACTCTCCCGAGCCCCAGCTCCGTCTCGCGGCCGTACACGCGCTCGCGCCCCACGACCCGGGTCTGGCCGAGAGCCGACTGGAGGTCGTACTGGACGCGATCCGGGCTCCGAGTGCGGAGCTGTGGCAGCGCTCCAGCTCGGTGGCCGGCGGAGCGCGCGGGGTCCAATACTGGACCGCCGCGCTCTACACGAGCGCTTCCCCCGCCTTCGCGCTGGGCCTGCTGGCCGACCACCACGACGAGGAGCAGCGGGTCGGCGGCCTGACGCAGGCGGGCGGGCTGTTGGCGCAGTGGCGTTCACCGGCGGAGGTGCTGCTGCCGGCCATCGCGGATCGGCTGGACGATCCGGTCACCGAAGTGCGGTACAGGGCAGTTGAGCTGCTGGCCTGCCTGGGCCCCGTGGCCGCCGCCCATGCCGACGCGGTCGCCGGGCTGCTCGAAGACACCGCTGCCCGGAACACGCGGACGGGAGAGACGGTCGCCGAGGCGTCGCTCTGGGCCCTTGCCCGGATGAACGATCCGCGCTGCGTGCCGGCCCTGGCCGAGCGCGTGAGAGGCGTCGCCCGGTCCGGCTTCGCGTCGGCCTCCGCCCATTTCGGCAGTGGTCACTCGCCCCACTTCCCCGCCCTCCCCGCTCTCCATGAGGTGCTGACTCAGGTCCCGGAGCACGCGGCCCGGCTGCTGCCGTCGATCCGTGACCGGCTCGGCAAGGCCCCGGAGGTCGTCGGTTGCAAGCAGCTCTGCGACGTGCTCGCCGCCTGGGGACCTGCCGCGAAGTCCGCGGTTCCGCAACTGCTCGACCTACTGGAGGACGACGAGAGGTGGACGGCGGCGGCGACGGCCCTGGCCGGAATCGGGCCGGCGGGCAACGGCGGACGCGAGCTGCTGCTGGCCCGGTCGTCCGCCCCGGACTCCGGCGCGGACGCGGAGCTCGCCGCGTGGGCGTATCTGCGGGTCGGCGGGGAGCGGGAACCGGTGTTGAGCGTGCTGGGGCCTGCGGCCGTCGGGGGGCGTTTCCCGCACCCCTCCCTGCGCAAGCTGGCCGATCTCGGCTCGCACGCCGCTCCCTTCGCGGATCGGATCCGGCCGATGGTCAATGACCGGGACACCTGGATCCGCGTGGAGGCCGCACACGCCCTGTGGGCGGCCACCGGCGATACGGAGAGCACCGTCCCGGCCCTCCTGGAGGCGGTGCGGGATCTGGCGGAAGGGACCTTCTTCCCGGTCATGCTGCCCGCGTTGCGCTATCTGGCGCGGATCGGCCCCGCGGCCCGGCCCGCCGCCGACCTGCTGCGCGACGTGGCGGCCGGAGACCGGAGGCTCCACTACTCCGGCGGCTGGCGGGCCTTCACCGAGGACGAATCCGTCCGGGTGGCGATCGATGAACTGTTCGCCGCGACCGCGTAGCCACTCCCGCGAACCGGTACGCCTGCCGCCGGCACGCGTCTGCCTCCCCATCGGCGTTCCCGGGTGCCGGGATCGGGACTGTCAGTGGCATGAGGGACACTATTGGCTATGAGTACTTACGCGCCGGCCAGTGTGGAGAGCGACCGGCAGATTCCCGCTCTGGTGGGTGAGGTCGAGCCGGGGTGGCAGCCTCTGCTGATGGGGCTGCATGAGCGGCTTGTGCGGCTGGCGCCGGATTACCGGCTGGAGGAACTGACCGCCAAGCTCGGCGGGTTGCAGATGTACATCGCCGATCGGTTCGACGAGTACGGGGAGTTCGACGGGGACTGGGCCGACACCGCGGGGGCGCTGCGGACGGAGATCGAGGCGCTGGCGCAGCAGACGTGTGAGGTCTGTGGGGACACGGGGCGGACGCGGTTCCACGGGGCGCTGCTGCGGACTATGTGCGACGTGTGTCATTACACCGGTCAGGAGACCGCGCTGTCGCTCGGGTGGCAGGGGCGGGCCTCGCTGAACTGACGGCGGCGGGTGGCTCCGTGGTACGTGAGAGCCGTCGTCGCCAGCGTCGCGAGCAGCCCGCAGACCCCCGGCCAGCCCGCCGTGACGTACGCGTGGGCGCCGAGCCAGGAGCCCGCGGTGCCGCCCAGGTAGGCGCAGGTCATGTACGCCGTGTTGAGGCGGCTCCGGGCGTTCGCGTCGATGGCGTAGACGCGGGACTGGTTGGCGACCATGCCCGACTGCATCGCGACGTCCAGCAGGAGGGTGCCGGCGATCAGGGCGGCAAGGCCCGGGGCCGCGCCCAGGGTCCCGGGCAGCAGGACCGCCGCCGAGGTCAGGACCGCCACGACGCATGCCGCCGTCATCCGGTCCGGGCCGTGGCGGTCGACCAGGCGGCCCGCCCGCGGGGTGGCCAGCATCGTCGCCGCGCCGACCAGGGCCAGCAGGCCCACCGACTCCGCGCCCAGGCCGTACGCGGGGCCCGTGAGGAGGAGGGCCACGGCCGTCCAGACCGCCGAGAAGCCCGCGAAGACCGTCGCCTGGTAGACGCAGGAGCGGCGCAGGGCGCGTTCGGCCAGGAGGAGGCGGAGGGGTTCCGCCAGCAGGGACGGGTACGGGCGCGACGTGGACGGCGTGGTCGACGGCAGCGTGCGGGACAGGACGGCGGCCAGTACGAGGACGACCGACGCCGCCGCCAGATACGGCGCCCGCCACGACAGCCACTCCCCCAGCGTCCCGCTGAACGTCCGCGCCAGCAGCATCCCGCCGATGGACCCGCTCAGCAGCGTCCCGATCACCGCCCCCCGCCGCTCGTCCGCCACCAGCCCCGCCGCGAGCGGGCCCACGATCTGCGCGGCCACCGTGGTGAGCCCGACCAGCGCACTCGCCGCGACCAGCACCGGCAGCGACGGCGCGCACCCGGCCGCCAGCAGCCCGGCGCCCGTCAGACAGAGCAGGACCACGAGGTACGGGCGGTGCCGTAGCCGGTCCCCCAGCGGCACCAGCAGGAACATCCCCGCCGTATAGCCGGCCTGGGTGGCGGTCACCGCCAGCGAGGCGGACCCCGGCGACGTGTCCAGCCCCGCGGCGATCAGCGGCACGATCGCCTGCGGGAAGTAGATGTTGCCCACCGCCACCCCGCACGTCAGCGAGAGGAGCAGCGTGAGGCGCCGGTTCACACCGCACCCCCGGGCTCGGCGACCGTGGCGGCGCTGTCATCGAGGTCCGGGAACCCGGCGACGGCGACAAGGGCCGTTGCTGTTGTCATGGCCGTAAGTCCACGGGACCATCGACCGCCCGCCAATCGATGTAGCCTGGAGCTTAATGATCGTCTTCACCCTCGGCGTCGAGGACCTGGCCGACACCCGCTTCGCCCTCTCTCCCCTGCACGAGACGCTGTTCAGCCTCCGCGTCCTCCAGGACCCCGGCCTCTCGGCGCTCCACCTGCCGTGGCGCAGGTCGGTCCTCAGCCGGATCGGCCCCGACCGGGACCTCCTCATGTCCCTCGTCGCCCGCCGCCGCACCCTCCCCGACTTCCTCACCCCCAACCCCCGCGGCTTCGAGCCGGACTTCGCGGAGGAGCTGGCCGACGTCCGCCGGACCGAAGCCGCCCGTGTCCGCCACGACCTGCTCCTGGCCCACGCTCCGGACCCCCTCCCCGGGCCGCTCCACAAAGCGCTGAAGGACGACGCACACGTCGAAGACCTACGCGACGCGATCTGCACCGTCCTCCACCGCTACTGGGAAACCGCCCTGGAACCCCTCTGGCCCCAGATGCGCCGCGTCCTGGAGGCCGACATGACGTACCGCGCCCGCCGCCTGGCCCTCGGCGGCGCCCGGCTGCTCTTCGCCGACATGCACCCCAACCTCCGCTGGCACGCCGGCGAACTGCAGGTCGAGCAGATGATCAGCGAACACCGCGTCACCGCGAGCGGCCGCGGCCTGCTCCTCATCCCCTCGGTCTTCGCCCACAAGCCCGCCCCGCCGGTCAGCCCGGAGGAGTCCCCGAGCCTCGTCTATCCGAGCCGCGGCGTGGCCACCCTCCGGGAGACGGCACCGCCCCCCGGCCGGACGGCGCTGACGGACCTCCTCGGCGCCCCCCGGGCCCGCCTCCTCACCCTCCTCGAGGACCCCCTCCCCACCGTCGAGCTGGCCCGCCGCCTCGAGGTCACCCCCAGCGCCGTCTCCCAGCACCTGCGCGTCCTGCACGCCACCGGCCTCGTCGCGAAGGCCCGCGCCGGCCGCCAGGTCCTCTACCGCCGCAGCCCGCTGGGCGACCGGCTGGCGCAGGGCTGACGGACTGACACCGAGAGTTCACCTGCCGGTCGCCCGGCCAACATCCAGCCCCTGGACAGCCTCGTTACCCTGCGCTGGTGCCCCACCCCACGCCCCGCCTCTCCGTGATCGTGCCCTTCCACAACGTGCAGGAGTTCGCCCCCGACACCTTGCGCTCCCTGGCCCGCAACGCCTCGCCCGACACAGAGTTCGTCCTGGTCGACGACTGTTCGACGGACGACACCGGGGGGATCCTCGACCGGGCGGTGGCGGAGATCCCGAGAGCCAGACTGGTCAGACACGACACGAACCAGGGCATCGCCCGCGCCCGCAACAGCGGGATCGACGCGGCGGAGGGCGCGTATCTGACGTTCCTCGACGGCGACGACTGGTACGGCCCGGGGCATCTCGCGGAGCTGCTGCACCGGATCGAGACGCTGGGCGTCGACTTCGTGCGTACGGACCACGTCCGGGTGCACGGCCGCAAGCGCGAGGTGAAGCAGGCGCCGGCCCGGGTGCGGGACACCGTGCTGCGGGCGCGGGACGCCATCGCGCCGGCGGACATGGAGACGATGGTCGACTACCCGTTCGTCTGGGCGGGGATCTACCGGCGTGAGCTGTTCGCCGACGGGGGGATGCGCTTCGCGCCCGATCTGCGGACGGCCGAGGACCGGCTGTGGACGTGGCGGCTGCATCTGACGGCGGACACCTTCGCCGTGACGGGGCTGCTGGGTACGTTCTACCGGCGCGGCGTGACGACGTCCCTCACGCAGATCCGCGACGACCGCCAGCTCGACTTCATCCCGGCGCACGAGGAGATGCTGCGCGCCGTGCTCGCCGACCCGGAGGCGGACCGCTTCCTGCCCAAGGCGGTGCGTACGTTCTGCGCGCTGATCGCCTTCCACGCCAACAACGCCGAGCGGTACGAGCCCGCCGCCGCCCGCCGGCTGCGGCAGGCGTCCGCCGAGGCGCTGGAGCGGATGCCGCAGGACGTCCTGGACGCCGTGCTCGCGGGGATGGACGACGACCGGGCCCGGCTGCTGGGCCGGCTGCGCCCGCGCCGCGCCGACCGACCGACGAAGAAAGCCGCCTGAACGTGTACTCGCACCTCCGCTCCACCCAGCTCTTCGAGGTCTCCACGCTGTACGGGACGGCCACCCTGGCCGCGGCCCTGGACAGCGGCCAGTTCGGCCCGTACGAGGACGAGGAGACCCCCCACCGGGTCCTGCTGGTGTCGAACAACGCGGCGATCCCCGAAACGGCGGTGCAGCTGTCGGAGATGGACGGCTTCGCGGCGCTCGCGGACCGCTTCGACGCGGTCGTCGACTGGAACCGGGAGATCGCCCCGCACCATCCGAGCCAGTGGACGCCCGAGGAGCAGGACGCCCCGCTGTGGCAGCGGATGTTCCGCGCCTCGTGGGGCCTGGGCGAGGGCCCGCTGGAGCTGGTCGTCGAATCGGTGACCGCCGCCCCCGCCAAGGCCCTGGCGGCGATCTTCACGGACGCCGCGCTGCACGTGTACGCGGACGGCCTGATGAGCTACGGCCCCACCCGCGACCCGCTCCCGTCCCCGCTGGCCCGCCGCATCCGCCGGCTGCTGCACCTGGACCTCGTACCGGGTCTGAGTCCCCTGCTGTTCACCGAGCACGGCGTACCGGCGGAGCTGGTGCCGCACGACGCGTTCCGCAAGGTCCTCGACGAGATCGCGGCGCCCGTCGACATCCGCGACAGCGCGGGCGAGGCGCCGACGGCGGTGGTGCTGGGGCAGTATCTGGCCGCGCTGAACATCCTCACCCAGCAGGAGGAGGAGGACATGCTGGCCGGCATGGTGCGCGGGGCGGCGGCGGCCGGGCACACGTCCGTGCTGTTCAAGCCGCATCCGACGGCCCCGGCCCGGCAGTCCCTCGCACTGGAGCGGGCCGCGGCGGAGGCGGGGGCGCGGCTGACGGTCGTACGGCAGCCGATGCTCGCGGAGGCGCTGTACGGGCGGCTGGCGCCGCGGCTGGTCGTGGGCTGCTTCTCCACCGCGATGATCACCGCGTCGCGGCTGTACGGGCTGCCGGTGGCGCGGTCCGGTACGGAGCTGCTGCTGCTGCGGCTGCGCCCGTTCCAGAACAGCAACCGCGTCCCGGTGACGATCATCGACGCCCTGGTCCCGGAGCTCGGCGCCCCCGCCGAAGTCCCGGACCCGGACGCGGCGCGGACGGGCGAGCTGCAGGCGCTCCTGCACACGGTGGGCTTCTGCATGCAGCCCGGCCGGATGCGGGACCTGCGCCCGCAGGCCGAGGAGTGGCTGCGGGCCGCGTCCGGCACCGAGACGGCGCGCTACATCGGCCGGGGCCGGCTGACCAGGCTGGGGCTGCCCGGCGGGGTGGTGCGCGGTCCGGTCGCCCGGCGGCTGCTGCCGGCCGCGCGGCGGGCGCGTTCGGTCGCCCGGAAGGTACGCAACGGCGTGCGTTAGGGGGTGCGTTGCCGGTTGTTCACGAGCCCGACACCGCGTCTGCCTAGTTTGACTCTCTCACCGGCCCGGGGATCGCGCGTTCACCCGGGAGCAACCCGGCCGGCGACTTCCCTTTGATCCGTTTGGAGCGGCATGGCCAAGGTATCCCTCTGGCTGGAGAGAAAGCGTCTGATCCCCCGGCCCCGGCCGGCGGAACTGGACCAGTCGGTCACCCTGGCCGAATGCGTGCGGGCCTGCGCCCAGCACGAGATCAAGCTCAACAAGAACCTGAACTTCCGCAAGAACCGGCTGGCCGACGCCATCCGCTCGCTGATGGTGGCGTACGCCGCCGGCATGGCGGACTCGTCGAAGTCGCGGGCGGTGGCGTCGGGCCGGTCCACGTGGGCCCACAAGACGCCCGAGCTGCTCAACGCGCTGATCGTCGTCGGCGACAAGGCCATCGACGTCAAGGAGCCCGACGAGCTGCGCCTCGCGCTGCTGATCACCGACACCGTGCTGGGTGCCAAGCCCACCTCGCGGATCGGCTGGCGGCTGCGGGCCTCCGTACTGGAGACGATGGGCGACGACGAGGGCGCCATCGGCGCGCACCAGCGTTATCTGGACCTCACCCCCGCCGACGCCCGCGGCACCGACGCGAAGATCGCGCGGCTGAGGGACAGCGGCGAGCGGCTGGAGGCGATGCTGAGGCTGCTGCAGGACGAGTACCCCACGTCCCGTGAGCTGGCCTCGGGCCGCGGCGCGGACAGCCCGGACGCCGAGCTGTGGGCGGAGGGCCTGGCGCTGGTGGAGGCCGGGCAGCGGGACCGGGCGCTGCCGTATCTGGTGGCGTCGCTGGTGGTGATGAACGAGCAGGGCCGGCCCGCGCCGCAGATCCGCTCCGCGCTCACCGACCTGCTGGACCTCGGACCGCTCGCGGCGGACAGCGGCCTGGCCGCCGCCCGCCCGCTGATCCGCCTGTACGCCGAGGACCGCCGGCTGCGCACGCTCGACCCGGCGCCCGACCCGCTGCTGGGCGGCACGGAGGTGCTGAGCCTCGGCGACTTCCGCAATCAGATCACCGGCAAGAGCATCTGCCTGGTCGCCAACTCCCAGCGGGTGGCGAAGAGCGGGGCGGGCGCCGAGATCGACTCGTACGACCTGGTCGTCCGCTTCAACTCCTTCAAGCTCGACGCCCCGAACACGGGCACGAAGACGGACATCCACGCGACGATCCACCTGCACAACTTCAACTGGGCCCACAAGGTGACCACCCGGCTCGTCTTCAGCGGCACCTACCACGGCTGGAAGCAGTCCCTGCGCCGCCGCCTGGTCCCGGGCGCCCAGCAGTACGTGAACGACGGTCAGCTGCGCTGGCCCGTACGCGACATCGGCAAGCTCGGCGAGGCGGACTGGCCGCCGATCCCCACCAGCGGCTTCAACATGCTGTGGCTGCTGGACTTCCTGAACGTCAGCCCGAAGCTCGACCTGTTCGGCTTCGACTTCTACGAGACGGGCGCCTACCGGCTGCCGGAGGCGATGAAGCTGCCCGTCACCGCCGTCCACGGCTACCAGCTGGAGAAGGAGTGGGTCATGGCCCGCGCCACGGACGTGACCGAGAACAGGATCTCCCTCCGATGAACCTCACCGGCAAGCGCCGCATCGCGTTCGCCTCGTACGTGGACGAGAACTATCTGCCCGGGTTCCTCAACCTGCTGCGCAGTCTGGCCCTCACCAACCCGGGGATCTGCGAGGACTTCATCGTCCTCTACGACGACCTCCAGCCGTCCTCCCTCACCGCGATCCGCAAGCTGCACCCGCGGATCGTGGCGCGGCCCGTGGTGCCGTCGCACTACGACGAGTTCGTCAAGGGCGACCCCGAGAACTACCTGGTCCGCAAGGCGTACTTCATCCTCGACGTCTTCCGGATCCGGGACTACGACACCATCATCACCCTCGACACCGACATGGTGGTCCTGGGCGATCTGAGCGAGCTGATGGAGCTGCGGCACGGCTTCGCCGCCGTCCCGCAGTTCCACCACCAGCAGACCAAGCTGAACAGCGGGCTGCTGGTGATCCAGCGCGAGTTCCTGACGGACGAGTTCGCCGCGATCGTCGACGAGACCGGCCGGTCCGGGAAGTACGAGCTCGACAAGCACGACCAGGGCATCCTCAACGCCCTGCTGGAGAACGAGTTCATCCGCCTGGACGCCAAGTACAACTACGTCAAGCGGCGGGCGCAGGGCGACGACCCGCTCCCGGACGACATCGCGATCCTCCACTTCACCGGCCGCCACAAGCCGTGGAACGGCGGCGAGTCCGGCTACGCCGTGGCGGAGGCCGCCTGGCACCGGTACCGGATGAACCACGCCCAGTTCATCACCGAGTTCCTGGCCCTGAAGGGCGAGCGCCACCCCGACCTGCTGATCCACTTCGGCAAGGACCTGGTCGCCCGCGGCGGCGACACCGACGCGCTGTGCGACGTGGCACAGGCGTACCTGGACAAGGGCCGCTACGAGGAGGCCGTCCGGCTGCTGACCCGCAGCCGGCTGCCCGCCCAGCGCTCCCGCCCGCACGAGCTGCTGGGCATCGCCCTGGCCGCCACCTCCCGCTACGACGAGGCGGAGGCCCGGCTGCTGCTCGCCACCGCCGAGGCCGGCACCTCCTCCCGCGTCTTCGGGCGCCTCGCCGAGATGTCCTGGGTACGCGGCGACGACGAGGCGGCGCACGCGTACGCGCTGCAGGGCCTCGGCTCGGACAGCGTGGTGGACCGCAAGTGCCGGATCATGTACAAACGCACCTCCGGCTCCCCCGCCCCCTCCGGCCAGGCACCGGTGCCGGGCGACCAGCTGGCGCACGTCGCGTTCTACATGGACCGCCAGGGCAACGCCGGCGACAAGATCCTCCCCGAGTCGGTGCGCCAGTGCTTCGGCCCCGAGACCGGCCCCGCCCGCTGGCACTCCCAGCACGCCCACCGGATGCTCACCGAGGAGGCGCTGCGGGAGATCAACCGGCGCCGCGGGCTGGTCATCGGCGGCGGCGGGCTGTTCATCCCGGACACCATGCCGAACGGCAACAGCGCCTGGCAGTGGAACGTCCCCGACGACCTCCTGAAGCGGATCGACGTGCCGCTCGCGGTGTTCGCCGTCGGCTACAACGCCTTCGACGGGCAGTCGTACACCCGCACCCGGTTCACGGAGTCCCTGAAGCTCCTCGCCGCCAAGTCGTCGTTCTTCGGGCTGCGCAACCACGGCTCGGTGGACAAGGTCCGCGAGCTGCTGCCGGCGGAGCTGCGCGACCGGGTCGTCTTCCAGCCCTGTCCGACGACGGTCAGCCGGCACATCGTCCCCGGCTGGCAGGACCCCGTACGCCGGGCCGAGACGGTGCTGCTGAACTGCGCGTACGACCGGGCCGGGCTGCGCTTCGGCTACGACTACGACCAGTTCGTGGAGCAGATGGCGCAGGCCGTCCTGGCGCTCGGGGACCACGCCGAGGTGCGGTACGCGGCGCACGCGCTGGACGACGAGCGGTTCGTCCACGACCTGCGCCGGGTGTACGGGATCTCGCTGCCGGTGGAGCCCATGTACGACTGGGACACCGATCAGCTGCGGGCGGGGTACGCGAACACCAGGCTGGTCATCGGGATGCGCGGGCACGCCGGCATGGTGCCGTTCGGGGTGGGCACGCCCATCATCAGCCTGATCTCGCACCCGAAGATGGCGTACTTCCTCCAGGACATCGGCCGCCCGGAGTGGGGCGTCTCGGTGCACGACCGCAGGCTCGGCGAGCTGCTGACGGAGAAGGCCGTCGGCCTGATCCGGGACAACGAGGCGGCGATCGCGGACGTCCACCGGCTCCAGGAGCCCCTGTGGGAGGTCACCCGGGAGAACGCGGCGAAGCTGAACGCGCTGTTCGCGGCGTGACCGCGTGACGAAACGGGCCGGACCCCGCTGTCGGGGGCCGGCCCGTTTCGTACGCCCGCTCAGCGGGTGACGGCCCGCTTCACCATCCGCGCCAGCTTGCGCGCCGGGGACGCCGGGCGGCGCGCGGCCGGAGCGGCGGCCTTGGTCAGCTCCCGCTGCAGCTGCTCGAAGTGGTCCGTGCGGTGCGCCGCCAGATACGGCACCTCCCGCAGCGGCGCGGCGATCTGCCACGCCTGCCTGTGCTTGCCGGCGTAGTGCGCCGTGAAGGCCTTGGCGAGCTCCAGCACCGACTTGAACGGGATCTTCTCGCTGTAGTCGATGTCGACGTGCTCCTGCACGCGGGAGATCAGCGCCTGCTTCTCCTCCAGCGTGAACGCGTCCCCCGCGATCCGGTCCAGCACCTCGTCCGGGATCGGCCGGACGACCTCGAAGGCCAGCGTCGAGCGGATCGGCGCCCCGGCGATCTCGATGTACGGCAGCAGCAGCCCGGTGCTGTAGTGCAGCCACGGCAGCCGGGGGCTGGCGAAGTCCTGGTGCAGCACGATCGAGCCCTCGCGCAGCCGGGGCAGGAACCGCTCGGCGACGGCGCGCCAGACGTTCTCCGTCTTGGCGATGTCGATGTGCAGGAAGTCGATCGGCCGGGTGTCGGACGGGTCGGACGTCTCCCAGATGTCACCGGCGTGGATCTCGATGAAATCCATGTGTGACCCGAGGGCCGCCCGGAAGTCGTCCAGGAACGAGCTCTCGCCCTCGGGCGCCTTCCCGCCCCTGAAGAACTTCGGCGTGGCGAACGTCCCCTTGCCGACCCGGAAGAAGTCGTACGCGTGCAGCCGCCCCGTACTCCGGTCGAAGTCCAGGTTGTGGCTGAGCCCGCGCGCGAACGCGTACGTCGACCCGCCTCCGCCCGACCCGAGTTCGACGAGCTCCCCCGTGCCGGACACCCGGTGCCGCCCGATCAGGTAGAGGAACTTCAGCTCGAAGCGGCTGCACTGGGTGTACGGGATGTCATCGGGCAGCTCGACGTCTTCGATCAGGGGATACAACTGGCCGAGGGACGGCATGGAGGACCTCGCGGTGGCCGGAGATATGCGTATTCGCCGCAGACTTTCGCCCCCGGCTGGACTCAGCGTGTCGCGGGTCCGTCGCCCGTGTGAACGACCGGTGCCGTCGGGGCGTCACAGCCGCGCCCGGATCTCCTCCGCCAGGGTCGGGTCCGCGTACGCCAGCAGGGCGCGGTACTCGGCTCGGGCCGCGGGGAGGTCGCCGAGGTGTTCGCGGCACTGGGCGGCGTCGAAGCGGAAGCGCAGGGCCTGGGGGTCGGCGGGGCCGGCCTCGGTGGCGCGGTCGTGGGCGAGGCGGGTGAGTTCGGGGAGGGCGCGGTGGTACTGGCCGTCGTCCAGGAGGGTGGCGGCGTACTGCTTGCGCAGGACGCGGACGACGTGGGAGTTCTCGCCGTGTTCGCGGGCGGCGGCGGGGAGGATGCCGCCGAGGACGTCGATCGCCTGGGTGAGGCGGGCCTCGCCCAGGAGGCGCTTGGCCTCGTCGACGGCGGCGGCGATGTCGGGGGGCGGGCCGGGGGCT
>NZ_WEGJ01000049.1 GCF_009604385.1 Streptomyces smaragdinus
GCGGCGGGGGAGGTGGGGCGGGTGGTAGTGGAGCGGTATAACCTCATGAATTCAGCCACGTCCGCCACCTGACGCCCTGACGGAGGCAGGTTGCCTCCTGATCTGGATTCCGAGCCGGGCTGGCAGGACCTCAGTGTCATGCTGATGCAACTGGCCCGTATGATCGCGCCGGGCGCGACGAGTGCGAGCCGTTCCGGGATTGGCGCAATACTGAGCAGATCTCATCTACGCCAGCGTGAGTGACATGAGGTCCGCTCATTTTACCGAACCCTCCATTCTTCTTCCGGAACGAAACCGGTTTGCATATCACAAACCGACTCACTCCATTCCCGCGACACAAAAACAGGTCTCGAAGCAAGAAAATCCCCGGATCGCTGAGCCCTCAGAACTATACCAAATTCATCTGAGCCGAAATCACCCTCCTGAGATACCGACACATATTCCACCCCGCTCGAATTTGCATATTTAACAAATTCACCCTCCAGCTCCGAGGGTTTTCGCCCAACCATCTTCAGCCCGCCCAGCACAACTTGGGGACCGACTTCGGCGTCAATTGCAATACACGACAATCGCTCAGAATTATCATAATAGACCGCGACTTGCGGCAGGATTTCCCCAAAGCGTGCACTTATCACTTTCTTGCACCTAAAGCGGGTTGACACCGGCTCCCCGAGCGCCGAGATAGTGGCTTCATGACTCTGGCCAAATCGAAGCGGCCCGACACCGAAAAATGGCACACACAGCCATTCAACATGCTCCCGATCGGTCGGGTTCAATCCATAATTCACCGACTATCCTCTCCGCAAAGACCTACCACCCAATTGGATCACAATTAGACCGTTACCAACTATACGCCACCCGATACAATCCTGCGGAATCGCAGTCCGGACACTAGATGTCAGTATGCGGCTACACCCTGCCACATCCTCCCACCCGGGCACCTACCCCGCCATCTGAAGCACTGACAGACTATTGAACGCGCACAATCACTGACCCTTCCATAATTCAAAAGAGGGATCCTTACGATATAGAACGGCAATCAGTTTCGCGGCGAAGTCGAATATGCAAAACCAGACCATGCGAGTAATCGACATCGCCCATCACCCTCATACTCAGCCTGGACCCGCCTCACCAAAAGCACGCAGTCCAGACGGAATACTATCCGAGTGGAATTTGCGATTTACCGTACAATACCTCCACACCTTCAGGCCCATCATGATAAATCGTCAAAGCATACCCTTTAGGCAATATAGCCGGAATCGCCGCTTTACATCCATACGGAAACCCGCACACGTAGTTATTGTTTATTACGGCCGCGGCTCTCTTGACTCCATTGTTCCGCATCCACATAGCAAATTGCGTCTCGGGGTGCTGCGCAGCCGTATATCTCGCCTTAAGGTTAATATATGTCATTCCAGAATTCGGCTGCTTCAGGAAGCCGTCGACCTCCAACACGTCGGCGCCATTGCCACCACTCCTCGTCGGCCCTCGGAGGGTATTTCCAGCAGAATCTACAAGCTGCCCTGTCGTAGGACCCTCACCATTCGGACGGTCCGGCAAACCAGCCCGAATCTTTCGGGCCGCTTCCTCGCCACAATCATTATGAACCAGGACGGCAATCTTGCCTGCAAGTACATAGTACGTGTGGAGGTCTTCGACTGTGAAATTGTAGGTTCGGACGTACTTAGTGAAAGCCTTGTTGGAGGTAACGATGACCGTCTGCTCGTCATCGGTGAGGAGCGTCATCCCGGGCTGGAGGTCGCCGGCAGAGACCCATTCGTTCTCCGATGGAGACCAGAACGGGTGTTCTCGAGTAGCCGTGACGGAATCGATTCCGTCTTCGGTTGCGATCGACAGCTTATTGAGGTGCTTCTTGCCCTCAGTAATGATGAGTTGGGTTACCTTGCGGGGGCCTTCCTCGCCGGTCTCAGGATCTCTCGACTCCACCAAATCACCGGGGCGAATATCTTCAATATCCTTCGCGGCGCCATTAGCCATAAGAATGTCAGTGCCGGCCAAAAAGCATTTCGGCGGCTCCGCCGCCTTCGCTGCCGAAGTACCCGCCTCTACCGCTTCGTCGACGAGTTTCGGTGCAAGTTTCTTCAGAAGTGCCGCAGCGCCCTTTGTCAGGAGTTTCGCGGCGCTTCCGGCCCCTAGCGCCAACTGCGCTGCGTCGGTTACCTCGCGAGCATCGCCGAATGCGGCAGAACTCCGGTCAATTCCAACTTTATCCATTGCCCAGTACCGCAGTTTTTCCTGCCCTTGTGCCAGGAAGTAGCCGCCGGGCAAGGTGACTGTTGCGATCGCATCTCCGCCAGCCGCGATGGACTCCACGGCGCCAGCAATTGCATCCTTCCAGTCTCCTGCCGGGCGGGTATCTTTTTGGCGACTGCGGAAAATGAGATGCCAGCCCGCTCGTCGAATTTCCGGATCCGAGGAACCGAGGAGATAACTCGCTGCCGAGTGACCGCCTCCTCCGTCGCCCATGGAGGCGAGTTTGAGGCCGGTGGGGTCGCTGGAGCTGATGGGGCTGTTGTTGCTGTAGGCGTATCCGTTCATCTGGAGCGGATCGGCCATGTCGATGATGGGGTCTGCGGAGATGAAGCGGCCGACGGACGGGTCGTATTCGCGGGCGCCGATGTGGGTGAGGCCGGTGTTGGTGTCGTCGATTCCGATGCCGAGGTAGCCTCGGTTGTCCGGCCATGCGGGTTTGGTACCGCGTGTTTCGCCGAAGGGTTTGAAGGTTCGGCGGGTGACAGGTTGCCCGGTAGCCTGTTCGACGGTGGTGGTGGCGGTGCCAAGGTGGTCCGTCAGCGTTACGTAAATCCTGTGACCAGTGGCACTGCCGTTCTTGGCCTGGCGAATGACGGAGGGTGCGCCGGGGTGGGTGTAGGTGCGGGTGGCCTGGATGGGTTGCCCGTTGGGGTCGGTGGTGATGTCGGCGTCGCCGAGGTGGAGTGTGCTGCCTGCGGCTGAGTACTCGAGGATGCGGCTGCCGGAAGTGTCGTAGAGGTATGTGACCTTGTCGGCGATGGTCCACTTCTGGGCCGTGCCGCTGGTGTCGCAAGTGTTTATCTGAAGGTCAGTGCCGTCAGCGGTGTTGCTGGCTGGCACTTCCAGGCACTTGGCCGTGCCGGTGTTGGTCAGCTTGCCGTTGGCGCCTGTGGTCCATTTCTGGGCTGTGGCGCCATTGCAGGGCATGATCTGGACGGCGGTTCCGACTACTGTCGCGCATTTGCCTCTGTTGCGTAGTTCGTCGCCCTGGAGGCGCCATTGTTGAGAGGTGCTGTTGTTGCAGCCATAGAGCTGGACGGGAGTGCCGTCGGTGGTTGCTCCGCCTTGCACGTCGATGCACTTGCCAGCCAGGCCGACTACGGCGGTAGCTCCGTCTCCGGTGCCGGTGACCTGGGTGACCTTGTTCTCGATGTTCCATTCCAGGTTCTGGGTGCCGCCGGGCAGGGTGCGGCTCTCGGTGTTGCCGAGTGTGTCGTAGCGGTAGGTCGGGTCGGTGCCGGTGGGCTGGTCCGTCCTGGTGAGGGTGTGCGGCTGGATGGTGGTGGGTCCGCCGGTGCCGTCCATAACGGTGCTGCCGTAGCTGTACCGGGTGGTGGCATCTTGGGCGGGGTCCGCAGGGTTGTGTTCGGTGAGGCTAGCTCGGTTGCCGATGACGTCGTAGGTGAACGACTGCCAGTAGGCGGTGCCGGTAGCGGCAACGGTGCCGGTCGCGGGGGCGGCGTCGTTCAGGGAGGCGGTAAGTCCCGCGTCCGGTGTCTCGGCGTCTGTGACGGAATCGGGCGCCTCGGCGATGGGGCCTGCGGAGCCCTTCCCGTCGGTGCGGTACCCCCAGGCGATGTTGTTAGCTGACTTGCAGCCGGTTCCGGATTTTCCGACGGTGATGTTCGAGGTCCAGGCGTGGGCGAGTTCACCGAGGCGGTCGTATGTGAAGCACTGGTTGTCCCAGGTGCTGGTTGCGCCGTCGGTAAGTTTTCTGGCGTAGGACGTGATGTTGCCGGCACGATCGTAGGAGTAGTAGTTGTCGTCGATGCGGTGGGAGTTGCTGGTTTCCCGGTCCCATACGGTGCGCTGAAGGCTGCCGGTTTTGTCGTCGATGAAGTTGGTAGTCCAGACCCGGTAGGGCTGGGGTCCGCTGACGGTGCGCAGTGCTTCGCCGTAGGGCGAGTAGGTGACGTCGGCGGTGTACCAGGTGAGTCCGGAGGTTGATTCGGGCAGTCCGTCGCTGTCGTAGCGGGTAACGACCTTCTCTTGGGCCAGTCCGGCGATGGCAGGCAGGGTTGTGCTGAGGGGCTTGCCGGTAGGCGTGTAGGTGTAGCTGTAGTGGTGGGTTCCGGACACTCCAGTGGTGGTGGCGTGGGAGGGCACGACGAGATCGCGGCCGGTGGGCCGGTACTCGGTGTCGTAACCGGTAACCCGGGTGACGAAGTCGCCCGCTGAGGTGTGGCTCGTGGCGGAGTCTGCCAGGCCCAGGGCGCCGGGCTTGTCGAAGGTGAATTCCTTGTAGGGGGTGGCGGTCTTCGAACCTTCTCGGACTGCAGTGGTGCGGCCGAGGACGTCGTAGTCGGTGTAGACCGTTTCGAGGTTCGCGTTTGTGCTGCTTGTGCGGCGATCCAGGTCGTCGTAGCCGAAGCTCGAGGTGCCGGTGTCGGGGTCCGTGGCGGTTGTCACACGGCCGCGGGCGTCGAAGGTGTAGTTCCACTCGTTTCCGGCGTGGTCCTTGACCTGGGTGCGGTTTCCGCGCGCGTCGTAGCTGTAGTAGGTGCTGCGGGACTTGGTCAGGGATGTGTTGGTGTAATGCTGGATCCGTATGACCCGGCCGAGGGCATCGGTGTGTGTTCTGACTGCCGGGGTGGCTCCGCCGGCGGGTTCCGCGAGGGTCCAGTTGTCACCGTACGTGGTGAAGTCGGAGTAGACGGCCGTGCCGTGGTGCATCGTGGTGATCTTCACCGGACGCTCCACGCCGTCGTAGAACGTGCGGCTGATGCTGGGGACCTGTGTGTTACTCAGCCGCTTGAACTGGGTGGCTTCCGGTTCGCCCTTGGCGAGGTAGGTGCCTGTCTGTTCACGGGGCAGTCCGTGATCGTTGTAGCGGGTGTCGGCGATGATGCGGCCGGGGCCGTGGGCCTCGGCCTGGGTCTGGAATGGGCGGGCGAGACCGTCGTAGAGAGTGATCTGCTTGCTGTAGGTGGTCTGGTCGTCCTTGAGGGCCTGGGTGATCACAGACGCCGGCTTGGTCAGGGTGGATGTGACGGTGGCCGGCTGGTAGCTGATCATCACGTCGGGCGTCTGGGTGCCGGTCGAGCGGGATGCCGACCATCCCTTGGTCAGTCGGCCGAGGGCGTCGTATTCGGTGCGGGTGGCCCGCCCGTTGGGGTCCGTGACCGTGAGCGCGAGACCGCGGCCGGGGTCCATCGTCGTGGTGGTGGTGTGGCCCTTGGCATTAATGCTCTTGATCGAGGTGACCGGACCGCCGGTGTCTGCCGGAATGTACTGGGTCTCGGTGACGGCCCCCTTCGGGTCGGTCATCGTACGTACACGTCCGAGCGGGTCGTAACTGGCCGTGCCGACGATGCTGTCCGAGGTGCCCGTTCCGTTGATGGTCGCCGTGCTGGTGACAAGTCCCTTGGTGGGTGTCGCACCCCAGACTTGATTGTCGTAGCTGGTGCGCGTGGAGCTGACGAGTTGAGTGGCCGGGTCAGCACCTGCGTAGTCGGCGCAGGACGTGGCGGTGGTTCGTTGTGACTTGGGCAGGCCAATCAACCAGGCTGCCTCATTGTGTATGTACTCGTATTTCGAGCAGGTGTAGTCGCTGAGCTTCTCTTCTGTGCCATCGGGCTTGACCACGGCTTGCTCGACCTGGGTCGGTAGGCCGTAGGTGTCGTCTACCGCGGTGACGATACGGACGGCCTGCCAGCTGGCGTCGATGGTCTGGATAGCATCAGTGCGCCGGATACCCGTGCGGTACGCGAGCAGCAGGCCGGCGCCGCCGTCTCGGTCGCGGGATGCCGTCTGCTTGGACCATGGGAAGAACAGCGTGCGGTTCATAACGCCGCCATCGACGCTGCGGTAGTCGATAGTCTCGGCGGGCATTCCGGCGAATTGCGGTTGGTCGTCTGCCAGGAGGGTGGTTTTCCCGGTGGAGTCCTTGACCTCCCCGCCTACACCACGGAAGTAGCGGGCAACGGAGTACGACTGCGTCTGAGCCAGACCGGGGCCGGCGGTGTTGCGGTTGCCCTTGGTAGTCGCGACCTGCTGGTATCCGCGCCACACGTTGTACGTACGCAGTTCAGGCTTGGTGAACTCGTCGTCGCTCTTGTCCCACGTGGCGCCGGTGTAGGTGTAGCGGGTGCTGATGGTGTCTGACACGCCGGAAATCCGGTCGGTCTCCACGACAGAGTGTGCGACGTACTTGTTGAACCAGGCGAGTGCGGGTTTTTCCAGTTCGCCGTCCGGAGACCAACGCATCGGAAAGCAGGCGCTCGTGTTGTTCTCGGGGGTTGTGCTGGGCTGGGTGGCGCAGCCGCCGGAATATGTGACCGTGATGTCGCCGCCGTCTTCGGTCGAGACGACGCCGATCCGGGGCCGGGTGAAGGCGGGGCGGGTGTCACCCGCGTATCTGGGGACGAGGTTGGGGAGCTGGCGGTCCTTGAGCCGACCACCGAGCGGGTCGGTGGGAGCGACCACGTATGGGGCGAAGCTCACGCCTGCTTTGCTCTGCAGGGTGCCTGTGGAGTCGCCGGGGGCGTATCCGGTGCGGGTGATGGAGTTCAGCCACAGTCCGGGTGAGGTGTCGTACCAGTCGCGGGGGAAGGAGTGGTGCAGCGTGTAGGTGTCGACCTTGCCCAGGCCGGTGACACCGGGGCGGGCACCGTAGGTGGTGACCGATCCCAGGCGCATGCGGATCCAGAAGGAGGGGAAGGCCGGGCACATGTCGGAGGTTGACTTGCAGTTCAGGTTGCCGGGGCTGTCCCACCATGGCCGGTAGGCGGCGGGGTCGGCGGTGTTGTCGAAGGTGTCGGCTTCGCATCCGGTCGTCTGCAGGCATCGCTGAGCCGCGTTGAAGACCACTTTGGCGGAGGGGGTGGTCAGGTCGCTGGTGCGCAGTCCGTACTCGATCGAGGTCGGGTATCCGCCCCGTACGTACTTCTCGGGGGATGTGAATTTCTTGTTGACTGCGTAGTAGTTCGTCGACTTGTGCCAGTTGACGATCATGGCGTTGTTGTGGACGTCTACGACCTTGTCCAGGTTCCAGCGCCAGGCTTGCTGCAGTTTGGTGCCATCGGCTGCGGTGCAGCGGGAGTCCGAGAAGGCTGTGTTGTGGCAGGGTTCGCCGGGGTGGTTGCCGTAGACGGGGACGGTGAAGACGGAGTCGGTGTCGGCGTGGCTGCCGCCGACTTGGTGTTGGCCGAAGTAGTACTTGGTGCCGTCGCGTGTGGTGACGATCCAGTATTCGCCGTCGTTGTCCCCGTTGCTGGCGCCGGTCCTGCGCTCGATGCGGGTGCCGTCGTCGTTTTGCGGGCGGTAGAGATCCGGCTCGCCGGCTGCGGGCGTACCGACGCGGACGAGCTCGGTGGTCGAGCCGGCCAGGGACATCACGGCGTTGTAGGAGACCCAGCAGAGGTCGGGGGTCTTGTGGTCCTTGTTGTTCGGCGCGCCGGCGGCAGTGGTGTCGCGGTCGTCCTTGCAGGTGCGGTATCGGCGCTCGATGAAGCCCGGGTCGTAGTCCCAGCCCTCACCCAGCCAGGAGCTCTGCGGGGAGGTTGCGGCGGTCTTGCCGTCGACACTCTGCGAGTTGTAGTTGAAGGAGATCTTCGGTGCGGGACCTGCCGGCGGCGGCGGAACCTGCAGAGGGTAGGACCAGGTGAATGCGCCCGAGGAGCCGCCGGCCTCCCACTTACCGTCCGAGGCCAGACCGGTTGCCTTGAATGAACCGCCCGCCCCGGATCCCGAGTCCACTGCCCCGACGACAGCCTTGTCGCCGGTCGCAGCCATCACCGACATGCCAGCAAGTGACGGGGCTCCGACGCCGTCTGCGGCGGTGTCGACGGTGGCGGTGACGGCTTTCGCCTGGGGGTCGTTGACGGTTTCCAGCTCGGTGTAGGTGCGGCACTCCTCGAGGTCGGGTGTGGTGAGGTAGCACTCGGGGAACTGGACGAACTCAAGTCGCGATGCCCAGTCGGCGCCGTAGTAGTTCTCGTAGGTCTGGTAGCTGAGTTCGACGGAGATCGGCACCGATCCGGTGACCGGGGCGGTGACCGTGACCAGGGCACCATCGATTCCGGACGCTTCCGGCGCGGTCCGGGGGGACACGGCAACTTCCCAGGTTCCGCTGGGCGCGGGAGCTCCTTCGGCAGGGCCGATCTTCACCGGCAGGTCTCCTACCGGCACCAGGTCGTCCCCGTCCGTGGTGCTCAGCGCGCGGGCCTGGACAGCGCTGTCGAAGGACACGGCGGCGGCGCCGTCCTTGGCGGGTGTGGTGGTGCCTGGCGGGGCCTCGGTCTGTTGTTCCGGGGGTTCCTGATCAATACGGGCGAGGCCTGGATCGCGTGTCTCTCCGTCGACCGGGCTGTCCTGCGCCAGGGCTTCCAGCGTCACCTGATCGCGGGGGACTTCCGCCGTTGCGGGGTCCGGCGGGTTGGCAAGCGCGGGCGTCGGCAGCAATGCACACACGAGCGCGAGTACGGCGGTGACCACCAGGCGGCGCGTGTTAGCGCGGCGTGCGGGCATGCGAAACGACACGGTGTAACCCCCCAGTACGGCGACAGCGCCGCCGAGGCCAGGGGCTGGCATGGGGCGCAGTGCAACGCGCGAATTCTGGGGGGAAGTTGCGGCCCGGGTGAAGATCCGCCAAGTCCGATGTGATGATGATCACAGTCTTCATTGGTGAATTTCGTGTGAAACAGGAACTGTTCGGCTTTCAGTGAGCTTCAGTCTGTCGACCCATGAGATACGGGGGCGTGACGTACCCACCGTTGATGGTGAATGATCTGCTCGCCGTTTCAGGAGGGGGAGGGGTCTTCGCATGATCCGTAGGTGGCGTCCGCGCAAGCAAAGAGCCGTCGCATGGGGGACAGTCATCGCGCTCGCCGCCGGACTGGGGTACGCCGGACTGGTTCATCACGACCAGCCGGGCCACCACGCCCAGGCCGATCCCCGCCTTGAAACCGTGGTCACCGAGGCACAGGCCGCGGTCCGGGCGGCGAAGACCAACAAGCGCGTCGAGGCCACCGCGCTGCGCACCGCCTACACAACCACGTGGGCACGACCGGACGGACTCTTCCAACGGGACATCCACTCCAGCCCGATCCGGGCGCAGGTGGGCGGACAGTGGAAGGCGATCGACCCAACCTTGGCCAAGTCGGCACAGGGCTGGTCACCGAAGGCCACCAACGTGGGCATGGTCTTCTCTCCCGGTGCACGCGCTCCTCAGCGGCGGGCTGACCGCAGCGCCGTCACCCGCCTGCCCCTGGGCGCGCCGGAACAGGTGACCGCAACAGGCAATCCGCTGGTGACCCTTACCGTGGGCGGCCACGACATCGTGCTGACCTGGCCGGAGGCCATCCCCGCCCCGATCATCGACGGTCCGCGAGCGCTGTACCCGGACATCATCCCCGGGGCGGATCTAGTGCTGACCGCTGACGACTTGGGCTTCGCGCAACTGCTCGTGGTCAAGACGCGTGCGGCGGCCGCAGATCCGCGGGTGGCGCAGCTCAGATACGGTCTGTCGTCACCCGACCTGTCCTTCACACTCGACCCCGTCACCGGGGTTCTCAGTGCCAATGATCCGTCGGACGAGACGGTGGCGACGTCCCCGACGCCCTTGATGTGGGACAGTGCGGGCGACGCAACGCTCACCGACGGGCAGGCCGGATCCACCGCAGCGCCGGCACCGGAAGTCCTCTCCTCCGATCCGCCCGGCGGGGAATCGGAGGAGTCCGGATCGCCCACCGGATCCCCGGGGCCTGGTGACGTGCCGGCCGACGGGGACAACGGTGACGTGTACGACGAGGGCGAGCCTCTGCCCGGTGACGAGACACCCGAACCCGGAGCCACCGCGGAATCCCCTGCCCCACCCGTCCCGGGCGAGCCCACACCCGATCCGTCCCACACGGGCGCGGCCACCACACTGGACCTGCCGGGGCTGGACGGCCCGCAGCCGGATTCTCGCGGCACCGTGCCGACGACGGACCTGGACGGCCCGAACTGGACCGTCACCCCTGACATGGACTTCCTCAACGACCCGGCGACCGAGTACCCAGTGTTCATCGACCCGTCGGTGAAGAAGCACACCAACGACTGGACCACCGCCTACAGCCGCCACCCCAAGGCCACCTTCTACAACGGCAAGGGGTTCAACAAGGGCGGGACGCACGAGGCGCGAGTCGGCTTCGAGTCCGACACCTGGGGCACCTCACGTTCGTACTTCACCATCGACTGGGACCAAAGCCTCAAGGGCTCCACGGTCTACAGCGCCACCTTGCGCGCGCTGGAGACGTACTCCTGGTCCTGCAGTGCACGCACCATGAACGTCTATCTCACGGGTGCGATCTCCTCCAAGACCAACTGGTCCAACGCTCCCGCCATGACCAGCGCGAACAAGCTGGGGTCCAAGAGCTTCGCGCACGGCTACAAGTCCGCGAGCTGCCCCGATGAATACGTCGCCTTCGACGTCAAGTCCGCCGCGCAGAAAGCTGTGGCGGGCTCGGGCGCCAAGTCCATGACAATAGGCTTTCGGGCGGGTGACGAGAGTTCGCAGTACAGCTGGAAGAAGTTCCAGGCCGACGGCGGCAACGACCCCTATGTGGAACTCGTCTACAACCGCAGGCCCTCCGCCCCGACCAGCCTGGACCTCGACCCCGAGCGGTCGTGCGACACCACCGCCCCCTACATCAACGTCTCCAACATCGACCTGACGTTCTGGGCCAGCACCAAGGATCAGGACGCCAACCTCTCCTCGGTCCGCTTCGAACTGTGGCCCACCGGCGGCAGCACCACCAACCTCCTCGGCAGCAAAGCCACGGTGAGCGTAGGCAGCCAGAAGGCAACCGCGCGGGTGCACACCGACCCGTTCGACCCGACAAGCGCAGACGGCAACGCGGCGAATGACCTGAAGAACGGCACCACGTACTCCTGGCGCGCTCGCTCCATGGACACCTTCGGCGCCTCCTCGGGCTACTCGCCCGCCTCGACACCCTGCAGGTTCGTCTTCGACACCGCCCGCCCCGCACCGCCCACCGTCACCTCCACCCAGTTCCCCGACGCCGACGGCAACAACAACGGCTTCCTCAACGAGGACGAGGACGCCAACTGGAGCACGGTGAAATTCGGCACTGCCGGCTCATTTACCTTCAAGGCGTCCCAGACGGACGTGGTCCGCTACGAGTACGGCTTCAACAGCCCGGACTATCCCTTCTCCATCACCCGCACTAACGGAGCGGCCACAAGCACGCTCACCACCGCCAGCAACGTCAAACCCCAGGCCGCAGGCCCCAACGTGCTCTTCGTCCGCGCCGTAGACGACGCCGGCAACGTCTCCGAGCCGACCAAGTATTTCTTCTACCTCACCCCACGCGACAAGGCCGACTCCCCCGGCGACTTCACTGGCGATGACCTGCCTGACCTCATGGTCATCGACGGCACCGGAGCCCTGCGCCTGTACGCCAACCAGGGCACCGTCGCCGACCCGACCAAGGGCAGCGGCGACCTCGACTACTCCATGTCCGGCGCCTACCTCCCCAACCCGCAAAAAGACCCCAACGGCGACGACCTGCCCGTCTACACCGCCCCACCCACTGGCTACTGGAAAAACACCCTCATCACCCACCTGGGCGACGTCTACGGAGGCGACGGCCTCCAAGACATCGTCGCCGTACGAGAAGGCAAACTCTGGGTCTACCCAGGCGACGGCTACGGCGCCGTCAACATCGACAAACGCCAGGAAATCCTCCTGCCCGCAAACGCACCAGCCCCCAGCACCATCACCCAAATCGTCTCCGCCGGAGACGCCACCGGCGACGGCAAGACCGACTTCTTCGCCACCGTCGGCAACACCCTGTGGGTCTTCGTCGGCTACAACGGCGCCACCATCGAGCAAGCCCAACAGATCAACCCCGATGCATGGCCCGATCGCGACATCGTCACCGTCCAGGACATCACCGGCGACGGCGTCACTGACCTACTCTTCCGCACCACCACCCGACTCATGCTGCGCAAAGGCAAACCAGCTGCAGGCGGTGGCGTCGACCTCGAATCACTCGGCACAGCCGCCGCCTCCGCCGACGGCATAGACACGGTCTACGGCGCCAGCGGATGGGGACCCGACACCGTCCGCCTCCTATTCGGCACCCCCGACGCCAACGGAGATAACATCCCCGACTTCTGGGCCCTACGCGTCGACTACAGCGTCCGCTTCTACCCCGGAAGCCGCACCGCCATCACAGGCAACGGCGTCACTGTCGTCGGCAACTCCGACGGCGTCGGCTGGAAAAACAAACTCGCCATTGGCTAGAACTTCCATGGTCGGGTAGCCCGAGGGGCACTTCACCCTCGGGCTACCGCAGATCCGCACATGTCGGTCTCCCGTCATGCGGCCTGCCGTTGTGGTCGTCAGACGGCCCGTTTCCCCCTACTCAGTACGCAAAGCACTTCGCTGCCGGACGACCACGTCACGCATCGCCTTCGAAAGGGCGCCTCACCCCCGCAACCAGTTGAGGCACCGACAACCCGGATCAGCCGTTAATTTGACGGAACCGGCGATCGGCCGGGATCCGCGTCACGGACCAGCCGACCGCCTTCCGATCGGACGCGGCTACACCGAGCCGCTGTACGCACTACGTCATGTGGTCGAAGTTGCCCTTCTTCGCGCCCGCAAGCATTGCGGCGATCTCAGTGCGGGTGAAGATCAGTGGTGTCTGACCGGGGCGCTTGGAGTCGCGCACAGCGATCAGGTCGCCGAGTATGGCGAACTCCACGCAGTTGTCGCTGCCTCCACTGAACTCGCTCTTCTCCCAAGCGACGGTGGAGAAGTCGAGCGCTGCCGGGTTGGGTTTGCTCACTCACAGCTCCTTCAGCAAGTTCCGGATCCGGGTACGGGTCTCGGGTGGACCAAAGGCCGTGGCTCTCAGGTGATCGAAGACCACGCTGTAATGCGCCACATCATTGGATCCCTCGAAGTACACCGAGTTGGTCAGATTCTCCACCCAGACCACGTCCGGGTTGGGGTCAGCGAAAGTCATGAGCATGAACGGGCCCGAGAGGGCAGGGTGGAGTCCAGCCTCAAACGGCAGAAACTGCAGCGTGACGTTCGGGCTGGACTCAGCTTCCAGTAGATGTTCGAGCTGCCGCCTCAGCACGGCCGGTTGTGACTGGACGCGGCGAAACGCCGCCTCGTCGACGACTGCCCACAACTTCGGGGGACTGGCACCCTCACTCGACAGGATGTCCTGCCGGTTCATCCGCACTTCGACCAGCGCCTCGATCTCGCCGATACGCAAGTCCACACGCATAGCGGCAATTACCTGCCGCGCATACTCCGGCGTCTGCAGGAGTCCGGGGATCAGCTGGGGTTCGTACGAAGACAGTGACGTCGCGCTCTGCTCCAGCTCCAGGTAGCCGCCGTACTGCGTGGTGTTGATGACCGCGGAGTACTTACGCCACCACTTCTTGCGCTGGGCCTGGTCGGCTCGGACGAGGTCGAGGATGTCCTCCCGCAGCGCGGGATCCGTGAGTCCGTAGCAGTCCAGTATCGCCTTGGCCAGGACGGGCGTGGTTCCGCGGTCGCCGTTCATGATGCGGCTCAGCGAACCCTGGTTCACCTCGATGAGCTGGCCCACCTCGGCCAGCGTCTTGCCCGATTCGTCGTGCAACCGCTTGAGCTGGGCGGATAGTTGGCGGCGGTAGACCGACTTGGGGGCGGGATTCCTCTTCCAGGCCATGCGGCCAGTCTGGCTTGCGCCGAGGGTCACGGACAACCGATCTGGGGAACTTTTTCCAGGCATGTTGCCCAATGAGAAGTGATGGAGGCATGCTGCTTCACATGGCGGACGGTGACGAAACAGTCACCTTCGGCGAGTAGTTCCAGTTGCGGATCGATCGCCCCGCCCCATCGATCAAGGGAACGCGAGATGTACGTAAGCGAACAGCAAGCGGGTCCGCCGGTTGCGGTCTGCGGCTTCTACCTGGCACCTCGGAAGGCCGGCTTCGTACTGCACATGAGTGCGAGCAAGGGGAACCTCCGCGAGATGCGGCACCACCTGTACGAGGTGGTCACGGCAGCGGGATTGAGCGTGGAAACCGCCGAATCCGCACAGCTCGTCGCGAGCGAACTGGTCGGCAATGCCGTACGCGCATGCGGTCCCTGGGTCCCCGTCGTCGTCCAGCTCAGCCTGGGCGAGGGGGACATCCAGCTCCAGGTTCATGACCCACATCGGGACGCGCTCCCCATGCGACAGGAACTGTCGCCGGACAACGCGGAAGAAGTGTCGGGACGGGGATTGTGGATCCTCGACGCCGTCGCGCCCGGGTGGATCGTCGAGACAACTCCCCTGGGCAAGCAGGTCACCTGCTCGTTGCCTCGCCAGCCCACCAGCTGAACCAGTTGCTCGCTCATCTCCCACCGGCGACCAGATCCGTACGCAGTCCTACCGCGTCACGACCGGAGGCAGCGGTTCTCGGGCCGCATGCCATGCGGGTGGAAGGGCAGCGACGCCCGTACGGGCGGCAATAATTCCGCCCGCGATCGCGCAGGTCGTGTCGATGTCGCCGCGGCCGGTGACCGTGGTCCACAGGCCCTCGTGCAGGTCGTCGAGGTGTCCGGCCGCACACCACAGGGCGTACGGGACGGTGTCGGGGCCTGACATCCGGTAGCCGGAGCCGAGGACCTCCGCCGCGTGCCGGACCGAGGTGTGCTCCGGCATCCGGGCCGCGATTCGTACTCCCGACCGGACGTCGCTGTCGGGGAGTCGGTCGGCGACCGCCCGCAGGAAGTCCGATCCCGCCGGGGCGTCCCCGCCCCGGCTCCGGGTCGCCAGGGCCGCGGCCAGGGCGACCGCCACCGCTCCGGTGACCGCCTCCGGGTGGTGGTGCGAGACCGCGCCCTGGCGGGCCGCCTGCTCTACGACCGTGTCAAGGTCGCCGCTGTGCCAGGCCCCGAGCGGGGCGGCGCGCATGGCCGCGCCGTTGCCCCAGGACCCCTGGCCGCCGAACTGCCCGGCGACCACCTCCCGCCAGGGCTCCCCCGCCCCGATCCGGCGCAGCACGTCATGCATCGAGGCGCCGTAACCGCGGTGCGTGTCCTCGGCGTAGGCCGCCGCGAGGCGCAGGGCCAGGCGGTCCTGGTCGACGACGCCCCCGCCCTCGACGAGCTCCCGGACGAGAACCAGCGCCTAAGCGGTGTCGTCACTCCACCGCCACAGCGGTTCCCTCGGGCAGCGTCCGCGCCGCCAGGGCCGCGTCACCGTTCCGGCGCAGGATGCCGAACCAGCGGTCGCCGAAGGCGTCGCCGAACGCGAGGCCGTGCAGCGAATCCACCACGGCAGTGGGCACGTTCGTCATCGGCGCAGTATCGCAGCGCGTCAGCTCTCCCCGCACGCCGAATTCGGAGCCGCCGGGCTTGTGACCTGCGCACGGTGTTGTGCTGGAGCTCACCGCAGAGTCAGGGCCTGTCGAGCAGGCGCTCGCTCAGGGCCCACAGGCGCCGGGCCGAGCGGGGGTCGATGGAGTGGGGGACGACGGCGACCGGGATGTCGGCGTCGGTGTCCATCAGGTCGATGGGCTTCGGGTCCTCGTCCAGCGGTGAGACGTCGCTGTCGTAGAGGTAGACGCCGCCGGTGTCCGCGAGCAGGGGGCTGGTGGCCGCGAACACGATCGTCGCGGCGCCCTGTTCCGGGGTCTTGATGCCGCGTACCGGGTCGGTGATCGGCTCGCCGGCTTCGTCGATGAGGCCCATGGCCCGCTGAGCTTCCTCGCCCGCCGACTTGTTGAAGGAGGTGGCGGGAATGATGCCGGGATGCGGGGCGTAGGCGCGGATGCCGTCGGCGGACCAGCGGTGGTCCAGTTCGACCGTGAACAGCACGTTGGCGGTCTTCGACTGGGGGTACGCGAGGCCGTCGTCGTGCCGGCCCGTGGTGAAGTGCGGGTCGTCCCAGAGGATGTCGGACATGCGCTGGGCGCCCGACGTGGTGTTGACGACCCGGGCGCCGCCGGCCGCGCGCAGGGCGGGGTGCAGGCCGAGCGTCAGCTGGAAGTGGCCGAGGTGGTTGGCCGCGAACTGGGCCTCGTAGCCGCGGGCGTCGTGGACGAGACCGCCGGGACCGCCCGTGAAGCCGGCGTTGTTGATCAGGATGTGGAGCGGCCGGCCCGAGTCGAGGTAGCGCTCGACGAAGGCGTCGATCGAAGCCGGCTCGAGCAGGTCCAGCTGCCCGACCTCGACCCCCGCGATCCCGGCGACCGCCTTCTCGGCCCGCCCGGTGTCACGGGAGCCGACGGTGACCGAGGCCCCGGCCCCGGCCAGCGCGCGGGCGGCCACCAGTCCGAGGCCGGAGTGGCCGCCGGTGATGACGACGTTCTTGCCGGTGAGGTCGATGCCCGCCATGACGTCGTCGACCGTCGACGCGGGGGTGAATCCGGAGCCGATGGGGTGCTGGTTGTGCGCGGTGATTGCTGTCATACCTCCAGGCTGCGCTCCCGTGGGCGGATTTTGAATGCTTGTCGATCCGTGTTTCTTTCGCGATAGTACGGCGGCAAGTCCTTTACGCCTCCACCTGCCGCGCCCCCACCAGCAGCAGCTCCACCATCCGCAGCACGTGCTCCAGCAGCCTCTCCTCGTACGGCAGATACGGCATCGGCGTCGTCCCCCGCGTCTGCAGCACCGGGACGTCGACCTGCTCGCCGTCCCGCGTGACGCGGCCCGTCGCCACGTGGACCGCGTGGTTGCCCACATGGACGTGGTGGTCCGAGAGGGTGACCCGGCCCGCCTCGATGTGCGGGGACAGGACCCGGGTCAGGGTGTCGTGGCGGAGGCGGGACATGTCCGTGAGGGGGAGGGCGCTGAGGCGGCGGAGTTCCGGCCAGCGGGCGAAGTCGAGGGTGGTGTCGTTGCGGGCGTAGCCGCTGACCGAGATCAGGAGGTCGACCGCGCGCAGGATCTCCGAGACCGGGAGCGGGTGGAGGTCCTGGAGCTGGCGGTCCAGGGCGAGGTCGCCGGCCGTGGCCCAGCCCGTGGCGCCGGGGCGCAGGCGCGCGCCCAGGGGAAGCGTGACGCGGACGTCGCCGAAGGTGCGGGTGAGGGAGTCGTACTCCGTCGTCCAGCCCTCCCGTACCGCCAGGCCCAGCGCCTGCTCCAGGCGCAGCACGTAGCCCGTGAACATCGCCGTGCCCCGGCCCGTCTCCGGCGGGGCGTACTGCTCGCGGAACGCCTGGCGGAACGGCTGGCGTATCTTCCCGTCGAGCACGCGGTCCCTCCAGTACGCGCGGCCCTCCGCCGTCGCCCGTACCGGGTGCCAGAGGCGGACCTCCGTGCCGGGGTCCGGCTCCGGGAGGCCGTCCGTGGGGAGGAACGACGTCCAGGTGTCCGGACCGGTCGCGTACTCCCAGATCAGGCGGTCGGATATCGAGTGGCCCACGGGGTGGGTGGCGAGGTTGTCGCGCCAGCGGTCGTAGCGGTAGCCGGTCGGGAAGGTGTACGTGTCCTCCAGCACCCGGGAGAGGACGCGCAGTTGGGCGCGGAGCTTCGTCCGCAGGGCGTTGGCGGCGGTCAGGGCCGCCGGGAAGTCGCGGCGGACCTGGGCGGGGACGCCGACGTAGGGCTCGTCCTGGGCGTTGCGCCAGGTGAGGTCGATGTCTTCCTCGACGGTGAGGGCGGCGTAGTGCACGCCGGCCTGGACGCGGGCCGTGCCGTCGGGGGCGACGCCCAGGTCGGGGAGGCGGATCGCCGTCTCGGGGCGGTTGGCCAGGGCGCGTTCGGCACGGCGGACCAGCCGGTCGAGCTTCTTCTTCACGCCCGAGTGGCGGACGACGCGGTAGGTCTCGTGCACGGCGGCCACGGACTCGGGTGTCGGGTGGGCCTCGACCGTCAGGGCGAGCTGGATGCAGGCGGCCTGCGACGGCATCGTCCGGGCCACGGTGGGGGCGACGGCCACCCGGGGCAGCAGCTCCGCGAGCAGTTCGCCGGCCCAGGGCTGGTCGAGCTCGAGGCCGAGGCGGGCGGCGCGGCGCAGGGTGTCGCAGTCGGTCGCGGAGAACGCCTGGTCGGCGAGGTACGGCAGGCGCCGCGCGTGGATCGCGGTGAGCCGGGCGCAGGCCGCCGTCAGGGTCTCGCGGGCCCATGCCTCGTATCCGGGAACGGCCGCCAGCCGGTGGGGGGCGTCGGGCAGCCGCTCCCAGACGCGGCCCATCTCGTACCGCTCCGGCTCGTCCGCGACCAGCGCGCGCTGCACCGGGTTCGCGGCGCGCAGCACCTCGAGCTCGGCCAGCCGCAGCGGGCTGTCCGCGATATCCGCCCGGATCCGGTCGACGACCATGCGCTCGGAGTCCGGTCCCGCGACGCCCGCGACCGCGAGGGTGGCGTCCTGGGCGTGCCAGCCGCCGTTCACCAGCGCCCGTTCGACCAGGGCGGCGGCGGATGCCCGCAGCTCGTCGGTGACCGCGAAGTCCGGGCAGCGCAGCATCGCGCCTGCGGCGACCCGTACCCCTCCTGTCACGGTGTGGTCGGCCAGCCGGGCGAAGAGGTGGGCGCAGGCCGCGGCGGTGAAGACGGGTCTGCTGATCCCCCGCAGGAGGAGACGCGCGGCCAATTGTGCGTTGTCATCGGTGCTGTCTCTGTCGAGTACCGCGCAGGCGGTCGCCAGCAGCAGGTCCCGCTCGCGTCTCTCGAGCCGGTCCGGATCCACCCGGACCTCGGTGTCTCCGGTGGCCTCCGAGCCCCCGGTCAGCACGGTGTACAACTCGGCAGCATGATCTCCCAGTCCGTCCATGGCGACGACCGTAGCCGCCGGGTCGGACATCAATCCCCGCCTTTCGTACGACCTTGTCGGACCCGTTAGATATCGGCCATCCTCTCCACTGTCAGAAGCCAGTTCGCCGATGGGAGGAGTTCATCACGGACACCAACGCTCCGATCATGAACGAACCAACCTCACAGCCCTCGAGCACCCGCCGCATCAGCCGCCGCGCCGCCCTCGCCGCGGGTCTCGGGTCGGCAGCAGCCCTCGCCCTCCCCCGCACCGCGTGGGCGGGGACGACGGGACCCCGCGCGAAGCACGTCGTACTCCTCGGCTGGGACGGCTTCGACCCCGCCTACCTGGACCTCGTCGACACACCCCACATCGACGAGCTGGCCCGACACGGCAGCCTCGGCACGACGACCGGCGTCTTCCCGTCGATCACCAACAGCTCCTGGGCGACCGTCGCGACCGGCGCCTGGCCGGCCACCCATCACAACACCCCGTACTTCCTCGACCCCGCCACCGGCCTCGCCGTCAGCCAGGCGCGGACGATGGACGCGCAGAGCATCGCCGAGGCGGTGACCGGCGCCGGGGGGACCGTCGCCTCGGTGCAGTTCTTCATCGTGCAGAACCACGGCGCCGTCTTCGGCGACCCGCGGGCGCTGTACGCGCAGCCGGGCGGGACCAGCACCGTACGCGTCGACATGGCGATCGACATCCTGCACGGCCGTCCGGTGAAGTCCGGTTCGACGACGGTCGTCGTCGAGGAGCCCCCGACGCTGCTGGCGGTGTACTGCGACCAGCTCGACGCCCTCGGGCACAGCGAGGGCTCGGTGTCGGCGGGCATGGGCCCGACGCTGGCCGCGCTGGACGCCGATCTGGGGCGGCTGGTGCAGGCGACGAAGGACGTCGGGATCTACGGGGAGACGGCGTTCGTCCTGCTCGGCGACCACGGCATGGGGACGTTCACCCGGGCGTTCGGCGGGCCGGTGCTCGAGGCGCTGACGGCGGCGGGCTTCACGCCGGAGTTCGTGGCGCCGGGCAGGGCGCCGGCGGCGGGGACGGACCTGGCGATGGTCGTCGGGGGTGTCGCGAACACGTATCTGCTGGGGGCCGCCCGTACGGAGGCGAACATCGCCCGGGCGAAGGCGGTGTTCGCGTCGATCGAGCAGGTCACGCAGGTCTTCGACCGGGCGGACCTGGACGCCTTCCACGCGAGCCCGTGGCTCGGTGACCTGGTGGCGGAGCCGGCGGACGGCTGGTCGTTCGCGGTGGCCGATCCGGCGGATCCGGCCGGCTATCACGGGCGTACGGCCGAGATGGAGGCGGCGTTCCTGATCGCCGGCCGTGGGGTACGGGCGGACGGGCCGCCGGTACGGGCGCGGCACGTGGACGTGGCGCCGACGATCGCCGCCCTGCTCGGCATCCCGGCTCCGGCGCAGGCCGAGGGGCGAGTGCTGGCGGAATCGCTGCATCACCTGCTGGGCGCCTAGACGCGGGCGGCCCCGGGGCGGAACTCGGTTCGGGTTCGCCCCGGGGAGGGCCGTCAGCTCACCGCGCGGGTCAGGAGGGCGGCGATCGTCGCCTCCGTGGCCTCCGTCAGCTCCGTGAGCGCGTACGACGTGGGCCATATCGTGCCGTCGTCGAGGTTCGCCGTGTCGGCGAACCCGATGGTGGCGTAGCGGGTGCTGAACTTCTTCGCCGGCTGGAAGTGGCAGACGATCTTGCCGGCGCCGTTGCAGTACGCGGGCATCCCGTACCAGAGCTTCGGCGCCAGGTCCGGTGCGCTCGCCGTGACGATCTCGTGGAAGCGTTCGGCCAGTTCGCGGTCGGACGGCTCCAGGCCGGCGATCTTCTCGGCGACGGCGGCCGCGTCGGCGGCGGCCTTCTCGGCCTTGGTGGTGCGGCGGGCCGCGGCCTTGAGTTCCTGGGCGCGCTGCTTCATCGCGTCGCGTTCCTCGAGGGTGAAGCCGTCGTACGTCATGGTGTGGCCCTTTCCGTGGGGAGGGGGTCAGCCCCAGGCGCCGGCGATCTGGCGGGTGGTGGCGTTGAGGCGGTTGAACATGTTGGTGACGCCGATCATCAGGACGATCGCGGCGAGCTGCTTCTCGTCGTAGAAGCCGGCGGCGGTGTCCCACAGTTCGTCGCTGACGGCCTCGGGGCGGTCGGCCAGCCGGGTGGCGGCCTCGGCGAGGGCGAGGGCGGCGCGCTCCTCGTCGCTGAAGTACGGGGCCTCGCGCCAGGCGGCGACGGTGGCCAGGCGCTCGTCGCTCAGGCCCGCCTTGCGGCCGGTCTTGGCGCCGGCGTCGACGCAGGCGCTGCAGCCGTTGATCTGGCTGACGCGCAGGTGCACCAGCTCGAGGGTCTGGCCGTCGACACCGCCGGCGTGGGCGGCCTTGAAGATGTCCTGAATCGGCTGCATGGCGTCGGACAGGACGACGGCGGGGTTCTGCATACGGGCTCGCATCACGGTTCTCCTTCTGGTCGCTGTCCCGGTGTTCCCCGGGGCATGTCCCTATTCCAGCCGCCGGGGCGCTCCGGGACGATGGACGTGGGACACGGTGGGACAGCTGAAGCGGCTCTGACCTGCGGGAACATCGCGGGATTCGGGTACTGTGGGGCGGGACAGCGGGTGTTGTCCGGAGCTTCGGCGAACAGATGTCCCCCTACCGTGGGCCGTCGGTCCGGTGGAGGATGTACGGACCATGGGAATCGACGAGCATCTCGACCGCGCCCGGTCCGGGCTGGACCGGCTGCTGCCGCGGCAGGCGGCGGCGGAGGCGGCCGCGGGAGCGGTACTGGTGGACACGCGGCCCGAGTTCCAGCGGCTGGCCGGAGGAAGCATTCCGGGGGCGCTGGTCATCGAGCGGAATCATCTGGAGTGGCGCTGCGATCCGACGTCGGGGGCGTCGGTGCCGCAGGCGGTGGACTTCGACGTGCGGTGGATCGTCCTCTGCGACGAGGGGTACGCGTCGTCGCTGGCCGCCGCGTCGCTGCGCGGGATCGGGCTGCACCGGGCCACGGACGTGGTCGGCGGCTTCCGGGCGTGGCGGGCGGAAGGGCTGCCGGTCGGCGCTTCCGCGGGCTAGATGTAAGGGACATCTATGGTCGGAGGTAGGGATAACCCCCCGTCGTAGGGTGGAGATACGGTCCCCTCGATTCACCGGGAAGCACGATGGGTCCGGCCCGGTCGCGCCCCTACCTTCGGTGAGGTGAGTGGGGGCGCCGGGCCCTCGCCGCTTCACGAGGGGACACGATCGTGGCGGACGACCGCCGTACACACGCAGGGAGCGGCCGGGGCAGGCCGCGGGGGATCGCCGCGCGCGTCGGTGGGTGGAGCGTCAGCCACCGGTGGGCCGCCGTACTGATCTGGGTCGCGTTCGTCGCCGTGGCGAGCCTCGCCGGGGCGGCCGCGGGGACCGCGCAGGTCAAGGACAAGGACGCGATCCCGGGGGAGATGCACGAGGCGCTGGCGATCCTGGACGACGCGGGGATCGAGGAGCCGGCCGGGGAGACCGTGCTGCTGCAGAGCACCGCCTCGGGGCCGAAGGCGGACGCGGCGGAGTTCAGGGCCGCCGTCGACGACGTGATCGGCGCGGTGCGGAAGACCGGTGAGGCCACGGCCGTCGTGTCGCCGTACGAGGCGAAGACGATTTCCGCCGACGGGCGGTCCGCGCTGGTGCAGTTCAAGATGAAGGGCGACCCGGAGACCGCGTTCGAGCGGGTCGAGCCGGTCCTCGACGCCGTCGAGGGGGTGCAGAAGCAGCACGAGGGCGAGCTGGTGATCGAGGAGATCGGCGGCGCCAGCATGGGGAAGACCTTCGAGGACGCTTTCGGCAGCGACTTCAAGAAGGCCGAGTACTCGGCGATCCCTGTCGCACTCGGCATCCTGTTGATCGCCTTCGGCGCACTGGTCGCGGCACTGCTGCCGGTTGTCCTGGCGATGACGGCGGTCGTCGCGACAGCGGGTCTGATGGGTGTCGTCAGCCATGTCCAGCCCATGAGCGAAACCGCGAGCAATGTGATGCTGCTGGTCGGTCTGGCCGTCGGTGTGGACTACTGCCTGTTCTATCTGCGCCGGGAGCGCGAGGAGCGGGAGAAGGGCCGCGACGGGCGGACGGCGCTGGAGATCGCGGCGGCCACCTCGGGGCGGGCCGTGTTGGTGTCGGGCATCACCGTGATCGTCGCGATGGCCGGGATGCTCTTCACCGGGCTGACCGAGTTCTCGGCCATGGGTGTGGCGTCGCTGATGGTCGTGGCCGTCGCCATGGTCGGCTCGGTGACCGTGCTGCCGGCGCTGCTGTCGCTGCTCGGTGAGCGGGTGGAGAAGGGCCGGGTGCCGTTCCTCAACCGCCTCAAGCGGGGCCGTACCAACGCGGGCGGCGAGAGCCGCGTGTGGCGCGCCGTGCTGACCCGGGTGCTGCGGGCGCCCTGGACGGCGCTGCTGCTGGCCGGGACGGCGCTGGTGGCGATCGCGCTGCCGGCGCTCGGGATGAACACCGCCAACCTCACCCTGGACCAGGAGTTCGGCGACTCGATGCCGATCGTCGACACGTACAACCGCGTCAACGACGCCTTCCCGGGCGGGTCCGACCCGGCCCAGGTCGTGGTCCGGGCCGACGACATCTCCTCGCCCGAGGTGAAGCGCGCCATCGGGGACTTCAAGCGGCAGGCCCTGGAGCGGGGCGCCTCCAAGGGGCCCATCGACATCGTCGTGCACGACAAGGAGAACATCGCGACGATCGACGTGCCGCTGGTCGGCGGGTCGGACGAGGACAAGGCGGAGCAGAGCCTGGTCCTGCTGCGGGACGAGATCCGGCCGGACACCCTCGGCAAGGTCTCCGGGCTGGACGCGCCCATCAGCGGTCAGGTCGCGGCGTCGAAGGACTTCAACGACAAGCTGGTCGGGGCCGTGGTCCCGGTGTTCGCCTTCGTGGTCGTCTTCGCCTTCGTGCTGATGCTGATGTGCTTCCGGTCGCTGACGATCGCGGTCACCTCGATTCTGCTCAACCTGCTGTCCGTGGGCGCCGCGTACGGCATCCTCACCGCCGTCTTCCAGCACGGCTGGGGTGCCGGGCTGGTGGGCGCCGAGGGCGTCGGGGCGATCGTGACCTGGCTGCCGCTGTTCCTGTTCGTCATCCTCTTCGGGCTGTCGATGGACTACCACGTGTTCGTGGTGTCCCGGATCCGCGAGGCGCGGATGCAGGGGCGCAGCACCCGGGACGCCATCGCGCACGGTGTCATCACCACGGCCGGTGTGGTCACCAGCGCCGCCGTGATCATGGTCGCGGTGTTCTCCATCTTCGGCACGCTGTCGATGCAGTCGATGAAGCAGATGGGCGTCGGCCTGGCCGCCGCCGTACTGATCGACGCGACGATCATCCGCGGTGTGATGCTCCCGGCCGCGATGGCGCTGCTCGACGACCGCAACTGGTACCTGCCGCGGTGGCTGAGGTGGCTGCCGGACATGACGCACGACGAGGAGTACGACGAGCCGGTCACCCTCGACAAGGCCGACGACCGCCGGGAGGACGCGCCGGTCCGGGTCTGACTCCGGCAGGATCGCTGGTCCGCGGCGGGCGTGGGGCTTCGGCCCCGCGTCCGCCGCGGCGCGTCCGGCGCTCGTCGCGTCAGTGGCCCGGGACCGGCTCCCGCAGCGGCCAGCGTATGTCGATGTCGTCGCCCGTACGGCCCTGGGAGCGCAGCCAGTGGCGGTAGCCCGCGGCCCAGTCGGCGTACCAGGTGACCTGCCAGCGGTGCAGGTCCCAGACCGTGGCACCGGACACCTTGGTGTGGCGCTCCGCGAGGGCGTGGGCCACCTGGACGGCCGCCAGGGCGTCGGACGCGGCGTCGTGGGCCGAGTCCAGGACCACGCCGTATTCGACGCAGACCGCCTCGAGGGTGCGCTTTCCCTTTCGGTAGCGGTCCACCGCCCGGTCTATCGTCAGGGGGTCGATCACCGGGCCCGGTTCATTGCCCGGGCCCATGCGGGCGGCCAGGGAGGGCAGATTGTGGCGGCTGAGTTCGGCGGCCAGCAGGGTGAGGTCGAAGGAGGCGTTGTAGGCGACCACCGGCGTGCCCTGCCGCCAGTGACGGACCAGTTCCGTCGCCACTTCGTCGGCCACCTCCGCCGGCGGGCGGCCTTCCGCGGTTGCCCTTGCCGTGGTGATTCCGTGGATGGCCACCGTTTCCGGTGGTATCGGGATACCGGGGTTCGCGAGCCATTCGTGGGTCGTCTTCGGCCGGCCGGCCCTGGTTTCTGTGATCGCTGCCGTGACGATTCGCGCCTCGCGCGGGTTTGTGCCCGTGGTTTCCAGGTCGAAGCCGATCAGGTCTTTGGCGTGCCACGACATGCTTCCTCCCCATCTGCGGGTTGTGCGTCCCCCGTGTGGTATTCACCGTGCCACGGGGGTCTGACAATTCCCGCCGCCGGGGTGCGGCCGCCGGTCCGCGGAGGCTACGAGACCGGGCGGCTGTCGCCCCACGTGGCCTCGAATTCCTCGCGATAGGTTTCGAACAGGCCCGGTTCGCCGCCTCCCTCGCCGTGGATCAGGGCGCGGCGGGCCGAGCGCAGGACCAGGGCCGGGGTTTCCATGGCCCTGGTGCGGCGGAGGTACGTCTGGACCACGCCCACGCCGTCCGCGCCGTCGCCGTCCACCAGGTAGGCGGTGAAGCGCGGGGTGTCGTCGAAGACGCGAATCTCGAAGAGCGCGCCGGGGTCCTGGCCGACCGGCCCCCGGACCCGGGAGCGGACCCGGCGCATGTAGCGGATGTTCAGCTCCACCGAGCGGCTGAGCTCGCCCTTGCGCAGCTCCAGCTCCCGCTCCCGGCGCCGCACGGCGCTGCCCGCCGGGTTGAGGAAGAGCAGCCGGATCCGGCAGCCGGACTCCACGAGCCGGACCAGCCGCCGGGCCGAGAAGTTCTGCACGAGCAGATTGAGGGACACCCCGAGCGCGTCGATCTTCCGCGCGCCGCTGAACAGGTCCTCCACGGGCAGCTGCCGCTGCAGCCGCACCCGGTCCGGGTGGACGCCCACCACGTCGGCGTACCGGTCGGCGATGAGCTCCTCCACCGCGTCGACGGGCAGCCGGTCGCCGGCGGGCCGGTCCGCGGCGCTGCCGCCGAGCATGTCGAGCACCCGGGCGGAGGCCCGTTCGGCCTGGGCGAGGACGGCCTCGGACAGGGCGCGGTTGCGGGAGACGACGTTACGGGCCACCTCCAGCTCGTCCAGCGCCAGTTCCAGCGCCCGCCGGTCGTCGAGGAACGGCTCGAAGCACGGCCAGTGCTGGACGGTCAGCTCGCGCAGCTGCGGCAGCGTGAGGAAGGCGAGCAGATTGTCGTCGGCGGGGTCGAGGAGATAGCCCTTGCGCCGGCTGACCTCGTGCACGGCGACGGCCCGCTGCACCCACTCCTGTCCGGCCGGGCCGGCGGCGGCGACCACCCACTCCTCGCCGTGCACGGGTTCGTAGATGGGCCGCAGCACCGCGCCCACCACGGACCGCAGCCGCTGTTCGACGAGATTGAGCCAGATATAGGCCCGCCCGGCACGGCGCGCGCGGGTGCGCACCTCGCTCCAGGCGTCGGCGCCCCACTCCGCCAAACCGGTCCCTGCTCCCATCTGCACGGGCCGCACCAGGGAGACCGCGCCCGGCTCCGCGTCGCGAGGCCCCTCGCCCTCCCGGCGGCCCTCACCGGGGCTGCCGGGAGGGAGCTCCAGACCTCCCGAACTCAACGCCGTACCGCCCTTTCCCCTACCCCGCTCATACGATCACCGCAGCGTACTGTGCGGGCACCGCGAGGCGCACCCCGATCACCTCACTGACGCCACAACTCTCCCGCCGCCCGGTAGCCTTGCCCCTCCGGCGCACGGCGGCCCGGACGCGCCGGGTACCTTCCCCTCCATGACCCTCGCGTCCCCTCCGGTCCCCACGGCCACCTACCGGCTCCAGCTCCAGCCGGAGTTCGGCTTCGAGGAGGCGGTGGCGGCGCTGCCGTACCTGTCGTCCCTCGGCGTCTCGCACCTGCATCTGTCGCCCCTGCTCGAGGCGGTGCCCGGTTCGACGCACGGGTACGACGTGGTGGACCACTCGCGGGTACGCGCCGAGCTGGGCGGCGAGGACGGGCTGCGCCGGCTGGCGTCCGCCGCCCGGGGCCACGGTCTGGGGCTGGTCGCGGACATCGTGCCGAACCATATGGCCGTCCCCGCGCCCGAGCGGCTCAACCGGCCGCTGTGGGAGGTGCTGCGCGAGGGCCCCGAGTCGCCGTACGCGCGCTGGTTCGACATCGACTGGACGCGGCACGACGGGCGGATCCTGATGCCCGTGCTGGAGGACCGTCTCGGCCGTGAGCTGCGCCGGCTGGAGGTGCACGGCGACGTACTGCGCTACCGGGCGCACGAGTTCCCGCTGCGGCCGGGCACGGAGCGGCTGCCGCTGCCGGAGCTGCTGCGGGCGCAGCACTACCGCCTCGGGTGGTGGCGGCTGGCGCGGACGGAGCTCAACTACCGGCGGTTCTTCACCGTCTCCGGGCTGATCGGCCTGCGCGTGGAGGACCCCGTCGTCTTCGACGCCACCCACGCCAAGATGGTGGACCTGGTACGCGACGGGGTGCTCGAGGGCCTGCGCGTCGACCACCCCGACGGGCTGGCGGACCCGCGCGGCTATCTGCGCCGCCTCGAGCAGGCCACCTTGGGGCGCTGCTGGACGGTCGTCGAGAAGATCCTCGCCGACGGGGAACGGCTGCCGGAGGACTGGCCGGTCGCCGGGACGACGGGGTACGACGCGCTGCGGCACATCGACGGCGTGTTCGTCGACCCCGAGGGGGCGGCGGAGCTGGCCCGCCGGTACGCCGCGTTCACCGGCGCTCCCCCGGACCGCGGCGGGCAGTGGCGGCCGACGCTGCGCCGGGCGGCGTGGAAGGTCGTCGCGCACGAGCTGGTGGCGGAGGTCGACCGGCTGACGCGCGTCGCCGGACGGATCTGCGCCGCCGATCCCCGGCTGCACGACATCGCCCCCTGGGCGCTGGGGCAGGCGGTGCGGGAGATGCTCGTACGGATTCCGGTGTACCGGCCGTACGCGCAGCCCGGCGAGGAGCCGTCGCCGGGGGACGAGATGCTGCTGGAGCGGGTGGCGGAGCGGGCGCGGCGGACGTTCGCCGTTCCGGGCGAGGCGGACGCCGCGGACATGATCCGGGACGCGGCGCTGGGGCGGCTGGGGGACTCCCCCGACCACCGGGACTTCGCCGCCCGGTTCGCGCAGACGTCGGCGGCGCTGCACGCCAAGGCGACGGAGGACAGGGCGTTCTACCGTTTCCCGGCGCTGCTGTCGGCGTGCGAGGTGGGCGGCGATCCGGGCGGCGCCGCGGTGTCGCCGGGGGACTTCCACGCGTTCAGCGCCGGTGTGCAGCGCGACCGTCCGCACACCGGGACGGTGCTGACGACGCACGACACGAAACGCAGCGCCGACGTACGGGCGCGTACCGCGGTGCTCTCCGAGTACGCCGCCGAGTGGGCGGACTTCGTCGCCGCGACCGACGCGCACGCCGCCCGCTTCGGGCCGCCGGCCCCGGACGCGCATGTGGCGTGGCTGGCCTGGCAGACGGCGTACGGCGTCGGCTTCCCGCACCCCGACCAGGTGAAACCCGCGCTGCTGAAGGCGGTACGGGAGGCGGGGCTGCGGACGAGCTGGACGGAGCCGCGGACGGATTACGAGGAGGCGGTGGCCGCGTTCGCCGACAACGGCCCGTGCGGACCGTCGATGTACGCCACGCAGGGCTTCGCCAACGAGCGTGACGCGGCGGTGACGGCGAACGAACTGGGCGCCGCCCTGCTGCATCTGACGATGCCCGGCGTGCCCGACGTGTACCAGTGCACCGAGGCCCGCTACCGCGCGCTGGTCGACCCCGACAACCGCCGCCCCGCCAAGCTCCCGGACCGCCCGTACGACCCCGCCGCGCCGAACCAGTCGGACGTCAAACGGCGGCTGACGGCGACGGCGCTGAGGCTGCGCAAGGCGCACCCGCAGTGGTTCGACCACCGGGGGACGTACGAACCGGTCGCCGCGCCGGACCACATGCTGGCGTTCACCCGCTCCGGCGCGGTCCTGACGGCCGTGACCCGGCTGGCGGGCGGGCTGGAGCGGGCGGGCGGCTGGGGGGACGCGGAGCTCGAGCTGCCGGAGGGCGAGTGGCGGGACCTCCTGCGCACGGCGCCGGTGCTGCGGGGGCGGGTGCGGGCGGCGGAGCTGTTCGCGGAGCTGCCGGTGGCGCTGCTCGTGGCGGAGGGGGTCACCGGCTGACTGTGACGGGGGCGGTGTCGTTCGCCGCGCGGTGGTCCCATCGTCCGCCGTCCACGGTGACCGTGCCGCGGCCGCCGGTGTACTCGATGTGCAGGGTGAAGCCGAAGGTCTCGGTGGCGCCCGGCTCGAGGTTGTACACGGTGCACGTGTACTCGACGGTGTCCCGCTCGCAGGCGGGCTCGTACGCGTCCTCGTCGATCGCCGTCATCGGCTGTTTCACGACCCGGGTGCCCTCGGGGACGGTGAACCGCACGCGCGCCGGCTGCCCCTTCCCCGGGCCGAGGTTCTTCACGCCCACGGAGATCTCCCGCTCGCTGCCGGGCTCGCCGCTCAGGGTGTCGCCGACGGCCGCGTAGTCGCTGGTGACGTCGAGCTCCACGATCGTCGACGCTTCCGCGCCGTCGCTGAACGACCCGTCGCCGCCCGGGGTCACCGCGGCGCTCAGCGCCGGTCCGCGGCCCGGGTCACCGCCGTCCGGCCAGTGGCTGTACTGACGCGGCCCGACGTCCAGCGGCCAGGCCTCCTGCACGATGCCCGACCGGACGTTGCCGCCCCCCGCGACCGCGATGAGCGCGGGCGCGAGGGTCACGGTCCCGCCGGCGGGCACCCGCAGCCCGGGGAGGGTGCAGACGGCGGTACCGCGGGATTCCTGGTAACGGCAGTTCTCCGCCTCGGGCTCGAGCGACATGCCCTCCTGCACGCTCACCCCGAAGGCCAGTCCCACGACGTCCGCCTCGCCGGTGTTGCGTACCGTGAGAGGCAGCTGGACCTCCGCGCCGGGAGACACGCGGGTGAGCTTGGCCGGCGTCCTCACGTGGAGCACCGGTTCGCCGACGACGAGCCGCGTGCGGCCGGTGAGGACGGCGCCGGCCGCCGTCGTGTAGCGGTAACGGACCACCGCCCGCGCCCCGACCCTGCCGCCCTTCGCGGCGACGGGGGCGACGAGCCAGGGCCCGCCCCAGTTGGACCACGTCGCCGGGACGGTGCACGTCACCTCGCGGTCGTCCCCCCGGCAGTCACGCGGGGTGGATATCTTGAGCCGTACGTCCTTCCCCGGCCCCTCGAGGCGCATCGTCAGCCGCCCGTCCTCACCGGTGGCGGACCCCAGCCCCGTACCGTCCCGAACCGCGACCCGGAACGGCGTCTTGTCCTTCGCCCCTTCGCGGTCGCCGTGGGGCCGCAGATAGAAGACCTCCGGCACGCTCAGCCCGGGCCCCTCCGCCCGCTCCCCCGGATCCGCCGCACAGCCGCTCACGAGGAGCACGGCGGGACACAGGACGGCGGCGAGTCGGCGATACATGCCGCAGCACCCTAGCGCCCCGCCGTGAGCAGCCCTCCGAGCAGTGCCGCGATGTTCCAGGCGTCGTCCGCCCCGCGATGGTGGGTGCCCTCCAGCGGCAGCCCCGCGTGCTCGAGGGCTCCCGCCATGCCCAGTTCGCGGCCGAGGGCGTGGCTCAGGGAGTACAGCGTCTTGATGTTCAGATGCCGGGTGCCGAACGGGTACGGGACGTCCGTCGCCGCGCACTGACGGGCGAACTGGTCGCGGTCGTAGTTCCCCCAGCTCCCCCACACCCGGCGGTGCGCCCGGTACTCGTCGCGCAGCAGCGCGCACGCGTCGGCGAACGGCACACCGTCCGCGACCTGTCCGGCGGTGAGCGTGGTCAGTTCCGTGCAGAAGTCGCTGACCTCCGACCGCTCGGGCCGTACGAGAACCGACCGCCGCCCGGCGCGGTCGCCGGTGGCGGGGTCGAGGGTGCACACGCCGATCTCGATGATCTCGGAGACCATGCCGTCGGGCGGCGGCCCGTCCCAGCAGGTGGATTCGACGTCGACGACCAGGATCCGGTCGAGCTGCAGCTTGGCCATAGCGGCCAGGGAAGCACGGCGCCGACGGCCCCGGCATCCCGTTTACGGACCCGCCGCCCGCAGCAGCGTCTCCGCCGCGCTCGTACGCGCGTACAGCACGACGCGCCCCGTGCGGTGCGGTGTGACGAGTCCCGCCCGGCGCAGGGCCGTCAGATGCTGCGAGACGCCGCCCGCGGTGAGCGAGAGGCGGCCGGCGAGGTCGGTGGTCGTGGCCGGCTCGACCAGTTCCGCCAGCAGCCGCGCCCGCGTGCGCCCCAGCACCGCCGCCAGCCCCTCCGGCGCCGAGGTGCGGCGCGGGGTCCACAGCGTGGCCAGGCCCCGGGGCGGATAGCGCACGGTGGGCTGCCACACCTCGCCGGTGACCGAGAACACCCGCGGCGACACGAACGCGGAGGGCACCAGGAGCAGCCCCCGGCCGTCCAGCCGCCGGGCGCCGCGCGCGCACCGGCTCGCGAGCTGCAGCGTCCCGGAGTCCCAGGCGATCTGCGGGTCGAGGTCGTCGAACAGCCGCTGCGCGCCGCCCTCCGCCAGCCGCCGCGCCCGGTGCAGGACGTCGCCCTCGAGCAGGGTGCGGATCCGCGGCCAGTACGGGGCCATCGCCAGCTCCCAGTACGCCGCCACGGTGTCCGCGAGCCGCGCGAGCTCCACCCCCGGCGTACGTATCCACTCCGCCGGCGTCGAACGCAGCGCCGCCAGCTCGACGTCCAGCGACGGCTGCGGGGTGGTGGGCGGCGGGCAGAGGAAGCCGGGGATGCTTCCCTCGACGGGGATCAGCTCGGTGAGGGGCGACAGGTCGAGCCGTGAGGCCGCCAGCCGGGGGCGGACCCGCTCGAGCCAGCGCCGGTGCAGCGTCTGGTCGGGTGCCCCCTTGAGGACCCGTACGCCAGCGACGACTTCCCACAGCGGGGAGATCGCAAACCGGGTCCGGGCCACGTCGTCCAGCGTGAACTTCACCTCGAGCATTCAGCCGAGGCTAAATCACTTCGCCCGGCCGGGACACCGGCCGCAAGGTCGTCCGCATGCCCTCCGACTCCCCCTGGCGGACACCCGCCTTCCGCCATCTGTTCGCCGCCACGGCCGCCAGCCAGCTCGGCACCCACATCGGCTACGTCGCCATGCCCCTGGTCGCCGCCCTCGCGCTGGACGCCGGCCCCGGGGCGGTGGGGCTCCTCGCCACGCTGAGCACGGCCGCGTTTCTCCTCATCGGCCTGCCCGCCGGCGCCTGGGTGGACCGGCTGCCGCGCCGCCCGGTGCTCGTCGCCGCCGACCTCGTACGGGCCGCGCTGCTGGCCTCCGTCCCGCTGGCGTGGTGGCTGGACGTGCTCAGCCTCGGGCAGTTGTACGCGGTGGTGCTGCTCGGCGGCTGCGCCACGGTGTTCTTCGACGTGGCCTCGCAGAGCTACCTCCCCGCCCTCGTCGGCCCCGCCGCCCTGGTCCGGGCCAACTCGGCCGTCGTCGGCCTGCAGGCGGTGTCCACGGTCGGCGGACGCGGCGCGGGCGGGCTGGCCGTGTCGGCGCTGGGGGCGCCCGCCGCCGTCGCGGTGCACGCGGTCAGCTATCTGCTCTCCGCCCTGTCCCTCGCCCGGATCCGCGTCACCGAGGCACCGCGCCCCCGGGTCCGCCGCGCGCTGCGGGCGGAGATGCGCGAGGGGATACGGCACGTGTTCGGCCATCGCGAGCTGCGCGCCCTCGTCCTCGGGGCCGCCTGCGCCAACTTCGGCTCCGCCGCGATCAACACCATGCTGCCCGTCCTGGTCACCCGTCAGCTGGGTCTGTCCCCCGCGCTGCTCGGCGTCTACTGGGCGATCGGCGGCGTCGGGACGTTCGCCGGCTCCGTCTGCGCCCGTCCGCTCGCCGCCCGCTTCGGGTACGGCCGCACGCTGGCCACCGCCGGCTTCCTCGTCGCGCCCGCCGGGCTGCTGATCCCGCTGTTCGACCGGGGCGGCTGGATGTGGGTGGCGGCGCTCGGTTCGCTGCTCGTGTCCGTGAAGTTCGGCACGGACAACGTCCTCGGCGTCAGCCTGCGCCAGCGCCTCACACCGCCGGAGCTGCTCGGCCGGATGAACGCCACCTTCCGATTCGTGCTGATGGGCGCACTGGCCGTCGCCGCGGGCACCTCGGGCCTGATCGGCGAGTACGCGTCCGTACGCGCGGCGATGTGGACGGGAGGCGCCTTCATGGCGCTGGCGTTTCTGCCCGTTTTCCTGTCACCCGTCCGTAAACGTCGGGACCTTCCCGCCGATGGTCGACTCGAACATGATCTACCCGTCGGTACCAGGGCGGGTTAGATTGCACGGGGCCTGCGGGGGCAGGTCCGGTCCAACGGGGAGGGGTGCGACGGTATGGGCGCGGCAGGGAAATGGATACTCGGGCTGGTCATCGCCGGGATGCTGGGGCTGGCCGGGTTCGGGGTCTACAACGTGATGAACGGCATCAGCGGCGGCTCGTCCGGCTCCGCCGGTTCGGACGACAAGCCGTCCGGGCCGTTGAAGGCCGGGGAGGTACGTGACGCGGCGGACGCGTTCCTGGACGCCTGGGCCAAGGGGGACATGCGGCAGGCGGCCGCGCTGACGGACAACGACGCGGCGGCCCTCGACGGGCTGCAGGCGTACCGGAGGGACGCCGGTATCGAAAAGGCGTCCTTCACCGCGAAGCCTCCGGTGGGCGACGAGGTCGCGTTCGAGGTGAAGGCGAAGGTAGTCCACGAGAAGCTGAGCAAGCCGCTGTCGTACGAGTCCGAGCTGACGGTCGTACGGGGCACCGTCTCGGGAAACCCCCTCGTCAAGTGGCAGCCGTCCGTTCTGCACCCGGAGCTCGGCGAGGGCGAGTCGCTGGTGACCGGCGAGGCGGACACCCCTCAGGTGGAGGCGGTGGACCGGAACGGGAAGACGCTGGACCCCAAGACGTATCCGTCGCTGCGGCCCGTACTGGCGGAGCTGCGGGACAAGTACGCGGACAAGCTGTCGGGCACCGCGGGCGTCGAGCTCTCCGTCGAGGGACCGCAGGGGACGACGACGCTGCTGACGCTGTCGAAGGGCAAGCCCGCGCGGCTGAAGACGACGCTGGACGCGAGGGTGCAGGCGGCGGCAGAGAAGGCGGTCGCCACGTACGACGAGGCGTCCGTCGCGGCGGTCGATCCGGTGAGCGGTGGCGTGCTGGCGGTGGCGAACTCGGGGAAGGTGGACTTCAACGCGGCGTTCATGGGCGGGCGGGCGCCGGGGTCGACGTTCAAGATCGTGACGGCGGCGGCGATCTTCACGCAGGATCCGGGGTCGGGGCCGGGGTCCACGACGAAGTGCTACGAGAGCCGCTCGATCGAGAACGGGCGGTCGTTCGTCAACGACGAGGGCCTGAAGGGCATCTCCGGGGACTCGACACTCGCCGTGAACTTCGCCAAGTCCTGCAACACCGGCTTCATCGACTACGCGTACCGCCATCACCTTTCGGACACCGCCCTCGCCGACACCGCCCGCCGCTACTTCGGCCTCGGCGAGAACAACTGGGCCACCGGCATCAAGTCGGCGGACGGCCGGATCCCCAGCGAGAGCGGCGACGGCAAGTGGGCCGCCCTCATCGGCCAGGGTGCCGTCACGGTGAACCCGCTCAACATGGCATCCGTAGCGGCGACCGTCAGCCGCGGCTCCTTCCACCAGCCGGTGCTCCTGGCGGACGTCGGCAAGCCGGTCGCGACGGCGAGCCCGCTGCCGGGACAGGTCGGCGGCTACCTCCGGAGCATGATGCAGCAGGCCGTGGGGAACGGCACCGCGTCGGGCCTCGGCCTGCCGCCGGGCTCGGGCGCCAAGACCGGCACCGCGGAGGTCGACGGCGCCAAGGCGGACAGCTGGTTCACGGCGTTCAGCGGCAGCGGCCGGATCGCCGCGGCGGCGTGGGTGAAGGGCGGCGGCCACGGACGGGACGCGGCGGGGCCCATCGTCGTGAAGGTGCTGAACGCGGGCTAACCGGCGGTCAGCCGGAACCGCGTCTCCCCGAAGCCCACCTGATCCCCCGGCTTGACCATCGCCGAGCCGGTGATCCGGTGGCCGTTGACGAACGTCCCGTTCGACGAGCCCAGGTCCCGTACGATCCACGCCCCGCCCCGGCACAGCAGCTCGGCGTGCACCCGCGACACCGTGTCGTGCATCAGCCGCAGCCCGTTCACCGGATCGCGCCCGATCCGCAGCGGATACGGGCGGGGCGTCGGCAGGACCAGCGGCGGCAGCTTCTCCGTCTGCCACGCCAGCCGTACCCGCTCGCCGAACGCCGACACCTTCGCCACCGAACCGACGACCGTCCGGGTGAACCAGCCGTCCTTCGGCAGGTCGGAGATGAGCGCGTCGAGCTGATCGCGGGCCCGGGCCTCGAGGACCAGCTCCATCCGGCGCAGGAAGGTGTCCTGGGACAGCAAGCCCTGGGCGGCACCCTCGCGCAACTGGTCGAGGGCACGGTCCCGTTCGCGGTCCGAGACCCGCGCCAGACCCCCGGGCGTCGGCAGCTCATTAACGCTCACCGCATGATTGTCGGCTCGTCCGGTGATCGATGTCCAGTCCGGGCGGGGCCGGAATCCGATCGGCGGACGACCCTGACCTGTACCGTTACAAACCCGGTGCCGCTTCGGGACGTACCGCCGACGCATCCCCAGGAGTCCGCGACGTGACCTCGTTGTTCCCCGCCCTGCACAGCAGCCCCGAGCGCCCCGCGCTCGCCTTCCCGGACCTGACGCTGCGGTACGGCGAGCTCGCCGCCGCGGCGGGCAGCCTCGCGGCGCACCTGTCCGGCACCGGACGGATCGCCGTGTGGGCGACGCCCGCGCCCGAGACGGCCGTCGCCGTGGTCGCCGCGCTCCTCGCCGGCGTGGCGGCCGTGCCCGTCAACCCGAACATCGGCGAGCGGGAGCTGGCGCACATCGTGTCCGACAGCGCCCCCACGGCGGTGCTGGCGGCCGCGAAGGACGAACTTCCCGGCCCACTGTCGGCGTTGCCGCGAATCGACGTCCCTCTGACGTCGGAGGCCCCCGGGACACCCCCGGTCGAGCACGACCCCCTGACGCCCGCCCTGGTGATCTACACCTCCGGCACCACCGGCCCGCCCAAGGGCGTCGTGATCCCGCACCGGGCGATCGCCGCCAACCTCGACGACCTCGCGGACGTCTGGCACTGGACGGCGGACGACGTGGTGGTGCACGGGCTGCCGCTGTTCCACGTCCACGGTCTGGTGCTCGGCGTCCTCGGCCCGCTGCGGCGGGGCGGTACGGTGCGCCATCTGGGCCGGTTCAGCCCGGAGGGTGTGGCGGACGCGCTGTCGGGGAACGGCACGATGCTGTTCGGCGTACCGACGATGTACCACCGGCTGGCGCTGGCGCTGCCCGACTCCCCGTCGCTGGTCGCGGCGCTCTCCGGCGCGCGGCTGCTGGTGTCGGGTTCGGCGGCGCTGCCGCTGACGGACCACCGGTGGATCACCGGGGCCACGGGGCAGCGGATCGTCGAGCGGTACGGGATGACGGAGACCCTGATGAACACCAGCGTCCGACTCGGCGACACCCAGGCGGCGGGGACCGTCGGACAGCGGCTGGGGTCGGTCGAGGCGCGGCTGACGGACGACTCCGGCGCGCCGATCGACGGCTCGGACGGTGAGACGGTCGGCGAGATCGAGGTGCGGGGGCCGCATCTGTTCACCGGCTATCTGGGGCGGCCGGAGGCTACGGCGGCGGCGTTCCGGGACGGCTGGTTCCGTACGGGGGACATGGCGGTACGGGACTCCGACGGGCGGTTCCGGATCGTGGGACGGCGGGCGACGGACCTCATCAAGAGCGGCGGCTACAAGATCGGCGCCGGTGAGATCGAGAACGCGCTGCTGGAACACCCCGGCGTGGCGGAGGCGGCGGTCACCGGGGCGCCGGACACCGATCTCGGGGAGCGGATCGTGGCGTGGGTCGTCCCCTCGCACGGCGCGGAGCCGCCCTCCCCCGGCGAGCTGGCGGACCATGTCGCCCGCCTCCTGGCTCCGCACAAACGCCCGCGGGAGGTGCGGTTTCTCACCGCTCTCCCCCGGAACGACATGGGCAAGGTCATGAAACGATCGCTGGATGGCTGACCGGCCCACCGCCCGTACGCTCCTCGCCGAGATCACGACGGCCTTCCGCGAGCTCCTCCCGGAAGTCACGGCCCAGCCCGCCGACGGGCCGCTCGGGTGGCCGGGATACGACGTGGCGCGCGACGCCGCGGCATCCCGTACGGGCGAGCCGGAGTCGGTCGTCTGCGGCACCGCCCGGATCGGCGGGGTCGAAGCCGTCGTGATCGCCTTCGAGTTCGGCTTCCTCGGCGGCTCGCTGGGCGAGCGGACGGGCGACCGGATCAAGGCGGCGTTCGACACGGCCCGTACGCACCGGCTGCCGGTGGTGTCGCTGATCGCCACCGGGGGAAGCCGGATGCAGGAGGGCATGCGAGCGCTGGTCCAGCTCCGCCGCATCGCCGGCGCCGCGTCCCGCGCCCGGGCGGCCGGGGTGCTCCAGCTGGCGGTGGCCTGCGACCCCACGACGGGCGGCGGCTGGGCCACGCTGGGCGCGGGGGCGGACGTCACGCTCGCCCTCCCGTCGGTGCAGATCGGCTTCGCGGGCTCGCGGGTACGGCCCCCCGACGCGGACCCGTCGGCGTACACGGCGGAGGACCAGCTGGCGCACGGACACATCGACGCGATCGTCGCCCGGACCTCGCTGACGGACGCCCTCTCGGAACGTCTCACGCTGCTGACGTCCCCCAGCGGGAATCCGGCGGACCCTCCCCCGGCGCTGCACCCGTCCCCCGGCCTGCCGGCCACGGGCTGGGAGGCCGTCCAACGGGCCCGCGCCGCCTCGCGCCCCCGGGCGGACGCGTACCTGGACGCGTACTTCACCCACCGCACGGAACTCTCGGGCGACCGCTGCGGCGGCGTGGACGAGGCCGTCACCTGCGGCTTCGGCCACCACCCGGGCCACGGCACGATCGCGTACGCGGCCCAGCGCGGCCTCCCGGTCCACCCCTCGGGCTACCGCACGACCACCCGCCTCCTCCGCCTGGCGGCCCGCCTGGGCATCCCGGTCCTGACCCTGATCGACACCCCGGGCGCGGCGAACGACGCCCTCGCGGAACGCACGGGCGCGGGCCCCTCGATCGCGGAGGTCTTCGCCGCCGTAGCCGAATCCCCAGTCCCGGTGACCACCCTGGTCATCGGCGAGGGCGGCTCGGGCGGCGCCCTGGCCCTGGCGTCCCCGGACCGCACGTGGGTCACCCCGGACAGCTACTTCTCCGTGATCGCCCCGGAGCTGGCGACGGCAATCCTGAAACGCCCGCTGGAGGACGCTCCGGCCACGGCGGACCAACTGGGGCTGCGGCCGCAGGATCTGGTGGAGCTGGGGTTCGCGCGGGGGATTGTCGAATTGAAGTAACAGAGCGCGAGTCTGTTGAGACGCACGCGGCGTTGTAGCCGCGCATCCTTCAATTCCTGCTACGACAAGGGGACGTGGAAGTCGATATTCCTTCCGTCCTCACGTCTGCCTGCCGCCACCAGCCGGACGACTGGCCTACGGGCCCGAGATACAGGTCAAATCTTCGCGGAGACGACAAAGACAGGGCAAAAACTACCAACCTCGATTCGTCAGCGGCGATCGCCGCTTGTTGAGGCGGTGAGTTCGCCCCGTTTGTTCCGCTAGTAGGCGAATGGGGCCGTCGCGTGTCGCTGCGGCTGCGCCGGATTCCACGGAGACGGGAATGTCTTGAGTTTTGTGTATGCCCTTTCTTTGACGTCTTGGGGGTTTAGTTCTAGTTGGTCACTCGTTCGTGGCGAGGGGTAGTCCGTCGAGGTCGATTCGGTCGCCGTAGAAGCCGACGAGG
>NZ_WEGJ01000005.1 GCF_009604385.1 Streptomyces smaragdinus
CCGCGTCCTTCTCCTGCTGCTGCATCAACTCGGCTCCCGTGCGTACGATGTCCGAACTGTTGTGGGAGCCACGTGCCTTGCCCATGATGATCCTTCCCGGCACCAGTCACTCTGATGCCAACCGGTCATACCGGGCATACACAAACCACGCGACAGGCCCTCCCCTGGCGACGTGGCGCGATTCGTCACTTCTGGTGATGTGCTTGCGGAGGCCGGGACGCGACAACGGAGTTCCCGGTAGGACAGAAGATCGACCAAGATCCGACTGTCCGTGAGGAACTCCGTTGGATACTCAGTGTGCCATCGTCCGCATGCCGTCTGCCATCGCCAAGGTCAGCCGGCCCCCGTCGAACAGGCTGGTGGCGCCCTTGGACCGCCGCTTTGGCGAACGCATCCGCCTCGGCGTGTTGACCGAGGAGATCAGCCCTGAACTGATCGACGAGGTAGTGGAGTTGACCGGATGCGGCGAGCGTCGCCGCCGGTTGATGCCGGCTCGGGCAGTGGTCTACTTCGTCCTGGCGTTGTGCCTGTTCAGCAGCGCCGACAGTGCCGGACCGCCGGGATACCGATCGGTCCTACGCACCTTGACGGAGAAGCTGCGGCATCTGCCGGGCCTGTGCGTGCAGCGGCTGCCCACCAGTTCGGCCCTGACACGGGCCCGACAGCGACTGGGCGACAAACCGCTGCAGGCCTTGTTCGAGCGGCGGTGCGGCACGCTGGCCACACCCCTCACTCCAGGTACGTTCGCCTTCGGGCTGAGGCTGGTCGCCTGGGACGGCACCGCGCTGGATGTCCCCGACACCCCGGCAAACGCAGCCGAGTTCGGTTTCACGGGCAAGGATAGTGTCAACCAGAGCGGACACCCGCAGGTCCGCCTGATGGCATTGACGGAGTGCGGCACCCATGCCCTGGTCGATGCGGCCTTCGACGCTGTGGCGAAGTTCAGCGAGCACAAGCTCGCCCGTCGGCTGCTGGCCTCCCTGCGACCGGACATGCTGCTGCTGGCCGACCGCAACTTCGCCGGACACCAGCTGTGGGGCCTGGCCCGCGCCACCGGCGCCCACCTGGCCTGGCGGATCAAGAAGAACCTGGTCTTCGTGCCGCTGCGGGTGCTGTCCGACGGGTCCTACCTCTCCATCATGCGCACGCCCGCCGAGAACATTCGCCACGGTCAGGCCCGCGCGGCCGGACGCACCCTGGCCGAGCCGCCCCAGGGACACCTGGTGCGGATCATCGAGTACACCGTGACCGTCCGCCCGCAGGCCGGCCCGCCCCGCACCGAGACGTTCCGGCTGGTCACCAGCCTGCTTGACCACCGCCTCGCCCCGGCCCACCAGCTGGCAACGGCATATCACCAGCGGTGGGAGATCGAAAACGGATTCGCGGAACTGAAGAACCGCCTGCGCGGCGCCGGATTCATCCTGCGTTCCAAGGCGCCCGAACTGGTCTGCCAGGAGATCTACGCCCTTCTCACCGTCTACCAGGCACTGTGCGCACTGCAGACACGCACGGCAGAACACGGCGGGACCGATCCCGACCGGATTTCCTTCACCGTCACCGTGCAGGTCGCCCGGCTGGCCGTCGCTGCCCAGGCCGCGGCAGACGCCATCACACTGGCCGCCGCCCACCGCGAGATCACCACAGAGCTCTTGGCCGCCCTCCTCCCGCCCCGCCGCAACCGGCAGTGCCAACGCATCAAGAAGCCGTCCAAGAACACCTTCGAGGTCAGAAAGCGAGACCAGCCCCGCACTCCCAGTAACGTCCGCTACACACTCAAAGTCACCAAGCACCCCACCTGACCTGCACCGACGCACTAACTCACCGGCATTGCTGGTCAGGGGCACTTTCTGCCTACGCTATCACCAGTCGGACAGCCCGCCGCGTGAAAGCGCGAGGCTAAGATCTGAGCCGCAGCCCCCACCGCCACTGAGCCCGGTGTTACGGGTTGAGCGGGATGATTGCGCAAATGGTCAGTGCGCCCGTGCTGAGCTGTGGATTCTCTGGTTCCAATGGTCTGGGCTCCCTGCCGGGGGCACTCCGGATCAAGGCCCTGACCAGCAGAAATGCCGGTCGGGGTCTTTCTTGTGCATGCCAAAACAGCAACGGCTCACGTTGTCGTGTGCAGTTAGCTGTCAGCAGGGCGTTGAGCTGGGCTTTTCTCGGCCGACGGCGGTGGGTGCGGGGGTGAGTTGTCCCGGGAGTCTCTGTGTTGGGGGACGTTGTGGGACATGCGCGGGATCAACGCGGTGGTGCGTACCCGGGTGGTGTGGTCATGTGGCCTCTGAGCTGGTCTTTTCCTGCTTCGGCGTGGTGTGGGGCGACGGCCTGTGCAGCCGTTTCACTTTCTTGCGGTGGCCGAAGGTGGGGCGGTCCGTGGCTTTCCGGTCAGGCGGTGTCGGGTGCCGGGTTCCAGGTGGCCAGCAGGGTGGCGGCGGGGGCAGCCCAGTCGGTGGGGTCGGCCAGGAGGTCGATCGTGGTCATGGGGGTGGCCGGGGTGAGGAGTTGCGTCGCGATGCCGTGCGGGACCCAGAGGGCGGCGGTGGCGCGGTCCCAGTCGACGGCCGTCTGGTAGACGGCGATGACTGCCAGGTGCCAGGGGGTGAGTGGATCGCGTGCCTCGACGTCGTACACGGAGTCGCTGCGTGGCGGGATCTGGACGGCGATCAGCCGCCAGGGGCGGTGTGCCGATTCCTCGACGGCACGGTCTCGGGACTGCCGGGTCCATGATTCGGTGAGTCTGTTCAGACAGGCTTCGGCTGCGGCGCGGCCGTTGCGGCGGCGGCCGAGGGCCCGGTGGAGCTCCTCCTGGGCGTCCAGGGCCGCGTCGGTCGGCACGGCGGCGCTCCAGCGGGCGCCTTCGCGCCACGCCTCCCAGAGTCGGTGCAGTACCTGCGGGGCGTCCTGCCCGAAGACCTGCAGGCCGGTGTCGGGGGCGGGCTCGGGTTCGGGGAGTGCGGTGACGGCGGCTGCCTCGGCGAGGGCGCGAGGCTGGTAGAAGCGGGCCAGAAGGCGGCGTTGCTGTTCGCAGAGTTCGGCCTGGGCGGCCAGAGCGGGGGCGGCCCAGGTGCGCAGCCATGGGCAGGCGGCGAGTGCGGCGCCGGCAGTGCTGAGCCGGTGCTGGGTGGCCCGCCAGGCGTGCCGCAGATGGTGCCGGCAGGTTCTGGCTGTCTCGTGACGGCTCCCGGCGTCGGTGCCTTCCTCGTGGTCCGGGAAGTCTCCTGATGCCAGGATGCGTGCGGACTCGGCGACCTCAGCCTCCTGCGGCAGCTGTCTGGTGGGGTCGTTGTTGTCGGGGTGGAGGGCCGCGATGGCGTCCAGGGCGCGGAGGAAGTCCGGCCAGGGGTGGTTGCGGGGGAGGGGCCAGCGGCAGTGGTCGTGCGGGCACAGCCGGGTCAGGGTCTCCCCGTTCAGTGTGATTGTGACGGCGCGTACCTGGGTCGCTTTGCGCAGGTAGGGGCAGTCCTCGGTGGCGTGGAGGGCGGCGGTCTCGGACCGCTCAGGGACGGGGTGAGTCCGAGGGGGAGGCCGACGGTCTTGATGGGCGGCATGTGGTCACCGGGTGGGCTCCACCAGAGCGCGGCCGAGGGTGGGCGACGGGGACCCGCCGGCCCAGAACGTCCCCGTACAGTGGTGCGGTCGGCGGGACCTCGTCGGTGCGGTGGGTTCGGGAATTCCCGATCGCCTCCACCTCTTACGTGGCCCCGGCCGAAGGTTGCTTGTGCAGCTGTCCGACGTGCCCTCCGCGAGTTTCGAAGCCGAGTTAGGCGGGCGGCCACCGCCGTGTGGCGGTGTCGCCGATCTTGGTGCGGGCAGGGCGTGGTTACCCGTAGTTCTTGGCGAATTCGACGAGGCTGGTGAAGCTTTCGCGGGTGAGGGTCAGGTGGGGGCCGTTGGGGTCTTTGCTGTCGCGGATCAGGTAGTCGCCTGTGGCGCGGGCGTGGTCCGGGGCCCACTCGATGCAGTTGCCGCCTTCGCCGCCGCTGTACGTGCTCTTGACCCAACGCTGCAGTCGGGGGGTGTGCGTGCTGGTCATCTGGCGTACTCCTCCGCGATGTCTCGAAACAGGGCCAAGGATTCCTCGGGGTCGCGAGCGGATGCCCGCATGCGTTCGTACGTTGTGCGCGCGTCGGCAACCGCTGCGGCGGAGTCCGTGACGTGTCCTTGTCCCCTGCTCTCCGAGTACAGGACTGTAGCCCCGTCGGCGGGGGTCAGCAGGATGAATGGCAGGGACGATGCCGGGGCGCCCGCGCTGAAGCGCAGCACTTGTAGCGTGATGTGGGGGTTTCCTGCCTCCGAAGCAAGGTGTCGGAGTTGATCGGCCATGACGGCTCGGTTGCCCACCTCGGTTCGGAGTGCCGATTCGTGCAGGATGACCCACAGGAGCGGAGGGTCATCGTGCTCGAGGACTCCGCGACGGGCAAGCCGGGCTTCAACCCTGGCCTTGATCTGGTCGTCTGTCTCGCGGGGGTGCGTGGCCCGGAATGTGGCTTCGGCGTAGGCCGAAGTCTGCAACATGCCCATGATCAGGGCATTGGAGTAGTCCTCGATCTGGCTGGATTGCTTCTCCAGGTTGATGTACGGCACGAACCAGCCCGGGTGTCCGCGTTCGCTCACCCTGACCAGCAACCGCGTGAAGTAGCCCGACGTGTTGAAGAAGCGGTCGCAGCCCTTGGCGAAGTGCATGGACGGGAGGGCCTTGCCGGTCTTGGCCTTGGAGACGTACGGCTCCTTGTAGCCGGTGAACTCGGCCAGTTCTCGTTGCTTGGCGCCCTTGTGTTCGAGGGCGGCCTCCAGCTCGCGGCCGAACCATTCGAGGCCGTTCGCCGGCTCGGGTGAAGGTTCGTTCATGCGTGCAATTCGCCTGCTTTCCAGGGGTGTTGGAAATGGATTTCCCCTGGTGAGGGTATGCCGACGCCGCCATTCTGTGAGAGGAAAGTCACACAGAGTGGTGAGATGGGTGAACGGCAGTGTATGGAGCAGCGGCGGGTTTGGAGACGGTGGTCGGGGGTCGGGCGCGGGATGCCGAGTGGGTGCGGGACGAACTGCGGGAGGCGCTTGAAGGGGTGGGGGTTCGGTTGCCCTCCCTGGGGGTGGATGTTGTTTCGTATGCCGGGGCCGGGCCGCTCGTGCTGATCGAGTTGGGGCGCTGCAACATGGCTACGGCCCTGGTGTTGGCCTCCGTGCTTCGGTCCGGTTCCTGTGAGCGGCGGGGGGATGGCGTCGAGCGCGTCGAGCGGCAGAGTTTTGCGCTGGAGGCCGGGGCTGTTGGGGCCGCGCGGGGTTTTCTGCGGGGGGTGCTGAGGGCCTGGGGTGTGGGGGAGCGGGTGGACGACATGGTGCTGTGTCTGTCTGAGCTGGCGGCGAACGCCGTGTTGCACGCGGGCGGGGGTGGGGATGGGTTCGGTGTTGAGGTCTCGTACGGGCAGGGGTGTGTGCGGATCGCCGTCTCCGACGGGTGTCCGGTCGTGCCGGTGGATCGGTGTCCCTCGGTGGACGAGGGCAGTGGGCGTGGGCTGATGCTCGTGCGGGCGCTGGCCGATCGGCAGGGGACCTCGGTGGGCTTTCTCGGTAAGGCCGTGTGGGCTTCGTTCGATGTGGTGGTTTCTGGGGCCGACAGTGCCGACCGGACTGCTGCGGCAGGTGGAATTGCTCGGTGAGTCCGGCGTGGCCGGACGGTCACCCCGCCGCCTGCAGTGTTGTCTCCAACGGCGTTGCCGGGCGGCCCATCAGGTCGGCGAGAGTCGGGTCGACGACGTCGAACTCGCCGTGGCGGGCGGCGTGGAACATGCCCAGCAGCATCCTTGCCTGGTCGTCCGGGACGCCGTGCTTGATCAGGCCGGCGACCCACTCCTCGTCCTCGGTGAGGACTCGGCGGATCGTGCGCCCGGACGAGTGGCTGAGCAGTGCCGCGACGTCGGCGAGATCGAGTGCGGCCGGTCCGGTCAGAGGGGCGGTCGCGCCGGTGAGCTCCGGCTCGTCGAGCAGGATGCGGACCGCTGCCAGGGCCAGGTCGTCGTGGCTCGTCCAGGAGAACGGGCCGTCCGCCGGCGCTGTCAGCTCACCGGTCTGCAGGGCCGGTCCCAGCAGGCGCGGCACCGTGCCGGCGTAGAAGCCGTTGCGCAGGGCGACGAAGTCGACCGGCGACTCGGCCAGTAGCTGTTCCGTTGCCGCGTGGTCGGGCATCGGGGCGAAGAGGGAGGCCGGGGCGGCGGCCTGATGGCTTGTGTAGACGATTCGGCGTACTCCCGCCTCGGCTGCGGCGTGGATCGCGTGTGTGTGCTGGGCGATCGCCTCGGGTCCAGTGGTCCCGGCCGAGATCAGCAGTACCTGGTCGGCCCCGGTGAAGGCGGTGGTGAGGGCGTCGGGCCGGGTGTAGTCGCCGTGGCGGACCTGAATGCCGCGGTCGGCGAGGTCCTTCGCTCGTTCCGGTGTGCGCGCGCTCGCGGCGAATCGGTCGGTCGGGAGGCGGTCGAGAAGCTGCTGGACGATCCGGGATCCGAGCTGCCCGGTGGCGCCGGTGACGACGATCATCTGGACTCCTTGGTATCGATGGAAACATTTTGATGTTAGCGCTGGAATATCGCCGATATCAAGAGTCTGCTAACGTTGGAACCATGGTTGCCGCATCCGAACGTTCCCGAACCGCCGTGGTCGAGGCCGCGTCGCGGCTCCTGCGTGAGCAGGGTGTCGCCGCGGTCACCACCCGCGCGGTGGCACAGGAGGCCGGAGTCCAGCCGCCCGCGATCTACCGCTGGTTCGGGGACAAGGACGGTCTGCTCGACGGCGTCGCCGAGTACGAGATGGCGGCGTACGTGGCGACCAAGGCGCAGGCCCCGGCCGTCACGGATCCGATCGCGGGCCTCCGCGCCGGGTGGGAGGCGCACGTGGGTTTCGCGCTGGCCAATCCGGCGCTGTTCGCGCTCTTCAGCGATCCCGACCGGGCGCGTACGTCACCGGCGATGGACGCCGGGCGCGAGGTCCTCGGTGAGCGCGTCCGCCGGGTGGCGGAGCAGGGGCGGCTCGCGGTGAGCGAGCGTCGTGCGGTCGAGATGATCCAGGCCGCCGGCAGCGGTGCGGTGCTCACCCTGCTCGCGCTTGACCCGGCCGACCGCGATCCCCGCCTCGCCGACGCGATGTACGACGCGGTCGCCCGCGCGATCCTGACCGACGCGCCGACGCTGCCGGCTGATACGCCGGTGGGTGCCGCGGTCACTTTTCGCGCGCTCATACCCGAGCTCGACGCGTTGAGCGACGCCGAACGAGCGCTGATGCTCGAATGGCTTGAGCGCGCCATCGCCGCCGGCGACTGAGCGTCGGCTCTCAGGCTCTCCCGGCCGATCGCCCCGTGCCGTTCGGCCACAGGCGGGGTCTGCGCTTCGCCGCCAGGTCCTCCACCCAGCCCGTTGCCAGGATTGTCAGGCCGAGCAGGGGCCAGACCAGGGCGAACATCCAGACGTTCGACGTGATGTCCAGGGCGTGCGAGGCGCGGTCGCTCTGCATGAACGGGAGGTCGTAGCCGAAGTCGATGAGCGGCACCGTCGCCAGGAGCAGCAGGTTGTGCCAGAGGTAGATCGTCATCGCGCGGTTGTTGGAGAGGGTTACCAGCGGGTCCCACTTCGCCAGGCGGGGTGGGAGTTCGCGCCAGGACGGGGCGTAGTGGAGCAGGATGACCACGAAGCCGAAGGACCAGGTCGCCTGGGCCAGGGGGATGCCGTTCAGGTCCCAGCCGTCCGGGCCCAGGTGGCCCGAGGCCCACCAGAGGCCGAACGCCATCACCAGGGATGCGGTGGAGATCGCCACGTAGCGCGGGATCTCGTGGAGCAGGCCGTCGTGGTGGGCGAAGCCCAGGATCCAGCAGGCGCCGTACACCGCGAAGTCGGTGAGGGCGTCACCCGTTTCGCCGGGGATCGTCACCAGGCCCGTGCCGATGACCGCCGTCAGGGCGAGCGGGGCCAGCAGCGTCGGCCAGGGAGCCCGGCGGAATGCCCACAACAAAACCGGGGAGGCCAGGACGAACCAGAGGTACGCGCGGAGGTACCACAGGGGGCCCACCGCGTCGTCCGCCCAGGACGCGTCCAGCCAGTCCACCGGGGAGCCGGCTTCCAGGGGGTAGGTCGGGGCGCCGATCGGGATGAGGTAGTTCAGCAGCTTGACCAGGGCCCAGGTGCCGCCCTCGTCCGGGTCCTTCGACGGGTTCCAGCCATTCGTCAGCAGCAGCGTCAGCGCCACCGCCCCGAACGCCCACAGCGGGGGCAGCAGGCGGCGGATGCGGCCGCGGATCACGCCCGGCGCCGGGCGCTTCAGGGAGCGCGCCATCAGTGAGCCGGCCAGGGCGAACATCACGCCCATGGAGGGGAAGACCACCGTCACCCAGGCCCAGCCGAAGGCGTGGTAGACCACGACCCGGACCAGGGCGATCGAGCGCAGCAGGTCCAGGTACCGGTCACGCCCCGGCTTCGCGCGAGGGGGAGAGGCAGCGGGCGCGGGGACAGCCGGAGGCGGTGTCGCCGGCTGCCACGTCCCGGCGTACGGCCGCACCCCGTACGGGTCCACCGGCGCCCCGTAGGGCTCCGTACCCCCCGAATGTCTCCCGCTCATCCCACCGGCCTCCGATCATCGCTGTGCCGCCCCCGCTGCTGCGGCACCGTGCCGGCCGGTGCCCCCACCACACCCGTCCGCCGCAGCTTCTGCCAGCGCAGCCGGCCGCCGGTCAGGGCCGTGATCCAGGACTGGAGCAGCACGACGTACATCAGCTGGCGGTACAGGACCTGCTGCAGCGGCAGCGAGACCAGATGCCTCATCCGCTCGCGGTCCAGCCGGAACGCGAACGCCGCGCAGACCAGTTGGACGGCCAGGACGCCCAGCCAGGCCAGGATCGTCTTCCCGGTGTCGCCGAAGATGATCCCGTAGATCAGGAAGACGTCGATCAGCGGCGCCAGCAGCGGCGCCACGATCATGAACAGGGAGACGAACGGCAGCCCCACCCGGCCGAAGCGTCCCGAGGGGCCCTTGTCGATCACGGCGTGGCGGTGCTTCCAGATCGCCTGCATCGTGCCGTACGACCAGCGGTAACGCTGCGACCACAGCTGCTGGACGCTTTCCGGGGCCTCGGTCCAGGCGCGGGCGTTCTCCGCGTAGACCACGCGCCAGCCCGCCCGGTGCAGGGCCATGGTGACGTCGGTGTCCTCGGCGAGCGTGTCGTCGCTCATGCCGCCGATCGGCTCGAGCGCGGAGCGGCGGAACGCGCCGACCGCGCCCGGGATCGTCGGCATGCAGCCGAGGATGTCGTACATCCGGCGGTCCAGGTTGAAGCCCATCACGTACTCGATGTGCTGCCAGGCGCCGATGAGGCTGTCCTTGTTGCCGACCTTCGCGTTGCCCGCCACGGCGCCGACCTTCGGGTCGGCGAAGGGCTGGACGAGCTCGCGGACGGTGGACGGTTCGAAGACGGTGTCGCCGTCCATCATCACGACGATCTCGTGCCGGGCGTTCGCCAGGCCCCGGTTGAGCGCGGCCGGTTTGCCGCCGTTGAGCTGGCGGATCACCCGTACGTTCGGCAGGCCCATCGCCTGGACGATGCCGGCGGTGCCGTCGGTGGAGCCGTCGTCGATGACGAGGACCTCGATCGGGTGGTCGCTCTCCATCAGGGAACGGACGGTGTTCTCGATGCACTTGGCCTCGTTGTACGCGGGGACCAGCACCGTCACCGGTTCGGTGACCGGCGGGCCCCAGCTGAAGCCCTTGCGGCGGACGCGGCGGGAGTGGGCGCCGGCGAGGACGAGCATCATCACGAAACGGGCGATGACCAGGGAGCCGACGATCGCGAGGCCGACCGCCAGGATGCCGGTGATCCATTCCGAGGCCTGGACCACGAACACCCAGCCCCGGCCCACCCACAGGTCCGTACCGGTGACCTCGGTGAGCGCGCTGGGGGAGTCGAGGGCCTCGGTGAGGTTCCGGAATTCGTAGCCGTCCGCCTGCAGGCCGGGCAGGAAGCGTTCGAGGGCCGCGACGGTCTGGCTGCGGTCGCCGCCGGAGTCGTGCATCAGGACGATGGCGCCCTTGCCGCCCTTGGGCGTGGCGCGGCGGATGATCTCGTCGACGCCGGGGCGCTTCCAGTCCTCGCTGTCGGTGTTGTTGAGGACGGTGAGGTAGCCCTGGCGGCCGATGTACTCGGCGACCGGCCAGGTCGCGTTGTCCATGGCGTCGGCGAAGGAGGAGTACGGGGGGCGGAAGAGCGAGGTGCGGACGCCGGCCGCGCCGCTGATCGCCAGCTGGTTCTGGGACAGCTCCCAGTTGATGCGCTGATCGGTCTGCAGGGCCAGGTCGGGGTGGCCGAAGGTGTGCAGACCGATCTCGTGGCCCTCGTCGACCATGCGTTTCACGAGGCCGGGGTGGCGGGAGGCCATGGTGCCGGTGACAAAGAAGACCGCGTGGGCGTCGTACTTCTTCAGTACGTCGAGCACCTTCGGCGTCCAGGTGGGGTCCGGGCCGTCGTCGAAGGTGAGGACGAGCCGGTGGTCGGGGACGCTCATGCTGTGCAGCTCGTCGCCGCGGGCGTCGATCACCGGCCCGCCCTCGAGTATCTCCGCCGGCACCCGGTCGGTGGCGGTGGGCGGCTGGACCCGGTGGTCGGCGAGTATCTCGCTGTGTACGTAGCCCCGCAGCAGCAGCATCACGATCATGGCGGCCAGGACCAGCGAGGGCAGGACGAAACGCAGCGGCAGCATGGTGCCGCGCGGGCGGCGCCGGCGGCCTCGGGAGGCGCCGGGGCGGGGGATCGGTGAGCTCACAGGGTGTTGTTCTCTGGGGTGTCGGTGGCCCCGGGCCACAGGAAGCCGAGTCCGTCGACGACGGCGTTGCCGGCGGGGGAGGGCGGTGTCGTGGGGGTGGTGCTCGCGGGCGGGTCCGGTTCGTCCGTGGGGTCGGGGTCGTTCCCGGGTGTGGTCGGCGCCGCGCTCGGGGAGGTGGCCGGGTGCGACTGGCCGCCGCCGGAGGGGGTGGTGGGCTTCGGGGAGGTGCTCTGCCGCGGGAGCCCGGTGGGGCCGGGGTCGTCGCCCTGTGCGTTCGGCGGCGGGGTGGAGGGGGTCGCCGAGGCGGAGGGGTCGGCGGAGGGGCTCGCGGAGCCGGTGGGGGAGGCGTCGGGGGAGGGGGAGAGGTCGGCGTCCTCGGCCGGGGACTCCTGGGCCTGTTCCTGTTCCACGAGGGGGAGCAGGGGGGCGGTGGAGTTCCCCGACACCATCGTGGTCACGAGGACCACGGCGTAGACGGCGCAGGCGGCGCAGACGACGATGCCGAGGAGCCGGAAGCGGCGGCTGCGGCGGCCGGAGGAGTCCACGAAGACGGGACCGTCCTGCTGGGACGGCGCGTCGGGGGACGCGGTGTCCGGGCGGTCGGGGCGGCCGAGGAGCCGGCCGTTGATGGACACGGCCTCGAGCTGGATGGTGACGTCGTCGAGGAGGCGGGGGGAGTCCTTGGGTGCGGTGTCGGGATCCGGCCGTATGTCGACGGGCTCGGGGGCGTCGGATTCGTCCCCCGCCGCCTGCTGACCGGATGGGCTGTCGCCGAACCAGCTGTCCACTCGGACGCGCACCTCCCCATGGACCTCGGATCGGGCGCGAATACGATCCAGAGTCGGTCACGATGTGTGGCGAGGGCGAACACCCAGGGTCATCGGTCGCCGTTGTCGCCGCATCCGGTGGCCGCGAGAGGCAACACACCGGTGCGTCGGCATCGTATCCCTTTCGCCGATGCGATTTACATACAGATCTGGCGGGCGATACCGAAGCGTGTCGGGCGCGGAGTGCCGTACCCCGCAGGGGTGATCCGGTTCCGGTGCCGTGGTTCGCGGCTACTGTGAGCGCCGTGAAACGTTCCGGTTGCCTGCTTCTCGCGCTCGTCCCCGTCCTCGTGACCGCGGGGGCGTACCTCTTCGTGCCCGCGGACTCCGGCGGCGTGGGAGCGGCCCGGTCGGCCGCCTCCGCGGACCGGGGGTCGCGCGAGGAGGCGAAGAGCGCGGCCGAGGGCTCCGAGGACGACGAGGTGATCGACGGGCTGCCGGCCGGGCTCGCCGCGTCCGCCAAGAAGGAGCTGGCGCAGCAGATCGTGGCGAGTGCCGTGAACTCCACCACGGACTGGCGCGGTACGTACGGCTCGATCCGGGACACCGGCGACGGACGCGGCTATACGGCGGGCATCCTCGGCTACTGCACCGGCACCCACGACCTGCTCGAGCTCGTCGAGGGATACACCGAGGAGTACCCCGGCAACGGACTGGCCGAGTACCTCCCCGCCCTGCGCGAGGTGGACGGTACGGACTCCCACGAGGGCCTGGACCCCGGCTTCCCGGAAGCCTGGCGGACCGAGGCGAAGTCGGAGGACTTCCGCGCGGCGCAGGAGGCGGAGCGCGACCGCGTCTACTTCGACCCCGCGGTCCGGCTGGCCAAGCTCGACGGCCTCGGCGCCCTGGGGCAGCTCGCCTACTACGACGCGATGGTCCTGCACGGTCCGGGCACCGAGGCCAACGGCTTCTACGAGCTCCGCGAACGCGCCCTGGACAAGGCCGACACCCCCGCGGACGGCGGCTCCGAGGAGGAGTACCTGAACGCCTTCCTGGACGTGCACCGCGCGGCCATCGAGGCCACCAGGGGCGGCGACGACATCGGCCGCGTCGACACGACCCTGCGGCGGTTCCTGCGCGACGGCAACCTCGGGCTGAGCACCCCGCTGCGGTGGGAGGTCGACGGGGAGACGTTCACGGCGTCCTGACGTGCGAATCCGGCGGAATCCGCGGTGTCGTTGACCTGGATTTTGCCGAAACCAGACGTGCTCTCGATGGTGGGGTCCGCCCCGCCCCCCTACCGTGGCGACGGGTATCGAACGCACGTATGTCAGGGGGGCTGACGTGGGTCACGGGGATATCGACATCCGCGCCGACAAGGTGAAGCGAGTCGGTGCGGATCTGCAGGCCGAGGCCAGATACGCGCAGGGCCGGATCGCGCATTCCCTCGACGGGAGCGATGCCGTGCAATCCGGGTGGGAAAGCGCGCAGGTACTGGGGGAATGCGCGCGGGCCTGGGAGACGCATATGCAGGCGCTGGTCGGTGAAATGGCGGCGATCGGAACGAATCTGCAGTCGGCGGCGCAAGGGCATACCAACAACGACGTATTCGTGCAGGGGCTGCTGCGCGGAATCGACGGCGCCGACGGGCTCGGGGGTTCCTGAGCATGGTGACCTACGCGGGGCTCCTGAACGCGCGGCCCGAGCAGTGGACGAACGCCGCCGAGGAGTACGAGGTGCTCGCCAAGTACGCGTATCAGGCGGCGCGGGACATCCGCGACGACCACGCGGCGAAGGTGGACGAGCACTGGGCGGACGCGACCGGGCAGCTGGCGGCGGAGCGGTTACGTACCCTGGCGGATCAGCTGGATTCGGCCTACGACCTGCTGTTCTCGGTGAAGATGGTGCTGGTGGGGCTGGCCACCAATATGCGTACGGCCCAGGACACGCTGAACGGTGCCGTAACGCTGGCGCGGAATTACGGGATCGAGCTGGATCACGACGGCTATGTGATGTTCCCCGAGGTGGAGGAACACAAGGACATCGTCCACGAAGTGAGCGAATTGCGCTCGCAGGCCTTCAAGCAGGCGTACGACGCGGACCGGATGGCTCACGACGAGCTGGCGAAACTCCGGGACGCGGTCAGTATCGTCAATCCGGACGATGCGCTGGCGCTGCAGGAGGAGGCGTCCCACGTCGAGATGTCCGAGCTCGCGGCGACGATTCCGACCGGTGCCGACCCCGTGACCGTACGGGCCTGGTGGAATTCGCTGAGCGCGAAGGACCGGCATGACCTGATGCTGGCCGAGCCGGTGGCCCTGGTGAATCTCGAGGGAATCCCCGAGGACGTCAAACAGGAGATGCGCGGCGAGGACGGGAAATTCGACCGGACGAAGACCGTGGCGTTCGCCCTCGAACACTGGGACAAGGCCGACCGGATCGACACCGGCAACAACTGCACGAACTTCGTCTCCGAGGCGCTGCTGGCCGGCGGCATGGAGAAGAAGATGGGCTTCTGGACCGGCGTCAAGGGCGACGACGACTGGGGCATCGAGACCGGCACCGGCTGGAACTGGCTGGACCAGCATCTGTACGTCGGCGACAACCGGGACAACGCCGAGGCCAACCAGAACTTCATGCTCCGCCACGGCGGCGAGGAGCTGACCCGGGACCAGGTGCGGCCCGGCGACATCGTGTACTTCGAGCAGGCCGGCCCCAACGAGGGCATCGCCCGGGGCGACACCCACCACGCGGCCGTGGTGACCGCCGTCATGCCGGACGGGGAGATCAAGTACACCCAGCACTCCGACCCCCACCAGAACATCAGCCTGGACGGCCGCACCCCGCACGCGGTGGAGGCCGAGGGGCAGCAGAACCTGCGCTTCGTCCGCCCGCACCCCGACTGGTACTGAGCCCTCCGACCCCACCAGGACCCACCGTGACCCGATCCCCCGACGCCGACCCCCCGCTCTCCGGAGGCCGCCGGCTGGCCGCGCTGTCCGTGGGCCCGCTGGTCCTGCTGGCGTGGGCGCTGTTCGCCGTGTTCGTCGGCCTGTCCAACGCCCACACCCACCGCGAGTCCAGCGGCTGCGCCTGGCTGCCGATCCCGTGGACGATCTGGGCCGCGGCCTACGGCGGCCTGACCGCCGCCGTCGCCGCGGTGTCGGTCCCGCTCACCCTCCGGAGGCGGACACCGCGCTCGGCCGTCGCGTTCGCCGCGGTGGGGTGGTTCGCGGTGGTGGCGCTGGGGGTCGCGGTGGTGCTGACGCACCTGGAGGCGGGGTCGCACGAGGGGCCTGTGTGCGGGGGGTTGGTCTGGCACCCCGCCGTGACCTTCGTACCGGGCGCTCAATGAGAAACACCGGCCGCCCGAGTGGGCGGCCGGTGTTCCGGTGGGGCCAGGGGGCTCAGTGCATGACCGGCGGGGCCGTCGTCTTGGACAGCGGGTCCGTCTTCTCGAGCTTGCGGGGCATGAAGGCCGTGGCGATCAGGGTGATCACCAGGGCCGCCGCCGCCACCCAGTACGTCGTCACGAAGGCGTCCGCCAGGTCCGACAGGGCCGTGGGCTGGAACGCCTCGCCCAGCTTCTTCGCCGTTTCCGTCGCCCAGGCCGGGGGTGCGACCTTGGTGGCCTCGGCGTTCGCCAGGGCGCTCGCCGCCTTGAAGGCCTCCGAGGCGTTCTGCTGGTTCGTCAGGACCACCGACATCACCGCGACGCCGACCGAGGCGGCGACCTGCTGGATGACGTTGATCAGGGTCGAGCCGCGGGCGACCTGGTGGGCCTTCAGGGTCTTCAGCGCGGCCGTGAAGGTCGGCATCATCGCGAAGCCCATGCCCAGGCCCATGACGAAGAGGCAGAGGATCAGGCGCCAGTACGGGGTGTCCACGCCGGAGTTCAGCGCCATGCCCGTGATGCCCGCGATGATCAGCACCATGCCCAGCGGCACGATCCGGCCGACCGGCCACTTGTCGGCCAGGATGCCGGCGATCGGCATCGTGACCATCGCGCCGATGCCCTGCGGGGCGACCAGCAGACCGGCCGTGAGGACGTCCTCGCCGCGTACCTGCTGGAAGTACGTCGGGACCAGCAGCATCGCGCCGAAGAACGAGCCGGCGAAGAGGAACATCACCAGGGTGGAGACCGTCAGGTTGCGGTCCTGGAACAGCCGCAGGTCCAGCAGCGGATGCTGGGGCCGGAACGCCCAGAACACGAAGGACACGATCAGCGCCAGACCTATCAGCCCGGGTATCAGGACCTTCGCCGCCGTCACCGTGCCCTCACCGGGGATCGAGGAGACGCCGTACAGGAACAGCGCCAGACCCGGCGACATCAGGAGCATGCCGACCACGTCGAACGTCTCGCTCGGCTCCGGCGCGTCCTTCGGCAGGACGACGATCGCGTAGATGATCGCGACGATGCCCAGCGGGAGGTTGATCAGGAAGATCCAGTGCCACGAGACGGCGTCGATCAGCCAACCGCCCAGGATCGGGCCGCCGATCGGGCCGAGGAGCATCGGGATGCCCAGAACCGCCATCAGCCGGCCCATACGGTGCGGACCGGCTGCCTTCGTCATGATCGTCATACCCAGCGGGGCGAGCATGCCGCCGCCCAGACCCTGCAGCACGCGGAACGCGATCAGCGCCTCGATGCTCCAGGCGAACGCGCACAGGATCGAGCCGAGGGTGAACAGCGCCAGCGCCGCCACATACAGGCGTTTCGTACCGAACCGGTCCGCCGCCCAGCCGGTCACGGGGATCACGGCCGCCAGGGCCAGCGTGTAGCCGGTGATGGACCAGGCCACCGTCGAGTAGGCGTCGACCTCGAACTCGGTGAGGAACGTCGGAAGAGCGACGTTCACGACCGTCGTGTCCAGGATGGCCATGATCATGCCGAGTACGACGGCACCGGCGACCTTGAGTATGTCGGGCGTTATCTTGTCGTCGTCCTCGCCGGGCGGCCCGGCGGCGTTGCCCGTATCGGTGGCAGTGGTGGACATCGTTTTCCTTACGATCGGTCGGTCGGTCGCAGACGGTTTGTCACGTGGAATCGGTGCCCGGGGGCCGGCGCCGGGGCGGCGGGACCGGCAGGACGAGGCGACCTCTGGGGTCGACCGCGCACGGACGGGCAAAAATCGTACCGACGAAGTACAACATCGTGCCCGTCGGGGGCGCAATGTCGATTTGGCCGTTGTGCCGGGGCGGGGTCTCGTGTCATTGACAGGGACATTGTCTGGCTTCCATAGTGTGGGAGCGCTCCCATACCTCAACCCCCACAGTTTTCAGGAGGTTCTCGTGAGCGATTCGACGCGGCGGATTGCCGTCAGACCGTGGTTGTGGCCGGTCATGGCACTCGCCCTGGTGGTGTCGGCGCTCGTGTGGGTGCCCGCGCCGGGGGCGGCCGCCGCCGGCGGGTGTTCCATGACGTACACCCCGAATCAGTGGAACGGCGGGTTCACCGCCCAGGTCAAGCTCACCAATCTCGGCTCCGCGATCAACGGCTGGACCGCGACCTGGAGTTACGGGGGCGACCAGCACATCACCTCCGGCTGGAACGCCACGGTGACCCAGAGCGGCACGGCCGTCACCGCGCGGGACGCCGGGTACAACGCGTCGGTCCCCGCCAACGCGTCCGTCGAGTTCGGCGTGCAGGGCACGTGGAGCACGTCGAACCCGTCGCCGACCGTCGTCAGCCTCAACGGCGTCCCGTGCACCGCCGACGGAACGCCGCCGACGGACGACCCGACCGACGACCCCACGGACGATCCGACCGACGACCCGACGGACGACCCCACCCCCGTCGACTGCGGCACCGCCGTCTTCTGCTCCGGCTTCGAGGATCAGACCGGCACCACCCCCTCCGGCCAGTGGACGACCGTCTCCCCCGACTGCTCGGGCTCGGGCACGGCGACCGTCGACACGTCCGTCGCGCACAGCGGCGGCAAGTCGGTCCGCGTGGACGGCCGGGCCGGGTACTGCAACCACGTCTTCGTCGCCGCCAATCGCGACCTGTCGTCCGTCGGCCCGACGATGTACGTACGGATGTGGGTGCGGCACACGACCGCGCTCCCCGCGCAGCACACCACGTTCGTCTCGATGCCCGACTCCTCGCAGGGCGGCCGGGCCCTGCGCGTCGGCGGGCAGAACGGCGCGCTGCAGTGGAACCGGGAGACGGACGACGCGACGCTCCCCGCGCAGAGCCCGGCGGGCGTGGCGCTGAGCCGGCCGCTGCCGACGGGCGGCTGGCAGTGCCTGCGCTTCTCGGTCAGCACCTCGTCGCCGGGGATCCAGACCTGGCTGAACGACGTGGACGTGCCGGGTCTGCGGGTCGACGGCGTCCCGACGCAGGACGTCGACCAGCAGTGGCTGTCCCGGTCCACGGCGCCCCGTCCGACGGGGCTGCGGCTGGGATGGGAGAGCTACGGACAGGGTGACGACACCCTGTGGTACGACGACGTCGCGGTGGCGTCGGCGCCGATCGGCTGCTGACGCGCCCCGGGCCCCGTCCTCGGGCGGGGCCCTCCGGGGGTGAAGATGCCCTCTCCCGTCCCGAAGTATCTTGCTTTACCGTTTATCGCAGCTTCTGGGAGTCAGCGACGAACGGGGGACGGGGATGGAGCCGCAAGGGCCGGGGGCCGGGCTGGTGGTCAGCCCGGAGGTGTTACGGACCGAGGGCATGTGGCTGCGGGAGAGCCAGGCGCCGAACACCGCGACGTGCGGGAGCGGGGCGGACAAGGAGACGCGGGCGGCGGCGCACGGGCTGCGGGGGTACGGGACCGCGTCCGCGTTGGCCGGACTGCTGGAGGGGTGGGGTTCCTGGCCCGCCCGTCAGGTGAAGGCCGTACTTGCCGAGGCGGATGCGCTGCAGGGGACCGCCGACGCGCACGGGGCGAACGACAGGGCGAGCGGGGACCGGCTCGGGGCGATCGCCGTGGCGCCCGGTTCCGGACATCGGCGCAGCGCGCTCGACGGGTACTGAGGGGGCGCGGGGGATGAACCGGACCGTACAGGAAGCGATGGCCACCGACTTCACCGTGCTGGAGACGGCCGCGGCCGCGTGGCGGCGGATGGGTGAGGAGATGGGGCGGCTCGGTGCCGACTACTCGGGGCATCGGGCGCGTACCGAGCACTCCGGGTGGAGCGGGGAGTCCCACGAGGCGTGGGCGACCACCGCTGCCGGGATCCAGCGGACGTATCCGGACGCCGAGCAGTACGCGACGAACGTCTCGCGTCTGCTCCTCGCGGGGAGCCAGTCCCTGGCGGGGCGCCAGGAGGCGTTACGGGCGGTGGTGCACGACGCGGAGCGGAAGCATTTCCGGATCGGACCGAACGGGAAGGCGAAGTGCGACCTCGCCGCCATGGCGCGCGCCCTGGGGCCGCTCACGGGAACCGTGATCCTCGCGGAGATCGTGGGGGCGGAGGTGGCGTGGACGCAGATCGTCACGGAGCGAATGGCCGAACTCGCCCAGGCGGACGCGGAGCTCGCGTACGCGCTGCAGCAGATGTCGATGCCGGAGGAGGAGGCCGGCACCGACACCGGGAAGACCCCCGGCGGCAGCCCCGACACCGGCCCGGGGCCGGACCGGCAGCGCGGAGAGGGCGGTCCCACACCCGACGGCGGCGGTGGGCCGGATTCCCGGGACGGTTCGCGTTCGGAGCCCGACGGCTTGGGCGGGCAGGGTCCGGAGCCCGGTCCGGGGCCCGCGGTCGGGCAGCACGGCGGGGGGCCGACTGCCGGCTGGTGACGCGGTCACACGCCGGGCGTCGCTTCCGCACTACGCCGTCAAATGACCGTGGGTAGTCGAGTGAATTCAGTGCGCGATATTCCGGGCAGCGGGGCAAGATCCCCGCATCGCTCAACGGAATCCGGTCAGAACGGGCCAGAATGGCCCAGTCCTCGAACTCGCCGCATAGCCTTAAAAACGATCACACCGAGGGGCATCCACACAACCGCAACAAGCGTGACCTGTGTCACGGCTTTCGGGTGTTGTCGCTTCCTGCGATATGATCCCTGGCGCCCCCCAGGCGCGGGCAGGCCGAGGTGCCGTCGCGCGATGGCCCCACCGCTATGCCGATGCGGCGGATCACGGACCGAAGGATGATGATGGCACGTTGCTCAATAGCGGCGATTTCTTGGGAACGAATCCACCTTGCTCTTGATGTAGTCGTCTCGGACTATGCCGGAGACTCTAGTGCGCTTCGTTTCCGGATTGTTGACAACGAGCGTGAATTCCCGGTGAATTCTCGGCCAATCGGAGACGGCCGGCACCGCCTGGAGATCAACGTCACCAACTTCGAGAGCCGGCGTCAGGTGCCCAACGGGACCTGGCGTTTCGTGGCGTACGACGGTGACACGGAGCTCCCCCCGGCGGACTTCGACCTGCGGAACGCGGACCGGCTCGACTCGGACTCCCGGACGTTCCTCTACGACGGCAACCGCACGGTGTACGTCGTGCAGTTCGGCATCTCGGACGACGACGAGAACCCCGAGTTCCTGATGCGGGCCTATCAGCTCTTCCGGCCCGCCGGACCGAAGGTGAAGGCGCCGGCGGGCGCGAAGCCGGCCGCCTCCTCGCCCGGTGCGAGCACGCCGAAGGCCGTCGCCGCGGCGCCCGCGCCGAAGAAGAAGTCCCTCGGCAAGCGAATAGGCCTGAAGTTCATACCCCAGGCCCGCCGCCGCAAGCTCGCGAACAACCTGTACCACATCGCCCGCCGGCTCAACCCGCCGCGCGGCAACCGCATTCTCTTCGCCTCCGAAATGCGCACCGCGCTCGGCGGCAATCTGCTGCGGGTCCACGACCGTATGGTGGAGCGGGAGCTCGACAAGAAATTCTCGTTCCGTTATTCGTTCCGGATTCCCGACACCGCCAACAAATGGAGCACGCTGCGCGTGATCTATCTGCTGGCGACGTCCGACATCGTGCTGATGGACGACTATTTCGGGCTCCTCGCGAAGCTCGGTATCTCCCCGGACACCAAGCTGATCCAGCTCTGGCACGCGGGCAGTGGATTCAAGTCGGTCGGCTACAGCCGCTTCGGCCGTTACGGCTCCCCGAAGCTGACGAACGCCCACCGCAAGTACACGTACGTCATCACCGGGTCCGAGCACCTGCGGTCGGTGTACGCCGAGGCGTTCGGCATCGAGGAGGAGGCGGTCATCCCGACCGGCCTGCCCCGTATCGACACGTTCCTCGACAAGGAGCGCACCGCCAAGGTCGTCGACGACTTCTACGCCCAGAACCCGGCGTTCAAGGGCAAGAAGATCGTGCTGTTCGTGCCGACCTTCCGCGGCAAGAGCATCGGCGACGCCCACTACCCGTACGAGCGCATCGACTTCGAGAAGCTCTACGAGGCCTGCGGCGACAAGTACGTCTTCCTGTTCCGCATGCACCACTTCATCGACCAGGCCCCGCCGATCCCGGCGAAGTACTCCGACCGGCTCATCGACTTCGCGTCGTACCCGGACACCAACGACCTGCTCCACGTCACCGACGTGCTGATCACCGACTACTCGTCCGTGATCTACGAGTACACCCTGCTCGACAAGCCCATCCTGTTCTACGCGTACGACAAGGACACCTACTCGGTGATCCGCGGCTTCCACCGCGACTACGACGAGGTGGCCCCCGGCAAGATCGTCACGACGTTCGACGACCTGCTCAAGGCCCTCCAGGAGGAGGACTACGACCTGTCGAAGATCGAGACCTTCCGCCGGGAGAACTTCGACCACGTCGACGCCAACTCGGCGGACCGGGTCATCGACTGGCTGATACTCGGCGACCCCCAGGACCGGAAGACCGGCGGCAAGCGTGACTGGCTCGACCCCGCCGCGGACGACACAGCAGCGAGTGACGAGCCGCTCAGCGACCAGTCGGAGGTTTGAGTCATGAACGTAGCGTTGCTTTTCGCCGGTGGTATCGGCTCGCGGATGAACAGCCGGGCCCTGCCCAAGCAGTTCCTCGAGATCCACGGCAAGCCGATCATCATCCACACCCTCGAGCACTTCGAGTCGCACCCCGACATCGACGCCATCGCGATCGCGATACTCCCCGAGTACCGCCCGCACATGGAGAAGCTGCTCAAGCGCTACGAGATCGAGAAGGTCAAGTGGCTCGTCGACGGCGGCGCCACCGGCCAGGAGTCGCGGCACAAGGCGCTCGCCGCGGTCGCCGCGGAGTGCCCCGAGGACACCGTGGTGCTGCTGCACGACGGCGTGCGCCCGCTGATCGACGCGGCCCTGATCACCGCGAACATCGAGACCGTCCGCGAGCACGGCTCCGCCATCACGTGCACCAAGTTCAACGAGACCGTGGTCTCCAGCGAGCACGAGCACATCGACGACGTGATCCCGCGCGACCACATCTACGCCGCCCAGGCCCCGCAGAGCTTCCGGCTCGGCGAGATCCTCGGGCTGTACGACCGCGCGGTCGCCGAGGACGAGCACGACACCATCGACTCGTGCTCCCTGATGCACCGCTACGGCCGCAAGATCTACCGCGTCGTCGGCCCCCGCTCGAACATCAAGATCACGACGGCCGAGGACTTCTACCTCTGCCGGACGTTCTTCGAGATCATCGAGAACCAGCAGATCGCGGGTGTGTGAACCAGTGAGCACCGTTTCCAGCGAGGTCGTCGCCCGCGACCTCGACGAGATCCTCGGCCGCGACCTGCCGTGGCGTGACCTGGCCGGTACGACCGTGCTGGTCACCGGCGCGAGCGGCATGCTCCCGTCGTACGCCGTGTACACCCTGCTCGCCCTGAACGACAGGCATGACCTCGGCATCACCGTGCACGGCCTGGTGCGCAACGGGGACAAGGCCAGGCGGCTGCTCGCGGACATCCTCGACCGGCCGGACTTCCATCTGGTCGTCCAGGACGTGTCCGCGCCGCTCGAACTGCCCGGCGCGCTCGACTACGTCATCCACGGCGCCAGCGCCGCCCGGCCCGCGCTGCACGCCGGCCAGCCGGTCGCGACGATCAAGGCGAACCTGCTCGGCACCTTCAACCTCCTCGACCTGTGCGTCGAGAAGGAGAGCCGAGGCTTCGTGCTGATGTCGTCGGCCGAGGTGTACGGCGTGCAGCCGGAGGACACCGAGCTGATCGGCGAGCAGAGCTACGGCGGCTTCGACATCCTGAACCCCCGGGCCTGCTACGCCGAGGGCAAGCGCGCCGCGGAGACCATCTGCGCCACGTACCAGGCGCAGTACGGCATCACCTCCCGCGTCGTGCGCTTCGGCCACATCTACGGGCCGGGCATGGCGCTCGACGACGGCCGGGTGCAGGCGGACTTCGCGGCGAACGTGGTGGCCGGCAAGGACATCGTGCTCAACAGCGACGGCTCCGGCATGCGGACGTACACCTATGTCGCGGACGCGATCGCGGGCATGTTCTACGCGCTGCTGCGCGGCGACGAGACCGCGTACAACGTCGCGGACCCGGCCGGCATGGTGGCGATCCGGCGGCTGGCGGAGCTGTTCACGCAGGTCCGCCCGGAGCGCGGGCTGGAGCTGCGGTTCACCAACGAGGCGGACGCGCGGGCGTACAGCATGGCGAAGAAGCAGGGCCTGGACAGCGCGCGGCTGGCCGGGCTGGGCTGGCGGCCGGTGGTGGATCTGCCGACCGGGCTGGACCGGATGGTCACGCATCTGGAGTCGACGCTCGAGGGCTGACGGCTTCTTCCGGTGAACCCCCGGGCCGGGGGTTCACCGTCGAGCGGGTCAATGCAAGAGCCCGGCCGCGATCCGCGGCCGGGCTCTCGTACGGTGTCCGTCAGGCGGACAGCGCGGCCTTGATCTTGCGCCGCACGGACGCCGGGACGCACTTGCCGAGGATGCGGACCGGGGCCGGGTAGCGCTTGCCGGGCCGGCGGGCGGGGGCCGCGGAACGCGGCTTCGAGCGCACGACCGGCTTGACCGGGGCGTCCTCGTCGGTGAGGTTCCAGTACTTCGCGGACTTCTCGCCCTTGCGCGGGTACTCCTCGTTCGGCTTGCGCGGCACGACCTCGGGGCGCTCCCAGGCGATGTCCCGGCGGACGACGCGGGCGGGCGCGCCCACCGCGACGACGTTGTTCGGGATGTCCGAGGTGACGATGCTGCGGAAGCCGATCACCGAGCCGTTGCCGATGGTGACGCCGCCCATCACGACCGCGTGCTTGGCGATCCAGACGTGCTCGCCGACGACGATCGACTGCGAGGGGTTCGCGCGCTTCTCGGTGCGCACGTCGTAGATCGGGTGGGTGTCGTCGCCGCGCACCTCGATGTTCTTGGCGAACATCACGTCGTCGCCGATCGTCACCGACACGCCTTCGACGGCGGAGAGGAATGTGCGTCCCGCGCATCCCACGTTTTCGCCGATCCGGATCTGCGAGTCGTGTCCGCAGCGCAGTTCGAAGCGCAGACCGGCGCGCTTCTTGGTGGTGGGGCCGATCTCGATCTCGCCGTTGTCTCCGGTGAAGATGACGAGGAGGTCCCGGATATCCGCCTGCGGGCTGATCGTGAGTTTGTTGTTCGAGCCGCCCTTGATACGGATATCGATCTTGTCTTCGCGGATCTCGCCGTCGTAGACGATCTCGTTTCCCTGATCGTCCTTGTAACGCTCGAGCTTGTGCAGTTGCAGCATCGCGTCTGAGAGAGGTGCGTCACGACCGGATGGCGGTCGGACAAGCCTCTCGTACCTCCGTTCCAGCCTGCGTGTTCGGCACAACCTATCAGATGCTTGTGCTATCGAACATTGGTGTGATCGGGGCGATAGGCGATCCCGTGTCGGGCTGTTTACGGGGGGAATTCGGCGCGAACGGAGAAACATTCCCGTTGGGTTGACGGGGGATTACCTCGTCCGGCCCAATCCATGCATATGCGGACATTTGACCGGGTAGCGGAAGGGCGTTGCACCGGCACTCCTCGAAAGGACGGCGCGTATGCGCTTCCGTAACACCCTGGCCGCCGCCGCGGGCGCCCTGGCCCTCGTCGTTTCCCTGCCGACTTCGGCCGAGGCCGCGACGGGTGAGTTCTTCTATCGCTTCTCCGGGCCGACGGGGGAGGTCACGACCCGCATGCTGCTGGATCCGGGGAGCTTTGACTGCCTCACCCTGTGGGACGTGACGAGGCCCTTGGCGGAACCGGCCCACAGTCCGCTCAACCGGACGGACGAATGGGCGACGGTCTACACCGGGCTCAACTGCGACGGCGACTCCTTCACCCTGCGCCCCCACACCGGGCACGCCTCGGAGCGGCTCAAGATGCGCTCGGTGCGGTTCACGCCGTTCCGCCCCGAGTGACCCGCCCGTAGCGGGCTGACCTCCGCCGGCCCGGCGTGACCGGGCCGGCGGTCGTCAGCGCGGCTCGTCCGACGGGGGGATGATCCGGGCCGACAGGTCCGGGTCCGGCATGTCGGGGTCGAACGGGAACAGCGGGCGGTCGATACGGGTGTGGCCCAGGCGCGGGAGGCCCTGGTCGACGCCGCCCGGGGTGAGGGCCAGGCGCCAGTCCGCCGCCATCGCGTACAGCTCGGGCTCCAGGTAGCCGATTTTGACGATCACCAGGTCCGCCGTGCGCGGGTTCAGGTCCAGGCCGGTGAAGTCGTGCTCGTGGTGGTACGGCTTGCGCAGCTCCGTGAGGATCGCGTGCACGCCGCCGACCCGCAGCACCACCTCGGTGCGGGCGTCCCGGTCGCCGTGTCTGACCGCGTGCACCGTGCCCGTCAGCGTCAGCGGGCCCGCGTGCCGGGCGTCGACCGCGGCGCCCGCCGTCACCGTGACCGTGGCGCCCACGCCCGCCGCGACCGCCGCCGCCACCGCCTCGGGGGCGGGGACCGACGCGTACAGCACGGTGGGGCCGGCGGGGTCGCGGAACTCGGGGCGGGCCAGGAGCTGTGCCAGGCCCCAGGTGACGTCGCCGGCACCCCCCGCCGTGGGGTTGTCGCCGCTGTCGCTGATGTAGAACGGGCGCGCCGCCGACGCCAGGGCCTCGTCCAGGCAGGCGGCGAACGTGCCCGTCGGGGCGGCGAACGCGAAGTCCCGCCGCGCGGCCCAGAATCCGCGCGCCAGCCGCTCGGCGCCGGCCGTCACCGCGTCCGCCGAGTCGCCGGTGACCACGACGGCCGCCCGGTTGCGGGGCTCGTCCGCCCACGCGTAGCCGACCCAGAGGGCGGCGTCCAGGACACCGTCGGCGGACGCCACGTCGGCCACCGCCGCGTACAGGCTCTTCGCCGGCTCCATCCGGGTCGACGTCTGCTCGCCGGCCAGGAGTACGGGGACGGGGATCCACGCCTTCAGCGGGCGGGGGGCGCCGGAGGTGAGCGTCTCGACGAGGTTGCGGGCGGCGCGTTCCCTGGTCTCCACGTGGTCCTCGTGCGGGGCCGTGCGGTAGCAGGTGATCAGATCGCTGCCGTGGACCAGCTCGCGCGAGACGTTGCCGTGCAGGTCCATGGACGTCGAGATGATCACGTCCCGCCCGACCGCCTCGCGGACGCGGGCCAGCAGCACCGCCTCCGCGTCGTCCAGCCCCTCCACCGTCATCGCCCCGTGGATGTCGAACCACAGCCCGTCCAGCGGCGGCAACGCCCGCAGCCGCGCCAGGAGTTCCCCCGACAGCTCCGCGAACGCCCCCGCCGTCACCGTCCCGCCGGGCAGCGCCTTCCCGACCAGCGCCCCGTGCCACTCGGCGGCCTCACGCAGCGGCTCACCCGGCGCCAGGAACGGATAGCGGCCGAACACCCCCTCCCCGCGCAGCGGATGGAACGCGGGCGCCCCGGTGCGGGCGGGGGAGAAGGTGGACGACTCGATCCCCAGGCCCGCCACGGCGATGACGGGACGGGCGACGGGCGTACGGGGGCGGGGTGACGTCATACGGCGGCTCCTCGTCGGTTACGTACACCCTGCCCCGCCCGCCCCACCGGCACCAGCGCTCCCGGGTCGGGGGCCGGCCGGCCCCACACCGGGACCGTCAGGGGGCGATCGCCAGGGCGAAGACGTGGATGCCGCCGTTGCCCGGCAGCACCACCACCTCCGCCGTCTTCCCCGCCGTCAGCGGGACCGAGTGGGCGAAGACGCTGTACGCGATGCCCTCGTTGCCGTAACCGCCCGGCAGATTGCGCCCGTTCGCGGCGGCGATCTGCGTGGCGCCGAAGTCGGTCACGTTCTGGAACGACCAGTTGGGGAACCCGAACGTGCCCCGCGAGCTGCTGCCGTCGGTGTAGAACACCTCGGCCGTGCCCACCGCGCTGTTGCCGACCCCGGAGCCCAGGAACACCAGCCGGCTGCCCGACCCGGACAGCGCGATCGCCTGGCTGCCGCACGCCACGTTGTTCCGGCTCCCCGGCGCCACGTCCGGCCAGATCAGCCGCGCGCCGAGGGCGAGGACGGGGCCGCCGGGGACGATGCCGACGTCGGCGAGCTTCTGCGCGGAGAAGCTGTTGCCGTCGCCGTCGTAGTTGCCGGGCGCCGGATTGGACTCGTCGGTGACGCCGACGTTGTTGTACGCCGCCGCCAGATCGGGCAGCGGATCGCCGAGCCGTACGGTGCGGCTGCCGGTGGCCTGCCCGGCGCCGTCGCCGCCGGCGTAGGAGGCGGTGGCGGTGAACGTGATCAGCCGCAGGCCGGGGCGGGGTTCGGGGACCAGCAGCTCGAAGGACGCGGTGGCCGTGGCCCCGGCAGCCAGGGACCCCTTCAGCCGGACGAGCTCCGGCTCCACGACCCAGCCGACGGGGCCGGTGAACGTCACACTCAGGTCGCGCAGTTGACGTGCACCGCCGTTGCGGACGGTGATCGGGACGGTGGCGACACGGGGTCCGGCGAGGTCGATCTCGGGCACGGACACCGTGACGGTGCCGTCGGCGCGGGCCGGGGCGGCGAGCAGGGACTGGGCGGGCAGCACGGCGGCCGCGGCGCCCGCGAGCGTGAAGGATCTGCGGGACAGGGACACGGGGAACCTCCTTCTCGGAAGGGACGGGGACGTCAGCCGACCGGCGGCATCTCGCTCTCGCGGGAGTCCAGGCCAAGCCGCACCCCGGACCAGCGCCCGCGGGTGAAGTCGGGCATCTGCACCGGGCGCCCCTTGTCGGCCAGCGACATCACGCTCAGCGGCACGGGGGAGCACCAGGCGGCCGAGTCGTACACGTCGAAGTCCGGCACCTGCCCGGTCCGCATCAGCTGGATGATCCGCCACTGGAGCACCCAGTCCATGCCGCCGTGCCCGCCGTTGTGCTCGGCGTCGTCCCCGATCTTCTTCCACAGCCAGTGGTCGTACTCGTCGCGCAGCTGGGTGAAGTCCTGGAAGGCGTCACCGCTGTGCAGCGGCTCGACGTACACCCGCGCGCCGGTCGCGCCGCCGCCCGCGTAGTCCTCGAACAGCCCGCGGCTGCCGGCCAGGGAGTTGATCCTGCTGTACGGGCGCGCCGAGCTCACGTCGTGCTCGGCGCGGATGAGCCGCCCGTCGGCGGTCTCGATCATGCAGGTGATGCGGTCGCCGTTGATGTACGTCTCGCCCCACGACGGATGGTCGTCCGGCATGAACCGGGCCCGGTAGTCCGCCAGCCCCTTCGGCGCCGACGCGGTGGCGCTGAGGGTGACCATCCGGTCGCCGCGGTTGATGTCCATGGCGGCGGCGATCGGGGCCAGACCGTGCATCGGGTAGAAGGAGGCGGTGCTGCGGGTGTGCCACAGCCGGCGCCAGGAGTCGGTGTAGTAGTTGACGTCGAACAGCAGCGCGCGCAGGTCGTGCAGATAGCCGCCGTGGCCGTTGGTGATCTCGCCGAAGACGCCGTCGTGGGCCATCTTGAGCATCGCGAGCTCGTTGCGGCCGTACGAACAGTTCTCGGAGAGCATCAGATGGCGGCGATTGCGCTCCGAGGCGTCGACCAGGTCCCACAGCTGGCTCAGCTCGGTGGCGATGGGCAGCTCGACCAGCACGTGCTTGCCGGACAGCAGCGCCGTGTGGCCGTGCTCGAAATGGAACTCCCAGGGGGAGGCGATGTAGACGAGGTCGATGTCGTCGCGGCGCAGCATCTCCTGGTACGACTCGCGCGAACCGCCGAACTCCAGCGGCCGGGGCCGGCCCGCCCGCTCCAGCGCGTCCGCCTTGTTCTTGGCCCGGTCGGGCCGGATGTCGCACACGGCCCGTACGACGGCGCCGGGCACGGCGGCCCAGCTGTCGGTCATCCCGCTGCCCCGGTTGCCGAGCCCGATCACCCCGATCCGCACCGTCGGGTACACGTCGAAGGGCACGTTCACCATGGTCTGCTGCCCGGGGGCCCGGCCCGGCGCGGAGGTCCCGGCGGCCCGCGCGGTGCCGGCGGACGCGCCCAGCGCGGCCACCGCCCCCGTGGCCAGGGTCCCGCCCAGGACGGCCCGCCTCGAAACTCCAGGTGTTTCCGGCATGCGTTCGCTCCCTTGTGGAGAGGTCGACACTTTCGGCATGGCTGGCGGGACGACTCTCGCGGCATCCGCCCGGGGATGTCAATACGTGTTCATTCATGGGTTGTTACGAGCAGAATCCCGCACAGCGAGGGGCGCCGGGACATACCTGCGGAGATTTTTGACGAACGGCGGTCACAGCACGGCACATCCCTGTGTCCAACCCCGGTGAAAGCACCCCGACCGGGAGGAACACCGACCATGACCGAGACCACCGCCGTCCTGGACTCGTACCTCGCCCACCGCGAGGCCGGCTCCGGCACCCCCGTCGTGCTGCTGCACGGCAACCCCAACTCCTCGTACATGTGGCGCAACGTCATCCCGCATCTCGCCGGCCAGGGGCGGATCCTGGCGCCGGACCTGATCGGCATGGGGGAGTCGGGGAAGCCGGACACCGGCTACCGGTTCACCGACCATGCCGTCTATCTCGACGCCTGGTTCGAGGCCATGGGTCTCACCCGGAACGTCGTGCTCGTCGGGCACGACTGGGGCGGGGCGCTGGCGCTCGACCACGCCGCCCGGCATCCGGGGCGGGTGCGCGGGGTGGCGCTGATCGAGACGTTCCTGCGGCCGGGACGGTCCGCCGACCAGACGCCCGAGGGCCGGCAGATCTTCGAGAGGCTGCGCGGTCCCGAGGGCGAACGCATGGTGCTGGAGGAGAACAGCTTCGTCGAGTTCAACCTCCCGCGCGGCGTCCTCACCGGCCTGTCGAAGGAGGACCACGACGTCTACCGCGCCCCCTACCCCACCCCCGCGTCCCGGCTGCCGACGCTCGTCTGGCCGCGCGAGATCCCCATCGACGGCTCCCCGGCCGACGTGACCGAGCGCGTCGAGGCGTACGGCCGCTGGGCCGCCGCCAGCCCGGACGTGCCGAAGCTGCTCATGACCGTGGAGCCCGGCGCGGCGGTGCCGGCCGCGACGGTCGACTGGGCGCGGGAGACCTACGCGGCGCTGGAGGTGGAGTCCGTGGGCCGGGCGGGGCACAACGCGATGGAGGACCAGCCGGACGCCATCGGCGCCGCCGTGTCGCGGTGGCTGGAGCGGCACGGGCTGACGGGGCCGCGCGGCTGATCCGTACCGCCGCAGAATGGGGGGATGCCCCTTGAGACAGACGCCGCGCTGGTCGCCCGCGCCCTCGCCGGAGACCGCCGGGCCCTGGAGGACGTGGTGCTCGTCCTGCGGGACCCCCTGTACCGGCTCGCCCTGCGGATGGTGAACCAGCCCGCCGACGCCGAGGACGCCACGCAGGAGATCCTGCTGAAGGCCCTCGGCGCCCTCGGCACCTGGCGGGCCGAGGCCCGGCTGCTGACCTGGGCGTACCGGATCGGCGTCAACCATCTGCTGAACCTGCGCCGCACCAGCCCCCAGGAGAGCGCGGGCCTCGGCTTCGACGGGTTCCGCGAGGGGCTGGCGGACGGGCTCGCCGCCGCCGACCACACCGGTCCCGAGGCCGAGCTGCTGGCCACCGAGGTGCGGCTCACGTGCAGCCAGGCGCTGCTGCAGTGCCTGGTCCGCGAGGAGCGCGTCGCGTTCGTGCTGGGCGACGTCTTCGAGCTGAGCTCCGCCGACGCCGCCTGGGTGCTGGACGTCACCCCGGCCGCGTACCGCAAGCGGCTGCAGCGGGCGCGCGGGCGGATCCGCGCGTTCATGGAGTCGACGTGCGGGCTGGTGAACGCGGAGGCGTTCTGCCGCTGCTCCCGCCGCGTCGACCGGGCGCTCGCCCGCGGCCGGATCGACCCGCGGCGCCCCGCCCTCGCCCGGCATCCCGTGACGCCGGGCGGGCGGAGCGTGCGGGAGGCGGAGGAGCAGATGGTCCGGCTGCACACCGCCGCCGCCGTGCTGCGCGCGCACCCCGACTACGCGGCGCCCGGGGCGCGGGCGGCGGCGGTGCGGAAGGTGCTGGAGCGGTCGCCGCTCACGAACTGACCGCACCGGTGCACACACTCGGCGGTCACCTGCCATCCGGTCCCGGACGGGACACAGGTGTGTGGGGTCCCACGGAGTCCGCTGCCCGATCAACCGGTGTGACACCCGGCCGTGACGCTCCGGGGACGCCACCGGGAGCCGATCGGCCGACGCGCCTGTACGTACCGTGCTCCGTCAGTTGTCCGTGAGCGCACGGGCCCCGGCGGCGGGCCCGCCACCTGGGACACCCGCCGTTTAGGGTGGAACGACCGGGGTGAACGACCAACTGCCCGCAGCCTCTCGCAGCGAAGGTGACGCCATGTCCGCGACCGTGACGTTGCTCGGCCGTGAGCGCGAGCTGGCCGGGCTGGGCGCCCTCGTGGAGCGGGCGCGGGCCGGGCAGAGCGGGGCGCTGGTCGTCGTCGGCGAGGCCGGCATCGGCAAGACCGTGCTGCTGGACAGGGCCGCGGCGGACGCCGGGAGCCGCGTACGGATCGAGCGCATCGTCGCCTCCGAGTCCGAGATGGAGCTCGCGTACGCCGGGCTGCACCAGCTGTGCGCGCGCATGATGGACTCCGTCGTCCGGCTGCCCGTGCCGCAGCGCGAGGCGATCGAGACGGCGCTGGGCCTGCGCGAGGGCTCGGCCCCGAGTCCGTTCCTGGTGGGGCTGGCCCTGCTGGGGCTGCTGACCGAGGCCGCGGACGACCGGGCGCTGCTGTGTGTCGTGGACGACGCGCAGTGGCTGGACGAGGCGTCGGCGGGCGCGGTGGCGTTCGCCGCGCGGCGGCTCGGCGCGGAGGGGGTGGCCGTCGTGCTCGCGATGCGCACCGTCGGCCCGGCGTTCGCGGGGCTGCCGCGGCTGGTCGTCGAGGGGCTCGACCACGAGGACGCGCGTGCCCTGCTGCGGGTCGCCACGCCGGGCGGGCTGGACGCGCGGATCCGGGACCAGCTGATCGCGGAGGCCCGCGGCAACCCCCTCGCGCTGCGGGAGCTGCCGCGGGCGCTGAGCCCGGCCGAGATCGCCGGGGGGTTCGCCCTCACGGGGTCGATGCCGCTGGAGAGCCGGATCGAGCAGAGCCTCGTCGCCCAGCTGGAGCCGCTGCCCGCGTCCGTGCGGCTGTTGCTGCTGCTCGCGGCCGCCGACCCGACGGGCGACCCCGGGCTGCTGTGGCGGGCGAGCGCCGGGCTGGGGCTCACCCCGGCGGACTTCGACGCCGCCGCCCAGGCCGAGGCGCTGGTCGTCGGCACCCGGGTGGGCTTCCGCCACCCCCTCGTGCGCTCGGCCGTCTACCGCTCCGCGTCCCCCGCCGACCGCCGCCGCGTCCACGCCGCGCTGGCCGGCGTGACCAGCCCCGACCAGGACCCCGACCGCCGTGCCTGGCACCGGGCCAACGCCACCCTGCGCCCCGACGAGGACGTCGCCGCCGACCTCGAGCGGTCCGCCGCCCGCGCCCGCACCCGCGGCGGGGCCGCCGCCGCCGGCGCGTTCCTGGAGCGCGCCGCCGGGCTCACCCCGGAGCCGCACCGCCGGGTGGGACGGCTGATCGCCGCCGCGCAGGCCAAGCACGAGGCCGGCGCCCCGGAGGCGGCCCTGCGGCTGCTGGAGGACGCCCGCGCGCTGCCGCTCACCGCGCTGCAGCAGGCGCTGGTGGCCCGGCTGGACGCCCGGGCCGGCTACGCGCTGCGCCGCGACGGCGGCGGGGCCCGGCGGCTGCTTGCTGCCGCGCAGGGACTGGAGGGGCTGGACCCGGTGCTCGCCCGGGACACGTACATCGAGGCGCTGGCCGCGGCGGTGTACGGCGGGCGGCTGGGGGACCGGGAGCAGGCGGCGGCGGTGGCGCGCGCGATCCTCGAGGCGACGGAGGGGGCCCAGGAGTCGGGGCGGGCGCGGGATCTGATCCTGCGCGGCCAGGCGCTGCTCGCCGCGGAGGGGCAGGAGGCGGCGATCGGCACGCTGCGGCGGGCGCAGCGGGCGTTCCTGGAGCAGGTGCCGGACTCCCTGGAGATGCACTGGGTCTGGTTCGCCTCCCGCGCCTCCCAGGACCTGTGGGACCCCGACGGGCTGCGTGCCCTGGCCCGCCGGCAGGTCGAACTCGCCCGCGCCGAGGGCGTCGTGACGGTGCTGCCGATCGCCCTCAGCCTGCTCGTGCTGTCCCAGACCACCGACGGCGACCTGGACGCCGCCGACGCCTCCTGCGACGAGATCGACGCCCTCAAGGCGGCCACCGGCAACCCGCTGCCGCCGCTGGGCCGGCTCGTCCTCGCCGCGTACCGCGGACAGACCGCCGACGCCGAGAGCATGGCGGAGCAGATCCGCGCCGACGGACTCGCCCGCGGCGAGGGGCACGCGCTGAGCGTCGCCAACTTCACCCGGGCCGTGCTCTACAACGGCCTCGGCCGCTTCGAGGACGCGCTGGCCTGCGCCCGTCAGGAGCTCCCGTACACCCACGAGCTGAACCTGGCGATGCGCTCACTGCTCGAGGTGATCGAGGCCGCGACCCACACCGGCGACCGGGACCTCGCCGAGGAGGCGTGCCGGAAGTTCACCGAGGTCACCCGGCCGGTGCGGACCGACTACGCGTCGGCCGTACTGGCGATGGCCCAGGCCCAGGTGCGTACCGGCGAGGAGGCCGACCGGCTGTTCCGGGAGGCGCTGCGTCTGTTCGAGCAGGAGCGGATGCCGACCTGGATCGGGCGCTGCCGGCTCGTGTACGGCGAGGCGCTGAGCCGCGCGGGCCGCCCCGACGAGGCGCGCGAGCAACTGCGGGCGTCGTACGAGATCATGTCGGGCCTGGGCCTGGACGGCTTCGCCGAGCGCGCCGCCCGCGAGCTGAAGGCCGTCGGCGAGACGCCGCGCGTGTACGTACGGGTGTCGGAGGCGCGGCTCACCGACCAGGAGCTGAACGTGGCGCGGCTGGCGCGGGAGGGGCTGACGAACCGGGACATCGGGGCGCGGCTGTTCATCAGCGCGCGCACGGCCGAGTACCACCTGCGCAAGGTCTTCGCGAAGCTCGGCATCCGGGGCCGCGCCGAGCTGAAGACCGCCCTCGCCGACCTCGAGCGGACCGTGGCGGGCTGACTTCCGTACGGACCGTGCCCCGCGAGTTCTCCCTGAGCGCACGCGGGCTCTTCGGACCCGCCACCAGGGACATGCAGCTGTATAGGGTTCGAACACGATGCAGTCGTCTCCAGCGAGGGCCATCCTGTGACCGGAACAGTGACGTTACGAGGCCGCGACCGCGAACTGGCGGAGCTGGGCACGCTGGTGGAGCGGGCCCGCGCGGGACGCAGCGGCGCGCTGGTCGTGTCCGGCGAGGCCGGGGTCGGCAAGACCGTCCTCCTGGACCGGGTGGCGGGCGACACCGCCGGACTCGTACGGATCGAGCGCATCGTCGCCTCCGAGTCCGAGATGGAGCTCGCGTACGCCGGACTGCACCAGCTGTGCGGCCCCATGATGGGCTCCGCCGGCAGCCTTCCCGTACCGCAGCGCGAGGCGATCGAGGTGGCCCTCGGGCTGCGCGAGGGCCCGGCCCCGAGTCCGTTCCTGGTCGGGCTGGCGCTCCTCGGGCTGCTCACCGAGGACGCCGGTGACCGGTCCCTGCTGTGCGTGGTGGACGACGCGCAGTGGCTGGACGAGGCGTCGGGCCGCGCGGTGGCGTTCGCCGCGCGGCGGCTGGACGCCGAGGGCGTGGCCGTCGTCCTCGTCATGCGCGCCGTCGGCCCGGTGTTCGCCGGGCTGCCGCGGCTGGCCGTCGGGGGCCTCGACGACGCGGACTCCCGCGCCCTGCTGCGCCAGGCCACCCCCGGCGGCCTGGACGCGCGGATCCGGGACCAGCTGATCGCGGAGGCCCGCGGCAACCCCCTCGCCCTGCGCACCCTGCCCCGGACGCTGAGTCCCGCCGAGATAGCCGGAGGCTTCGCCCTCACGGGGTCGATGCCGCTGGAGAGCCGGATCGAGCAGAGCCTCGTCGCCCAGCTCGAACCGCTGCCCGCCACCGCCCGGCTGCTGTTGCTGCTCGCCGCCGCCGACCCCACGGGCGACCCGGGGCTGCTGTGGCGCGCCAGCGAGGTGCTCGGCCTGACGCCCGCGGACTTCGACGCCGCCGAGGCCGCCGGCGCCCTCCTCGTCGGCACCCGCGTCGGCTTCCACCACCCCCTCGTCCGCTCCGCCGTCTACCAGGCGGCGTCCCCGGCGGACCGCCGCCGCGTCCACGGCGCCCTCGCCGACGTCACGAGCGCCGAACACGACCCCGACCGCCGCGCCTGGCACCGCGCCAACGCCACCCTCCTCCCCGACGAGGACGTCGCCGCCGACCTCGAGCGCTCCGCCGCCCGCGCCCGCACCCGCGGCGGGGCCGCCGCCACCGGCGCGTTCCTGGAGCGCGCCGCGGAGCTCACCCCCGACTCCTCCCGCCGCGTCGGGCGCCTGCTCGCCGCCGCCGGGGCCAAGCACGACGCCGGCGCCCCCGACGCCGCGCTGCGCCTGCTCGAGGCCGCCCGCGCCCTGCCCCTCTCCGCGCTGCACGAGGCCCTCGTCGCCCGGCTCGGCGCCCGCGCCGGGTACGCCCTGCGCCGGGACGCCGGCAGCGCCCGGCGCCTGCTCGCCGCCGCGCGGGGGCTGGAGGGGCACGACCCCGTACTGGCCCAGGACACGTACATCGAGGCCCTCGCCGCCGCGGCCTACGGCGGCCGGCTCGGGGACCGCGAGCAGGTGGCCGCCGTCGCCCGCGCCATCCTCGACGCCACCCCCGCCGACAGCGACCGGGCGCGGGACCTGATCCTGCGCGGGCAGGCGCTGCTCGCCGTCGAGGGGCAGGAGGCGGCGCTCGGCACCCTGCGCCGGGCGCAGCGCGCGTTCCTGGAGCAGGCCACGCCCGACTCCCTCCAGCTGCACTGGATGTGGTTCGCCTCCCGCGCCGCCCAGGACCTCTGGGACCCCGGCATGCTCCGCGCCCTGGCCGACCGGCAGGTCCGGCTCGCCCGCGCCGAGGGCGTCGTGACGGTCCTGCCGATCGCGCTCAGCCTGCTGATGCTGGCGCAGACCGTCGACGGCGACCTGGACGCCGCCGAAGCCTCCTGCGACGAGATCGACGCCGTCAAGGACGTCACCGGCCACCGGCTCCCCGCGTACGGGCGGATGTTCCTCGCCGCCTACCGGGGACAGGCCGAGGAGACCGAGCGCTGGGCCGCGCGCATCCGCGCCGACGCCGGGAAACGCGGCGAGGGCTACGGGCTGAGCGCCGCCAACTTCTCCGAGGCCATCCTCTACAACGGCCTCGGCCGCTTCGCGGACTCCGTCGCCTCGGGCCGCCGCGAACTCCCGTACACCCACGAGCTGAACCACGCCATGCGCACCCTCCTCGAACTCGTCGAGGCCGCCGTCCACACCGGCGACCGGGAGCTCGCCGAGCAGGCCTTCGGGCAACTGGCGGGCGTCACCCGGCCGGTGGGGACCAGCTGGTCGATCGCCGTACTCGCGATGTCCGGGGCCCAGCTCGCGGACGGGGCGCAGGCGGAGGAGCTGTACCTCGACGCGATCAAGCGGTTCGAGCACGAGCGCATCCCGGTCATGACCGGCCGCTCCCGGCTGCTGTACGGGGAGTTCCTGCGCCACCAGGGGCGCGACGCCGACGCCCGCGAGCAGCTGACCACCGCGCACCGGGTGCTGCGCGGCCGCGGTCTGAACGGCTTCGCCGACCGCGCCGCCCGCGAACTGGAGGCGCTGGGCCAGGCCCCGCGTGCCCGCGCGCGGGGTCCGCGGGCGCCGCTCACCGACCAGGAGCTGAACGTGGCGCGGCTGGCGCGGGAGGGGCTGACGAACCGGGACATCGGGGCACGGCTGTTCATCAGCGCGCGGACGGCCGAGTACCACCTGCGGAAGGTGTTCGCGAAACTCGGCGTCAAGGGGCGCGCGGAGCTGAAGAACGCGCTCGACGGGAGCTGACGCCGGACGCTATTCGCCGAGCCGGCGGCGGGACGTGATGCCGAGCTTGGCGAAGACCTTCCGCAGATGCCACTCCACGGTGTGCGTGGAGAGGTAGAGCTGCGCGCCGATCTCCGCGTTCGTCAGCCCGTCGCCCGCCAGCCGCGCGATCTGCGCCTCCTGCGGGGTGAGCTCGGTGTGCGTCTCGACCGTCCGTTTGCGTACGGTCCTGCCCGTCGCCTCCAGCTCCCGCCGGGCCCGCTCCGCGAACGCCTCGGCGCCCATCCGGCCGAACTCCTCGTACGCGGCGCCCAGGTGCTCCCGGGCGTCCACCCGGCGGCCCTGCCGGCGCAGCCACTCCCCGTACCGCAGCCGGGTGCGTACGAGGGTCATCCCGGCGCCGCTCACCTCGAGGTGTCCGACGGCCTCGCGGTACAGGGCGTCCGCCGCCGGCCCCTCGGCGACCTGCGCACGGGCGCACGCCGCCGCGCCCAGCGCCCAGGGGGCGCCGCTCGCGCCGGCCATCTCCGTGAGCTCGCGGGCGGTGTCGGCGGCCCGCTCCGCGCGCCCGCTGCGGGCGGCGGCCTCGACGAGCTCGATGGTGGACGCCAGGGCCAGGCCCAGCTCCTGCGGGTTGGCGCAGCCCGCCTCCGCCGCCGTGTACGCCTCCTCGTAGCGGCCGAGGCCGTTGTAGAGCACCGCGCACGCCCACTGGCCGGCGGTGGCCACCTTGCCCTCGTCGGCCAGCGCCGCGTCCCTGGTCAGGGCCTCGACCACCCGCAGCGTCGACTCCTCCCGGCCGCGCCAGGGCTCGAGGACCAGGGCGCCGTAGCGGGCGATGAAGCGGCTGCCCGTCACCTCGGCGATCGTCGCCGCCTCCGCGACCAGCTTCCCGGCGGTGGCCAGATCACCGGCGTAGACCCGGTTCGACAGCCGCAGCAGCAGTGCCGACGGCAGCACGGACAGGGAACCCGTCTCGCGGGCCAGCCGCGTCAGCCGTTCGGAGAGCACCGACCAGGTGTCGAAGTCCCACGCGTTGTGCGCCATCCGGCAGGCGAACGGCAGCCAGCCCAGCGCCTCGTCCCCCGTGAGGTCCGCGTCGCGGTACGCGGCCAGCGCCCGCCGCATCATCGGCACGCCCGCCGCATAGCCCTCGGTCGTTACCGTCGCCAGCCCCGCCAGCAGCAGGTCGTCGCGCTCCGGCCGGGGCCCCGGCGGCGCGGCCAGCACCGCCTCGGCGACGTCCGTCAGCTGCACGCCGGCCGGCAGCCGGCCCGCCGTCAGCGCCGCGTACAGGGCGTCGCGGTAGGTCTCCCGGGCCAGGGCGGCGTCCAGCGGCTCCAGCCGGCGGCCGGCCGCGACCAGCAGCGGCAGCGCGGCGCCGGCGCTGCGGGACGCGAACGCGATCCGCCCGCGCAGCAGCTCGGACCGGGCGGCGGCGCCCTCGTCCAGCGGGCACAGGCCCGCCGCGTCCAGCAGCGTGAGGGCGCTGTCGTAGGCGCCGGCCTCGTACGTCGCCCCGGCCGCCGCCAGCGCCCGCAGGCCCCGGCGCGCCGGATCGGGGGTCAGCCCGGCCGCCCGCTCCAGCAGCGCCGCCGCCGCGGCCACCCCGCCGCGGGCCGCCGCCCGGCCGGCGGAACGCTCCAGCCCGGCGGCCACGTCCTCGTCCTGGCCGGTGGCCGCGTGGGACAGGTGCCAGGCCCGGCGGTCGGGATCCGTGCCGGCGTCGGTCGCCCCGGCCAGCGCCCGGTGCGCGCGCCGGCGGTCGGCGGGGTCCGCCGCCCGGTAGGCCGCCGAGCGGACCAGGGGGTGGCGGAAGCGGACCCGGGCGCCGAGGGTGATCAGGCCCGCGTCCTCGGCGGGCGCGGCGTCCGCCGCGACGCCGAGGAGTCCGGCGGCCAGGGCCAGCAGCTCCGGGTCGCCCGTCGGCTCGGCCGCCGCCGTGAGCAGCAGCAGCCGCGTCCCGGCGGGCAGTGCCCGGATCCTGCGTACGAAACTCTCCTCGACCCCGCCCGCCGGCCGCGCGTCCGGCCGTCCGAAGCCGCCCGCCATCGGCGTCAGCCCCTTCGGCAGCTCCAGCAGGGCCAGGGGGTTCCCCCCGGCCTCCGCGACGATCCGCTCCCGCACCCGTGCGTCGAGGAGGCCGGGGACCACCGAGTCCAGCAGCGCGCGGGAGTCGCTGTCGTCCAGCGGCTGGATGACGAGGTGCGGCAGGTGCTCCGGCCCGGGGCCGGGATGCGGCTCGCGCACCGTGAGCACCAGCCCGACCGGCTCCGCGTCCAGCCGCCGCGCCACGAACGCCAGGGTCTGCGCGGACACCTCGTCCAGCCACTGCGCGTCGTCGACGAGGCAGACCAGGGGCTCTTCTCCGGCGGCGTCGGCGAGGAGGTTCAGGACCGCGAGCCCGACGAGGAAACGATCCGGCACCGGGCCCGCGCTCAGCCCGAACGCCGTGGCGAGGGCGCCGCGCTGCGGCTCCGGCAGCCGGTCGAGGCGGTCCAGATACGGGGCGCACAGCTGATGCAGACCGCCGAACGCCAGCTCCGACTCGGCCTCGGTGCCCGCGGCCCACGCCGTACGCACGCCGGTGGCGGAGTCCCGTACGTACTCCAGCAGCGCCGTCTTGCCGATCCCGGCCTCGCCGCGCAGGACGAGCACGGAACTGCCGCCCGCCCGCACCGCGGCCACGAGCCGGTCCAGCGCCGCGCACTCGGTCCGCCGCCCGCGCAGCCGGGGCCCTCCGACCGCCATGGCACCCCCTTGTCCGGCCCCCATGCTACCGGTGCGGGGTCCGGTCACCTCTCCGAGCCGGGGACAAACTCCCAGGTCGGATGGGGCATAAGGGGGCGAAATGGCGGCTCGCCGAAAAGTGACATTCCCCTACCCGAGTTTTTTCGCCCAGTGAGCAGGCCAGGGGGTTCCAGGGGCGCGATGCGGAGGTTGGTGAAGGGAGCGTGAGCACATCCGGCCACAGGGGACGCCGGGGCTGAACGGAGTTAGGAACATGACAACGGACACGATGACGGACCGCTCGCAGGCCGACCACGGCGCGGAGGTGTTCACCGCGGCCGCACCCCGGCTGCTGGCCATCGGCACCCGGGTGCTGCGGGACCCGGGCGAGGCCGAGGACGTGGTGCAGGAGGCCTGGCTGCGCTGGGCCCGTACCGACCGCTCGGCCGTCCGCAACCCGTCGGCGTTCCTCGCGCTCACCACCTCCCGCCTCGCCCTCAACGTCGTCCAGTCCGCGCACCGGCGCCGCGAGACGCCCGCCGGTCCGTGGCTGCCCGAGCGGACCGACGACACCGCCGGTCCCGAGACGACGGCGGAACGGCGTGACGAGGTCGACGCCGCGCTCCGCATGCTGCTGGAGCGCCTCACGGCGACCGAGCAGGCGGTCTACCTGCTGCGGACGGCCTTCGGCCACCCGTACTCGCGGCTCGCCCGGCTGCTGGGCCTGAGCGAGGGCTACGCGCGCCAGGTCCTGCTCCGGGCCCGCGGTCATCTGGCCGGCCCCCGCCGCCACGCGGTGGACGCGCTCGCGCACCGGCGGCTCGTACGGGCCTTCCTGGCCGCCGCGCACACCGGCGACCTGGACGGGCTGGAGGAGCTGCTGGTCGCGGGGTGTCAGCGCACGTCGCTCGAGGCGGCCTGAGGCCCCTCGGGCGCCGAGGGGCACGCCCGGCCGCCCAGCGGACACGGCGCGCACCGCCGCACCGGTCCGGGTCCCGGCCACGGCGTACGGGTCCGCAGGTTCGCCCCCGCCGCCGCCCGCTCCCGGGCGGCGTCCAGCAGCACCAGGGGCAGGCCCGCGCCCGGCACCGCCCGGTGCAGCCGCGCCCACACCCCGGCCCGCGACCAGGCGAGGAACCGCCGGTGGGCGGTGGACTTCGACAGCCCGAAGCAGGGCGGCAGCGCCCGCCAGGCGCAGCCCGAGACGAGTACGTAGACGACGGCCGCGAACACCACGGCGTCGGGGGTGTTCGCCGTCCCCCCGCCCTGCGGCCGCGTCCTGGCCCGCGGCAGCAGCGGCCGGGCGGCCTCCCACAGCCCGGCCGGCACGATCCAGCCCCACTCCGGGCACTCGCTGTCGGACACCGGTCACTCCGATCGTCGGGGATTACCCCGCATCGACCGCGCGGGCCCGGCGATCTGTTACACCGCGCTCCGGTTTTTTTCGTGAGATGGCCCCCACCTCCCGGCCGTGGAAGGCGCCGCCCGCCGGTCACTGTCAGTGGGCACCCCTAGGGTGGCTGACACGTAAGCACGGGGCCGCGCGGTCCTGTTGGGTCGGGACGCAGGAGGAGGGGCTGTGCGGCGCTGGGAGTTGGTCGACGGCGATTCGGCGAAGTTCTGGGAGGCGGTGGCGGAGGACGCCACGGTCACCGTGCGCTACGGGCGGGTGGGGACGCAGGGGCGGACGCAGGCCAAGGAGCTGGGGTCGGCCCAGGCGGCGGCGGCCCATCTGGCGAAGCTGGTGGGGGAGAAGGAGCGGAAGGGGTACGTGGAGGTGTCCGCGGAGCCCGCTGCTTCTGCCGAGGACGGGCCCGGCGTCTTTGCACTGCCCGACGAGGACACCTTCGTGATGCCCGTGGCCTGGGCCCGGCAGGTGTATCCGCGACGGGGCGGGATACGGCGGGCCGTGTCCAAGCCCGATCCCGGGACGGATGAGCTGGTCCGTGCGGAGACGGCCGCGCAGGCGGAGTGGATCGAGCGCATGCTGTCCGCCCCGGAGAGCGACCCCGAGACCGTGGAGGCCACGCGCGCGCATCTGGCGGGAGACCCCAGGCCGCTGGGCGCCGCCGTCGTGGCCTGCCTCGCCGGGAACTACCAGCTGCCCGACGGCCTGTTCGTGGACTTCTGGGTAGCGGCCCACGGCCTGCCCTTCGCCGCGCGTGCCGTGGTGGAGTCCTTCTCTGTGCAGGCCCATTACCAGTCGTCCGGCACCCACCGCAGTGACCTGAGGCTCGTCCGCGACCCGCGGGTGGGTAACGCGAGCTCGGGGTGGCAGTTCGCCGACCGGATGCGGTCCCTGCTGTCGGTGGCCGACGAGGAGACGTACGGGCAGGTCGTCGCCGTGCTGGCGGAGTACCGGGACACCGCGGCCCGGCGCATGGTCGTGTCGTTCCTGGTGCCGGACCAGCGGGCGTGGGTGGACGACTGTCTGCCCGATGTGGACGTGGCCGGCGGGACGCTTCAGTACATGATGCTGTGCTCGGTGGGCTCCCCCGGGCAGCTGGCGTCGTTCGGGGACCTGCACTGGGGGATCGACTGGTCGATGCCGCTCATCGCCACTCTCGCGGAGGGGGTGGGCAAGGAGTTCGCCCCGCTGCTCGCGGGCCCGCTCGAGAAGGCGTACAACGCGGACCGGGTCAAGCGGCTGGCCGACGCGCTGGTGCTGCTGCCGACCGACGACGCCTTCCGGCTCCTCCTCACACGCGCGGGGGACAAGCCGGTCCGCCCGCTGGTGCTGGACGCGATGCGCCGCTACCCCGTCCGCGCCCTGCGACTGCTGGGCGAGGCCGCGCGCGGCGACGCCGAGTACGCCGCGCTGGCCGGCCAGCTGCTGACCGGGCACGTCCGGTCCCACCCCGAGGTGGTCGACGCCGTGCTGGCGGACCTCCCGCCGGAGGCCGCCGCCCAGGTGGAGGCCGCGCGTGGCGGCGACCGGGTGGCAGACGCCCCGGTGACGGCGCTGCCGCCGCTCCTCGTGACGCCCCCGTGGACGGGGCAGCGCTCGGTCCGCAAGCCCCGCGTGGCCACGCGCATTCCCGACGCCCCGGCCGCGGAGGCCGTGTGGCTGGACGGGGAGCGGGAGGAGTGGGCCGCGTACAGCTCGTGGCGCGAACGGCAGGGCTGGGACCAGGAGCTCGACGTCCTGCGTGCCGCCGGGACCCTCAAATACGTCAGCTATGCACAGCTTTTCGTCGACCTGCCCGAGGACACCGTCCGTCCGCTGCTCGCCACCGCCAGGGCCGACGACTACTGGGACGGCGAGGACGCGCTGCAGCCGGTCGCGGCGAAGTGGGGCGTGGCGGCCGTTCCGCTGCTGGTGCACGGCGCCCGGCGCCGGCCCACCTTCCTGAGCCCACTGCTGCTCCCGTTCCGGGACGTCGCCGTCGCGGGCGTCTTCGCCGACTGGCTGGCGCGGCTGAACAAGGCGGAGGCCACGGCCCGGGCCTGGCTGACCCGGCACGCGCTCGACGCGGTGCCGTTCCTCGTCCCGCACGCCGTGGGGCCACAGGGCCCGGTGCGGGTCGGGGCGGAGAAGGCGCTGCGGCTGCTGGCCGAGGCGCACGGGAACGATCCGGTGCTCGCGGCGGCGGCCGGCTGTGGTGAGGAGGCCGCCGGCATCGTCGCGGACCTGCTCGCCGTCGACCTGCTGGAGAGCGCCCTCCCTACGAAGATGCCCGAGGTCGGCGACTGGGCCGCGCCCGGGATGCTCCCGCAGATCCTGCTCACCGAGGGCGGCGCGCTGCCCGCCGGCGCGGTTCGGCACGTCCTGACCGTCCTCGCCATGTGCCGGCCCGGCGACACCTACCCGGGGCTGACGATCCTGCGCGAGCACTGCACCGCCGACTCCCTGACGGCCTTCGCCTGGGAGCTGTTCGAGCAGTGGCGGCTGGCCGGTATGCCCGCCAAGGACAGCTGGGCCCTGCACGCCCTCGGCCTCCTCGGCGACGACGAGACCGTGCGCCAGCTGACGCCCGTCATCCGCGCCTGGCCGGGCGAGAGCGCCCATCACCGGGCCGTGGAGGGGCTGGGCGTACTGGCGGAGATCGGCACCGAGCAGGCGCTGCTCCATCTGCACGGGATCGCGCAGCGCGTGCCGTTCAAGGCGCTCAAGCTGCGCGCCCAGGAGAAGATCGCCGAGGTCGCCGCCGAGCTCGGGCTCACCGGCGAGCAGCTCGGCGACCGGCTCGTCCCGGACTTCGGCCTGGACGCCGACGGCAGCACGGTCGTGGACTACGGCCCGCGGCAGTTCACCGTGGGTTTCGACGAGCAGCTGAAGCCGTACATACGCGACGACACGGGCAAGATCCGCAAGGCCCTGCCCGCGCCCGGAGTCAAGGACGACCCGCAGCTGGCTCCCGCCGAGCGCAAGCGGTTCGCCGCGCTGAAGAAGGACGTCCGCACGATCTCCTCCGACCTCGTGCGGCGGCTGGAGGCGGCGATGGTGTCCGGCAGGTCGTGGACGGCCGCCGAGTTCCGCGAGCTGTTCGTGTCCCATCCGCTGGTGTGGCATCTGGTCCGGCGGCTGGTCTGGCTGCGCGACGCCGGCGGGGAGACGGTCGCGTTCCGGGTGGCCGAGGACCGTACGTTCGCCGACGTCGACGACGACGAGCTGACCCTCCCGGACGACGCGACGGTCCGGCTCCCGCACCCGCTGCGCCTCGCCGGGCAGCTGGAGGCGTGGTCGGAGGTGTTCGCCGACTACGAGATACTCCAGCCGTTCCCGCAGCTGGGCCGCGCGGTGCACGCCTTCACCGAGGAGGAGGCCGCCGGCCACCGGCTGACCCGCTTCGAGGGCGCCGTCGTCCCCGTCGGCAAGCTGCTGGGCCTCACCAAGCGCGGCTGGGAGCGCGGCAACCCGGAGGACAACGGGGTGGAGCGCTGGTTCTCCCGCCCCATCGACGACGGCCACCACCTGGTCATCGGCCTGGACCACGGCATCGCCGTCGGCATGGTCGGCGATTGGGAGGACCAGACCTTCGAGTACGTCTGGCTCGGCGAGCGCCCCCGCGACTACTGGCGCCGCGACGACCACCCGCTGCGCTTCGGCGACCTCGACCCCGTCGTCGCCTCCGAGATCCTCGCCGACCTGACCGAGGTGACCGCGAAGTGAGCACCCCACAGGACCCGGTCCTCCAGCGCCCGCCCGCCGAGGTCCGGTACGCCGACGAGCTGGCCGCCCTGCGCGCCGCCGACGAGGACCCGCGCCCGCCGGGCTGGCGGCTCAGCCTGCGCGCCGCCCGCCGGTTCATCGTGGGCGACGAGGAGGCCGGCATCGGCCGCAAGTTCGTCGGCAACGTCTCCCTGGTCGAGCGGGCCCTGGTGACCCTGGCCACCAACCGCGGGCTGATGCTCGTCGGCGAGCCCGGCACCGCCAAGTCGCTGCTGTCCGAGCTGATCGCGGCGGCCGTCAGCGGCAGCTCCGCGCTCACCGTGCAGGGCGGTGCGGCCACCTCCGAGGACCAGATCAAGTACTCCTGGAACTACGCCCTGCTGGTCTCCGAGGGCCCCTCCACCCGCTCGCTCGTGCCCGCGCCGATGCTGCGCGGCATGGCGGAGGGCACGGTCGTGCGCTTCGAGGAGATCACCCGCTGCCCCCTGGAGGTGCAGGACTGCCTGCTGTCCCTGCTCTCGGAGCGGGTCATCGCCGTCCCCGAACTCGACGGCCCCGAGGGCCTGGTGTTCGCCCGCCAGGGTTTCAACGTCATCGCCACCGCCAACACCCGCGACCGGGGCGTCAACGAGATGAGCGCGGCCCTCAAACGCCGCTTCAACTTCGAGACGGTCTTCCCCATCCCCGACTTCGAGACCGAACTCGCCCTGGTCGAGGCCGAGGCCACGGCCCTGCTCCGCCAGTCCGGCGTCGGACCCGCCCCGCGCCGCGACGTCCTCGAGGTCCTGGTCGGCACGTTCCGCGAGCTGCGCGGCACCGGTGACGGCGGCGAGCGGATGGCGGCGGTGATGAGCACCGCCGAGGCCGTGGCCGTCGCCCACGCGGTGGGTGTGCGCGGCTGGTTCCTGCGCGGGGAGCCGGGCAGCGCCGCCGACGTGGTGGCCAGCCTCGCCGGGACGGCCGCCAAGGACAGCCCGGACGACCTCGCCCGGCTGCGCCGCTTCCTCGGCCAGGAGGTGCCCCGCCGCTCCGGCCCGCAGTGGCAGGCCCTGCACGACGCCCGCCATCTGCTGGCCGACTGATGCCGCCCGCCGCCCCCGTCCTCCTCGGCGTACGGCACCACTCGCCGGCGTGCGCCCGGCTGGTGCGCGACACCGTCCGGGCGCTGAAGCCCGCGTACGTGCTGGTGGAGGGCCCGGCCGACATGAACGCCCGGCTGGACGAGCTGCTGCTCGGACACCGGCTGCCCGTCGCCGTGTTCAGCCACTTCCGTGACGCGGAGCGGACCGCCACGTCCTGGGCGCCGCTGTGCGACTACTCGCCCGAGTGGATCGCCCTCACCCAGGGCCGCGCGGCGGGCGCGGACGTCCGCTTCATCGACCTGCCCGCCTGGCACCCGGCGTTCACCGGGGACGCCGACCGGCACGCCAACCGTTACGCCGACGCCGAGGCCCGGTACGCGGAGGCGACCGCCCGGCTGTGCGCCCGCTTCTCGGTGGACTCCGTGGACGCCCTGTGGGACGGCCTGTTCGAGGTCGCCGACAGCACCGGGCCGGACGATCTCCGGGCGCGCCTGGACGCGTACTTCGACCTCGTCCGCGGCGACACCCCGGCGGATCCCGGCGACAGCGCCCGCGAGGCGTACATGGCGTCCTGGATCCGGGCGGCGCTCGCCGAGGCCGGCGGACGCCCCGTCGTAGTCGTGACCGGCGGCTTCCACCAGCCCGCGCTGCGGACCCTGGTGGCTTCGGCGGACCCGCCCACCGGCTGGCCGGACGTCCCCGAGCCGCCCGACGGCGCCCTCGGCGGGAGCTTCCTCGTCCCGTACTCCTTCCGCCGGCTCGACGCCTTCGCCGGCTACCGCTCCGGCATGCCCTCGCCCGGCTACTACCAGCGGCTGTGGGAGACCGGCCCCCAGGAAGCCGCCCGGCACCTCCTGCGCGCCGTCACCGAACGCCTGCGGCGCCCCGGCGGCCCGCCGGTGTCCACGTCCGGGCTCATCGCCGCCCGCAGCCTGTCCCAGGGCCTGGCGGCGCTGCGCGGCCACCCGTACGAGACCCGCGTGGACGTCCTCGACGGCCTCGCCGGCGCCCTGATCGCCGACGACCTGGACCAGCCCCTCCCGTGGACCACCCGGGGCACGCTCGGCGCCGGCAGCCATCCGGTGGTCGTCGAGATGGTCGCCGCCTGCACCGGCGACGCCGAGGGCCGGCTCCACCCCGACACCCCCCTGCCCCCGCTGGTCCACGACGTGATGGAGCGCCTCGCCCGCCTCGGCCTGGCCGACGCGGACGCCCCGGTCACCCTCGACCTCACCGACCCCGACGCCCTGACCCGCAGCCGCGTCCTGCACGGCCTGCGGGTGCTCGGCATCCCCGGCTTCACCCGCGTCGCCGGCCCGGACCACGGCGCCGACCCGGAGTTCACCGAACGCTGGCAGCCCGGCCCCGGCGTGGGCCGGGAGGCGGCGCTCATCGAGGCCGGCGCCTACGGGGCGCGGCTGGACGAGGCCGCCGGGACGGTGCTCGGCGAGCGGGTGCGGGAGGCCGGGACCGACGTCGGGGAGCTGGCGGGGCTGCTGTTCGACGCCGTGCTGTGCGGCGTGGGACCGGTGTACGCCGATGTCCTCGACGCGCTCGCCCGCCGCGTGGGGCAGGTCCCGGAGCTCGGGCCGCTGGGCGGGGCGCTGGAGGCGGCGCTCGGCCTGTGGCGGCACGACCGGGTGTTCGGCGTCGCCGGTGACGCGCTGCTCGGCGGTGTCGTCGCGGGCGCCGTGGACCGGGTGCTGTGGCTCGCGGAGGGCCTGCACGGCGGCGCGGGCGCCGACCCCGCGAGGCTGCGGGCGCTGGCGGCTGCCCGCGACGCGCTGCTGCACGCCCCGGGGCTGCTGACGGTCACCGCGCGGGCGGCCGGGGAGGTCGCCGGACGGATCGCCCGCAACCCGCGTGCCCCCGCCGACGTGCGCGGCGCCGCGTTCGGCCTGCGCCGGGCGCTGGGCGACACCGAGGACCCCGCGCCGACGGTCCGGGCGCTCACCACCGACGTGCTGGGGGACTGGCTGGCGGGGCTGTTCGCGCTGGCCCGGGAGGAGGTCGTACGGGGCGCGGAGGGGGACGGGGAGTCCCTGACCGACGTACTGGACCAGATCGTGTCGGCGCTCACGGAGGACGCCTTCCTCGTGGCCCTGCCCGCGCTCCGCCAGGCGTTCGCCTGGTTCCCGCCCCGCGAACGCGAGAGCATCGCCCGGCGCCTGCTCGACCGGCGCGGCGTCCACGGCTCCGCCCGCTCCCTGCTCCGTACCACCGCCGACCCACTGCTGCTGGCCCGCGTCCGGGCCCTGGAGGACACCGTGACCCGACTGCTGGACCGGCACGGGCTGGGGACGGCCCGATGACGCCCGACCCCTCCCTGGAGCGCTGGCGCCTGATCCTCGGCGCCCCCGCCGAACGCTGCACCGGCGGCCTCGGCGGCGCGGGCGCGGCCCGGGACGCGGCGCTCGACTGGCTGTACGGGCGGGACGACGACCTGAGCCGGCGCGGCGTGCGAAGGGGCGGGGTGACCGGCGGGTCCGGGAAGGGCGGCGACCGTACGGGCGGCTCCGGACCCTCCGTACTCACCGCCGTCGACTGGCTCGACGACATCCACCAACTCTTCCCCAAGGAGACCGTGGAGCGGCTGGAGCGCGACGCCGTGGACCGGTACGAGATCCACGAGATCGTCACCGACCCCGACGTCCTGGCCCGCGTCGAGCCCAGCCCGACCCTCCTGCGCGCCGTGCTGCGCACCAAGCACCTGATGAGCCCCCGCGTCCTCGCCGCCGCCCGCCGCATCGTCGAGACGGTCGTACGACAGCTCACGGAACGCCTCAGGCCCCGGGTCCGCCGCTCCTTCACGGGCACCCGCTCCCGCCGCCCGAGCCGTATCCCGCTCGCCCGCGACTTCGACTTCAAGGGCACCATCCGCGCCAACCTCGCCCACTACCAGCCCGAGGAGCGCCGCGTCCTCATCGAGCGCCCGCGCTTCCACTCCCGCACCAGCCGCCGCCTCGACCAGTGGCAGCTCGTCCTGCTGGTCGACCAGTCGGGCTCGATGGCCGGCTCGGTGATCCACTCCGCCGTCACGGCCGCCTGTCTGTGGGGCCTGCCCGGCCTGAAGACCCACCTCGTCGCCTTCGACACCGAGGTCGTCGACCTCACGTCCGACGTGACCGACCCGGTGGAGCTGCTGATGCGCGTCCAGCTCGGCGGCGGCACGGACATCGCCCGGGCCGTGGACTACGGCGCCGGCCTGGTCGCCAACCCCCGCCGGGCAATCGTCGCGATCGTCTCCGACTTCTACGAGGGCGGCGACCCGTACCGCCTGGTCCGCACCGTCAAGGGGCTCGTCGAGGAGGGCGCCGTCGTGCTCTGTCTGGCCGCCCTGGACGAGGACGCCGACCCCGTCTACGACCGCGGCCTGGCCGGCCGGCTGGCCGCCGTCGGCGCCCATGTGGGCGCGATGACCCCCGGCGAACTCGCGGAGTTCGTCGCCGGGAAGCTCGGCGGCGCCGCATGACCCGTACGGACCTCCTCGCCCTCACCCCCGAGGTGCTCGCCTCCCTCGCCAACCGCGGCCTCGTCAAGCGCGCCGAGAAGGACCTCGCGGCGGGGACCGGCCCCGAGGTGACCGCGGACCCCGACGGCACCGTGCGCGGCGCGTTCCCCGACGGCACCGAGACCGTCCTCCTGCCCGGCAGCGGCCTGGAGAAGGCGACCTGCACCTGCGCGGCGCCGGGCGTGTGCCGGCACCGGATCGGCGTCGTGCTGGCGTACCGGCGGACCACCGACCGGCCCCCGGAGCAGGCCTGGACCGACTGGTCCCCGGGCGGGTTCGACGACGCCGCCCTGACCACGGCGTTCGGCCGCGCCGCCCTCACCGCCGCCCGCCGCACTGCCGACCGCGGCTTCACCGCCCGGCTGCGCCGCCCCACCGCCGAGCACCCGGCGCCCCGCGTCGAACTCCCCGCCTGCACGGTCAGCTTCCCCGTCCCGCACGACCTGACCCACGCCCTCACCGACGCGTCGGCCGCCGCCCGCGGCGAGGCCGTGGCGCTCGCGGTGTGGGCGTTTCGCGCGGGCGACGAGCAGGGGACGACTGAGGTCAGCGTCGGCGGGCGCACGACGTCGGAAGCCCCCGCCGGTAACGCCCTGACGGCGGCCGTCGCGCTCGCCGACGCGCTCCTGCTCGACGGCGTACGGACCGCGGGCCCGGTGTTCGCCGGCGCGCTGGAGCGGGCCCACGGGGCGCTGCGGGCCCGGGCGGCGCACTGGCCGGCCGGGGCGGTGGCCGAACTGCGCGAGCAGCTCGACGCGTACACCGCACGCTCCGCCCGCTACCGGGCCGAACGCCTGGCGTTCCTCCTCACCGAGCTCCACGCCCGCGCCCGCGCCGCCGCCCACGACCCGGTCGGCGTCCTCGGCACCCGCGAGGCGTCCCAGACCCCCCTGCGCCGGGTCCGCCTGGTGGCCCTCGGCGCACGGATCGGCGGCACCGCCCGCGACCGTACGGCCGAGGTCTACTTCGCCCACGCCGACGCCGGCCTCACCCTGGTCCTGCGCCGCCGCTGGGACCTGACGGAGGACGAGACCCCGACCGGCCACGAGCTGGGCGCCCGCCGGATCCTGCGCTCCCCCCTGCGCGCCCTGGCCACGGCGAACGTGGTCAGCGAGAACACCTCCCGCGCCCCGGACCGCACGGTCGTGCTCGCCCGGGGCCGGATCGCCGCGACCGACGTCACCCCCGTCGGCACGGCGTGGACGGAGCTCCCGGACCCCCTTCTGGTCCACGACGCGGCGGCCCACCTGAGCACCCACGCCGACCGCCCGCCACGCCTGATCCGCCCCCGCGTCGAGGCGGACGCGGTCCGGGTGCTGGCCGTCGACGGGATCACCTCGTACGGCTACGACCCCGCCGCCCAGACCCTGGAGGCCACCCTCCGCGACCCCGCCGGCAACGGCGTCCTGCTGCGCGCCGCGTACAACCCCCTGTCCCCGGGCGGCCTGGACGCCCTGGCCGCCGCGCTGGACGACGGCCGGATCTCCCACGTCAGCGGCCTGCTGACCCGAGCCGGCGGCCGCCCCGTCCTGGACCCCCTGGCCGTGCTGACCCCCACCGGCGTCATCGCCCTGGACCTGGCCCCGGGCGCCGGCGACGCCGGCCTCCCGACGGCTCCGCCCCGCCCGGCCGACCCGGTCACCGGGGCCCTGGACTCCGCCCTGACCACCCTGTCCGAGGCCGCCCACGCGGGCCTGCGCCACACCACCCCGGCCCACCTGACCCGGACGGCGACGCAGCTCCACCGCGTGGGCCTGCACACGGCGTCGGACCTGATCGGCACCCTGGCCCACACCCTCACGACCGAGGGCGCCCAGGCGGCGGTCCCGGCCTGGGTGACCGCCCAGATCCACCTGATCACGACGGCGGAACTCCACCAGGAAGGCCCGGAAACACGCCCCGTGTAAAACGGGTCGAGGGCCGATCTCGCTTTTCCGCGAAACCGGCCCTCGACCTGCGACTATCAAAAGTCGGGACGGCGGGATTCGAACCCACGACCCCTTGACCCCCAGTCAAGTGCGCTACCAAGCTGCGCCACGTCCCGTACCCGGCCGGATACGTACCGGCCGTGCGAGATCACCTTACCGTCCGCCGGAGGCGGTTCGCGCCCCGCCCTCCCGCGGCGCGCGGCACCGCGGAAACCGGAAGTAGTCAAAACCCGGACGGGATGGAGTTCCCCCGCATACCCTCTTCTATGTGCCTGGCTTGTCGGGCCGGGTCCTTGTCGTGGACGACAACAAGGTCATCCGGCAGCTGATCAGGGTCAATCTCGAGCTGGAGGGCTTCGAGGTCATGACCGCGGCCGACGGTGCCGAGTGCCTGGAGATCATCCACCGGGTCCGACCCGACGTGGTGACCCTCGATCTCGTGATGCCCCGCCTGGACGGCCTGCGCACCGCAGCCCGGCTGCGCGCCGATCCGCGCACGCGGGGGCTGCCGCTCGCGATGATCAGCGCCTGCACCCCGCTGGAGCACGAGCTGGCGCGGGCCGTGCGCATCGACGCCTTTCTGGCCAAGCCGTTCGAGCCGGTCGACCTGGTCCGCATGGTCCACGGCCTGGCCCGCCGCTTTGCCCCGCAGCAGCAGCCCGCGCCGCACGCCCGCCGCGAGGAGGCGGAGGACGGCGAGTGCGCCGCCGTCCACGGCCACTGACGTCCCCCGGATCCGTACGGCTTACGCTTGACCCGTGACACCCGAACGGCTCTCCGACACCGTCCTGCGCACGGTGCGCGAGGCCGTGGCGGACGGCGTGCTCGACGCCCCCGTCCCCGAGCGGATCGCCCTCGAACGCCCCCGCCCCGGCGGCCGCGGCGACTGGACCACCGCCGTCGCCCTGCAGCTGGCCGGCGCGGCCGGACGCCCCCCCGCGGACCTCGCCGCCGACCTCGCCCGGCGGCTGGAAACCGACCCCGCGATCGCCGAGGCCACGGTCACCGGCCCCGGCTTCCTCAACCTCACGCTCACCCCCGCCGCCCGCCCCGACCCCGTACGCGACGCCCTGACGGCACGGACGGCATACGGGCACACCACCGCCCTGCGCGGCGAGCGCTACCGCGTCCCGCAGCCCGCCGAGCCCCGCGCCGCCCGCTGGACCGCCGCCCTGGACCGCGTCCTGCGCGCCGCCGGCGCCGCCCCCGACCCGGCCGGCGACCCCGTCACCGTCCACGTCGTCCCGCTGCCCGCCCACGACCCCGCCGCCTGGGGCGAGGACGCCCTGGCCTGGGCGAGCCTGCGCCCCGCCGCCCAGGACCACCCCGTACTGGACCCGGGGCTGCTGGTGCAGCGCGAGTCCAACCCGCTGTTCCTCGTCCGCTACGCGCACGCCCGCGCCCGCGCGCTGGAACGGCAGGCGAAGGCGCTGGGTGTCACATACCGGGATACCGGGATGCCCGCCCCCGCCGGCGTCCCGTACCGTTCCTCCCGAGAGGGCCAGAAGCCCCTGACCGCGCGCATCGGAGAACTCCCCGCCGTCGTGGAGTCCGCTGCCCGCCACCGCGCCCCCGACCGGGTCGCCCGCTACGCCGAGACGCTCGCCGACGAGCTGCTGGCGTATCTGACCCGCACGCCCTGCCTGCCGCAGGGCGACGAGACCGCCACCGGTGTCCACCACACCCGGCTGCGGACGGCCGACGCGGCCGGCGTCGCCCTCGCCTCGGCCCTCACCCTGCTCGGCGTCACCGCCCCCGAGCACCTCTGAGCCCCCTCCCGCACCCACCGCCCGCACCCACCGCTCGCACCCCGAGGAGAACCACCGTGAGCCGCTCCGCCCACCCCGCCGGACCCCGGCACGGCGACGTGCTGCCCGAGGGCCACTACACCCCGCCGCCGACGGACCTCAACGAACTCGACCCCCGGGTGTGGGCCCGTACCGTCACCCGCGGCGAGGACGGCACCGCCACCGTCGCCGGCATCCCCGTGAGCCGGCTCCAGGAGGAGTTCGGGACCCCCGCGTACATCCTCGACGAGGACGACTTCCGCGCCCGCTGCCGCGCCTGGACCGACGCCTTCTCCGGCGCCGACGTGTTCTACGCGGGCAAGGCGTTCCTGTCCCGGGCCGTCGTGCGCTGGCTCAGGGAGGAGGGCCTGAACCTCGACGTGTGCTCCGGCACCGAGCTCGCCGTCGCCCTCGACGCCGGGATGCCCGCCGAGCGGATCGCCTTCCACGGCAACAACAAGACCTCCGCCGAGATCGAGCGGGCCGTCGGGGCGGGCGTCGGGCGGATCGTGCTCGACTCCTACCAGGAGATCGTCCGCGTCGCCCACGCCGCCCGCGAGGCGGGAAAGCGCCAGCGGGTGCAGATCCGGGTGACGGTCGGCGTCGAGGCGCACACCCACGAGTTCATCGCCACCGCCCACGAGGACCAGAAGTTCGGCCTCGCCCTCCAGGACGGGCAGGCCGCCGAGGCCGTACGCCGGGTGCTGGGCCTGGACTCCCTGGAGCTGACCGGGCTGCACAGCCACATCGGCTCGCAGATCTTCGACATGGCCGGCTTCGAGGTCTCCGCCCGCCGCGTCGTCGGACTGCTGCGCGACATCCGCGACGAGCACGGCGTGGAGCTCCCCGAGATCGACCTCGGCGGCGGCCTCGGCATCGCGTACACCTCCGACGACGACCCGCGCGAGCCGCACGAGATCGCCAAGGCCCTCGCCGACATCGTCACCCGCGAGTGCGCCGCCGCGGGCCTGACCGTGCCCCGGCTGTCCGTCGAGCCGGGCCGCGCCATCGTCGGCCCGACGGCGTTCACGCTGTACACGGTCGGCACCGTCAAGGAACTCCCCGGCCTGCGCACGTACGTCTCCGTGGACGGCGGGATGTCGGACAACATCCGCACCGCGCTGTACGACGCCGAGTACTCGGTGGCGCTGGTGTCGCGCGTCTCGGACGCCGAGCCGATGCTCACCCGGGTGGTCGGCAAGCACTGCGAGTCCGGCGACATCGTCGTACGCGACGCCTATCTGCCGTCCGACCTGGCCCCCGGCGACCTGATCGCCGTACCGGCGACCGGCGCGTACTGCCGCTCCATGGCCAACAACTACAACCACGCCCTGCGCCCGCCGGTCGTCGCCGTGAAGGACGGGGCCGCGCGGGTGATCGTCCGGCGTGAGACGGAGGAGGATCTTCTCCGCCTGGACGTAGGTTGAGGAGAAATTCCGGCGTGGGGTGAGAGATACGCACCATCTCAAAAACCACGCCGAAGATCTCACTATCCGGACAAAGGGCCGTGATCGGCCCCGGCTGCGTGACACTGGGACGTCCCCTGCCAACGGGACACCGGACGCAACGAATGAAGCGAGGGTCGTCATGAACACTGAGCGCAAGCTCAAGGTGGCGCTTTTGGGCTGTGGATCCGTCGGCTCCGAGGTCGCCCGCATCATGACGACGCACGCCGACGACCTGGCCGCCCGGATCGGCGCCCCGGTGGAACTGGTGGGGGTGGCCGTCCGGCGCACCGGGCGGCCCCGCCCCGGCATCCCCGGGGACCTGCTCACCACGGACGCGACGGCCCTGGTCAAACGGGGTGACATCGACGTCGTCATCGAGGTCATCGGCGGCGTCGAGCCCGCCCGCGGCCTCATCACCACCGCCTTCGAGCACGGCGCCTCCGTCGTCACCGCGAACAAGGCGCTCCTCGCCGAGGACGGCCCCGCCCTGTACGCCGCCGCCGAGCAGCACGGCGCCGACCTGTACTACGAGGCCGCCGTCGCCGGCGCCATCCCGCTGGTCCGGCCGCTGCGCGAGTCCCTCGCCGGCGACCGGGTGAACCGGGTGCTGGGCATCGTCAACGGCACCACCAACTTCATCCTCGACAAGATGGACACCTCCGGCGCCGGCTACGCCGAGGCGCTCGAGGAGGCCACGGCCCTGGGCTACGCCGAGGCCGACCCCACCGCCGACGTCGAGGGCTTCGACGCCGCCGCCAAGGCCGCGATCCTCGCCGGCCTCGCCTTCCACACCCGCGTCCGGCTGGACGACGTGCACCGCGAGGGCATCACCGAGGTCAGTGCCTCCGACATGGCCTCCGCCAGGGAGATGGGGTGCACGGTCAAGCTGCTCGCCATCTGCGAGCGCTCCGCCGACGGCACCTCGGTCACCGCCCGCGTCCACCCGGCGATGATCCCGCTGGCCCATCCCCTGGCGTCCGTGCACGGCGCGTACAACGCGGTGTTCGTCGAGGCCACCGCCGCCGGCCAGCTCATGTTCTACGGGCCCGGCGCGGGCGGCTCGCCCACCGCGAGCGCGGTGCTGGGCGACCTGGTGGCGGTGGGCCGGCACAAGCTGAACGGGACGCGGGGGCCTGGCGAGTCCGCGTACGCGCAGCTGCAGGTCGCGCCCATGGGCGACGCCGTCACCCGCTACCACATCAGCCTGGACGTCGCCGACAAACCGGGCGTGCTGGCCCAGGTGGCGACGATCTTCGCGGGGCACGACGTGTCGATCGACACCGTCCGCCAGCAGGGCAAAGATGGAGAAGCGTCCCTCGTCGTGGTCACGCACCGGGCCCCGGACTCCGCCCTGCGGGCGGTCGTCGGCGAGCTGCGGAAGCTGGACACCGTGCGTGATGTAGCGAGCATCATGCGCGTCGAAGGGGAATAAGGGGAACCGGAGAAATGAACGCAACAACCGACGCCCACCGAATGTCGGGCACCCGCCAGTGGCGCGGGATCATCGAGGAGTACCGCGACCGCCTCCCGGTCGGCCCGACGACCGAGGTGATCTCCCTCGGCGAGGGCGGGACCCCGCTGGTCAAGGCGCTCACGCTGTCCGAGCTGACCGGCTGCGACGTCTATCTCAAGGTCGAGGGCGCCAACCCGACGGGCTCCTTCAAGGACCGCGGGATGACCATGGCCATCACCAAGGCCAAGGAGGAGGGCGCGCAGGCCGTCATCTGCGCCTCCACCGGCAACACCTCCGCCTCCGCCGCCGCCTACGCCGGCCGCGCCGGCATGGTCTGCGCGGTGCTGGTCCCGCAGGGCAAGATCGCGCTGGGCAAGATGGGCCAGGCGCTGGTGCACGGCGCGAAGATCCTCGAGGTCGAGGGCAACTTCGACGACTGCCTGACGCTCGCCCGCGGCCTCTCCGAGAAGTACCCGGTGGCGCTGGTCAACTCCGTCAACCCGGTCCGTATCGAGGGCCAGAAGACCGCCGCCTTCGAGATCGTCGACGCGCTCGGCGACGCCCCCGACATCCACGTGCTGCCCGTCGGCAACGCCGGCAACATCACGGCGTACTGGAAGGGCTACCAGGAGTACGACGCCGACGGCCTCGCCACCCGCACCCCGCGGATGTGGGGCTACCAGGCGGCCGGCGCGGCCCCCATCGTGCGCGGCGAGCCGGTGCTGAACCCCTCCACCCTCGCCACCGCCATCCGGATCGGCAACCCGGCCTCGTGGAAGTTCGCCGAGTCCGCGCGCGACGCGTCCGGCGGCCACATCGAGTCCGTCACCGACCGCCAGATCCTGCGCGCGTACAAGCACCTCGCCGCCCGGGAGGGCGTCTTCGTCGAGCCGGCCTCCGCCGCCTCCGTCGCCGGTCTGCTGCAGGCTGCCGAGCAGGGCCGCGTCGATCCCGGTCAGCGCATCGTCTGCACGGTCACCGGCAACGGACTGAAGGACCCCGACTGGGCGGTCGCGGGCGCTCCGCCGCCGGTCACGGTGCAGATCGACGCGGACGCCGCGGCGGAGAAGCTCGGGCTCGCCTGAGCGATCCGCAGGGAAGGAGACGGCGTCGGGCGCACAATCAGCCAATCGCAACACACCGTGCGCCTCCCGTGCGCCCTATGTCGCCGCAGAACCTTCCTTCGATAAGCTGGCGTTGGGTCACCCCCCTGGGCACGCCCGACGCCGCCGGTGACGGCGGGCGTCCGCGTCTTCGCCGCGGCCACACCCCAGCACCTCTTGACACAGCTGCACAACGAGGAGAGTCACCCAACCGATGGCCGGTCCTGCGTTCCGCGCCGCTGCCGTACGCGTCCGCGTACCGGCGACCAGCGCCAATCTCGGCCCCGGCTTCGACGCCTTCGGCCTCGCCCTGGGCCTGTACGACGACGTGGTCGTCCGCGTCGCCGAGTCCGGGCTGCACATCGACATCGCGGGCGAGGGCGCCGAGACCCTGCCCCGCGACGAGTCCCATCTGCTGGTACGGGCCATGCGCGCCGCGTTCGAGCTGCTCGGCGGACAGCCGCGCGGCCTGGAGATCGTCTGCGCCAACCGGATCCCGCACGGCCGGGGCCTCGGCTCGTCCTCGGCCGCCATCTGCGCGGGCGTCCTCGCGGCCCGCGCGGTCACGATAGGCGGCCCGGAGCGGCTGACCGACGAGGCGGTGCTCGACCTCGCCAACGAGCTCGAGGGCCATCCGGACAACGTCGCGGCGTGTCTCCTGGGCGGGTTCACCATCGCCTGGACGGACGGCGGCGCCGCCCGTGCCGTACGGCTGGATCCGGCCGAGTCCATCGTCCCGGTGGTGTTCGTCCCCGCCCGCCCGGTGCTGACGGAGGAGGCGCGCGGACTGCTGCCGCGTACCGTCCCGCACAGCGACGCCGCGGCGAACGCCGGCCGGGCCGCGCTGCTGGTCGAGGCCCTCACCAGGCGCCCCGACCTGCTGCTCACGGCCACCGAGGACCGGCTGCACCAGGACTACCGCTCGCCGGCGATGCCCGACAGCATCGCGCTGGTCAACCGGCTGCGGGCCGACGGCGTGCCGGCCGTCGTGTCCGGCGCCGGACCCACGGTGCTGGCGTTCGCGGAGGGCGGATCCGCCGAGAAAATCACTGAATCGGCGGGCCCCGGCTGGGCGGCCAATCAGCTCGCCCTCGACGCCGGGGGCGCGGGAATTCTGCCGCTGAACTGAATGCCCGTGCCATTGACACATCGAGAGGGGGAATGTTTGTTGGATCCGATAGTGTTAACCTCAAGGCAGCACCAGCACTCCCAGCCAATCGTCGCTGTGACGTAGCGCTGTCGTGTGGTGTGCCGCGGTCCTCAGGGCATGAGCCAGAGCCCCGACCGGACCACCTTCTTCCGGGAGCTCCCCACTGGATTCACTGCCTGTGCAGCCTGTGCTGTGCAGTGACGCTCCCGATCGGTGGGGACTGTGCGCCGCGCCACCCGCGCAGCCGCCGTCCAGCACACCGAACCCCGCACAGCCCCTCTCCGCCATCCGGCGGGACACCGCCCCGGCGGATCCAATCCAGTCAAGCGGATCGCCAGCCGGAGAAGCACAACCGGTCGCCGAGCCAGACAGGCCGACGCCCGCTCCAGGGAAGGACCCTTCGTGAGCGACACCACCGATCTGATGGGCGTGACAGCCGAGGGCACCTCTAGCCCCGCCGACGCTCCCGCCACCGCCGAGGGCGCTCCCGCCGCTCGTGCCACGGGCACCCGCCGCCGGCGCGGCACCGGACTCGAGGGCATGGTCCTCGCCGAGCTGCAGCAGGTCGCCTCCGGCCTCGGGATCAAGGGCACGGCGCGGATGCGCAAGAGCCAGCTGATCGATGTGATCAAGGAGCGGCAGGCGGGCGGTACGTCCGAGAGCTCCGCTCCGGCCGCTGCGGACGCCGCGGAGACCAAGCCGAAGCGCCGTACGACCTCCCGCACCCGGACGGGTGACACGGCGGGGACGCAGACGGACGACGGGGGACAGCAGGCCGACAAGCGGGCCGAGCAGGCGCCCGAGGCCGCACAGATCGACATCCCGGGCCAGCCCAAGGGCAAGAGCGAGGCGAAGGCCGAGGCCGCCGCCGAGCCGAAGGCCGGCGCGGACGCGGAGGCCGCAGCCGACTCGGCCGAGGGCCGCGGCGGCGAGTCCCGCCGGGACCGCCAGGGCCGCCGGGACCGGCGCGACCGGGACCGCGACGGCCGGCGCGGCGGCAAGGACGAGGGCGGCCAGCAGGCCCAGGGAGGCGGCGGTGGCCGCGACCGCGGGGACCGGGGCGACCGTGACAACCGGGGCGACCGCGGGGATCGCGGAAACCAGAACCAGGGCGGCGGCGGCAACCGGGACAACCGCGACAACCGCCGCGACGACGACTTCGACGACGACGGCGGTCGGCGCGGACGCCGCGGCCGCTACCGGGACCGGCGCGGACGCCGGGGCCGTGACGACTTCGGCAACGAGCCGCAGGTCTCCGAGGACGACGTCCTGATCCCCGTCGCGGGCATCCTGGACATCCTCGACAACTACGCCTTCGTCCGTACGTCGGGCTACCTGCCCGGCCCGAACGACGTGTACGTCTCCCTCGCCCAGGTCCGCAAGAACGGCCTGCGCAAGGGCGACCACGTCACCGGTGCCGTGCGCCAGCCGAAGGAGGGCGAGCGCCGGGAGAAGTTCAACGCCCTGGTCCGCCTCGACTCCGTCAACGGCCAGTCGCCCGAACAGGGCCGCGGCCGCCCGGAGTTCGGCAAGCTCACCCCGCTGTACCCGCAGGAGCGGCTGCGCCTGGAGAACGACCCGGGCCAGCTGACCCCGCGGATCATCGACCTGGTCGCGCCGATCGGCAAGGGCCAGCGAGGTCTGATCGTGGCCCCGCCGAAGACCGGCAAGACCATGATCCTGCAGTCGATCGCCAACGCGATCACCACGAACAACCCCGAGTGCCACCTGATGGTCGTCCTGGTCGACGAGCGTCCGGAAGAGGTCACGGACATGCAGCGCTCGGTCAAGGGCGAGGTCATCTCCTCGACCTTCGACCGCCCGGCCGAGGACCACACCACGGTCGCGGAGCTGTCCATCGAGCGCGCCAAGCGCCTGGTCGAACTCGGCCACGACGTGGTCGTGCTGCTCGACTCGATCACCCGGCTGGGCCGTGCGTACAACCTGGCGGCCCCGGCCTCCGGCCGCATCCTGTCCGGTGGTGTCGACTCGACCGCGCTGTACCCGCCGAAGAAGTTCTTCGGCGCCGCGCGCAACATCGAGGACGGCGGCTCGCTGACCATCCTGGCCACCGCGCTGGTCGAGACCGGCTCCCGGATGGACGAGGTCATCTTCGAGGAGTTCAAGGGCACCGGCAACATGGAGCTGCGGCTCGACCGGAAGCTCTCGGACAAGCGCATCTTCCCGGCGGTGGACGTGGACGCGTCCGGCACCCGTAAGGAAGAGATCCTCATGGCCTCCGACGAGCTGGCGATCGTCTGGAAGCTGCGCCGGGTGCTGCACGCGCTCGACTCGCAGCAGGCGATGGAGCTGCTGCTGGACAAGATGAAGCAGACGAAGTCCAACGCGGAGTTCCTGCTCCAGATCCAGAAGACGACCCCGACGCCGAACGGGGACTGATCCCCCGGGCGTTCACCGCCCCGGTCGCCGACAGTGAACTCCGGCCCCCCGTCGCATCGCCGACGGGGGGCCGGAGTTCACTTGTTCGAAGGCGCCGTTATACTGTCCGCCTGCCGAGGGTGGGGGCCTTGACCCGGTGTTGTCCGGTCAAGGGGCACGGACGGTTATTTCTTGATGTCCACACTCCCGTCTGAAGCACTCATGTCTTCGAATCCAAGGAGATCGAGTGCGATTCTCGATTCGCGGCCACGCGCGCCACTCCGGGCGCGCCGGCCGAAGAACACTTGTCGCGGCGGCCACTCTGGCGCTGCTGACCGGCGCTCTGGCGGGGACGTCCTTCGCGGACGACTCCCCGTCGGGCCCGGTCCTCCACCCGCCGAAGGGGTCCACGGTCGTCGCAGCCGGCGGCAACCAGGTGACCCCGCAGATCGTCGGCGGGACGAACGCCACGGCCACCGAGGCGCCGTTCATGGTCCAGTTGTTCTTCGACTACGACCACGCCGGCACGGAGTACTACTTCACCTGTGGTGGCACCCTGGTGGCTCCGACGAAGGTGCTCACCGCCGCCCACTGCATGTACGACGGCGGCGCGCGCATCGACTGGAACAAGTACGGCGCGGTGCTCGCCAACACCACCAAGCTGGCGGGCGGCGACGCGCAGGAGGGTGACTTCATCGACGTCACCCGCACGTACATCCGCGGTACGTACAACGATGTCACGATCGACAACGACATCGCCCTGCTGACCCTGGCCAAGCCGGTGCCGGGGGCCAGCACGCTGGCCATGGCCAACACCGAGGACAGCCGTCTCTACAGCACCACGGACGGCGTCGCCCCGGTGAGCTACGGCTGGGGCCTCACCACCTCCGACAGGGAGACCGCCATGCTGGCGGACACCCTGCAGAAGGTGCCGATGCCGCTGCACACGGACGCCGAGTGCGCGGCCAGGTTCGACGAGATGCTGCCTCAGCAGCAGGGCATGTACAAGGCGGGCCACATGGTCTGCGGCGGCGAGGCCGGCACCGGCGACGACGCCACCGGCCAGGCCACCTGCCCCGGCGACTCCGGCAGCGCGCTGGTGAAGGAGGGGCACGTCATCGGCGTCACCTCGTGGGGCATCAGCGACGATGTGCGGTACTGCAACGTCGCGGGCGCGTACGAGGTCTTCTCCAAGGTCTCGACGTACGAGGGGTACGTCCGCCCCCGGGTGGACGACACCGACATCAACCGCAACGGCAAGGCCGACCTCTACCTGCGCTACAAGGACGGCGTCGGCTACTACCGGGCCTCCACGGGCAGCGGTTTCGGCGGCAACACCAAGCTCACCGGCTCCTGGAGCGCGTACAACACGGTGCTGCAGACCGACCTCAACCGGGACAGCTACCAGGACTACATCCTGCGTCGCACGTCCGACGGCGCGATTCTGTGGCGGCACCGTACGCCCAGCAGCGCCACCTGGATCGACACCAAGCTGACCACGGGCTGGCAGACCCGCAAGGCGATCGCCGCACCCGGCGACGTGACCGGCGACCGCTACCCCGACCTGGTCTCCACGACCTCGGACGGCACCCTGTACGTCTACCCCGGCAAGGGCAACGGCACCTTCGGTGCCCGCGTCACGGCGGGCTCGGGCTACCAGGTGTACAACTCCTTCCGCGGTCACGGCGACTTCAACATGGACGGCAAGACGGACATCATCGCCCGCCGTTCGAAGGACAGCTCGGTGGTGCTGCTGAAGGGGACGGGCAAGGCGACGGCCCCCTACGCGGCGCCGATCACGGTCCGCAGCTGGCCCATCCCGAACGCGTTCTCCGCTCCCGGTGACGTGACGGGTGACGGCATCGCCGACTTCGTCGCCCGCAGCCCTGCGGGCAACCTGTACCTGTACCCGGGTACGGGCAAGACGACGTCTGCGATTTTCGGTACGGCCATCAAGATCGGTTCTGGCTTCCAGAACTACAATCAGTTCGGCTAAACACCAGCTCAACCAGCGTTTGATCAAGGAACCCCGGGTCCACGGACCCGGGGTTCTTTGCTTTGTCGAACATCCGTGTGTCACTCTTTCGGCTACCCCGAATGCCAGATTGTGATCAGATGCCCGACAATTCCCGACCGATACCCGAGCCGGGCACCCCACGAGGGAGCCGCCGGGGCCGCCACCGCAGCCCCCGCCGTACGGGCCTGCGCATAGCCGCCTGGACGCTCGCCGGCGCGGTCGCGGCGGGCGGCGCGCTCGCCGGAGTCGCGTACCTCAGGCTGAACGGCAACCTCACCAGCGTCGATCTGGACGCCCGCCTCGGCACGGAGCGCCCGCAGAACGTCGACAACGGCTCCCTCGACATCCTCGTCCTGGGCTCCGACTCCCGGGCCGGCGCGAACGCCGCCTACGGCCGGGACACGGGCGCCCGCTCGGACACGGCGATGGTGGTCCACCTCTACGACCACCGCAAGAAGGCGTCGATCGTCTCGATCCCCCGCGACACCCTGGTCGACCGCCCGTCCTGCGTCCAGGACAACGGAGCCACGGCCCCCGCGGCCCACGACGTGATGTTCAACTCCGCGTACACGACCGGTGGCCCCGCGTGCTCGGTCAAGACGGTGGAACACCTCACGGGCATCCGCATGGACCACTTCGTCGAGATCGACTTCACGGGCTTCAAGCACCTGGTCGACAAGCTGGGCGGCGTCAAACTCACCACCACCGAGCCGATCAACGACACGAGCTCCCACCTGAACCTCCCCGCGGGCACCCACACCCTCACGGGCGAACAGTCCCTGGCCCTGGTCCGCACCCGCAAGTCGGTGGGCGACGGCAGCGACCTGGGCCGCATAAAACTCCAGCAGACGTTCCTGACGGCGCTCCTGACCCAGGTCAAACACATGGGCCTGCTCACCAGCCCCACCAAGCTCTACGGCCTGGCGGACACGGCGACGTCATCGATCACCACGGACAAGGACCTCTCCTCGATCACGGCCCTGACCAGCCTCGCGAAGAGCACGAGCTCCCTGAATTCCTCGACGATGCAGCTGATAACCCTCCCGGTGACATACGACACCCAGGACCCCAACCGAGTCCGCCCCCTGGAACCCCAGTCCACCCAGGTCTGGAAAGCCCTGAAATCGGACCGGAGAATCCCGCCCACGGCCCTGCAGAACAGCGCGGCGGAGGCCGAGAACGCGAACGGCACCATTTCCAGCCCGTGAGGCAGCTGAGAGCGCAAAGAACGTCCTTCCAGCCCGTGAGGCAGCCGAGTGGGTATGGAGCCTCCCTCCAGCCCGTCCGGCGGCTGAGAGTGCAAAGGAACCCCCCTCCAGCCCGTCCGGCGGCTGAGAGCGCAAAGAAACCCCCCCTCCAGCCCGTCCGGCGTTTGAGGACGAGGCGCGCAGCGCCGATCTGCCCGGCCGGCGGCCGGGAGCGAAGAGAACCCCCTTCCAGCCCGGCCGGCGTTTGAGGCCGAGGGGCGCAGCCCCGACAAGGGGGCCCGGGGGCGCAGCCCCCGCAGCGCAGACCGGCCCTCCGGGGAATAACGGCACCGCGATCCCCGTTTTGGCCCACACGCCCAGTGATGGCACACTGGTACGTCGGCCCCGGTTCACGCCCCCGCACCCGCGGGAGGCGACCCGGCGCCCTCCACGAGACCCAGGAGAATCCCTTGAAGCGCGACATCCACCCGGAGTACGTCGAGACCCAGGTCAGCTGCACCTGTGGCGCCTCGTTCACCACCCGTAGCACCCTCACCTCCGGCACCATCCGTGCCGAGGTCTGCTCCGAGTGCCACCCGTTCTACACGGGCAAGCAGAAGATCCTCGACACCGGTGGCCGCGTGGCCCGCTTTGAGGCCCGCTTCGGCAAGAAGGCCGCCGCGAAGTAGCGACGCCTCAGGCGCCGGCTCCGCGCACCCGAGGGTGCCGCGGGGACCGGCGCCTTTGTCGGTCCCGGCCCACCCACCCCCCTCCTCCAGGAGCCGAAGATGTTCGAGGCTGTCGAAGAGCTGACCGCCGAACACGCCGATCTCGAGAAGCGCCTCGCCGACCCCGCGGTGCACTCGGACCAGCGCGAGGCGATGCGGCTGAACAAGCGGTACGCCGAGCTGACCCCGATCGTGCGGACGTACCGCTCCTGGAAGAGCACCGGGGAGGACATCGACACGGCCCGTGAACTGGCCGCGGACGACCCGGACTTCGCCGCCGAGGTCAAGGAGCTCACCGAGACGCGCGAGGAGCTCACGGAGCGGCTCCGGCTGCTGCTGGTGCCCCGCGACCCCAGCGACGACAAGGACGTGATCCTCGAGGTCAAGGCGGGCGCGGGCGGCGACGAGTCGGCCCTGTTCGCCGGCGACCTGCTGCGGATGTACCTGCGCTACGCGGAGCGCGTCGGCTGGAAGACCGAGATCATCGACGCCACCGAGTCCGAGCTGGGCGGCTACAAGGACGTCCAGGTCGCCGTGAAGACCAAGGGCGGCCAGGGCGCCACCGAGCCCGGCCAGGGCGTCTGGGCGCGGCTGAAGTACGAGGGCGGCGTGCACCGCGTGCAGCGGGTGCCGGCCACCGAGTCCCAGGGCCGGATCCACACCTCCGCGGCCGGCGTGCTGGTCACGCCCGAGGCGGAGGAGATCGACGTCGAGATCAACCCGAACGACCTGCGGATCGACGTCTACCGCTCCTCGGGTCCCGGCGGCCAGTCCGTGAACACCACCGACTCCGCGGTGCGGATCACACATCTGCCGACCGGAGTCGTGGCCTCCTGCCAGAACGAGAAGAGCCAACTGCAGAACAAGGAGCAGGCGATGCGTATCCTTCGCTCCAGGCTGCTCGCCGCGGCGCAGGAGGAGGCGGAGCGGGAGGCCGCCGACGCCCGCCGCAGTCAGGTCCGTACGGTGGACCGCTCGGAGAAGATCCGGACGTACAACTTCCCGGAGAACCGCATCTCCGACCACCGCACGGGCTTCAAGGCGTACAACCTCGACCAGGTCCTCGACGGGGACCTGGACCCGGTGATCCAGGCGTGCGTGGACGCCGACTCCGCGGCGAAGCTCGCCGCGGCGCAGTAACACGCAGGTGAAGGGGGCCGCGCGGGGAAAGGCGCGGCGCCGGTCAGGAACGACGGAAGGCTCGACAGTGCTGCATGAGACCGGGGGCCGCCCCGCGGGCGCTCGCAGCTTGCTGCTCGCCGAGGTGGCGCAGGCCACCCAGCGGCTGGCCGACGCCGGCGTGCCCTCCCCGCGGCACGACGCGGAGGAGCTCGCCGCCTGGGTGCACGGTGTGAAGCGCGGCGAGCTGCATCGGGTGGCCGACGCCGACTTCGACGCCCGCTACTGGGAGGCCGTCGCCCGCCGCGAGGCCCGCGAGCCGCTCCAGCACATCACCGGGCTCGCCTACTTCCGCTATCTGGAGCTCCAGGTCGGCCCCGGGGTGTTCGTACCGCGGCCGGAGACCGAGTCCGTGGTGGGCTGGGCCATAGACGCCGTCCGGGCGATGGACGTCGTCGAGCCGCTGATCGTCGACCTGTGCTCCGGCTCGGGCGCCATCGCGCTGGCGCTGGCGCAGGAGGTGCCCCGGTCCCGGGTGCACGCCGTGGAGCTGGACGAGGGCGCCCTGCCCTGGACCCGCAAGAACGTCGAGGGCTCGCGCGTCGTCCTGCACGCCGGGGACGCGCTCACCGCACTGCCCGAGCTGAACGGCCAGGTGGACCTGGTGATCAGCAACCCGCCGTACATCCCGCTGACCGAGTGGGAGTACGTGGCGCCCGAGGCCCGCGATCACGACCCGCAGCTCGCGCTCTTCTCCGGCGAGGACGGCCTGGACCTCATCCGCGGCATCGAGCGCACCGCCCACCGGCTGCTGCGTCCCGGCGGCGTCGTCGTGGTCGAGCACGCCGACACCCAGGGCGGCCAGGTGCCGTGGATCTTCACCGAGGAACGCGGCTGGGCCGACGCCGCCGACCACCCGGACCTCAACAACCGGCCGCGGTTCGCCACGGCCCGCCGGGTAGCCCGCTGACCCGGCCCCACGACACCGACGACCCGCCCCGACCCACCGACCACGCACAGCCCGAGGAGGCTCGAAGTCCATGGCACGGCGCTACGACTGCAGCGACGCGACCGACCGCAAGACCGGCCTGCGCGAAGCCGCATCCGCCGTCCGCCGCGGTGAACTGGTCGTCCTTCCCACCGACACGGTGTACGGCATCGGCGCCGACGCCTTCAGCTCCGAGGGCGTCGCCGCCCTGCTGGAGGCCAAGGGCCGTGGCCGCGCCATGCCCACCCCGGTGCTGATCGGCTCCCCGAACACCCTGCACGGCCTGGTCACCGACCTCTCCGAGGCGGCCTGGGAGCTGGTGGACGCCTTCTGGCCCGGCGCGCTGACCATCGTCGCCAAGCACCAGCCGTCCCTGACCTGGGACCTCGGTGACACCCGCGGCACCGTCGCGATCCGGATGCCGCTGCACCCGGTCGCCATCGAGCTGCTCACCGAGGTCGGCCCGATGGGCGTCTCCAGCGCCAACCTCACCGGCCACCCGGCGCCGCAGGACTGCGACGCCGCCCAGGACATGCTCGGCGACGCGGTCTCCGTCTATCTCGACGGCGGCCGTACGCCCGCCAGCGTGCCCTCGTCCATCGTGGACGTCACGGGCAAGACACCGGTGCTGCTGCGCGCCGGGGCACTGACGGCGGAGCAGCTGCGCGAGGTCGTCCCCGACCTCGAGGTGGCCCCGTGACGACGCAGGGACGTACTCCTTGACCGCCCCCTACGGGCGTGGCATAGGCACCTTCCGCATCCTCCACGTCAGCACGGGCAACGTCTGCCGCTCGCCGATCACCGAGCGGCTGACGCGGCATGCCCTCGACCAGCGGCTCGGCGACGGCGCCCGGGACCTGCTGGTGGAGTCCGCCGGCACCTGGGGGCACGAGGGCGCGCAGATGGAGGCGCACGCGGCGACCGTGCTGAGCGAGATGGGCGCCGACCCGGCCGGGTTCACCGGGCGGGAGCTGCTGGACGAGCACGTCATCGAGGCTGACCTGGTGCTGACCGCGACCCGGGACCACCGGGCGCAGGTGATCTCCATGGGGCACTCGGCGGGGCTGCGCACGTTCACGCTGAAGGAGTTCGCCCGGCTGGTACGGGCCATAGACGCGGCCACCCTCCCGCCGCCCGAGGAGGGGGCCGTACAGCGCGCCTCGGCCCTGGTGCGGGCGGCCGCGGCGCTGCGCGGCTGGCTGCTGGCGCCGAGCGTCGAGGCGGACGAGGTGGGGGATCCGTACGGGGCGCCCGTCACGTACTTCCGGGCCGTGGGCGAGGAGATCCGCCAGGCCCTGGACCCGGTGGTCACGACCCTGACCGGAGTGCCCGCGCCCACGGTGCGATGACGCCGCCGCGGGCTTCTTCGGTGTCCCCTGCAACCACCGGGGCCCGCCGGAGGTCTCACCAGGTGACCCAAGGCGGTCAACGCCGCGCGGGGGAGCGGCTATCGTGTGGGGCTGGATCGGCTATCGGAACTCGTGGGGCACCCTGTGCGTGAATTTCTGCTGACGCTGTTCGTCGCGGCCGCTGTCACGTATCTGCTGACGGGGCCGGTGCGGAAGTTCGCCATCGCCGCGGGCGCCATGCCCGAGATCCGCGCCCGCGACGTGCACCGCGAACCGACGCCGCGCCTCGGCGGGATCGCGATGTTCGGCGGTATGTGCGCGGCGCTGCTGGTCGCGTCGCGGCTGGAGGCGTTCGACTTCGTCTTCGACCTCAACGAACCCCGCGCGCTGCTCTCCGGCGCCGCGCTGATCTGGCTGCTCGGCGTGCTGGACGACAAGTGGGGCGTGGACGCGCTGATCAAGCTGGGCGCGCAGATGGTCGCCGCCGGTGTGATGGTCGTGCAGGGCCTGACCGTGCTGTGGCTGCCGGTGCCGGGCGTCGGGACCGTGATCCTGACCCCGATGCAGGGCACGCTGCTGACGGTCGCCGTGGTCGTGATCTCCATCAACGCCGTGAACTTCGTCGACGGTCTGGACGGTCTCGCGGCCGGCATGGTCGCCATCGCCGCCGCGGCGTTCTTCCTCTACGCCTACCGCCTCTGGTACGGCCACAACATCGAGGCCGCCGCGCCCGCCGCGCTCTTCGCCGCGATCCTGCTCGGCATGTGCCTGGGCTTCCTGCCGCACAACATGCATCCGGCGCGGATCTTCATGGGCGACTCCGGTTCCATGCTGCTGGGTCTGGTGCTGGCGGCCGGTGCGATCTCCATCACGGGCCAGGTCGACCCCGACGCGCTGAAGCTCTTCGAGGGCAGCGAACGCGAGGCGGTGCGGTCCACGGTGCCGGTCTTCATCCCGCTGGTGCTGCCGCTGACCATCCTCACGGTGCCGATCGCGGACCTGGTGCTCGCCGTCGTACGGCGGACGTGGCGCGGTCAGTCGCCGTTCGCCGCGGACCGGGGGCATCTGCACCACCGGCTGCTGGAGATGGGCCACTCGTACATGCGCGCGGTGCTGCTCATGTACTTCTGGGCGGCGCTGGTGGCCTTTGGGATGGTGGCGTTCTCGGTGCAGTCCGACAAGATGTGGATCATCTTCCTGATCGTGGGGCTGAGCGCCGTGGGCCTGGTGGTGCTGCTGCTGCCGCACTACACGCCCCGGGTGCCGCGCTGGGCCCAGCGGTTCGTCCCGCCGCGCTACCGGCGCGGGCCGCGGAGCGAGCCGGCCGAGGAGGCCCCCACGGGCGCCGAGGAGCCGGAGAAGGTGCTGGTCGGGGCCACGGCCGTGGGCGAACGCGCGCGCTGGCGCAAGCCCGGTCACTGACCCGCGACGGGGGCTTGTACCGCAGGGGCGGAGCACCCCGCGGCATTCGACACGCCGGTTGCTTCCTCTGTGTGACGGCCACCACACTCCTTGAGTAAAGCTCCGGTCAAAGACTTTGTGATACCGTTCACGAGAACCCGGTGATGAGCCGAAGGACCGTAGTGCGGCGGTTCTCTGGCGCGTTGGCCGCGTACGCGATGCCTTCGCTCCGGGGATACGCTCGTCCACGATGCCCCCTTTGCACCCGACTCCCCGCCGGAGATAACCACATGCAGGTCAACGACGCCCGGGTACTCCGTGGCGCCGCGATTCCGACCGCCCTCGCGGGCATCGTCGCCGTGATCATCAGTTCACTGGCGGCGGGCGCGAAGGGTGCCGTCGGGGCTGCCGCCGCCACCGCAGTGGTCCTCGTATTCTTCGCACTCGGCCTCTTCGTGCTCCAGCGCTTCACGCGCAAGTACCCCGAGATGATGATGGCCGTGGGGTTGGTCACGTACATGACCCAGGTGCTGGCCCTGGGCATCGTGCTGGCCGCCTTCAAGGACACCACCCTGTTCAACACGCGGGCCTTCGGCCTGACCGTGCTCGGCACCGCACTGGTGTGGACCGCCGCCATGGCGCGCGGCTATCTGCGGGAGAAGACGCTCTACGTGGAGCCGGAGAGCCCCCGGGACGACGCCGAGGACACCGCGGGCAAGGGGCAGCGCCCGACGGGAGCGCCCTGATGAGCCCCGGTGCGCTCACCCGGTCACGGGACTGCTATGGTCCCGGTGCCACGCTGATGGGCGGACGGGTCCTGGAACCCGGCGGACGCGCCGAGCAGAGTGCGTCCCGTGTCAGACCCCCCGTCAAGCCGACGTCCAGTCCAGTGCCGACCCGCGGCCCCGCGCCGCGCCGACACCCTGAGGATTCCGTTTCCATGCGTCACACCGAAGGAGCTCGCCGGTGAGTGCCGACTCCACCACGCTCGCTTTCGACACGAGCTGCAAGATCTTCGTCGACGGCGGTTGCGGATTCCAGGCCCCCGGCCTGCACTCCTTTGTCTTCGAGCCGCTGTTCACCGTGGGCGGGTTCGAGTTCAACAAGCCGATGCTCCTGGCGCTGCTCTCGACGCTGGTGCTGGGCGCCTTCTTCTGGAAGGCCTTCGCCAAGCCCAAGGTCGTCCCGGGCAAGCTGCAGATGGTCGCCGAGGCCGGCTACGACTTCGTGCGCAAGGGCATCGTCTACGAGACCCTCGGCAAGAAGGAGGGTGAGAAGTGGGTGCCCATCCTCGTCTCCATCTTCTTCTTCGTCTGGATGATGAACCTCTGGTCGATCATTCCGCTCGCCCAGTTCCCGGTGACCTCGATCATCGCCTTCCCGGCGGGTCTGGCCATCATGGTCTGGCTGATCTGGATGACGCTGACCTTCAAGCGCCACGGCTTCGTCGGCGGTCTGAAGAACCTCACGGGCTACAACAAGGAGCTCGGCGCGGTTCTCCCGCTGGTCATGGTCATCGAGTTCTTCTCGAACGTGCTCGTCCGGCCCTTCACCCACGCGGTCCGGCTCTTCGCCAACATGTTCGCCGGCCACCTGCTGCTGGTCATGTTCACCGTGGCGACCTACTTCTTCATGAACGGCCTCGGCTGGGTCTACGCCCCCGTCGCCTTCGTCCTGGTCTGCGTGATGATCGCCTTCGAGCTGTTCATCCAGGCCGTGCAGGCATACGTCTTTGTGACGCTGTCCGCGACCTACATCTCCGGTGCCCTCGAAGAGGCGCACTGATCCCCGAGCGTGCCGCTCACCCAGCCCGAACACATCCGGTGGCCAACCCCCACCGGTGAACAAAGAGAAGGAAGTACCCAATGGCTGCCATGGAGACCCTCGCCGCCCTCGACGGCCACATCGGTGCGGTCGGCTACGGCCTCGCCGCGATCGGCCCCGGCGTCGGTATCGGTTACATCTTCGGTAACGGCGTCCAGGCCATGGCCCGTCAGCCCGAGGCCACCGGCCTGATCCGGACGAACATGATCCTCGGCTTCGCCTTCTGTGAGGCGCTGGCCCTGATCGGCATCGTCATGCCGTTCGTCTACTGATCCTGCCTCTTTCGACGAAAGGCACAGACGTGAATCTCCTGCAGATCGCGGCCGAGGAGAAGATGAATCCCCTCGTCCCGCCCATGCCGGAACTCATCATCGGTCTGGTCGCCTTCTTCATCGTCTTCGGCCTCCTGGCCAAGAAGCTGCTGCCGACCATCAACAAGGTGCTCGAGGAGCGGCACGCCGCCATCGAGGGCGGCATGGAGAAGGCCGAGGCGGCCCAGATCGAGGCCGAGGAGACGCTCCAGCAGTACAAGGAGCAGCTCGCCGAGGCCCAGCGCGAGGCCAACCGGCTCCGCGAGAAGGCCCGCGAGGAGGGCGAACTCCTCAAGGCCGAGCTGCGGGCCGAGGGTCAGCGCCAGCGCGACGAGATCATCGCCGCCGGGCACACCCAGCTCGTGGCCGACCAGAAGGCCGCCGCCCTCTCGCTGCGTCAGGACGTGGGCCGGCTGGCCACCGACCTGGCCGGCAAGCTGGTCGGCGAGTCCCTCGAGGACCACGCCCGCCAGTCCCGGGTCATCGACCGCTTCCTCGACGAGCTCGAGGCGAAGGCCACCGCCGACGCCACGACGGAGGCCGCGCGATGAACGGAGCGAGCCGCGAGGCACTGGCCGCCGCCCGGGAGCGGCTCGACGCGCTGACCGACAACACATCGGTCGACGCGGCGAAGCTCGCCGACGAGTTGGCTGCCGTCACCGCGCTGCTCGACCGCGAGGTGTCGCTGCGACGGGTCCTGACCGACCCGGCGCAGCCCGGTGAGGCCAAGGCCCAGCTGGTCACCCGCGTGCTGAGCGGTCAGATCGGCGGCGAGACGCTCGATCTGGTCTCCGGCATGGTGCGGTCCCGCTGGTCCGGCTCCCGCGACCTGGTCGACGTGCTCGAGGAGCTCGCCGCCACCGCGGACCTGACCGCCGCCCAGCGCTCCGGCGCGCTCGACGAGGTCGAGGACGAGCTGTTCCGGTTCGGCCGGATCGTCGCCGACAACAAGGAGCTGCGCTCGGCGCTGACCGACCGCACGGCTGTCACCGCGGCCAAGACCACCCTGCTGCACACGCTGCTGGGCGGGAAGGTCAACCCGGTCACCGAGCGGCTCGTGGGCCGGCTGGTGGGCGCGCCGCGCGGTCGTAGCCTGGAAGCAGGGCTCGAGTCCCTGTCCAAGCTGGCCGCCGACCGCCGTAACCGGATGGTCGCCGTGGTCACGTCGGCGGTGCCGCTCAGCGACACGCAGAAGCAGCGCCTCGGCGGCGTGCTGGCCCGGCTGTACGGCCGTGACATGCACCTCAACCTGGACGTGGACCCGGCCGTCATCGGCGGGATCGAGGTCCGGGTCGGTGACGAGGTCATCAGCGGCTCCATCGCGGAGCGGCTGGCGGACGCGACACGGCGGCTGGCCGGCTGACGCCGGACAACCAACCTAAAAGTAGGGGTACGGCCCGGGTTGGGCCGACTGCCTTGAATGGGGGGTCGCCCCCCGAACCCCCCAAAGACAGACTTACGGGCCCAACAAGGAGAGCAGGGAACCCAGATGGCGGAGCTCACGATCCGGCCGGAGGAGATCCGGGACGCGCTGGAGAACTATGTCCAGTCGTACAAGCCGGACGCGGCCTCGCGCGAAGAGGTCGGCACGGTCTCGCAGGCGATGGACGGCATCGCCAGGGTCGAGGGCCTTCCCTCGGTCATGGCGAACGAGCTGCTGAAGTTCGAGGACGGCACCCTCGGTCTCGCCCTCAACCTCGAGGAGCGCGAGATCGGTGTCGTCATCCTCGGTGAGTTCGCCGGTATCGAGGAGGGCCAGACGGTCACCCGTACCGGCGAGGTCCTCTCGGTGCCGGTCGGCGAGGGCTACCTGGGCCGGGTCGTCGACCCCCTGGGCAACCCGATCGACGGCCTCGGCGAGATCGCGTCCACCGGCCGCCGCGCGCTCGAACTGCAGGCCCCCACGGTCATGCAGCGCAAGTCGGTGCACGAGCCGCTGGAGACGGGCTACAAGGCCGTCGACACGATGACCCCGATCGGCCGCGGCCAGCGTCAGCTGATCATCGGCGACCGCCAGACGGGCAAGACCGCCCTGGCGATCGACACGATCATCAACCAGAAGGAGAACTGGCGTTCCGGTGACGTGAACCGCCAGGTCCGCTGCATCTACGTCGCCATCGGCCAGAAGGGCTCCACCATCGCCGGTGTGCGCCAGTCGCTCGCCGACGCGGACGCGCTGGAGTACACCACGATCGTCGCCGCCCCGGCGTCGGACCCGGCGGGCTTCAAGTACCTCGCCCCCTACACCGGCTCGGCCATCGGCCAGCAGTGGATGTACGAGGGCAAGCACGTCCTGATCATCTTCGACGACCTGTCGAAGCAGGCCGAGGCCTACCGTTCCGTCTCCCTGCTGCTGCGCCGCCCGCCGGGCCGCGAGGCCTACCCGGGTGACGTGTTCTACCTGCACTCCCGGCTCCTCGAGCGCTGCGCGAAGCTGTCGGAGGAGATGGGCTCCGGCTCGATGACCGGTCTGCCGGTTATCGAGACCAAGGCCAACGACGTGTCGGCGTACATCCCGACCAACGTCATCTCCATCACCGACGGCCAGTGCTTCCTGGAGTCCGACCTGTTCAACTCGGGCCAGCGCCCGGCCCTGAACGTCGGTATCTCCGTCTCGCGAGTCGGTGGCTCCGCCCAGCACAAGGCGATCCGCCAGGTCTCCGGCCGGCTGAAGCTGGACCTCGCCCAGTTCCGTGAGCTCGAGGCGTTCGCCGCCTTCGGCTCGGACCTGGACGCCGCGTCCAAGGCGGCCCTGGAGCGCGGCCAGCGCATGATGGAGCTCATGAAGCAGTCGCAGTACGCGCCGTACCCGACCGAGGACCAGGTCGTCTCGGTGTGGTCCGGCACCAACGGCAAGCTGGACGACGTCCCGGTCGCCGACGTGCGCCGGTTCGAGCGCGAGCTGCTCGACTACATGCACCGTGAGCACAAGGGCCTGATGACGGCGATCGTCGAGGGCGGCAAGATGGGCGACGAGACCATCCAGGCCATCGACGAGGCCGTCGAGTCCTTCAAGCCGCAGTTCGAGACCTCGGACGGCAAGCTGCTGGGCGAGGGCTGAGCATGGGAGCCCAGCTTCGGGTCTACAAGCGGCGGATCCGTTCCGTCACTGCGACCAAGAAGATCACCAAGGCGATGGAGATGATCGCCGCCTCGCGCGTCGTCAAGGCGCAGCGTCAGGTGGCGGCCTCCTCGCCGTACGCGACCGAGCTCACCCACGCGGTGACCGCGGTGGCCTCGGGCTCTGACATCAAGCACCCGCTGACCACCGAGGTGGACAACCCCGTCCGCGCCGCGGTCCTGCTGATCACCAGCGACCGCGGTCTGGCCGGCGGCTACTCCGCCAACGCCATCAAGCAGGCGGAGCAGCTGTCCGCCGCGCTGACCGGCACGGGCCGCGTCGTCGACAACTACATCGTCGGCCGCAAGGGTGTGTCGTACTACGCGTTCCGCGAGCGCCCGGTCACCGAGTCCTGGACCGGCTTCTCGGACAGCCCGACCTACGCGGACGCCAAGAAGGTGGCCGCGCCGCTGATCGAGGCACTGTCGAAGGAGACCTCGGAGGGCGGCGTGGACGAGATCCACATCGTCTTCACCGAGTTCCACTCGATGATGACCCAGACCGCGGTGGACAAGCGGCTGCTGCCGCTGTCGCTGGAGAAGCCCGCAGAGGACAGCGCGGACGTCTTCGAGAAGGCCGTCGGCGACGAGATCCACGCGCTGTACGACTTCGAGCCGTCCACCGAGGGCGTACTGGACGCACTGCTGCCGCGGTACGTCGAGAGCCGGATCTACAACGCCCTGCTGCAGGCCGCCGCCTCCGAGCACGCGGCCCGCCGCCGGGCGATGAAGTCGGCGACCGACAACGCCGAGGACCTCATCAAGTCGCTCACGCGGCTTGCCAACGCGGCCCGCCAGGCCGAAATCACCCAGGAAATCAGCGAGATCGTCGGTGGCGCGAACGCTCTGGCCGACGCAACCGCGGGGAGTGACCGATAATTATGACCACTGCTACGACTACCGCGACCGGCCGCGTCGCGCGGGTCATCGGCCCGGTCGTCGACGTGGAATTCCCCGTCGACGCGATGCCGGAGATCTACAACGCCCTGAAGGTCGAGGTCGCCGACCCGGCCAACGCCGGCGAGAAGAAGACCCTGACCCTCGAGGTCGCCCAGCACCTCGGTGAGGGTCTGGTCCGTGCCATCTCGATGCAGCCCACCGACGGTCTGGTCCGCCAGGCCCCGGTGACCGACACCGGCGAGGGCATCACTGTGCCCGTCGGCGACGTCACCAAGGGCCGCGTGTTCAACACCCTCGGCGAGATCCTCAACGACGACGTCGCGGACTCGGAGATCACCGAGCGCTGGCCGATCCACCGGACGGCGCCGAAGTTCGCGGACCTCGAGCCCCGGACCGAGATGTTCGAGACCGGTCTGAAGGTCGTCGACCTGCTGACCCCGTACGTCAAGGGCGGCAAGATCGGTCTGTTCGGTGGCGCCGGTGTCGGCAAGACCGTGCTGATCCAGGAAATGATCATGCGTGTGGCGAAGCTGCACGAGGGTGTTTCCGTCTTCGCCGGTGTCGGTGAGCGTACCCGTGAGGGCAACGACCTCATCGAGGAGATGACCGACTCGGGCGTGCTCCCGCAGACGGCGCTCGTCTTCGGCCAGATGGACGAGCCGCCGGGCACGCGTCTGCGTGTCGCCCTGGCGGGTCTGACGATGGCGGAGTACTTCCGTGACGTCCAGAAGCAGGACGTGCTGTTCTTCATCGACAACATCTTCCGCTTCACCCAGGCCGGCTCCGAGGTCTCCACGCTGCTCGGCCGCATGCCCTCCGCGGTGGGTTACCAGCCGAACCTGGCGGACGAGATGGGTCTCCTCCAGGAGCGCATCACCTCGACCCGTGGTCACTCGATCACCTCGATGCAGGCGATCTACGTCCCCGCGGACGACCTGACCGACCCGGCGCCGGCCACCACCTTCGCCCACCTCGACGCGACGACGGTGCTCTCCCGTCCGATCTCCGAGAAGGGCATCTACCCGGCGGTGGACCCGCTGGACTCCACCTCGCGTGTGCTGGACCCCCGCTACATCGCGGAGGACCACTACAACACCGCCACGCGCGTCAAGGGGATCCTGCAGAAGTACAAGGACCTCCAGGACATCATCGCGATCCTGGGCATCGACGAGCTGTCCGAGGAGGACAAGCTCACCGTGTCCCGGGCCCGCCGCATCGAGCGCTTCCTGTCGCAGAACACCCACGCGGCGAAGCAGTTCACCGGTCTCGACGGATCGGACGTGCCGCTGGACGAGTCGATCGCCGCGTTCAACGCGATCGCCGACGGCGACTACGACCACTTCCCCGAGCAGGCGTTCTTCATGTGCGGTGGTCTGGACGACCTGAAGAAGAAGGCGAAGGAGCTCGGCGTCAGCTGACGCCCTGCTGGTGGCCGGGGGTGTGGGACGAAAGACATCAGTCTTGCGCCCCCGGGCACGCAAACCAGATATTCTCTGTGAAATCCCAGTTGAGGAGCCATCGTGGCTGAGCTGCACGTCGAGTTGGTCGCCGCCGACCGCAAGGTCTGGTCGGGCGAGGCCACCCGGGTCGTGGCGCGCACCTCGTCCGGCGACATCGGCATCATGGCTGGTCACCAGCCGCTGCTCGGTGTGCTGGAGTCCGGCCCGGTGACCATCCGTACGACGGGCGAGAGCGGGGAGGGGACGGTCGTCGCGGCGGTGCACGGCGGCTTCATCTCCTTCGCCGAGAACAAGCTCTCGCTGCTGGCGGAGATCGCCGAGCTCTCCGACGAGGTCGACGTCGACCGTGCCGAGCGGGCGCTCGAGCGGGCGAAGTCGGACGACGACGCGCACGCGGAGCGGCGCGCCGAGGTCCGGCTTGCCGCTGCGTCGCATGCTCGGTAGTCGTTGTCCGCGATCTTCTTCGCGTACGGCGGCAGAATAAGCGTGGCCCTCAGCCGCGGGCCGTTCCGGGAGTGTGCCGGAGCGGTCCGCGGCTGAGGCGATGGTTGGGCAGGTTCGGACAGCGGTCCCGTTGTCCGTGGCGCGGAAGGCGAGGAGGTCGATGGACATGGTCCTCGCTCTGGTGCTGCTCGGGTGTCTTGTGGTGCTGCTCGCCGTGGGGCTGTTCGCCTTCGGGCTGCGGCGGCGGCTCATCCAGCGGGCGGGGGGGACGTTCGACTGTTCGCTTCGTATGCCGGCTCCCGAACCCGCGGCTCCTCCCGGGGAGGAGGACGGGAAGGGGTGGGCCTACGGGGTCGCCCGGTATTCCGGGGACTCCATCGAGTGGTTCCGGGTCTTCTCGTACGCGATGCGGCCGAAGCGGGTGCTGTCGCGGGACGGGATCGAGGTTCTGCAGCGTCGGGCCCCGGAGGGGGAGGAGGAGCTGGCGCTTCTCTCCGACGCCGTGGTCCTTGCCTGCCGGCATCGGGGGGTCCGGCTCGAGCTCGCGATGTCCGACGACGCGCTCACGGGGTTCCTGGCGTGGCTCGAGGCGGCGCCTCCGGGGCAGCGGGTGAACGTCGCGTAGTCCGTGGGCCCCCTTGTCGGGGCTGCGCCCCTCGGCCTCAAGCGCCGGCCGGGCTGGAATGTGGTCACTTCGCGTGTTCGGCTGTCAGTCGGGCTACGTCAGTCCGGGACTCCCGGGCGAGCGGGGGCGACGCCGTCCGCCCGGGAGCGTCGGCGGTTAGTTCAGGCCCGTGTTGATGGCCGAGACCAGTTCGCCGTTTGTCGTGTCGCCGCTGAATTCCCAGAAGAACGCGCCACCCAGGCCCTGGTTCTTCACGTAATTCATCTTGCCGGCGATGGTGGACGGCGTGTCGTAGCTCCACCAGTTCGTGCCGCAGTGGGCGTACGCCGTGCCCGCCACCGTTCCCGTCACCGGGCACTGGGTCTTCAGGACCTTGTAGTCCTGGTTGCCCGGTTCGATGCCCGTCGCCGGGCCCGTGGCCGAGCCGCCGGGGGCGTCCTGGGTGACACCCGTCCAGCCGCGGCCGTAGAACGGGATGCCCAGGTTCAGTTTGGCCGCCGGGACGCCCTTCGCGCGGAGCTTCTGGATCGCCGAGTCGGAGTTGAAGCTCTCGATCGGGATGCCCGTGTAGCCCGTGAGCGGGGAGTGGACGGCCGTCGGGCCCTGGGCGTCCCAGGCGCCGAAGAAGTCGTACGTCATGACGTTGTAGAAGTCGACGTACTGCGCCGCGCCGCCGTAGTCCGCCAGGTCCAGCTTGCCGCCCGAGGAGGCGTCGGCCGTGATCGCGGCGGTGACCAGCTGGCTGCCGAACTTGGCGCGGAACGCCTGCATCATGGTGCGCATCACGGCGGAGCCGCTGGTGTCACAGCTCAGCCCGCACGCGTTGGGGTACTCCCAGTCCAGGTCGATGCCGTCGAAGAGGCCGGCCCAGCGGGAGTCGTTGACCAGGTCGTAGCAGGACTGGGCGAACGCCGCCGGGTTCTGCATGGCCTGGCCGAAGCCGCCGGACCAGGTCCAGCCGCCGAACGACCACAGGATCTTGATGTTCGGGTACTGCGCCTTGAGCTTCTTCAGCTGGTTGAAGTTGCCCCGCAGCGGCTGGTCCCAGGTGTCCGCCACGCCGTCTACGCTCTGGTCGGCGGTGTACGCCTTGTCGATCGCGGCGTACGAGTCACCCATGGCGCAGCGGCCGCCGGTGACGTTGCCGAAGGCGTAGTTGATGTGCGTGATCTTGCCGGCGGAGCCCGAGCTGACCAGGTTCTTCACGTGGTAGTTGCGGGCGTAGACGCCCCATTCCGCGAAGTACCCGAGCTTGACCTTTCCGCCGCCGCCCTGGTTGCCGCCGGTGGTGGTGACGGTGCGCGGGCCGCTGAGCGGGCCCGTCTGGTCGGCCGTGTCGCGGGCCCTGATCTCGTACGTGTACGTGGAGCCGGCGGTCAGGCCGGTGTTGGTGTACGAGGTGCCGGTGACCGTGGCGACGGTGCTGCCGTTGCGGATCACGTCGTAGTTCTTGATGCCCTTGTCGTCCGTCGCCGCGGCCCACGAGAGCGTCACCGAGGTGTTGGTGATGTTGCTCGCGGTGGGGGTGCCGGGCGCGGACGGCTTGGCGTCGCCGGGCTGTCCGCCGTCGCCGCCGTCACAGCCGCCGCCGTTGACCGTACAGCCGGACGGGGCGCCCGGGCCGGAGCCGTTGAAGCCGAAGCTGATCGAGGCGCCGGGGGCGAGGGTGCCGTTCCAGCCGGCGTTCTTCGCGGTCCAGGTGGTGCCGGAGCTGGTGACGATCGCGTCCCAGGCGGAGGTGACCCGGGTGTCGGACGGGTATGTCCAGGACACCGTCCAGCTGCTGATGGCGGTGGTGCCCGTGTTCTTGATCGTCCACTTGCCTTCGAAACCGGTGCCCCAGTCCGAGACCTTGGTGTAGGTCGCGGTGGCTCCGGCGGCGTGTGCTTCCGGGGCCAGACCGACCATCGCGGCCAGGGGGAGTGCCAGTGCCGCGACTATCGCGCTGATTCGTCTGGTGAGTCGTGTGACGCGTGGGGATCTCAAGGGTGCGCTCCTCGAGCTAGGTCCGAGTGAATAGGGGTGGGTGGGACCTGCGTCGCCCGGCGGGCAAACCGGATACTACTTGGCATGCTCACCGCAGTTAATGGGAGGGTAAAGAAGGTCTGGACCAATCGTCAATAGGTCTGGACCATTTGACTGCACTGGGGTGGTTGAACCAAGAGCGATCAAAATCGGCCGACTTCACCGGATCGAAACCTCGTGTACCTGGAATCAAACCTGCCGGGTAGGCAGAATCTACGCGCGTAATGATGTTGGGTCGCGCCGAGGAGTGAATCCGCATGACGTTCGATCGCCGTACCTTTCTGGCCAGGTCCGCCGCCGGCTCGGCCGGAGTGGGCCTCGCCCTCGGCGGGGTGAGCGCCGCCCAGGCCGCGCCGGCCGCCGCGAGTGCCGCCAAGCGCTACTCCTTCACCGTGATGGGCACCACGGACCTCCACGGCAACGCCGTCAACTGGGACTACTTCACCGACGCCGAATACACCGACAGCGCGAACAACGACGTCGGCCTGGCGAAGATCTCCACCCTCGTCAACCGGATCCGCGAGGCGAAGGGCCCCGGCAACACCCTGCTCATCGACGCCGGTGACACCATCCAGGGCACCCAGCTGTCGTACTACTACGCCAAGATCGACCCCATCACCGCCGAATCCGGCCCCGTCCACCCGATGGCCCAGGCCATGAACGCCATCGGCTACGACGCCGCGGCGCTCGGCAACCACGAGTTCAACTACGGCATCCCGCTGCTGCGCAAGTTCGAGGAGCAGTGCGAGTTCCCGCTGCTCGGCGCCAATGCGCTGGACGCGAAGACGCTGAAGCCCGCGTTCGCCCCGTACTCGATGCACGTGCTGCGCACGCCGCGCGGCAAGGACGTCAAGGTCGCCGTGCTGGGGCTCACCAACCCGGGCATCGCGATCTGGGACAAGGCCAACGTGCAGGGCAAGATGGTCTTCCCCGGGCTTCAGGAGCAGGCCGCGTACTGGGTGCCGCGGCTGCGGACCATGGGCGCCGACGTCGTCATCGTCTCCGCGCACTCCGGCACCGACGGCAAGTCGTCGTACGGCGACCAGGTCCCGTACACCGAGAACGCGGCGGCGCTGGTGGCCGAGCAGGTGCCCGGGATCGACGCGATCCTCGTCGGGCACGCGCACCAGGAGATCCCGGAGCGCCGGGTGGTCAACAAGGAGACCGGCCGCGAGGTCGTCCTCTCCGAGCCGCTGAAGTGGGGCCAGCGCCTCACCGTCTTCGACATCGAGCTGGAGTGGGAGGGCGGCCGCTGGACCGTGGCGCACGTGGGGTCGTCCGTCCTCAACTCCAACACCGTGGCCGAGGACCCGGCGATCACCTCGCTGCTCGCCGAGGAGCACGCCAAGACGGTCGCGTACGTCAACCAGGTCATCGGCACCAACGACACCGAGATGCGGTCCGTCGAGGCGCCCTGGCGGGACGTGCCGATCATCGACCTGATCAACCACATCCAGGCCGAGACCGTCCGCGAGGCGCTGGCCGGCACCGAGTACGCGTCGCTGCCGGTGCTGTCGCAGGCCGCCTGCTTCTCCCGGACCGCCCTGATCCCGGCCGGCGAGGTCACCATCCGGGACGTCGCCGGGCTGTACGTCTTCGAGAACACCCTCGAGGCGCGGATCCTGACCGGCGCGCAGATCCGGGACTTCATCGAGTTCTCCGCCCGCTACTTCGTCACCACCGCCGCCGGCGCCCCGCTCGACCTGACGAAGATCACGAACGCGGACGGGACCCCGGACTACAACTACGACGTGGTCAGCGGCGTCTCGTACGACGTCGACATCGCGCAGCCGGCCGGCTCCCGGATCAAGAACCTGACGTTCCAGGGCGCCCCGCTGGACGACACCGCCCGGTTCGTCTTCGCCGTCAACAACTACCGCGCCGCCGGCGGCGGGAACTTCCCGCACGTCGCGGGGGCGCAGCAGGTGTGGGCGAACTCGGACGAGATCCGCAACACGATGATCGGCTGGGTGAAGGCCAAGGGCGCCATCGTCCAGTCGGAGTTCGCGGCCACCGAGTGGCGCGTCACCCGGGACGGCACCCCGATCGTCTGACCCCCGCGCGGCGGCCGGTGTCCGCACCGGCCGCCGTTCACCGCACCCCCAGCTCCTGGGCCAGCACCGCCGCCTGCACCCTGCTGCGCAGCTCCAGCTTCCCCAGCAGCCGGCTGACGTGCGTCTTCACCGTCCCCTCCGCCATGTCCAGCCGTCCGGCGATGTCCGCGTTCGACAGCCCCTCGCCCAGACACCCCAGCACCTCCCGCTCCCGCCGCGTGAGCGTCCCGAGCGCTGCCGGGGCGGGCGCGGGGGCCGGGGCCCGGCGGGCGAACTCCGTGATCAGCCGGCGCGTCACCGCCGGCGCGATCGTCCCCTCGCCGCGCGCCACCGTACGCACCGCGTCGATCAGCGCCCGCGCCTCGGTGTTCTTCAGCAGAAATCCCGCCGCCCCCTCGCGCAGCGCGCCGAAGACGTACTCGTCCAGATCGAACGTCGTCAGCACCAGCACGTCCGCCAGCTTCTCGCCGGTGATCACCCGGGTGGCCGCGATCCCGTCCAGCTTCGGCATCTGCACGTCCATCAGCACCACGTCCGGCCGCAGTTCACGCGCCAGCGCCACGGCCTGTTCGCCGTCCGCGGCCTCGCCGACCACCTCCACGCCCGGCGCCGAGCGCAGGATCAGCACCAGCCCCGCCCGTACCGCCGACTGGTCCTCCGCGATCAGCACCCTGACCGTCCCACTCATGGCTGCGTCCCTTCGTCCACGGGCAGGGTCGCCGCGACCCGCCACCGCCGATCCCCGTCCGGCCCGGCGGCGAACTCCCCGCCGAGCAGCGCCACCCGTTCCCGCATCCCCACCAGCCCCGCGCCCGACCCCGGCGCCCGGGGCCCGCCGGACTCCGGCCGCTCCAGCGGGCTCGTCACCCGCACCGCCAGCGCCCCCGCCTCCCGGCCCAGCCACACCGCGACGGTGCCGGGCCCGGCGTGCTTGAGGGCGTTGGTCAGCGACTCCTGCACGATCCGGTACGCGGCCAGCTCCACCGGCGGCGGCAGCCGCAGCCCCGCCGGACGCTCGTCGGCCAGCGTCGCCGTCAGCCCGTTCGTACGGGCCTGGCCCACCAGCGCCTCCACCCCCTCCAGCGTCGGCGCCGCGGCCGGTTCGGCGTCGCCGCCGGTGTCCCGGAGCAGGCCGATCAGATGCCGCATCTCCGCCAGCCCCTGCACGCTGTTCTCCCGGATCACGCCCAGCGCCTCGCGGGACGTCACCGGGTCGTCCAGGGACAGGGCGGCCGTGGAGTGGATGGCGATCGCGGAGAGGTTGTTGGCGACCATGTCGTGCAGCTCGCGGGCCATCCGTGCGCGCTCCGCGGTGACCGCCTCGCGCCGGTCCATCTCGGCCAGCAGCGCCGTCTGCTCCGCCCGCAGCCGCTCCGCCTCCGCGCGCTCGCGGTGGGTGCGCATCATCAGGCCCGTCCAGGCGGGCGTGAAGGTCACCGCGGCGGCGAACACCCCGAACAGCAGCGCCTGGGAGTCGCGGAAGTACGCCATGGTGCCGACGGCGACGCCCAGGGTGAACAGCCAGCTGCCCACCCACACCACACGCCGCAGCCGGCGGCTGCCGTACAGCACGGCCGCGTACACCAGATCGCTGAACATGATCACCGTGGCGAGCAGCGACCCCAGCGCGATGTCCGCGGCCAGCGCCGCCGCGCCGAGCACCAGCGCCCACGGCTGCCCGCAGCGGCGCAGTACCTCGGCGACCGCCATCACGGCGAGCGGGAGCAGCAGCAGGGCGCCGCTCTCCCGCCCCGTCGTCGTGTCGTTGTAGAGCCCGAGGGCGATCGACAGACAGCCCGCGGCCAGCCCGAAGACGGCGATCAGCCAGTCGTCGCGGTGCGGCCGGCGCACGGCCGGGGCCGAGAGTGTGCTCACCCCACCATCAAACCGTGGCCCGACGCCGCCGGCCTCCGCCTTCCCGGCGGATCGCGGTACATCGAAGGATGCAGCCGGAGATCGTCGGCGGCGACGACGCCCGGCGGGCGGGGTGCGGGGGACCCTGGAGGGGACCTGTTCGCAAAGGAGCGCGCCCGTGATCGTCACCCTGATCGTCGTCTGTGAGATCGCCTTCTGGGTGCTGCTCGCCGGAGGTCTCTCGCTGCGCTATCTGGCACGTAAGCCGAGGCTGGGCGCGGCGGTGCTCTTGTGCGAGCCGCTGCTGGAGGTCGTGCTGCTGATCGTCACGGCGATCGATCTCCGTAACGGGGCCACCCCCGGCTGGTCGCACGGCCTCGCGGCGCTGTACATCGGCTACACCGTGGCGTACGGGCGCTACACCGTCCACTGGATCGACGGCCACTTCGCCCACCGCTTCGCGGGCGGCCCGCCGCCGGTGAAGCCGCCGCGGTACGGGGCGGCGCGGGCGCGGCACGAGGCGAAGCTGTGGCTGCGTACGCTGCTCGCCGCGGCGGTCGCCGTGGGGCTGCTGCAGCTGGCCGTCTGGTACGTGGGCGACGCGGCGCAGAGCGAGACGCTGCGGGGCTGGCAGTTCACGGCGCTGCGGGCGGCGGGCATCCACGGGGTGATCGCGCTGACGTACGTGCTGTGGCCGAAGAAGGCGCCGAAGGTCTCACCCCGGGACGTGGGCGGCGATTAGCCCGTGGCTGCGGCGGGCCCGGTCCGCGGGCTCCCCGCCGAGGGCGGTCAGCTCCTCGAGGTAGCGGAGTACGTCCGCCCTCGCGTCGTGGTCCGGGTGTCCGTCGAGGAAGTCGCGGGTGGCCCGCGCCGAGGTGTCGTCGGCGTCGACCAGGATCGTACGCAGCAGGCCGAAGAAGCGGGTCGCGTCGCCGTCCGGCTCGTCCGGGGGTGTGCCGAGGAGGTCCCTCCAGCGGTCCCGGCAGGGGTCGAGACCTGATTCGAGGCTGTCGAGCAGCACCGCCTCGAACCGCCGGCCGGGGTCGCCGGACCCGGCGGCCGCGAAGTCCTCCCGTGCCTGCCGGTACGCGCCCGCCTGGCGGTGGGTGACGCCCCGCTGGACGCGGGTCCAGGTGTCGTCGGGGTCGAGCTCGAGGAGGGCCGTGAAGTCGGCGATCGCCTCGCTGTGCCGGCCTGCCTGGCGGTGGGCCTCGCCGCGCCGCTCCAGGGCCAGGGTGTAGTCGGGCTCGAGGGCGAGGGCGGCGGTGAAGTCGGCGACGGCCTCCGCGTAACGGCCCGTGTCCGCCCGGGCCTCGCCCCGGCCGGCGTGGAGCCAGGCCCACTCGGGGTCGACGGCCAGGGCGGCGGTGAAGTCGGCGAGGGCCTGCTCCGGGCGGCCGGCCTCGCGGTGCGCCTGGCCGCGGGAGCCCAGGGTCCAGGCGTCGCCGGGTTCGAGGGTGAGGGCCGCGGTGTAGTCCGTGATCGCCTCGGCGTGGCGGCCGGCCTCGCGGTGGGCCTCGCCGCGCCTGGAGAGGGCCCAGGTGTACTCGGGGTCGAGGGCGAGGGCGGCCGTGTAGTCGGTGACCGCCTTGTTGTAGCGGCCCGCCTCGTGGTGGGCCTCGCCGCGCATCGCGAGGGTCCAGGCGTCCTCGGGGGCGACGGCCAGGGCCGCGGTGTAGTCGGCGATCGCCTGGTCGTGGCGGCCGGCCTGGAAGTGGGTGCGGCCGCGTTTGCCCAGGGCCCAGGCGTAGGCGGGGTCGGCGGCGAGGGCGGCGGTGAAGTCGGCGATCGCCTCGGCGTGGCGGCCCGCCAGGCGGTGGGTCTCGCCGCGGTGCGCGCGCATCCAGAAGGCGTCGTCGGGGTCGAGGGCGAGGGCGGCCGTGAAGTCGGCGACGGCCTCGGCGTGGTGGCCGGCCTCGTGGTGGGTCTCGGCGCGCTGGGCCAGCGCCCAGGACCAGCCGGGCTCGGCGGCGAGCACCGCGGTGAGGTCGGCGATCGCCTCGTCGTGGTGGCCTGCCTGGCGGTGGGCCTGGCCGCGCTGGCCGCGGGTCCAGGCGTCGTCGGGGTCGAGGTCCAGGGCGGCCGTGAGGTCGGTGATCGCCTCGGCGTGGCGGTCCGCCTGGCGGTGGGCCTCGCCCCGTACGGCGAGGGCCCACTGGTGGCGGGGGGCTACCGCGAGGACGGCGGCCACGTCCGCGGATGCCTCGTCGGGCCGCTCGGCCCGGATGTGGACCTCGGCGCGGGCGCAGCGGGCCCAGACGTCGGTGGGGTCGCGGTCCAGGACGGCGGTGAAGTCGGCCAGGGCCTCGTCGTACCGGTCCGCGTCCAGATGGGCCCGGCCCCGCGAGCCCTGCACCCAGACGAGGGTGGGGTCGCGGTCGAGGGCTGCCGTGAGGTCGGCGACGGCCTCGGCGTCGTGTCCGGCGGCCTGGTGGGCCTGGCCGCGGGAGCCCAGGGCCCAGGTGTCGTCGGGGTCGAGGGCGAGGGCGGCGGTGAAGTCGGCGATCGCCTCGGCGTGGCGGCCCGCCAGGCGGTGGGTCTCGCCGCGCCGGGTCAGGGCGAGGGGCAGGGCCGGTTCCAGGTCCAGTGCGGTGCTCAGGTCGCGCAGCGCCTCGTCGAGGCGGTCGCCCCAGCGGTGGATCTCGCCGCGGGTCGTCCACGCCATCGCGTTGCGCGGGTCCAGCCCGATCGCCCGGTCCAGGTCGGTGAGGGCCTCGTCGTCGCGGTCGGCGAAGTAGAGCGCCTTGCCGCGGTGGACGTACGCCCAGGCCCGTACCGTCGCGTCCAGGGCGTCGTGCGTGATCAGGGCCGTCAGGGTGTGGAGCGCCGGGTCGCCGCCGGCCGGCCTCAGGCGGTCCGACCAGGTGCGCAGGGCCTCGTCCCCGGTGGCCTCGGCCGCCTGGGCGAACATGTCCGTCCACCGCCGCAGCATCGCCTCGTCGCTGTGACCTGCGGCGTGCGCCGCCAGCTCCAGGGCGTGCGGCAGATGCGCGGCCGGGTCGGCGCAGAGATCGTCGTACGTCGCGTCGAACCCCCGGCGCTCGTCCGTCGTACGCCGCTTTGCCGGGCCGGCCTCCGCATCGCGCTCGGAGTCCGGCTCCCGGCCCGCGACCCGACGCCCCGTATCGGACATGACCCCACCCCCTGTGCGGTCAGTATCCCGATTCGGCGCGGGGACGGCCGCCGGTTTTCGGTACGGGCCCGGGGCTCACGCCCGGCGGCGCTTGGACGGGATCTTGATCGTCCGCATATCGGTCGCCGCGATCTTGATCACCTCGTACGGATACCCCGTCGCGTCCAGCGCCGCCAGCGCCCGCAGGCCCGCGTCGTCCTCGTCCTCGTCGTCCGACTCCGGCGTCAGCTGGATGCGGAACGTGAAGACCGCCAGACCCGCGTCGGACGAGAAGCTGCCCTCCGGGGTGAACGCCGTCCGCGCCGCCTCCAGGCCCGAGCGCAGGGCCGTCCGCTGGTCGTCGGTGAGGTCCCTGAACTTGCCACGTACGGATACGCGGAACATCAGCGCTCCCCGCCCGGGACCCACAGGACGTCGCCGACCGCCTTGTTCGCCGTGCGGGCGAGGATGAACAGGAGGTCCGAGAGACGGTTGAGGTACGTCGCCGTGAGGGGGTTCATGACGTCGCCGTGCTCCTCCAGCGCCGCCCAGGTGGAGCGTTCCGCCCGGCGGACGACCGTGCACGCCTGGTGGAGGAGGGCGGCGCCGGGGGTGCCGCCGGGGAGGATGAAGCTGCGGAGCTTCTCCAGTTCGGCCAGGAAGGTGTCGCAGTCCGCCTCGAGCTTGTCGACGTAGAACTGCTCCACCCGCAGCGGGGGGAACTCCGGGTTCTCCGTCACGGGGGTGGCCAGGTCGGCGCCGACGTCGAAGAGGTCGTTCTGGACCCGGGTGAGGACGGTCTTGACGTCGTCCGCGAGGTCGCCGAGGGCCAGGGCGGTGCCGATCACCGCGTTGGCCTCGTTGGTGTCCGCGTAGGCCGCGATGCGGAGGTCGGTTTTCGGGACGCGGCTCATGTCGCCGAGGGCTGTCGTGCCTTTGTCGCCTGTGCGGGTGTAGATGCGGGTCAGGTTCACCATACGGTGAGGGTAGCCGGGTGCGGTTTGCGTCGGCCGCCCGCGCCTTCGGCGCGGGGAGGTTCCCACCCGCAGCCGCCTGCACCCCGGCCGATGCCTGCTTTGTTACGCCGTGAGGAACTCCCGTTGCGCCTCCTCCAGCGCCGCGTCCTCGCGGGCCGTTCCCTCGTGGTCGAAGTGGCCCGCCCGCAGCACCGTCAGGCCGCGCTTCGCCGGGAGGGCGTTGTACACCGCGAACTGGCCCGGTGGTGGCACCGCCGGGTCGAAGAGCGCCGCGCCCACGTGGACCGGGATCGTCAGGCGGGCGGCGGCCGTCGCCGCGTCGAAGTACGGGAGGACGTCCAGGACCGCCGGATCCCCGGTCGCCCGTTCGCGCACCGCCTCGCCGCTGCCCACGCACGGCATCGTCAGCCGCAGCGGGTGGTTGCCGAACGTCGGCACCCACAGCGCCGCCGCGTCGAAGCGGTCGTCCCACGGCAGCGCCAGCGCGCCGATGCCGCCGCCGAAGCTCCCCCCGAGGTACGACAGGTGCCCGGAGGCCGCGGGGAGCAGGTACAGCAGCGCGGACGCCGCCGCCCAGACGTCCGCCGCGCAGCCGCCCAGCACATACGTGCCGCGGTCCTCGATCCCGGTGAGCACGTGCGACCCGGCGTCCGGCGGGATGTCGGGGAACAGGCTGCGCGCGCCCAGCCCCCGCAGACACGGCCAGATGGTCGCCGCCCCCACCGGCGGGAGCCCCGGCTCGGGGGCCCGGCGCCCGCCGTACCCGTGCGTGGCCACGCACCCCCGGGTGATCCGGCCGTCCGCCGGCGCGGTCAGCCAGCCCCCGATGCGCCGCCCGCCGGCGGAGCGGAAGCTGACGGGGGAGACGAGCACGCCGTCCACCTCGGCCTCGGGCGGGCCGAGCTCCGGCAGCGGGTCGACGCGGCGGGCGGTGTCGTACAGCCCGCGCCAGAAGTCCTCGAACCCGGGGGGCTCGGGCGGCGCGCCGACGGCGAGGAGCTCCGGGAGGCCGTAGCCGTAGGTCGGATCAAAGGGGAACTCGTGGGCCGGCGGCGCGAGTTCACCCGCAGGGTCTGACGGCTGCACGAGGCCCTCCTCGGATTCCCGGGGAGATCGACTATACGTGCGCGGCCCCCCGCCCGGACGGCCCGGGCGGGTGGACCCGTACCCCGCCAATAGTGTGATGTCCGTCATCTGAGACGTGATGCGCATCTCTTAGCCCACCGAGAGACCCCCCGCACCGATAATCTCCCGGCCTAAGAGGCCGTCGCCGGAGCGTCCACCGTCCGGCCGGTCCCGCCCGTACGGGACGCGGGCGCGAAGTGCCGCCCGCACACAGCGCGATCAGCACCCCGCACCACGTACGCACCACCGCACACGCACCACCGACGCCAAGGGGAACACACATCGTGGCTCGCAAGCTCGCCGTCATCGGGGCCGGTCTGATGGGATCCGGTATCGCTCAGGTGTCCGCCCAGGCAGGCTGGGACGTCGTCCTGCGCGACGTCACGGACGCCGCCCTGACCCGCGGCACGGACGGCATCAAGGCCAGCTACGACAAGTTCGTCGCCAAGGGCAAGCTCGCGGCGGAGGACGCCGGGGCCGCGCTGGGCCGGATCACCACCACCACCGATCTGGACGCCGCCGCCGACGCGGACGTCGTGGTGGAGGCCGTGTTCGAGAAGCTCGAGGTCAAGCAGGACATCTTCCGTACGCTCGACTCCCTGGTGAAGGACGACACCGTACTGGCGTCCAACACCTCCGCCATCCCGATCACGAAGATCGCGGCGGTGACCTCGCGGCCCGAGCGCGTCGTGGGCGCGCACTTCTTCTCGCCGGTGCCGATGATGAAGCTGTGCGAGCTGGTGCGCGGGCTGAAGACCAGCGACGAAACCCTCGCCCGCACCCGGGAGTTCGCGGAGAGCGTCGGCAAGACGTGCGTCGTCGTCAACCGCGACGTGGCCGGCTTCGTCACCACCCGCCTGATCACCGCGCTGGTCGTCGAGGCCGCCAAGCTCTACGAGTCGGGCGTCGCCACCGCCGAAGACATCGACGTCGCCTGCAAGCTGGGCTTCGGCCACGCGATGGGCCCGCTGGCCACCGCGGACCTCACGGGCGTCGACATCCTGCTGCACGCCGCCGAGAACATCTACACCGAGTCCCGCGACGAGAAGTTCGCCGCCCCGGAGCTGATGCGCCGGATGGTCGACGCGGGCGACCTGGGGCGCAAGAGCGGCAAGGGGTTCTACGAGCACTGAGACGGTACGGCGGTACGGCGCGGGGGCGCCCCCGCGCCGAATGCGACGCAGCTCACCCGCAGGAGTGAATTCCGTCTCGATATACGCGAAGACGACAACCTGCCGTAGTCGCACACCGTCAGATCAGTAGAGGCACGAGGCACCACCAGACACACGGGCACATCGCACCGCACAGGACACGGGGAGCGCAGATGTATATCAGGGGCGACCACGTCGAGCTGGCCGTCGGGGGCCGCCTCGACGTCCGCAGCGCCGCGGACGCCCGTACGGTCCTGCACGACGCGGTCGACTCGGGGGAGGCCGGCTCCGACCTGATCCTCGACCTCACCGGACTGGACTCCTGGGACGCCACGGGCCTCGGCGTGATCATGGGCACGCACCGCCGGGCAGGCCGCGCCGACCGCCGGCTGGTCCTGCGGGGCGTCCCGCCGCAGATGCAGCGGCTGCTGATCGCGACCCGGCTGCACCGCATCCTCGCGATCGAGGGCGACGCGTCGTTCGGGGCGTGCGCCGACTCCTGAGGCGGACGGCTTCAAAACGATTGAGTGACAGCTGAGCTGCACAAACGCTCAGCTGTTCGCTCAATCCCCCGAAAGGTCTAGGCTTCCCGTGATACCGCCGCACCAAAACGACGACCGGGGGGCGGGCGGCACATCAGGGGGATTGTCTCCATGGACCCGAAGAACAAGCGGCAGCGGCCCGACCACATAGGCGGCCACAGCGGATTCACACCGGCGTTCGGCAGCCCGGTGAGCGGCGCCCGCACCGCGAAGATCGTCGCGGGCGACCTCCGGCTCACGGTGAACCCGGTGGACGGCAGCCAGGTCGAACCGGTCCGCCCCGGCGAGCGCGCCGGCACGCCGAGCCGGCTCACCCCGGGCGTGACCATCGCCCGCCGCGCCGAGCAGTCCCCGCCCGTCCCGCCCGGCGTGATGACCCCCGCCCTGCCGCTCCTGGAGCGCGAGGAGACGCGTGAGCGGCTCGTACGCCTGCTCTCCCGCGGCCGTTCCGTCCGCGTCACCGGCGTCTCCGGCGCCGGCCGGACCACCCTGCTGAACGCCGTCGCCGCGGACTGCGCCGACCTGGCCCCCGACGGCGTGATCCGGCTCTCCGGCCGCCACCGCACGGTCGGCGACCTGCTGTACCAGCTGTACGGGCTGGTCTTCGACGCCGAGCGGCACCGGCCCGACCGCCCCGAACTCCTCGCGGCGCTGGCCGAGGTCGGCGCGGTCGTCGTGCTCGACGACCTCGAGGTCGGCGGCGCCGCGCTGGACGAACTGCTCGTCGCCACCCCCGAGTGCGCCTTCCTCGTCTCCGCCGGCCCCGACGTGCCCGCGCCGTCGCCGGAGGCGCAGATCGAGGAGGTCTTCCTCACCGGCCTGGGCCGGCGCAGCTGTCTCCAGCTGCTCGAACTCGTCGTCGAGCGCCCGCTGGAGGAGGACGAGCGCGGCTGGGCCGGCGATCTGTGGTTCGAGTCCGAGGGGCTGCCGCTGCGGTTCGTCCAGGCCGGCGGGCTGCTCCGCCGCCGGGACGCCGCCCGCGCGGAGCTGCTGGAGAACGCGGAGCCCGGCGCCGACCCCTTCGAGACGGACGTGCCGCTGCCGACGCTCGCCCAGAGCGCCGCCGCCGCACCGCTGCTCGCCGCCTCGGGCACCGACGCCGCCCGGCGCGCCCTGATCTTCGCCGCGACGCTGGACGGCGAGGTCCCGCACCACGCCCAGCTCCCGGCGCTCACCGAGGACACGCACGCGGACGCCGCCGTCGCCGACCTCCTGGTCTGCGGGCTGGTCACCGCCTCCGGCGGTGTCTACCGGCTGGCCTCCGGCGTCGCCGCGCAGCTGCGCACCGCCGGACTGCTCGAGGCCGCCGAGGGCGAGACGGACCCCGTCCTCACCCTCGCCCAGCACTACGCCTGGTGGGCCGGGCACACCTCCGTCCCCGCCGAGCGGGTCGCCGCCGAGTCCGGCGTGGTGCTGGCGACGCTCGGCGCCCTGCTCGCCCACCGCGACGCCGGGTACGCCGACGCGGCCGTCCTGCTGGCCCGTACCGCCGCCCCCGCCTTCGCGGTGGCCCTGGAGTGGGGCGCCTGGGAGCGTGCCCTGCGCTACGGGCAGGAGGCCGCGCGGGTCTCCGGCGAGGTGGCGCAGGAGGCGTACTTCCACCACGAGCTCGGCGTCCTCGCGCTGTGCGGCGGCGCGGTGGACCGGGCCCGCACCGAGCTGGAGGCGTCCATCGCGCTGCGCGCGGCGATCGCCGACCGCGGCGGGGAGATCGCCGGGCGCCGCGCGCTGGCGCTCGTCGCGGACATCGGCGGCTTCGCGGTCCCGGGTCCGGACGCGGACGGCGGGACGCGGTCGTCGGAGGACCCGACGGTGCTGATCGGGGAGGCGCCGGCGACGGCCTCGTCCTCCCGTACGGTCACGGCCACCGGTGTCCCCGGCGACGACGACGGCCCGTCCGCCCGGCGCGGCGGCCGGCGCAACCTGATCGCCGCCGGGGCCGGGGCCGCGGTCGTCGCGGTGCTGGGCGTCGTGCTGACGCTGGGGGCGATGGGCGACGAGAGCGATGGGGGCACCAAGCGCCCGGACGCGGTCGAGGTGGACCCCTCGGCGGACGAGGCGGACGGCACGGACGGGATCCCGACGGACGACGCGACGACGGGGGACCCGTCGACGAAGCCCTCGGAGTCCGGCACCCCGTCGGCCCCGGCGACGACACCGGGCGGCTCCGCGACGGACGGCACGACGCCGGCGGACGGGGGGACGACCGGGGACGGCTCCTCGACGACCGGCGGAGGTACAACGACGACCGGCGGGTCCGGCACGGACGGCGGGAGCACCAGCGGTGGCCCGGGCGGGACGTCGAGTTCGCCCAAGCCGACAAGCAAGCCGACCACCAAACCCACCGACGAACCGACCGACCCGACACCCACGGAGACCACGCCCACCGAGAACCCCACCCCGCCGACGGAGGATCCCACCACCAGCGGCACCGAAACCACCGGCCTGGCCAGCCAGGGCACCGAGGGAAGCACCATGGCCGGCACCGCGGCCGACGGCATCAGCTGACCCGTCACGCGAACGACCCCGCACCAGAACACCGGTGCGGGGTCGCGTCATACAGCCGGATCCGGCTAGAACAGCCGCAGCTTGTCGTCCTCGATCCCCCGCAGCGCGTCGTAGTCCAGCACCGCGCACCGGATCCCCCGGTCCTCCGCGAGCACCCGCGCCTGCGGCTTGATCTCCTGCGCCGCGAACACGCCCTGCACCGGCGCCAGCAGCGGATCCCGGTTCAGCAGCTCCAGATACCGCGTCAGCTGCTCGACCCCGTCGATCTCCCCGCGCCGCTTGATCTCCACCGCGACCGTCGCCCCGTCCGCGTCCCGGCCCAGTATGTCCACGGGGCCGATGGCGGTCATGTACTCCCGCCGGATGAGCGTCCAGCCCGTCCCCAGCGTCTCCATCCGGTCCGCGAGCAGCTCCTGCAGATGCGCCTCGACGCCGTCCTTCACCAGACCCGGATCGATCCCGAGTTCGTGCGATGTGTCGTGCATCACCTCCGTCATGGAGATGATCAGCTTCTCCCCGCCCTTGTTCTCCACCGTCCACACGATCGTGCCGTCCTCGTCGGCGGGCGCCTCCTTCAACGCGCAGGGCGGAGACATCCAGTTGAGGGGTTTGTAGGCCCGGTCGTCGGCGTGGATGGACACGCTGCCGTCCGCCTTGACCAGGATCAGCCGCAGGGCGGGGGCGAGATGGGCGGTGAGGCGTCCGGCGTAGTCGACGGAGCAACGGGCGATCACAAGGCGCATGACGGAGAACGCTACCAGCGGCCGATTGTTCCCATTCTTGTGGTGCGCCCCAGTCGTCCGACCTACCGTGGATGCAGGCGGTTGTTGCTCATGCACGCACGGTGGCGATCGCTTTCCCTGTCCGTATGACCGCCTTTGACAGGAGGGGCGGTCATGAGAGGAGAAAACATGTCGCTGGACGTCTCACCAGCTCTGCTGGCACAGGCGGAGCGAGGCGATGTCGACGAGGCAGCCTTCGTCGACTGCGTCCGGACCTCCCTGCCCTTCGCGTGGGAGATGATCAGCTCGTTGGTGGCCCAACTGAAAGTCGACGGTGGAGACTTCGCCGACAATCAGACCCCGCCGCCGGACGAGTACGCGCGGGGCCAGCTGCTCCGGGTACTGGCGAGCGATGCCATACGGGGGGCGCTCGAGCGCCACTTCGGTGTCCGTCTCGCGTTCCAGAACTGCCACCGGGTGGCGGTCTTCCCGCTCGACCCGGCGGTGGACGGCACCCTGGCGCGGTTCACCTCGATCCGCAATCAGCTGCTGAACCAGTCGCCGGAGCTACGCGACTGCTGACGCACTGACCGCTGATCGATTACGCCGGAAGAAGCGCCGCTGCCGCTCCCCTCGCCGCCCGACAGCACGAGACGGCTACGCCCGGACACCCGATGTGTGTCCACGGACAGGGCCCCCTCAGCTTTCGAGGAGCGGCAGCACCTCGGCCCCGAGCCGGAGCACGTTCTGCTCGGTGGCCGCCAGCTCGCCCGAGCCCTCGACCAGCAGGGCGAACCGCGTGATGCCCGTACGCTCGGCGGTCGCCGCCAGCCGGTCCGCGGCCAGCCGCGCCGGTCCCACGGGGTGCAGGTCGCACAGGAACTCCGTGTACGCGTGGGGGTCCCGCCCCGGTCCCGGCCGGCCGTCCACCGTGACGTACGACTCGAAGGACGCCCGCAGCATGTCCGGCAGGGCCTTCGTCAGCACCTCCACCGCCGTGCGCCGGTCGTCCTCGATCTGCGCCACCCCGGCCGAGACGTGCAGCGCGGCCGTCGCCGCGATCAGCTCCGCGCTGTGCCCCGCCGCGCGCGCCTCGCGCCGCCACAGGGCCGTCATCGCCGCCTTCTCCTCGTCCCCGCAGTGCATCCCGAGCAGCATCGGCAGCAGCCGCGCCGCCGCCAGCCGCACACTGCGCGGCGAGGTGCACGCCAGCATCACCGGCGGCCCGGGCCGCCCGTCCAGCGCGTCCCCGGCCCGGGGGACCACCTGCACCTCCCGGAAGCGGTACATCGGCCCGTCCGCGCCCACCCGGGGCTCACGCAGCCACCGCAGGACCAGGTCCAGCGAGTCCGCGAACCCCTCCTCGTACGCCTCCAGCCCCGTCCCGAAGACCTCCAGGTCCACCCACGGCCCGCCGCGGCCCACGCCGAGCGTGAAGCGGCCCTCGGAGGCGAGATGGAGCATCGCCGCCTGCTCGCCCAGGGCCACGGGATGCTGGGAGGACAGCACGCTCACCGCCGTACCGACGCCGATCCGGCGGGTGCGGCCCAGCAGCAGGGCGGCGAGGGTGGCGGCGTTCGGGCAGACGCCGTAGCGGATGAAGTGGTGCTCGGCCAGCCAGACGTCGCTCAGGCCGGCGGCCTCCGCGACCTCGGCGCTGCGCACGGCGCGGTGGAGTGCCTCGCCGTGACCCTGACCCGGAAACTGTGCCCCGAGCACGAAAGCCCCGATATGCATAGCGGCCCCTTGATCGTGGTGTGCGGTACGTCCCCCCGAAAGGCATTAACTCCGGACACGTGCCAAAGGCACGGGACCGGGCTGCCAAGTACTCATGATTGTCTTGAAGTTGAGTGACGCGGTCCCGACTTGCCCGGAGACTATGACAGCGGACCCTTAGGCTGGTAAGGGGCCACCGGGGCCCCACCGACGCCCGAGAGGACCGAGTACCGCGATGTCCCCGCGCAGAAACCGCCCCCGCGGCGGCGACCGAGGCAGCCGCCCGTCCGGCGAGGAACGCGACGTCACGAGCGTCTTCGGCCAGCGCGAGAGCTGGCGCGGCGAGGACTGGCTGGTGCGCCGGATCGGGGGCGCGGCGGCGGCGAAGCACTACCGGTGCCCCGGGTGCGACCAGGAGATTCCGCCGGGGGTGCCGCACGTGGTGGTGTGGCCGGAACACAACGGTGCCGATGACCGGCGGCACTGGCACACGGCGTGCTGGAACGCGCGGGACCGGCGGGGGGCCAAGGAGCAGCGGGGGCGGGGGGCGCCTCGCTATTGAGCGGGGGGTTCTCCGGCGGGCGGCGGAGCGCGGTCAGGATCTCTTCGGCGTGGTCGGCGAGCCAGTCGTCCCGGCCCCGCCCGGCGGCGGGACGCCGCGAAGGTGCTGGGGCAGCTCCTCGGCGCCCTCCGCCGCCGGAGGTGAACGGATGCGTCAGACGTCGCGTTTCGACATCACCGACGCCGCGAACCCCAGGACCGCCGCCGTGACCGCCGCCAGCAGGATCAGCAGCGTCCAGCCGTTGTCCGCCGAGCCCTCCATCGGGATGCCGTACAGGGACGCGAGGCCGTTCAGCGGGGAGTACTCGATCAGGTTCTCCGCCAGGTCCTGCGACCCGCTCGCCTGGACGAACACGCCGATCACCAGCGGCAGCAGCAGGAAGCCCAGCATCGTCGTGATCGCCCCGGCCGTGTGCCGCAGCAGCGCTCCGACGCCCACCGCCAGCAGGCCCAGCAGCGCCACGTACAGCGACGCGCCGACGGTCGCGCCGAGCCAGTCCCCAGTGGTGACCGATTCGGATCCGTACTCGTGGTAATGGGGCATGTCCACGGGGTCGCCGTCGTACACGATCGGCGGCTCCTCGGTGGATACCGCCGCGTAGTTGATCAGCGCCGCGAGCGTCGCCGCGACCGCCGTGAGCCCGAACGCGAGGCCGAAGAAGACGATGCCCTTCGCGGCCAGCACCCGTACCCGCTGCGGGCAGGCCGTGAAGGTCGTACGGACCATCCCGGTGCTGTACTCCGACGTGACGACCAGCACCCCGAGCGTCACGATGCAGACCTGGCCCAGTACCAGCCCGGCGAAGGCGCCCGACAGCGGGTCGTCGACGTAGATGCTGTCGGTCCGGCTCGCGGCGGTCAGCGCGCCGACGCCGATGACCAGCACCAGCATCACGCCCAGCGTCCACATCGTGGAGCGCACCGAGCGGATCTTCGTCCACTCCGAGGCGAGCGCGTCGCCCAGATGCGTCCGGCGGACGGGGATGGGGGAGGCGTACCCGGCCTTGGGGGAGACGGCGTCCTCGACGATCATCGGGCGGCCTCGCTTTCCAGAACCTCGGAGCTCTGCGGGAGTACGGGGGCGGGCGGCGGCGGCAGCTCCTGCAGCAGCCCCGCGCGCCGGTCGGTGGTGGAGCGGAAGTCCACCGCGGGCTGGGTGAGCGCCATGTACGCCTCCTCCAGCGAACCGCTGTGCGGCGAGAGCTCCCACAGCCGTACGTCCGCCTCGTGGGCGAGGTCGGAGATCCCCGGCAGCGGGACGCCCGTGACCTTCAGCGCCCCGTCGGGCAGCGCCTCGACGCTGCCGCCGGCCTCCGTCAGGGCGGTGGTGAGCGTCGCCGTCTGGTCCTCGTCGGGCGTCCGGACCAGGGCGTACCCGGAGGCGCTGCGCTCGATGAAGTCCTTGACGCTGGTGTCCGCGATCAGCTGGCCGCGGCCGATGACGATGAGATGGTCCGCCGTCAGCGACATCTCGCTCATCAGATGGCTGGAGACGAAGACCGTACGGCCCTCCGCCGCCAGCCGCTTCATCAGCTCCCGCACCCAGCGGATGCCCTCCGGGTCGAGGCCGTTGACCGGCTCGTCGAAGAGCAGCACCTGGGGGTCGCCGAGCAGCGCGGCGGCGATGCCCAGGCGCTGCGACATACCGAGGGAGAAGCCCTTGGAGCGCTGGAACGCCACCCCCAGCAGCCCGACCACGTCGAGCACCTCGTCGACCCGGCGGTCCGGGATGCCGGACAGCTGGGCCAGGCACTTCAGATGGGCGCGGGCGGTGCGTCCGCCGTGCACGGCCTTGGCGTCCAGCAGCGCGCCCACCTGGCGCGGCGCGTTGGGCAGCCTGCGGAACGGGTGGCCGCCGACGGTCACGGTGCCCGCCGTGGGCTCGTCGAGCCCGAGGATCAGGCGCATCGTGGTGGACTTCCCGGCCCCGTTCGGGCCCAGGAATCCGGTCACGGCGCCGGGCCGGACGTCGAACGACAGGTTGTAGACGGCCCACTTGTCGCCGTAACGCTTACTCAGACCCCTGGCCTCGATCAATGCCCGTCTCCCCCTCGCGGTCGGCGAGGGGCTCAGGCGCCCCCCGTAGAGGTGAGAGGCTAGCGAGGCCGATCCGGTTCCCCCAAGGGGCGGACGCAACGGAGCCGCAACAGTTGTTCTACGCGTCGCGGTTCTTGAGCACCAGATAGCCGCCGATCAGCGCCGCCGCCACCCACAGCAGCATGATCCCGATGCCGCCCCACGGGCCGTACGGGGTCTCGCCGCTGTTCAGGGCGTTCGGCACGACCCGCATGATCCGCGAACCGGCCTGGTCGGGCAGATAGCGGGCGAAGTCCTTGGCGCCGGGGACGGCGGACAGGATCGGCGAGACGAGGAACATGAACGGCATCAGGATGCCCAGCGACAGCATCGAGCTGCGCAGCATCGTGGCCACGCCCATGGCGAGCATCGCGATCAGCGTCATGTACAGCCCGCCGCCGACCACCGCGCGCAGCACGTTCTCGTCGCCGATGGACGCCGCGTGGTCGCCGAGCAGGGCCTGGCCGAGGAAGAAGGTGAGGAAGCTCGTCAGCATGGCCACGACGAACGCCAGGGCCGTCGCCGCCGCGATCTTGCAGACGTAGAACAGCCCGCGCCGGGGCACCGCCTGCAGCGAGGTGCGGATCATGCCGGAGCTGTACTCGGTGCCGACGACCAGCACCCCGAAGACGATCATCGCGAGCTGGCCCAGGCTGGTGCCGGCGAAGCTGACGTACGTCGGGTCGAACGTGGCGAGTTCGACGCCCTCGAGGTCGTCGAAGGTGTTGTTCATGACCGCGGACACCACCGCGCCCAGCGCGACGGTGACCAGCAGGGCCAGCAGCAGCGTCCACTTGGTGGACGCCACGGTACGGATCTTGGTCCACTCGGACTGCAGGACCGGGGCCGGAGATGACATCGGGGTCAGCCCTTCTTCTCGGTGTCGTCGCCGGCGGGGGCACCGCCCCAGCCCGGACCCCACTGCGGACCGGGTGCCCCCGGCGTCGTCGGATCGCCCGGGTGATGCGCGTGGTACTCCACCGAGCCCGCCGTCATCTGCATGAACGCCTCCTCCAGGGAGGCCTGCTGCGGGCTCAGCTCGTGCAGCGTGAGGCTGTTCTGCGCGGCCAGCTCGCCGATCGCCTTGGCCGCGTCGGCGCCCTCCACCTCGAAGGAGCCGTCGCCGACCTCCACGGCGGTCAGCCCGGCGCGCTGGAAGGCGTCCTTCAGCTCCTCGTGCTGCGGGCTGCGGACCCGTACGTACGAGCGGGAGTTGGTGGCGATGAAGTCCGCCATCGAGGTGTCGGCGAGCAGCCTGCCCTGGCCGATCACGATCAGATGGTCGGCGGTCAGCGCCATCTCGCTCATCAGGTGGCTGGAAACGAACACCGTGCGGCCCTGGGCCGCCAGGTTCTTCATCAGGTTGCGGATCCAGTGGATGCCCTCGGGGTCGAGCCCGTTGACCGGCTCGTCGAACATCAGGATCTTCGGGTCGCCGAGCAGCGCGGACGCGATGCCCAGGCGCTGGCCCATGCCGAGGGAGAAGCCCTTGGACTTCTTGCGCGCGACGGCGCTCAGCCCGACGATGTCCAGCACCTCGTCGACCCGGGCGCGCGGGATGCGGTTGCTCTGCGCCAGACACAGCAGGTTGTTGTACGCGCTGCGCCCGCCGTGCATCGCCTTCGCCTCGAGCAGCGCGCCCATGTACGACAAGGGCTCGGCCAGCTCCCGGTAGTGCTTGCCGTCGATGCGCACACCGCCGGCGGTGGGGGCGTCGAGGTCGAGCATGATGCGCATGGTGGTGGACTTCCCGGCGCCGTTCGGGCCCAGGAAGCCCGTGACATGGCCGGGATGCACCTGGAAGGACAGATTGTCCACCGCCAGCGTCTTCCCGTACCGCTTCGTCAAGCCTTCAACCTCGATCACCCTCCAAACCTAATGGTCACCGGTGTACGGCGCACCCCCAATCCGACAACGGAAAGGGCCCCGCACACCACAGGGGTGTACGGGGCCCTCGACCTGCCGTATACGGGTCAGCGCGACTGCTGCGCCGGAACGCCCGGCTTCGCGTCGTCGACGTCCGGCGTCGCCTGCGCGGCGACGGCCGCACCGGTGAGGGTGGCGAGCATCTCGCGGACGTTGGTCAGCTGGGCGTTGATCGAGTCGCGGCGGTTGGTCAGCGCGGCCAGCTCACGCTCGGATTCCGAGCGGATCCGGTCGGCCTTGGCGTTCGCGTCGGCCACGATGTCCTCGGCCTGGCGCTGCGCGGTCTCCACCGTCTGGCGGGCGCGGCGCTCGGCGTCGGTGCGCAGCTTCTCCGCCTCCAGGCGCAGCTGCTCCGCCCGGTGCTCGATCTCGGCGAGGCGCTTCTCGGCCTTGGCCTGGCGGGACGCGAGGTCGCGCTCGGACTGCTCGCGGCGCTTGGCCAGGTTGGTCTCGAAGTCCGCGGCGGCCTGAGCGGCCTTGGCGCGGGTCTCCTCGAAGAGGGAGTCCGCCTCCTCGCGCTTGGACTGGGCGTCCTTCTGGGCGTCGGCCCGCAGACCGGCGGCCTCGTTCTTCGCCTTGTCGACGATCCGCGCGCCCTCGTCCTCCGCCTTCGCCTTGCGCTCGGCGGCGTACGACTCGGCGTCGTTGCGCACCTGCTGGGCGGCGGACTCCGCGAGCTCGCGGTGCTGCTCGGCGGCCCGGCGGGCCTCCTCGCGCAGGTCCTTGGCCTCCTCCTCGGCGAGGCGGAGGATCTTCTCGACCCGGGCGCCGAGGCCGGCGTAGGACGGCTCGGCGTCAGCGACCTGGGCCTGGGCGTTCTGCGTCTCGAGGTGAAGCTCCTCGATCCGCTTCTCGAGGGCGGTGATGCGTGCCAGCGCGCTGTCGCGGTCGGCGACGAGTTTCGTGATGCGCTCGTCCACCTGACCGCGGTCGTATCCGCGCCGCACGAGCTCGAAGCCGAAGGGGGAGGAAGTGTCGCTCATGGGTTTCCTGTCGATGAGACCGGGTGAGGTGATAGGGGGAATCTTAGAGGCGGAGGCGGCGTGGCATAGAGTCATTCCGGACTTGATCTGGAGAATGACCCTACTTTCGAGTGGCTAGCCGTCGGTCTGCTTGCTTCCGGATCGGGGTGCCCCGGCCGCTGCCGGGGCTTTTCCGCTGTCCTTGGCCCCGCCGGAGGGCGGCGCCTCGAACGATTCCAGCGCCTCCAGGACACTCTGAACGCGGGAGATCTCCGCGTTGATGTCCTCGTGGCGCCGGGTGATGAGTTCCAGCTCGCGACGGCCTTCTTCGATGATCTTTTTCGCCTCGGCGCGGGCTTCGATTTTCATCCGCTCGGACTCGTCGAAGGTCGAGGCCTTCTTCAGTTCGGCCTCCTTGAGCAGGCCCTCGGCCTTTCTCACCGCGGCGATACGGACCCTGGAAGCCTCGGAGTTGGCGTCCGACACCAATTCCCGGGCCTTCGCCTCGGCGTCGGTCAGCTGCTCGTTGGCCGCGGCGACCAGCTTGTCCACGCGCTCCCCGGCCGCCCGGGTCAGCTCCGCGGTCTCCCGGCGGGACCGCTCGTGCAGCTCCTCGACCTCGGCGTCCGTACGGGCGCGCAGGTCCTCCGCCCGGCCGCGGATCTGCGCGGCGTCCCGGCGGGCCTCCTCCAGCATGGTGTTCGCCTCGGCACGGGTCCGCTCGGTGTGCCGGTGCGCGTCGGCCGTGGCCGCGGCGACCAGCCGCTCGGCCTCCTTGCGGGCGGCGCCGACCATGGTGTCGGCCTGCTCCTCCGCGGCGGTCGCCACGCGCAGCGCCTCGCTCTGCGCCTTCTCGATCAGCTTGTCCGCCTGCTCGGCGGCCTCCGCGCGGCGCTTGGCGGCGTCCTGACGCGACTCGTCGCGCAGCCGCTCCGCCTCCTCGCGCAGCCGCTCGGACTCGGCGGCGGCCTCGGTCACCGTCTGCTCGGCCAGCGCCCGGGCGGCGGAGGTCTCCTCCTCCGCCTCGCGGCGCAGCGTCGCGGCGTAGTGCTCGGCGGCGGCCTTCAGCCCGGTGATCTCCTCACCGGCCTGCGCGTGCAGGTCCTTCACGGAGTCCCGCACCTGCTGCGCCGTGGACTCCGCCGCGGCGACCATCTCGCGCGAGTGCGTCTCGGCGTCCGACAGCAGCCGCGACGCCTCGCGCTGCGCCTCCTCCACCCGGGTGCGGGCGCTGGCCAGCAGCTCGTCGCTCTCCACCCGGGCCTGGCCGCGCTCGCGGTCGGCGTCCTGGCGGGCGGCGGACAGCAGCGCCTCGGCCTCGCGCCGGCGGCGGGCGGCCTCCTCCTGCGCGGCGCCCAGCGCCTCGGCGGCCTGCGTCTGCAGCCGCTCCGCGGCGGCCGTGGCCTCGCCGCGCAGCCGGTCGGCGGCGTCCTGCGCCTCGGCCCGGACCCGCTCGGCCTCCTCCGTGGCGTCGGCGTGCAGCCGCACCGCCGCGGCCTCCGCCTCCGTACGGGCCGCGCCGGCGGCCGCCGCCGCCTCGTCCCGTACCCGGGTGGCCTCCTCCTGGGCCTGCTGCTGCAGCGTACGCAGCCGCTCGGCGGCCTCGGCGCGCAGCCGGTCCGTCTCCTCCGCGGCCTCGCGGCGGATCCGCTCGCCCTCGGCGCGGGCGCCCTGCAGCGCCTCCTCCGCGGCGGTGATCCGCGACTCCGCCTCGCCGTGCAGGCGGGTCAGCTCCGCCTGGGCCTCGTCGCGGTGGGCCCGGGCGGCCTCCTCGGCCTCCCGGCGGACCTTGCGCCCGGCGTCCTCGGCGTCGTCGATGATCTTCGCGGCCTGGGTGCGGCCGTCGGCCCGCAGCTCGTCGGCCTCCGCGTGCGCCTTCTGCAGCGCCTCCTCGGCCTGCCGGCGCAGCGCCGTCGCCCGGTCGACCGCCTCGTCGCGGACCCGCTCGCCGTCGGCGGCGGCGTTCGCGCGCTGCTCCTCGGCGTCCTTGCCCGCCTTGGCGAGGATCTCCTCGGCGGACTTCGCCGACTCCTCGATCTTCGCCACGGCCTCGCGGCGCGCCTCGGAGCGGATCCGCTCGCCCTCGGCGACGGCCTCCGCGCGCAGCTGCTCGGCCTCGCCGCGCAGCCGGCGGGCCTCCTCCTGCAGCTCCACGGTCTTCTGCCGGAACGCCGCGGTGTCGTCCTTCGCGGCGCCCTTGACCTGCTCGGCGGTGTCGGCGGCCTCCCGGCGCAGCCGGTTGGCCTCGGACTGGGCCTCGGCCTTGATCCGCTCGGCCTCCTCGGCGGCGGACTTCGTGGTGTCCTTCGCCTCCTCGGTGGCCTTGTTGATCACGTCCTCGGCGGTCTTCGCCGCCTGGGCCAGCGCGTTGGCGCTCTCCTCGGCCGATTTCGTACGGGCCTGCTCGCCGGCGTCCGCGAGGAGCTTCTCCGCCTGCCGGCGGGCGTCCGCGAGGGCCTGCTCGGCCTCGCCCTTCATCTTCTCGGCGTGCTTGGTGGCCTCGCCGACCAGCCGGGCGATCTCCGCCCGGGTGGTGTTCATCCGCTGTTCGGCGCCCGCCTCGGTGTCGGCGACCCGCTTGGCGATGGTCTTCTCCGCCTCGGCCACCAGCCGGTCGGCCTCGACCCGGGCGGTACGCAGCGCGGTGTCCGCCTCCTGCATCCGGGCCTGGGCCTGCCGCTGCAGCTCGGCGGCCTCGCGCCGGGCGCCCTCGGACTCGCTGACCGTGGAGCTGCGCAGCGCCTCGGCGTGCGTGGTGGCCTCGGCGGCCTGCGAGGACGCGGCGTTCAGCAGGCGCTCCGCCTCGGCGCGGGCCCGGCGCAGCACGTCGTCGGCCTCGGCCCGGGCCGTCTGCGACTCGGAGCCGGCGCGCTGGCGGGCCTGCTCGGTGAGCCGCTGCGCCTCCGCGCGGGCCGTGGCGACGGCCTGCTCGGCCTCGGCACGGCTCTCCGCGAGGAGGCGCTCGGCCTGCGACTCGCTGCGGGCGCGGACCTGCTCGGCCCAGCGCACGTTCTCGTTGACGTGCGTCTCGACGTTCGTCCGGCGCTCGGTCAGCTCCTCGTCCAGGCGCTGCCGGCGCTTGATCGCCTCGGCGTGGAGATCGGACTCCATCCGCGCCTGGCGCTCGGCGTGCTCCTGGAGCAGACGCTGGGTCTGCGCCCGGGCCTCGCGCAGCTCGCGCTCGGTGTCGGCGCGCATCTGCTCGACCTGGATCTGCGCGTTGCGCAGCATCTGCTCGGCCTGGTGGCTGACGTTGTCGTACGCCGACCTGGTCGAGGCGTTGCGGCGTGCCTCGTGCAACTTGGCACGCAGAACCTCGACCTGGTAGCCGAGGTCCTCGGCGTGCTGGACGACCTTCTCGCGTTCCTTCTTCAGCCGCTTGATCTCGGCTTCGAACTGCGAGAGCCCGTCCAGGGCAGGCTCGGCCTGTTCAGGCTGGTAGCGGTCGTAGCCCCGCACTGCGCGGTCCCATCCGTCCCCTGGTCGATTACATCCTGCTGAACCGATGACTCCAACGATTCACCGATCAGACAATCGTGTCAGATCATCGGGCCGCCCCAGGACGGGGGCAGCCCCCCTGCACTGTACCGGGAGCGGAACGCGATGGTCAGTGGGCAATGACGAAGCCACCTCAATGTGCGGATCCGTCACCGGGAGCGGCGGTCACCAGTTCGGTCAGCACGCCACCGCAGTCCTTGGGGTGCAGGAAGGTGATCCGCGAGCCCATCGACCCCGTACGCGGCTCGTCGTACAGCACCCGTACGCCCTTGTCCCGGATCGAGGCGGCGTCCGCGTCCACGTCGGCGGTGCCGAAGGCGATGTGGTGCACGCCCTCGCCGTTCTTCGCCAGCCACTTGCCCACGGGGGAGTCCTCCCGGACGGGCTCCAGCAGCTGGAGGTACGAGGCGCCGCCGTCGGACGTCTCGTTGATCTTCAGCATGGCCTCCCGCACGCCCTGTTCCTCGTTGACCTCGGTGTGGAACACCTCGAAGCCGTAGGTGGAGCGGTAGAACTCGATGGTCTTGTCGAGGTCCCGGCAGGCGATCCCGATGTGGTCGATTCGCGTCAGCATGGAACCAGTGCACCGCTCACCCATGCGGTTACGCAACGTGCGCACGGTCACAGCGATCGGACCGTGACCCCGACGGGTACGCGTCAGTACATTGACGTTAACCCTCATTCACTTCTCCCCGAAGGGGCGAACGCATGACTGGCACCACCTCAGTAATCGTTGCCGGAGCCCGTACGCCCATGGGCCGGCTCCTCGGCTCCCTCAAGTCCTTCTCCGGCGCGGACCTCGGCGGGTTCGCGATCAAGGCGGCACTGGAGCGGGCGGGCATCTCCGGCGACCAGGTCGAGTACGTGATCATGGGTCAGGTCCTGCAGGCCGGCGCGGGCCAGATCCCGGCCCGGCAGGCGGCCGTCAAGGGCGGCATCCCGATGAGCGTGCCGGCCCTCACGGTGAACAAGGTCTGCCTCTCCGGCCTCGACGCGATCGCGCTGGCCGACCAGCTGATCCGGGCGGGTGAGTTCGACGTCGTGGTCGCGGGCGGCCAGGAGTCCATGACGAACGCCCCGCATCTGCTGCCCAAGTCCCGCGAGGGCTTCAAGTACGGCGCGATCGAGATGCTGGACTGCATGGCGTACGACGGGCTCACGGACTCGTTCGAGAACGTCGCGATGGGGGAGTCGACCGAGAAGCACAACACGCGGCTCGGGATCTCCCGCGAGGCGCAGGACGCCGTCGGCGCCCTCTCGCACCAGCGGGCCGCGGCCGCCCAGGCGGCGGGGATCTTCGAGGCCGAGATCACCCCGATCCCGATCCCGCAGCGGCGCGGGGAGCCGGTCGTCTTCTCGCAGGACGAGGGCATCCGGCCGGAGACGACGGTCGAGTCCCTCGGGAAGCTGCGCCCGGCGTTCGCCAAGGACGGGACGATCACGGCGGGGACGGCGTCGCAGATCTCGGACGGTGCGGCGGCCGTGGTCGTGATGAGCAAGGCCAAGGCGGAGGAGCTCGGGCTGCCGTGGCTGGCCGAGATCGGGGCGCACGGGAATGTCGCCGGTCCCGACAACTCGCTGCAGTCGCAGCCGTCGAACGCGATCGCGCACGCGCTGAAGAAGGCCGGGCTTTCGGCGTCCGACCTGGACCTGATCGAGATCAACGAGGCGTTTGCGGCTGTCGCCGTGCAGTCGATGAAGGACCTCGGGGTCACGTCGGACAAGGTCAATGTCAACGGCGGTGCGATCGCGCTCGGGCATCCGATCGGGATGTCGGGGGCGCGGCTGGTCCTCCACCTGGCGCTGGAGCTCAAGCGGCGCGGCGGCGGGGTCGGCGCGGCGGCGCTGTGCGGGGGCGGCGGTCAGGGGGACGCCCTGATCGTGAGGGTCCCGGCGTAGGGGTCGCCCCCCGGGGCGGGTGCGGCCTCCGGCCAGGGGCGTGCTGGTGGCGTCGTGCGTCGATGGCTGCGGTCCGCTGTGCCCACCCGTCCCGCCCTGCGGGACGCCTGCCCACAGCGTTGCTGTGGGTTTGGGCGCCGTCCGGCGGGTGGGCCCCCTGCCCACAGCGTTGCGGGTTTGGGCGTCGCCCACGGCGTGGCAGACGCAGCTGGACCGGCCGTGTTCCGCAGGTCGCCGGCGTAACGAGGGGGCGGGACGGAGTGGCGGCGGAGCGTGGTCCGGCACCGAGACCAGAGTCTCCACGTCCAGCGGAGCCGCCGCTCCGGCCCGCCCCCGGACACGAGACGCGACAACAGCGCCCCACAGCCGCCGGCCGACAACGCAAAGAGAGCCATTTCCAGCCCGCCCGGCGTTTGAGGGCGAGGCGCGCAGCGCCGTCAAAGCCCGGCCGGCGTTTGAGGCCGGAGGCGCGCAGCGCCGACTCCGGCCGCAGGCCGACGCCGTTATAGCCTGACCGCCGGCCGACGGCCGACCGTGCAACGACAACAGGAGACACACCCCGTGATGGACGTACCGGCGCTGGTGAGCCAGGCCCGCGAGGGGAAGCCCCGAGCCGTGGCCCGCCTGATCTCCCTTGTGGAAGGCGCCAGCCCCCAGCTCCGCGAGGTGATGGCCGCCCTCGCCCCCCTGACCGGCGGAGCCTACGTGGTGGGCCTCACCGGCTCCCCCGGCGTGGGCAAGTCGACCTCGACCTCCGCCCTGGTCACCGCGTACCGCAAACGCGGCAAACGCGTGGGCGTCCTGGCCGTCGACCCGTCCTCCCCGTTCTCCGGCGGCGCCCTCCTGGGCGACCGGGTACGGATGAGCGAACACGTCTCCGACCCCGGCGTCTACATCCGTTCCATGGCCACCCGAGGCCACCTGGGCGGCCTGGCCTGGGCCGCCCCGCAGGCGATCCGCGTGCTGGATGCCGCCGGCTGCGACGTGATCCTCGTGGAGACGGTCGGCGTCGGCCAGTCCGAGGTGGAGATCGCCGGCCAGGCGGACACCTCGGTGGTCCTGCTGGCCCCCGGCATGGGCGACGGCATCCAGGCGGCGAAGGCCGGCATCCTCGAGATCGGCGACGTGTACGTGGTGAACAAGGCGGACCGCGACGGCGCGGACGCCACGGCCCGCGAGCTCAACCACATGCTGGGGCTCGGCGAGGCCCGCGCCCCCGGCGACTGGCGCCCGCCCATCGTGAAGACCGTGGCGTCGAGGGGCGAGGGCGCCGACGAGCTGGTGGAGGCCCTGGAGAAGCACCGGGCGTGGATGGAGGAGCACGGCGTGCTCCAGGAGCGCCGTACGGCGAGGGCCGCGAACGAGACGGAGACGATCGCGGTGACCCGCCTGCGCGAACGGATCGCGGACCTGCACGGCGACCGCCGCCTCACGGCGCTCGCGGCGCGGATCGTCGCCGGCGAGCTGGACCCGTACGCGGCGGCGGACGAGCTGGTGAAGGGGCTGACGTCGGCCTGAGCGGCTACGCGGCGACCGGCTCGTCCCGCGCGACCAGCGGGGCGAGCTCGGCGCTGACCTTGCGCTCGACGAAGAACGCGGCCGTCGGGATCGTGCCCGCCAGCAGCACCCAGATCTGCTTGCCCACCGGCCACTTGGCCTTGGCGCCCAGGTCGAAGGCGAAGATCAGGTACACGATGTAGAGCCAGCCGTGCGCGATACCGACGATCTTGGTGAAGTCACCCGCGCCCGAGAGGTCCAGCAGATACTTGCCGACCATGCCGAGGCACAGCAGGATCAGCAGGACACCGGTGACGTAGGCCATCGTCCGATAGCGGGTCAGCACGCTCTTTTTCATGCGTACGAGCCTAACCGGAACCCAGTCGATCACCGGCCCGGGGTCACGCCTCCGTGAAGTCCCCCGCGGCTATCCGCAGCGGCCGCAGGATCGCGAAGATCTCCGCGCATTCCTCCCCGTCGTACGCGGACAGCCCGAAGTCCATCGCCATCAGGTCCCGCGTCGCCGCGTCCACGATCTCCCGCCCCTTGCCGGTGATCGAAGCCAGCGTGCCGCGCCCGTCGTTGGGGTTCGGGCGCTTGGCCACGTACCCGGAGCCGACCAGCCGGTCGACGGTGTTCGTCACCGAGGTGGGGTGCACCATCAGCCGCTCGCCGATCTTCGACATCGGCAGCTCGCCCGCCTTGGAGAACGTCAGCAGCACCAGCGCCTCGTACCGGGCGAAGGTCAGCCCGTACGGCTTGACGACCGCGTCGACCTGGCCGAGGAGGATCTGGTGCGCCCGCATGATCGAGGTGATCGCGGCCATCGACGGCACGCCGCCCCAGTGCCGCGTCCACAGGTCGTCGGCACGGGCGATGGGGTCGAAGGGGAGGCTGAGGGGCTTGGCCACGCGGCAGACCTTACCCGGTGGTCACATCCCGGTCAGCCCCGTCTCAGCCTTCGGTCCTCCGCAGCCCGGCCAGCACCAGCAGCACGCAGACCGTGCCCAGCGCCCCCGCCCCCGCGACGACGTACTGCACCGGTACGAACTCGGCCGCGGCCCCTGCCGCCGCCATCCCCAGCCCCTGGATCGTCATCAGCCCCGCCTGCAGCAGCGTCATCGCCCGACCCCGCAGCTCCTCCGGCACCGCGTCGACGAACATCCGGTCCAGCCCCAGCGTGTACGCCTCCGCCAGCCCCGCGACGGCCAGCACGACCGCCGCCACCGGGACCCCGGGATGCAGCGCGTACAGCAGATACGGGACCAGCCTGGCCGCCGCCAGCGGCGCGACCACCCGCGCCCGCCCGCCCGGCCCCAGCGCCGTACCGGCCAGCACCTCTCCGGCGATGGTCCCGACCGGCAGCGCGCACATCAGCAGCCCGAGCGCCACGGTTCCCGCGCCCACACTGTCGGTGTACGGGGTGACCAGGGCCTCCGGGGCGACCGAGAACATCGGCGGCAGCCAGAACAGCAGCATCAGCAGCCGCACCCGTCGCAGTCCGAGAAGCTGCCGGGCGCCGGCCAGCGAGGACGCGAGCAGCGTGCCGCCCCCGGTGCCCCGCACCGGCCGCCGCCTGGTGCCCAGGCGCAGGATCACGGCGGAGGCGAGGAAGGTCAGCGCGGTGACGCCAGGGCGGCGCGCGGCGACAGGACCGTGAGCAGGACGCCGCCCACCCCGAACCCGGCGATCAGCGCGCTCTGGCCGACGATCCGCAGCAGCGAGCGCCCCAGGACGAACAGGTCGCCCTCGCCCAGGATGTCGCTCAGGGTCGCCGCCCGGGTGCCGGCGAAGACCGGGGCGATCGCGGCGATGGCGCACCGCAGGGCGAGCAGCACGCCGACGTGCGTCCCGGGCAGCACCATGGCCGCCGCGGCGGCGGCGCACAGCAGATCGCAGCAGACCAGGACCCGTCGGGCGGGGTAGCGGTCGGCGATCCCGGCCAGCTGGCTGAAGGACACCCGCGCCCGCCTCGGCGACCTCGACCTCACCCCACTGTGGCTGTTCATGCCCCGCGTCGGCATCACCCCGGACTTCCTGGGCCCGCCGCCGATCGGTCTGACGGCGACGTTCGAGGAGGAGCTGGCGGCGGTGCGGGCCGCCGACCCGGCGCAGGCGCTGCGCGCGATGCGCCGCTCCCTGGCCGACACCCCGGGGGCGGCCGGGCATCCGCGGGCCCGTGAGCTCCTCGCCGATCCGGTGCGGGCGATCGAGGAGCTCGCCGGGCTGCTGCGCGCCGCCTGGCACGCCCTCGTCGAGCCGCACTGGCCCCGGCTGCGCACGCTGCTCGAGGCGGACGTCGCGTTCCACAGCCGGCGGCTGGCGCAGGGGGGCTTCGAGCTGCTCTTCGCCGGGCTGCATCCCAGGCTGGGCTGGGACGACGGCACGCTGACCGTGGCGAACCGGTCCGACTACCGCCGTGAGCTCGGCGGCTCGGGCCTGCTGCTCCTGCCCAGCGCCTTCCTGTGGCCCGACGCCGTCACCGGGTTCGAGCCCCCGTGGAGCGCCGCGATCGCCTACCCGGCGCGCGGGGTCGGCGCCCTGTGGCAGACCGGCGGCCCCGGGCCGCGCGAGGCCCTCGTACGGCTGCTGGGCGCCGGGCGGGCCGGGGTGCTGGCGGCGCTCGACGAGCCCGCGTCCACCACGGCGCTGGCCCGCCGGCTGGGGCTGGCGCCGTCGACGGTCTCCGCCCACCTCGGCGCCCTGCGCGACGCCGGTCTGCTGACGGCGCGGCGCAGCCGGCACCAGGTGCTGTACGAGCGCACGCCGCTGGGGATCGCGCTGGCGGCGGGCTGACGCGCCCCAGGTTCACCCGCTTGCTCCGCCATATGTTCGATGCCGCGATTTGGCCCGTATGCCAGGATCGAAGCGATCTGCCCGCCTCAGCCCGGGAATCTCGATGTCAGGACGTATGCTCCCTCTCGCCCTCGCCGGCCTGGCGCTGGCCCTCGCCACCGTCCCCCTCGCCGGCTGCTCCGTCGCCGGCCCCGCGGACTCCGCCCCCGAGTCCGTCCGCGGCGCCGCTCCCGGAGCCGAACAGGCCGCCGCCCGTGCCGTCCGCAACGAGACCCCCTTCTGGGTGGACCCGGGCAGCGCCGCGGCCCGGCAGGTGACGCGCTGGGAGCGGGAGGGCCGCGGCGACGACGCGAAGCTGCTGCGGCGGATCTCCGAGCAGCCCTTGGCCGTCTGGCCCTCCGGCAGCGAGGAGCAGGTCGGCGCCGACGTCCGCGAGACGATGCGGCGGGCCGGGGCGGCCGGGCAAACGGCGGTGCTCGTCGCGTACAACATCCCCAACCGCGACTGCGGCCAGCACTCCGCGGGCGGCGCCGCGGACCGCGAGGCCTATCTGCGCTGGATCGGCGCCTTCGCCGACAACATCGAGGGCGGCGAGGCCCTGGTGATCCTGGAGCCGGACGCCGTCCCGCACATGGCGGACGGCTGTACGCCCGAGGAGATCCGCGCCGAGCGCCAGGAGATGCTGGGCGAGGCGGTGCTCCGGCTGAAGAGGCGCCCGGGCGTGCGGGTCTATCTGGACGCCGGCAACGCCGCGTGGAACCACGACACCGGCTCCCTCGCCCGCCGGCTGGGGGAGTCCGGCATGAACGAGGCGGACGGCTTCGCGCTGAACGTGTCGAACTTCCAGAGCACCCGGGCGACCCGGGCGTACGGGCACGAGCTGTCGCGGCTGCTCGGGGGCAAGCACTTCGTCGTCGACACCAGCCGCAACGGCAACGGCCCGCTGGCCGGCGACGACGCGACCTGGTGCAACCCGCCGGGCCGGGCGCTGGGCGCCCCGCCGTCCACGAGGACGGGCGACGAGCTGATCGACGCGCTCCTGTGGATCAAGCGCCCCGGCGACTCGGACGGCCAGTGCCGCGGCGGCCCCGCGGCCGGCACCTGGTGGCCCGAGTACGCCCTGGGCCTGGCCCGCTCCGCCGCAGACAACGATCGGCGGGCGGACCGCTAGCCCTACGGCAGGTGCACCCACTTCGCCACCGACGGCAGCCCCTCGCGGTCGGTCATCGTCAGCATGTACCAGCCGGGCGGGACCAGGGAGCGGTCCTCGGGGATCTCCACGGTCACCGTGCCGCCGCGCTTCGTGAAGTCGAGCTGGACGGAGCGCTGTTCGACGTCCGTGACGTGCGTGACGGAGCTCGGGCGCATCAGCCGTACCTTCGCCACCCGCTCGGCGCCCTTCACCTCGTACGTGGCCTTCGCGCCGAGTTCGGGCCGCTCGGGGCCGTCGCCGATCACGGGACGGCGGTCGATGTCCTTGTGGTGCAGGTACGGCGGCTCGTACACCTCGATGCGCTGCTCGAAGTCGCCGGCCCGGGTGTTGGCCTTGTCCGAGAACAGTGAGTCGGAGCCGAACACCGCCACCCGGCCGTCCGGGAGCAGCAGCGCCTCGCTGTGGTAGTTGCGGCCCACCAGCGGATCTGCCGCCGGCCGGAAGGCGTTCGCGCCCGGGTCGTAGAACTGGGCCTTCAGGACGTTGCTGGCGCTGCGTCCCCGGTAGTCCTTCGAGCCGCCGGTGGTGAAGACGGAGTCGTCCGGCAGGATCACGCTGTTGAGATAGCGGGTCGGCACCGGGAGCTCCGGTCCGTCGGCGTACGCGGGCTCGTCCGCCGTCAGATCGATGATCGTGGTCCGCCCGGTCGACTTCTTCGACTCGCCGACCCCGCCGCCGCCGAGCACCATCACCTTCTGGTCCTGCGCCGGCGGCAGCAGCAGCGAGCCGGCGGTCTCCAGCTGGTCGGGCTGCGTCATGCCGGGGACCGGCTCGAACGTGTTCTTCTTCAGGTCCCACAGGCCCGGTTCGCGGCCCCGGTCGGCCGGTCCGTAACCGGCGTTGGCGCCCGAGTAGAAGAGCTTGCCGCCCTTCGTGAGGAAGAGCGAGGGGTAGGTCGGGAAGTAGCGGGTGGGGCCCTTGGACCACTTCTTGGTCTTGGGGTCGTAGATCTCGTTGTCGCCGTAGAGGATCTCGCCGACGTCGTCGAGGCCGGAGACGCTGAGCACCTTGCCGTCGGGGAGGGTGACCAGCGTGGGGTACCAGCGGGCCTTGTCCATCGGGTCGACGCGGACGTACTCCTCCTTGACCGGGTCGAACTCGTACGCGTCGCGGATGCCCTGGAAGTCCTGCTTGTCCATGGTGAGCTTCTGGGCGAGACCGTAGACGTTGTCGGCGTCCTTGCCGCGCAGGCCCTCGATCTCGTACTGGGAGTGCACCCCGTTGACGAAGCCGCGGCCCTTCCTCTCCGCCTCCACGAACACGGTGCTCTCGCCCGCCGTGACCTTCGTCCGCGCCCCCGCGCCGGTCTTCTTCGCGGCCGGCACGGTGACGGCGAAGTCCGAGCGGTACGTCAGCCCGGACGGCGAGGTGAAGCGGGTGCCCTTGGCCAGGCGCATCGGCTTGTCGGGGTTCTCGTTCTTCAGCAGCATCCGCCCGCCGGCCCGCTCCACGTCGCCGTCGAGCCGCTCGTAGCGGGCGGTGCCGCCGGCGACCAGCAGCCGGCCGTCGCCGAGCTGGGTGTGGCCGGCGCAGAACAGGTCCGCCGGGGTCTTGATCTTCTTGTAGCTGTTGTCGCGCGGATCCCACAGCACGGTGGTGAAGGTGCCCGCGTCGAACTGGACCTGGTCGTTGCCCGAGCCGGCGACCAGCAGCACCTTGCCGGTGTGCAGCAGCGCCGCGTGGATCGCGTTGAGCTTGTACGAGCGGGGGGTGTCCATGATGTGCCAGGAGCCGTACCGGGCCAGGTACGCCGGCTGGGCTATCCGGTACTCGTGGTACTGGTCGCGGGCGAACCCGATCGCCGCGGGGGCGTTCAGACCCGCGAGGGCCAGCACGACGCCGGTGCCTATGAGGCTCTTCCTCACACGTTTGCTCGGCCGGTACGGCATGCTCAGCTCCCTCCTCGGGACAGGGACGGTGACTCCGTCACGGACGTGGTGGCCGTCGACCGCGCGATGGCGGCGTCGGCGGCGGCCGGGGTGGTCTGCGCGGGCGCGCCGACGGTGTCGGTGACCGTGACCCGCATGGTCCTGCGGCGCTCGGCCCACTCGGTCCAGGCCCAGACGGCGACGGGCGCCAGCGCGATGCACAGGGCCAGCAACGCCCAGGTGCGCATCGCGGCGTGGGTGTGGCCCAGGACGACCGAGGCGAGGAACGACACGCCCAGCACGGCCACCCAGAACAGATGGATCCGGAAGGTCGCCGGCTGGTCGGCGGTGGCCGTGCCGCCCTTGGGCGTGACGACGAACCGCGACGGGCGGCGCAGCAGCGCGTCCGTGAACGACTTCAGGTACACGGGCGCCGACATCGCCGACATCGCCATGCCGCCGAGCCCGCCGGAGCCCTCCGGCTCGTGCGGGGAGACGTTGTGCCGCCGGTTCCACAGGTACAGCCCGATCTGCGCGGCGGCGGCGTCGCTGTAGAGCATCAGCCAGACCGACGCCGGCACCTGGGTGCCGGAGGCCCCGAGCCACAGGAACAGCACGCAGGACAGGGCGCCCAGGTACCAGTTCACCGCGGTCATCGGGTAGTAGACGAGCATCAGCGTGTACGACCACAGCCGCCGCAGCGGCATCCGCAGCGGCTTCTTCCAGTACTGCCGGAACCACGTCTCGTACGTGCCGCGGCTCCACCGCAGCTGCTGGGTGAAGAAGTCCGTCCACGACTCCGGGCCCTCGCCCACCGCCAGCACGTCGGGGGTGTAGACGGAGCGCCAGTGCTTGCCCGTGCGGGGGTTGCGGGAGCGGTGCAGCTCGAAGCCGGTGGCCATGTCCTCCGTGATCGAGTCCTGCAGCCCGCCGATGCCCTTCACCGCCGTGATCCGCACCGCGTTGTTCGTACCGACGAACATCGGGGAGCCGTAGCGGTTGCCGGCGCGCTGGATGAGGGCGTGGAAGAGGAACTGCTGGCTCTCCGCGAGCTTGGTGACGGGGGCCCGGTAGTTCCCGTACACCTGCGGGCCGACGACGAAGGCCACGTCCGGGTCGCGGAAGTAGCCCAGCATCCGCTCCAGGAAGTCCGGCAGCGGGACGTGGTCGGTGTCCACGGAGGCGAAGAAGTCGTAGTCGTCGCCGTGGGCGGCCAGCCAGGCGTTGTAGTTGCCGTGTTTGGTCTTCGCCCGGTGCACGCCCTGCTCGCGGTTCCACTCGGGGACGCCCTTGCGGGTGAAGTGCCGTACGCCCAGCTCCGCGCAGAGGGCGCGGGCCCCGGCGTCGTCGCCCTCGTCCAGCAGCCAGACGTCGAGGGGGCCGTCGTGGGTGAGCCTCACCGCGGCCGTGAGGGTGGCCCGGACCATGGCGAGGGGTTCCTTGCCCGGGACGTACGTGGTCAGGAACGCGACGCGGGTGTCCTTCTCCGGGCGGACCGGGACGGGGTCGCAGGCGACCATGGTGGCGTGGGCGATCGAGACGACGTTGACGAGCCTGAAGGACTCGATCAGGAAGATCGAGACGAGCATCACGGCGTCGGCGACCAGGAGCCAGAGGGGGGCGCCCTCGCGGTCGGTCCAGTGGCTCGGCCACACCAGGTACAGCAGCAGCACCAGGGAGAGGCAGGGTGCCACCGCCATCAGGGCCACGGCTCGTATTCGGTGGGGCTCCTTGTCGAGCAGGCGGGTCGTCGCGACCCGGTAGCCGCCGATTGCGGGGCGGGGGTCCTGGAAGTCCCCGGCCAGGCGGCTGTATTTGCTGTAGTCGAAGCCCTCTGTGCCCTCCGGCCGCACGATCCCCTCCGGGGTAAGTACGATTCTGCGATCACGTCTTACCCAACGTGAGGAGCCGGGCTCGGGCGAATTGTGGGGGGCCGTTCGTGTTGTCCGGCGAACGCCGAAGGGCGCCACCCGGGTGGGTGGCGCCCTCCGACATCGCTTCGCGCGGGGTTACTCGATGCTCTGCAGCATGTGCAGGCTCAGCGTGCCGCCGAACTGGCCCGCCTGCTTCACCGTGACGTTGGTGAAGATCGCCAGGGGGACGTCCAGGGGCGGGGGAGCCTCGGGGCTGAAGGTGACCGGGATGAGGCCGAAGAGGTTGCCCTTCAGGGACTCCGTGTACATGGTCACCGTGCCGTTCCGGATGGTCGACGTGGTGCCCTTGGGAGTGCGGACGTGGGAGGTCTTGTCGCCGGGGCCGGTGACGGTCTGGTGCAGGTCCTTGATGTCCACGCCGTTGGAGGCCGTGAACTTCAGGACCTTCTTGACCTGGCCCGAGTACGTCTTGACCTCGACGATGCCGTGGTACTTCAGCCCCTTGAGGGTCAGCACGGAGCTGTTCAGCGTCCACGCCTCGTCGGGCAGCAGCGGGATGTCGGTCTCGAGCTTCGCGTTGGCCAGCGCCTCCGCGTCGAGCTCGGGGCACGGGAAGCGCGGCTTGCCGTCCTCGCCCGTGACGGCCCCGCCGGTCTCGTCGACCGGGTCGGTGGCCGTGGCCTTGGTCGCCTCGGAGAGCTCCTTGACCTCGGCGCCGGCCTCGGCCGCCGCCTCCCGGATGTCCGTCTCGGTCCCGGCCGACGCGGCGGCGGTGTCCGTCGTGTCGGCCGCGGGCTTCTCCGCGGTGGTGTCCGCGGCCGTCGTGTCCGTGGTGTCCGCCGCGGGCTCGTCCGGGCCGTCCAGGAGGTCCGTGATCGCCGGGACGATGCCCAGCGGGTCCAGGACGCTCTTCGACTCCGTCGGCTCGGGCGCCGGGGTCTCCGCGGGCGCCGCCGCCTCCGGCTCCGCCTGGGTCTCCGTCGCCTCCGGGGCGGGAGTCTCCGCCGCCGGCGCGTCGGCCTCCGGTGCCGTGGTCGCCGTCGGCGCGGGCTCCGGCTTCGCCGTGTCGTCCGGCGCCGGCGTCGGGTCCTCCTCCGGCGCCGCGTCGGGCGCCGTGACGCAGGGGCCCGGGGCGAAGGGGATGGCCGGGTTGTCCTCGGCCGCCGCCGGCTTCGGCGTCAGCGTCAGGCCCAGCAGCACCGCCGTCGGCATCGAGGCCAGCGCGGCGGCCTTGCCGGCGGGCAGCCGGTATCTGCTGAAGAGCGACTTGCGCACGGCCGCGTGCCGCGGGCCGCCTTGCACCGCGTCGTCGTGGCCGGTGTGCTCGCTACGCATACTTTCCCCCACCGGGAGCCTTGGTCACGGAGATGGTCGCGCTGCTGCGCACCGGGCCGGCCGGCGGCTCGGGACGCTCGTCGGCGGGCTCGGCCGGCTCGTCGGCGGTCGCACCGGGCGGCAGCTCCTCGCCGGGCCCGTACGTCTCGTCCGGACCGCCCGCGGCCGGACCCTCCGCCGCCGGCTCCTCGGCCGGCGCGGCGGGGGCCCAGGAGATGGCGAGCGCGCCGCCGATCATCGCCAGCAGGAAGCCGATGAAGTAGCCGCCGAGGTTGGTGGCCGGGAGTGACACGAGCGCCAGCACGATCGCGGCGACACCGGCGAAGACCCGGACGATGGCGTGGAACCAGAGGGTCAGCCCGAGGGTGATCAGCAGCACCCCGATGACCAGCGCGCTGGCCCCGGCGGGGGAGCCGATACGCACGCTCAGTGTCCCGAACTGCAGGTTGTGGTACGGCAGGTAACCGATCGGGATACCACCCAGCAGGGTGAAGAGTCCCGCCCAGAAGGGCCGACTGCCGCGCCAGGCGCGGAAACGCAGCCGCCAGTAGCGCAGCCAGTATTCGTCCTGACCGGGAGAATCGACGCTCATGGAAAAACAGCTCCCTGGAACGGCAAAGCAAAGAATGTGGGCGAGAGGCGGGGACGCGGACCGCGTCCCCGCCCTCGGGGTCTAGCGGATCAGTAGCACTCGTTCTTGCCCAGGTTCAGGCGAAGCTTGAGGCCGCTGAGCTTGAAGGTGCCCGCGCTGGTGGCCCAGGCGGTCTGCTTCACGTCGGTCAGGATGGCCCGGTCGGCCTCCTGCGCGAAGCCGCCCTTCTTCGCCATCTGGTCGCCGGACTGGATGCCCGGGCCCTTCGACGACTGGCCGGCCGCGACACCGATGTTGATGTTGCGGAACTCCGCGTCGGCGTCGAGCGCCGAGGAGTCGATGTAGATCTTCTTGGCGGCGACCGGGGTACCGCCGTCACCGGCGGTCAGCTTCATGGTGATGGCCCCGAGACCGGGGATCTCCGTCACCACGGACTGACACATGTTCGTGATCTCGGCCGAGTTGAAGCCGGAGACCGCGACCGGGTGGTGAGCGCCGGCCTTGCCCTCGAGGTCAGTACCGGCGTCCAGAGAGCCGTACTGCACCATGCCGTGGCCGTCGAGCTTGCCGGCCGTGACCTTGAACTCCTGACCGGACACGGCGAACGAAGCCGCGAGCGCGCCCTGCGCCAGGGCCACGCCTATCGCCGCGGTCGCGGCGACCGACGGGACCATGACGACGGCGAAGCGCTTCCATCTGGTCCCACCACGCACCTGGGACATACGTTCCTCCTTCTCGGACGTACGGGAAGGAGAACGCCGCAGACCGGCGCGGGCTTTCTTCCGCCCCAGCACCGGCGATCCACTCCCGAGCGACAACCGCCGGCCGTACGTTGCGTACGGCCTGAATGAAGACAGGCGCCGCCGGTTCGGGCGGCGACCCCCCTGTCCGCTCGGTGGGGTTCCCTCGCCTGGGTTCGCGGCGATGCCGGGCCGTGGTCGGGGGACCGAGCTCAGGCGATCGTGGTGCATGTTCCGGTGCCGCACAAGGGGTTCGTTACCAGCGAGTAACGCCCCCGTGTCGATTTACCGAGTCCGGTGCGGGGCGCGGGTACGGAACGTTGCGGGCCATGACGACAAATCGACGGGGCGGATTCGCCCAAGACCGGACAAGAGGGCCGGTGGTACTCACCGTGGGTAACGGCGGCCGAAATTATTAAGATTTGGCAAACTAGCGGCCGCCGTTATCCGGAAGTTATCCCTCAGAAGAGCACTCGCGAGAGCGCCGCGCGCGCCCGTACGACCCGCGGATCGTCGCCGCCGATCACCTCGAAGAGCTCCAGCAGCCGCACCCGCGCGGCCTGCCGGTCGTCCCCTGACGTGCGGGCCACCGTGTCCACGAGCCGCCCGAAGGCGTCCTCGACATGACCGCCCACCAGGTCCAGATCGGCCGCCTGGAGCTGGGCCGCGACGTCCTTCGGGTCGTCCGCCGCGGACTTGCGCACTTTCTGCGCGTCCAGGCCCTCGATCCGGCGCAGCAGCAGGGCCTGGGCGAGGCCCAGCTTCGCCTCCGTGTTGCCCGGGTCCTCCGCCAGGACGTTCTCGTACGCCTGGACCGCGCCGCCCAGGTCGCCGCGGTCCAGCGCCTGTGCGGCGGCCGTCAGCGGGCCGTCGTGCGGACCGGCCGGGGCCTCGCGCTCGGCGGGGGCCTCGCCGCCGGCGGCGGGCATGCCGACGATGCCGAACTGCTGCTCGGCGACCTCGATCAGCTGGTCCAGGACCTGGCGGATCTGCGGCTCCGGCGTGACACCGGTGAACAGCGGGACGGGCTGGCCCGCCACGATCGCGACGATCGCCGGGATGCCCTGGATGCCGAGCTGCTGGCTGAACGCCTGGAAGACCATCTGGTTGGCGTCGACGTCGATCTTCGCGAGCACGAAGCGGCCGGCGTACTCGTCGGCCAGCCGCTCCAGCACCGGGCTGAGCTGCTTGCACGGCTGGCACCACTCGGCCCAGAAGTCGATGACGACGGGGACCTCGGTGGAGCGCTGCATGACCTCCTGCTGGAAGGTCTCCTCGTCGACGTCGATGACCAGCGGGGCATTCCCCGCCGGTGCCCCGCCGGCCGCCTGCTGCCGCTCGCGCTCCGCGCGGGCGTGCTCGGCCTTCTCCCGGGCCTCGGCGGCCGCCTTCACCGCGGCGAGGTCGACGGCGCCGCTCATGGACATGTTGCGTGGCTGCATACGTCCATCCTCCCCGATGTCCGGCCCTGCCGGGCCCAGCCCCCGTCGGTTGGCGGGAACGCGGGCCGGACAAGGGGCGGTTTACGCCCATTTGTAGCTGAGCCGGGTCCCCACCCGGCGGCGTGCGGTTGTCGCTCGGTTTCGCTACGAGTCGTAGCGTATCTCATCCGGGCTACTCCGGGGTAAGGTCCGCGGCATGAGCCAGAGCACAGATCCGGGGGTCCCGGTCGAGGGGCGTCGTACGGGGCGGCCGCGCAGCGCCGCCGCGGACCGGGCGATCCTGGCCGCCACCCGGGCGGCGCTGGTCGAGCTGGGGTGGAGCCGGCTCACGCTGGGCGACGTGGCGTCGCGGGCGGGGGTGGCGAAGACGACGCTGTACCGGCGGTGGCCGGGGAAGAACGAGCTCGTGGTGGACGCGCTGGCGGAGCTCTTCGACGGGCTGGCGCTGCCGCCGGACGGGGGGAGTCTGGAGGCGGACATCGTGGGCGTCGTGCTGCGGTTCGCCGCGCTGCTGGAGCGGCCGGAGGTACGGTCCGCGCTGATGGCGCTCATCGCGGAGGGGGCGTACGACGCGGCGCTGCGCGACCGTATCCGGTCGGCGATCGTGAACCGTCAGAAGCGGCTGGTCCTCGAGGGCCGGGCGCGGGCGGTCCACCGCCGCGAGATCCCCCCGGCCCCGGAACCGGGTCCCCAGGCGGACCTGATCTTCGACGTGATCGCGGGCACGGTGGTCCACCGCGCGCTGGTCAGCGCGGAGCCGGTGGACGAGACGTGGGCATCGGCCCTGGCAGCGCTGGTGGCGGCGGGGCTGCGGGGTTAGCCGTGGGCGCGTGCACCCGTAACGCGACGGACGTCAGAAGCCCGCCGGCTCCGTGTAGACGCCCCACTCCGCGCGCAGCGCGTCGCAGATCTCGCCCAGCGTCGCCTCCGCGCGCACCGCGTCCAGCATCGGCTCGATCATGTTCGACCCGTCCCGGGCGGCGCCCAGCATCGCGTCCAGGGAGGCCTTGACCCGCGCCTCGTCACGAGCGGACTTCCGGGACCCCAGGGCCCGCACCTGCTCCCGCTCCACCTCGTGGCTGACCCGCAGGATCTCGAGGTCCCCCGTGACCGACCCGGTGTGGCAGTTGACGCCGACGACCTTCTTCTCGTCCTTCTCCAGCGCCTGCTGGTACCGGAACGCCGACTCCGCGATCTCCCCGGTGAACCACCCGTCCTCGATCCCCCGCAGGATCCCGGACGTGATCGGCCCGATCGGATGCCGCCCGTCGGGGTGCGCCCGCAGCCCCCGCTCCTTGATCTGCTCGAAGATCCGCTCCGCGTCCGCCTCGATCCGGTCCGTCAGCTGCTCCACGTACCACGAGCCGCCCAGTGGGTCGGCGACGTTGGCGACGCCGGTCTCCTCCATCAGCACCTGCTGCGTGCGCAGCGCGATCTCCGCCGCCTGCTCGGACGGCAGCGCGAGCGTCTCGTCGAGGGCGTTGGTGTGCAGCGAGTTCGTCCCGCCCAGGACCGCCGCGAGGGCCTCGACCGCGGTCCGTACGACGTTGTTGTACGGCTGCTGCGCGGTCAGCGAGACCCCGGCCGTCTGGGTGTGGAAGCGCAGCCACTGCGCCTTGTCCGTCCGCGCCCCGTACACGTCCCGCATCCAGCGCGCCCAGATCCGGCGCGCGGCGCGGAACTTGGCGATCTCCTCGAAGAAGTCGACGTGCGCGTCGAAGAAGAACGACAGCCCCGGCGCGAACGTGTCCACGTCCAGCCCGCGCGACAGGCCCAGCTCCACGTATCCGAAGCCGTCGGCGAGCGTGTACGCCAGCTCCTGCGCGGCCGTCGAGCCCGCCTCGCGGATGTGGTAGCCGGAGACCGAGAGCGGCTTGTACGCCGGGATCCTGACCGCGCAGTGCTCCATCAGGTCGCCGATCAGCCGCAGATGGGGCTCCGGCTCGAAGAGCCACTCCTTCTGCGCGATGTACTCCTTGAAGATGTCCGTCTGCAGCGTGCCGTTGAGCACCGCCGGGTCGACGCCCTGGCGCTCGGCGGCCACCAGGTACATGCAGAAGACCGGCACCGCCGGGCCGGAGATCGTCATCGACGTCGTGACGTCACCGAGGGGGATGTCCTTGAACAGGACCTCCATGTCGGCGGCCGAGTCGATCGCGACCCCGCAGTGGCCGACCTCGCCCAGCGAGCGCGGGTCGTCGGAGTCGCGGCCCATCAGGGTCGGCATGTCGAACGCCACGGACAGCCCGCCGCCGCCGGCGCCCAGGATCATCTTGTACCGCTCGTTGGTCTGCTCGGCGTTGCCGAAGCCCGCGAACTGGCGGATCGTCCAGGTACGCCCGCGGTAGCCGGTGGCGTACAGCCCGCGGGTGAAGGGGAACTCGCCGGGCCAGCCGATGCGCTCGAACCCGTCGTACGTGTCGCCGGGGCGCGGGCCGTACACCGGCTCGACGGGGTCGCCGGAGAGCGTGGTGAAGTCCGCTTCGCGGGTGCGGGCGGCGTCGAAACGCGCCTGCCAGCGGCTGCGACCTGCGTCGATGGCCTCGGGGTTCACGATCCGCCTCCTGAAGTACTTGGACGTCCTAGTAATTGTCGCTGGTTAACGCTCGCTTACGCAAGCGCCGTCCCGGGTGGCTCCGGACACGTCGCGGGGACACACGGGGCGGGGCGGGCCCGGACCGGACCCGCCCCGCCTGTGCCTGTGCCCGTACGCGGGTCAGCGGGCGCTCGCCTGGGGGACGAGGCGGCCGGTCGCGGCGGAGTAGTTCTGCTGGATGGAGTTGCCGCCGCTCCACGAGGTCGCGGCCCACTGCTTCGCGCCGGCGTCGTACACGATCTGCGAGGGGGTGCGGCCGGCGTCGGAGATCCGGTCGGACACCGCGGCGGCGCCGGTCCGGGAGGCCGCGGCGTTGCGCAGGTCCGTCATGTTGACCTGCGTGTTCACGGTGTCGCGCAGGATCTTGGCGTTGCCCGGGTCGACGACGACGCTGTGCAGCTTGCCGTCGTCGCCGAGGATGTCGACGTTCCAGCGGGCGTAGCCCATGTCCGACTCCAGGCTCTCGGAGACCATCGTGCCGTCGTGCCGCTTCAGCGCGGCGGTCCGCGCCTCGCGCGCGTTGACCTTGGCCGCGTTCACGGTGTGCCGGATCTCCGTCGGGTACGGCAGCTTCTCGTCGACCTTGACGGACGACTTCGCCCAGTCGCTGCTGTCGCCCTTCGAGGCGTACAGCCCCATGAAGATCGCCGCCAGCGCGGCGAGCGCGGCGGGCAGCAGCCAGCCCAGCCTGCGCTTCCTGGGCGGAGCGGCGGCGGCCTTGCCCGTGGTCCGCGCGGTGCCGGCGTACCGGGTCTCGCGCGGCGGTACGGTGCTCCGCCCCTCGTACACGGGCTCCTGCGCGGAATGCGCCGTGCGTTCCGGGCCGGCGGCCGGGGCCGCTCTCGCCCGCGCCTCGCGGTCGGCGGCGGCCTTCGCTCTCAGCTCGGCGGCCTCCTCCGCCCGCTGTTGTTCGGCCGCCGACGCGGCGCGCGGCGTTCCGGTGGACCGGACTTCGCGTACGGGCACCGTGGGTGCGTCGCTCGCGCGGCCGGAGACCGGCTTGGTGGTCGGGTCTTCGCTCGGCTGTTCGTACGGGTGGCTGCCCGGCGTGCCGGCCCGGCGGGACGTCGACTCGGGGTCGTCGCCCCGTCGGGAGGGGCTCGGGTTCTCAAAGCTGGTCATGCCTCCCAATGTCCGGGAAGAACGATCAACCGCAACCCGTGGCCCTACGCTCAGTGATGGCCGTGCCGGTCCGGGGCCGGAACAGCGGTCCCACGGGCGTCGACGGTCACCCTGTGCGACTTTCCGTCCCGTCCGGCGACCTCGATCTCCCACTGCCGGGCACCCTCGCCCTCGAACTCGAGGGACGTGATCCGGCCCGGTACGAGACGCAGAGCCGCCCGTGCCGCCTCGTCGGCGGTGACGGGGGCCTGCGGGGCGCCGGTGCGGCTGGAGCGGGGGGAGGGGGAGGCGGAGCGGCGGTCGTCCCGGCGGCGGCCGTCGTCGCGCCCGCGGTCGTCCCGTGCCCGGTCGTCGCGGACGTCGGTGCGCGGGCTGTCGCCCCGTACCGGCGCGGCGGCCCGCTGCCGCTGCGGCCCCGGTGACCCGTCGCCGGTGACGGCGACCGCGGTGACGGTGCCGGCCGTGAGCACGGCGGCGGTGACGGCGGCGAGCAGAATATTGCGGTTCATGGGGCTTCCTCCGGTCTGGCTGGTCTTCCACCGGTTCGCCGGTGACAAAGAACAGCGTGCGGAACAGTCGCTGAAGGCATGCTGAAGAACCCTGAAGACCGCTTCAGGAACGCCCTGTCACCCTGGGGTCATGCGCCTGCTACTGGTCGAGGACGAGCACCGCCTCGCCCGCTCCCTGGCCCGGGGGCTGACGGCCGAGGGATTCGCCGTGGACGTCGTCCACACCGGCACGGACGGGCTGCACCGGGCGACGACCCTCCCGTACGACCTGATCCTGCTCGACAACATGCTGCCCGGCCTCAACGGCTACGCGGCTCGCCGCGGACCTGCTGCTGGCCCGCCTCGACGCCGGCGAGCGCCCCGGTGGCACTGGACGCGCTGGTGCGCGAGGCGGCCGCCCGCCGGGAGGGGGTGAGCGCCGGGGAGCTGGAGGCGGTGTCCGTGCCGGGGTTGCGGGGGCAGCTGGCGCGGGTGCTGGGGAATCTGCTGGACAACGCCCGGCGGCACGCGGCCCGTACGGTCGAGGTGTCCCTGCGGCGTGACGGCCCCACGGCGGTGCTCGCGGTGTGCGACGACGGGCCGGGGGTGCCGCCGGAGCAGCGCGAGCGGGTGTTCGAGCGCTTCGTCCGGCTGGACGACGCCCGCAGCCGGGACGACGGCGGAGCCGGACTGGGGCTCGCCATCTGCCGCGACGTGGTCACCCGGCACGGCGGCACCGTCACGGCGGGCACCTCCGCCCTGGGAGGCGCCCGCTTCGAGGCCAGGCTGCCGGCCCCCTAGGCACCTAGGGCCGGGACCGCTGCCCGCGCAGATGACCCGCGACGGGCAGCAGCGCGTCGTGCAGGGCGTCCAGCTGCTCGGGGGTCAGTATGTCGATGAAGTGACGCCGCACCGAGGCCACATGGTGCGGGGCCACGCGCTGCATCAGATGCCAGCCGTCGTCCGTCAGCACCGCGAACAGCCCGCGCCGGTCGGACTCGCAGGCCGTACGGCGGACCAGCCCCGCGGCCTCCATCCGGGTCACCTGGTGGGACAGCCGGCTCTTGGACTGCAGCGTCGCCGCGGCGAGATCGCTCATCCGCATCCGCCGCTCGTCGGCCTCCGAGAGGTTGACCAGGATCTCGTAGTCGTTGTTGGTCAGGCCGAAGGGCTGCAGGTCCCGCTCCAGCTGGTACATCAGCAGGCGGCTGACCTCGAGATGGGTGCGCCAGGCACTCTGCTCACCGTCGGTGAGCCAACGGGTCTCGGTCAAGGACTCTGCGGTCATCTCGGTCGGGCACCAATCCCTCGGATCCGGCAACGGGCGTCAGCCGACACCCGGTCGAACGTGCTGTGCGCACGTTCGACCGGTCGTGTCATGGCTGAGTATGGCCTACAAACCGAACCGTCTCTGCAAGTCGCCGAGCTGACCCGGCAGTCGCGGAACGCCCGGTTGACCCCCGCCGGGCACCCCGGCCTGCTGCGGGGTGGCCCCCGTGGCCCGCTCGGCCATCAGCGTCTCGGTCGACTGCAGCAGCACCGTACCGGCGCCAATGAACTCGAACTGGTGCTCTTCGCCGGAGACCCCGCCGATGCCCGTGAGCTGGCGCAGTCCGCCCATCACACCGCGCAGGTACTGGTGGTCGTAGTGGTGGCACGGCGCCGGGCAGTCCGCCCAGCCGACCAGGGCCTGCGGATCGACCCGGATCGGCGGTTCCATGAAGACCACGGGCCCGTTGGACGCCGCGACGAACTTCCCGGTCCCGATCAGGGTGAGGAAACCGGGGATGATCGACTGCTTCAGGGAGAGCGTCGGCTCGAAGGCGAGCAGGTTACCCGAGCGGATCGTCAGATTGCCGTTGTCGAGATCGAACGAGTTGACGTCGAAGGCCCGATCGGCCAGCAGCATCTTGCCGTTGCCCTCGGCGACCACCCAGTCCGAGGCGTGCAGCGGGGAATGGAAGCTGGTGGCCACCAGACGGTCGAGCCGGCCGTGGCCGATCCCGTCGAAGCTGATCTGCCCGTAGTAGGCGATCATCTTCCCCTTCTGGAGGAACCACTGCCCCTTCACATCCACGCTAAAGGCGTAGTTGTTGACGTTGTCATTACTGGGCAGCGTGTTGACGTCGTGGACGACGGGACCGCTCACAGCTTCTCCTCCGACGCCTGGACGTACACCGTGCCGTTGCCCGACAGCTCGAGCTGGAAGGCCTCGCCGGAGCCGCGGCCCACCATGTCGCGCCAGCCGAGCGCGGTGGAGAGCTTGTTGCGTACGTCATCGCCGCGGTGCGCCACATACGCCTGCGGGTCGACGTGCACCGGCCGCTGCGGGGTGATCGGCAGCTCGAACACGCCGCCGTGCGCCATGACCGCGACCGAGCCCTTGCCCTTGAGGGTCGTGGTGAACAGTCCCTGGCCCGTGACCTGGCCGCGGACCATGCCCATCACGCCGCCCTGGGAGCCCATGAACATCGTCCCCTGCTGCAGCGAGCCGTCGAACGCCAGCAGCCGGTCGGCCTCGACGTACAGCGTCTCGCCGTTCAGGTCTATGACGTGCACGTGATGCCCGCCGTGGCCGAACATCACCGTGCCGCTGCCCTCGACGGTCATCAGCGGCGTCGCCTCGCCGGCCACCCGGCGGCCGATCATCGAGGCGATGCCGCCCTGGCCGCCCTGCATGTTCGGGGTGAAGTTGACGTCGCCCGTGTACGCGAGCATCGCGCCGCGCTGGCTGAACATCCGCTGTCCGGGTGTCACCTGGGCGCGGACCATCTTGGAGTTGACGGAGGTGAACGGCATCACACATCACCCCCGATGGTGTTGCGCTCGCTGGGCTGTACGTAGACGAGGCCGTCGCCCTCGAAGCGGATCTGGAACGCCTCGCCGCCGCCCTCGCCGATGATCGTCCGGAAGTTGATCCCGGACTGGAAGTTCTGCTGGAGGTTCCCCTGGTGCGCGACGTACGCGCCGGGGTCGACCTGGAGCGGCAGTCCGGGCGCCACCCGGAGCACCACGGCCGGGCCGTCCGACATGATCGCCGCCTGGCCGGTGCCCTCCACGGTCGTGGTGAAGAGTCCGTTGCCCTGCGCGGCGCCGCGCAGTCCCGTGAAGCTGGTCCCCGTACGCAGGGCGCCGTCGGTGCACAGCAGATTGCTGGACTCGACGTACAGCTTGTCGCCGTGCAGCTGGACGAGGTTGATCTCGCTCGCCCGGTCCGCGAAGAAGCAGGTCCCCTGCCCCTTCACCTCCATCATGACCATCTGCTCGCCGGTCAGCCGGCGGGTGACCATGCCCCGGACCCCCTCGCCCCCACCCGTGAGTTTCTTGAACGCCATCTGGCCGTCGTACGCGACCATGGCGCCGTTCTTCGCCTTGACGGTATCGCCGTGCAGATCGACGGCGAGCACCTTGCTCCCCTGGAGCCTGAACTGAGCCACGGTGTGACGCTAATGCCCGGTGGAGGGCTTGGCCAGGGACTTCGGGATGTTGTGGAGGGACTGGGTTATTCCGGGGACAACCCCAGGACCTCAGGCCTCGGCGGCGGCTTCCGCGCGGCCGCGGGCGGCGATGACGCTGTCGGCCTCGTAGCGCTTGAGGAGCTTGTCGCCGTACAGGCCGCCGAACGGCAGGACCGCGAGCAGGAAGAAGAAGGCGACGCGCTTGAACGGCCACTTGGCGCGGTTCCACACGTCCGCCAGCTGGACCAGGTAGAGCGTGAAGAGGATGCCGTGCAGCGCGCCCAGCGGCATCACGAGGTTGATGTCCGAGATCCGGCTGAGCAGCGAGCCGAAGATCAGCAGCGCGGGGAAGGAGAGCGCCTCCGGTACGGAGATGAGGCGCAGGCGGTGCAGGGCGGAGGCGGTCTTCGTGTCCACGATGAACCTTCGGTCGGGGGTCCGGCGGGGCTTGTGCGGCGTTTCACAAGCTCAGGCCATTGTCGCACGCGGCGGACCGGACCCCGTCCGGAGGGGGGCGGGCCGGAGCCCGCCCCCTCGGCGTCAGCCGTTCTCGCCCAGGTGGTGGACCCGGACCATGTTGGTCGTACCGGGGACACCGGGCGGGGAGCCCGCCGTGATGATCATGGTGTCGCCGTCGGTGAACCGGGAGAGGCCGCGCAGCTCCGCGTCCACCAGGTCGACCATGGCGTCGGTGTTGTCCACGTACCGCGTCAGGATCGGCTCGACGCCCCAGCTCAGCGTCAGCTGGTTGCGCGTCGAGGCGTCGGTGGTGAAGGCCAGGATCGGCTGGCAGGCGCGGTAGCGGGAGAGCCGCCGCGCGGTGTCGCCGGACTGGGTGAACGCCACCAGCGTCTTCGCGCCGAGGAAGTCCGCGATCTCGCAGGCCGCGCGGGCCACGGAGCCGCCCTGGGTGCGCGGCTTCTTGCCCGGCACCAGCGGCTGCAGACCGCGCGACAGCAGCTCCCCTTCGGCCGCCTCGACGATCCGCGACATGGTCTTGACGGTCTCGATCGGATACTTGCCGACCGACGACTCGGCGGACAGCATCACCGCGTCCGCGCCGTCCAGGATGGCGTTGGCCACGTCGGAGGCCTCGGCGCGGGTCGGCCGCGACGAGTTGATCATCGACTCCATCATCTGGGTCGCGACGATCACCGGCTTGGCGTTGCGCCGGCACATCTCGATCAGCCGCTTCTGGACGACCGGGACCTTCTCCAGCGGGTACTCCACCGCCAGGTCGCCGCGGGCGACCATGACGGCGTCGAAGGCCATGACGACCTCCTCCATGTTCTCCACGGCCTGCGGCTTCTCGACCTTGGCGATGACCGGGACCCGGCGGCCCACCTCGTCCATCACCCGGTGCACGTCGCGGATGTCGGAGGCGTCGCGGACGAAGGACAGGGCCACCATGTCGGCACCCAGCCGCAGCGCGAAGCGCAGGTCCTCGATGTCCTTCTCGGACAGCGCGGGGACGTTGACCGCGACACCGGGCAGGTTGATGCCCTTGTGGTCGGAGATCACCCCGCCCTCGATCACGATGCAGCGGACCTCGGGCCCGGCGACCTCGGTGACCTCCAGGGCCACCGCGCCGTCGTTGATCAGGATCCGCTCGCCCGGCGAGCAGTCGGCGGGCAGGCCCTTGTACGTGGTCCCGCAGATGTGCTTGTCACCGGGGACGTCCTCGGTGGTGATGGTGAACTCGTCGCCCCGCTCGAGCTCGACCGGGCCTTCGGCGAAGGTCTCCAGCCGGATCTTCGGGCCCTGCAGGTCGGCGAGGACACCCAGGGGCTTCCCGGTCTCCTCCGACGCCTTGCGGACACGGCGGTAACGCTCTTCGTGTTCGGCGTGGCTGCCGTGGCTGAAATTGAAACGTGCCACGTTCATGCCCGCTTCGACCAGCGACTTCAGCTGCTCGTAGGAGTCGACGGCGGGACCCAGGGTACAGACGATCTTGGCTCGGCGCATAACGACGATCCTATCGGTTTGTTCCGGCGCGAAATTTACTTGGGTCTGTTCTGTGCCGCGAGGGAGTACGCCTGGGTGGCGATCTCGAGTTCCTCGTCGGTCGGTACGACGGCCACGGCCACCCGGGAGCCCGCCGCCGACACGATCCTCGGTGATCGCGCACGGACGGCGTTCAAGACCGGGTCCAGCTCCACACCGAGCGCCCGCAGGTTCTGCGTGCTCGCCTCGCGGACCGCGGCGGAGTTCTCGCCGACCCCGGCGGTGAACGCGATGGCGTCGACCTCGCCGAGGACGGCGGTGTAGGCACCGACGTACTTGCGTATGCGGTGGCAGTAGACGTCGAACGCCAGCCGCGCGGACTCGTCGCCCTCGCCTATCCGGCGGGCGATCTCCCGCATGTCGTTGTCACCGCAGAGTCCGACGAGTCCGCTCCGCTTGTTCAGCAGGGTGTCGATCTCGTCGGTGGACATCCCGCCCGTTCGGGCGAGGTGGAAGACTACCGCGGGGTCGATGTCGCCGCTGCGGGTACCCATGACCAGGCCCTCCAGCGGGGTCAGGCCCATCGACGTCTCGACGCAGCGCCCGCGCTCCACGGCCGAGGCGCTGGCGCCGTTGCCCAGGTGCAGGACGATGACGTTCACCTCGTCCGGGGCCTTGCCCAGCAGCGCGGCGGTGGCCCGGGAGACGTACGCGTGCGAGGTGCCGTGGAAGCCGTAGCGCCGGATCCCGAACCGGTCCGCCGTCGCGGCGTCGACGGCGTAGCGGGCCGCGGCCTCCGGGATCGTGGCGTGGAAGGCGGTGTCGAAGACGGCGACCTGCGGCAGACCGGGGCGCAGGGTGCGGGCGACCTGGATGCCGGCGATGTTGGCCGGGTTGTGCAGCGGTGCCAGGGGGACGAGCTTCTCCAGCTCGGCGACGACCTCGTCGTCGATCAGGGTCGGCTCGGTGAACCGGGTGCCGCCGTGCACCACCCGGTGGCCGATGACCGCCAGCCGCTCGTCGTCCAGCCCGCTGCCGGCCGCGGCCAGCTCGCCGGAGACGATGCGCAGCGCCTCGCCGTGGTCGGCCACCGGGCCCTCGCCGATCCGCTCGACGATGCCGGAGGCCAGCCGGTCGTGACCGGCCATGTCGATCAGCTGGTACTTCAGGGACGAGGAGCCCGAGTTCAGCACGAGGGCCCGGGTGTCGGACGGCTTCATACGGATGTCCTCGCGCTCACTGCTCTCGGCCCCTGTCCTGGTCCTGTGCCTGGATCGCCGTGATGGCCACCGTGTTCACGATGTCCTGGACGAGCGCCCCGCGCGACAGGTCGTTCACGGGCTTGTTGAGTCCCTGCAGCACCGGCCCGACGGCGATCGCGCCCGCCGACCGCTGCACGGCCTTGTACGTGTTGTTGCCGGTGTTCAGATCGGGGAAGACCAGCACCGTGGCCTGCCCGGCGACCGGCGAGTCCGGCGCCTTCGTCCGCGCCACCGTGGGGTCCACGGCGGCGTCGTACTGGATCGGCCCCTCGATCAGCAGATCGGGGCGCCGGGAGCGGACGATCTCCGTGGCGGTACGGACCTTGTCGACGTCCGCGCCGGTGCCGGAGGTGCCGGTGGAGTACGACAGCATCGCCACCCGCGGCTCGACGCCGAACTTCGCCGCCGTGGCGGCCGACTGGATGGCGATGTCCGCCAGCTCCTCGGCGTTCGGGTCGGGGTTGACGGCGCAGTCGCCGTAGACCAGGACCTTGTCCGCCAGGCACATGAAGAAGACGGAGGAGACGATCGAGGCGCCCGGGGCCGTCTTGATCACCTCGAAGGCGGGGCGGATGGTCGCCGCGGTGGAGTGCACCGAGCCGGAGACCATGGCGTCGGCGAGCCCCTCCTGGACCATCAGCGTGCCGAAGTAGTTCACGTCCGCCACTACATCGTGCGCCAGCTCGACGGAGACACCCTTATGCGCCCGGTACTTCGCGTACACCTCGGCGAACCGGTCCCGCAGCGGGGACGTCACCGGGTCTATGACCTGCGCGTGCGCGGCCTGACCGGGGGCCTCGTCGGGGGCCAGGAGGGGGAGGCCGAGGCCCAGCTCGGCGATGTTCCGGCGGATCACGGCCTCGTCGCCCAGCAGCGTCAGATCGCACACCCCGCGGCGCAGGATCACCTCGGCCGCGCGCAGCACCCGCTCCTCGGCGCCCTCGGGGAGGACCACGCGGCGGCGCTGCGACTGGGCGCGTTCGATCAGCATGTGCTCGAACATCATCGGGGTGATCCGGCCGGTCGGCGCCACGCTGAGCCGGCTGGTCAGCCGGCTGCCGTCCACATGGCTCTCGAACAGTCCGACGGCGATGTCCGCCTTGCGCGGGGTGGCCGCCGTGAGCCGGCCCTCGAGGGTGGCCAGCTCGGCGGCCGTCCTGAACGAGCCGTCGTCCACCGCCAGCACCGGCGTCCCCGGGGCCAGCCGGGCGGCGAGCGCCATCGTCTCGTCCCCGGGCCGCTCGCCGAGGGTCAGCAGCACCCCGGCGATGGCGGGCGCGCCGGCCGAGTGGGCGGCCAGGGAGCCGATGATCAGGTCCGCCCGGTCGCCGGGGGTGATCACCAGCGCGCCCGGGGTCAGGGCGGGGAGGAAGGCGGGGAGCATCGCGCCGCCGAAGACGTAGTCCCGTACGTCACGGGCCATCCCGGAGTCGTCGCCCATCAGCACGCGCGCCCCCAGCGCCGTCCTGACCTGGGAGACCGTGGGCGCGGACAGCGCGGGGTCCTCCGGCAGCACGTACACCGGCACGGGCAGATGGCCGCCGAGCTCGCGGGCCGCCTGCTGGGCGTGGGCGTCGCCGACCCGGTTGACGACCATCGCGAGGACGTCGCAGCCCAGCGAGGTGAACGCGTGCAGGGCGTTGCGCACCTCGGGGACCAGCACGTCGGCGGTGTGACCCTGGCCGCCGACGACGGGGATGACGACGGCGCCGCACTCGTTGGCGAGCCGGGCGTTGAGGCTGAGCTCCGCGGGGATGCTGGTGTCGGCGTAGTCGCTGCCGAGGACGAGGACGACCTCGTAGTCGTCGGCGATGTCGTGGTAGCGCCGCACCAGCCGGGACACGAGCTCGTCGGTGCCGTGCTCGGCCTGGACGGCGGAGGCCTCCTCGTACCGCATCCCGAGCACGGACCCGGGCGCCTGCGACAGCCGGTACCGCGCGCGCATCAGGTCGAACACGGGGTCGGCCTCGTCATGCGCGAGCGGCCGGAACACCCCCACCCGCTCCACCTGCCGGGTGAGGAGCTCCATCATCCCGAGCTCAACCACCTGCCGCCCGTCACCCCGGCCCACCCCGGCAACGTAGACGCTGCGAGTCACGCTCTCTCCCGGTCACGTAGTGTCACGCAGAATGCACACAATCCCACCGCCGACGATACCTTCGCCCCGGGGGACGGTGCCCGGCGGGCTGCTTTGGGTGGGGGAGGAGTACGCCCACGGCGTGCGGTCGATGCACGGACGGAGAACCTTCACCGGCGGGGGCGGGAACAGGGGGTGAACGGACTGCCTCCCGGCACGTCCGCAAGGCGAGGCAGAGACGCAAAAGCACCCCATTACAGCCCGTCCGGCGCTTGAGGACGAGGCGCGCAGCGCCGACCGGGGTCCGGGGCGGAGCCCCGGGAGCGGTGCCCCCGCCGCCGTGGAAGAATCGACCTGACGTGCGGCGACCGACCCCCCGGAGAAAACCCACATGCGCATCGGAGTCCTGACCGCCGGCGGCGACTGCCCCGGCCTCAACGCCGTCATCCGCTCGGTCGTCCACCGAGCCGTGGCCGGCCACGGCGACGAGGTCATCGGCTTCGAGGACGGCTTCAAGGGCCTCCTGGAGGCCCGCTACCGCAAACTCGACCTCGACGCGGTCAGCGGCATCCTCGCACGGGGAGGCACCATCCTCGGCTCCTCCCGCCTGGAGCGGGCCCGCCTCCGCCAGGCCTGCGAGGAGACGGAGGACCTCAGCCGCGAGCTCGGCCTCGACGCCCTGATCCCGATCGGCGGCGAAGGCACCCTCACCGCCTCCAGCATGCTCGCGGCGGCCGGCCTCCCGGTCGTCGGCGTTCCCAAGACGATCGACAACGACATCTCCGCCACCGACCGCACCTTCGGCTTCGACACCGCCGTCGGCGTGGCCACCGAGGCGATAGACCGCCTGAAGACCACCGCGGAGTCCCACCAGCGCGTGATGGTCGTCGAGGTGATGGGCCGCCACGCCGGCTGGATCGCCCTGGAGTCGGGCATGGCCGGCGGCGCCCACGGCATCTGCCTCCCGGAGCGCCCGTTCTCCGTGGACGCCCTCTGCGCGATGGTCGAGGAGCGCTTCGCCCGCGGCAAGAAGTTCGCCGTGGTCTGCGTTGCCGAGGGAGCCCACCCGGCCGAGGGCCAGATGGACTACCGCAAGGGCGAGATCGACCAGTTCGGCCACGAACGCTTCCAGGGCATCGGCAACCGGCTGGCCGCCGAGCTGGAGGACCGCCTGGGCAAGGAGGCCAAGCCGGTGATCCTCGGCCACGTCCAGCGCGGCGGCACCCCGACCGCGTACGACAGGGTCCTGGCCACCCGCTTCGGCTGGCACGCCGTGGAGGCCGTGCACCGCGGCGACTTCGGCATGATGACGGCGCTGCGCGGCACCGACATCGTGATGGCCCCCCTGGCGGACGCCGTGACCGAGCTGAAGACGGTCCCGGCGAGCCGGATGGACGAGGCCGAATCGGTGTTCTAGCCCTTTACCGCCCCGCCCAGCGTGAACCCACCCCCCAGCCGGCGTGAGATCAGCACGTACAACAGCACCGCGGGCGACGTGTAGATGATGGAGAACGCCGCCAGCTGCCCGTAGATCACCGACCCGGTGTTCCCGAAGAACTCGAAGATGCTGACGGACGCCGGGAACTGGTCCGGCGTCAGCAGCAGCATGAAGGGGACGAAGAAGTTCCCCCACATCATGATGAACGAGAAGATCGTCACCACCACGATCCCCGGCCCCATCATCGGCAGGATGACCCGCACCAGCGCCTGCATGGCCGAGGCCCCGTCCGTCCAGGCGGCCTCCTCCAGCACCCGGGGCACCCCGTCCATGAAGTTCTTCATCAGCCAGATGGCGAACGGCAGCGACGACGCCGCCAGGAACAGCGCCGTCCCGTACATGGTGTCGATCAGATCGGTCTGTACGAACAGCCCGTACACCGGCACCATGATCGCGGTGATCGGCAGCGACGTCGTGAACAGGATGGTGAGCATGAACGGCCGGTTCAGCCGCCCCTGGAAGCGCGACAGCGGATACGCCGCCAGCGCCGCGCACACCACCGTCATCAGCGTCGCCCCGCCGCACAGCAGCAGGCTGTTGAGCAGCGGGGTGAACGTCATCTCGGGCGTCAGCACCTGGTCGAAGTTGTCCAGCGTGTAGTCGTCCGGCAGCTTCACCGTCAGCCCCGCGCCGGCGTCCAGCGACGACAGCACCAGCCAGAGCAGCGGCAGCGCGAACGCCGCCGCGGCGAGGAGCAGCGCGGCGTCGGCGGCGAGCCGGCGGGAGTTGCGGCGCACACGCGCCGTGATCCGGGGCACTCAGACCTCCGTGCGCAGCAGACGCAGATAGATCAGCGAGAACAGGGCACCGACGACGAGCAGCAGCAGGGCCACGGCGGTCCCGTAGCCGATCAGGTTGTTCTTGAACGCCTGCTCGTACATGAACAACGGCAGGGTCTGGCTGCGGTCGCCGGGCCCGCCGCGCGTCATCGCCCAGATGAGGCCGAAGACGGACAGTGTCTGCAGGGTGTTGAGCATCAGGTTGGTCCCGATGGAGCGGCGGATCATCGGCAGCGTGATGTGCCGGATCCGGCGCCAGCCGTTCGCGCCGTCGACCTCCGCGGCCTCGGTGATCTCCTTGGGGATCTCGGCGAGCGCCGCGTTGTAGACGAGCATCGAGAACGCCGTGCCGCGCCAGATGTTGGCGAACGACACCGCCAGGATCGGCAGCGTGTACAGCCAGTTCTGGTCGGGCAGATGGAGGTGGCCCAGGATCTCGTTGAGCGTGCCGTCGCGGCGGAAGTACGCGTACAGCAGGAAGCCCGCCACCACCTCCGGGACCACCCAGCAGGTGATCACGACGGCGCCCGTGACGGTCCGTACCGCCTTGGAGGCCCGGACCATCAGCCCCGCCAGCGCCAGCCCCAGGGTGTTCTGGCCGACGACCGACGAGACGAACGTGAAGACCAGGGTCAGCTTGACGGCGTTGACGAACCCGTCGTCGCCGAAGGCGGTACGGAAGTTCTCCAGCCCCACGAACGACGACTCCGCCTGCCCGCTGAGCTGCAGATCGGTGAACGCGATCCAGACGCAGTACGCGATCGGGCCGGCCAGGAACAGCAGCAGCAGGACCAGCGAGGGGCCGACGGGCAGCCCCCGCAGCAGGGCGCGCAGCACCGGGCGCGGCGCCCGCGCCCCGGGCGCCGCGCCGGCGGCGGCGCCCGGGGACCCGACCGTCGCGGTCACTGCCGGACTACCTGGCCCTCGGCGATGGACTCCAGCTGCTCGTCGTACGACTTCGCCGCGTCGTCCACTGCCGCGTCACCGGTGGTGACCTGCTCCATCGCCTCCTGGATCGCGGTGGAGACCTGCGGGTAGACGGGGAGCGCCGGACGGTAGTGGGTGTCGGCGACCAGGTCCGTGAAGAACTTGATGCCGGGCACGTAGTCCTGGTACTCCGGGTCCGCCGCGACGTCCTTGCGGACGGCGATCTGGCCGTTGGCCATGGTCAGCCGGGTGCAGTTCTTCTGCGACTGGGCGATCTTCATGAACTCGAACGCGAGGTCCGGGTTCCCGGCGTTGGACGGGATGGCCCAGGTCCAGCCGCCGGACATGGACACCCGGCCGGGTGCCTGGCCGTTCTGGGTGGGCATCGCGGTCTGGCCGAGCGCCTCGGTCCACTCGGGCCACGGCTTCGCGCCGGTCTCCTGCCAGTTGTTGCCCATCCAGGAGCCGTCGAGGTCGATGGCCAGCTTGCCCTGCGGGAACCATTCGGTGGCGACCTTGGTGCCGGCGTTCGGGTCGAGGGCGTCCTGCGGGTCGGGGCCGAGCTTCTCCTTGAACACCGTCTCGACGAATCCGAGGGCGTCCTTGAAGCCCTGGCTGCCGGCCACCCACTTCTTGGCGCTCTCGTCGTACAAGGTGTCCTCGGTGCCGTACAGCAGCATCTCGAAGCCCTGCATGGAGGCGGCCTCGCCGACGGCCTTGCCGGTGTAGATGTTCAGCGGGATGACGTCCGGGAGCTCCTGCTTGACCGTGCGGGCCGCGGACAGGACGTCGTCCCAGTTCTTCGGCTGCCAGTCGGCCGGCAGGCCCGCCTTCTCGAAGAGCTCCTTGCTGTACCACAGGCCGCGGGTGTCAGTGCCGTCCGGGACGCCGTAGGTCTTGCCGTCCTGGCCGCGGGCAGCCGTCTTCGCCGTGTCGATGTACTGGTCCCAGTCGGGCCACTTCTTCAGATAGCCGTCCAGGGGCGTGAGTAATCCGGCGGTGATGTCGGAGTTGATGAGGAAGGTGTCCTCGTACACCAGGTCGGGGGAGGTCTTCTTGGTCCGGATCATCTGCTGGACCTTGGTGTAGTACTGCTCGTCCGGCACCTTCAGCGGGACGAGCTCGACCTTCTTGTCCGGGAACTTCTCCTCGAACTCCTTCTTCACCGCCTCCAGTTCGCGGTCGAAGATCTTGTTCTTGGCGTCGGTGGAGCGCTTGTACTGGACCTTGACGGTGTCCTTGTCACTGCCGGAGTCGCTGCCGCAGGCGGTCAGCGCGGTGGTGGCGAGTGCGGCGGCCAGGATCAGAGGGATGGAGCGCGGGAGTGGGCGCATGGGAGCAAGACCTCCTGGGGCGGCTCGGGTTGAACGCTCGGAAGGCTGCGGGGAACGTAAGCGCGTACTACCGGTGGGTCAAGAGGGTTCGCAGGGGATTGCGACAACGTTGTACTGCCCTTTTACGCCCGCGGTCATGCCTGGTCGGGGCGTGATCCCGTCCAGCGGTAGCGCAGTTCGGGGCGGCCCACCTGGCCGTACTGCGGGGCCCGTTCGGCCCGGGCGGTGTCCACCAGATGCTCCAGATAGCGGCGGGCCGTGATCCGCGAGATGCCCAGCCCGGTGCCGGTCGCGGAGGCCGTCAGGCCCGTCGCGCCCGCGTCGCGCAGGGCCGTGGTCACGGCGGAGAGGGTGGGCGCGCTGAGGCCCTTGGGCAGGGCGGCCGGCTGCGGGGTACGGAGGGTGGCCAGCGCCCGGTCGACCTCGTCCTGGCCGCCGGCCTCGCCGCCCGCCGCCTCGCGGAAGTCCCGGTAGCGCTCGAGGCGGTCGCGCAGGGTGGCGAACGCGAACGGCTTGAGGACGTACTGGACCACCCCCAGCGACACCCCCTCGCGCACGACCTCCAGATCGCGCGCCGAGGTCACCGCGATGACGTCGGCGCGGTGTCCGGCGGCCCGCAGGGCGCGCAGCAGGCGCAGGCCGTGGCCGTCGGGGAGGTAGAGGTCGAGGAGGATCAGGTCGACGGCGGCGTCCGGTTCGGCGAGCGCCCGTACGGCCGCCGCGCGGGAGTGCGCGACCGCCGCCACGGTGAAGCCCGGGACGCGTTCGACGTACAGCCGGTGGGCGTCCGCCGCCACCGGGTCGTCCTCGACGACCAGCACCCGCAGCCCGGTCATCGCGCGGCCCCTTCCAGCGCGGCGGCGGGCCGCGGCACCCGTACGGTGAACTCCGCGCCGCCCCCCGCCGCCTCCGTCACGGTCACTGTCCCCCCGGCGCGGCGCACCGCCTGGCGGACCAGCGCGAGGCCCAGCCCCCGGCCGCCGCCCTTCGTCGAGAAGCCCCGGGTGAACACCTCGTCCGCCTCCGCTATCCCCGGCCCCGTGTCCGCCACCGCCAGCAGCAGCTCCCGCTCGTCCGCGCGCGCCGTCACCGTGACCCGCGCGCCCGCGCCGGACTGCTGGGCGGCGTCGAGGGCGTTGTCGATCAGATTCCCCAGCACGGTGACCAGGTCCCGGGCGGTCAGCGCCGGCGGCAGCACCCCGTCGTCGATCCGGCTGCCGGGGGCCAGCTCCAGCTCCACGCCGCGCTCACCGGCCTGCGCCGCCTTGCCCAGCAGCAGCGCCGCCAGCACCGGCTCGGCCACCGCGGCCACCACCTGGTCGGTCAGCGCCTGGGCCAGCGCCAGCTCCTGGGTGGCGAAGCCGACGGCCTCCTCCGTACGCCCGAGCTCGATCAGCGAGACGACGGTATGCAGCCGGTTCGCCGCCTCGTGCGCCTGCGAGCGCAGGGCCTCGGCCAGCCCGCGTACGGAGTCCAGCTCGCCGGCCAGCGCCTGGAGCTCGGTGTGGTCCCGCAGGGTGACGACGGTGCCGCGGCGGAGGCCGCCGGACACCGGCGAGGTGTTGACGACCAGGATCCGCTCCGCCGTCGGATGCAGCTCGTCCACCCGCGGCTCCGCCGCCAGCAGGGCGCCGGTGAGCGGCGGGGGGAGGGCGAGGTCCGTCACGTACCGGCCGACCGGGTCGTCCGGTACGCCCAGCAGCTCCCGGCCGGCGTCGTTGACCAGGGCGATCCGCCGCTGGCCGTCGAGCAGCAGCAGCCCCTCGCGGACACCGTGCAGCGCCGCCTGGTGGTACTCGTACAGCCGGCTGAGCTCGGCGGCGTTCATCCCGTGGGTGTGCCGGCGCAGCCGCGCGTTGATCACATACGTGCCCGCCCCGCCGAGCGCGACCGCCCCCAGCGCCACCCACAGCAGCGACACGACCTGCCGGCGCACCTCCTCGGTGATCCGCTCCAGCAGGATCCCGGCGCTGACCAGCCCGACGACCTTCCCGTCGGCGTCCGTCACCGGCGCGACGACCCGTACCGACGTGCCGAGCGTCCCGGGATACGTCTCGCCGAACGTCTCCCCGCGCAGCGCCCGCTCCCGGTGGCCGACGAACCGCTCGCCGATCCGGTCGGGGTTGGGGTGGGTGTAGCGGGTGCCGTCGGGCGCCATGATCGTGATGAACGTGACGCCCGCGTCGTGGCGTACCTCCTCCGCGTACGGCTGGAGCAGCGCGGAGGGATCGGGGTCCGCCAGCGCCGCCGTCACCACCGGCGAGTCCGCGACCGACACGGCCACCGCCCGGGCCCGCTCCTGCGCCGAGCGCTCGGCGCGGGCGTGCTCGCCGAAGTACACGTACACCGAGCAGCCCGCCACCACGGCGGTGATCAGGACCACCTGGATGACGAACAGCCGGCCGGCGAGGCTGCGGGGGAAGGGCACGCGCATGGTAGTCAGTCTGCCTTTGCTGTGCGCGGTGAACTCAATGAACGCAACAGTGACCCCACTCACACCTGGATGGATAGTCGCCGGGACCCCCGAAACGACGACCTCACCAGGAGGCCACCGTGTCCGCGCAGCCGTCCGGGACGACGCACGCGCCGCCGCCACACGCCAGGCGGGACCGTACCCACTATCTGTATCTGGCGGTGATCGCGGCGGTGCTCGCCGGCATCGCCGTCGGGTTCGCCGCGCCCGACTTCGCCAAGGAGCTCAAGCCCCTGGGCACCGGCTTCGTCAATCTGATCAAGATGATGATCTCGCCGATCATCTTCTGCACGATCGTGCTCGGCGTCGGATCGGTCCGCAAGGCCGCCAAGGTCGGCGCGGTGGGCGGCCTCGCCCTCGGCTACTTCATGGTCATGTCGACCGTCGCCCTCGCGATCGGCCTGGTCGTCGGCAATCTGATCGACCCGGGCTCCGGCCTGCACCTCACCGAGGCCACCAAGGGCGCGGGAGCGGAGCAGGCGGCGGGCGCCGCCGAGTCGACCACCGACTTCCTGCTGGGCATTGTGCCCACCACCCTGGTGTCCGCCTTCACCGAGGGCGAGGTGCTGCAGACGCTGCTGGTGGCGCTGCTGTGCGGGTTCGCGCTGCAGATGATGGGCAAGGCCGGGCAGCCGGTGCTGCGGGGCGTGGAGCACATCCAGCGGCTCGTCTTCCGGGTCCTCGCGATGATCATGTGGGCGGCGCCGGTCGGCGCGTTCGGCGCGATGGCCGCCGTCGTCGGCGAGACCGGTATGGACGCGCTGAAGTCCCTCGCCATGATCATGCTCGGCTTCTACGCCACCTGCGTGGTCTTCGTCTTCGGTGTGCTCGGGCTGCTGCTGCGGACGATCGCCGGGATCAGCCTGTGGCCGCTGCTCAAGTATCTGGGGCGCGAGTTCCTGCTCATCCTGTCCACGTCCTCCTCCGAGTCGGCCCTGCCGCGGCTGATCGCGAAGATGGAGCACCTGGGCGTGTCCAAGCCGGTCGCCGGCATCACCGTGCCGACCGGGTACTCCTTCAACCTCGACGGCACCGCGATCTATCTGACGATGGCCTCCCTGTTCATCGCCGAGGGGATGGGCGACCCGCTGAGCATCGGGGAGCAGGTCTCGCTGCTGCTGTTCATGATCGTGGCGTCCAAGGGCGCCGCCGGAGTCACCGGCGCCGGACTCGCCACGCTGGCCGGCGGGCTCCAGTCGCACCGGCCGGAACTGGTCGACGGCGTCGGGCTGATCGTCGGCATCGACCGCTTCATGAGCGAGGCCCGGGCGCTGACGAACTTCGCGGGCAACGCGGTGGCGTGTGTCCTGGTCGGTACCTGGACCAAGGAGATCGACCGGGCGCGGGTGGACGAGGTCCTCGCCGGACGGCTGCCGTTCGACGAGACGACCCTGCTGGACGACGTGCCGGCGGCCGGTGTGCCGGCGCAGGCGTCGTTGGAGAAACGGTCCGCGGACGCCTGATTCACCACCGGCCGAAATGCGTCGGGCCCCCTTGCCGAGCCGGGGGCCCGGCGTTTTACCCTCGCCGGGCAACCGATGATCAACGAGGGGAAGACGATGGAACTGTCACGCCGGGGACTGCTGAGGACGGGCGGCACCGTCGCCGCGGGGCTCGCGCTGACCGGTCTCACCGGACGGGCGCACGCCGCGGCCCAGGCGCTGCCCGCCACGCCGTCCTTCGATCTGGCCGACGGATCCGACGCGTTATTCATGCACAAGACGTCGTGGTGCCCGACCGTCATGCAGAGCGCCGGCTACGACCACCTCAACAAGCACTGGTACGTCGCCCAGGTGATGTACAACCCGGGCGACGGCGTGTCGCACGCCACCCGGCTGGCCCAGGGCGACATCGCGATCACCAAGCTGAGCGCCGACGGCTCCACGAAGCTCGGCCGGATGTATCTGCGCGGCTTCGGCCACGGAGCCCAGTTCGGCGTCGAACCGACGGCCGCCGGATCCGCCCCGTATCTGTGGATCGAGTACGACTCGCAGCTCAACGCCGCCGGCACCACCGGATTCGGCACGAAGGTCTGCCGCATCCGCTATCTGGGCCCGCCCACCGCCGAACCGCCGCGCAGCTTCCACTGGGACGACGCGCAGGACCGCGCCGACATGGACTTCCGCGACCGCACCCCCGACCCGCTGCAGCTGCCGGGGACGGGCAGCACGCTGTCCTCGCCGCGGGCGGTGGTGGACATGCAGCACCGGCGGCTGCTCGTACGCTTCGGCCGTAACGGGCAGACGCAGGCGGCCGTATGGGATCTGGCCAAGGCGGTCGCCGCGCCGCTCGGGGCGCCGCTGCTGCTGCGGCAGAACCTGCCCGCGCCGGTGTACGACTCGCAGGGGTTCTGTCTGTACGGGTCGTGGATGTACATGCTGGAGGGGGAGTCCTACAAGAGCGGCGGGCCGGCGGACACGACCGATGTGGGGACGACGTACATCACGAAGGTCGACCTCAACTCGGCGTACTCGGAGCGCGCGTTGACGCGGGCGCTGAAGAGCCTGGTCTTCCGGGAGCCGGAGGGGATGAACATCATGCTGGTCCCGGATCCGGCGGCGGCCGGTGCCTATCTGCCGCGGCTGAGTTTCGGGTTCGCGTCGGGGGACGAGGGGGACCGGCGGGTGAACATCGCGTACAAGGACGCACTGGTGTAGTCCCGCTGGAATTCGGTGTTTTGCCTGGTCAGGGTGATTGTCAGTGGCCCCTGTCAGCATGTGCGTATGGGTACGTGGGGCATGGGGCCATTCGACAACGATCACGCGGCGGACTTTGCCGGTGACCTCGACGAGCTGCCCGCCGACGAGCGGCTGGGGGCGATAGAGAAGGCGCTGCTGATGGCGGCCGAGGGGGAGGGCTATCTGGACGGCGATCTGGGGGACCACGCCGTCGCGGGCGCGGCGGTGATCGCCGCCGGGCTGCCGGGCGGGGATCCGCTGGGGGTGTACGGGCCGGAGGAGCCCATGGCGGAGATACCCGGGTGGATCCCGGCGCTGGCGGTGCGGGCGCTGGACCGGGTCGTGGGGGAGGAGTCGGAGCTGGCGGAGCTGTGGGACGAGAGCGGCCGGGGGCAGCAGTGGCGTGCGGTCGTACGCCGGCTGCGGGCGGTGCTCGACGGGCCGGGGCCCGAGCAGGAGGGGCTGTTCGGCTGATCGCCCCGGGCTCTTACCCCGGGCTCTCAGCTCGGGCGCAGCCATACCGTCGCCAGTGGGGGGAGGGTGAGGGTGAGGCTGGTGGGGTGGTCGTGCCACGGGACGTGGTCGGGCTTCAGCGGGCCGGGGTTGGAGCTGTTGGCTGATGAGTGTGTATGGGTGAGCGTGAGTGTGCCGGAGTGAGTGTGTGGCGTCTGTGGGTTTGTCTGATGGGGTGACTTTTGTGGTCCGGGGTCGTTGATCACGGGACTGGGCCGGGTTGATCTGGGTGGGGGGTGGTGTGGTGCGGGTGTTGGCGGAGTCGTTCGTGGTGGCGGGTCCGTCCGGGGTGTCGGTGCGTACCCGTCTGAAGCACCTCACGCCGGGGGACGTGGAGGTGCTGCGGCAGGTCGGCGCGCATCTGGGTTCGCTGGCGTCGGCGGACCTGAAGCAGCGTTGTGCGGACGGGACGGCGCATTCGGCGGAGTCGTGGGCGGTGCGTAAGCGGGCGCTGACCGGGAAGTCGTCGTCGCGGTGGGCGAGGTCGATCACGAAGGCGTCGCACGATCAGTGGGGACTGGCCCGGCGAGGGCAGCACGCACACATCCAGAACCTTCAGGCCGGCATCGCCACGATCTCGCACCGGCTGTCGCTGCCGATCGGCGCGAAGGGCAGCAAGCAGGCGCCGGGCGGTTACGGCTCCCAGCGGGAGTGGTTCGCCAAGTCACGCCGCCTGCGGGTCCTGCGGGACCGGCTCGACGCGCAGCGTGCCGATTACGAGGCGGGGCGGGTGCGGGTGGTACGCGGCGGAAAGGGACGCGCCCGCAACCGCCACCACCTGGAGCAGGCGGGACTGACCCGGGAGCAGTGGCGTGCGGGGTGGGAGGCGGCGCGCTGGTTCCTGTCGGCGGACGGGGAGAGTGGGAAGCGGTTCGGGAACGAGACCATCCGCGTCACACCGGGCGGGGACGTCAGCATCAGGCTGCCCGCCCCTTTGGCGCATCTGGCGAACGCCCCTCACGGCCGTTACACCCTCAGCGGTCCGGTCGCTTTCGCGCACCGGGGCGACGAGTGGGCCGACCGCGTCACCGCGAACCGGGCTGTCGCGTATCGCGTCCCCTTCGAGCCGTCGCGCGGACGCTGGTACGTGACCGCCGCCTGGACCCTCCCACCGGTGCAGGCGGTGCCGCTGGCGGCGGCGGTTGCCGGGGGTGTGGTGGGGGTGGACACCAACGCCGACCACCTTGCCGCCTGGCGCCTCGACCCGCACGGCAACCCCGTCGGCGAACCCCGCCGCTTCGCCTACGACCTCACCGGCCCGGCCACACACCGCGACGCACAGATCCGCCACGCGCTGACCCGGCTCCTGCACTGGGCCGACCGGCACCACCTGGCGGTCGCGGTCGAGGACCTGGACTTCACCGCCGAGACCACCCGGGAGAAACACGGCCGGCGCAAACGCTTCCGGCATCTGATCGCGGGGATGCCGGTGGCGCGGCTGCGGGCGCGGCTGGTGTCGATGGCCGCCGAACTCGGCATCCCGATCGTCGCGGTCGACCCGGCCTATACCTCACGCTGGGGCGCCCGGCACTGGCAGAAGCCCCTCACCACCAGCACACGTACACCGACTCGTCACGATGCCGCTGCGGTGGCGATCGGACGACGCGCCCTCGGGCACCGTATCCGGCGACGGACGGCACCGCCCCCTGCCCACCGGAGCGATGGACAGGGGCATCGGACCGCCCAGGCCGGACACGACACCCGACGGCGTGAGGAAACCCGCCCCCGGACCCCCGGACCACGGACACGATCCGTGCCACCGGACCCCGGGCGAAAGCAGGCGACCAGGACACCCAACACCGTTCGGGATGTCCGCAGCGAGCAGGAATGGATCCAACACCCACTCCTGCTCACTGAATAGGAACGGTAGATGTCCTGGTACTTCTTCGGCGGGTTCTCGGCGTACGCGACGGAGCCGTCCGGGCGGCGGCGGAACCAGTCGGGGTGCTTCTCCACCCACGGGTGGTCGGGGGAGCACTGCAGCGCGAAGTCCAGCGCCACCTCGAGGCCGTGGGTACGGGCGGTCGCCACGAAGTGGTCGAAGTCGCCGAGGGTGCCCAGCTCCGGGTGCACCGCGTCGTGCCCGCCCGCCGCCGAGCCGATCGCCCACGGGCTGCCGGGGTCGTCCGGGCCGGGGGAGAGACTGCCGCCGGGGCCCTTGCGGTACGCGGACCCGATGGGGTGGACGGGCGGGAGATACACCACGTCGAAGCCCATCGCCGCGACGCCCGCCAGCCGTTCGGCGGCGGTGCGCAGGGTGCCGCCGGTGGTCCCCGCCGCGCCCTCGGAGCGGGGGAACAGCTTGTACCACGCGCCGTACAGCGCCCGTTCGCGCTCCACCAGCAGCGGCAGCGACCCGGAGGCGGTGACGTGCTCGCGCAGCGGATGGCGGGCCAGCAGCCCGACCACCGCCGGATCGAGGGCGGCGGCCAGCCGTTCGGCGACCGGCCAGGTCTCCTCGCGCAGTGCCTGTGCCACGGCCAGCAGCGCCGGCCGGTGCACCCGCGGCACCCCGCGGGCGGCGCGCTCGTGCAGCAGCGCGCCCTCCTCCAGCACGAGGTCGGGGTCCACGCCGGCCGGCACCTTGATCTCCGCCGCCCGGCGCCAGGACGCCAGCGGATCGCCCCAGGCCTCGACGCGGTACGTCCAGCGGACCTCGGCGGTCGGCGTGACCTCGGCGCCCCAGCGGTCGGTGCCGGGGGCCAGTTCGCGCATCGGGGTGTACGGGCCGGGGCGGCCGGCCGGATCGACGAGCACCACGTTCGCCCCGACCGCCTCGTGCCCCTCGCGGAACACCGTGGCGGTGACGTCGAACGACTCACCGGTCACGGCCTTCGCGGGGCGGGCCCCGCAGTCGACGCGGGGGCGGACGTCGAGGACGGGTATGCGGCCGGTCTGCGCGGACATGGGATCACCTGGCGTCACGGTTCGGGGGCGTGGAGCGGTGACAGAGGGCGTGCGGGGTCGCAGGGGGGACTGCGGGATGCGGTCGTGCCACGGCGAGTTCCGGCCGTGTGTGAACTACTCGTCCGTAACGAGTGGGGGCGTTGTGGCCCCGTATGGGACATTAACCGACCCGTTGGACCTCGGCGAGACCCGTCGTAGGTTTGGCCGGTCTGCATCGCTCCGCGGCTACGGGTCCAGGGTGCGGGCCAGATAGGCGTGCAGGAGGACGCGGATCTCGGGGATCAGGGCGGGGTCGCCGGCCCGGTCGGTGCGGAACGCCAGCTGGAGCAGGGCGTCCGCGGCCTCCACCGCGACCAGGCAGGCGCGGCGGAGCTCTGGGGTCGCCGGGATCTCCAGGCGGGCCCCGAGCAGTTCGCACAGGCGGTCGGCGACCTGGTGGTTGGTGGAGAAGACCGGGTCGGGGGCGCCGGGGACGCCGAAGTCGATCAGGGCGAAGCCGGGGACGGAGCGCTTCATCGCCAGGTACTCGTCGAGCATCGTGTCGATGACGGGGCGCCAGCCGCCGTCCTGCGGTCGCCCGGCCAGGCGGTCCTGGACGCGGCGGGTGAACTCGTCCAGGTTGCGGTGGGCGAGGGCGGCGGCCAGCTCGCGCTTGCCGGCGAAGAATCGGTACACCGAGCCGATCGGTACGCCCGCCCGCTCGGCGACCGCGCGGGTGGACAGCGCCTCGTAGCCGGACTCGTCGAGGAGCGCGGCGCAGGCGTCGAGGATCCGGCCCAGCCGCTGGGCGCTGCGCTGCTGGACGGGGGTGCGGCGGAGGGGGGGTGGTGGCATCCCGTCCATTGTCGCCTTACCTTCGGTCGGGGCTTTGCTTGCGGCTTGTGCCTGCGGGTTTTGTTGGCGTCGTGTGTCCGGGGACGGGCCGCAGCAGTGGCTCCGCTGGACGTGGAGACCTTGGTCTCGGTGCCGGGCTACGCTCCGCCACTGCTGCGGCCCGTCCCCTCGTTGCGTCGGCGGGTGCGGGTTGTTTTGTGCTTTGTGCCTTGTGCTTTGTGCCTTGCGTCTTACGTCTGGAGGAGCAGGGTTAGGCCCCCTGTGGTGTAGCAGATCATCAGGATCAGCAGCGGGATCTGGCCGGTGAGTGCGCGGGCCGGGGGGAAGAGGTGGACCGAGCGGTCGTGGGCGGCGATCACGCCGAGGACGTGGCCGGTGACGATTGCGGTTACCTGGAGCGTGGCGAGGCCGGCGGGGGAGAGTGGATCCGCAGGTGGGGCGGGATTGTCAGTGCCCCATGCGATGGTGACTGTGCGTGGGGCTTCGGTGGCTAGGAGTGAGAAGTAGTGGGCGATCAGATAGCCCGTGGCGATGGGCAGGAGGGAGTGGGCGAAGGCGGGGACGGGGCGGGTGGTGAGTTGGTCGCCGCGGGAGATCAGGCGGGCGGCGTGGGCGCAGGCGGTGTAGAGCACGGCGACGAGGAGACAGGCGGTGGCCAGGCCCGCGGTGGCGGCTCCGGTCCGGCCGAGGGAGGAGGTCTGCAGGGTGTTGATCCACCAGGGGGCGGCGGAGAAGCCGTCGTAGGCCGTGCTGCCCAGCATCACGCAGACGGTGGCGGCGAGTCCGGGCGCGGCGGGGACGGCGTCCAGGCTGTGGAAGGGGTTGCGCAGCACGATCCGGCGGTCGCCGGGGCGTCGGCCGAGGGGGGAGAGATGACCGAGGAGGGCGGAGTACGTCTCGAAGGCGTCGCCGCGGTCGAACCAGCGCGCGCCGTACCGGGCGGCGCAGGCGAGCTGCACGGCGGTGTAGCAGGCGAGGAAGGTGAGCAGGGTGGTGCGGGAGGCGGGTTCGGGTGAGGCGAGTTCCAGCCAGGTGAAGGCGAACAGTCCGGCGGCGGCGGGCCAGTAGCCGAGTCCCCCGGGCAGCGGGCGGCCCGCGTGGATGTCGCGGTGGAGGAGGCGGCAGCCGGCGGCGTGCAGGGCGCGCAGGGGGTTGAGCGGGCGCCAGACGGGGCCGAGGAGGAGGGAGGCGGGGACGAGGCCGACCCAGAGGAGGACGTAGACCGCGCCGGGGGCCGGGTTGCGGTCGGGGTCGTCGGGGCCGAGGAGGAGGTGGGCGGCGACGAACAGGGCGGCGGCGAGGCCGAGGACGCGCAGGGTCCGGCGCAGCGGGCGGCCGTCGAGGGCCCGTTGCAGGACGGCGGGCAGTGCGCGGCCGGCGGTGGCGCCGGCGAAGCGGGGGGTGGGCCACAGGAGGCCCAGCGCCAGGAAGGAGACGAACAGGGCGGCGAACGCGCCGGCGTAGGCGTAGAAGCCGGAGATCGGCAGGTCCTGGCGCCCGCCGATGCCGTGGGCGAGCAGCACACCGGCGCCGGTGTGGGGCGCCGTCGGTGGCAGCGGCATCAGCGGACCAGGAGTTGGGTGAGGATCAGCTCCGACTCGTGGGTCTCCACCTCAAAGAGGCCCGTGCGGTCGACGGTGAACGACAGCGTCGTGGCCCGGCCGGCGGCGAGGGCGGTGGACGCGTCGACGCCGTGGACGTGGAGCTCGTCGGCGCGGTCGGTGGTGACGACGAGGGCGACGCGGTCACCCCGGTCGAGCTCGATCCGGCCGGGGGGCGGGGTGACCTTTCCGCCGGCGACGGTGATGCGCACGGTCTTGTCGGGGAGGCCGTCGTCGGGGGTGTCCTGGGCGCCGCTGCCGTTGCTGCCGTCGCCGTGGTCGTCGTCGTGCAGGTCGCTGCCCGACTCGTCCGGGGGCTGGGTCGCCGGGTCGACGGGGCCGGTCGCCGTGTCGTGGCTGGTGCCGGGCTTGTGGTGGGTGGTCGGACGGGAGCAGCCGGCCGCCGTCAGGGCCGCGGCGAGCACCAGGGCGAGGACGAGCGTACGGGTGCGGCGGGCGGTGGCGCGGCGTCCGTGGGTCCGGGGCGTGGAGGCGTCGCGGGCGGAGGCGTGGTGCGTGGAGGCGCGGTGTGTGGGGGTGAGGTGTGTGGGGGTGCGGTGCGTCATGCGGTGGCAGCCTTCGGGTCAGGGTCAGGGTCGGGGCCGGGGTCGGTCGGGCCGTCGTCGGTGGCCGGTGCGGTCGCGGCCGGGACGGGCTGCTCCGTCCCGGCGTCCGGGTTCACGCCCTGGTCCGGGTCCACGTCCGGGTCCGGCGCCGCGTCCGCGTGCAGCGGCTGGCGGGCCGCCGCGACCACCGCCCAGAGCACCCAGACGATGCCCACGAGCGTGCGCAGCCACGCCGGGCCGAGCGGTGTCCACGGGATCAGCACGACCGTCTTGTCGAAGGCGTCGAGCAGGGTGAGCACGCCGAGCCCGACGGTCACCCAGCCGAACACCGTCCGCTGCTCCCGCAGCCGCCACCCCGTCACACCCCACCACAGCCCGAGCAGCAGCAGCGCCACCGGAGGGATCGCCGTATGCGCGTACGAGCTCGCCGACCCGATCACGTCCAGCACCAGCCCCGCCAGCCCCACTCCCGCGGCGGCCGTCCCCCACCGGTCCCGGCGCAGGGTGCGCCACCACAGCATGCCGCCCACCAGCGCCAGCACCGCCGCCACCGCGAGCGCGATCTGCGTCTCGACCCGCTCGACGCCCCGCGCCCCGTACCAGTCGCACCCGGCAGGCAGCTTGCGCGCCTTGACGTCGTACTCCGCGCACACCAGCAGCTGCGCCAGCTTCACCGGCTCGCCGACGATCCGGTCGCTCCCGCCCGAGACCTCGCCGGGCGAGGAGCCGCACGACGGCAGGGTCGGCGGGTTGCTCGGCCCCGAGAGGTCCGACCAGCAGTTCCCCTCGCCCTGCCCGTCCCACCACACGGACGTCTTGTTCGGCCGCGAGTTGCCCTGCCGGTCCACCCCGAGGTGGTTGCCGATGTAGCGGTTGTGGTGCGAGGTGTCCCACTGCTTGCCGACGCTGTTCTCGCCGCGGATGAACGCCGGCACCGAGTGCAGCACGAACGCCGTGCGCTGCTGCCCGTAGATCCAGTTGTCCTCGAACAGGTTGTAGTTCCCGCCGGCCGTGATGACGCCCGACCCGACCGGCACCGAGATCTGCGGGCACACCACGCCCTTCTCGTAGCCGCGTTCGGCCGGCGGCTTGGCGCAGGTGCCGTCCCGGACGTACCGATAGTAGTCCAGGTTGTTGTCGTGGATCAGATTGCGTTCGAACTTCGCGTGGTCCTGCGGCAGTCCGGGATGCCCGGGGAAGGCGCTGTCCATCGTGGCGCCGGCCATGTTGTGGTCGAACTCGTTGTCGTGCGCCCAGACCGAGTTACCGGCGGTGCCCGAGTAGCCGACCATGTTGTGGTGGCTGCGGCAGCCCGTGATCTCCATCGAGTAGCGCTCGACGTCGTAGCCCCGGCCGCTGTTCACGTCGGACGCGCTGCCCGGGTAGATGCCCGAGTCGCCGTTGCCGTACGACTCGCAGTCCTTGTACAGCCCGTGGTCGCTGGCGAACGTCAGGAAGCCGTACTCGTCGTTCCACCGGGTCAGCACGTCGTCGATGACGAACCCGTCGCCGGCCAGGATGTAGAGGGAGTTGAACGTGGACCGCTGCGCGGTGAAGTTCCGGAAGTAGATCCCGTCCGAGCCGTCCGCCCGGATCACGTTCAGCTTGGTGTACTGCCCGTCGATGATGACGTCGCCGCGGCTCGCGCCCGTCCCCTCGATCTGCAGGTCCTTCTTGCCGAGGATCGCGATCAGGTTCTGGTTCGCGGGGCACTGCTTCTGCTGCTCGTACGACAGGATCTGGTACCCGAACGACGAGTCCGGCGCCTTCAGCTCCGCGCACTCCCCGCCGGGTTCGTGCTGGGTGGGCTCCTCCTGATAGAGCCCCGGCAGGATCGCGATGTTCGTGCCCGCCTCGTCGACGGCGTCCACGGCCTCCTGCACATGCCGGAACCCGTCGTCCTGGCACCGCTCGAAGAGCCGCAGATTCCGCTCCCGCAGCTCCGCCGGGAACCCGGCCACCCGCCGCTCGAAGTCGGCCCGGTCCGACTTGCACACCAGCAGATCGGGCTCCCCGTCCCGGTACTCGGGCACGCTCCCCGACCCGTCGGGAAACCCGACCGGCCGCTCCTCGTGCGCCGCCGCGGGCGCGGCTCCGGCGAGCACAACCACACACGCCGCCAGGGCTGTCAGGGCCTTACGGATCCTCGGCATGGCGGCAGAGTAGAGCAATGTTCACGTTTCCGGGACCCCGTCGGCAGCACGGAAAGCGGACGGTGGGAACCCGGCTCCGCGCGGCTGGTCGCCGGTGTCGCGGACACCGGTAGGCTGCGGCTCCGTTTCGTCGAAAACATGGAGGTGGGGGGCATGACTCAGGAGGAATCGACCGTATTGGTCCAGTCGGCGCCGCGGCCGGCCATGGTGCCGGTCGTCGGTGCCGCGTGCTGGACCGTCGCCCTGCTCGGCGCGAGCGCGGCGGCACAGCTGCTGATCCTGCAGACCAACATCACGGTGTGGGCCGACGAGCTCGACGCCACCGCCGCCCGGAGTCAGTGGGAGGACACCGACCTGCTCCAGGGGCTGGCGATCGTCTTCACCGCGTCGGCGTTCCTCGTGTGGTTCAGCCGCTGCTACACCAACGCCGAGCATCTGAGCCCCGGGAGCCAGCGGATGCGGCCGGGCTGGATCTATCTGAGCTGGCTGATCCCGTTCCTCAACTGGTGGCTGCCCAAGCGGATGGCCGATGACATCTGGCGGGCCTCCGCGGCGGGGCCGCGCATACTGCTCACCACCTGGTGGGCGACGTGGGTCGGATCCAGCGTGGCCGCGACCGCCGGAAGCGTGCTGGCCCTGGACGCGACCGGGGCCGCGGAGCTGCGCCCGGCCCTGGCGGCGTATCTGGCGGACGACGTCCTGACCCTCGCCGCGGCGGCGTTCGGCATCGCCGCCGTCCTGCGGCTGACCGCAGCCCAGCGACGCGCCTTCGCCTGAGCCGGGTGGGACGGCCCGGGGCCGTCCCACCCCCACGCTCCGTACGTGATCAGTGGACGTTGACCGCCGCCCACCCGCGGTCGACCGCCTGCTGCTGGGCGCTGCCGTCACCGAACAGGTCGGCGGCGGCCTGCAGCGTGGCGATCCGGGCGTCCGCGTAGTCCGTGCGCTTGGTCATGTAGACGGTCAGCGCCCGGTACCAGATCTGCTCGGCCGCGGCCCGGCCGATCCCGCTCACCGGCTGCCCGTCGAACGTCGGGCTGTCGTACGTCACGCCGTTGATCGTCTTCTGTCCGCTGCCCTCGGAGAGCAGGTAGAAGAAGTGGTTGGCCACACCCGACGAGTAGTGCACGTTCAGCTTGCCGAGCTTGACCGACCAGTAGTCCGCCGACACCCCGTCCTTCGACGGCTCGTCCATGAAGCGCAGCGGCGTGCCGTCGCCGAAGAGGTCGACCTCCTCACCGATCAGATAGTCGCCGGTGTCCTCGGAGTTGTCCGCGGAGAACTCCACCGCGGTGCCGAAGATGTCGGAGGTCGCCTCGTTGAGCCCGCCGGACTCCTTCGAGTAGATGAGCCCCGCGGTGGCCGCGGTGACACCGTGCGACATCTCGTGCCCGGCGACGTCCAGCGCGGTCAGCGGGTGGGTGTTCTCGATGCCGTCGCCGTACGTCATGCAGAAGCAGGAGTCCTGCCAGAAGGCGTTGACGTAGTTGTCGCCGTAGTGGACCCGCGAGTACGCGGCCTGCCCGTCGTCCGCGATGCCGTTGCGGCCATGGGTGTTCAGGTAGTAGTCCCAGGTCGCGGCGGCGCCGTAGTGGGCGTCGACCGCGGCTGTCTGCGGGTTGGTCCCGGTGCCGTCGCCCCAGGTGTCGTCGGCGTCGGTGAAGGCCGTGCCCTGGCCCTTGGTGGCGTGGTTCAGGTCGTACGTGGTGTGCCCGCCGCGTCCGGCGTCGGTCAGTACGAAGCCGCCGTCGACCGCGGTCGTGCCCAGGGCCACCGTGCCGGCGTACATCGAGTTGCCGGTGCCCTCCGACCGGACCGCCTCGTACGAGTACAGCTCCTTGCCGTTACGGGCGTCGGTGATCGTGTGCAGCTCGCTCGGGGTGCCGTCGGCCTGGGTGCCGCGGGTGACGGTCTCCCACGCCAGCACCGGCTTGTCGGCACCCGCCCAGACCACCTTGCGGGAGTCGCCGCCCGGGGTCACGCTCGCCTTCGTGTCGACGGCCGGGCTGCCCCTGAGCTTCTTCGTGACGCCGAGCGCCCTGCCGTCCTTGCCGGTGTGGACGACCAGGTCGCCGCCGAGCACGGGCAGTCCAGCGTACGTGCGCTCGTAGCGGGTGTGGACGGTGCCGTCCCGGTCCTTCAGCACGTCGCGTACGACGAGCTGTTCCGACGCGCCGAGCTTCAGCGCCTTGGCCGTGGCGGCCTTTCCGGCGTCGGCGGACTTGATGAGTGCGGTGCGCTCGCCCGGCGAGAGCTTCGCCGGCAGCGCGCCCGGATCGGGCTGCGCCGGGGCCGCGCCCGCGGGGCCGCCGAGGGCGGTGAGTCCGGTGGCGAGCAGGGTCGCTGTCGCCAGGGCTACCGCCGTACGGGGTGGGATACGCACGCTGGAACTCCTTTGCTGCGGATGCTGCGAACAGATGTGCGCGGGGGGCAACGGAGGAGCCTGCCATGTCACGGCGCCGCGGAACAGGGGGCGAGCGGGGAAAACGCGAACCGGCGCCGCCCCCTGGGGGAAGGACGGCGCCGGTGGTGAGCGGTGTGTCCGTAACGCCCGGCCGCTGCTAGAAGGTGAGCTTCCAGCTGTTGATGTAGCCGGTGTCGAGCGAGGCCACGTCCTGGACGCGCAGCTTCCAGACGCCGGCCGCGGTCTCACTGGAGGCGTTGACCGTGTACTGGGCGATCACGTCGTCGGCGGAGCCGTCGCCGGAGTTCTTCAGCCGGTAGGCGGTGCCGTCGGGGGCGATCAGGTCGATGACGAGGTCACCGCGGTAGGTGTGGACGATGTTGACGTCGACCAGCAGGGCGGACGGCGCGCTGCCCGTCACGTCCACCGTGATCGGCGACTCGACCTGGCCCCGGTCGGGGATGTTGTAGTCGGCGGTGTTCTCGAACACCCGCGGCGTGGGGCCGCCGCCACCCGCCGACCACTTCCAGCTGTCGATGTAGCCGATGTCACCGCCGGCCACGTCCTGGACGCGCAGCTTCCAGGTGCCGGTCGCGACCTCGCTGGAGGCGTTGACGGTGTAGGTGGCGATCACGTTGTCGGCGGAGCCGTCGCCGGAGTTCTTCAGCCGGTAGGCGGTGCCGTCGGGGGCGACCAGGTCGACGACGAGGTCACCGCGGTAGGTGTGGATGATGTTCACGCTGACCTGGAGGTTGGCCGGCGCGTTGCCCGCCATGGTGACGGCGATCGGGGACTCCACCGTGGAGTAGTCGCTGATCGCGTAGTCGGTGGTGTTCTCGAACTCCGTCTGGGTGCCGTCACCGACGGTCCAGGCGAAGGACGCCGTGCCCGAGCTGTTCGCGGTGTCGCGCACCGTGACGGTCACGTTGGACGAACCGAGGGTGGTCGGCGTACCGGAGATCAGACCGGTGGAGGCGTTGATCGACAGGCCGGCCGGCAGACCGGTCGCGGCGTAGGTCAGCGCGCCCGGGTTGGTGGACGTGGCCTGGATCTGCAGGGTGTCCGGCTGGTTCTGGACGGAGGACTGGGCACCGGGGTTGGTGACCGTGACACCGTCGACGATCCGGGCGCCGACACCGATGCCGGCCCAGGCGTTGGCGACGTTGTTGTACGTCACGCTGCCCTGGCCGAAGAGCTCGGCGGCGGCGGCGAGCGTGCCCGTACGGGCTGCGGCGTAGTTGGTGTTCGAGGTGAACTTGGTGGTCAGCGCGCGGAACCAGACCTTCTCGGCGTTGGCCCGGCCGATACCGGTGACCGGCAGACCGTCCGCGGTGGGGCTGTTGTACGAGACGCCGTTGACCACCTTGGCGCCGGAGCCCTCGGAGGCCAGGTAGAACCAGTGGTTCGCCGGACCGGACGAGTAGTGCACGTCGATGCTGCCGATGCCGGAGTACCAGTTGTCCTTGGACGCGCCGTCCCTGGACGGCTTGTCCATGTAGCGCAGCGGGGTGCCGTCGCCGTTGATGTCGATCTCTTCGCCGACGAGGTAGTCACCGACGTCGTTGGGGTTGTTCGCCGCGAATTCGACGCCCGCGGCGAAGATGTCGGAGGTCGCCTCGTTCAGACCGCCGGACTCACCGGAGTAGACGAGACCGGCGGTGGCCGCCGTGACACCGTGCGACATCTCGTGCGCGGCCACGTCGATGGACGTCAGCGGGTGGGTGTTGCCCGAGCCGTCGCCGTAGGTCATGCAGAAGCAGGAGTCCTGCCAGAAGGCGTTGACGTAGCCACTGCTGTAGTGGACGCGGGAGTACGCGCCGACGCCGTCACCGCGGATACCGGTACGGCCGTGCACGTTCTTGTAGTAGTCCCAGGTCAGCGCGGCGCCGTAGTGGGCGTCGGCGCCGGCGGTCTCCAGGTTGGTGGGCGTGCCGTCGCCCCACACGTCGTCCGGGCCGGAGAAGAGGGTGCCGGTTCCGGAGGTGCCGCGGTTGAGGTTGTACGTCTTGTGGTTGCCGCGGGTGGTGTCGGTCAGCGTGTACGTGCTGCCGGACGCCTGGGTGCCCAGGGTGACGGAGCCGGAGTACATCGTGTTGCCGGTGCCGTTCTCGACGCCCTGGTAGCGGAACAGCTCCTTGCCGCCGGCCGCGTCGGTGATCACGTGCAGCTCGTTGGGGGTGCCGTCCTTCTGCAGTCCGCCGACGACCGTCTCCCAGGCCAGCACGGGGGTGCCGGCCTCCGCCGCCCAGACGACCTTGCGGACGCTGTCGGCCGCGGTCTTGACGCTGCCCTCCTGACGGGACTCGGCGAGGGCGTATGCCTCGGCGCTGTCCGCGGACTCGGCGGCCGTCGTGGTGGCAGGCGCGATATCCGACTTGTGCGCCATGGACACGCCCTTGAGCTTGCCGCCCTTGGCCTCCGACACGACCATGTCGCCGCCCAGCACGGGCAGACCCTTGTACGTGCGCTCGTAGCGGGTGTGCGTCGTGCCGTCGGCGTCCTGGACGATGTCACGGACGACGAGCTTCTCCTGGGCGCCGAGGCCGAGCTGCCGGGCCTTGTCGGCCTTGCCGGCGTCGGCGGCCTTGATCAGCTCCGTGCGCCTGGCGGGGGAGAGCTTCGCGGGAAGCGTTCCGGCGTCGGCCTTTTCCACGACCTTCGCCGGAGCCGGGGTCGCCTGCGGTGAGGGTGCCGCCGTCGCGGTGCCGAGCCCGGTCGCGGCGAGTGCTGCTGCCGCGAGCAGGGCCAGCGCCGCCGTCCGGCGTTGGGGGGTGCGCGTCACTCGGACTCCTTCTGCCGGGCCGCCGCGCCCTGTGGGGCGGGCGGCCTGCTACGGACCGAACGGCCGGTCGTGGCCGGTCGGGCAGAACAAGCGGTGGTGCGGATTGCGGGGAAGCCCAACGGGCTGACGGAAGAATCCCACTACGACACGTACATGTCATGTACCGATCCGTAGGTTGGCCGGATCTCGCGCGTCGTGCGTGAATGTGCGTTCGCGTACGAGAGATGCCAGGTCGGCGAAGGTGAAGCTGAGGCGCTCGGAACGGATCGTTCCTGCCCCGCGCGGGGCTCCGGGCCGGAAATCGACGGTGTGAGGGGTGGGTGTTGTGACGGGTGACAGAGATGACCCGCGTGCTCCGGCCGCCGTCCTAACGCTCGGGCACCCGCATCTCGAACCAGGTGCACTTCCCGCGCGGCAGCAGATCCACGCCCCAGCGGTCCGCGAGCTTGTCGACCAGGAACAGTCCCCGCCCGCTGGTGTCCATCTCGCGTACGGGGAGCAGGCACGGCAGCCCCCGCGAGGGATCACGCACCTCGACCCGGATCCAGCCCCGGCGGCGCGCCATCCGCAATCCGAACGTCCGGGCGCCGGTGTGCCGGACGGCGTTGCCGACCAGCTCCGAGACCAATAACACCGCGAACTCGGTGAGCTGCGTGTTCAGCCCCCAGGCCCCCTGGGCCACGGACTGGGCGAGCCGGCGGGCGGTGGCGGCGGACTCGGGCCGCGACGGCAGCCGGACCTCGTCGACGGAGGGGTCGCCGCACAGCTCCAGCGCCCGGGCCGCCGCGTCGTCCGCGGCGCCGCCAGGCCGGCGCGGGCGCGTCACCGCTTGCGCCTGCCGCACTGGCTGCTGCGTTCCCTCCGGTCCCGCCATGCCCCCCATCATGGCCGGGCGCGACGGATCGCGGAGGGGTTCCGGTCGATTCGGTCGACCGGAACCCCTCGTTCCGAACCCGGCTCCAGGCATATGCCAGAAGCATCTCTATGTCGGAGCAGGTGAGTTGACCTGCGCAAACACCGGGCTGTCCGGGGGTGGTGCGCGGTGGACGCGCGTCAACTCCTTAAGGTTCTCTTAAGGTTGCGTCAAGTCACCACCCGGACGGCCGTCCCTCTAACGGAACGTGGCCTTGCCCGGTCCGTCCTCCACGAAGCTGCGCATCCCGGTCTCCCGGTCCTCGGTGGCGAACAGTCCCGCGAACCAGTTCCGCTCGATCGCGAGCCCCGTCTCCAGGTCCGTCTCCAGCCCCGCGTCCACCGACTCCTTCGCCGCGCGCAGCGCGATCGCCGGCCCCGCGGCCAGCCGCGCCGCCCACGCGTGCGCCTCGGTGTACACCTCGGCGTCCGGCACCACCCGGTCGACCAGGCCCATGGCGAGGGCCTCGGGCGCCTTGACCATCCGGCCGGTGAAGATCAGGTCCTTGGCCTTCGACGGGCCGATCAGCCGGGGCAGCCGCTGGGTGCCGCCCGCGCCCGGGATCAGGCCGAGCAGGATCTCCGGCTGGCCCAGGCGCGCCGACTCGCCCGCGAAGCGGACGTCCGCGCACAGCGCGAGCTCGCAGCCGCCGCCCAGCGCGTACCCGGTCACCGCGGCGACCACCGGCTTGGGGATCTTCGCCACGGCGGTGAACGCGTCCTGCAGGCCCCGGGCCCGCGCGACCATCGCCGCGTGGTCCATGACCTGCATCTCCTTGATGTCGGCACCGGCCGCGAAGACCTTCTCGCCGCCGTACACGACGACCGCGCGGACATCCTCCCGGCGGGTCGCCTCCCCGGCCAGCTCCCGGATCCTCTCCTGGGTGGCGATGTCGAGCGCGTTCATGGGCGGGCGGTCCAGCCGGATCGTACCGACGCCTTCGGAGACCTCGAGATGTGCAGTCATGCACCAGAGGTTAGCGGTCACTAACGTCCGCGAGCCCGGTGCGCTTGCTCACACCGGACACGACGAAGCCCGGCACCGCGGGGCGCCGGGCTTCGTTACGGTCGGTCGGGGGCGGTCAGCTCTGCGGAGCCGTCCACTCGTCCCACGACAGGTTCCAGCCGTTCAGACCGTTGTCGGGCTGGACCGTCTTCTCCTCGGAGTTCTTCACGACCACCACGTCGCCGACGATGGAGTTGTTGAAGAACCAGGCCGCCGGCATCGCGTTGTTCCCCGCGCCGCGGACGTCCTGCAGACCCACGCAGCCGTGGCTGACGTTCGCGGAGCCGAAGGTGGCGGCGGACGCCCAGTAGTTGCCGTGGATGAACGTGCCCGAGTTGGACAGCCGCATAGCGTGCGGCACGTCCTTGATGTCGTACTCACCCTTGCCGTCGTCGTCGGTGAAGCCGACGGTGGCGCCGTTCATCCGGGTGACCTTGAGCCGCTCGGTGATCACCATCTGGCCGTTCCACGTCGGGTTCGACGGGGCGCCGGAGGTGATCGGCATGGTCTTGATGACCTTGCCGTCGCGCTCGATCGACATCTGGTGCGTCTTGGAGTCGACGGTGCTCACCTGACGGCGGCCCACCGTGAAGCTGACGTCCTTGGCCTGCTTGCCGTAGACGCCCTTCTCGGCCTGGACGCCGTCGAGCCGCAGGCTCAGCGTCACCTTGGTGCCGGCCGCCCAGTAGTCCTCCGGGCGGAAGTCCAGGCGCTGGTTGCCGAACCAGTGGCCCTCGACCTCGACCGGCGGGTCGGCGGTCACGGTGATCCCGCTCTCCACCGCCTCACGGTTCTTGATGGCGCGGTTGAAGTTGATCGACACGGGCATGCCCACGCCGACCGTCTGGCCGTTCTCCGGCGTGAAGTAGCCGATGAAGGTGTTGGCGGGGACGACGGTGGTGAAGCTCGCGGTCTTGGCGGACGCCAGCCCGTCCTTGTCCTTCGCGATGGCGTTGACCTTGTACTTGGTCTGGGTACGAAGGTTGCCCTTGGGCTGCCACACGGTGTCGCCGGCGCTCAGCTCGCCCTCGACCTCGGTGCCCTTGGAGTCCGTGACCTTGACGGTGACGAGCTTGCCCTTGCTGGCGCTGATCTTCAGCGCGCCCTCGGTCGCGACGTTGTCGGTGCCGTCCTTGGGCGAGATCGACACCACGGCCTGCGACTCCTTCTTCGCGGACGAGCCGCTGCCGCCGCCGGTGCCCGCGCCGTCGCCGGAGTCCGAGTCACTGCCGCCGCACGCGGCGCCCAGCACGAGCACCATCCCGGCGAGCAGCGCCGTCATGCCCCGTCGTGTCCGTGATCCGCGGCGGGCGGCCCATCCGCCCGCTATTCGATCCCTGTTCAAAACCGCGCTCTCCCCTCGAGTGCCCGCCGGTCTGCACCCCCGTGCACACGTACATTCTTCGACTAGATAACCATACGGAAAGAGCGTTCAGGCCCCCGCTGTGTCACCGTTCGGTCCCAAGTCACAGGCGTTTCAAGGGAAGCGGGAAACCCACCCGTCACCAGGGGCGCGACGCTCTCCCGGGCGTTCGTACGGGCGCCGGCGGGACCGGCCCGGACCGCAGCGGTGTTCGGACGCCGCCCGGACGGGCAGAAAAGGTAGGAGGACGGGACACCCCGGAACAGAACCGAAATACAACCGGAACCCAAACGGAACCGGCAGGAGACCTCCCGGGGTGCGGACCGAAGCCACCGCGAGCCGCCGGAGGCCCCACGTGTCGAGCGCGCCCGAGGACGTCCGGACCCTGCCGGGAGCGCCGGCCCCGACCGCCCTGTGGCCGGGGGACCCGCGGGAGCTCGGCGCCCGCTTTTGCCGCGGCCCCGGCGGCACCGAGGGCACCGGCTTCGCCCTCTGGGCGGGCGGCGCCGAGGCCGTCGACCTCTGCCTCTTCGACGACGACGGCCGCGAGCGCCGCCTGCCGCTGACCGGCCCCACGGACGAGGTCTGGCACGGCTTCGCCCCGGGAGTGCGCCCCGGCCACCGCTACGGCTACCGCGTGCACGGCCGCTGGGACCCCTGGACCGGCGCCCGCTGGAACCCGGCGAAGCTGCTGCTCGACCCGTACGCCCGGGCCGTCGACGGCGAGTTCCGCCACGCCCCGCAGACCTTCGGCCACGTACTGGGCTGGCCCCAGGCCCACCTCGCCGACACCGTCCGCGACGACCGCGACTCCGCCCCGTACGTCCCCAGGGGCGTGGTGGTCCGGGACGCGGCGGCCGGCGCGTGGGCCGACCGCCCGGGCACCCCCTGGGCCGACACCGTGCTCCACGAGCTGCACGTCCGCGGCTTCACCCGGCTCCACCCCGCCGTCCCCGAGCGGCTGCGGGGCACCTACGCCGGGCTGGCCCACCCCGCCGCCACCGGCCATCTGCGCGCGCTCGGGGTCACGGCCGTGGAACTCCTCCCGGTGCACCAGTTCGCGCCGGAGGGGACGCTGCTGGGGCGCGGGCTGACGAACTACTGGGGCTACAAATCCGTCGGCTGGTTCGCCCCCCACGCCGGCTACGCGGCCACCGGCACCCGGGGGGAGCAGGTCACCGAGTTCCGCGCGATGGTCCACGCCCTGCACGCCGCCGGGATCGAGGTGATCCTCGACGTCGTCCACAACCACACCGCCGAGGGCAGCGAGCTCGGCCCCACGTACAGCCTGCGCGGCATCGACAACCGCGGCTACTACCGCCTCGCCCCCGACGCCCGCCGCTACGCCGACGTCACCGGCTGCGGCAACACCCTGGACGCCCGGCGGCCGCAGGCGCTGCGGCTGATCACCGACAGCCTGCGGTACTGGGTGACCGAGATGGGCGTCGACGGCTTCCGCTTCGACCTCGCCGCCGCCCTGGCCCGCACGGAGCGCGACGTCGACACGCTCGCCCCGTTCCTCGCCGCGATCGCCCAGGACCCGGTGCTGCGCCGCGTCAAGCTCATCGCGGAGCCGTGGGACGTGGGCCCCGGGGGCTATCACCTCGGCGGGTTCCCGCCGCCGTGGTCGGAGTGGAACGACCGCTACCGGGACGCCGTCCGCGACTTCTGGCGCGGCGCGCTGCCCGACGTACGCGACCTCGGCTACCGGCTGACCGGCTCCTCCGACCTGCACGACCGGGCCGGGCGCCGCCCGCGGGCATCCGTGAACTTCGTCACGGCCCACGACGGCTTCACGCTGCGCGACCTGGTCTCGTACGAGCACAAGCGCAACGCCGCCAACGGCGAGGGCAACCGCGACGGCACCGACGACAACCGGGCCTGGAACTGCGGCCACGAGGGCGAGACGGACGACCCCGCGGTCAACGCCCTGCGCCGGCGGCAGATCCGCAATCTGCTCGCCACGCTGCTGCTGTCCACCGGGGTGCCGATGCTGACGGCGGGCGACGAGATGGGGCGGACGCAGCGCGGCAACAACAACGCGTACTGCCAGGACAACGAGGTCAGCTGGGTGGACTGGTCGCTGCTTCGCGATCCGGCCTGGCGCCCGGTGCGGCGGCTGGCCGCCCGGCTGATCGCCCTGCGCCGGGCCCATCCCGTGCTGCGCCGGGACGCCTTCTTCTCCGGACGGCCGCAGGAGGGCGTGCGGGATCTGGCCTGGTTCACCCCGGCTGGATGTGAAATGAGCGAATCGGACTGGTTTGCCCCGACAGTCGCGTTCGGTATGTACCTCTCCGGCCGGGACCTCCCGCAGTGCGACCCCCGCGGCCGTCCGGTATCCGGCGACAGCTTCCTCGTGCTGTGCCACGCGGGTGCCGGGCCGGTGGAGTTCGTGCTGCCGGGAGAGCCGTGGGCCAGGGCGTACGAACTGGTCGTGGACACCTCCCGCGAGGACCAGTCGGCGGCCCCCGGGACCCGGCATCCGGGCGGCGGGCCGATCGCCGTGCCGGAGCGGTCCGTTCTGGTGCTGCGGGCCCTGCTGTAAAGGATTTGCGTGAACCCTGTGGTCAGGGCAAGCATGTCGTCCAAATGACAAGTACCTCCCGGGACAAAACGCACATAGCATCCCCGGATCTCCAGGCCCCCCGCGCCGGCCTGTGGTCCCGGGACTTCTCCTTCTTCTTCGCCGCCCGCGGCATCGCCCGCCTCGGCGACATGATGGCGCCCGTCGCGCTGGCCGCCGGGCTGGTGCAGCAGGGGTACGGGGCCGGGGCGGTCGGCGCCGCGATGGCCTCGATGACCGCCTGTTTTGCCGGATTCGTCCTCTTCGGTGGGGTGCTCGCGGACCGCTTCGACGCCCGGGGGCTGATGATCGGCTCCGATCTGGTGCGCGTCGTCACCCAGGCCGTGATGGCGGGACTGTTCTTCGCCGGGGACGTCGTGCTCTGGCAGGTCTGTGTGCTGTCCGCCGTCAACGGGATCTGCGGCGGCCTCTTCCAGCCCGGCATCGCCAGCGTGCTGCCCCGTATCGCCCACGACGTACAGGGCGCCAACGGCGCGGTGCGTACGGTCGAGGCGGTGATGTCGCTGTTCGGCCCCGCCGCCGCGGGCGCCCTCGTCGGCTTCACCCAGCCGGGCGGGGTGTTCGTCGTGCACGCCGCGACGTACGCGCTGAGCGCCGGCTGCCTCACGCTGCTGCGGCTGCCGCCCCGGCAGGCGCACCCCGAGGCCGCGGTGAAGGAGCGGGCCTCCTTCCGCGCCGATCTGGTCGAGGGCTGGCGGGAGTTCAGCTCGCGCACCTGGATGTGGGGCGTGATCGTCATCTGGATGGCGGCCTCGGTGCTCTGCTGGGGCCCGACGATCCCGCTGATCGCCACCGAGGTCGTACGCGAGCACGGGCCCGGCGTGTACGGCCTGATCAACTCGGCCATGGGCGTGGGCGCCGCGATCGGGGCGGTGGCCGCGATGCGGTCCCGTCCGGTCCGGCCGCTGCGGGCCGGGTCGGCGGCGCTGCTGTGCTGGTGGCTGATGCCGGCGTCGGTGGCGCTGGGCCTGCCCGTGCCGCTGATCGCCGTGGGCAGCGCGCTGTGCGGCATCGCGATGGCGTTCTGGGGCGTGATGTGGGCGACGGCCATCCAGACCCAGGTCCCGCCCGGGGTGGTCAGCCGGGTGCACGCGTACGACGTGGCCGGATCGCTGGCCATGCAGCCCGTCGGCCAGGCGCTGGCGGGTCCGGCGTCCGGCCAGTTCGGCACCCGGGAGGTGCTGGCCGCGAACGCCGTGTTCGCCCTCGTCACGGCGGTGGCCCTGCTGTCCGTACGGGCGATCCGCACCCTGCGCCGGGTGGAGCGCGCGGTGGGCTGAGGGGACGCCGCGTAAGTGGCGAAAACCATGTGGAGCCTGTCGCTCCCGGACCATAGGGTCGGTCTCGATGCCTGATACAACGAAGGTCGCGGACGCCGACAGATCCGCGGTGCGCTCCCTCCTGCGCCTTTGGCCCTATGTCCGTCCCGTCCGGACCCGTGTGAGCGTCGCCGCCGGCGTCGCGATCGTCGCGTCCTGCACGGGCCTGCTCATCCCGCTCGTCCTGAAGTGGATCGTGGACGGTCCCGTCGCCGACCGCGATCCGGCCGGGGTGTGGTTCGGCGGCGGGCTGCTGCTGGCGCTCGGCTTCGGCGAGGCGGCCCTGTTCGGGCTGCGGCGCTGGCTGGTGGCCCGGCCGCTGGCGGGGGTCGAGGCCGCGATGCGTGCCGACCTCTACCGGCATCTGCAGCGGCTCCCGGTGTCCTTCCACGACCGGTGGGCGTCGGGGCAGCTGCTGTCGCGCGGTACGACTGACCTGATGCTGCTGCGCATGTTCCTCGCCTTCCCGCTGACGTTCCTGCTGGTCAACGGCGTGACGATCCTGGTGGGGTTCGCGATCCTGCTGGCCCAGGAGTGGACGCTCGGGCTGATCCTGCTCGGGCCGGTGCTGCCGCTGGTGGTGCTGTGCTCGACGTTCGAGCGGAAGTTCTCGCTCGCGGCGCGGAAGGCGCAGGACCAGGTCGGCGATCTGACCACCGTGGTCGAGGAGTCGGTGCTCGGCATCCGCGTGATCAAGGGCTTCGGCCGGCACCGCAGCCAGGCCCGCGCCTTCCACGACCTCGCCCACCGGCTGCGCGGCACCGAGCTGCACAAGGCCCGGCTGCTCGCCGGCATCTGGGCGCTGATCATGGCGCTGCCGGAGCTCGCCATCGGCGTCGCGCTGATCGTCGGCACCACGCAGGTCGCGGACGGCGAGCTGTCGGCGGGCACCCTGGTGGGCTTCCTGTCCACCGCCCTCGCGCTGCGCTGGCCGGTGGAGTCCATCGGCTTCCTCCTCGCGATCAGCAACGAGGCCGCGACCGCCGCCGACCGCTACTTCGAGGTGATGGACGAGCCCGAGGCCGACGCCGGGGACGCCGCTCTCGTCCCGTCGCCCCGCGCGGCGGGCCCCGCCGGCGGGGACGCCGGGCTACGGTTCCACGACGTCACGTTCACCTTCCCGGACGCCGACAGCCCCACCCTCGAGGGCATCGACCTGCACATCCGCTCCGGCGAGACGATGGCCCTCGTGGGCGCCACCGGCAGCGGGAAGACGGCGCTCACCGCCCTCGTACCGCGGCTGCACGAGCTGACCGCCGGGCGCATCACCCTTGACGGGCACGACATCCAGGACATGACGCGCGACGAGCTGCGCACCCTGGTCGCCGTCGCGTTCGAGGAGCCCACGCTGTTCTCCGCCACCGCCGGGGAGAACGTCCTGATGGGCGCCGACCTCGAGGGCGCCGCCGGCGACGAGGCGCTGCGCCGCGCGCTGGACGTCGCCCAGGCGGGCTTCGTGGACGACCTCCCCGAGGGCGCCGGCACCCAGGTCGGCGAGCAGGGCCTCAGCCTCTCCGGCGGCCAGCGCCAACGCCTCGCGCTGGCCCGCGCGATCGTCGGCCGGCCCCGGTTCCTGGTGCTGGACGACCCGCTGTCCGCCCTCGACGTGCACACCGAGGCCCTGGTCGAGGCGGCGCTGCGGCAGGTCCTCGCCGAGACCACGGCGCTGGTCGTCGCGCACCGCCCGTCGACGGTGCTGCTCGCCGACCGGGTGGCCCTGCTGTCCGGCGGCCGGATCACCGCGGTCGGCACCCACGAGGAGCTGCTGCACGGCAACGACGAGTACCGCCGGCTGATGTCCGGCGCCGAGCCGCGGAAGGAACTCGCCCGATGACCACCACGGCACCGGAACAGCAGGACGAGAGGGCCGGCGGCGAACCGGCCGGCCACGGGGACCCGTTCGACCAGGACGTCCTGCCCGCCCCCCGCGGCGCCTCGCTGAAGCTCCTGCGCTCCCTCCTCGCCCCGCACCGCGGCAGGGTCGTGGTCGCCGCCGTACTGATCCTCCTCCAGCAGGCCGCCGTCCAGGCCGGACCGCTGCTGGTGGCCATCGCCATCGACCGGGCCGTGCCCGCGCTGAAGGACGACGACAGCGGCCCGCTCGTCATGGTCGGCGCCGCCTACCTGCTGTGCGCGCTGGCGTCGGGCGTCCTGCAGTTCGCGTTCGTACGGGCCGCCGCCCGCGTCAACCAGGACGCTCTCCTCGACCTGCGCGCCCGGATCTTCCGCCACGCGCAGGCCCTCTCCGTCGACTTCCACGACCGCTACACCTCCGGCCGGCTCATCTCGCGCGCCACCAACGACGTCGAGGCCCTGCGCGAACTCCTCAGCGAGGGCCTCCAGGAGCTCATCGCGCTGATCCTGGCGACCGTCTACATCGGCGCCATGCTCCTCTATCTGGACCTCGGCCTCGGCGCCGCCGCCCTGGCCTCGTTCGTCCCGCTGTATCTGGCGATCCGGCGCTTCCAGAAGCGCTCGATGCGCGTCTACAAGGAGCGCTCCACGGCCATCGCCGCCGTGATCGTCAAGTTCGTCGAGACGATGAACGGCATCCGCCCGGTCCAGGCGTTCCGCCGCGAACAGGCCAACGACGGCGGCTTCCACCGCCTCAACCGGGTGCACGAGCGTGTCAACGGCGACTCCATCCTGGAGATGGCCCGCTACGTCGTCTCCTCCCGGCTCACCGCCAACGCGGCGATCGCCGCCATCGTGGTGTGGGGCGCGTACCGGGTCGCCGACGGCGGGCTGGCGCTGGGTGTGCTGGCGGCGGCCGTGCTGTACCTGCGGCGGCTGTACGACCCGATCGACCGGCTCGGGATGTTCCTCAACTCCTACCAGTCCGCCGCCGCGTCCCTGGAGAAGATCGCCGGCCTGCTGGCGCAGGTCCCCTCGGTCCCCGAGCCCGCGGCCCCGGCCGCCCTCGGCGAGCGGCCCGCGGACGTTCCCGGACGCGAGGTCGTGTTCGACGGGGTGAGCTTCGCGTACCGTACGGGCGGCGAGGTGCTGGCGCCGTTCGACCTGACGATCCCCGCCGGGCAGACCGTGGCCGTCGTCGGCTCGACGGGCGCCGGCAAGTCGACCCTGGCCAAGCTCCTCGCCCGGTTCTACGACGCTTCCGAGGGCCGGGTGCTGCTGGACGGCACCGATCTGCGGGACGTGGCCGGGGCGGAGCTCCGTCAGAGCGTCGTGCTCGTCACGCAGGAGGCGTTCCTGTTCTCCGGCACCGTCGCGGAGAACATCGCCCTCGGGCGGCCGGACGCCACCCGCGAGGAGATCGAGGCCGCGGCCCGGGCCATCGGCGCCCACGAGTTCATCGCCGCGCTCCCCGACGGCTACGACACCGACGTCCGCAAGCGCGGCGGGCGGATCTCGGCGGGGCAGCGCCAGCTGGTGTCATTCGCCCGGGCGCTGCTCGCCGACCCGGCGGTGCTGATCCTGGACGAGGCGACGAGCTCCCTGGACATCCCCGGCGAACGGGCCGTGCAGCGCGCGATGCACACGGTGCTGCGCGGGCGCACGGCCGTGGTGATCGCGCACCGGCTGTCGACGGTGGAGATCGCCGACCGGGTGCTGGTGATGGCCCACGGGCGGATCGTCGAGGACGGCACCCCGGCCGACCTGATCGCCGACCGGGGGCGGTTCGCGGAGCTGCACCAGGCGTGGCGGGACAGCGTGGTCTGACCCGCCGCCGGCTCAGCGGGAGGCGCACTCCACGTGGCCCCAGCCGCCGGCGTTCTTCGCGATGACGGTGCCCTGCCCGTACGACTTCCCGCAGTGGCACCAGCCGGGGAACCTGGCCTTCACGGTGGCCGTGCGTGCCTTCTTCGCCGGCGCGCTCGTCGCCGACCCCGCCGCGGGCCGGGTGCGCGCCGCCTGCGGTACGGGCCGGGGCGAGCCGTACGCCGTGCCCGCGGCCTCCTGGCTGTCCGCGCAGTCGCTCGCCGCCTGGTCGGCCACCGCGTTGTACGGGTCGCCGTCCGTCTGATGCGCGCGCACGTGCACGATCCGTACCTCGCGCCCGTCGAGGAGCTTGTCGATGGCCTGGATCAGCTCCAGATTCGCCACCGGCTTCCCGCCCGCCGTCTTCCAGCCGCGCCGCCGCCAGCCCGGCAGCCAGGTGGTGACCGCGTCCCGCGCGTACGTCGAGTCCATCCGGACCTCCAGCGCCGCCGCGGGGTCGGTGGCCTCCAGCAGCCGCCGCAGGGCGGTCAGCTCGGCGACGTTGTTGGTGGCCCGCCCCAGCGGACCGGCCTCCCAGCGGGCGACCTCACCGTCCGCCCCGGCCAGACACCAGGCCCAGGCGGCCGGCCCGGGATTCCCCTTGGCGGCACCGTCGCACGCCGCAACGCTCACATCGGACATCCGGCGATTCTGTCACCCCCGGGGCTCGGGCCCGTACAGCGGTGTCAGACCTTCCGCCCCAGCAGCCCCAGCAGCCGGGTCTGGGCGTCCGCGTCCGGCGCCGTCGGCACCGCCGGGGCGAACATGCCGCTCGCCGCCAGGTCCGCCGCGTACGGGGTGGTCTCCCGGAGGCTGAACTCCGCCAGCTCCCCGGGCATCCGCTCGTCGGCGCCGATCGCCCGGGCCAGATCCCAGCCGTGCACCGCGGCGTCCGTCGTCATCTGCGCGCAGTACGCCTCGCCCGTGACGTCGCCGAACGACAGGTGCACCTCGCGCTGCAGCGCCCCGGCGGCGGAGAACGCCGCCAGTGCCCCGGCCGCCGCCCGGTCCCAGGCGGCCACCGGATCGTCGCCCAGCAGATCGCCGTCGAACCGGTCGCCGACCTCCGCCGGCGTCGCGCCGTCCGTGACGATCGGCGGCACCCACAGCTGCTCCACCGTCAGATGATTGACCAGCTGCCGCACCGACCACTCGGTACACGGCGTGGCCGCGTCCCACTGGTCGGGGCGCACGGCGTGCACCCGCTGGGTGAAGAAGTCGAGGGCCTCGGCATGACGGCGCAGTGTCTCGTTCCGGGACATGGGCCCGATTCTAGGAGCGGACCCCGATAACGTAGGGATACCGGTGCGAACGGCGCGGGTTCACCACCTGACCGGACGACACGGCCGTACGCCGGCGGAGGGTGGGCGATGGGTGCCGACAGGCGGCAGGACGCGGGGACGTTCCCCCGGCCGCAGCTCGATCAGCTGCTGGGCGAGCTGCAGTTGCGGACGGCCGAGGTGCGCGGCGCCCGCGACCGTATCCACGGCCTGCTCGAGGCGGTCCTCACGGTGGGCAGCGAACTCGACGTCCGCCAGGTGCTGCGGCGCATCGTCGAGGCCGCGGTGGTGCTCGTCGACGCCGGGTACGGGGCGCTGGGCGTCGTCGGCGACCAAGGGACGCTCGCGCAGTTCGTCACCGTCGGCGTCGGCGACGAGGAACGCGCGCGGATCGACCGCGAGCCCGACGGCCACGGTCTCATCGGCGAGCTGATCCGCCGGCCCCAGCCGCTGCGGCTGGAGGAGATCGCCGACCATCCGGCGTCCGCCGGCTTCCCCGCCGGGCATCCGCCGATGCACTCCTTCCTCGGGGTGCCGATCCGGGTGCGCGACGAGGTGTTCGGCAACCTCTATCTGACGGAGAAACGCGGCGGCGGGACGTTCGACGGCGAGGACCAGGCGGTGCTCAGCACCCTCGCCGTCGCCGCCGGCGTCGCCGTCGAGAACGCCCGGCTGTACGAGCAGACGCGCCGCCGCCAGCGCTGGCTGGAGGCCGCCGGCGAGGTCACCAACACCCTGCTGTCCGGCGCCGACCAGTCCGTCGTACTGGAGCTGATCGTCGAGCGCACCCGCTACAACCTGGACGCCGACCTCGGCACCGTCGCCCTCCCGGTCCCCGCGCCCGTCCCCGGCCCCGGTGCCCACCCCGGGGAGCTGCGCGTGGCCCTCGCGCTGGGCCTGGGCGGCGAGCGGCACGTCGGCCGGGTCATGGGCGCGCAGGGCACCCTCGCGGGGCTGGCGTACTCCACCGCGGAGCCCGTCAGCAGCCCCGACGTGGACACCGACCCGCGCACCCGGTTCAGCCGGCTGCGCGGCGCCGGGCTGGGCGCCGCCGTCGCCGTCCCGATGGGCGGCGCGCACGGGCTGCGCGGCGTGCTGATGCTGGCCCGGGCCAAGGGCAAGCCGTCCTTCGGGGCGGACGAGACGGCCCCGCTGCTGGCCTTCGCCGGCCAGGCGGCCCTCGCCATGGAGCTGGCCGAACGGCGCAGCGACGCCGAACAGATAGCGCTCTACGAGGACCGCGACCGCATCGCCCGCGATCTGCACGACATGGCCATCCAGCGGCTCTTCGCCACCGGGATGACGCTGCAGTCCGCCATGCGTTTCGTGACCTCGACCGAGGGCGAGGAGCGGCTGCTGCGCGCGGTCGACGACCTCGACGAGACCATAAAGATCATCCGCACCACGATCTTCGGCCTGCGCGCCCACCAGCCGGGCCCGCAGCTGCGGGGCCTGCGGGTACGGGTGTTCCAGACCGTCGAACAGGCCGTCCCCGCCCTCGGCTTCACGCCCACGCTGCGCACCGAGGGCCTGGTCGACACCAATGTGCCGGCCGCGATCGCCGACCAGGTCGTCGCCGTCCTCGGTGAGGCCCTGTCCAACGCCGCCCGCCACGCGCACGCGTCGGCGGTCGGCATCGCCCTCACGGTGGGCGCCGACCAGCTCACCCTGACGGTCACCGACAACGGCGTGGGCATGCCCGAGCGGGGCCGGCTGAGCGGGCTGAAGAACCTCGCGGAGCGCGCGGGCCAGCTCGGCGGCGAGTCCCTGCTCTCCACCCCGGAGGGCGGCGGCACCCGGCTGGTGTGGCGGGTACCGCTGCCGCCGTAGCCGGGCTCAGTGCGGCTGGTGCGCGCCGCTCTGCCGCGGGAAGGAGGCCTGGCTGGCCAGGACGGCGGCCTGGATGCGGCGTTCCACGCCCAGCTTCGCCAGCAGCCGGGAGATGTGGTTCTTCACCGTCTTCTCCGACAGGTACAGCTGCTTGCCGATCTGCCGGTTGGTCAGCCCCTCGCCGATCAGCGCCAGGATCTCCCGCTCCCGCGGCGACAGCCCCGCCAGGGCTTCGCCGGCCGGCTCCGGCTCGGGTTCGCCGCCGCGCAGGGAGCTCATCAGCCGCGCCGTCGTCGCCGGGTCCAGCATCGACTGGCCGGAGGCGACCGTCCGTACCGCCGACACCAGGTCCGAGCCCTTGATCTGCTTGAGCACATAGCCCGACGCCCCGGCCATGATCGCGTCGAGCAGCGCGTCGTCGTCGTCGAACGACGTGAGCATCAGACACGCCAGGTCCGGCATCCGCGAACGCAGCTCCCGGCAGACGCTGATGCCGTCGCCGTCCGGCAACCGCACGTCCAGCACCCCCACATGGGGCCGCAGCGCCGGGCCGCGGGCCAGCGCGTGGGCGGCGCTCGCCGCCTCGCCGACCACCGTGATGTCGGGCTCGGAGTCCAGCAGGTCGCGCAGACCCCGGCGTACGACCTCGTGGTCGTCGAGCAGGAAGACACGGACCGGGTCGTCCGCGCTGAAGCGACGTGCCGGGATCGGTTGGGTCACGGTGGCTCCTCGGGGCGGATCGGGCCGGGGTCGGGCTCGCGCGCTTCAGCCGGCCGGGGCCGGCCCCGGCGTTGCCTCGTCGTTGAAGTGCTCCCGCACAGATCCTGGGCGGAAACACCCTTTCGGTCTAGGGCCGAACGGGTCCCCGATCGCGGCCGGCGGGGAGCTCACGGCGGGGCGGTGTCGCACCAAGTGTGTGTATTCGGTCTCTTTGAGGGGGACCGAGCTACCACCTCGGACTGCCCGGTGCGACACTCGAATTGGGGAGCGTGGGCCATGAAGACCAGACTGCTGATGTGGCGCTGGCGGAGCAATCCGCTCCGCCGGCGGTCCGACGTACTCGAGGCGTGGATCGTGCTGGCGGCCGCCCTGTTCGCGGTCGTGGCCGGCGGGTCGGCGGGGATCGCGGCGGGCAGCGGCGTGCACGACTATCTGCTGGCGCAGGCGAAGGACCGGCGCCAGGTGGGCGCGGTGCTCGTCGGGGACCCGGAGACGTCGCGGCCGGGTGCCGACGAGGTCCACCGGAGCAGGGAGCGGGCGACGGTGCGCTGGACCGCCGCCGACGGCTCCGAGGTCACCGCCACCGCCCGGGTGCCGCGCGGGCTGCGCGAGGGCGACCGGGCGCGGGTGTGGACGGACACCGCCCGGCAGCGGATCGCCACGCCCCCGCCGGGCGCCTTCGACGCCGGGCTGCAGGGGGTGCTCGCCGGGGTCTCGTCGGCCGCCGTGATCGTGGCGCTCGCCTGGCTGGCCCGCCGGGTGGCCGGGGTGCGGCTGGACCGGGCGAGGCTGCGGACCTGGGAGTGCGAATGGGCCCGGGTGGGCCCGGAATGGCGGCGCAAGCGCGGCACGTGGTGAGCGGCGCGTCCGGTGTACGGGTACGCGGAAGGGCCCGTGTCACGCAGCCCCGCGATCCAGCTCGCGAAGCCCGCGTCACACGGACCCGGGGAGGGCCGTGACGGCTGTTCGGGACGCGACGTCCGCCGACCAGGTCTTCGGCGGAGGCCACCGGCCGCCACGGCCACCCCGCGATGCAGCCTGCCCGCTCCCCGGCGGCCGGCACAGGGGCCGGGCGGGATACGGCGGGAGGGCCGAACGGCCCCCGTACGCCTGACCCGGCGCCCGGCCGACGCTTGCGGACACGACTCGGGCCGGTCCGGACGCACACCCCCCAGCAGCGTCCGGACCGGCCCATCCCCCCCCAGTGCCACGGATTGCCGAGGCCCGCCCAGCATGCCCGGCGGTGCGCCGGTGCGCATGGGGCCGAACGGCCCTCCCGGCGGCCCGTGCGGGGGCGCGCGACGCGATACGGGCGCACGCCCCCCGGGGTCGGCGGCCGTCGGTCAGCTGCGGCGCCGGCGGGCGTGCAGGACGCCGGCCACGCCGAGCAGGGTGACCCCCGTCCCGGCGGCGCCCAGGGCCACCACGGTGTCCGAGTCGCCGCCCGTACGGGCGAGTTCCTTCGCCGGCGGCGCGGCCGGTCCGCGGTCACCGGTGGACGGCGTCGGCGGCCGGTCCGGGGTCTGCGGCTGCTCCGGCTGTCCGGGCCGCTCCGGCGGGGTCTGCGGCTCCTCGGGTGTCGTGGGCTGCTCCGGCGGCTCCACGTTCCGTACCGGAGGAGCCGGCGGCTCCTCGCCCCGGCCGGCCTGGGCTCCCGGGCCGTCGTCGGACTCGGAGGAGATACCGATGCCGGACCCCTCGCCCGAGCCGGTCTCCGGCTCGCCCAAGTACCCGACCGCCGGGTTGTCCCGCTCACCCGGGACATGCGACTTGGCGGCGCCGGTACCGGCGGCGGCCGGGTCGCGGTCGGCGGAGACGGCCCATGCGGGTCCGGAGGCGATACAGAGGGCCGCCGCGCCGACGCACAGCACCTGCACGGGCCAACGGAGACCTGAAATGCGCTTCATTCGCTGCTCGTTCCTTACGCAACAGAAACCTGCGGAACGCACAGCGTGTCCTACCGCCCGAGGGCATATGCCCGTTACTACGCCAGGCCGGGGGTAATTCAGATCACAGACAACTCTTCCGGATGAGGGGTCGCAGAAAACTCCGAAGACTTCTCCCTGCCCCCCTGTTACCCTGGTCGCATGACGAACGTCAGGCCCCGTACCGGCACTGCTACCGCGCGAGCGACCAGCTCCTCGGTTGCCGCTGCCTGACGTCTCACCGCACGCCGGCGACCGGAAACGGATCGCCGGCGTTTTTCGTGCTCAGCTCCGACTCGGCTTCTTTTCCGGTTCGTCGTATCAGCGTCATCGCCCATTTCTCGTACGAACCCGACCGGAAAGCGAACCGCCATGAATTCCGAGCAGATCACCGACACCTTCGAATCCTTCTACCGGGACCGCGGCCACCGCCCGATCACCGGCAGCACCCTGCTGCCCCCACCCGGCGACCCGGTGCTGTTCACCACCTCCGGCATGCATCCGCTGACCCCGTACCTGGAGGGCGACCTCCCCCATCCGCTGGGGCGGCGGCTGACCAACGTCCAGCGGTGTCTGCGCACGACGGACCTCGACGAGGTCGGCGACAGCCGGCATCTGACGGTCTTCGAGATGCTGGGCTCCTGGTCGCTCGGCGACTACGGCCACGCGCAGAGCCTGCGCTGGGGGTACGAACTGCTCACCGACGGCTACGGGATCGACCCCGGCCTGCTGTACGCCACGGTCTTCGGCGGCGACGGACAGGTGGGCCCCGACACCGAATCCCTCGACACCTGGGACGAACTGGGCGTCCCGGTGGAACGTACGACCGAGGACAACTGGTGGTCCAACGGGCCCACCGGGCCGTGCGGTCCCGACTCGGAGATCTTCCACTGGACCGGCGACGGCCCGCCCGAGTCCACCCCGACCGGCGACGAGCGCTGGGTGGAGGTCTGGAACCACGTCCACCTGCGCTACCGCCGGCACGAGGACGGCAGCCTCACCCCGCTGCCCCGGCCCGGCGTGGACACGGGGATGGGGCTGGAGCGGCTGGTGACGATCCTCCAGGGGAAGGAATCCGTGTACGGGACCGACCTGTTCGAGCCCTGGACGCGGCTGGTCCCGGGCCTGTGGGGGCCGCTGGACGAGCCGTCGCTGCGGCTGGTCCTCGACCATCTGCGGTCCGGGATCGTGGTGACGGGCGACGGCGTCCGGCCGTCGAACACCGGGCGGGGTTACGTGCTGCGCCGGCTGCTGCGGCGGGTGCTGACGGTGCTGTGGCGCGACGACCCCACGCGGACGCTCGCCGATCTGCCGCGGGAGCTGCTGGAGCACACCCTGGGCCACTTCCGGCAGGAGATGTCGCCGGACGAGGTGCTGCGGGTGCTGGCCGGGGAGGAGCGGCGGTTCCGCGGGCTGCTGGAGCGCGGCCGTACGGTGCTGTCGAGGCCCCGCTTCTCGGGCCGGGAGCTGACGCCGGAGGACTACGGCTATCTGCACGACACCCACGGGCTGCCGCGCGAGCTGGTGGACGGGCTGACCGGCGGGCCGACGGTGTAGCCGGCCGGGGGAGACGGCAGGGCCGTGTGGGGCCGGCCCCGCCGTCGTACCCCGGTGACACCGGGGGCGGCCCGAAGCGCGACGGGCTGGAAAACGGTAGCCGCGCCCCCGGAAGTCTGGCAAGTACGCGTCAAAACCATGGGCGACGACCGGCCACTCCCGCACCCCGGCGGCGCGTCAGGGATCCGTCAAAGGTCCGTCCGGCGCCGGGATCCGTCCGGTTCGTCCCGAAGTCGCGCCGTAGGCTTCGAGTGAGTGGAATGGCCGACGAGACGGACAATCAGCACATGGGACGCGGCAAACTGCGGATATACCTGGGATCCGCCCCCGGCGTGGGAAAGACCTACGCCATGCTGTCCGAGGCCCACCGGCGGCTCGAGCGCGGCACGGACGTCGTCGTCGGCTTCGTGGAGAGCCACCGCCGCCCCCGTACCGAGGTGATGCTGCACGGGCTGGAGCAGATACCCCGGCGCGAGATCGAGTACCGCGGCTCCGTCTTCACCGAGATGGACGTGGACGCCGTCCTGGCCCGGCATCCGAAGATCGCGCTGGTGGACGAGCTGGCGCACACCAATGTCCCCGGCTGCCGCAACGAGAAGCGCTGGCAGGACGTGGAGGAGCTGCTCGCAGCCGGCATCGACGTGGTGTCCACGGTGAACATCCAGCACCTGGAGTCCCTGGGCGACGTGGTGGAGAACATCACCGGAGTCCGCCAGCGCGAGACCGTCCCCGACGAGATCGTGCGCAAGGCCGACCAGATCGAGCTGGTCGACATGTCGCCCCAGGCCCTGCGCCGCCGGATGGCCCACGGCAACGTCTACGGCCCCGACCGGATCGACGCCGCGCTGTCCAACTACTTCCGCCCCGGCAACCTCACCGCCCTGCGCGAGCTGGCCCTCCTGTGGGTCGCCGACCGGGTCGACGAATACCTCCGCGAGTACCGCAGCGAACACCACATCCGCGCCACCTGGCAGGCCCGCGAGCGGATCGTCGTCGGCGTGACCGGCGGACCCGAGGGCCGCACCCTCATCCGGCGCGCCGCCCGGCTGGCCACCAAGGGCTCCGGCGGCGAGATCCTCGCCGTCTACATCTCCCGCAGCGACGGACTGTCCACCGCGTCCCCCAAGGAGCTCGCCGTCCAGCGCAGCCTCGTCGAGGACCTGGGCGGCACCTTCCACCAGGTCGTCGGCGACGACGTCCCCGAGGCGCTGCTGGAGTTCGCCCGCGGGGCCAACGCCACCCAGATCGTGCTCGGCTCCAGCCGCCGCAAGGCCTGGCAGTACGTCTTCGGACCCGGCGTCGGCGCCACCGTCGCCCGCGACTCGGGCCCCGACCTGGACGTGCACATCGTCACCCACGAGGAGGCCGCCAAGGGCCGCGGACTGCCCGTCGCCCGCGGCGCGCGCCTGGGCCGCGGCCGGATCCTCGCGGGCTGGCTGGCGGGGCTGGCCGGGCCGGGGCTGCTCGCGCTGCTGCTGACCACCGCCGGCGAGGGCTTCGGCTTCGCCAACACGGTGCTGGTCTTCCTCACCATGACCGTCGTCGCCGCGATGCTCGGCGGCATGCTGCCCGCGCTGGGCTCCGCGGCGTGGGGCTCGCTGCTGCTGAACTACTACTTCGCCGAACCGACCGGCACCCTCACCATCGCCGACCCGGAGAACATCGTCGCCATCGCGGTCTTCTTCGCCGTCGCCGCCTCCGTGGCCTCCGTGGTGCATCTCGCGGCCCGCCGCACCCAGCAGGCGGCCCGGCTGCGCGCCGAGGCCGAGACGCTGTCCTTCCTGGCCGGCAGCGTGCTGCGCGGGGACACCTCGCTGGAGTCGCTGCTGGAGCAGGTACGGGTGACGTTCGCGATGGACTCCGTCGCCCTGTACGAGCGCACCGCCGACCCCGAGGGCTGGACGTGCGCCGCCGTCGTGGGCTCGGCGCAGCCCGCCTGCCCCGAGGACGCCGACGTCGACCTCCCCGCCGGGGAGGGCCGCGCGCTCGCGCTCACCGGGCGCAAGCTGCCCGCCTCCGACCGCCGGGTGCTGGGCGCCTTCGCCGCGCAGGCCGCCGTGGTACTGGACCGCCGGCGGCTGGAGGAGGAGGCCGGCGAGGCCCGTAAGCTCGCCGAGGGCAACCGCATCCGCACCGCGCTGCTGGCCGCCGTCAGCCACGATCTGCGCACCCCCCTCGCCGCCATCAAGGCCGCCGTCACCTCGCTGCGCTCCGACGACGTCGAGTGGTCGCCGGCGGACGAGGCGGAGCTGCTGGAGAGCATCGACTTCAGCGCCGACCGGCTGGACGCCCTGGTCGGCAATCTGCTCGACATGTCCCGGCTGCAGACCGGGACCGTCACCCCGCTGCTGCGCCCGGTCGGGCTGGACGAGGTGGTGCCCCGGGCGCTGGCCGGGGTGCCGGAGGACAGCGTCGTACTCGACATACCGGAGAGCCTGCCGCTGGTCGTGACCGACCCCGGGCTGCTGGAGCGGTCCGTGGCCAACGTGGTGGAGAACGCGGTGAAGTACAGCCCGCCCGGCGAACGCGTCATGGTGCGGGGCAGCGCGCTGGGCGACCGGGTCGAGCTGCGTGTCCTCGACCAGGGCCCCGGCGTGCCCGAGGCCGACAAAGAGCGGATATTCGAGCCGTTCCAGCGCTCCGGCGACGTTCCGCGCGGCGCGGGCGTGGGCCTGGGCCTGGCCGTGGCGCGCGGGTTCGCGGAGGCGATGGGCGGCACACTGGTGGCCGAGGACACCCCGGGGGGCGGGCTGACGATGGTGCTCACGATGGACGCGGCGGCGTAGGCGCGCGGTGGAGAAGGAACGAGAGGCCGACGCGATGCACAGGGTGTTGGTGGTGGACGACGAGCCGCAGATCGTACGGGCGCTGGTCATCAACCTCAGGGCACGCAAGTACGAGGTGGACGCGGCGTACGACGGCGCGAGCGCGCTGCGGCTGGCGGCGGACCGCCACCCCGACGTGGTGATCCTCGACCTCGGGCTGCCCGACATGGACGGCGTGGACGTGATCCGCGGGATCCGCGGCTGGACCCGGGTGCCGATCCTGGTGCTGTCCGCGCGGCACTCCTCGGACGAGAAGGTCGAGGCGCTGGACGCGGGCGCCGACGACTACGTGACGAAGCCCTTCGGCATGGACGAGCTGCTGGCGCGGCTGCGCGCCGCCGTCCGCCGCGCCGAGCCCACCCCCGGCGCGGAGTCCCCGGGGACGGTCACCACCGACGCGTTCACCGTCGATCTGGCGGCGAAGAAGGTCAACCGGAGCGGGAAGGACGTCCGGCTGACGCCCACCGAGTGGCATCTGCTGGAGGTTCTGGTCCGCAACGCGGGGCGGCTGGTCAGCCAGAAGCAGCTGCTGAAGGAGGTCTGGGGCCCGTCGTACGGGACGGAGACCAACTATCTGCGCGTCTACATGGCGCAGCTGCGCCGCAAGCTGGAGACCGACCCGGCCCACCCGCGCCATTTCGTCACCGAACCGGGGATGGGCTACCGCTTCGAGCCGTAGGGCTCCGACCGGGGACCATCCGCCGCGAAACGGGCGGAGACGGATCTTCCGGTGTCGTACAACCATTTGTAGCGGCGGGTGGTCCTGACTGACGACGGGGGGTGACCTACAGAGTCAGGAAGGGCAGGGTGGCGTCCGATGCGTGACGAGTGGGGTCCGCTTCATCTCCCGCAGCTTCTTCTCCCGCTGTCCGGCGAGGACCACGAGGCGGTGGTGCGCCGGCTGCTGCACCGCGCCGATCTGCTGCGCCAGCTGCTGCACCTCGGCCACGAGCAGCCGGGGTTCGCCGAGCTGCGGCCGGACGTCCCGTAGCCCGGCCGATACCCAGCGTCAAGTGTCCGGCGATTCCCCGTGATGCTCTTGTGATCTGACCGCCGGGTCTCCTAGGGTCCTTGGCGTTCGCACATGCGAGCGCCGTGCCTCCGGGTCGCCGAGTCCTGCCCGCCGGAGCCGGCTTCCGTCGTCCGTACCGTCGGGCAGGAGCGGGGGACCCACACGTTCTCCGTCGGTGCGGGAGCGGTGCCAAGGCGCGCCGTCCCCGCCGACTCGGGGTGAAGCCGCGCCGTGCGGCCGGGCGAACTCCAGCCCGAACCCGACAGCTCACCTCGCAGGCGTCGGAGGAGGACCCCATCCATGGCATCCACCGGCACCCATCGCGCGGCCAAACCGCGCACCGCCCGCCGCGCCCTGACCGTCGCGGGTCTCGCGATACCCACCGTCGCGGGGCTCGGCACCTCCGCGGCGGCCGCCTACACCGTGCAGTCGGGGGACACCCTCTCCGACATCGCCGCCGACAACGGCTACGGATCCGACTGGCAGAGCCTGTACGAGGCGAACAAGGGCACCGTCGGCGACGACCCGGACCTGATCCTCCCCGGTCAGGAGCTGGACCTCGGTGACAAGCCCACCGGAACGACGGCGACCACCACCACCGCCCGTTACGTCACCCACACCGTCGCCGCGGGCGACACCCTCTCGAAGATCGCCGACCGCTACGACGTCCCGGGCGGCTGGCAGCGCGTCTACGTCGACAACAAGGCCGCCGTCGGCTCCGACCCGGCGGCCCTGCGCCCCGGCACCGAGCTGAAGATCGACACCCAGGGCGGCAAGGTGACCGAGCCGGTCACCACGGAGGCCGAGACGACCGAGGCCACCCAGGCGTCCACCAGCACCCCCTCGGTCCCGACCACGGTGTCCGGGATCAAGGCCGCGGCGCAGAAGATGATGCCGGCCGACCAGTTCACCTGCTTCAGCAACATCGTCCAGCGCGAGAGCGGCTGGAACTACCGGGCCACCAACCCCACCTCCGGCGCCTACGGCCTGATGCAGGCGCTCCCCGGCTCCAAGATGGCCACCGCCGGCGACGACTGGCGCACCAACCCGCTCACCCAGATCGAATGGGGCCTCGGCTACATGAACGACCGCTACGGCAGCCCCTGCGGCGCCTGGTCGTTCTGGCAGGCCAACAGCTGGTACTGACCCCGGCTGCCCCGTCGCCGCCTCCTGATCAGGCGGCGGCGGGGCGCTCCGTCATCCACCGCGCCGCCAGCAGACCCGACCCGGCGGTCAGCACGGCGGCGGCGATCACCGTGGCGTTCAGCCCGAGGAGGTCGGCCAGCACCCCGGCGACCAGCGCGCCGGCCGCGTAGCCGATGTCGCGCCAGAACCGGTACGTGCCCAGCGCGCCCACCCGCCACGCGGGATGCGCGTGATCGGACACCGAGGCGATCAGCGCCGGGTACACCATCGCCGTGCCCAGGCCCAGCGCCACGGCCGACAGCACCCCGGCGAGCAGCGGGCGCTCCAGCAGCGCCAGGGCCAGGGCGAAGCCCCCGGACTGGACGAGCATGCCGCTGACGACGAGCGGCTTGCGCCCGATCCGGTCCGCCAGCTGGCCCGTCGGGATCTGCCCCAGGCCCCACAGGATCGGGTAGAGACCCTTGATCAGCCCGACGGCGGCCAGTCCGAGGCCGTGGTCGGTGAACAGCAGCGGGAACACACCCCAGGTCAGACCGTCGTTGAGGTTGTTGACCAGCCCGGCCTGGCTGGCGCCGCGCAGCGACCGGTCGCGCCAGGAGGTCCGTACGAACGTCTCGGCGAGCCCGGGCGTGTCCGCGGCCGACAGCGGCTTCGGGTGCCGGGCGAGCTCGAGCGCGACATGGCCGGCGGTGTCCTTGGCCAGCAGGGACAGCCCGAGGCCGGCGACGACGAAGACGACGCCGATGAGCTCGGGCAGCGGGCGCAGGCCGTGGGTGGTGGCGAGGTAGCCGGTGAGCAGGGCCGTGACGCCGACGGCGGTGTAGCCGGCGGCCTCGTTCAGGCCGGTGGCCAGGCCGCGGCGGGACGGGCCGACGAGGTCGATCTTCATGTTGACGGTCATCGACCAGGCCAGGCCCTGGTTGAGGCCGAGCAGGACGTTCGCGGCGACGATCCAGCCCCAGGAGGGCGCCCAGGCGAGGACGAAGGGGACGGGGATGCCCAGCACCCAGCCGGCGAGCAGCAGCTGCCTGCGGCGGTAGCGGGCGGTCAGGGCGCCGGCGGCGAGATTGGTGAGGGCCTTGGTGAGGCCGAAGGCGATGATGAAGGAGAAGACGGCCAGATCGCTGGTGAGGCCGAAGACGTCGGTGCCGATCAGCGGCACGGTGGTGCGCTCCAGACCGACCAGCCCGCCGACGGCGATGTTCACCACGACGAGCAGGACGAACTGCGGCCGGTTCGCGCGCAGCCCCAGGCGGATCGGCTCGGTCGCGGTGGCGTTCATGAGGGGTCCTCCGGGGTGGCGGCCGGCGGGTGGCCCTGCGCACCCACGTCCGGCTATGATATTCCATGGATTAATGGAGGATGCAATGTCGGACGTCACACACGAGGCTGCGCCGAAGGCTGAGCTCTACGAGGCCTTCGCGGCCAGCGGCAAGGCTCTGGCCAGCGGAAAGCGGCTGGAGCTGCTGGATCTGCTGGCCCAGGGGGAGCGCGGCGTGGACGCGCTGGCGAAGGCCGCGGGGCTGAACGTGACCACGGCCTCCGCGCATCTGCAGATCCTCAGGCAGGCCGGCTTCGTCGCCACCCGGCGCGCGGGGGTGCGGATCTTCTACCGGCTGGCGGGGGAGGACGTGGCGCGGCTCTTCGCCCTGCTGCGCAGCGTCGCCGCGCGGCACCGGCCGGCGGTGCCCGCGGCCCGGGAGGCGTATCTGGGGGAGGGCGCCCCCGAGGAGCTCGACCCCGCCGAGCTGCTGTCCCGTACGGACGCGGTGGTCCTGGACGTGCGCCCGGCGGAGGAGTACCGGGCGGGCCATGTCCCCGGCGCCCTGTCGATCCCGGTCGACGAGCTCGCCGGGCGGATCGGGGAGCTGCCGGAGGACGCCGAGATCGTCGTCTACTGCCGGGGCGAGTACTGCGTCTTCGCCCACGACGCGGTCCGGCTCCTGCACGCCCGCGGCCGCCGCGCGATACGGCTGCGCGACGGCATGCTGGAGTGGCGGCTGGCGGAGCTCCCGGTCGCCGTGGAGGGTTAGCTCACAGGCGCGCGGCCACGCAGGTGACGTCGTACTCCAGCAGGTGTGCGAGGGTCGCGACCGGGGCGGCCGTGCGTGTCCGCCGGCTCGAGCAGCGCCGTGGTGTCGCCCAGGACGAGGTGCGCGCCCGCGCGCATGAGGGCGAGTTCGGTGCGCGGGGAGCGGGCGCGGTCGAGGGCCACGATCAGCCCGGCGCCGGTCCGGCGGGCGGCGACCACCCCGTCCCGGGTACCGCCCAGCGGCGACGACACCACGACGGGCACCCCGGCCCGGGTCAGCGCCGACACCAGACGCATCGCGCCCGGCGAGGCGACGGTGGCGTGACGCCGCACATACGCGCCGAAGACCCGGTCGTGGTACGCCTCGACGGCCCGCAGCGACCGGAACCCCGGCGGATCCGCCGGAGGCCCCAGGGGCAGCTTCATCCCGCGCGAGGCGAGGAACGCGGCCACGGCCGCCGCCCCGCCGCGGCCCGCGATCAGGTTCCGGTAGTCGGACCGTACGTCGAAGGGCCGGATCCGCAGCGGTTCCGGCACCGTGACCTCGCGCAGCAGACCGTCGAAGACCCGCTGCCACGCGGCGGCGTGCACGGAGGGCAGATACGTCAGCACCGCGTCCAGATCCAGCACGACACCGCGTACGGCCTTCAGCCGCGGGATCACGGCGAGTCCGGCGGCGCTCACGAACGGAGCCGTCATGGCCCCTCCTTCCCGGGCGGGTCACCCCCGCTCCAGGATCACCGCCGGCTCCCCGCGGGGCCCGGGCCGGGCGGCTCCGGACCCGGGGCCGGCGATGCCCGGCCGCCGGGGCCCACCGGTCCCCGGACAAGGCGCCCGCCGCCGGTCAGAAGTACCGCAGCCAGACGTAACCGGCCGAGACGGCCAGGGTGACGGCGGTGACCAGCAGCCCGTACTTGGTGAACTGCCAGAACGTGATGGGCTGGCCGTTGCGCTCGGCGATCCCGAGGACGACGACGTTGGCGCTGGCGCCGATGGCCGTGGCGTTGCCGCCCAGGTCGGCTCCGATCGCCAGGGCCCACCACATCACGTGGTTGCCGCCGCCGCCCAGGGACTCCACCAGATCGGCCGTGATGGGGGCCATGGTGGCGACGTAGGGGATGTTGTCGACGACGCCCGAGAGCACCCCGGAGGCGGCGAGGAGCAGCATGGAGCCGCCGAGTTCGTTGTCCCCGATCACGTCCGCCAGGGTCGAGGAGATCTCGCTGATCACGCCGGTCTCGATGAGACCGCCGATCATGATGAACAGGCCCCCGAAGAACGCCAGGGTGGGCCACTCGACCTCGCTCAGCGCGTCGGACGTCTCCACGCTGGACACGGCGATCAGCAGCCCCGCGCCGAGCAGCGCGACCACGGACGGCGCGTAGTGCAGCACGGGGTGCAGCACGAAGCCGACGACCACGGCCACCAGCACGAACAGGCCCTGGGCCAGCAGCCGGTGGTCACGGATGGCCTCGCGCTCCTCCAGTGCCATGACCTCGGCGGCCCGGGCCTCGTCGTACACGAAGTACTTCGCGAACATGAACCGGCACATCAGCACCAGCACCGCGATGAGCAGCGCGGACAGCGGCGCGAGATGGACCAGGAAGGCGTTGAAGGACAGCTCGCCGCGACTGGCGATGATGATGTTCGGCGGGTCGCCGACCAGCGTCGCCATGCCGCCGATGTTGGAGGCGAGCACTTCCGCGATCAGGAACGGCGCGGCGGGGAGCCGCAGCCGCTCGCACACCAGCAGCGTCACCGGGGCGACCAGCAGCACGGTGGTGACGTTGTCCAGCAGCGCGGAGGCGAGGCCAGTGATGACGACGAGCATGGCCATCACCCGGAACGGCCGGCCCCTGGCCCGCTTCACCGACCAGATCGCCAGATATTCGAAGACTCCGGTCTTCCGCAGCACGCCGACGATGATCATCATGCCGAGGAGCAGGAAGATGACATTCCAGTCGACACCACTGTGCTCGGAGAAGAACGCGGAGCGGTCGTCGGTCGCGCCGACGGCGAGCATCAGCGCGGCGCCGCCGAGCGCGGCGGCGACGCGGTGGATCTTCTCGCTGATGATCAGCACGTAGGTCGCCGCGAAGACGACGACGGCTGCCCAGCTGTGCCAGTCGTTCACAAAGCTCCAGTCGGTCTCAGTCGTTGACGGCCAGCAGCCGGTGCAGAAGCTGGGAGGCGGTGATGACGCCCAGCAGATTCGGGCCCGCCTTGTCGGTGTCCACCACCGCCACCAGCGGGCTGCGCTCGCGGGCCATCAGCGCCGCCACTTCCAGCGCGGTGTCGTCGGGGGCGGCCACCGGCGGCGCGACGGCCGGGTTCGGCAGGCAGTCCCCGACGGTGCGGCCGGCCAGCGCCGCGCAGAGCCGGTCCGCGTGCCGCTCGTCCACCACGGCCGCCAGCGCCGGATCCTCGATCACGTAGCCGGGCACGATCACCTTGACCAGCTGGGAGGCGGGCAGGATGGCCACCGGTGTCCCGCCGTCCAGCACGAGCAGGCCCGGCAGCCTGTGCTCGGCCAGCAGCCGGGCCCCGTCCAGCGCCGGGCTGTCGACGGTGACCGATTCGTAGCCGACGGCCATGTCACGTGCGCGCATCGTCGGAGTCCTTCCGTACGGTGGGTTCCCCGGCGCCGGCGTCGTCGCCGTCCGGGATGCCGACCAGATCGTCGACGTGGAACATCCTGGCCACCGGTACGTCGGTGCTGGAGTGCGCCACGATGGAGAAGGCGATGCACACCGCGATCAGGGTGAACGCCTGCTCTCCCTGGGGGATGCCGGCCTGGAGCACCAGCAGCCCGTACACCACGGAGGCGAAGCCCTTCGGGCCGAACCAGGCCGCCGCGTACTTCTCCCGCGGCGTCAGCTCCCCGGCCCGCCACAGCGACAGCAGCAGCGACGCCGGGCGGATCAGCACGATCGACAGCACCGCCACCACATAGCCGCCCACCGGCAGATCGCCGAACAGTTGCGGGGTGAGCAGCGCGCCGAAGACCAGCAGCGCGGCGAACTTCGCCAGCTCGGCCAGTGACTCGCCGAGCGGCTCGAAGGCCCGGTGGCCCTCCGGGGACACGGTGGCGATCACGGCGCCGGCGGAGAACGCGGCCAGATAGGGGTTGGCGTGGGTCAGATGGCAGGCGGCGTAGAGGATCACGCCGACGGCCAGCGGCAGCAGCGGCTGCAGCTTCGGCTCCGCGCCCAGCAGCCGGAACCGGATCAGCCAGTTCACCACCAGCGGCAGCACGATGCCGAAGGCCAGCCCCAGCACCAGCTCCAGCGCGATCTCGCCCAGCGAGGTGTGCTCGCCGGTCCTCTCGGCCGCCGCGGCGAGGAAGATCAGTACGAACGGCAGCGCGAGCCCGTCGTTGACGCCGCTCTCCACGTTCAGCAGCCCGCGCAGCCGGGCGGGGACCTCCTTGCGCGAGACGATCGCCGAGGCGAACACCGGGTCCGTGGGCGCCAGCACCGCGCCCACCAGGAACGACGTCGTCCAGTCCAGTCCCGCCAGATAGTGCGTGAGCAGCGCCGTGCCGAGGAACGCCAGCGGCATGCCCAGGCCCAGGGCGCGCGCCGGGTTCTTCCAGTTGGCCTTCAGCTGCGGCAGCGCGGCGTGCATGCCGTCGCTGAACAGCACCGTGAACAGCGCCAGATCGGCGGTCACGGAGACGATTTCGCTGTCGGGCCCGATGTGGATGAGGCCGAGGAAGCCGTCGCTGACCAGCGCCCCGCCGACCAGGAACAGCAGTGAGGTGGACAGTACGGTGCGGGCTGCCAGACCGGACAGCAGTACGGCTATGAGCAAGGCCACGCCGAAGACGGCGACGAGTACCACGATGGAATCTCCGATCGGCCGAAACGAGGGCTGTCCCTGTTCGCCGACCAGACTTCCCGGCACACCGCATCCGACCTTACCGGACTTTGACGCCGTCTTGACAGTCCCCTCACGCCGGAGCCCGCCGCGGGGTCAGATGTCGATCCGGGAGCCCATGACGACGGTCCGCTCGCGGGGCAGGCCGAAGTGGTCGGCGGCGTCGGCCGTCAGATACGAGGTCGCGATGAACAGCCGCAGCCGCCAGGGCGCCATCGTGGGCTCGGGCCCGCGGCGCAGCTCGATCTTCGACAGGAAGTACGTCGCGTCGTCCAGCTCCAGCTCGCCCTCGGTCTGCTCCGGGGTGAGCGTGGCCAGCAGGGCGGGGACGTCGCGGTCCTCCATGTAGCCGTAGCGGGCGGTGACATGGGTGATGCCGTCGTCGGGGTCGCCGAGGGCGTCGATCACGGTCCGCTCGCCGTCGGGGACACGGGGTACGGGCTCGGTCTCGAGCGAGACGACGACCACGTGCTCGTGCCGTACGTGATTGCGCTCGACGTTGGCGCGCATGGCCAGGGGCGCGGTCTCCTTGCCCCGGTTGAGGAACACGGCCGTGCCCGGCACGGTCACCACCTTCGGCGGCCGGGCCGCCCGCAGCCGCTCCACGAACCCGAGCAGCGGCCCCTCGCGCTCCCGGCGCCGGGCGGTGACGATCTTCCGGCCGCGCCGCCAGGTTGTCATCACGGTGAACGCGGTCAGCCCGATGAGCAGCGGCAGCCAGGCGCCGTGCAGCAGCTTGGTGAAGTTGGCGGCGAGGAACAGCAGGTCCACGGTCAGCAGCAGGACGGCGCCGGGGACGACGAGCCACCGCGGGGTGCGCCACTGGGAGCGGGCCACGTAGAAGAAGAGCAGCGTCGTCGTGGTGATCGTCGCGGTGACCGCCATGCCGTACGCGAAGGCCAGCCGGGTGGAGGTGCGGAAGGCGAAGACCAGGGTGAGGACGGAGACCAGCAGCAGCCAGTTGATCCACGGCACATAGATCTGGCCGCGCTCGGACTCGGAGGTGTGGGTGATCCGCAGGCGCGGCAGATAGCCGAGCTGGACGGCCTGGGAGGCGACGGAGTACGCGCCCGTGATGACCGCCTGCGAGGCGATCACGGTGGCGACCGTGGCCAGCAGCACCATCGGCAGCCGCCCCCAGCCGGGAACCAGCAGGAAGAACGGACTCGAGATCTTCGCCGGATCACCGAGGATCTCCGCGCCCTGCCCGAAGTAGTTGAGCATCAGCGCGGGGAACACCAGGAACAGCCACCCGCGGGTGATCGACCGCCGCCCGAAGTGCCCCATGTCCGCGTACAGCGCCTCCGCGCCGGTGACCGCGAGGACGACCGCCGCGAGGGCGAAGAAGGCGATGTGGAAATGACCGAAGAAGAACCCCAGCGCGTACGTCGGCGACAGCGCCCGCAGGATCTCCGGATGACCGGTGATGCCGTTGACGCCCAGCGCGCCGATCGCCGTGAACCAGACGATCATCACCGGCCCGAACGCCCGGCCGACCGCCTCCGTGCCCCGGCGCTGGACCAGGAACAGCGCCAGGATGATCACCGCGGTGACCGGCACGATCCACTCGTGCAGCTTCGGCTCGACCACCTCCAGCCCCTCCACGGCGGACAGCACCGAGATCGCCGGGGTGATCATGCTGTCGCCGAAGAACAGCGCGGCCCCGAACACCCCCAGCGCCGCCAGCACGGCCGCCGTCCGCCGCCCCCGCCCACCGCCGCCGCCCCGCCGGACCAGACCGATGAGCGCCATGATCCCGCCCTCGCCGTCGTTGTCGGCGCGCATGGCGAGGAACACGTAGGTGACGGTGACGACGACGGTGACGGACCAGAAGACGAGCGACACGACCCCGTACACGTTCCCGGTGGTCACAGGCACCGGATGCGGATCGTCCGGGCTGAAGAGGGTCTGCAGCGAGTAGATCGGACTGGTCCCGATGTCCCCGAACACCACCCCCAGCGCCCCGACGACCAACCCCGGCCGCACCACGTCCCGCACCACGCCACCGCGCCCGGGCCGCTCCTCGGGATCGTCCGCGGACACGGTCAGCGAATGACGTGGGCTCACGGCGCTCCTCCTCGGCACGGGCATCCGCCGCGCGGCGGCACGATACCGGCGAAGATCACCCGATACGCCCGTTCGCGCCCCGGCGCCCCGGCGTATCGCCCGAACGGCCCGCTCCAGCCGCCGCACCCCGAACCCGAACCGCAGCGCGGCCACGGCGGCCTCGGTGGCCGGCCCCGACCGTCCGAGCCTCAGACGGGCACCGGCGCCTGGATCCGCAGATCCCCGCGCATCGCCTCGTGGAACAGCGATTCGGTCTCCGCCGCCGGCGACAGGCCCAGGTCCTCCTCCAGCCGGCGGGCACAGATCCGGTACCAGGCCAGCACCGAGCCCAGTTCGCCGCGTCGCCCGTGCGAGATCATCAGGGCCTGGTACGCGCTCTCCCGGTACGGGTCGATGGCCACGATCCGCCGGCACCAGTGCACGACCGCCGCGTCGGTCCCCCGCCGGATCCCCTCCTGGGCGAGGCGGTCCAGCGCCCGCAGGGCGATCGACCGGAGCCACTGGCGGGGCTCCTCGGCCCAGAGGCCGGATTCGCCGGGGAGGAAGTCGCCCCGGTAGTGGGCCAGGGCGCGCTCGTACGCGGCGACCGAGAACGCGGTGTCGCCGCGCGACTCGGCGGCGCTGCCCTCCCGTGCCGCCGCCTCGAAGCTCTCGGAGTCCAGGACCAGCCCCGGGGCCTCGAGCACGTAACCGCCGTCCTGATGCCGGACCTCGACGGCCCCCGCGAGCCGGCTCCCGGTGAGATGGCGGCGCAGGGAGTGGACGACGACCCGCAGGGAGCTCGACCTGGCGTCCAGCCCGGTCTCCGGCCAGAGCACGTCCTGCAGTTGTGAACAGGACACGACCTGCCCCCGCCGGGCGAGCAGACACTGCAGGAGTCTTCGGGTCTTCCCCGCCCGCGGCACCGCCGCCGCGCAGCCGTCGATCAGCAGGGTGAACTCACCCAGGAGACGGGCCTCCAGCGAGGGCTCTCGTCCTGTGGACACCGCCCTTACCTCCCTTGTCGTCACACGGCTTACTCAAGCGAGGACACAGTGGCGGTGTCATCGGGACCGGGCGCCACCTTGCTGACATGGCCGCAAACTGACATCAAGAGGAGGGGAGCCGGGCGGGGTTCCCGCCGGGCTCCCCCCGGGGTCCGCGGTGGCTGGTCAGCCGTTGTTGCGGTTGTTGTTGTTCGGGTTGTTGTTCATGACAATTCCTTCCGAGAGGAGGTTCGGGGTGCCTTCTTCCGGGTTCCACTCTAGGAAATGGTGCGTTAATCGGCCGTTATGTACGAGGGGTTGTTTCTTCGCTGAGGGTAAAAATTAGAAACCGTTCGGTGGTATGGAATCCAGATAGAGGGCAACTGTAAGTGCGAACCCCTGCTGGACCTCGCGGCCGCCGAAATTGCCCCCAACTTGGTGAGTCTTACCAGGCGGGACGAGGGACGGCGGACGAGGTGCCCGTCACGAACGGGTTCTCCGCCGTTACAGGGGCCGCGCGTCGTGAGCGGCGGCGATCCGGTCGATCCGCTCGGCGAGGTCGAAGTCTGCCTCGGTGAGCCGGTGACCCGCATCGTGAGTCGTGACGGTGAACCGAATCCGATCCCAACGCAGATCAATGTCCGCGTGGTGGCCGATCAGCCTCTCCACGTCGGATACATGCACGATCATCGCGACGCCGCCGCGATAGCGGATTCCGAAAGAACGAGTGATCTCGTTTCCGACCCGCTGCCATCCGGGCCGTTGCCCGAGGTACTCGGCGACCTCGCAATCGCTGAGTATGTCCAGACCTTCCACCACGTCATCCCCTCTCACTCACAGGTGCCAGAGCGTCGTCCAGATCCCGGCCGACCGAGGTATCGAGCCACGGCTCCATCGCTCGTCGAACGGCGGACAACTCCCGCAACATGCGCGCCGAGCGCGTCTCGGCCGCGATCGCCGCCGCCTTACGGACGAGCTCCAGAGCTTGGTCAGGGTGCCCGGAGGCGGCTGCGGAGGTGGCGTACCGGGCCAGGTATACGCCCTGATCCCGTCTCGCTGTGCGGGGGACAGCCTCCAACACCTGAGCCCACAGTCCGTTCGCGTCGGCGTCGGCGCCCAGCCGGCCGTAGCACGTCGCCCGCTGAACCTCCAGATAACCGGGGGTACGACGGCACGCGTTGCCCCAGGGGAGATCGTCGTCGACGAGGACGAGAACGCGGTCGGCTTCGCCGATGAGCTGATCGACCGCATGGCGGTCGCCGGTCAGGCTGGCCCCGTGCGCCTGCTGCTGCAGCGCCATGAGGCGGACCTTGGGCACCACGCGGCGCGCTTCCGACAGAACCGCTTCGCACAGGTCGATCACACCGAGCCCATCGCCCAGGTCGGTCCTCACCCTGGTAGAGCCGGCCGACCAGCGCGGCGTAGGCGGTCCCGACGCGCAGCAGTCCGATCCGTGTCTCACCTGTGGCACTACGCACGAGGCGATCGATCAGCTCGTACTGCGCCGAGACGGTCCCGATCAGATCGTGGGGACCGAGGAACATATCGGCCCGGTAGTGCCCCTCCAACTGCTCCTGGAAATAGCGGACCAGCGCCGGATCGACGTGACGTCGGGGTACGGGCCCAGTGACAAGCGCCGCAGCCGTGACCGACACGAATGTGCCCCGCTCCACGTCCGCCTCTTCGTGATGCTCGGGTCGAATCCAATCCGGGGGTGGGGTGAAGCCCAGATCCTCGGGCCAGCGCCCGAAGGCGTCATGGAGTACGAGGGCTGTCTCGTCGGACGGCCAGCCGGGGCGTTGCGACTCCCAGCGGCGCCATGTGTGTGGCGAGACGTTGAAGTGCCGGTCACCGAGCAACTGCCGGCCGTGTGCGGTAAGTCCACTCGAAGCTGCCTCCGTCGATCGCCATCCGCGTCGGAGGCGAGCGGCCCGCAACAGTGACAATTCAGCGAGGGCAGAACCAGCCGACTCACCCCGTCACCAGCGGCGCAGCGGTTTCCGAAGCCGATGCACGGGAGTGCGCCATGCGCTACGCGATGGTGCACGGATCCGTCGCCCTTGCCCGCATACACACCCGGCGAATCGCTCGCCCAGTGGTGCTGGCCCGGTGAGGTGGAGGACGCCACGCTCGTGGTCTTCGAGCTGGTGACCAACGCGATCAGGCATGCACGGGTCATCGATCAGGACCTCGGGCTCAAGCTACTACTGCTTGCGACAGGCGAATTGGTGATCGAGGTATCGGATCCACTCGGCGCCTTCCCGAACTTTGCCGAAGTCCTGACCTCGACGCCCGCATGCGATCGGGAATCCGGGCGTGAGCTGTGGTTCCTTACGCTCCTTGGCGCCGAACTGGCCTTCTTCCTGCGCGAAACGGGCGGAAAGATCGTACGTGCCCGCCTCACCCCACTATGTAGCCCGGTCCTCGCTCCACCCCGGGGTTCTTGCGGGTGTTGACCCGACCCCCACGCCCTGGCTCGGAATGATCACGGTGTGGTGTGGGAGCTTCCGAGGAGCCACCCGGGGGTGGGCGAGCGGGGTTGCCGGGGGCGGGAACTCCAGTACCGCCCGGCGGAATGGCAGGGCGACGTCGGACGGACGACCGCCTCGGTGGTGGCCCGGCGCACCGCCCTGCCGGGGTCAGGTGCTGGATGCCTCGAACGTCTCGATCGTGCAGCGTGCAGCCCCGCTTCGCTCGATTCTGGCGTCGCTGGTGATCAGCGGAACACCGAAGCTCTCGGCGAGGGCCACGTAATGTGCGTCGTAGACGGAGAGGTTGTTCGACAGCGTGCGTACGCGCTTCCACAGGACCAGCGTGGGGCGCAGGTCGAGAGCCAGAGTCTGGTAGTCGGCGATTGCCTTCACCGCCTCCTTTTCCGTGATCTTCGGTTCGTTCCCTCGTCGGCCGCGCGAAAGTCCGAAGACGGCCGAGGTGATCTCGTAGTCCAGCAGACCGGGCGCCGCGAGAGTGTCGGCGCGGCCGACCCGCTCACGGATCGCGGTGCCGGTTTTTCCGTGGTCAAGGAGGAAATGCACAAGGCTGGAGCAGTCAATGACGATCAACGTCGGTTCCGCCCGTCCTCAATGGCGTCGAGGATGTCGGTCGTGCCGAGCTCGGTGCGGGTTTCGCGCTCCAGCCGTGCGGCCATGTCCGCGAGGGTGGGCTTGGCGGCGTCCCGTGCGAGTAGCTCAAGGGCGTACGCCTGGAGCGACTTGCCCGCTTGTGCGGCGCGGACCTTCAGGGCGTTGAGGGTGTCGTCCGGGACGTCCCGGATCGTGATCGCAGTCATGCCTTCATTTTAGCGGCGATGCAGGCAATATGCAGCTACCGGGGAGTGGTCGCACTGCGGACCGGTGGTGACTTGCCCGTACGGCGAGTGGCCGGAAGGCCGGTGCCTCTTTCCGTGGCGTGCGCAGGGAAGGCCCAGACGGCGCACAAAGACATGAACGCGCAGGTCAATCCCACCCCGTCAGCACTCGATGACGTTCACCGCCAGCCCGCCCCGGGCCGTCTCCTTGTACTTGACCTTCATGTCCGCCCCCGTCTCCCGCATCGTCTTGATCGCCTTGTCCAGCGAGACGTGATGCCGGCCGTCGCCCCGCAGGGCCATGCGGGCCGCCGTGACCGCCTTGACCGCCGCCATGCCGTTGCGCTCGATGCACGGGATCTGGACCAGGCCGCCCACCGGGTCGCAGGTCAGGCCCAGGTTGTGTTCGATGCCGATCTCCGCCGCGTTCTCCACCTGCTCCGGGGTGCCGCCCAGGAGCTCCGCCAGGCCGCCCGCCGCCATCGAGCAGGCCGAGCCGACCTCCCCCTGGCAGCCGACCTCCGCGCCGGAGATCGAGGCGTTCTCCTTGAACAGCATGCCGATGGCCCCGGCCGCCAGCAGGAACCGTACGATCGCGTCGTCGTCCACCCCCGGGACGAACGCCCGGGCGTAGTGCAGGACCGCCGGGATGATGCCCGCCGCGCCGTTCGTCGGGGCCGTGACCACCCGGCCGCCCGCCGCGTTCTCCTCGTTCACCGCCATCGCGTACAGCGTCGTCCACTCCATCGCGTGCTGCGCGCGGTCGCCCTCGGCGCGCAGCTGGCGTGCCGTCTTCGCGGCCCGGCGGCGGACCTTCAGGCCGCCGGGGAGGATGCCCTCCACCGACATGCCGCGGTCCACGCACTCGCGCATCACCCGCCAGATCTCCAGCAGCCCGGCGCGGATCTCGTCCTCCGTGCGCCAGGCCTTCTCGTTCTCCAGCATCAGGGAGGACACCGACAGCCCCGTCTCACGGGTCAGCCGCAGCATCTCGTCGCCGGTGCGGAAGGGGTACTTCAGCACCGTGTCGTCCAGCTTGATGCGGTCCTCGCCGACCGCGTCCTCGTCGACCACGAAACCGCCGCCGACCGAGTAGTACGTCTTCTCCAGCAGGGGGGCGCCCGTCGAGTCGTACGCGAAGAGGGTCATCCCGTTCGCGTGGTACGGAAGCGAGCGGCGCCGGTGCAGGACCAGGTCACGGTCGGTGTCGAAGGCGATCGGATGGTCCGTGCCTATCGCGGCGCCCAGCAGGTGCAGCGTGCCGCTGGTACGGATCCGCTCGGCCTCCGTGTCCGCCCACGCGACGTCCACCGTGCGCGGGGAGTGGCCCTCCAGGCCCAGCAGGACCGCCTTCGGGGTGCCGTGACCGTGGCCGGTGGCGCCCAGGGAGCCGAACAGCTCGGCGCGGACAGCGGTGGTGTGGGCGAGCAGCCCCTCGTTCTTCAGCCGGCGGACGAACATCCGCGCGGCGCGCATCGGGCCGACCGTGTGGGAGCTCGACGGCCCGATGCCGATCGAGAAGAGGTCGAAGACGGAGATAGCCACGGTGGTCCGGACTCCTTTGTCCTGTCGTGGGTCGTACGTACAAGCAGGGGGCGCACACGACACCGCCCTCCCACCCCAGTGTGCGCCCCAGGGTGAGAGGGCGGGCCAAGCGCCGGTTACAGCCCCGGGTACAGCGGGTGCTTCTCCGCCAGCGCGGTGACCCGCGCCGCGAGCTCCGCCGTGCGGGCCTCGTCGAAGCCCGGCTTCAGCACCTCGGCGATGATGTCCGCGACCTCGCGGAAGTCGTCAGCCGTGAAGCCGCGCGTGGCCAGCGCCGGGGAGCCGATCCGCAGGCCCGAGGTGACCATCGGGGGCCGGGGGTCGTTCGGGACGGCGTTGCGGTTGACCGTGATGCCCACCGCGTGCAGCCGGTCCTCGGCCTGCTGGCCGTCCAGCTCGGAGTTGCGCAGGTCGACGAGGACCAGGTGGACGTCCGTACCGCCGGACAGGACGGACACGCCCGCCTCCGCCGCGTCCGGCCGCAGCAGCCGCTCCGCGATGATCTTCGCGCCCTCCAGGGTGCGCTGCTGGCGCTCCTTGAACTCCCCGGACGCGGCGACCTTGAACGACACCGCCTTCGCCGCGATCACATGCTCCAGCGGACCACCCTGCTGACCGGGGAAGACCGCCGAGTTGATCTTCTTGGCGAGCTCCTGCTTGGACAGGATCACGCCACCGCGCGGACCGCCCAGGGTCTTGTGCGTGGTGGTCGTCACGATGTCCGCGAACGGCACCGGGTTCGGGTGCAGCCCCGCCGCGACCAGCCCGGCGAAGTGCGCCATGTCGACCATGAGCAGCGCGCCGACCTCGTCCGCGATCCGCCGGAACTCCGCGAAGTCCAGCTGCCGCGGGTACGCCGACCAGCCCGCGATGATCAGCTGCGGCCGGTGCTCCTTGGCGAGGCGCTCGACCTCGGCCATGTCGACCCGCCCGCTCTCGGCGTCCACGTGGTACGCGGCCACGTCGTACAGCTTGCCGGAGAAGTTGATCTTCATGCCGTGGGTCAGATGCCCGCCGTGCGCCAGATCCAGCCCCAGGATGGTGTCCCCGGGCTTGAGCACCGCGAACATCGCCGCGGCGTTCGCGGACGCGCCGGAGTGCGGCTGCACGTTCGCGGCCTCGGCGCCGAACAGCGCCTTGATCCGTTCCCGGGCGAGGTCCTCGACCACGTCGACGTACTCGCAGCCGCCGTAGTAGCGGCGGCCCGGGTAGCCCTCGGCGTACTTGTTCGTCAGCACCGAGCCCTGCGCCTCGAGGACCGCGACGGGCGCGAAGTTCTCGGAGGCGATCATCTCCAGGGTCGACTGCTGGCGCTTCAGCTCCGAGTCGACGGCCGCCGCGACGTCCGGGTCGACCTCGTGCAGGGAGCCGTTCAGAAGATTCGTCATCGTCGGTCCTAGCCCGCGGTGAACGCGGTGTACTCGTCGGCGGTCATCAGGTCCTGCGGCTCGCCGTCGATCCTGACCTTGAACAGCCAGCCGCCCTCGAAGGGCGCGCTGTTCACCAGGGCCGGGTCGGCGGCGACATCGTCGTTGATCGCGGTGACCTCACCGCTGACCGGGGCGTACAGGTCGCTCACGGACTTCGTGGACTCCAGCTCGCCGCAGGACTCGCCGGCGGTCACGGTGTCGCCGACCGCGGGCAGCTGGACGAAGACCACGTCACCGAGCGCGTCCGCGGCGTGCGCCGTGATGCCGACGGTGGCCACGCCGTCCTCGGCGGGGGACAGCCACTCGTGTTCCTTGCTGTAGCGGTGCTGCGTGGGGTTGCTCATGGGGTGATTCTCCTGGATGGGTGGATGTGCTGCGTGCCGGGAGGGTACGGGCGGGTCAGCGCTCGCGCTTGTAGAACGGCAGGGCCACGACCTGGTACGGCTCATGGGTGCCGCGGATGTCCACCGCGACGCCGGCGGTGCCCGGCGCGGCGTGCGCGGCGTCGACGTACGCCATCGCGATCGGCTTGCCCAGCGTGGGGGAGGGAGCGCCGGAGGTGACCTGCCCGACGACGGCACCGCCGGCGACCACGTCGAACCCGGCGCGCGGCACCCGCCGCCCCTCGGCGACCAGCCCGACGAGCACCCGCGGCGGCGCCTGCCCGGCGCGCTCGGCGGCCTGCTCCAGGGCCTTGCGCCCGACGAAGTCACCCGGCTTGTCGAACTTGACGACCCGGCCCAGCCCGGCGTCGAACGGCGTCAGATCGGTGCTGAGCTCGTGCCCGTAGAGCGGCATACCCGCCTCCAGTCGCAGCGTGTCACGGCACGACAGACCGCACGGCACCAGGCCGTGGTCCTTGCCGGCCGCCGTGAGCGCCTCCCAGAGCGCCACCGCGTGCTCCGGGCGGACGAACAGCTCGAAGCCGTCCTCGCCCGTGTAGCCGGTCCGGGCGACGAGTGCCGGCACGCCCGCGACGGTACCGGGCAGACCCGCGTAGTACTTGAGTCCCGCCAGATCCGCGTCGGTGACGGAGGCCAGGATCGCCGGGGACGCCGGCCCCTGCACCGCGATCAGCGCGTACGCGTCCCGGTCGTCGCGTACCTCGGCGTCGAAGCCCGGGGCCCGCTCGGTCAGGGCGTCGAGCACGACCTGGGCGTTGGAGGCGTTGGCGACGACCATGAACTCCTGGTCGGCGAGCCGGTAGACGATCAGGTCGTCCAGGATGCCGCCGTCCTCGCGGCAGATCATGGTGTAGCGGGCGCGGCCGGGGCCCAGCACGGAGAGCCGGCCGACCAGGGCGTGGTCCAGGAGCTCACCGGCCTGCGGGCCAAAGACGGTGATCTCGCCCATGTGGGAGAGGTCGAAGAGGCCGGCGCGGGTGCGTACGGCGTTGTGCTCGTCGCGCTCGCTGCCGTAGCGCAGCGGCATGTCCCAGCCGGCGAAGTCGGTCATGGTCGCGCCGAGCGCGCGGTGCACGGCGTCGAGCGCCGTCAGACGGGGCCCTGCGGAGGATGCGGTATCGGTCATGGTCAGGCTCCAGGACAGACAGGGGTGGGCGGATACATCCTCCCCCTCTGTCATCGGTACCTGAGAGGTTCGCCACAGCCTCGGTCGAGGATGGCTTGCACCTTGGGTGGGGCACGGCGTCGCGTGCCCGCTTTTCAGAGCTGCCTCGCCCGCGCGGTACGGGGCCTGAGAGATTCCAGGGAGGGACTTGCTCCTTCGGCGCCCGGCGGCCGCACGGCGGTCCCGGGACTCTCCCGCGCGGATTCGAGCGGCCGGTATGCAGTTGAGGGGGCTCATCATCGCATGCCCCGGAGCCCACCCGGGGCCGCATGCCTCCTTGTCCCGCGGACCGGGACTTGCCAGGCTGCACGGTACGACCGAGCTGAGGGGGACGAGGACGTGGAGCACACGCCGGCGGTGGTACGGGACGGCCGGGAGACACGGGAGAGGACGGCGCCCGATCCGCCGCCCCCGCTGGTGCTGAACTATCCGGCGGGGGACGTCGTGGTGATCTCCGGGCTGCCCGGCTCCGGCAAGTCCACGCTCATCCGGCGGGCCGTGCCGGACGGGGTGGGGCGGATCGATTCGCAGACGGTGCGTGACCGCTGGGACGCCGGTGTGGCGGGGCGGCTGCTGCCGTACGCCGCGTACCGGCCGCTGGTGCGCGTCGCCCACTATCTGGGGCTGCTCCGCGCCCTGCGGACGGGACGCAGCCTGGTGGTGCACGACTGCGGGGTGCTGCCCTGGGTGCGCGGCTGGATCGCGTGGTCGGTGCGGCGCGGGGGGCGCGGGATGCATCTGGTGGTCCTCGACGTCCCGCCGGGCACCGCCCTGGACGGCCAGGCGGCGCGCGGGCGCACGGTGTCGCGGTACGCCTTCGCCCGGCACCGGCGCGCGGTGGGGCGGCTGCTGGCCGCGGCGGCGGACGGCCGGACGCGCTTCCCGGTGACGGTGCTGGACCGGGGGGCGGCGGACCGGGTGCGCGCGGTGCGGTTCGAGTAGCCCCGTGTCCTGTCGGTGCGCCGCGCTATCGTGCCCGGGTGAGTTACCCGGATCAGCTTCCCGAACCGTCTTTCCCCGTGAACGAGCTGGAGGAGGTCCTCCAGGCCGCCCTGGGCACCCCCGGCGCGATGCCGCGGCTCGTGGAGGTGCTGGGGCGCAGCAGCCTGTGGGTGCCGCTGCCCGAGGGCGGCGGTCCGGACAGCCGGTCGCTGAGGCTGCCGACGACGGAGATCGGCGGGGCCCCGTACGTCCCGGTCTTCTCCTCCGCGGAGCAGTTCCGGACGGTCGTCGGCGCCCATATGTCGTTCACGGTCGCCCCCGCCCGCGAGTTCGCCCGCGGTCTGCCGCCGCAGCTGGGCCTGGCGGTGAACCCGGGCGGCGCGGTCGGTGTCCCGCTGCCGCCCGCCGCGGTGGCCGAGCTGGCCCGGGACCGCTCGGCGCAGTCGGGGGTGCCCGGGGCGCCCAGCGGGGGGCGGGTGCGGCTGTACGAGCCGGACTGGCAGGACGACCCGGTGGACTTCCTCACCGCGGCGCGCACGGAGTTCGGGCACACGCCGGGCGTGCTGACCGCGCGCCGGGGACTGGCGAGCGTCGAGGCCGGGGCGCCGCAGCTGTTCGTCGGCATCGAGCTGTCCGACCCCGGCGCGCGGGACGCGGCCCTGGCGGCGCTGGGGCGCGCGCTGGCGGCGCACCCGGTGCCGTGGGAGGTGCAGCTGGTGTTCCTCGACGCGGCGGACGACCCGGTCACCGACTGGATGCGCGCCAAGGTCCGCCCGTTCTTCGCGCCAGCCGGCTGACGGCACGCCACGCGGTACGCACCGGCCGACCCCCGGGGCTTCAGCCGCACGCTCTAACCTGGTTGGATGACCGCGGGCGCACACGCTGGAGGGGATTGTGAACGGGGGCGGACAGACAGGTCTCGGCCGACTGGTGGGCGATATGGCCCCGGGCCGCTACGAGGCGTACGAGCAGCTGCTCACCGCCCTGCACGACGGCCGGGTCTGGATGCTGCTCTGGCAGGGCCGGCCGGGTGCCCCCGACGCCCAGTACGGCGGCATGGAGGTGGCCGGCCTCGGCTACGCCCCCTGTGTCACCGGCGAGGCGGAGCTCGGGCGCAGCGGCTGGACGCGGGCGCACGAGGCGATCTCCGGCCGTGACATCGCCGCCGCCCTCTACCCCGACCGCTGGGGCCTGTGGCTCGACCCGCACGCTCCCGGCGGCGGCGTCGGTATCCCGTGGCTGGATCTGCGCCGTGTCGCCGGGGGTCTCACGTCCCTCCCGGCCGGCCCGCTGCGGATCTCCGAACCCTCCGTGGACGTCCAGCAGTTCTACGCCCTCCTCGGCCAGAACGCCCACCGCACCCCCGCCGTACGCACGCTGAGCCGCGCCTGGGTGCAGCCGGCGCTCGGCGAGCCGTATCTCGCCATCGGCCTCGACCTGTACGACACCGGTGACCAGTCGGTGACCTCCGCCCGCCGGATGATGCAGGACTCCGTCGCCGCCGTGCCCTCCGGGCTGCCGGTGTCCTCCGTCGCGCTCGCCGACGACTACGACCCGGTGGCGATGTGGATGCGGGCGAACGCCCGTCCGTTCTTCGACCGCGGCGCCTTCGGCGGCGGTCCGGCCGCCCCGCCGTCGGGCTACGGCTACCCCCCGGCCCCGGGCTGGAACCCCGGCGCCGCCCCCGCGTCCTACTGAGCCGCCCCACCGAGTCGCAGCCGATACCTACCGGTTGGTTTCACGCCCCGGCGGGCCGGGAAGCGTGCCGTACGGCTGCCGTCACATCCTGAGACTGATCCGTCCGATCCGCCCCGCTTCGCCGTGAGTTCGGCGGGTCGGAATGTCCGTCATGCATCCGCTCAGTCCCTACGAGTGTCCGTATAACGGAAACCGGCATCGCACATCACGGTTGCGCATCCATTCCCGGACAGGACTGGTGTGTGATCGCGAGCCCGATGAAGACTCCCGCACCAAGGGTTATCTGTTTCCGGGCGCGACACCTACTCGACAGAGACTGCGCACCACAGCACCACCTGCACCAGTGATGACGACCAGCCGTACCCATACGGCAGGTACCGGGCCGGTCACCTCCGGCCGAGAGGGGTTCCCCACCACCATGACGGCACCTTTGCACGACACCAGCGCGGCGGAAACCGCAGCCGTCGATGTGGCTGCCGACGTCCCGGCAGCGGCGATCGAGGGCCGGTCGCCCTGGCGGATCGCCTGGACCCGGCTGAAGCGCGACAAGGTCGCGCTCGCCGGCGGCGTCATCGTCGTCTTCCTGGTCCTCGTCGCGGTCTTCGCCCCCCTCATCGTCGACGCGTTCGGACATCCGCCCGACGAGTTCCACGAGGACCAGATAGACCCGCTGTTCGGCACCCCGGTCAAGGACTGGGGCGGTATCACCAAGGACTTCCTCTTCGGCGTCGAGCCGATCAACGGCCGCGACATCTTCAGCCGGATCGTCTACGGCGCGCGGGTCTCGCTGCTGGTGGCGTTCCTCGCCGCGGTGTTCGCCGTCATCCTCGGCACCCTCTTCGGGATCGTCGCCGGCTTCTTCGGCGGCTGGGTCGACGCGATCATCAGCCGCACGATGGACATGCTGCTGGCGTTCCCCCAGCTGCTCTTCACCATCGCGCTCGTCTCCGTCGTCCCGAACGAGATCTGGGGCTTCGAGGGAACGGCCGTCCGCATGGCGGTACTCGTCGTCGTCATCGGCTTCTTCGGCTGGCCCTACGTGGCGCGCATCGTGCGCGGCCAGACCCTCTCGCTGCGCGAACGCGAGTACGTGGAGGCCGCCACCAGCCTGGGCGCCGGCCGCGGGTACATCCTCTTCCGCGAGCTGCTGCCCAACCTGATCGCGCCGATCACCGTCTACACGACGCTGATGATCCCGACGAACATCCTCACCGAGGCCGCGCTCAGCTTCCTGGGCGTCGGGGTGAAGGCGCCGACCTCCTCGTGGGGCCAGATGCTGTCGAAGGCCATCACCACGTACGAGACCGATCCGATGTTCATGATCATTCCTGGTATGGCCATCTTCATCACGGTGCTGGCCTTCAACCTCTTCGGCGACGGCGTGCGTGACGCGCTCGACCCGAAGGGCTCCCGGTGAGCCCTGCAGTTCCACCCGTTTCACACGCACCAACGTTCCGGACAGGCAGGTGGCCCGGAGCGCAGGCAAAACAGGCGGCCCGCTCCCGGGTTCGCGTCTACCACGGAGGTTGCGACATCGTGACAACCCATCGCTCAGGAAGGCGCCGCAAGGCAGCCGCGTCGGCCGTCATAGTCGCGGCGCTGCTCTCGACCGCAGCATGCGGTGGTGGCGACGACAGCTCGGACGACTCGGGCAAGAAGAACTCGGCCAACGGCAAGATCGAGTTCAACGGCGCCGTCGGCAAGGTTCTCAACGCCTCGACGAAGAAGGGCGGCGAGCTGAAGTTCATCGGCTCGCAGGACTTCGACTTCCTCGACCCGCAGCGCGGCTACTACGGCTTCATGTGGGACTTCGCCCGCTACTACACCCGCCAGCTGGTCACCCCCAAGCCGGTGCCCGGCAAGGAGAGCACCGAGCTCGTCCCGGACATGGCGACCGCGCGGGCCGAGGTCTCCGCGGACGGCAAGACGTACAAGTACACGCTGAAGGACGGCGTGAAGTGGGAGGACGGCAAGCCCGTCACCTCCAAGGACGTCAAGTACGGCATCGAGCGCATCTGGGCGCAGGACGTCCTCTCCGGCGGTCCGGTCTACCTGATGCAGGTCCTCGACCCCGACGGCAAGTACAAGGGTCCCTACAAGGACACCGCGCCGGACAAGCTGGGCCTGAAGGCGATCGAGACGCCCGACGACAAGACCATCATCTTCAAGCTCCCGAAGCCGAACGCGGACTTCGAGCAGATGCTGGCGATGCCGTCGGCCACCCCGGTGCGCCAGGACAAGGACACCAAGGAGAAGTACACCCTCAAGCCGTTCTCCAACGGCCCGTACAAGGTGGACAGCTACACGCCCACCAAGGGTGCCCAGCTGTCCCGCAACCCCAACTGGGACGCGGCCACCGACGACGTGCGCAAGGCGCTGCCGGACACCATCTCCGTCACGCTGACCACCAACGCCGACGACATGGACAAGCGCCTGATCGCCGGTGAGTACGACGTCGACCTGAACGCGACCGGCATCGGCCAGGCCGCCCGCGCCGAGGCGCTGAACCCGAAGAACCGGGCCAACGTCGACAACCCGCAGACCGGCTTCATCCGGTACGCGGTCATGCCGACCGACGTCAAGCCGTTCGACAACATCGACTGCCGCAAGGCCGTGGTGGTCGGCGCCGACCACAAGTCGCTGCAGACCGCCCGGGGCGGCCCGCAGGCCGGCGGCGACATCGCCACCAACATGCTGCCGCCCGCGATCGGCGGCGCGGACCCGGCGTACGACCCGTACGAGTTCAACAAGAACCCGAACGGTGACGTGGCCAAGGCCAAGGAGTACCTGAAGTCCTGCGGCAAGCCCAACGGCTTCAAGACCACCATCGCGGTCCGCAACAACAAGCCGCTCGAGGTCGCCACGGCCGAGTCCCTCCAGGCCTCGCTGAAGAAGATCGGCATCGACGCCCAGATCGACCAGTACGACGGCGCCCAGACCTCCGGCATCATCGGCGCTCCCGCCAACGTCCGGAAGAAGAACTACGGCATCATCATCATGGGCTGGGGCGCGGACTTCCCGACCGGGCAGGGCTTCTCCCAGCCGCTGGTCGACGGCCGCTTCATCCTGGACTCCGGCAACAACAACTTCTCGATGACGGACGACCCCGCCATCAACAAGCTCTTCGACGACGCGATCGCCGCGAAGACGCCCGAGGAGGCCTCCGGCTTCTACAAGCAGATGAACGAGAAGGTCTCGGACTCCGCGGTCTATCTGCCCTTTACCCAGGAGAAGAACCTGATCTGGCGCTCCTCGCGGCTGACCAACGTCTACACGGCCGACTCCTACAACGGCCGCTACGACTACGCCTCCCTGGGCGTTGTGAAGTAAACCCGTACGCCCCACGGCGCCACCCGCCGCCAGGCACGAAGGGCAGGTGATGGCCGCGTGCGACGGCCCGGGGATGAACTCCCCGGGCCGCCGCCGGGCCGACTGCAGTGCTCGCATACCTCATCCGACGGCTGTTCGCCGTCGTACTGATGCTGATGGTCGTCACCCTGGTGACCTTCGGTATCTTCTTCCTGATCCCCAAGATGGTCGGTACCGACCCCGCGACGATGTACGTCGGCAAGCAGGCGGACCCCGCGGCCATCGAGGGCATCCGGCAGAAGATGGGTCTGGACGACCCGATTCTGGTCCAGTTCTGGGAGTTCGTCCGGGGCATCGTCGTCGGCCGCGACTACACGAGCGGCGGCGAGACGACGCACTGCGCCGCGCCGTGCTTCGGCTACTCGTTCCGTACGGAGCAGGCGGTCTGGCCGATCCTCCTCGACCGCATCCCGGTCACCCTCAGCCTCGCCGCGGGCGCCTGCGTCCTGTGGCTGCTGGGCGGTATCACCACGGGTGTCGTCTCCGCCCTGCGCCGGGGCACGGTCGTCGACCGTTCGGCCATGGGCGTCGCCCTGGCCGGCGTCTCGCTCCCCATCTACTTCACCGGCGTCGTCGCGCTGGCGATCTTCCACTACAAACTCGAGTGGTTCGACGCCACGTACGTGCCGATCGAGGACAGCTTCACGGGCTGGCTCGAGGGCTTGGTGCTGCCCTGGGTGACCCTCGCCTTCCTGTACGCCGCGATGTACGCGCGGCTCACCCGGGCCACCATGCTCGAGGTGCTGGGCGAGGACTACATCCGTACCGCCCGGGCCAAGGGCCTGAAGGAGCCCGTCGTCATCGGCAAGCACGCCATGCGCTCCACGATGACGCCGATCCTCACCATCCTCGGCATGGACCTCGGCGCCCTCATCGGCGGCGCGATCCTCACCGAGACCACGTTCAACCTGCAGGGTCTGGGCCAGGCCGCGATCAGATCGATCGGCGAGCGCGACCTGCCCATCATCGTCGGCGTCACACTGATCACCGCCGCGTCGGTGGTCGTCGCGAACCTCATCGTGGACCTGATGTACGCCGTGATCGACCCCCGAGTGAGGCTCGCATGACACCCGACCTGACGAAGACCGGCGCCGCCGTCGGCGAACCGGTGCGCGACGGCGCCGAGGGCTTCCTGGACGTACGCGACCTGCGGATCCACTTCCCCACCGACGACGGCCTGGTCAAGTCGGTGGACGGACTGTCGTTCAAGCTGGAGAAGGGCGAGACCCTCGGCATCGTGGGCGAGTCCGGCTCCGGCAAGTCCGTGACGTCGCTGGGCATCATGGGCCTGCACACCGTCGGGCAGTACGGCCGCAACAAGGCCCGGATCTCCGGCGAGATCTGGCTGAACGGCACCGAACTGCTCTCCGCCCCGCCGGACGACGTGCGCAAGCTGCGCGGCCGGGAGATCTCCATGATCTTCCAGGACCCGCTGTCGGCCCTGCACCCGTACTACACGATCGGCCAGCAGATCGTGGAGGCGTACCGGATCCACCACCCGGTGGACAAGAAGACGGCGCGCCGGCGCGCGATCGAGATGCTCGACCGCGTCGGCATCCCGCAGCCCGACAAGCGCGTCGACAGCTACCCGCACGAGTTCTCCGGCGGTATGCGCCAGCGCGCGATGATCGCGATGTCGCTGGTCAACAACCCCGAGCTGCTCATCGCCGACGAGCCGACCACCGCGCTGGACGTGACCGTCCAGGCGCAGATCCTGGACCTGATCCGCGATCTGCAGAAGGAGTTCGGCTCCGCCGTCATCGTCATCACCCACGACCTGGGCGTGGTCGCCGAACTGGCCGACCAGATCCTGGTGATGTACGGCGGCAGATGCGTCGAGCGCGGCACCGCCGAGAAGGTCTTCTACGAGCCCCAGCACCCCTACACCTGGGGTCTGCTCGGCTCGATGCCGCGTATCGACCGCGAGCAGACCGAGCGGCTGATCCCGGTCAAGGGCACCCCGCCCAGCCTCATCAACGTGCCGTCCGGCTGCGCGTTCCACCCGCGCTGCCCGTACGCCGGCGAGACCGGCGGCCGCAGTCAGACGGAGCGGCCGGAGCTGCGGGAGGTGGCCGAGCGGCATCTGTCCGCCTGCCATCTCACCGACGAGCAGCGCGGCCGGATCTGGACCGAAGAGATTGCGCCGAAGCTGTGAAGGGCGAGGCTGTGAAGAGCGATGCCGTGCCGGCCGACCCGGTGAAGGTTCCCGCGCAGAGCACTCCCGCGCGGGAGGACGGTGCGCCGCTGCTGCGGGTGCAGGGGCTGGTCAAGCACTTCCCGATCACCAAGGGCGTGCTCAAGCGGCAGGTCGGCGCCGTGCAGGCGGTGGACGGGCTGGACTTCGACGTGTTCCCGGGGGAGACCCTGGGCGTCGTCGGTGAGTCCGGCTGCGGCAAGTCGACGATGGGGCGGCTCATCACCCGGCTGCTCGAACCGACCGCCGGGCGGATCGAGTTCGAGGGTGTCGACATCACCCATCTCGGCACGTCGAAGATGCGGCCGCTGCGCCGCGACGTCCAGATGATCTTCCAGGACCCGTACTCCTCGCTGAACCCCCGGCACACGGTCGGCGCCATCGTCGGCGCCCCGTTCAAGCTCCAGGGCATCAACCCGTCCGGCGGGATCAAGAACGAGGTCCAGCGGCTGCTGGAGACCGTGGGCCTCAACCCCGAGCACTACAACCGCTATCCGCACGAGTTCTCCGGCGGCCAGCGCCAGCGCATCGGCATCGCCCGGGCCCTCGCGCTCAAGCCGAAGATGATCGTCGCCGACGAGCCGGTCTCCGCGCTCGACGTGTCCATCCAGGCGCAGGTGGTGAATCTGCTGGACGACCTCCAGCAGGAGTTCGGCCTCACCTACGTGATCATCGCGCACGACCTGTCCGTCGTCCGGCACGTGTCGGACCGGATCGCCGTGATGTACCTCGGCAAGATCGTCGAGCTGTCGGACCGCAAGAGCCTGTACGAGGCGCCCATGCACCCGTACACCAAGGCGCTGCTGTCCGCCGTGCCGGTGCCCGACCCGCGGCGCCGGCAGGAGCGCGAGCGCATCTTCCTCAAGGGCGACGTGCCCTCGCCGATCTCCCCGCCCACCGGCTGCCGGTTCCACACCCGCTGCTGGAAGGCCACGGAGGTCTGCAAGACGCAGGAGCCGCCGCTGCTGGAGCTCAAGCCCGGCCGGCGCGTCGCCTGCCACCACCCGGAGAACGCCGAGGACCAGGTCCCCGAGGACGCGGTGCTCGCGAGTGCGGCCGATGCCGCGGAGATCAAGACGATCGACTGAGCCTCCCACCGGCACACCTTCCGCCCGCGCGGCAGGTGTGCCGGTGGACCGGGCCCGCAGCCATACCGGTACAAATGATCGGGTGGCACTCGCATTCGAACTGTTCAACGCCTCGGTGCAGCACTGGCTGGACCTCGCCGGCATCTTCGTCTTCGCCCTGTCCGGGGCACTGCTCGGCGTCCGCAAGAACCTCGACGTCTTCGGCATGGCCGTCCTGGCCGAGGCGACCGCGCTGGGCGGCGGGCTCTTCCGCGACGTGGTGATCGGCGCCGTCCCCCCGGCCGCCTTCGCGGACCTCGGCTACTTCCTCACCCCGCTCGTCGCCACGCTGCTGGTGTTCTTCCTGCACCCCGAGGTGGAGCGGATCAACAAGGCGGTCAACTTCTTCGACGCCGCCGGACTCGGCCTGTTCTGCGTCGTCGGCACCACGAAGGCGTACGAGTACGGACTGGGCCTGACCGCGTCCGGCGCCCTGGGCCTGGCCACCGCGGCCGGCGGCGGCGTGCTGCGCGACATCCTCGCCGGTGATCCGCCGCAACTCCTGCGCTGGGACCGCGATCTGTACGCGGTGCCGGCCATCGTGGGGGCGGGGGCCGTGGCGCTGCTCATCCACGCGGGGGAGCTGACCGGGGTCACCGCGGGCGGGGCGGCGGCGCTGGCGTTCGTGCTGCGGCTGGCGGCCATGCGGTACCACTGGCGGGCGCCGCGGGCCTGGCAGCGGCGGTCGACCGCCGTGGGGGAGGGGTGAGGGTCAGCGGTCGCCGGTGAGCTCCGCCGCCGCCGACAGCACCGCCTGGGACTGGAGCTCGACCTGGTCCCGTACCGGGAGCCAGCGCGGTTTGTGCTCCGCCTCGAACTCCGTGTACCAGGCGTCGAGCTGCGCCAGCACCGCCCGCCGCGCCCCCTCGGCGCCCCTGCGGCCGGCCAGGGAGCGGGCCAGCATGCCGGCGCCCCGCAGCGGCAGCCGCTGGGCGATCATCCGCAGCGCGGCGGTGCTGCCGGCGGAGCGGGCGAGGCGGGCGCGGCCGGCGCGGCTGCCCAGGCCCGCGTGCCACTCGTCGGCGATGGAGAAGCAGCCGTCGATCACCCAGCGGGCGGAGGCCTGCAGCCGCCCGGGGACCGGATCCAGCCAGGGTCGCGCCCGCTCGAACAGCTCCGCGAGCCGGGTCGTACGGGCCCGCATCCCGGCCACCAGCCAGTCCACCGCCGCCTGCGGATCGTCGAGCGGAGTGTCGTCCGCGATCTCCGGCACCGTCCACTGCGGGGCCTCGACGAGCACCGTCACCGTGCCGTACCGGACGGGATGGAACCAGGTCGACCGGGCGGAGAGGTCGTTCAGCGGCCGCCCCTCGCTCTCCGGCCCCGGACCCGGCATCACGAAGATCCCCGGCGCCGGGGACGGCATGTGGAACGCGTCGAACGGCGCCGTCTCCAGCGGAACGTCCAGCTCCGCCGCCACCTTCGCGAACCGCGCGGACAGCCCCGGCAGATCCGCCGTCGTCTGCACCCACGTCCCGCCGACATCGTTGGCGTGCAGGGAGAACTGGGCCACTGGACGCAGCTCGTCCAGCACCCCGACGAGCGCCGCCGTCTCGGGCAGCGGCTCCGCCCCCGCCTGTGGCAGCCACTCCGGCTGGCGCTCCGTCACCGGGCGGTACATCCCCCGGAAGTAGTCCGCCGGATCCCCCGGATCCGTCAGCCAGCCCTCGTTCAGCCGGGACCCCTCCGGGTCCAGGCACAGCAGGAAGTGCCAGGCCAGCCCGTGCCGCAGCGCCGGGTCGCCGGCCAGCAGCGCGGCCAGATGCAGCGCCGTCGCCCCGCCCACCGGCTCGTTGGCGTGCGGCCCGCCGACCACCACGGCATGCCCCGCCGACCCGTCCGCGTCGCCCACCGTCAGCAGCGTCAGCGGCTCCCCGCCACGCGTGCGGCCGAGGGTACGAAGCGTGCTCACCCCGGGATGTCCGACCACCACCTCCCTGGCTCCGTCCAGCAGATCGTCCACCGTGGGATAGCCGTGGGATGAGGTCAGCACAGTGACAAACCTTGCCCACCGGTAATGGCCGGGAAACGCCCTGACCGGGGCGCACGGCCACACACCGGGGGGAATCGCCCGCCCCTCGAGTCCGTTCCAAGGAACCGGGCGCCGCACGGGCGGTGCCGCGGGGCGTCCGAGAGGGGCCCCACCCCCCGGCCGTAGAATCGGAGCCACCATGGATCAGGGTGCCTACTTCGACCACGCCGCCACGACGCCGATGCTTCCCGAGGCGGTGGAGGCGATGACGGCGCAGCTCACCGTCACCGGCAACGCGTCCTCCCTGCACGCCGCCGGCCGGCGCGCCCGGCGCACGGTCGAGGAGGGGCGGGAGAAGCTGGCGGCGGCCCTCGGCGCCCGGCCCAGCGAGGTGGTCTTCACCGGCGGCGGCACCGAGTCCGACAACCTCGCCGTCAAGGGCCTGTACTGGGCCCGCCACGACGCCGACCCCCGGCGCGTCCGGGTGCTGGCCAGCCCCGTGGAGCACCACGCCGTGCTGGACGCCGTGCAGTGGCTCGCCGACCACGCGGGCGCGACGGTGGAGTGGCTGGCGGTCGACGCGTACGGGCGGGTCCTGCCCGAGGTGCTGCGCGCGGCGATCGAGCGCGAGCCGGGGGACGTCGCCCTGGTCACCGTGATGTGGGCCAACAACGAGACCGGCACCGTGATGCCGGTCGCCGGGCTCGCGGCCGTCGCGGCGGAGCACGGCATCCCGATGCACGCCGACGCGGTGCAGGCGGTGGGCCAGCTCGACGTCGACTTCGGCGCCTCGGGGCTGGCGGCGATGACCGTCACCGGGCACAAGATCGGCGGGCCGTACGGCATCGGCGCCCTGCTGCTGGGCCGCGACTACGCCCCCGTGCCGCTGCTGCACGGCGGCGGGCAGGAGCGCGACGTGCGCTCCGGCACCCTCGACGTCCCCGCGATCGCCGCCTTCGCGGTGGCCGCGGACCTGGCCGTCGCCGGGCGCGCGGACTTCGCCCGGGACGTGGGCGCGCTGCGGGACCGGGTGATCTCCGTCGTACGGTCGGTCGTCCCGGACGCCGTGCTGGGCGGCGACCCCGTCGACCGGCTCCCCGCCAACGCCCACTTCGCCTTCCCCGGCTGCGAGGGCGACTCCCTGCTGCTGCTCCTGGACGCCGCCGGGGTCCAGTGCTCCACGGGCTCCGCCTGCACCGCCGGCGTCGCCCAGCCCTCGCACGTCCTGCTCGCCTCCGGCGTGGACCCCGACCTGGCGCGCGGCACCCTGCGCTTCTCCCTCGGCCACACGTCGACGAAGGCGGAGGTCGACGCCCTCGAGGCGGCGCTGGGTCCGGCGGTGGAGCGGGCGCGGGCGGCGGGTCTCACGTAGGCCGCGCGGAACCGTGAGCAGGCGGATCGCGTTCTTCCCGGCGTGGAGAAAGAACCGGGCGGGGGGATCAGCCGCCGTGCTCTGATCATCGGCGGCGGCGTCGTCGGGCTGGGCGTCGTCGGGCTCGCGCAGCGGGAGGCGATCAGCCGGCTGTGGTGGCGGATCCCGGGCAACGACAAGCCCCGTAAGCCCGGCGAGCTCGACTACCCCGCCGCCCGCTGGACCGGCGCCTCCGACGCGAACTGGCGCCGCGCCGACCGGCCCGCCGACTACGAGATCGACCGCGTCGTGATCCATGTCACCCAGGGCTCCTGGGCCACCACCCTCAAGGTCTTCCGCGACCCCGGCCACCGGGCCGCCACGCACTACGTCGTCCGCTCCCGCGACGGCCACGTCGAGCAGATGGTCCGCGAGCTGGACGTCGCGTACCACGCCGGAAACCGGCTCTACAACGAGCGCAGCATCGGCATCGAGCACGAGGGCTTCGTCGACCGGCCACGCTGGTTCACCGCCGCCATGTACCGCGCGTCCGCCCGCCTCACCGCCGACATCTGCCGCCGCTACGACCTGCCCCGCGACCGCGAGCACATCGTCGGCCACGCCGAGATACCGGGTACCGACCACACCGACCCCGGCCCGCACTGGGACTGGGACCGGTACATGAAACTGGTGCGCGCCGTCTGACCCGTACCCTGGAGGGGTTATGTCTGAGACCCTTGCGCGCCCCCTGAAGGTCCTCGCCGCCATGTCCGGCGGGGTCGACTCCGCCGTTGCCGCCGCCCGCGCCGCCGAGGCCGGACACGACGTGACCGGCGTCCATCTCGCGCTGTCCGCGAACCCGAAGTCCTTCCGCACCGGAGCCCGCGGCTGCTGCACCATCGAGGACTCCCACGACGCCCGCCGCGCCGCCGACGTGATCGGTATCCCGTTCTACGTCTGGGACCTCGCCGAGCGCTTCCGCGAGGACGTCGTCGAGGACTTCGTCGCCGAGTACGCGGCCGGCCGCACCCCGAACCCGTGTCTGCGCTGCAACGAGAAGATCAAGTTCGCCGCGCTGCTCGACAAGGCCCTCGCGCTCGGCTTCGACGCCGTGTGCACCGGCCACTACGCCCAGGTCGTCACCCGCCCCGACGGCTCCCGCGAGCTGCACCGCGCCGCCGACATGGCCAAGGACCAGTCGTACGTTCTCGGCGTCCTCGACGACCGCCAGCTCGCGCACGCCCTCTTCCCCCTCGGCGACACCCGGACGACCAAGGAGCAGATCCGCGAGGAGGCCGCCGCGCGCGGGCTGTTCGTCGCGAAGAAGCCCGACAGCCACGACATCTGCTTCATCGCCGACGGCGACACCCAGGGCTTCCTCGCCAAGCGGCTGGGCACCGCCGAGGGCGACATCGTCGACCAGGACGGCACGAAGCTCGGCACCCACTCCGGCGCGTACGGCTTCACCATCGGCCAGCGCAAGGGCCTGCGCCTCGGCGACCCGGCGGGCGACGGAAGGCCCCGCTACGTACTGGACATCTCCCCCGTCGACAACACCGTCACCGTCGGCCCCGCCGCCGCCCTCGACGTCGTCGGCCTCACGGCCGTCCGCCCCCGCTGGTGCGGTACGGCCCCGGCCGGCCCCGGCACGTACACCGCCCAGCTGCGGGCGCACGGCGGCGAGACGGCCGTCACGGCCGAGCCGGTCGGGCAGGACGAGCTGCGCGTCGCCTTCGCCGAGCCGGTACGGGGCGTCGCGCCGGGGCAGGCGGTCGTCCTGTACGACGGGACGCGCGTCGTGGGCTCGGCGACCATCGCGGCCACCGAGCGGGCGACGGCGCCGGCTCAGCCGGCGAGCTCGGTGTCGTAGAAGCAGAAGTGGCCCTTGATCGCGGCCACTTCCTCCTTCGGCTCCAGATACGCCCAGACGAGGTCGGGGGCGCCCGGCAGCGACCAGTACGAGGCGTCGCCCTTGAACGGGCAGTGCGTGCTGCTCGCGGACGGCTCCAGCAGCTCGGTGCGGACGTCCTCGGGCGGCAGGTAGTAGCGGTCCGGACAGCCCGTCTCGCGCAGCAGCAGCGGGCGGCGGCTCTCGGCGAGCACCCGGCCGTCGCGGACGACGCGGACGTGGGCGGCGGACGGTTCGACGGTGATGGTGTGGGTTCCCATACGTGGGAAACCACCCGGGGCCGCCGGTCGATTCCCCCCGCCCGGGTGACAGGATGGCCCGTATGGCAACGCATCTGATCACTGGCGCGGGATCCGGAATCGGCGCGGCGGTCGCCCGCAGGCTGCTGGCGCGCGGCGACGAGCTCTGGCTCCTCGCCCGCGACGCGGGGCGGGCCAAGGAGCTCGCGGCCGCCTTCCCGGGCGCGCGGACGGTCGTCGGCGACCTCGCGGAGCCGGAGCGGCTGTCGTGGGCCTTCGGCCACCAGGCGCTGCCGGAGCGGCTCGACTCGCTGCTGCAGGTGGCCGGTGTGGTCGAGCTCGGCACGATCGGCGAGCTCACGCCGAAGATCTGGAACGACCAGCTCGCCGCGAACCTCGTCGGCCCCGCGGAGCTCACCCGCCTCGTGCTGCCGCAGCTGCGGCTGGCGCGCGGACACGTGGTGTTCGTGAACTCCGGCGCCGGGCTCGACGCGCACGCCGAGTGGGGGGCGTACGCGGCCTCGAAGCACGGGCTGAAGGCGCTCGCCGACTCGCTGCGGTGGGAGGAGAAGCCGAACGGGCTGCGGGTGACGACGGTCTACCCGGGGCGGACGGCGACGCCGATGCAGGAGAAGGTGCATCGGCAGGAGGGCAAGGAGTACGACGCCGCGAAGTGGATCGATCCGGAGTCGGTGGCGACGACGATTCTGCTGGCGATCGATCTTCCGCGGGACGCCGAGATCAAGGACCTTACGGTACGGCCGGGGGCTTGAGGGCGGGGGTCACTTCGGGGCGGCGAGGACGAGCAGCCGCTCCGTGTACGACCCGGCGGTCCTGTGCCAGCGGAGGGTGACGACGCCGTCGTCCGCGGACCAGACCACCAGGGTGTTGTCCCACAACGACGGCGACGGGAAGTGCGGCAGTCGCCGACGGTGCCGGAGGGCACCGCTCGACGCGTCGAGGACGAGCAGGTCGGCGGGGCCGGGGAGTGCCGAGTCGTCACCCAGGAGGTCGACCGGCGGCTGTTCCACCACGTACACCCGTCCCCCGGCGACGACCGGATCGCCGAAGCGCCGTCCGGCGGCAGCCTTCCGCGACCAGCGCAGCCTCAAGTCGTGCGGGTCGCGCACGATGAGGCGGGCGTCCACGTCGTCCGCCTCACCGAGCGATCCGACGGAGGCGATCAGCCCCGTACCGCCGGCGGCCACGCCCTGGGAGTAGAGCGTGTTCAGCTCGGTACGGGGGAGCTCGCGGATCCGGGGACGGGCGCCGGACACATCCGCGACGGCGGGGACGTCGATTCCCCAGGCGAGTGTGTGGTCGTCCACGACGGCGAGGGTGTGGTGGTCGGCGTAGGGGAGTCGCCATCGGACGACTCCCGTCCTCCCGTCGAGGCCCCACACCGTCTGGCGGCGTGTGCAGTACTCGACGTTCAGCGTGTCGACGTCCCCCACGGCAAGGCTGAAGCGGCCGGAGACCTGGCAGCCCTTCGGCAGCCGACGACCCCACAACAGGGTGCCGTCCTTGGCGTCGTACGCCGCCATCCCCGTGGCCGCGACGGCGAGGATACGGCCGCCGTGCACGGAGAGCCCTTCCGACTGTGGCCCCTGACCCGTCGTGTGAACACGCCAGCGGGGCCGCCCCGTCCGCAGATCGACGGCGATCAGCAGACCGTCGTCCCACCACTGGACGACGTAGTCGTCACCCGTCGCCGTCCCGACGACCCTCGTGCCCGAGCGTTCGTACACCCAGAACACCTTCCCGGTGCGCACGTCCCGCGTCATGACCCCCTGCTTGCGCGAGCGCGCGAGGACCCGGTCCTCGAGCGGATGCACGCTGAGCCCGCCCACGACCGTCCCCGCGCTCGCGTCCGTGATCCGCACCACCCTCGACGGCGCCGACGGAGCACCGGAACCGAACGGGGCGGGGAAGGCGCCGTACGGGCCGGACACCGACTCGTGGAACCGCGTCCGGTGCTCGTACGCCGCGAAGCCCGCCCCCGCGAGGACCAGCACCAGCGCGGCCACCGCCCAGCGCCGCCGGCCCCGGCACGATTGTGCGTCCCCCTGCATGGCCGGACCACCTCCCCCTCGTAGGCTTCAACGGTGAGTACGCAGAAGAGTTTCGGCTGGAGGCGCGGCGCCGCGACGGGTATCGGGTCGATGCCCGGCGGGGACGCGCGCGAGACGGCGCGCACGGTGACCGGTGAGCTGGAGGGCTTCCCCTTCCTCGCGGAGCTGCCCGCGCGGGGGCCGGGGGCCGACATGATCGGGCGGACCGCCGGGATGCTGGCGGACATCTACGCCCGCGTCGAGCCCAGCGGCTGGCGGATCGGCGACCGGCCGGGGCGCGACACCAAGCGCGCGCGGGCCTGGCTGGGGGAGGACCTGGACGCGCTGGAGGAGTTCACCCAGGGCTACACCGGGCCGCTGAAGACGCAGGTCGTCGGCCCGTGGACGCTCGCCGCCGCGCTGGAGCTGCACGGGGGCGAGGCCGCCCTGCGCGACCCCGGCGCCTGCCGGGACCTCGCCGCGTCGCTGGCGGAGGGCGTACGGGAGCATCTGGCCGAGCTGCGGCGGCGGGTGCCGGGGGCGGAGCCGGTGCTGCAGCTGGACGAGCCGTCGGTCACCGCCGTGCTGCGCGGCACCGTGAAGACGGCGAGCGGCTACCGGACGTACCGGGCGGTGGACCGGGCGGTGGTCGAGGGGGCGCTGCGGGCGCTGATCGACGCGGCGGGGGTGCCGGTGGTCGTGCACTCGTGTGCGCCGGAGGTGCCGGTGGCGCTGCTGCGGCGGGCCGGGGCGACCGGGGTGTCACTCGACTTCTCCTTGCTCACGGAGCGTCAGGACGACGCGATCGGGGAGGCCGTGGAGGGCGGGGCGGCGCTGTTCGCCGGTGTGGTGCCCGGCACGGACCGGCAGGGGGGCGGAATGTCAGACCCGGGCGGTAGCGTCGGGGGTGTCAGGACGTTGTGGCGCAGGCTGGGGCTGTCGCCGGGGACCCTCGCGGACTCCGTGGTGATCACCCCGGCGTGCGGACTGGCGGGGGCCTCGCCCGGGTATGCCCGGCGGGCGCTCGCCCACTGCGCCCGGGCCGCGCGGACGCTTGTCGATGACCCTGAGTGAGATCCAGCCGATACGGGAGGCCCTTGTGAGTGCGAACGCCGAGGCACGGGAGAAGCACCGGCTGCTGGCCGAGCAGGTCGAGGAGCACCGCTTCCGGTACTACGTGACGACGCCGATCGTCACGGACGCCGAGTTCGACCGGATGCTGCGGGAGCTGGAGGCGCTGGAGGAGGCCAATCCCGAGCTGCGCACCCCGGACTCGCCGACGCAGAAGGTGGCGGGGGCGTACGAGACGGAGTTCGCCTCCGTCCAGCACCCGCAGCGCATGCTGTCCCTGGACAACGCCTTCACGGACGAGGAGCTGGACACCTGGGCCGACCGCCTGGAGCGGGAGCTGACCGGCATCGACCACCGGTTCCTGTGCGAGCTGAAGGTCGACGGCCTCGCGGTCGACCTCACGTACGAGGACGGCCGCCTGGTCCGCGGCGCGACGCGCGGTGACGGCCGCACGGGCGAGGACATCACGGCCAACGTCCGCACCCTGAAGGACATCCCGCACCGGCTCACGGGGGAGCACGTCCCGGAGCTCGTCGAGATCCGCGGCGAGGTCTACTTCCCCGCGGACAAGTTCGAGGAGCTGAACGCCTCCCTGGTGGCCCAGGAGAAGGCCCCCTTCGCCAACCCGCGCAACGCCGCCGCGGGCTCCCTGCGCCAGAAGGACCCGAAGGTCACGGCGAGCCGACCGCTGCGGATGGTGGTGCACGGCCTCGGCGAGCTGCGCGGCACGACCATCGACCGGCTCTCCGAGGCGTACGACCTGCTCAAGGGCTGGGGCCTGCCCACGGCCAGGCACAACAGGGTCTGCGCGGACATGACCGAGGTGCGCGAGTTCATCACCTGGGTCGGCGAGCACCGGCACGACATGGAGCACGAGATCGACGGCGTCGTGATCAAGCTCGACGAGATCCCCCTCCAGGGCCGCCTCGGATCCACGTCCCGCGCCCCGCGCTGGGCGATGGCCTGGAAGTTCCCGCCGGAGGAGGTCAACACCAGGCTGGTGGACATCCGCGTCGGCATCGGGCGTACGGGCCGGGCCACCCCGCAGGCGGTGCTGGAGCCGGTGAAGGTGGCGGGTTCGGAGGTCGAGTTCGCGACGCTGCACAACCAGGACGTGGTCAGGGCCAAGGGCGTGCTCATCGGCGACACGATCGTGCTGCGCAAGGCCGGCGACGTGATCCCGGAGATCCTCGGCCCGGTGGCGGACCTGCGGGACGGTACGGAGCGGGCGTTCGTGATGCCCGCGGAATGCCCCGAGTGCGGGACGGCCCTCCAGCCGATGAAGGAGGGCGACATCGACCTGCGCTGCCCGAACGCCGAGGGCTGCCCGGCGCAGCTGCGCGAGCGGCTCTACTATCTGGCCGGCCGCAAGTCCCTGGACATCGACCACTTCGGCTATGTCACGGCCACCGCGCTCGCCCAGCCGCTGGAGCCGTCCGACCCGGTGCTGAAGAACGAGGGCGACCTCTTCGACCTCACCATGGAGCAGCTGCTGCCCATCAGGGCGTACGTCCGCGACAAGGACTCCGGCCTGCCCAAGCAGGACCCGGCCACCGGCGAGCCGAAGATCGTCTCCGTGTTCGCCAACCAGCAGGGCGAGCCCAAGAAGAACGCCCTGTCCATGCTGGAGTTCATCCAGGCCGCCAAGGAGGCCCCGCTGGCCCGGATCCTCACCGGTCTGTCGATCCGCCACGTCGGCCCCGTCGCCGCCGAGGCGCTGGCCCGCGAGTTCCGCTCGCTGGAGCGGATCGAGCAGGCGAGCGAGGAGGAGCTGGCCGCGACCGAGGGCGTCGGGCCGATCATCGCGGCCTCCCTCATCCAGTGGTTCACCGAGGACTGGCACCGGGAGATCGTCGCCAAATGGCGTGCGGCCGGTGTCCGGATGGAGGACGAGGCCGGCGAGGAGGAGGGCCCGCGTCCGCTCGCGGGACTCACCGTCGTCGTGACGGGCACCCTCCAGTCGCACACCCGTGACGGCGCGAAGGAGGCCCTGCAGCGCCGCGGTGCGAAGGTGACCGGTTCCGTGTCCAAGAAGACCGACTTCGTGGTCGTCGGTGAGAACCCGGGGTCCAAGCACGACAAGGCGGTGCAGCTGAAGGTGCCCGTGCTCGACGACGACGGCTTCGCCGTACTGCTGTCCGAGGGACCGGACGCGGCGCGGGAGGCGGCGCTCGCCGGGGACGACGCCGGGGAAGTTACGGAGTAGTACTGGGAAGCAGGCACCCGGAACGGATCGGATGGGACACCTGGGGGGTTATCGGGCGACCGAAGGCGATCGCCGCCCGCGACGGCTTTTTGCGGCCTACTGTTGAGGAAGTGGTGTGCGCTCGTGCGTACATCTGGCTGTGAGAGGGTTGGGGATGGTGCGACTTCCCGGGGAACTCCCCCCGGACGCCGGCGCCGCGAGCGACACCGCCGAACGGGCGGCGCGGCTGCGCCGGTTCCTGGTGCCCCTGGCGGTCCAGCTGACGGCGGCGATCGTCCTCGCGGCCGGACTGTACACGTCCGTGGACAACGGGCACGCCCTCTTCCCCGAGAAGACGGCCGGCTGGTCCCTCGCGGTGCTCACGGCGGTCATCGTCGGACATCTGGTCGCCCTCGGCCGCGACCGCTGGTGGGGCGGGACGGGCTCCGGCGCCGCGCTCACCCTGGCGACGTTACTGCTCTACGGCTGGCTGCCGGCGATGTTCATCAGCCTGGTCGTGGTCGTCCTGGTCGGCGCCGCCCGCCGGCACCGGTGGCGCCAGGCCCTCGCCCACGGCTCGATCGACGTGATCGGGCTGGCCGCCGCCGCGCTCACCCTGCTGGCGTTCGGCGAGCACCCGACGGTCGAGCACCCCTGGCGGCCGGACACCTGGCAGCTGTCCGCCGTGCCCGAGGTCGTCGCCGCCGCCCTCGTCTACATCGTCACCACCCGGGTGCTGCTCTGGCAGGCCCTCGCCCCGCAGCCGGCCAAGCTGCGGTTCCAGAGCGTCCTGGCCCGCACCGCGATGAAGCGCCAGGGCCTGGTCGGCATCGCGCTGCTCGGGATCGCGCCGCTGATCGTGGTCGTCGCCGACGACACGCCCATGCTGCTGCCGCTCTTCGCCGTGCCGCTCATCGCCCTGGACTCGACCCTGTGGATCGCCCGCGCCCGGGCCGAGGAGCAGCTGCGCGACCCGCTGACGGGCCTGCCCAACCGGCAGTGGCTGCTGGAGCGCACCCGGGTGGCGCTGGACCACGCCGAGCAGCTGGGCAAGCGGTCCTCGCTGCTGCTGATCGACCTCGACCGCTTCCGCGCGGTCAACGACACGCTCGGCCACCTCGCCGGCGACCGGCTGCTGCTGCAGATCGCCGACCGGCTGCGGCTGGCGCTGCCGCACGGCGCCGAGGCCGCGCGGCTGGGCGGGGACGAGTTCGCGGTGCTGCTGCCGGTCGTCGACTCCACCACGGCCGCCCAGCGCGTCGCCCGCGAGCTCGTCGCGGCCCTCGGCTCGCCGCTGGACCTGGACGGGCTGACGCTGGTGCTGGAGGCCAGCGCCGGCGTGGCGGTGTTCCCCGAGCACGCGCTGGAGACCGAGGGGCTGCTGCGCCGGGCGGACGTCGCCATGTACCAGGCCAAGCGCGACCGCAGCGGCGTCGAGGTGTACGAGGCGCGGCGCGACGCCAACACCCCCGACCGCCTCGGCCTCCTCGGCGATCTGCGGCGGGCGCTGCAGACCCACGACATCGAGCTGCACTACCAGCCGAAGGTCGGCTTCGACGGCACGGTCGTCGGGCTCGAGGCGCTGGTGCGCTGGGAGCATCCGGAGCGCGGCCGGGTCTCGCCGGAGGAGTTCATCGCGATCGCCGAGACGTCCGGGCTGATGCCGGTCCTCACGGAGTACGTGCTGGAGACCGCCCTCGGCCAGGTCGCGGCCTGGCGCGCGGCGGGCCTGCACGTACCGGTCGCGGTCAACGTCTCCCCGCGCGACGTGCACACGCCCGGCTTCGCCGGGGCGGTGGCGGCCCGGCTGGCCCGGCACAAGGTGCCGCCGGGGTCGCTGCAGCTGGAGATAACGGAACACGTGCTGCTGGAGGACCCGCAGCGCGCGGCGGACACCCTGGCCGGACTGTCCGGCCACGGGGTGAAGATGTCGCTGGACGACTTCGGCACGGGCTACTCGTCGCTGGTGCATCTGCGCCGGCTGCCGGTCAGCGAGCTGAAGATCGACCGGTCCTTCGTGGCGCGGCTGGCCATCGACGACGAGGACGCCGAGATCGTGCGCTGCACGGTGGACCTGGCGCACTCGCTGGGGCTGCGCGTCGTGGCGGAGGGCGTGGAGGACGACGAGACCTGGGAGCGGCTGCGCGACATGCGCTGCGACGCCGTCCAGGGCTGGCTCGTCTCCGCAGCCATGCCGCCGGAGGAGACGACGGCCTGGCTGCGTGCCCGCGAGGCGGGCGTGACCCGCGGCACCCCCGCGCTCCCGCCGGCGCCGGAGGGCACGGGGTCACCCGTCTAGGGCTTCACAGCCACGCCAGCGTCTGCGCCTGCCGCAGCACGTCGGCCGCCACCGCCTCGTCGCCCGAGGCCGTCCACGACACCCGCCCCGGCGTGACCCGGTCCCCGATCAGCAGACAGAAACCGACCGGATCCATCGCCACGTCCGCCCGCACCGCCCCCTCGGACGCGCCCAGCACCGTCGGCGCGTGCCCCGCCACCGTCAGCCGCACCGGCGCCGGGTTCCCGGCGAACGCGGCCGTCAGCAGCCGCAGCCCCAGCTCCGTCAGCGTCCGCAGATGCGCGTCCGGCGGCGGCGGTACGGGCAGACCCACCGCCTGCCCGATGTCATCGGTATGGATCCAGCACTCGAACGCCCGCACGACGAAATGCTCGGCCAGCGGCAGCGGCATCCCCAGCAGCGTCACCGCCCGCGCCGCCGCCCCCGCGTCCCGCCCCGGAGCCGACTCCAGCAGCCCCCGGACCTGCTCCCGCCACCGGCCCCACGTCTCGGCGGGCGCGAAGCCGGACTCGTACGCGACGACCGACGCCGTCCTGGCCTCCCAGTCCTCCCGCCACGACGAGGACACCGGGGCCTCCCCGCCGACCGCCAGCCGCAACGGCTCGTCCGCGGCCAGCAGATGAGCCACCATCCCCTGCACGTCCCACCCGTACCGCACCGGCGTCCGCCACACCCCCCGCGCGTCCACCTCACGCAGCAGCGCGTCCAGCCCCGCCGTCACCGCGGCGTACGGCGCGGCATGCGCGGCCGTACCGGACCCGGCCGCCGGCCGCCGCCGCAGCGCCGCCGCCAGCACCCCGCCGGCCGAGGGCGAAGCCGGAGCCGAAAGGGGAGCCGCCCCCAGCACCCCCGCCACTTCCCGCAGGGACTCCGCCTCACCCGCGCACAGAGCGCACCCGGCGAGATGCCCCAGCACCCGCTCCTCCTCGCCGGGAAGCAGCGCGTCCAGCGCCCAGGCGCCCAGCAGTTCCCGTACCGCGTCGTGCTCCCCGGTCATCGGGCCCCTCCTTCCGGGCCGGCGCGCCCCGTGCCCCCCGGATTCGGACCCCGCCCGCTCCCCGGATTGGACCGGCGCGGGTCCCTCTCCTCAGCATGCCGCCCGCCGCGGGGCCGTGAACCCTCCCGGTCGGGGTCGTCCCGCTCGTCCAGCCGCTCGGCGAGCGTCCGCAGCGCCGCCCGCAGCCGGGTCTTCGCGGTCCCCTCGGGTATCCCGAGCTCCCGCGCCGTCTGCCGGTAGCTGTGCCCGGCGAAGTACGCCAGATGCACCACCTCGCGCTGCGCCGCCGGTAACCGCGCCAGCGCCGAGTGCAGCAGCAGCCGCTGCTCCGCCGCCACGGCCGCCTCCGCCGGGCCGGGCGCCGGATCGGGTTCGGGCTGCGGTACGGAACGCTGCACCGCCCGCCGCTGCTTCTCCTCGCCGCGCACCCAGTCGACGGCGCGCCGGTGGGCCAGCATCGACAGCCAGGTGCGCAGCGCCCCCCGGTCCGGGTCGAAGGCGTACGGGCGTTCCCACAGATGGGCGAACACCTCCTGGGCGACCTCCTCCGCCCCCGGCAGCGACCGCGTGACCCGCAGCGCGACGCGCCGGACGAGTCCCCCGTGCGCGTCGTACACCTCGCGCAGCGCGGCCTCGTCGCCGTACACCAGCCGCCGCCGCAGCTCACCGTCGGCCGGCGGCTCACCCCGCACCGCGGGCTCCACAGCCACCCCTCCCCGAGCGTCCCCGGCGTGCACCCTTCCGGAGCCCATACTGTCCCAGTCCCCGGCGGACGACCAGGGTCCTTCGGGCCGGGGAACCCAATCCGGTTCGGTGCACCGCGGGCCGCCCCATAGGATTGGGGCGAAACCACACACCCACCCCGTGAGGAAGCCGATGCCTGGCATCACGCGCGAGGAGGTCGCGCACCTGGCGAAGCTGGCGCGACTGGAGCTGAGCTCCGCGGAGCTGGACCATTTCGCCGGCCAGCTCGACGACATCATCGGCGCGGTCGCAGCCGTGTCCGATGTCGCCGACGCCGATGTTCCGCCGACCTCCCACCCGCTGCCCCTGACCAATGTCATGCGTCAGGACGAGGTCCGCCCGTCCCTGACGCCCGAGCAGGCGCTGTCCGGCGCCCCCGCTCAGGAGCAGCAGCGCTTCAAGGTGCCGCAGATCCTGGGGGAGGAGTGACCGACATGACCGACATCATCAAGCTCACCGCGGCCGAGACCGCGGCGCGGATCGCCGCCGGCGAGCTCACCGCCGTCGAGGTCACCGAGGCCCATCTGGCCCGGATCGACGCGGTGAACGAGAAGGTCAACGCCTTCCTGCACATCGACCGCGAGGGCGCTCTGGCCCAGGCCCGCCGGGTCGACGAGAAGCGCGCGAACGGCGAGACGCTCGGCCCGCTGGCCGGCGTGCCGCTCGCCCTGAAGGACATCTTCACCACCGAAGGCGTGCCCACGACGGTCGGCTCGAAGATCCTCGAGGGCTGGCTCCCGCCGTACGACGCCACGGTGACCAGGCGGCTGAAGGACGCGGACGTCGTCATCCTCGGCAAGACCAACATGGACGAGTTCGCCATGGGGTCCTCCACCGAGAACAGCGCGTACGGCCCCACCGGCAACCCGTGGGACCTCACCCGCATCCCCGGCGGTTCCGGCGGCGGTTCCTCCGCCGCGCTGGCCGGTTTCATGGCCCCCCTGGCCATCGGCACGGACACCGGCGGCTCGATCCGCCAGCCCGCCGCCGTCACCGGCACGGTCGGCGTGAAGCCGACGTACGGCGGGGTGTCGCGGTACGGCATGGTGGCGTTCTCCTCCTCCCTCGACCAGGGCGGTCCCTGCGCCCGTACGGTCCTGGACGCGGCGCTGCTGCACGAGGTGATGGGCGGCCACGACCCGCTGGACTCCACGTCCATCGACGCTCCCGTCCCCCCGGTCGTCGAGGCTGCGCGGGGCGGGTCGGTCGCCGGGATGCGGATCGGCGTCGTCAAGGAGTTCCGCGGCGAGGGTTACCAGGCCGGTGTGATGCAGCGCTTCGACGAGGCCGTGGAGCTGCTGAAGGAGCTCGGCGCCGAGGTCGTCGAGGTGTCCTGCCCGTCGTTCACCAAGGCGCTGGCGGCGTACTACCTGATCGCCCCCTCCGAGTGCTCCTCCAACCTCGCCCGCTTCGACGGCCTGCGCTACGGCCTGCGGACCGGCGACGACGGCTCGCACTCCGCCGAGGAGGTCACGAGCCTGACCCGCGAGGCGGGCTTCGGTGACGAGGTCAAGCGCCGGATCATGCTCGGCACGTACGCGCTGAGCTCCGGCTACTACGACGCGTACTACGGCTCGGCGCAGAAGGTCCGCACCCTCATCACGCGGGACTTCGAGAAGGCGTACGAGCAGGTCGACGTGCTGATCTCGCCGACCACCCCGACCACCGCCTTCCCGATCGGCGAGCGCGCCGACGACCCGATGGCGATGTACCTGGCCGACCTGTGCACCATCCCGGCCAACCTGGCGGGCAACGCCGCCATGTCGCTGCCCTGCGGCCTCGCGCCCGAGGACGGCCTGCCGGTGGGGCTGCAGATCATCGCCCCCGCCATGAAGGACGACCGGCTCTACTCGGTGGGCGCCGCGGTCGAGGCCGCGTACCTCGCCCGGTGGGGTCACCCCCTGCTCGAGGAGGCACCGGCGCTGTGAGCAAGCTCGCGAAGGCCAAAAACTTCAAGAAGTCCAAGGCCGGTACGTATCTGTCCATCGGGACCACGCTGTTCGGCGCCGTCCGCGTCGCCAAGCAGATGAAGCAGGCCCGGATCGACGACGACAAGCTGCGGCAGCTCGACTCCGTGATCGCCGCGGCCGCCCTGGCGACCGGGGTCGCGCTGCTCATCCGCGAGCTGAGGCGGATGAACGACGACGAAGACATCCTCGCGGGTTGAGAGGCAGAGGAACACCGTGACTGTCACGTATGAGGACGCGCTGGCGACCTACGAGCCGGTGATGGGCCTGGAGGTCCATGTCGAGCTCGGCACGAAGACCAAGATGTTCTGCGGCTGCTCGACGGCGCTGGGCGCCGACCCGAACACCCAGACCTGCCCCACCTGCCTCGGCATGCCCGGCGCGCTGCCGGTCGTCAACGCCGTCGGCGTCGAGTCCGCGATCAAGATCGGGCTCGCGCTCAACTGCGAGATCGCCGAGTGGTGCCGCTTCGCCCGGAAGAACTACTTCTACCCGGACATGCCGAAGAACTTCCAGACCTCGCAGTACGACGAGCCGATCGCCTTCAACGGCTATCTGGACGTCCAGCTCGAGGACGGCGAGATCTTCCGCGTGGAGATCGAGCGCGCCCACATGGAGGAGGACACCGGCAAGTCGCTGCACGTCGGCGGTGCCACCGGCCGGATCCACGGCGCCTCGCACTCGCTGCTCGACTACAACCGGGCCGGCATCCCGCTGATCGAGATCGTCACCAAGCCCATCACGGGCGCGGGGGAGCGGGCGCCGGAGATCGCCAGGGCGTACGTCGCGGAGCTGCGGGAGCTGATCCGGGCGCTCGAGGTCTCCGAGGCCCGGATGGAGCAGGGCCAGATGCGCTGCGACGTGAACCTGTCGCTGATGCTGCCGGGCGCGGAGAAGTTCGGCACCCGGTCCGAGACGAAGAACGTCAACTCGCTGCGCAGCGTGGAGCGCGCCGTGCGCTCGGAGATCTCCCGGCACGCGGAGGTCCTGAACGGCGGCGGGACGATCATCCAGGAGACCCGCCACTTCCACGAGGACACCGGGTCGACGACCTCGGGCCGGGTGAAGGAGGAGGCGGAGGACTACCGCTACTTCCCCGAGCCGGACCTGGTGCCCGTGGCCCCCGCCCGCGCGTGGGTGGAGGAGCTGCGCGCCGTGCTGCCGGAGCTGCCACGGGTGCGGCGCAACCGGCTGCGCGAGGAGTGGGGCGTCGGCGAGCACGACATGCAGTCCATCCTGAACGCCGGCGCGGTCGACCTGATCGTCGCCACCATCGGCGAGGGCGCGTCGTCCGCGGCGGCCCGCAAGTGGTGGATGGGCGAGCTGGCCCGGCGGTCCAACGAGGACGGCGTGGAGCTGGCCGAGCTGAAGATCACCCCCGCCCAGGTGGCGCGGGTGGCGGCGCTGGTCGACGAGGGCTCGCTGAACGACAAGCTCGCCCGCCAGGTCATCGAGGGCGTGCTCGCCGGCGAGGGCGGGCCGGACGAGGTCGTCGCGGCGCGCGGGCTGGCGATCGTCAAGGACGAGGGCGCGCTGGGCGCGGCCGTGGACGAGGCCATCGCGGCGAACGGCGCCATCGCGGACAAGGTCCGCGGCGGCAAGGTCCAGGCCGTGGGCGCACTGGTCGGCGCGGTCATGAAGGCCACGCGCGGGCAGGCGGACGCCGGCCGGGCGCGGGAGTTGATCCTGGAGAAGCTGGGCGTCGAGGGCTGACGTCGTTTCGTACACGGGGCAGGGGCCGGGGATCTTCCCCCGGCCCCTGCCCCGTACTCACGCCCCTATCAGCTCCAGTGCGTGCGCCGGATCCGCGGTGAAGTGCATCAGCTCGTCCAGCGGGCGGGGCAGGAAGCCCTCGGCGTCCATCCGGCGGAACTGCTGCTCCAGGCCGTCGTAGAAGCCCGCGGTGTTCAGCAGGACGACGGGCTTGTCGTGCATCCCGTGCTTCTTGAGCTCGAGTATCTCCGTGGCCTCGTCCAGCGTGCCCGTACCGCCCACCATGATCACGACGGCGTCGGAGCGGCCGAGGAGCTCCGCCTTCCGCTCGGCGAGATCGCGGGCCACGATCATCTCGTCGCAGCCGGGCCGGGCCTTGCCGGAGAGGAAGGTCACGGAGACCCCGACGAGGCGCCCGCCGGCCTCCTGCACGCCGTCGGCGACGACCTTCATCAGCCCGGCGTCGGAGCCGCCCCAGATCAGGGTGTGGCCCCGGGTGCCCAGCAGGGTGCCGAACTCGCGGGCGGGAGCGGTGTATCGGTCGTCGAGGTCGGCGGCGGAGAGGAAGACGCAGATGTTCATGGGGTCCACGGTAAGCGGGCGGTGAACGGGTGACGGCCGGATCCGGCCTGCCGCCGTTCGGCCCTGTCCGGGGTGTCTGCCGACGGGCGATTCACGTGTGATGTGAATATCAACACGTAAGAGGTATTTGATCTTTTCCTGATGGAAGAGTGCATTCCGCAAGGTTGTGTTCTTCGGGGCGTCTCCCCGACAGATCCATGAACCGTTTCAGGGAGCAGGTCCGTCCGTGGCGACTCTTGCCCGCTGGTGCCTCACGCGCCGCCCCCTCGTCATCGCGCTGTGGCTGGCCGCCCTGGCGGCCGCCGCGGTGGCCGCCCTGCTCGCGGGCCCCGCCTACTCCAACGACTACGAGGGTCCCGGCACCGAGTCCGGGAAGGCCTACGAACTGCTCGCCGACGCCTTCCCCGACCTCGCCGGCGACTCCGGCACGGTCGTCTGGCACCACGACGACGAGTCCGTCGCCTCCCCGGGCGTACGGGAGCGGATGACCGCCGCGCTCGACGCGATGGCGGAGCTCCCCGACGTGACGGCGGTCACCGGTCCGTACACCCACGGGGGCGAGGGGCAGATCAGCGCGGACGGGCACACCGGGTTCGCGACGGTCGTCTTCGCGGAGCCGTTCGGCGAGCTGTCCGCGGACGAGGTGCGGGGCGTGGTGGACATCGCGCGGGGCGCCGGCGGGGACGGGCTGCGGGTCGAGGTCGGCGGTTCCGCGCTCGGGCTGACGCAGGCGCCGGCCGTCCACTACACGGAGGGCATCGGGGTCGTCGTCGCGGCCGTCGTGCTGTTCCTCGCGTTCGGGTCGCTGGCCGCGATGGCGCTGCCGCTGGCCACCGCGCTGGTCAGCGTGGGGACCGCGTACTTCGGGGTCACCCTGCTCGGGCACGTGATGACGGTGGCGGACTTCGCGCCGATGCTCGGCATGCTCATCGGGCTGGGGGTGGGCATCGACTACGCCCTGTTCATCGTCACCCGGCACCGGCGGGGGCTGCGGGAGGGGCTGCCGGTGGCGGAGGCCGCCGTGCGGGCGGTCGCCACGTCGGGGCGGGCGGTCGTCTTCGCGGGCGTCACCGTGTGCATCGCGCTGCTCGGGATGCTGATGCTGCGGCTCGGCTTCCTCAACGGGGTGGCCGTCGCCGCCTCGCTCACCGTGCTGCTGACGGTCGCCGCGTCCGTCACGCTGCTGCCCGCGCTCCTCGGGGTGATCGGGATGAAGGCGCTCAGCCGGCGCGAGCGGCGCACGCTCGTCGAGGACGGGCCCCGGCCGGCCGTCCCGGGCGGGACGGCGGCGCGCTGGGCGGCGTTCGTCGAGCGGCGGCCCAAGCTGCTGGGGGCGCTCGCCGTCGCGCTGATGGCCGTGCTCACCCTCCCCGTGTTCGCCCTCCACCTCGGCACCTCCGACCAGGGCAACCATCCGCGCGGGTCCACCACCCGGGAGGCGTACGACCTGCTCGCCGACGGCTTCGGCCCCGGCTTCAACGGCCCCCTCACCCTGGTCGCGACGATCGACGGCGCCGACGACCGGGTCGCCTTCCAGCGGCTCGGCGAGACCCTGCGCGACACCGAGGGCGTCGCCGCCGTGGGACCGGCGCTGCGCGGCGGTACGACGGGCACGCTCACCGTGATCCCCACCACGTCGCCGCAGTCCGAGGACACCTCACGCCTCGTCCACCGGCTGCGCGCCGAGGTGCTGCCGCAGGCCACGGACGGCACCTCGCTGGAGGTGTACGTCGGCGGGATCACCGCCGGCCACGACGACTTCGCCGCACTCATCATCGGCAAGCTCCCGCTCTTCGTCGGCGTGGTCATCACGCTGGGCGCGCTGCTCCTGCTGCTCGCCTTCCGCTCGCTGGGCATCCCGCTGAAGGCGGCGCTCATGAACGTCCTCGCCGTCTCCGCGGCCTTCGGCGTCGTCGTCGCCGTCTTCCAGTGGGGCTGGGGCAGCGAGACGCTGGGGCTGGGCGGGCCCGGGCCGATCGAGCCGTTCCTGCCCGTGATCATGGTGTCGGTGCTCTTCGGGCTGTCCATGGACTACCAGGTGTTCCTGGTCAGCAGGATGTACGAGGAGTGGCTGGAGACCCGCGACAACCGGCGTGCGGTGCGGGTGGGCCTGGCGGAGACCAGCCGGGTGATCAACTCGGCCGCGGTGATCATGATCGCGGTGTTCGCCGCGTTCGTCCTCGGCGGCGACCGGATCATCGCGATGTTCGGCATCGGGCTGGCGGCGGCGGTCGCCCTGGACGCGTTCGTGCTGCGCACCCTGCTCGTACCGGCGCTGATGCATCTGCTGGGCGGGGCGAACTGGTGGCTGCCGGCCTGGCTGGAGAAGCGGCTGCCGCGCATCGGCATCGACGGCCCGGCGCCGGCGGGGCCGGAGCTGCTGCCGCTGCCGCAGGACGCGCCGGCCCGCTGAGGCGGCCACTTCGCCGGCGGCTAATCCCGGCGTGGGATGTCAGGGCCATGTGCGATGCTCGGAGCGTGGAGTCCCCAGCCATAAGTCCCGTATTCGTCGGCCGGGCCGACGAATTCACCGCACTGTCCGCCGCCCTTGCCCGCGCCACCGCCACGGGTGAGCCGCAGTTCGTCCTCGTCGGCGGGGAGGCGGGCGTCGGCAAGACCCGGCTGCTCGAGGAGTTCGCGGCGCACGCCTGTGACCAGGGCGCGCACACCGCGGTCGGCGGCTGCCTCGAGCTGGGCGCCGACGGCCTTCCCTTCGCCCCCTTCGCCACGGCCCTGCGCGCCCTGCACCGCGCCGTGGGGGACGAGCTGACCGAGGCCGTCGCCGGCCGCGAGGCGGAGCTCGCCCGGCTGCTGCCCGACCTGGGCGCCGCCGCGCCCGGCGCGCACGACCAGGACGGCCGCGCCCGGCTCTTCGAGCTGACGGCGCGGCTGCTGGAGCGGCTCACCCGGGAACGCACGGTCGTCCTGGTCATCGAGGACCTGCACTGGTCCGACCGCTCCACCCGTGAGCTGCTGGGGTATCTGGTCCGCTCGGTGCAGAGCGCCCGGCTGGTGGTGCTGGCCACGTACCGCTCCGACGACGTCCACCGCCGCCACCCCCTGCGCCCCTTCCTCGCCGAGCTCGACCGGCTGCGCACCGTGCGCCGGCTGGAGCTGGAGCGGCTCACGCCCCAGGAGGTGCGCGAGCAGTTCGCCGGGATCCGCGGCGTCGCCGACCCGGACCGGGCGACGGTGGCGGACATTTACGCCCGCTCGGAGGGCAATCCGTTCTTCGTCGAGGAGCTCACGCTCTCCTGCGACGGCGCCTGCGGGCTCAGCGAATCCCTGCGGGACCTCTTGATGGTCCGGGTGGAGGGCCTGCCCGACGCCGCCCAGCGCGTGGTGCGCATCGCCGCCCGCAACGCCCGGGTGGAGCACGGACTGCTGCAGACCGTCGCCGGACTGTCCGAGGACGAGCTGATCGAGGGGCTGCGCGGGGCGGTCGGCGGCAACGTGCTGGTGCCGCTGGAGGAGGGCGGCGCGTGGGGCGGAGCCGCGTACCGCTTCCGCCACGCGCTGCTGCGCGAGGCCGTGCTCGACGACCTGCTCCCCGGCGAGCGCACCCGGCTCTCCCGGCGGTACGCGGAGGCGCTGGAGGCCGAGCCCTCGCTGGTGCGGCCGGAGGAGCGCGCCGCCCGGCTGGCGAGCTACTGGTATCACGCCCGCGACGCCGCCAAGGCCCTGCCCGCCGTCCTCGACGCCATCGCCGACACCCGTGAGCGGCACGCGTACGCCGAGCAGACGGAGCTGCTGGAGCGGGCCATGGAGCTGTGGGACGAGGTGCCCGAGGAGCTGCGCCGGACCCTGCCGCCGCTGGGCAGCCTGGAGTCGTACCCGCCGTGCGGCTGCCGGATCGGCGCCGAGCTCGAGCTGCACTTCCTCGATCTGCTGGCGGAGGCCTCCGTCGCCTCCCGGCTCGACGGGCAGCGCGACCGCGGGCTCGGGTTCGTGAAGAAGGGGCTGAAGCTGATCGACCGGATGCCCGGCGGCGACGCGATGCGCGCGGCCTGGTTCTGGATGGAGCGCTCCCGGCTGGTCACCGGCCTCGGCCGCGGCGACGGCTGGGCCGAGCTGGCCCGGGCGATGGAGCTCATCGAGGGCGAGAAGCCGTCCCCCGTGCACGCCGACGTCCTGTCGCACGTCGCCGCCTGGCACATGCTGCACACCCAGAGCGAGGACACCGTGCCGCTCGCCACCCGGGCCGTGGAGATGGCCCGGCAGGTCGGCGCGGACGAGGTCGAGCTGCACGCCGGCATCACCCTGGCCACCCTGCGCTCGCGGACCGGCGAGACGGACGCCTGGATCAGCGAGATGTACCGGCTGCGGGAGCTGGCGCTGCGCATCGGCGCGCCGCGCACCGTGCTGCGGGTGCTGATCAACCTGCCCGACGCGCTGCTCAAGATGGGCCTCGCGCGCGAGGCCGTCGACGAGGGGCTGGCGGGCATCGAGGAGCTGCGCGCCCGCGGACTGCACGACGGGGCCGCCTTCTGCGCCGCCAACGTCGTCGAGGCGCTCATCGCGCTGGGGGAGTTCGACCGCGCGCAGGTGCTGCTGGACACCTGGCGGCCGTCCGCCGTCGGCTCCGGCACCCAGACCTCCCTCGCCCTGCACGCGGCGGAGCTCGCCCTGCTCCGGGGCGATCTCGACGCCGTCCCCGCGCTGATCGACGCCGCGCGCACCCATCTGGGCCGCAACGACCGGCTGCCGCAGTGGGCGATCCCCCTCGCCGTCGTGGAGATGGGCTACGCGGCGGCCCGCGCGCGGTACGCGGACGCCCTCGCCGTGCTGGAGGGGATGCTGGAGCAGCTGCCGCTGCCCGGGCAGGACGCGTACGTGTGGATGCTCCTCGCGCACGGCGCCGGACTCGCCGCCGAGCTGCGCGATCCTTCGGGCGTGGAAGGGCTTGTCGCCCGGCTGGAGGCGACGGCCGCGGGGCTCGCGGAGCGGCCGACGGCCCCGCTGGACCTGGTGCTGCGGGCACAGGTGGCGCGGGCCCGGGGGGCGTTTGACCCGGTGGCGCTGGAGGCGGCGGCGGAGGCGTTCGGGCGGCTCGGCTATCCGCACGCCGTGGCCCGGCTGGCGCTGGCGCGGGCGGACGCGCTGCTCGCGGGCGGCGGGTCGCGTACGGAGGCCGGTGAGCTGCTCGCCGGGGCGTGGGACGCCGCGGGGCGGATGGGGGCCGTGCCGCTGCGGGAGGAGATCGGGCGGCTGGCGGGGCGGGCGCGGATTCCGGTGGGCGCGGACTCGGCTTCCGATGCGGAGTCAGAGGATCCGGTGGAGGCGTTCGGGCTGACGGCGCGGGAGCGGGATGTGCTGCGGTTGGTGTCGGCGGGGCGTACGAACCGGCAGATAGCGGAGGAGTTGTTCATCTCGCCGAAGACGGCGTCGGTGCATGTGTCGAATCTGATGGCGAAGCTCGGGGTCTCGGGACGGGGCGAGGCGGCAGCGCTGGCCCACCGGATGAGGCTGTTCGAGGCCGTCTAAGGCCCCCTTTCCGGGGGGCCTTAGACGCCTTACGGCGCCTTACCGGCCGACGCGGCCGGCAACTAAGGCCCGGGCGCGGCAGAGATGAGGAAGTCGCCCGATGTGCCGGACCCCCCTGGGACGCGAAGCTTGAGGCACAAGGGAAGAGGCCGCCAAGGAGCCTCGGACCGGACCTCGAGGAGACACCTGATGTACGCACACGAGCAGCAGTCCCGGTACCGCGCCGCCGAGCTCCGCCGCCAGGCCGAGCAGCACCGGCTGGCCCGGGCGGCGAAGGCCGCCCGCAGGTCCGGCCGCGACGAGCGGGCCGACTACCGCAGCCAGTGGGTCAAGGCCGCCTGACATGGGCGGGTCGACCCCCACCCCGACGGCCCGTGACATCCTCGGGGATGCGCAGGCCATGGTCGTGAGCCCGGTGTTCGTCGGGCGCACGCACGAGATGAAGACGCTTGACTCCGCGCTCGCCCGCGCCGCCGCGGGCGAGCCGCAGGCATTGATCGTCGGCGGCGAGGCCGGCGTCGGCAAGAGCCGGCTGCTGGAGGAGTTCCTGCGCACCGCCCGTACGGCCGGTGCCGTGACCGCCGTCGGCGGCTGTCTGGAACTCGGCGCGGACGGACTGCCGTTCGCCCCCCTGGTGACGGCGCTGCGCAGGCTGCAGCGCGAGCTGGGCAGCGACGCCCTGGCGGCCGCGGCCGCCGGTCGCGAGGCCGAGCTGGCGCGGCTGCTCCCCGATCTGGCGCCCGCCCCCTCCCCGGCGGACGCCGAGGGCCGCGCCAGGCTCTACGAGGTCACCGCCCGGCTGCTGGAGCGGCTGGCCGCCGGCCGGACGGTCGTCCTCGCCCTGGAGGACCTCCACTGGGCCGACGGCTCCACCCGCGACCTCGTCGGGTATCTCTTCCGCACCCTGCAGGACACCCGGCTGCTCCTGCTGCTGACGTACCGCTCCGACGACGTCCACCGCCGCCACCCGCTGCGGCCCTTCCTCGCCGAGGCCGACCGGTCGCGCACCGTCCGCCGGATCGAACTGCCCCGGCTCACCGAGGAGGAGACCGCCGGGCAGATCGCCGGTATCCGCGGCCGGCCCGACGCGGATCTGGCCCGGCGGATCCACGCCCGCGCCGAGGGCAACCCATTCTTCGTCGAGGAGCTCGCCACCGGCTCCGGCGGCTGCATCGGCGACTCGCTGCGCGATCTGCTGCTGGTGCGCGTCGAGCGGCTCCCCGACCGGGCCCAGCAGGTGGTGCGGATCGCCGCCGAGGGCGAGTCGCGGATGGAGTACGGGCTGCTCGCCGCCGTCTGCGGACTGTCCGAGGACGACCTCCTCGACGCCCTGCGCGCGGCCGTCGCCGGACAGGTGCTGGTCCCCGTCGAGGACGATCGGGCGGGCGGCTCGTACCGCTTCCGCCACTCGCTGCTCCAGGAGGCCGTCTGCGACGACCATCTGCCCGGCGAGTGCGCCCGGCTGCACCGCCGGTTCGCCGAGGCCCTGGCCGCCGACCCCGGGCTGGTCGGCCGCGAGGAGCAGCTCACCCGGTTGGCGTGGCACTGGTACTACGGGCGGGAGCCCGCCAAGGCACTGCCCGCGGTCCTCGACGCCTCGGCCCAGGCCCGGCGGCGGTATGCCTACGCCGAGCAGTACGCGCTGCTGCACCGGGCGCTGGAGCTGTGGGACGAGGTGCCGGCGGAGGTGCGGGCCGGGGTGCGGCCGTTCGACGCCGCCGAGAACTATCCGGCCGGGTCCGCGGCCGGCGCGGTGGCCGGGGCGGACCTGCTGGCGGAGGTCGTCGTCGCGGCGCGCTACGCGGGGGAGTTCGAGCGGGCGCTGACGGTCGCGCGGCGGGCGCTGCGGCAGCTGGGGGAGGAGTATCCGGGGCTCCTCGAGGACGCCGGCGGCGCGGTCCCGGACGGGGTGCGGGAGCGGGCCGCGTGGTTCTGGCTGCAGCGCGAGCGGCTGGCCCAGGACCTGGGGCGGGGCGACGGACACGAGGAGCTCTCCCGGGCCCGGCGACTGGTCGCCGATCTCGCACCGTGCACCGTCCGGGCCGAGGTGCTCACGGCGGACGCCTGCCGGATGATGCTGACGGAGGCGGGCCCCGCCGCCCTGCGGGCCGCGGAGCGGGCCCGGACCCTCGCCGCCCGTACCGGACCCGAGGCCGTGGAGCTGGGCGCTCGCGTCACCCGGGCCGTCCTGCTCTGCGAGACGGGGGAGACCGAGCGGGGCATCACCGAGCTGACGCTGGCCCGGGAGCGGGCCCGGATCGGCGGATATCATCACGCGGCCGTCCGCGCGGAGATCAACCTCTCCGCCGAGCTCGCCGCGCTCGGCCGCTCGGCGGAGGCCGTCGAGATCGCGGTGACCGGGGCCCACACCGCGGCCGCCCAGGGACGCCGGGACTACCAGGTGTTCTGCCTGGTCAACCAGATCGAAGCGCTCATCCCGCTGGGCCGCTGGGACGAGGCCGCCGCCGTCGTCGAGCGGGCCGCGCAGATCCGCACGGCGGGTGTGGAGCCGCGCGCCGGCATCGGGTTCCACGGTGTCCGGCTCGCCCTGTGGCGCGGGCGGACCGAGGGCATGCGCGAGCGGATCGACGCGATCGCCGACGACCTCGGCCCGCTCGCGAGGCGTCCCTCCGCCGCCCTGGCGTTCGCGTCGGTGCGGATCGAGCTGGCCACTGCCCTGGGCGACTTCACCGCCGCCCGGGGCGAGGCCGAGCGCGTACTCGACATCGGCTGGACGCCCGGCACCCATGTACTCGCCTGGCCCCTGCTGCATCTCGCCGCCGCCGCGGAGTCCGCCGGCCGGGGGCTGACCGCCCTGGACGAGGGACGGCCGGAGTTCCTGCGCCGGCTGCGTGCCACCGCCGCGGGACTGCCGCGCGCCGCGCCTGTCTGGGCGGCGTACGCGCTGCTCGTCGAGGCCGAGGCGGACCGGGCCGAGGGCGTGCTGCGGCCGGGGCCGTGGCAGCGCGCGGCGGCGCTGTTCGAGTCGCTCGACCGCCCGTATCAGCTGGCCCTGGCCCGGCTGCGGCGTGCGGAGGCGCTGCTGGGGACCTCGGGGCGGCCGTCCGCCGATGCCCGCGCCCGGGCGCGGGAGCTGCTCGCGGATGTGCACGAGACGGCCGCCCGGCTGCGCGCGGTGCGGCTGCGGGAGGAGGCTGACCAGCTCGCGTCCCGCACCAGGGTGCCGTTCACGCGCATCCCCCCGCCGCCGGCCCCGGACGACCCGCTGTCGCCGTTCGGCCTCACGGCGCGGGAGCGGGACGTGCTGCGGCTGGTGTCGCTGGGGCGCACCAACCGGCAGATCGCGGGGGAGCTGTTCATCTCGCCCAAGACGGCGTCGGTGCATGTGTCGAACCTGATGGCGAAGCTCGGGGTCTCGGGGCGGGGTGAGGCGGCGGCGCTGAGCCATCGGCTGGGGGTGTTCTGAGGCGTCAGTCCCGGGTCTTCTCCGCCGCCTCGCGGGCCGCGTGCTCCAGCCGGTCCCGGTAGGCGTCCCACCACGCCGGATCGGCCGACGGCAGGGCGGAGTTGTCCGGCCGCCAGCCCGTCGCGCCGTCCAGGTGCTCGCGGAGGATGTCGGCGTGGCCCGCGTGGTGCTGGGCGTCGGCGAGCACCCGGACCAAGGCGTGGTGCAGGGTGATCGTGTCCGCGCCGGCGGGCCACCACGGCACCCGGCCGACGGTGTCCGGGGCCAGGGCGGCCACCGTCGCGTCGGCGTGCGCCCACACCCGGCGGTAGAGCCCGGTGATGTCCTCCCGCGACTCCCCGGCCGTCGCCCACATGTCGGCGTTCTCCGCCGCCTGAGCCCCGGTCCACGGCAGCGGCTCCGGGAAGGGGCGGCCGAACGCCGCGCCCAGATAGCCCGCCTCCACCCCGGCGGCGTGCTTGACGAGGCCCAGCAGATTCGTTCCGGTGGGCGTGAGCGGGCGGCGGATGTCGTACTCGCCCAGCCCGTCGAGCTTCCACAGCAGGGCGTCGCGGGCGAACTGGAGATAGCGCAGGAGATCGGCCTTGGCGTCAAAGACTGTCATGGGGCCAGTCTGACGACCGGTTTCCGGGCCGGGGTGTCTCCCCCCTCCCTGACCCCCTGTGGCATGCTCACCACGTGCACCGGACATGCGTCAGCCCCGTACTCGTCGGCCGCAGGACCGAGCTCGACCGGCTGCTCGCCGCCCTCGCGAACGCCGCCGCGGGGACGCCCCAGCGGCTGCTGATCGCCGGCGAGGCGGGCATCGGCAAGACCCGGCTGCTGGAGGAGTTCCTCGCCGCCGCCCGCCGCGACGGCGCGGTGACCGCCGTGGGCGGATGTCTGGAACTCGGCGCCGAAGGCCTGCCGTTCGCCCCCTTCGCGACCGCCCTGCGCACCCTGCACCGGTCCCTGCCCGCAGAGGTCGCCGAGGCCGCCGCCGGCCGCGAGGCGGAGCTGGCCCGCCTGCTGCCCGATCTGGCGCCCGCCCCGCCCGCTGCCGACGGCGACCGCTACGACGCCGAGAGCAAGGGACGGCTCTTCGAACTCACCGGACAGCTGCTGGAACGCCTCGCCCGGGACCGTACGGTCGTGCTGGCCGTCGAGGACCTGCACTGGTCCGACCGTTCGACCCGTGAGCTGCTGGGCTACCTGGTCCGTTCGGTGCGGAGCACCCGCCTGGCGGTGCTGGCCACGTACCGCTCCGACGACGTCCACCGCCGCCACCCCCTGCGCCCCTTCCTCGCCGAACTGGAACGGCTGCGCACCGTCGAGCGCATCGACCTCGCCCGCCTCACCCGCGACGAGGTCTCCGGCCAGCTCGCCGCCATCACCGGCCGCCCGCCGGCGCCGCGGCTGGTCGACGAGGTGTTCCGGCGCTCCGACGGCAACCCCTTCTTCGTCGAGGAACTCCTCGCGCTCACCGGCGAGGGCGGCGCCGACCTCAGCAGCTCCCTGCGCGACCTGCTGCTCGTACGCGTCGAAACCCTCCCCGAGGAGTCCCAGCGGGTGCTGCGGCTGGCCGCCGAGGCCGGCTCCACCGTCGAGTTCGGGCTGCTCCTCGCCGTGTCGGGGCTCGGCGAGGAAGAGCTTCTCGCCGCCCTGCGCCCCGCCGTCGACGCCGGACTGCTGCGCCCCGCCGAGGACACCGCCGACGGCTACCGCTTCCGGCACGCCCTGCTGCGCGAGGCCGTCGGCGACGATCTGCTGCCCGGCGAACGCCCCCGCCTCAACCGGCGCTACGCCGAGGCGCTGGAGGCCGACCCCGCCCTCGCCCGGCCGGAGGAGCGGGCCGGCCGGCTGGCCAGCTACTGGCACCGCGCCGGGGACGCCGCCCGGGCGCTGCCCGCCGCGCTGGAGGCGGCCGGGGAGGCCTGCCACCGGCATGCGTTCGCCGAACAACTCGTCATGCTGCGGCGGGCGATCGAACTGTGGGACCGGGTGCCGCGGGAAGACCTCCCCGGGCTGACCGGCGGCTGGGCCGAGGCGTACCCGGCGCGCGCGGAGAGTCACACGCCCGCCGACGACTACCTCGACCTGCTCGCCGAGGCCGCGGTCGCCGCCCGCCTCGACGACGACGTGGAGAGCTCCGCGACGCTGGTGAAGCAGGCCCTGCGGACCCTCGACGACACCCGGGACCCGGAGCGCGCGGCCTGGTTTTGGCTGGAGGCCTCCTGGCACACCATCGCCGCCGGCCGCGGCGACGGCTGGCGCGAGCTCGCCCGGGCCATCGAACTGGTCGAGGACCGGCCGCCGTCCGCCGTCAAGGCCGACGTGCTGGCCCGCGCCGCGCTGTGGCGGATGCTCAACACCCCCGACGAGGAGGGACTGCGGCTCGGCGAACAGGCGGCGGACCTCGCCCGGCACGTGGCGGCGCACGAGGTCGAGCTGCAGGCCAGGATCACCCTCGCCGTCCTGCACTCCGACACCGGGGACCACGACCGCGCCGTCCGCGAGCTGTACGGGCTGCGCGAGGAGGCCGCCCGGACGGGCGCGCCCGGGCCCATCGCCCGCGTGCACACCAATCTGACGTCCGTGCTGTGCCTCGCCGGACGCTTCCGGGAGGCGATCGAGGCGGGGCGGATCGGTCTGGAGGCAGCCGCCCGGGCGGGGCTGCGCGACGCGCTCGCGAGCATCGGGCAGAACATGGTCGACGCGCTGCTGTCCGTCGGCGAGTGGGACGAGGCCGAGCGGCGCCTCGTCCAGACCCGGCCCTACCAGGGCCAGGCCCGCAGCCGGGCGGGCGGTGACCTGGTGGCGGCGTATCTGGCGATGTACCGGGGTGACCTGGAGCGCACCGCCGAGCTCTTCGCCCGTTCCCGGACGTACATCAGTACGGAGAAGCTGGAGCCGCAGGCCGAGTTTCCCGTCGCGCTGGTCGAGGCCTGGGTGGCGCGGCAGCGGCGGCGGTTCGACGAGGCGCGGACGGTGGTACGGGACGCGCTCGCGCAGCGGCCGGAGTTCGGGCACGAGGCGAGCGTGTGGGCGCTGATGGCGTCCGCCGCCGAGGGCGAGGCGGAGGCGCAGGGTGACCCGGCGGCCGCGGCGGGCCGCGCGCGGTTCCTCGACGATCTGGCGGCGGCGGCCGCCGAGCTGCCCGCGCCGAGCACCCTGGCCCGGGCCGACGCCGCCGCGTTCGCGGCCCAGCTGGCCCGGGCGCGCGGCGGCGCCGACGCCGGCCTGTGGACGGCGGCCCTGGCGGCGCTCGAGCCCGTGGAGCGGCCGTACGAGCGGGCCCGGCTGTCGCTGCGGCTGGCGGAGACGCTGCTCGCCTCGGGCGGCAACCGGGAGCGGGCGGCCGAACTCCTGCGTCCGGCGCGGGAACTGGCGGTACGGCTCGGGGCGGAGCCGCTGCTCACGGAGGTGGACGCGGTGGCGGCGCGGGCGCGGCTCTCGTTGACCGCGGACTCGGATGCGGACTCTGTGTCGGGGGATCCGGTGGAGGCGTTCGGGCTGACGGCGCGGGAGCGGGATGTGCTGCGGTTGGTGTCGGCGGGGCGTACGAACCGGCAGATAGCGGAGGAGTTGTTCATCTCGCCGAAGACGGCGTCGGTGCATGTGTCGAATCTGATGGCGAAGCTGGGGGTCTCGGGGCGGGGAGAGGCGGCCGCGCTGGCGCACCGGATGCGGCTGTTCACCTGACGTGGTCGCGGACTAAGGCGGCTGTGGGCCCGTCTGAGGTATCGGCCTACCCCTTCTGAGGGTTTCGCCGCCGGCGAGATGCGGCAGGTGCCCGATGTGGGGCGCCCACCTGGGACGGGACGCTGGAAGCACGACGAAGGACCAGCCCCGGCCGAGGAGCCCGCCATGCTGCACCAGGACCTGATGAACGCCCGTGTGACCGCCGCCCTGTGCCGTGCCGAGCAGCGCCGGCTGGCCCGGGACGCCCGTGCCGCGGCCGGGTCCGCCGATCGTGCCGGGACGGTACGGGCCCGTCGTGACGCGTACGAGCGGGCGGCATGACCTCCCCGGCCCCGGAGTTGTCCACAGGCCTCGACGCCGAGTCGGTCCTCGATGGCATGCTCAAGGGCATGGAAACCTCCCGGACCAGCCCCGTGTTCGTCGGACGCGCCGACGAACTGCGCATCCTCGGCGAGGCCTTGACGGAGGCCGGCCGGGGCGAGCCCCGCGCCGTCCTCGTCGGCGGAGAGGCCGGCGTCGGCAAAACCCGGCTGCTGGCGGAGTTCCTGACGGCCGCCGCCGCGGACGGCGCCGTCACCGTTCTCGGCGGCTGCGTCGAGACGGGCGCCGAGGGCCTCCCGTTCCATCCGGTCGCCACGGCCCTGCGCGGGCTGCGCCGCCGGCTCGGACCCGAGCTCGCCGAGGCCGCGGCCGGACAGGAGGGCGAGCTCGCCCGGCTGCTGCCCGAGCTCGGCGAGCCGACCGCCGCCGTGTCCGACACCGACGGCCGCGCCCGGCTCTTTGAGCTCACCGTCCGGCTGCTCGAGGGCCTGGCGCAGGGCCGCACCCTCGTGCTGGCGCTGGAGGACCTGCACTGGGCGGACCGCTCCACCCGCGAGCTGCTCAGCTATCTGCTGCGCTCCGCCCGCGACAGCCGCCTCCTCGTCGTCGCCACCTACCGCTCCGACGACCTGCACCGCCGCCATCCGCTGCGCCCCGCCCTCGCCGAGTACGAACGGCTGCGCAGCGTCCGCCGGTTCGAGCTGCCCCGCTTCGACCGCGCCGAGGTCCGCAGCCAGATCGCCGCCTTCACCGGCGAGCAGCCCGCCGACCAGCTGCTCGACCGCGTCTTCGAACGCTCCGGCGGCAACGCCTTCTTCGTCGAGGAGCTCGCCCGCTCCCTCGGCGACGGCCTGCCCAGCGGCATCAGCGACTCGCTGCGCGATCTGCTGCTCGTCCGGATAGAGGGCCTGCCGGAGCCCGTGCAGCGCGTGGTGCGGATCGCCGCCCAGGGCGGCGGCGCCGTCGAGTTCCGGCTGCTCGCCACCGTCAGCGGCCTCGGTGAGGACGAACTGATCGACACCCTGCGCACCGCCGTCGGGGCCAGCGTCCTGCAGCCCTGCGACGACGAGTGCTTCTGCTTCCGCCACGCCCTGATGCGCGAGGCCGTCGCCGACGACCTGCTCCCCGGCGAGCGGACCCGCCTCAGCCGGCGCTACGCCGAGGCGCTGGAGGCCGACCCCGCCCTCGTCCGCGCCGAGGAGTTCGCCGCACGGCTCGCGGGCTACTGGTACCACGCGCACGACCCGGCCAAGGCCCTGCCCGCCGTCATATCCGCCGCGGCGGCCTCCCGCGGCCGGCACGCCTACGCCGAGCAGCTCGCCCTGCTGGAGCGGGCGCTGGAGCTGTGGGACGACACCCCCGAGGACATCCGTACGGCCGCCCTGCGGCGCGGCGTGGACGAGGGGCTGTGCCGGCCGATATCGACCGAGCACCGCGGCGACTTCGCCGATCTGCTCGCCGCCGTGGCCGTCGCCGCCCGCCACGCCGGGGAACGCGAGCGCGCCCTGGCCCTCGGCAAGCGGGCGCTGCGCCTGCTCGAGGGCGACCCGTCCCCGGCCGCCGGAGCCCGCCCGGCCGCCGCGGACCCGATCCGCGCGGCCTGGTTCTGGAGCGAGCGCTACCAGCTGATGCGCGAGCTGTCCCGCTCCGACGGCTGGGCCGAGATCGCCCGGGCCCAGGAGCTGGTCAAGGGCCTGCCGCCGTCCCCCGTCCACGCCGAGGTGCTCGCCGACGCCGCGCACTGGGGCGCCCTCCACCAGCCGGGCCCCGGCGCCCTGGAGTCCGCCCGGCAGGCGGTGGAGCTGGCCCGGATGACCGGGGCCCGCGACACCGAGCTGGCCGCGACGGTCACCCTGGGCTGGCTCACCCTGGACGCCGGCGGCGTGGACGAGGGGCTCGACCTGGTCCGCGAGGTCGCCGCCACCGAGATCGCCCCCGGCACGCTCAGCACCGTCGTGCGCTCCCACGGGAACGTGGCCGACATGCTGCTCGGCATCGGCCGGTTCACCGAGTCCGTGCGGGCCGGCGAGGAGGGCGTGGCGCTGGCCCAGTGGCACGGGCTGCCGGAGGTCGCCGCCTGGATCGGCGGCAATCTGGGCGAGGCGCTGATGGCCCTGGGCCGCTGGGACGAGGCCGACCGCGCCCTGCGCCTCGCCCACGACCGGCGGGGGATCAGCGCCCGCACCCGCGGCCAGATCGAGGGGCACCTCGCCGATCTGGCGCTGGCGCGCGGCGACTTCGCCGGGGCCCGCCGACTGCTCGAGGCCGCCGCCGCGAGCTTCGGCGACGTCTACCCCGAGCCCCAGCACACCCTGCCGTGCGCCCGTACGGCCATCGGCATCGCCGCCGCCGACGGCCGCATCCTCGACGCCCGCACCCTCGCCGAGGAGGCCGTCGGCGACGGCATCGCGCCCGGCCTGCAGCGCTACGGCTGGCCGCTGCTGTACGCGGCGGCCGCGGCGGAGGCCCGGGCGCGGGGGCTCCCGGTCGCGGAGCTGGGCCGTCCGGCCGCCGTGGACCGGCTGCGCAAGGCCATGCGACGGCTGCCGCAGTTCGTGCCGCTGTGGGCGGGGCTGGCGCTGATGACGGAGGCCGAGCTGCGCACCGCCACCGGGCAGGACGCCGTGGCCCGCTGGGAGGAGGCGGTGGCCGCGGTGCAGCCCCTGGGGTATCCGGAGCTGCTGGTCACCGCCCGGCTCAGGCTGGCGGAGGCGCTGGTCACCGAGGGCGCCGCGGACGCCCGCGGCCGGGCCGGCGAGCTGCTGCGGCCGGCCGAGTCGGGAGCCGCGTCCCTGGGCGCCGGGCCGCTGCGGACCCGCGTCGCGCAGCTCGCCGGCCGGGCCCGGATCCCGCTGCAGGAGACCGCGGCGGCGCCGCCCGCCCCGGCGGACGCGCTGGGGCTGACCGCCCGCGAGCTCGACGTCCTGCGGCTCGTCGCGGCCGGCCGGAGCAACCGGCAGATCGCCGAGGAGCTGTTCATCTCACCCAAGACGGCCAGCGTCCACGTGTCCAACATCCTCGCCAAGCTGGGCGCCTCCGGCCGCGGCGAGGCGGCGGCCCTGGCACACCGGCTGGGGGTGTTCGACCCGCCCCGCGTCAGCTGACCTCGAGCCGCAGGATCCGGTCGTCGCCCTTGCCGGGGGAGCCGCGGCCGTCGGTCTCGCTGCTGACGAGCCACAGCCCCCCGTCCTCCGTGGCCACGACGGTACGCAGCCGCCCGTACTCACCCTCCAGGAAGGCCTGCGGCTCTGCCGACGGCCGCGCCCCGGACAGCGGGATCCGCCACAGCCGCTCCCCGCGCAGCCCCGCCATCCACACCGAGCCCTTGGCGACGGCGATCCCGCTGGGCGACGCCTCGTCCGTGGACCACTGCGCGACCGGGTCCGTGAAGTCCCCGCCCCCGCCCTTGCCCTCGGCCTCGGGCCAGCCGTAGTTGTGACCCGGCTCGATCAGGTTCAGCTCGTCCCAGGTGCTCTGGCCGAACTCCGACGCCCACAGCCGCTTGTCCGCGTCCCAGGCCAGCCCCTGCACATTGCGGTGCCCCCAGCTGTACACGACCGACCCCGGATCGGGATTGCCCCGCGCCGGCTCGCCGTCCGGCGTCATCCGCAGGATCTTGCCGCCCAGCGACGACCTGTCCTGCGCCAGCTCGGTGTTCCCGGACTCGCCCGTCCCCGCGTACAGCATCCGGTCCGGGCCGAAGGCGATCCGCCCGCCGTTGTGGTTCGGGCCGTGCGGGATGCCCCGCAGCACCACGTCCGGCGCCCCTAGCTGCTGCCCCTCCGGCTCCTTCGGCCGGTACATCATCTTCACGATCCGGTTGTCCGACGCGGAGGTGAAGTACGCGTACAGCATGCCGTCGTCGGGCCCCAGCGCCAGCCCCAGCAGCCCGCCCTCGTTGTCGGGCGCCACCCCGGGCACCTCGCCGACCTCCGACTTCCGCCCGTCCTTCGCCGAGACCCGCAGGATCTTCCCGGTGTCGCGGGAGGACACCAGCAGATCGCCGCCGGGCAGCGGCGCCAGCCCCCAAGGCGAGTCGAGCCCGGTGGCCACGGTCGCCGCGACCCGCACCGTCCCCTTCGCGGGCGGTGCCTTCGGACCGGGCGCGGCGGACCCCGTGCCCCGGGCCTTCGACTCCCGCGACGGTCCCGGATCCCCGCCGTCACCCCCGTCCGACGTACAGCCCGCGAGGAGCAGTCCGACGGCGGCGAGTACGGCGGTCACAGTGCGGCGTTGCACGTCGGTTCCTCTCGTCGGGCGGTCCCGGTCAGGACATCACACCGAGAAGTTCCCCGCCCCCCGGCGCCCGGTACCGCGTCCTGTCCGTGACCCGCCCCTCATCCCAGCCGGCGTATCTCCCCGCGGATCCGGTAGAAGCCGCCCGACGCGGCGTGCACCCCGTCCACCACATAGCGCGCGCCCGGCACCCGTACGGAACGCGGGAACTGCACGTTCCAGTCCCGCTGATAGCCCTCCGACACGATGTGCACACGCACCCGTCCGCCCTCCTGCACGCACTCCAGCACCACCTCGCCGGCCGTCGGCGCGCTGACCGTGGCCACCGTCGTCGCCGGCGTGTACGTGGGCAGCGCCGCCTGGAGCTTGACGTCCACCGGGACCGGCACGCTGCCCCCCTGGGCCGCGGTGACGGCGGCCTCGCTCGCGTCGATGCAGATCAGCGACCCCTCCGTGGTGACGACGTACAGCTTCTCGTCGTGATACTGCATCGACAGCGCCGAGCCGTCGCCCGTCCCGAGCTTCCACAGCCGGGTGCCGCCCTCGTCGAAGCAGTACACCGACGACGCCGCGTCACCGGCGAACACATAGCGCCCGCCCGGCGCCGTGGCGCACGAGTAGACGGCGGAGTCGCACCGGTACTCCGCCTCCAGCACCCCACCGGCCTTCGCCAGCCGCTGCACCCGCCGGTGCGACGTCCCGGCGTACACCGCCGTGTCCTCCTGCCAGCCGAAGAGCACCCCGCCGTCGGTCCGGGTGTGCCACAGCTCCCGCCCGCCGTCGGGGGTGTAGGCCGTGACGCCCTGGGTGTGCCCGTGATACACCGCCCGGTCGTCGGCCCGTACCAGCCAGGCGTGTTCACCGGAGCTGTTGCGCGCCCACTGGTGCTCGTCCTCGTGGTCGATCACGGTGAGCCGGCCTGCGCGGTCGGCGACGTTCAGGATGCCCTCGTGGATGTCGAGCCAGAAGATGTCGACGTCCGCGTTGATGTCGTACGCCGCGAAGGGGACCTTGGAGGACAGGTCGTAGACCCGGCCGTCGTCGCACCCCGCGTAGATCCAGAACTCGTCGGCGACCAGGCACTTCACCCCCTCGGGCAGCTGGAACCGGGAATGCACCGAGCCGTCGTGGCCGAGGGTGAACACATCTCCCGCCTGGTTCCCCACCCAGCAGCGGTCCTCGTCGATGTGGATGCCGAACGCCGCCGCCCCGGTGGCGAAGCGCCACAGCACCGGCGCCGTCGCCCGCGCGGTGGAGGGCGCGGACGTCGTCTGCCGCCGGGTGACCGAGCGGGGCGCGCGCTGCCCCTGCACCGCGGGCGCGTACCCCTTGCGGACCTTCTCCCCGATCTTCTTGGCGGCGGCGGAACGGGCCTTCTGCCAGGTGGGGAAGGACGAGCGCTGCACCGAACCGGCCGCGCCGATCCGCCCGTAGCGGATGGTCACCTCGGTGCCGTCCACCACGACCTCGTAGAACTTGTGCGCGCCGCCGCCCTCTTCGGACAGCTCCAGGTACGTCCGGTCCGAGACCGTGGCAGACATGGCAGAACCCTCCCCGGGTCGCGCCCGGCGGACCTTCGCCGCGGGCACTGCACAGCAGGCTAGGGGGCACCACTGACATTCCTGCCGTCCCGGTGCCACGGAAGGACCGACCCGCGGCTCAGTCCCACGACCCCAGCGCCGGCGGCAGCCCCGCGATCTCCCCCAGATCGGCCGGCGTCAGCCGCAGGTCCGCCGCGGCCGCGTTCTCCCGCACCCACCGCTCGTGCTTCGCGCCCGGCAGCGCCACCACATGCGCCCCCTGCGCCAGCACCCACGCCAGCGCCACCTGTCCCGGCGTCGCCCCGTGCCGCCCGGCGACCCGCCGGAGCCCCGCGACGATCGGCTGGTTCGCCGCCATCATCTCCGCCGTGAACCGCGGATGCCGCGCCCGTACGTCGTCCGGCTCGAAGCCCTCACCGGGCCGCAGCGTGCCGGTGAGGAACCCGTTCCCCAGCGGCATCGCCGCCAGGAACGACACTCCCCGCGCCGCGCACCACGGCACCAGCTCCGCCAGCGCCTCCGGCGACCACACCGACAGCTCCGCCTCCACCGCGGCCACCGGGAACACCTGCTGGACGCGCCGCAGCCGGCCGATCGTCGTGTCGTGCAGCCCCGCGCCCGCGCGCCGCTGTGCCCGCGCACCCACCGCGCAGAACCCCAGCGCCCGCACCTTCCCCGCCGTCACCAGCTCCGCCATGGCGCCCCAGGTCTCCTCGACCGGCACCTCCGGATCCTCCCGGTGCAGCTGGAACAGGTCGATCACATCCGTCTGCAGCCGGCGCAGGGAGGCGTCACAGGCGCGCCGGACCCGCGACGGCCGCCCGTCGGCCACCAGATGCTGCTCACCCACGAGCAGCCCCGCCTTGGTCGACACGAACGCCTCCGCCCGGCGCTCCTTCAACACCCGCCCCAGCAGCAGCTCGTTGGTGAACGGCCCGTACATGTCGGCGGTGTCGAGCAGCGTGACCCCCAGGTCCAGCGCGGCGTTCAGGGCCCGCAGCGACTCCTCGCCGCTGCGTCGCGACGCGGTGTACGCCCAGCTCATCGGCATACAGCCGAGACCCACCGCCCCCGCCGAGAGCGCCCCCGCCCCGATCGTCCTGACCTCCACGCCCCGGACCCCCTCCTTCCGCACGCCTGCGCGAGAAGACCCTAACCGTTCGCCTGCGAACGGCTGACGTAGCCTCTGGCCATGAGCACAGCACAGGTATGGCTGCCCATCCGGCCCGAGTCCATCGACGGTCTGCCGGCGGAACTGGAGTACGTCCACTGGGACGCGGAGCCGGAGTTCCCGGCCGATCCGGCCGACTGCGTGTTCTATGTGGCGCCGTACATGAAGAAGGCCGCCGTCAAGACCCAGCCGCTGGCGCTGATGACGAACCTCAAGGTGCTCCAGACCCTGACCGCCGGCGTCGACCAGTTCCTGCCGGCCCTCCCGTCCCTGCCGCCGGGCGTACGGCTCTGCAACGCCCGCGGCGTCCACGAGGCCAGCACCGCCGAACTCGCCCTCACCCTGATCCTCGCCTCGCTGCGCGGCATCCCCGAGTTCGTCCGGCGCCAGGACAGACACGAGTGGCAGGGCGGCTTCCACCCCGCGCTCGCCGACAAGACCGTGGCGATCGTGGGGTACGGGGCCATCGGCAGCGCCGTCGAGGACCGGCTCGCGGGCTTCGAGTGCGCGCGGGTACTGCGCTTCGCGCGCTCCTCCCGTGCAACACCGCGCGGCCCCGTGCATTCGATCGACCGGATCGGCGACCTCCTCCCCGAGGCGGACGTCGTCGTCCTGGTCACCCCGCTCACCCCGGAGACGAAGGGCCTGGCCGGGGCGGAGTTCCTGGCCCGGATGAAGGACGGCGCCCTGCTCGTCAACGTCGCCCGCGGCCCCGTCGTGGACACCAAGGCCCTGCTGGCGGAAGTGGAATCCGGCCGCCTGCGCGCCGCCCTGGACGTCACCGACCCCGAACCGCTGCCGCCGGGCCACCCCCTGTGGGATGCTCCCGGCGTTCTCGTCAGCCCCCATGTCGGCGGCCCCACCTCCGCCTTCCTGCCCCGTGCCAAGCGCTTGCTGGCCGACCAGCTCCAGCGGTTCGCGGCAGGTGAACCGCTGCGTTTCGTGGTTGCGGAGAGTTAACCCCCGGAACACACCCGGAAGCTCCGCAGTTACGCTGCGTAGAAGAAGTATGTCCCTGAGTGACGAAACTGGTGTATCGTCCCGTCCAGGGGGTGCTCTCGACGAAGGCGGCGTGACGCCGTGGGCCGATGGAGACTCGAGGGGGGCGATGGGCGTGCACGGACAGTGGGCGGGATATCCGGTCGCGGGGCGGGGCAAGCGCTTCACCACGGGTGCCGGTACGGACCCGGGCGCCCGTCCCCGTCGGGAGGCGCGGTGAGTACGCTCGTCGAGCCGGTGCTCCCGGCCCCCTCCCGCCGGCCGGCGCACGGCCGGGTGAGCCTCGTGCCGCAGCTGGTCCTCGCGATCCTCTGCGGGGCGTACGCCACCGGAGCCGCCCTCGGCTGGGGCTCGGCCCGCGCGGCCCTGATCATGGGCGACTTCGGACTGAGCGCCGCCGCCCTCACGGCGTCCGTCTCCTGCCTGCTGTACGCCCGGATCCAGCACAACCGCTTCCGGCCCGCCTGGCTGATGTTCGGCGGCTCGTCCCTGATGGCGGGCCTGGGCAACGGCATCTGGGGGTGGTACGAGGTCGTGCTGGGCCGGGGCGTGCCCTCGCCCTCGGCGGCCGACTTCTGCTTCCTGCTCTTCGCGCCGCCCGCCGTGGTCGGCCTGCTCATCCTCGCCCGGCGGCCGGTGAGCCGGGCCGGCTGGGTCTGCCTCGCGCTCGACACCTGGCTGATCGGCGGTTCGCTGCTCACGATCTCGTGGAGCGTCGCGCTCGCGCACACCACGGAGCGGGCGGACGAGTCGGTGCCCGCCGTCGCGCTCTCCCTGGCGTATCCGCTGCTGGACATCGCGCTCGTGTCGATAGTGCTGGTCCTGCACTTCCGCCGCTCCGCGGCGAACCGCTCCGCCATCAACACCGCGATCGCCGCCCTGGCGCTCACGGTGCTGTGCGACGCGCTGTTCACCTCGCCGCTGCTGCACGAGAACTACCGCTCCGGCCAGATGCTCGACGCCGGCTGGTTCGCCGGTTCGCTGCTGCTGGCGTACGCGCCGTGGGTGGGCCGCCGCTCGGCCGCCGACCCGCCGCCCCCGGCCGGCGACGGACCGCCCGCCGAGCCGCCGCGGCCCCGGCGCGCGACCTCCACCCAGGTGGGCGCCCTGGCGCCGTATCTCGCGGCCGGCGTGTGCACGCTCGGGATCGTCTACAACGTGCTGAGCGGCCGCAGCATCGACCGCGTCGTCCTCCTCACGGCCTGCACGGTGGTGCTCGCGCTCGTGGTCCGCCAGGCCATCATGCTGCTCGACAACATCAGCCTCACCCAGGAGCTGGCCCAGAAGGAGAACCACTTCCGGTCCCTGGTCCAGGGCTCCAGCGACGTCATCATGATCGCCGCCCCCACCGGGGTGCTGCGCTACGTCAGCCCGGCCGCCGCCGGGGTGTACGGCGTACGGGCCGAGGCTCTCGTCGGCGCCGAGCTCGCCAGCCTGATCCACCCGGAGGACCTCGGCCGGGTGCTCCACGAGGTGCGCAGATTCCTCGCGGCGCCCGACGGGGAGGCGAGTTCGACGCGTATCGAGTGCCGCTTCCGGGCCGGGGACGGCCGGGGCGGCGACAGCGGCTGGCTCAACGTGGAGTCCACGGTCAACCGGCACCACGGCGGCCTGATCTTCAACAGCCGCGACGTCACCGAACGCGTCCGGCTCCAGGCCCAGCTCCAGCACAGTGCCTCGCACGACGCGCTCACCGACCTGCCCAACCGCGCCCTGTTCACCGAACGGGTCAACCAGGCGCTCGGCGGCCGACGGGCCTCCGACCGCGGCACGGTCAACCGCGGTACGGCGGTGCTCTTCATCGACCTCGACGGCTTCAAGTCGGTCAACGACACCGTGGGCCACCAGGCGGGCGACGAACTGCTGGTGATCGCCGGCCGCCGGCTCCAGGAGGCGGTGCGCACCGACGACATCGCCTCCCGTCTCGGCGGCGACGAGTTCGCCGTGCTCATCCACGGCCACGGCGACCACACCGACCGCGAGGTGCGGATCTACGAGATCGCCGACCGGATCCGCGCCCGGCTGTCCGAGCCGTACCCCGTGGGCAACGTCGGCGTGGCGGCCGGCGCCCCGGCCGGGAAGGAGGTCCGGGTGACCCCCAGCATCGGGGTGGCCTTCGCCGATCCCGGCGTCAGCCCCGCCGAGCTGATGCGCAACGCCGATCTGGCGATGTACCGGGCCAAGCAGGCGGGAAAGGCCCGGGTGGAGCTGTACGCCCCGCAGATGCAGGCGGACTCCTGGCTCGGGGTGCGGCGCGGCGAGCTCGCCGGACGGCTGAGCGCCGCCCTGCGCGACGGCCAGTTCTCGCTCTTCCACCAGCCGGTCGTGGAGCTGGCCACCGGCCGCACCACCTCGGTGATCGCGCACGCCCGCTGGCGCTCCGCCCAGGGCATCGTGCACACCCCGGCGGAGTTCCTCACCTTCCGCGGCGGCCAGGACGGGGCGCGGACGGCCGAGCTCGGCCGCTGGATGCTGGAGGAGGCCGTGCGGCTGGCCGCCGAGCGGCACCGCGACGGCCATCCTGTCCCGGTGACGGTACGGATCCCCGCGCTGCGCCTGACCGACCGCGGCCTGCCCCCGCAGAACATCGCGGCGCTCCTCACCCGGTACGCGTTGCCCAGCGGCGTGCTCACCCTGGAGATCTGCGACCACGACCCGCGCGCCGCGCTCGACGAGCTCGAACGGCGCATCGCCGCCCTGCGCCATCTGGGCGTACGGATCTCCCTGGACGGCTTCGGCAACGGCCATGCCGCGCTCGGCGCCCTGCGCCGGCTCTCCGTGGACGCCCTGAAGCTCGACCGCAGCCTGATCGAGGGCCTCGACGAGTCGCTGCGCCTGCGGAAGATCACTTCGGGGCTGCTGCGGATCGCGGGAGATCTGGGACTGGACTCGGTGGCCGACGGCGTCGACCGCGCCGAGCAGATCGCCGTCCTGCGCGACCTGGGCTGCCGCCACGGTCAGGGGCTGGCGTTCTCCGGCCCGCTGGACGAGCCGCAGCTGCGCCGGGCGCTGCGGAGCGGAGCCTTCGCCGTCCCCTCCGCGATGCCGGGAGGAGGTGCGTCGGCGGCGCTCCTGACGTGAGCGGTACCACAGCGGACACCCCATGGGGTGATGTACTGCTCAGATAGTGAGACTCGAATCCCATCGGCTTGACACCCCCCTTGAGGCAGGGGCAAGGTCGTGGCCATGCGCACCCGAATTCTCGTACTTGGACAGCGCGTCGGCTGACAGCACCACTCCGACGCGCTCCCCTCGCTTGCCTCCGGGCACGAGGGGTTTTTTGTTGCACAGGCACGGCACAAACACGGCACCGACGCGGCACAGGCACGACACAGCCATCCCGCCGGACCATGAAGACCCTCACGTGAAGCACCATCGAGCATCAGACGAGAAGAGAAGCCGATGACCGAGCAGGCTCCCCCCAGGAGCGAGCCCCATCCGCAGCCGCCGCGCTCGCGGAACGCGGGCCCGCAGCCCACCCCGAGCGCCGAACCGATGACGGGCGCCCAGTCCCTCATCCGGTCCCTCGAGGCCGTAGGGGTCGACACTGTCTTCGGCATCCCGGGCGGCGCGATCCTCCCCGCGTACGACCCGATGATGGACTCCGTCAAGCTCCGCCACATCCTCGTCCGCCACGAGCAGGGCGCCGGCCACGCCGCCACCGGGTACGCGCAGGCCACCGGCAAGGTCGGCGTCTGCATGGCCACCTCGGGACCGGGCGCCACCAACCTGGTCACCCCGATCGCCGACGCCCACATGGACTCCGTCCCGATCGTCGCGATCACCGGCCAGGTCACCTCCAAGTCCATCGGCACGGACGCCTTCCAGGAGGCGGACATCTGCGGCATCACAATGCCCGTCACCAAGCACAACTTCCTGGTCACCGACGCCGACGACATCCCGCGCACCATCGCCGAGGCCTTCCACATCGCGGGCACCGGCCGCCCCGGCCCGGTGCTGGTCGACATCGCCAAGGACGCCCTGCAGGCCCGTACGAACTTCAGCTGGCCGCCGAAGAACGACCTGCCCGGCTACCGCCCGGTCACCAAGCCGCACTCCAAGCAGATCCGCGAGGCCGCCCGGCTGATCACCGAGGCGAAGCGCCCCGTGCTGTACGTCGGCGGCGGCGTGCTGAAGGCCCGCGCCACGGCCGAGCTGAAGGTGCTCGCCGAGCAGACCGGCGCCCCGGTCGTCACGACGCTGATGGCGCTCGGCGCCTTCCCCGACAGCCACCGCCAGCACCTGGGCATGCCCGGCATGCACGGCTCGGTGGCCGCGGTCACGGCCCTGCAGAAGTCCGACCTGCTGATCACCCTCGGCGCCCGCTTCGACGACCGCGTCACCGGCAAGCTGGACTCCTTCGCCCCGTACGCCAAGGTCATCCACGCCGACATCGACCCGGCGGAGATCGGCAAGAACCGCGAGGCGGACGTGCCGATCGTCGGCGACGCCCGTGAGGTCATCGCCGATCTGATCGTCGCCCTCCAGGCCGAGGCCCAGCAGGGCCACACCGGCGACTACACCGACTGGTGGGAGCAGCTCAACCGCTGGCGCGAGACGTACCCGCTGGGCTACGAGAAGCCGGCCAACGGCCAGCTCTCCCCGCAGCAGGTCATCCAGCGCATCGGCCAGCTGGCCCCCGAGGGCACGGTCTTCGCCGCGGGCGTCGGCCAGCACCAGATGTGGGCCGCGCACTTCATCGACTACGACAAGCCGGCCACCTGGCTCAACTCCGGCGGCGCCGGGACCATGGGCTACGCCGTCCCGGCCGCGATGGGCGCCAAGGCCGGCCGGCCCGACACCACGGTGTGGGCGATCGACGGCGACGGCTGCTTCCAGATGACCAACCAGGAGCTGGTCACCTGTGCGCTGAACAACATCCCCATCAAGGTGGCGATCATCAACAACGGCGCGCTGGGCATGGTCCGCCAGTGGCAGACGCTGTTCTACAACCAGCGCTACTCCAACACGGTGCTGCACTCCGGCCCGGGCGCGGACGGCAAGCAGCCGAGCGCGGGCACGAGGGTCCCGGACTTCGTGAAGCTGTCCGAGGCGATGGGCTGCGTCGCGATGCGCTGCGAGTCCCCGGAGGACCTCGACAAGGTGATCGAGGAGGCCAACGCGATCAACGACCGCCCCGTCGTGATCGACTTCATCGTGCACGAGGACGCGATGGTCTGGCCGATGGTCGCCGCCGGCACCTCCAACGACGAGATCCTGGCGGCGCGCGGCGTCCGTCCGGACTTCGGCGACGGCGAAGACGACTGAGAGAGCGGAAGGTACGTATCCCATGTCCAAGCACACGCTCTCCGTCCTGGTGGAGAACAAGCCGGGCATCCTCGCCCGGATCTCCGCCCTGTTCTTCCGGCGCGGCTTCAACATCGACTCGCTCGCCGTGGGCACCACCGAACACCCCGACATCTCCCGCATGACCATTGTGGTGAATGTCGAGGACCAGCCGCTGGAGCAGGTCACCAAGCAGCTCAACAAGCTGGTCAACGTGCTGAAGATCGTCGAACTCGAGCCGACCGCTGCGATCCAGCGGGAGCTCGTCCTGGTCAAGGTCCGCGCCGACAACGAGACCCGGGGCCAGATCGTCGAGATCGTCCAGCTGTTCCGCGCCAAGACGGTCGACGTCTCCCCGGAGGCCGTCACCATCGAGGCCACGGGCAGCGCCGACAAGCTGGAGGCGATGCTCAAGATGCTGGAGCCGTACGGCATCAAGGAGCTCGTCCAGTCCGGCACGATCGCCATAGGGCGCGGCGCCCGGTCCATCACGGACCGCTCGCTGCGGGCGCTCGACCGCTCCGCCTAGGACTTCGGTTAACCCCCGTCAACAACCCCATGAAAGCTCCCCCGCCGGGCCGTGCGTACGGTGGGGGAGCGATCCGCAAGACTCAAGGAGAACCCCAAGTGGCCGAGCTGTTCTACGACGACGACGCCGACCTGTCCATCATCCAGGGCCGCAAGGTCGCGGTCCTCGGCTACGGCAGCCAGGGTCACGCCCACGCGCTGTCGCTCCGCGACTCGGGCGTCGACGTCCGCGTGGGCCTGCACGAGGGCTCGAAGTCCAAGGAGAAGGCCGAGGAGCAGGGGCTGCGCGTGGTGACCCCCGCCGAGGCCGCCGCCGAGGCCGACGTGATCATGATCCTGGTGCCGGACCCGATCCAGGCCAAGGTCTACGAGGAGTCCGTGAAGGACAACCTCAAGGACGGCGACGCGCTGTTCTTTGGACACGGTCTGAACATTCGGTACGGCTTTATCAAGCCGCCGGCGAACGTCGATGTCTGCATGGTCGCCCCGAAGGGCCCGGGCCACCTGGTGCGGCGCCAGTTCGAGGAGGGCCGCGGCGTGCCGTGCATCGTGGCCGTCGAGCAGGACGCCTCGGGCAACGCCTTCGCGCTGGCCCTGTCGTACGCCAAGGGCATCGGCGGCACCCGGGCGGGCGTCATCAAGACGACGTTCACCGAGGAGACCGAGACCGACCTGTTCGGTGAGCAGGCCGTGCTCTGCGGCGGTACGTCCGCGCTGGTGAAGGCCGGCTTCGAGACCCTCGTCGAGGCGGGCTACCAGCCGGAGATCGCCTACTTCGAGTGCCTGCACGAGCTGAAGCTCATCGTCGACCTCATGTACGAGGGCGGCCTGGAGAAGATGCGCTGGTCGATCTCCGAGACCGCCGAGTGGGGCGACTACGTCACCGGCCCGCGGATCGTGAACGAGCAGACCAAGGCCGAGATGAAGAAGGTCCTCGCCGAGATCCAGGACGGCACCTTCGCCAAGGACTGGATGGCGGAGTACGCCAACGGTCTGCCGCGGTACAACGAGTACAAGAAGCAGGACGAGAACCACCTGATCGAGACCACGGGCAAGGAGCTGCGCAAGCTCATGTCCTGGGTCGACGACAAGGCCTGAGCGAAATCCGAGCGCGCTCCCGGACGGTACGGTTCCGCCGTACTCCCGGGGGCGCGCCCCCTCGGACGAGTGATCCTTGCGCAACCCTGGCGGGGAGCCCGCCCCGCCCCGATACACTGCGAAGACAAGCGCGTGCCAGACCCACAGCGTCGTGTGTCCTCTGGGGCCCCGCAGCCCCATGCGCTGCCACCAAACCTCCACGCTGCGGCCGTCGGGACACGGCCGTCCGCATTGGATCCTGTGAGGACCACGTGAGCGATACCAGCCCGAAACCCGTCGTACTCATCGCCGAGGAGCTGTCGCCGGCCACGGTCGACGCCCTCGGTCCCGACTTCGAGATCCGCCACTGCAACGGGGCGGACCGGGCGGAGCTGATCCCGGCGATCAAGGACGTCGACGCCATCCTCGTGCGCAGTGCGACGAAGGTGGACGCCGAGGCCATCGCCGCCGCGGACAAGCTCCGCGTGATCGCCCGGGCCGGCGTCGGCCTGGACAACGTCGACGTCTCCGCCGCCACCAAGGCCGGCGTGATGGTCGTCAACGCCCCGACGTCCAACATCGTCACCGCCGCGGAGCTGGCCTGCGGCCTCATCATCGCCACCGCCCGCAACATCCCGCAGGCGAACACGGCGCTGAAGAACGGCGAGTGGAAGCGCAACAAGTACACCGGCGTCGAGCTCAGCGAGAAGACCCTCGGCGTCGTCGGCCTCGGCCGTATCGGCGTCCTGGTGGCCCAGCGGATGTCCGCCTTCGGGATGAAGGTCGTCGCCTACGACCCGTACGTGCAGCCGGCCCGCGCCGCCCAGATGGGCGTCAAGCTGCTGACGCTGGACGAGCTGCTCGAGGCGTCCGACTTCATCACGGTGCATCTGCCGAAGACGCCGGAGACGCTCGGCCTCATCGGCGACGAGGCGCTGCACAAGGTCAAGCCCGAGGTCCGCATCGTGAACGCCGCGCGCGGCGGGATCGTGGACGAGGACGCGCTGGCCGCCGCCCTCAAGGAGGGCCGCGTCGCGGGCGCCGGCCTGGACGTCTACTCGGTGGAGCCGTGCACGGACTCGCCGCTGTTCCAGTTCGACAACGTGGTGGCCACCCCGCATCTGGGCGCCTCCACGGGCGAGGCGCAGGAGAAGGCCGGTATCGCCGTCGCCCGCTCGGTGCGCCTGGCGCTGGCCGGCGAGCTGGTCCCGGACGCGGTCAACGTCCAGGGCGGGGTCATCGCCGAGGACGTACGCCCGGGTCTGCCGCTCGCCGAGAAGCTCGGCCGGATCTTCACCGCGCTGGCCGGCGAGGTCGCGGTGCGGCTGGACGTCGAGGTGCGCGGCGAGATCACGCAGCACGACGTGAAGGTGCTGGAGCTCTCTGCCCTCAAGGGTGTCTTCGAGGACGTCGTCGCCGAGACCGTCTCCTACGTCAACGCCCCGCTGTTCGCGCAGGAGCGCGGCGTCGAGGTGCGGCTGACGACGAGCAGCGAGTCGCCCGAGCACCGCAACGTGGTGACGGTGCGCGGCACCCTCTCCGGCGGCGAGGAGGTGTCCGTCTCGGGCACCCTGGCCGGCCCCAAGCACCAGCAGAAGATCGTCGGTGTCGGGGACCACGACATCGAGCTCGCGCTGGCCGACCACATGGCGTTCTTCCGCTACGCCGACCGTCCGGGCGTCGTCGGCACCCTCGGCCGGATCATCGGCGAGGCCGGGGTGAACATCGCCGGGATGCAGGTCTCCCGGGCGGAGGAGGGCGGCGAGGCGCTGGTGGCGCTCACCGTCGACTCGGTGATCCCGGCGGGCACGCTCGCGGAGATCGCGGAGGAGATCGGCGCGACCTCGGCCCGCGGGGTCAATCTGACGGACTGACGTACACGTGGGAGGGGCCGCCCGGTGAGTGCCGGGCGGCCCCTCGTCGTACGTACGTCTCACGCCGCCGCCGACAGCTCCGCCCGGCGCTCCACCTCCGCCTTGAGGTCCACCTCCGGCGCCGCCACCCGCAGCCGCCGCAGCGTCACCACGGCCACCACGGCGCCGATGAGCAGCACCGCCGCGCCGCCCGCCGCCGCCCACTGCATCCCGTGCACGAACGCCTCGCGGGCCACCGTCAGCACCGCCTCGCCGTGGGGCAGCCCGGCGGCGATCTGCGTGGCGCCGCCCAGCGTCTCGCGGATGCCGTCCATGGCCTCGGCCGGGATGCCCGCGGGGGCGCCGGACTCCACGTCGGAGCGGTAGACGGCGGTGCCGATCGACCCCAGCACCGCCATGCCCAGCGCCCCGCCGAACTCGTGCCCGGTCTCCATCAGCGCGGCGGCGGACCCGGCCTTCTCCGCCGGGGCGACGGCCAGCGCCAGATCGTTGACCAGGGCGATCACGGCGACGATCCCGCAGGCCAGCACGGCGGCGCCGATCAGCACCAGCCACAGCGAATCGGTGCCGGTGAACGTGAGGATGCCGTAGCCGGCCGCCCCGGTGACGAAGCCGCCGGTGATGACGTACGCCCGGTTGACCCGCTGGCCCAGCGCCGTCGACGCCGGGGCGGCGAAGCCCACCGCCACCGACGGCAGCAGCGACCACAGGGCGGCCTCGAGCGGGCCCATGCCCCGTACCGACTGCAGATACTGCGTGGTGAAGAACGCGGAGCCCATCATGGCGAACGTGGCCAGCGTGGTCAGCGACATCGCCGCCCCGAAGCCCTTGCCCCGGAACAGCTCCCGGCTGATCATCGCGTCCGTCCGGCGCCGCTGGCGCACGGTGAAGAGGGCACCGAAGACCAGCCCGGCGGCCAGTGACCCGGCGGACGCCGTGCTGTAGCCGTCCGCGGCGAACTCCTTCAGCCCGTAGATCAGCGGCAGCACCGCGGCCATCGACAGCGGCACGCTCACCCAGTCGAAGCGCCCGGGCGCCGGGTCCTTGAACTCCGGGACCAGTACCGGCGCCAGGACCAGCAGCATGACCATCGCCGGCACGTTGACCAGGAACACCGAGCCCCACCAGAAGTGCCCCAGCAGGAAGCCGCTCATCACCGAACCGAGCGCGATCCCGCCGGCCATCACCCCGGAGAAGAGCCCGATCGCGGTGGAGCGCTGCTTGTCGTCGCGGAACATGTTCCGCACCAGCGCCATCGTCGACGGCATCAGCGTCGCCCCGCCGACGCCCAGCAGGGCGCGCGCCGCGATCAGCATCTCGGCGCTCTGCGCGTACGCCGCGCCCACCGACGCGGTGCCGAAGGCCAGCGCGCCGAGCATCAGCAGCTTGCGGCGGCCGATGCGGTCGCCGACCGATCCCATCGTGATCAGCAGCCCGGCCAGGGCGAAGCCGTACACGTCGAAGATCCACAGCTGCTGGGTGCTGCTGACGTCCAGGGCCCTGCTGATCTCCGGGACGGCGAAGAAGAGGACGGAGACGTCCATGGAGACCAGGAGGAGGGGGAGCAGCAGAACGACCGTCGCGGTCCATTCCCTGCGTCCGGCGCGGGAGTTCACGGCTGGGTCGGGCGTCGAGTTCGTCATGCCAGGAACCATACGCACGTCTTAAACACTTGTCTAGTACGGGCGTATAAGACGCGCGTACGCTATCGTTCCGGGGTATGGGACACCGCGAAGACCTGCTGGAAGGCGCGAAGCGCTGCCTGCTCGAGAAGGGCTGGACGCGCACCACGGCCCGCGACATCGTGGCCGCGTCCGGGGCGAATCTGGCCTCGATCGGCTATCACTACGGCTCGAAGGACGAGCTGATGGGCCAGGCCTATCTGGCGCTGATCGAGGAGTGGGGGCAGCGTGTCGGCGAGCTGGTGGACGAGGCGGGGCTGCCCGACGAGCCCGGCGCCCGGCAGGCCGCGCTGTTCGACGCGATGATGCGCGGCATCTCCGAGAACCCGGGGTTCTGGAAGACGCAGCTCGAGGTCATCGGGCAGGCCTCCCACAACGAGAAGCTCATGGAGTTCTTCAGCAAGTCGATGCCGCTGGGCTGGGAGGGGATGCTCGAGCTGTTCGAGGGGATCCCCGAGGGCACCGGGGACCAGGAGCTGATCGACAGCGTCGGCTGGGTCTACAGCGCGCTGTTCGCCGGCATGTGGGTGCAGCATCTGGTGTCGCCGGAGCGGACACCGCCCGGCGCGGTCGTGATGCGGAGCCTGCAGCGGATCGTCGAGGGCAAGGTCGGACCCGCGTAGCCCTACAGCCGGGCCGCCTTCAGCGCCATGTGCAGCAGCAGCCGGTCCCCGCCGTCGTCCAGGTCGAGCCCGGTCAGCTCCGCCACCCGCCGCAGCCGGTAGTACAGCGTCTGCCGGTGGATCGCCAGCGCTGCCGCGGCCCGGCCCGCCTGCCCCGCGCAGTCCAGGAACACCTCCGCCGTACGGGCCAGCTCGGCGTGCGCCAGCAGCGGCCGTACGGCGGGGTCGGCCGCCGCGCCCGCCGGCAGCCCCGTGAGCAGCCGGTACGGGCCCAGCCGCGCCCAGTGCGCCACCGGCCCCAGCGCCGGCTCCGCCCGCCCGGCCCGGGCCGCCCCCAGCGCCTCCCGCCAGGCCGGCGCCAGCCCCCCGAGGTCCCGCCGGGTGTCGCTGACCCCGGCCGTGGGCCCGCTGCGGGGTGACTCCAGCAGCCGCAGCGCCGCCTGCTCCGCGCCGGCCGCCGTCCGTACGCGCACCAGCGCGGCCAGCACCGTCTCGGACACGTCCCGCAGCGCACACGTCGCCAGCACCGCCGACGCCGGCGGATGCCCGCCGTCCTCCTCCCCGGCCCACGGAAGCACCGCGACCAGGGCCACCGGCCCGTCCGCCGCCGCCCCCAGCGCCGCGCGCAGCGCCGCCCCGGCCCCCGGCGCCCCGCCGACGGCGTCCCGCAGCCGCGCCCCCGCCTCGGCGTCCGCGCGGGCCTCCGCCGCCAGCAGGGCCCCGATCCGGGTGGCCGTCTCCATGGCCTCCGCGATCCGGGGATCCGCCGGCGCTCCCGGCCCGCCCAGCTCCACGTCCGCCAGATGACCGTCGTCCAGCAGCCACACGTACCCCTGCACCACCCCGCCGTGCCGCGCCGGCAGACAGATCCGCCCGCGTATCACCCCGGCCGCCGGGTCCGGGGGGATCCGCAGCGGGCCCGTCGCCCGGGCGATGCCGAAGGCCTCGAACCACGAGCGGACCGCCGCCGTGGAGCGGCGCCGGAGGATCGAACGGGTGCGCACCGGGTCCATCAGCGGCGCGTCGTCGTCGCCGGTGTCGTGCTCGCCGAACGCGATCAGGCCGAAATCGCGGTCCTCCAGCGTGGCCGGCGCCGCCAGTACGGCCGAGATCTCGTCGACCAAAGGCTGATAATCCCCGCGCATACGGGCACTCTCTCATACAGATGTATGAGGCGACGGCTGCGGATGCGTGACAGGTGTCGATGGCCCAGGATCGGAGCGGTCCCTAGATTTCACGGTGGTTCACCGCGCGCGCCGCACCGGCGCCGAGACCGTCCCCAGGAGGTGCCCCGTGCTGGCTCCCGTGCTCCTCGCCGCGTCACGCAGCGCCCGGATGCGCAAGATCGTCGCCGCCGCGCCGGTCACCAGGCCCGTCGTCGACCGGTTCGTGGCCGGCGAGCGGCTCGACGACGCCATCGACGTCGTACGCGAACTCGACGCCCGGGGGCTGACGGTCACCCTGGACCATCTGGGCGAGGACGTCACCGACCCCTCCGAGGCCCTGCGCGCCCGCGACGCGTACCTCCGGCTGGCGGAGGCGCTGCACGGCGAGTCGCTGGGGGCGCGGGCCGAGATGTCCGTGAAGCTGTCCGCGTTCGGCCAGGCCCTGGCCGGCGGGCACGACATCGCGCTCGCCCACATCACCCCCGTGGTGGAGGCCGCCGCCGAGGCGAACACCACGGTGACCCTCGACATGGAGGACCACACCACCGTCGACTCCACGCTGGCGATCCTCGACGTGCTGCGGGACCGGTTCCCGCAGACCGGGGCGGTCGTCCAGTCGTACCTCTTCCGCACCGAGGAGGACTGCCGGGCGCTGGCGACGGCCGGCTCGCGCGTCCGCCTGGTGAAGGGGGCGTACAAGGAGCCCGCGACCGTCGCCTTCCAGGACAAGCGTGACGTGGACCGGGCGTATGTGCGCTGTCTGAAGATCCTGATGGCCGGCGGCGGGTACCCGATGGTCGGCTCGCACGACCCGCGCATGATCGCCATCGCCCAGGATCTGGCGCGCCGCTTCGGCCGCAAGGCCGGGGAGTACGAGTTCCAGATGCTGTACGGCATCCGCGAGGCGGAGCAGGAGCGCCTGGTGGCCGCCGGGCAGCGGGTCCGTGTCTACGTCCCGTACGGCACCGACTGGTACGGATACTTCATGCGGCGCCTCGCGGAGCGCCCGGCGAACCTCGCGTTCTTCGTCCGTTCTCTGGCCGGCCGCGGCTGAAGTCCCTCAACCCGTAAGGAGCTGCAGCAGATCATGGACGCTGTGACCCAGGTCCCCGTACCGGCGAACGAGCCGGTGCACTCGTACGCGCCCGGCAGCGCCGAGCGCGGCCGGCTGGAGGCCAGGCTCAAGGAGCTGGCCGAGAACCCGGCCGACCTGCCGATGACCATCGGCGGCGTGGAGCGGATGGCGGGCGGTGAGCCCTTCAGGGTGGTCCAGCCGCACGACCACGCGGCGGTGCTCGGCACCTCGGCCAACGCCACGCAGGCCGACGCCCGCGACGCCATCGACGCCGCCCTGGCCGCCGCGCCCGCCTGGCGCGCGATGTCCTTCGACGACCGCGCCGCGATCATCCTGAAGGCCGCCGACCTGCTCGCCGGGCCGTGGCGCGAGACCCTCGCGGCCTCCACCATGCTGGGGCAGTCGAAGACCGCGCAGCAGGCGGAGATCGACTGCCCGTGCGAGCTCATCGACTTCTGGCGGTTCAACGTCCACTTCGCCCGGCAGATCCTCGCCGAGCAGCCCCCGGCGCAGTCGCCCGGGGTGTGGAACCGGACCGACCACCGGCCCCTCGAGGGCTTCGTGTACGCGATCACGCCGTTCAACTTCTCCGCGATCGCCGGCAATCTGCCGACCGCTCCCGCGCTGATGGGCAACGTCGTGGTGTGGAAGCCGTCGCCGACGCAGACGCACGCGGCGGTGCTGCTCATGCGGCTGCTGACGGAGGCGGGGCTGCCGCCGGGCGTCATCAACCTGGTCACCGGTGACGGGGTCGCGGTCTCCGAGGTCGCGCTGGAGCACCCGGATCTGGCCGGGATCCACTTCACCGGGTCGACCAAGACCTTCCAGTACCTGTGGAAGACGGTGGGCGGCAACATCGAGAAGTTCCGTACGTATCCGCGGCTCGTCGGGGAGACGGGTGGCAAGGACTTCCTCGTCGCGCACCCGTCGGCCGACCGGGCGGTGCTGAAGACCGCGATCACCCGGGGCGCGTTCGAGTTCCAGGGGCAGAAGTGCTCGGCGCTGTCGCGGGCGTACGTGCCGGCGTCGATCTGGAACGACGGCTTCGCGGAGGAGTTGGCGGCGGAGGTCGACGGCCTGTCGATGGGGCCCGTCACCGATCTGTCCAACTTCATGTCCGCCCTCATCGACGAGCGGGCCTTCGCCAAGAACAAGGCGGCCATCGACCGTGCCGCCGCCGATCCGACCTGCACGATCGTCGCGGGCGGTACGTACGACGATTCGGTCGGGTACTTCGTCCGGCCGACGGTCATCGTGTGCACGGACCCGGAGAACGAGGTCTTCCGCACCGAGTACTTCGGCCCGATCGTCGCCGTGCACGTCTACGAGGACGCGGCGTACGACGCGATGCTGGCGCAGATGGAGTCCGTGTCCGAGTACGCGCTGACCGGCGCCGTCATCGCGCAGGACCGTGCGGCGGTGGCCCACGCCAGTGAGGCGCTGCGCTTCGCGGCGGGCAACTTCTACGTCAACGACAAGCCGACCGGTGCGGTCGTGGGCCAGCAGCCGTTCGGCGGCGGGCGGGCCTCGGGCACGAACGACAAGGCGGGCGCGGCGCAGAACCTGATGCGGTGGACGTCCACCCGCTCCATCAAGGAGACGACGGTCCCGCCCACGGACTACCGCTACCCCCACATGGGCTGACGCCCCTTGGGCTCACGCCCATCCCCTTCTCCGCCCCCGTCCGGTGTCCCCCCGGTCGGGGGCGGGGTCCTTTCGGCCGTCCGGCCGGGTTTTGTCGGCGCTTGCGCGCCTTGCCCTCAAACGCCGGGCGGGCTGGATAGGGGGTTTCTCCTTCGCTGTCGGCCTGCGGCCGGGCGGTGGGTTCGCCGCCGTCACGCCGGGGGTCGGGGCCACCCGACACACCTACGCGCGTACTGCCGCGTCGTGGTCCATTCGGGCGCGTTTCCCGTACGCGCGCAGGCGTGTCGAACGTCCCCTTGCCTGCGTCGGCGGCTACCGGATTGTCCCTGGTCACCGCTCCCTCCAGCCCGCCATCCGTGGGGGAATCCGCCGGGGCGCAGGCCCTCGTACGGTTGCCCCCCGCAGCCGTCGGCCCGGCGGCGCGCAGCGCCGACGCCTCACTCCGCATCCGAAGCCGCGCCAGCGGCTTCCCCCACTGCGAGGCGCGCAGCGCCCCGCCCTCCGCTCGCTGCCCCAAGGCGCGCAGCGCCGCAGAAACGCTCCACATCCGATGCCCCACCCCCCGCCGGCTACGCCGGCCCCGTCACCCCGAAACGGGCGGCCGTGGGTGGGCAACCGCCCCGCGCCGCAGGCGCGGGGAGCCGGCGGCCGACGCCGCACAAACCCGGACCCCCACCCAGCCGGCCGAGGAGTCGCACGCCCCGGTCCACCCGGCCGGCCATCCCGCCCCGCGGAGCCTGCCGTTCGCCGACTGGCAGGAGAACCGCTCGGCGTACACCACCGGCTGGTGGGCGGCGGCCCAGGACCGGCTGCCGCGAGGCCCTCGACGTGGGCTGCGGCAACGACTTCGCCTGCTCGGTGGCCGCGATCCACCCCGGGATGTCGTACGCCCGGGTGCGCGCCGAGGCGCGGCGCGTCCTGCCGGGGGTGCGCTACCGCCGCGGACTGCTGTGGCGGTACTCGTTGGTGTGGCGGAAGCCGGGGCCTCAGTGACCCGTGACGCCGCCGTTGTCGCGGCGGTCGAGGGCGCGCTGCAGGGCCGCGGCGGCCTCCTTGCGGGCGCGGGCCTCGGCGGTGTGGCCGGCGTGGCGGTGGCGGCGGACGGGCGTGGCGGTGGTGGGGGCCATGGTCGTCTCCTCGGACGGTGACGCGAAGCAGGGGGACGGCCGTTACGGCGGGAGACGGACGCCGCAGGGGGTGACCTGCGCGGGGCGTCTGGGCTCGACCGCGGTCGCTGGTGGGGCGACGATGCATTCCGGCTACATACAAAAGTAGGGCGTCCAAGCATTTCTGTCCCGTCGGATACTCGGACTTCCTACTATGTGAGACGAGATCTTCTGCGACCTGCGGTTTTACGGGCCCGCCCGGCGCGCCCCCGCGCCCGGCGCCGAAGCGCGGGCGCCCACCCGGCCGTACGCGGCCCCCGGCGCGAGCCGTCCACATGGCGGACGCCGGTGTCATCCTGTGGACGCGAGGCGTAGGGTTCCCCCATGTCTCGCACCATCAGCCTCGCAGTGATCCCCGGTGACGGTATCGGCCGGGAAGTCGTGGCCCAGGGCCTGAAGGTCCTCACGGCCGTTCTCCCGCACGACGTGAAGCTGGAGACCGAGACCTACGATCTCGGGGCCAAGCGCTGGCACGCCACCGGGGAGACCCTCCCCGACGCCGAGCTGGACCGCCTCAAGAACCACGACGCGATCCTCCTCGGCGCCATCGGCGACCCCTCCGTGCCCTCCGGCGTACTCGAGCGCGGCCTGCTCCTCAAGCTCCGCTTCGCGTTCGACCACTACGTGAACCTCCGCCCGTCGAAGCTCCTCCCGAGCGCCGTCACGCCGCTCGCCGGCGACCCGGAGATCGACTTCGTCGTGGTCCGCGAGGGCACCGAGGGCCCGTACACCGGCAACGGCGGCTCGCTGCGCACCGGTACGCCCGCCGAGGTCGCCACCGAGGTCAGCGTGAACACCGCCTACGGCGTGGAGCGCGTCGTCCGCGACGCCTTCGCCCGCGCCCAGGCCCGCCCGCGCAGGAAGCTGACCCTCGTCCACAAGAACAACGTGCTGGTCTACGCCGGCCACCTGTGGAAGAACATCTTCGACCGGGTCGCCACCGAGTTCCCCGACGTCACCACGGACTATCTGCACGTCGACGCCGCCACGATCTTCCTGGTGAACGACCCGGGCCGGTTCGACGTGATCGTCACCGACAACCTCTTCGGCGACATCATCACCGACCTCGCCGCCGCCGTCACCGGCGGTATCGGGCTCGCGGCCTCCGGCAACATCAACCCGGACGGCACCTTCCCGTCGATGTTCGAGCCCGTCCACGGCTCGGCCCCGGACATCGCCGGCACCGGCAAGGCCGACCCGACGGCCACGATCCTCTCGGTCGCCCTGCTGCTGCGCCACCTCGGCCACGAGGCCGAGGCCGGCCGGATCGAGGACGCGGTCGCCGCCGACCTCGCCGGGCGCGCGGGCGCCGCCGCCCGTACGACGGACGAGATCGGCGACGCGCTCGCCGCCCGAGTATCCGGCTGACCGCCGGGGGCTCCCGTACCCACAGCCGCCCCGACGGTCAGGCCGACCCGTTCCCCGTGAGGGGGAACTAAAGCCCGGCTGAGCCGACTGCTGCGCTCCGCGGCGGTCGGTGCGACGATGACCCTCGGGCCGCGCCACCCTGCTTGGCCGCGCCGCCCCGTCCCCGTAGATAATCGGAGACGGGGCCGCGGCACGAAGGAAAGCTCGGACGTCCTAGTACTGGGCGCGGTCCGCCACAGACGTAACGGTGAAGGACACCTGACTATGACGACGGCGATCGAACTCAAGCCCTCGGCACACCCCACGTCCGACGCGGAGCGGGAGGCGATCCTGGCCGCCCCCGGGTTCGGCCGGCACTTCACGGACCACATGGTCACCATCAAGTGGACCGAGGGCCGGGGCTGGCACGACGCGCAGCTCCAGCCGTACGCGCCGCTGTCCATCGACCCGGCGAACATGACGCTGCACTACGCGCAGTCGATCTTCGAGGGCCTGAAGGCCTACCGCCGCGCCGACGGCACGGTCGCCACCTTCCGCCCCGCGGCCAACGCCGAGCGCTTCCAGCGCTCCGCGCGCCGGCTGGCGATGCCCGAGCTGCCCGTCGAGACGTTCATCGCGGCGATCGACGCGCTGGTCACGCAGGACGAGGCGTGGGTGCCGAGCGGCGGCGAGGAGTCGCTGTACCTGCGCCCGTTCATGTTCGCCACCGAGGTGGGCCTGGGCGTGCGCCCGGCCAACGAGTACCTCTTCATGGTCATCGCCTCCCCGGCCGGCGCCTACTTCTCCGGCGGCCTCAAGCCCGTCTCCGTCTGGCTCTCCGAGGAGTACGTGCGCGCCGCGCCCGGCGGCACGGGCGAGGCCAAGTGCGCCGGCAACTACGCCGCCTCGCTGGTCGCCCAGGCGCAGGCCGCCGAGCACGGCTGCGACCAGGTGGTCTGGCTGGACGCGGTGGAGCGGCGCTGGATCGAGGAGATGGGCGGCATGAACCTGTACTTCGTCGAGGGGACGGGTACGGACGCCACCATCGTCACGCCGGAGCTCACCGGCACGCTGCTGCCCGGCATCACCCGCGACTCGCTGCTGCGCATCGCCGGCGACCTGGGGTACAAGACCGCCGAGCGCCGGATCTCCAAGGAGGAGTGGCAGCAGGGCAACGCCGACGGCACCATCTCCGAGGTGTTCGCCTGCGGCACCGCCGCCGTCATCACCCCCGTCGGTTCGGTGAAGTCGACCCGCGCCTCGTGGACCGTCGGCGACGGCGGTACGGGCCCGATCACCGCGCAGCTGCGCAAGGCGCTCCTGGACATCCAGACCGGCGAGGCCCCCGATGGGCACGGCTGGATGCACCGCCTCGGCCGCTGACTCCCGTACGGCGAAAAGCCCCGGCGGAGCACCACCCGCCGGGGCTTTGACCTGGGCCCCGGCGACACGCGACCGCATGATGAGACGGCCGGGCCGCTTGGGGCGGGATGTGCGAGACTTCCGATGTGCCGACCTTCGCCACGATTATTGGCAGCAGGCGCGCCGGTCCGCAGTGACCGCCCGATCCGCACCCGAACGGTGCGGCCGGCGGACACGGTGACTCAGACCCGCGCGCAGACCTCTCGTGACCAACGAGGGGTCTTTTCGTTTACCGGCCACCTTTACCGGCGGACGAAGCGGCGAAGGTCTGGGATGCGGACCGGCATCGACGGACAGCACCCGATGGACGCAGCAGCCCTGTTTGGAGCCTCCCCATGAACGCCACCCCCGAGCGACCCGACGATTCCTTCCACGTCTTCGACACCACCCTGCGCGACGGCGCGCAGCGCGAGGGCATCAACCTCTCCGTGGCGGACAAGCTCACCATCGCCCGGCAGCTGGACGAGTTCGGCGTCGGCTTCATCGAGGGCGGCTGGCCCGGGGCCGTACCGCGGGACACCGAGTTCTTCCGCCGGGCCGTGGACGAGGTCGACTTCCGGCACGCCCAGCTGGTGGCGTTCGGCTCCACCCGCAAGGCCGGCGTCGCGGTGGAGGAAGACGCGCAGGTCGCCGCGCTGCTGGAGGCCAAGGCCCCCGTCATCTGCCTGGTCGCCAAGTCACATGACCGCCATGTGGAACTGGCGCTGCGCACCACTCTCGACGAGAACCTGGCGATGGTCCGCGACACGGTGTCGTACCTGAGCGGGCAGGGCCGCCGGGTGTTCGTCGACTGCGAGCACTTCTTCGACGGCTTCAAGGCCAACCCCGACTACGCCAAGTCCGTGGTCCGCACCGCCGCCGAGGCCGGCGCCGATGTCGTCGTCCTGTGCGACACCAACGGCGGCATGCTGCCGGCCGGGGTGCACGCCGTGGTGTCCGAGGTGATCGCCGACACCGGCGCCCGCATCGGCATGCACGCCCAGGACGACACGGGCTGCGCCGTCGCCAACACCCTCGCCGCCGTCGACGCCGGCGCCACCCACGTGCAGTGCACGGCGAACGGCTACGGCGAGCGGGTCGGCAACGCGAACCTCTTCCCCGTCGTCGCCGCCCTCGAGCTCAAGTACGACCGGCGGGTGCTGCCGCCCGGCGCGCTGCGCGAGATGACCCGTATCTCGCACGCCATCGCCGAGGTTGTCAACCTCGCCCCCTCCACCCACCAGCCGTACGTCGGTGTCTCGGCCTTCGCGCACAAGGCCGGACTGCACGCCTCCGCGATCAAGGTGGACCCGGACCTCTACCAGCACACCGACCCCGAGCGGGTCGGCAACACCATGCGGATGCTGGTCTCCGACATGGCCGGCCGGGCGTCCGTCGAGCTCAAGGGCAAGGAGCTCGGCGTCGACCTCGGCGGCGACCGCGAGCTCGTCGGCCGGGTGGTCGAGCGGATCAAGCAGGCCGAGCTGCGCGGCTACACCTACGAGGCGGCGGACGCCTCCTTCGAGCTGCTGCTGCGCGAGGAGGTGGCGCGCCGCCCGCTGCGGTACTTCCGCACCGAGTCGTGGCGCGCCATCACCGAGTACCGGCCGGACGGCACCCACGCCATCGAGGCCACCGTCAAGCTCTGGGCCAAGGGCGAGCGCATCATCGCCACCGCCGAGGGCAACGGCCCCGTCAACGCCCTGGACCGGGCGCTGCGGGTGGCGCTGGAGCGGATCCACCGGGAGCTGGCGGGCTTCGAGCTCGTCGACTACAAGGTCCGCATCCTGGAGGGCACGCACGGCTCCCAGTCCACGACCCGCGTCCTGGTCACCACCAGCGACGGCCGGACGGAGTGGTCGACGGTGGGCGTCGGCGACAACATCATCGCGGCGTCCTGGCAGGCGCTGGTCGACGCGTACACCTTCGGCCTGCTGCGGGCCGGGGTGGCGGCGGACGAGGCGTAGGGCCGGCATCAGACGGCCGCCTTCCCGCGCTCCGGCCGCAGGACCGTCAGCGCGAGGACGGCGGCCGTCAGGACCAGGGCCGTACTGATGGCGAACGCCAGATGGAAGCCGCCGGTCAGGGCCTCGGCCCGGCTGTGGCCGGACGCCAGCAGTGACCGCGTGCGCCCCGCCGCCAGGGTGGACAGCACCGCGACGCCCAGCGCCGAGCCGACGGACTGGCCGGTGTTGAACAGCCCCGAGACGACCCCCGCGTCCTCGGGGCGGGCGGCCGACATGCCGAGCGTCATCATCGACGGCAGGACCAGCCCGCCCCCGCTGATCAGCAGCATCGTCGGCAGCAGATCGCGGACGAACACCGCGTCCGTCGCGGGGGTACGCAGCAGCAGGCCGAGGGCAATGGTCAGCAGGGCCAGGCCCGTCAGCAGCACCGCACGCGGGCCGTACGCGTTCATCAGCCGCGCCGACAGCCCCAGGGACACGGCGCCGATCATCAGCGCGGCCGGCAGCATCGCCAGGCCCGTCTTCCCGGCGCCGTAGCCGAGCACCTGCTGCATGTACAGGGCGACGATCACCTGGAACGAGAACATCCCGCCGATCACCAGCAGCTGGACGACGTTCGCCCCGGCGACGTCACGGGAGCGGAAGACGTGCAGCGGGAGCAGCGGGGCGGCCACCGTGGCCTGCCGGCGGACGAATGCGGCGATCAGCAGCAGGGACACGGCGCCGAGGACCAGGGTGTGCGCCGAGGCCCAGCCGTAGTGCTCGGTGCGCACGATCGTGTAGACGCCCAGCATCAGCCCGGCGGTGACGAGCACGGCGCCCGGGGCGTCGGCGCCTGCCTTGCGGCCCAGGCCCCGGTCGGCGGGCAGGACGCGGGCGGCGAGGAGGGCGGTGGCCAGGCCGATCGGCAGGTTGATGAAGAAGATCCAGTGCCAGCTGAGGGCGTCGGTGAGCACCCCGCCCAGCACCTGTCCGATGGAGGCGCCCGCCGCGCCGGTGAAGGCGAAGACGCCCATGGCCCGGGTCCGTTCCGCCGGCTCGGGGAACAGGGTGACGACCATGCCGAGTCCGACGGCCGAGCTCAGCGCGCCGCCGACGCCCTGCAGGAACCGGGCGGCGACGAGCATCCAGGGCTCGGCGGCCAGCCCGCCGGCCAGGGAGGCGAGGGTGAAGAGGGCGAGCCCGGCGAGGAAGACGTTCTTGCGGCCGACCAGGTCGCCGAGCCGTCCGGCCAGGAGCAGCAGACCGCCGAAGGCGATCATGTACGCGTTCAGGGTCCAGGTCAGTCCGGCGGGGGTGAAGCCCAGATCCCGCTGGATGGCCGGCAGGGCGACGGTGACGATGCTGCCGTCCAGGATGATCATCAGCGCTCCGGTGCTGATCACCGCGAGGGCGAGCCAACGGGAGCGGACGGGGACCGATTCGAGGGTGACGCTGTCTGCGGTCATGGCGTGACCGTAACAGATAATCCGCTACTGGACTATCTCTTAATTTCCGATCCGCATCCGGATTGTCCTGTGCGCTACCTTGGTCCCATGACCGCACGCGCCCCCGGCAACACCGTCCTGGACCTGACCGGCAGCCTCATGCACGCCGGTCATGTGCTGAACACCAAGCTCACCGCCGCCCTCGCCGAGGCCGGCATCTCGCAGCGCGAGCAGTGCGTCCTCGTGCACGCGCTGCAGGAGGAGCGGACCCAGATCCAGCTCGCGGAGCTGGCGCATCTGGACAAGACCACGATGGTCACCACCGTCGACAAGCTGGAGAAGGCCGGCCTGGCCGAGCGCCGGCCCTCCGCCACCGACCGCCGGGCCCGCATTATCGAGGTCACCGAGGCCGGACGGCGCACCGCCGAGCAGGGGCAGGAGATCGTCGACCGGGTGCACGGGGAGGTGCTCGGCGCCATTCCCGAGGCGGAACGGGAGGTCTTCCTGAGCGTGCTGGAGCGGCTCACCTCCGGCGCCCTCGCCCAGCCCGAGCCCGCCGCGACGGGCGTGCGCCGGGCCCGCGGGTCACGCTGAGCCGTCACCCGCTCGGCCCCCTGACCGGCCACTCTTTTGTGAGAGGCCCACAGGGGTGCGCCCCCGTTAGTTGGCTGGTGTGGGGGACTCTCCATGGGTATGTGTGTTCCCTGCGCAGTCTTTGCGTCCGGACGTTGTAGGGATCCGACATCGGGATCGGCGGCCCGGGCGCCGTACCGTCTTCGTATGACCACTCTCGATGACGCCCCCGCAGAGACGAACGAGGCCCGCGGGCGCGCCGCCGAGCTGCACCGGATCCGCGAGCGGGCGTTCGCCGGGCCGTCCGAGCGAGCCACCGCGGCCCAGAAGGCCAAGGGCAAGCTCACCGCACGCGAACGCATCGGCCTCCTGCTCGACGAGGGCTCCTTCCACGAGGTGGAGACGCTGCGCCGGCACCGGGCGACCGGGTTCGGCCTGGAGGGCAAGAAGCCCTACACCGACGGCGTCATCACCGGCTGGGGCACCGTGCACGGCCGTACGGTGTTCGTCTACGCACACGACTTCCGGATCTTTGGCGGCGCCCTCGGCGAGGCCCACGCCACCAAGATCCACAAGATCATGGACATGGCCATCTCGGCCGGTGCCCCGCTGGTCTCCCTCAACGACGGCGCCGGCGCCCGCATCCAGGAGGGCGTCTCCGCCCTCGCCGGCTACGGCGGCATCTTCCAGCGCAACACCCGCGCCTCCGGGGTCATCCCGCAGATCAGCGTGATGCTCGGCCCCTGCGCGGGCGGCGCGGCCTACTCGCCGGCGCTCACCGACTTCGTGTTCATGGTCCGCGAGACCTCGCAGATGTTCATCACCGGCCCGGACGTGGTCCGCGCGGTCACCGGTGAGGAGATCTCGCAGAACGGCCTGGGCGGCGCGGACGTGCACGCCGAGACCTCCGGGGTGGCGCACTTCGCGTACGACGACGAGGTGACGTGCCTGGAGGAGGTGCGCTACCTGCTGTCGATGCTCCCGCAGAACAACCGGGAGAACCCGCCGCCGGTGGAGTCCCAGGACCCGGCGGACCGGCGCGGCGACGTGCTGTTCGACCTGGTGCCCGCCGACGGGAACCGGCCGTACGACATGCACAAGGTCATCGAGGAGATCGTCGACGACGGCGACTTCCTCGAGGTCCACGAGCGCTGGGCGCGCAACATCATCTGCGCGCTGGCCCGCTTCGACGGCCAGGTCGTCGGCATCATCGCCAACCAGCCGTCCACCCTGGCCGGCGTGCTGGACATCGAGGCGAGCGAGAAGGCCGCCCGCTTCGTCCAGATGTGCGACGCGTTCAACATCCCGATCGTCACGCTGCTGGACGTCCCCGGCTTCCTGCCCGGCGTCAGCCAGGAGCACGGCGGGATCATCCGGCACGGGGCGAAGCTGCTCTACGCCTACTGCAACGCCACCGTCCCGCGGATCTCGATCGTCCTGCGCAAGGCCTACGGCGGCGCGTACATCGTCATGGACTCGCAGTCCATCGGCGCCGACCTGACGTACGCGTGGCCCACCAACGAGATCGCCGTGATGGGCGCCGAGGGCGCCGCCAACGTCATCTTCCGCAAGCAGATCGCCGAGGCCGACGACCCGGACGCCGAGCGCGCCCTGATGGTCAAGCAGTACAAGGCCGAGCTGATGCACCCGTACTACGCGGCCGAGCGGGGCCTGGTCGACGACGTCATCGACCCGGCGCAGACCCGCGAGGTCCTGATCCGCTCGCTGGCCATGCTGCGGACGAAGCACGCCGACCTGCCGTCCCGCAAGCACGGCAACCCGCCGCAGTGACGTCATCCGCGGTCGACCCCGCCGTAACCCGCCCGGCCCACTTTGGAGATGTGGATATGGAGAAGAACGTGAGCTCTGAGGCCGCGTCGGCCAACCTGGTCCGTGTCGAGAAGGGCTCCGCCAGCGAGGAGGAGCTCGCCGCCCTCACCGCGGTGCTGCTCGCCCGCGCCGCGAGCCGCCCGGCCGCCGCCCCCCGCCACCCGGGCTCCGCCCGCTGGCGCCGGCTGGAGCGCACGCCCGGCTTCCGCGCGCCGCACAGCTGGCAGGGCTGACCCTCCCGTACGACGCCGGACCCCCGCCCTTCCTCCCCGGGCGGGGGTCCGGCGTTGTCGTACCCCTTCGTTAGGGTGCCAGTTATCCGACGAAGGGTGATGCGCCATGGCCGAGATCGTGCTCTTCCACCACGCCTGCGGGCTGACCCCCGGGATCGTCGCGTTCGCGGACGGGCTGCGGGCCGCCGGGCACACCGTGCATACGCCGGACCTGTACGAGGGCCGGACCTTCGGCACCCTCGAGGAGGGCGTCGCCCACGCGGGGGAGATCGGCTTCGGCGAGCTGCGTGAGCGCGGGGTGCGGGCGGCCGAGGGGCTGCGGCCGGAGGTGGTGTACGCCGGGTTCTCGATCGGGGCGATGCCGGCGCAGCGGCTCGCGCAGACCCGGGCGGGGGCGCGGGGGGCGCTTCTGTTCGACGCCTGTGTGCCGGTGACGGAGTTCTCCGCCGCGTGGCCGGCGGGGGTGCCGGTGCAGGTGCACGCGATGGACGCCGACCCGTTCTTCACCGAGGACGGCGACATCGACGCGGCGCGGGCGCTGGTGGCGGGGACGGGGGAGGCGGAGCTGTTCCTCTACCCCGGCGAGCGGCACATCTTTGCCGACAGCTCCCTCGACTCGTACGACAAGGCGGCGGCGGAGCTGCTCGGCGAGCGGGTACGGGCCTTCCTCGCCGACGAGGAGCGGATGGCGCAGGTCGACGAGCACGGCCGCCCCGAACCGCCGGTGGCGGCCGGGGAGACGGCGACGCTGCTCGGGTTCCTCGACTTCCAGCGGGCGACGTTCGCGTGGAAGTGCGCGGATCTGGACGCGGCCGGTCTGGACGTGTCCGTCGCGGCCTCGTCGATGACGCTGGGCGGGATGCTCAAGCATCTGGCCTACGTGGAGGACCACTGGTTCACGCGGATGCTGGCCGACGCCCCGTATCCGGCGCCGTGGGACACCGTCGACTGGGCGGCGGACGCCGACTGGGACTGGCACTCGGCGGCCGGGGACACCCCCGGCGAGCTGCGCGCCCTGTGGGACGCCTCGGTCGCCCGGTCCCGTGACCGCGTCGCCGAGGCCCTGCGCGACGGCGGACCCGGGCAGCCGGCCCGCCGCGGCTGGCGGGACGGGCGGTCGCCGAGCCTGCGCTGGATCCTGTGCCACATGATCGAGGAGTACGCCCGGCACAACGGCCACGCGGACCTCGTCCGTGAGTCCGTGGACGGGCGGACGGGGGAGTAGCGGCGGCCGGGCTCAGCCCGGGGCCACGCCCAGGTCGATCGTGCGGCCGGCCGGGGGCGGCTTCACCGTGACCGGCTCGTCGAACTCCGACATCGTGATCGTCAGCGCCATCGTGCCGTCGTCGGTGGTGCTCGTCGTGCGCAGCGGATACGGGGTGCCCTCGGTGGCCACGTAGACGTGGTTCTCGGTGCCGCCCTGCTCCGCCGACACATCGACCACGGGCGTGCCGTCCACCGTGGCCGTGCCGCCCTTGTCCAGCGGGGTGCCGGCGGTGGGCGCCGGGAACTGGCGCATCTGGCCGCGCAGGGCGTCCAGATCGCAGAACTGGGCCACCTCGGCGGCGGCGGGATGCGTGGCCGGTACGTGCAGATAGGTGCCGTCCAGCAGCGCCTTCCGGACGTCCGCCGGCAGCCCGGGGAACTTCACCGCGAGCCACTCCGCGTCCGGCCGCAGCCACAGGTCCTCGCCCTGCCGCAGCACCTCGACGCCCGCCTTCCCCGGCTTCAGCCACACCCGCCCGGTGCACCGGCCCCGGTCGTCGAGCCGCAGGTCCCACGCCGCGGGGATCCCGTCGGGCAGCCCCTCGCCGGTCATCCTCGCGTGCATCGAGCCGGCCGTGCCGAAGGCGTCCCGCGCCTCGCGGACGATCCCCCTGGCCCCGAGCTCGCCGACCCCGTTGTCGTCGGCGGCCACGGCGGACCCGCCGAACGCGAGGGCGCACAGAGCGGCGGGTACAGCCGCCTTACGGATTCCGAGCATGCCCGACCTCCACTGCCTTCCCGGGGGCAACCCCCCGGACCCCCGGCCGAACGGCGGTTCCGCCGGGAACCCCGACGCGGACGGAATCGCGCAGAATGCACGTAAATGCTACGTTCATTCGCCCGCCTCCGCATCCGCAACCGCCCGCCGCACCGCCTCCGTCGTCGGCCCCGGGAAGCGGCGGGCCGACTCCTCCGCCTCCGCCAGCCGGCGCAGCGCCAGCAGTACCGGCTCGAACAGCACCGTGAGCGCCACCACCGCCTCCACCTGCTCCGCCGGCGACTCGTACGACGCGATCAGCGACAGCTCCGGCCCCGCCAGCCCCTGCGCCGCCCGGGCGTACGGCGTGAGGTGTGCCACGTCGTACGGATAGCCCAGCCGCGCCAGCCCGGCCACCGCCGCCACGAGCATCCGGAACGCGGGCGACTCGTCGCCGAGCCCCCGGGCGAACGTCCAGCCCATCGCCTCCAGCAGCCGGCCGGCCTCCCGGCGCGCCGCCGCGGTCTCCGGCGCCGACTCGTCCGGCTCCGGACCGTGCGGCAGCGCCCAGACGGCGGCGCCGAGCCGGTTGTTGTGCTCCTGCTCCTCGTCGTCGACCGCGGCCAGCACCTCACGCGCGGCGGCCACCTGCACCCGGCCCACCTGGATCAGGGCCCGGACCAGCCGCAGCCGGCGCAGATGCTCCTCGTCGTACTCGGCCTGTGTGGCGCTCACCCGCCGCCCCGGGGGCAGCAGGCCCTCCCGCAGGTAGTACTTGATCGTCGCGGTGCTCACGCCGCTGCGCTCGCTCAGCTCGGCCAGTCGCATGCGCCCTCGTACGCCCTTCCCTCGCCCGTGCCCTTGCGCCCTCCGTTGGAGAGTGGCACTATCTAAACATGGATAGCGACGCTATCCAACGAGTGGCGCGCGAGGGGAGCGACGGCACATGGGAGCCGAGCCGGTCTACGAGAGGGTCACCGCGGACACCGACGGCGAGGTGGTGGTCTTCCTCATCGGGATGCGCATCAACCGCTTCCGTTCGGTGCGCAGTTGGTGGCCGGCCTTCAGGGCCATGCCGCGGATGCTGAAGGAGCTGACGAAGGACCCGGACAGCGGGCTGCTGCACCACATCCTGCTGACGGGGAACCCGCGGACCTACTACGTGGTCCAGTACTGGGAGTCCAAGGAGAAGCTCTTCGCCTACGCGTCCCGGCAGGAGAGCGAGCACCGTCCCGCCTGGGCGGCGTTCAACCGGGCCGTGCGGGCCGGGAACGGACGGGTGGGCATCTGGCACGAGACCTACTCGGTCCCGGCGGGCCACTACGAGAACATCTACTTCGGGATGCCGCCGGCGGGCCTGGGCGCCGCGTACGGCACGGTCCCGGTGGGCCGGCGCGGTGAGCGGGCCGCGCAGCGGCTGGCGGCCGCGGGGAAGCCGGCGGGAGAGGCGGCGTAACGCCGCGGGAGGGCCGTCCGTCCGTCGCCACAGCGCTGGAGCGCCGGAAGGAGGCAGGGGGTGGTACGGGAAGGGGGCGAAGCCGTCAGTTGCCGCGCCGCAGGGCCTCGGACAGCCGCCCGGCGGCGTCCACCACGGCCTGGGCGTGCATCCGCCCCGGGTGCCGGGTCAGCCGCTCGATCGGTCCGGAGACCGAGACGGCGGCGACCACCCGGTTGGACGGTCCCCGCACCGGCGCCGAGACGGACGCCACACCGGGCTCCCGCTCGCCGACCGACTGGGCCCAGCCCCGGCGCCGTACGCCGGAGAGCGCGGTGGCCGTGAAGCGGGCGCCCTGCAGCCCGCGGTGCAGCCGCTCCGGCTCCTCCCAGGCGAGCAGCACCTGGGCCGCCGACCCGGCCTTCATGGGCAGCGTCGAGCCCACCGGCACCGTGTCCCGCAGACCCGACAGCCGCTCGGCGGCGGCCACACAGATCCGCATGTCTCCCTGCCGGCGGTAGAGCTGCGCGCTCTCCCCGGTCACATCCCGTACATGCGTGAGCACCGGGCCCGCCGTCGCGAGCAGCCGGTCCTCACCCGCGGCCGCCGCCAGCTCCGAGAGCCGCGGGCCGAGGATGAAGCGCCCCTGCATGTCCCTTGCCACCATGCGATGGTGTTCGAGCGCCACTGCGAGGCGGTGAGCCGTGGGCCGGGCCAGCCCGGTCGCCGAGACGAGCCCGGCCAAAGTGGCAGGTCCGCTCTCCAGTGCGCTGAGAACCACCGCGGCCTTGTCGAGTACGCCGACGCCGCTAGAGTTGTCCATGCAACGATATTCGCGTCTCACACTGTGAAACGCAAGTTCAAATTTCCGTGAGACCAGCCACTCTGGAGTGCACGGGTCACCGTCCGACGCGTGGGGGAACGGGCGGAGCCCCCGTACGCCCTGGCACGACACGCAATCAACGATGGGAAAGCGATGGGACGGACACTCGCGCAGAAGGTCTGGGACGACCACGTCGTCAGGCACGCCGAAGGCGAGCCGGACCTTCTCTACATCGATCTCCACCTGCTGCACGAGGTCACCAGCCCGCAGGCATTCGACGGGCTGCGCAAGGCCGGCCGGCAGGTGCGCCGCACCGACCTGACCATCGCGACCGAGGACCACAACACCCCCACGGTCGACATCGACAAGCCGATCGCCGACCCGGTCTCGCGCACCCAGTTGGAGACCCTGCGCAAGAACTGCGCGGACTTCGGTGTCCGGCTGCATCCGCTCGGTGACGTCGAGCAGGGCGTCGTCCACGTGGTCGGGCCGCAGCTGGGCCTGACCCAGCCCGGGATGACCGTGGTCTGCGGCGACAGCCACACCTCCACGCACGGCGCGTTCGGCGGGCTGGCGTTCGGTATCGGCACCTCCCAGGTGGAGCACGTGCTGGCCACCCAGACGCTGCCGATGGCCCGCCCGAAGACCATGGCGATCACCGTCAACGGCGAACTGCCGGACGGTGTCACCGCCAAGGACCTGATCCTGGCGATCATCGCCCGGATCGGTACGGGCGGCGGCCAGGGCTACGTCCTGGAGTACCGCGGCGAGGCCGTCGAGAAGCTCTCGATGGAGGCCCGGATGACGATCTGCAACATGTCGATCGAGGCGGGCGCCCGGGCCGGCATGATCGCCCCGGACGAGACGACCTTCGCGTATCTGGAGGGCCGCGAGCACGCCCCGAAGGGCGCGGACTGGGACGCCGCCGTCGCGTACTGGAAGACCCTGAAGTCCGACCCGGACGCCGAATTCGACGCCGAGGTCGTCATCGAGGCCGCCGAGCTGGCGCCGTTCGTCACCTGGGGCACCAACCCGGGCCAGGGCGCCCCGCTGTCGGCGAGCGTGCCCGACCCGGCCTCCTTCGAGGACCCCAGCGAGCGGCTCGCCGCCGAGAACGCGCTGGCGTACATGGGCCTTGAGGCCGGGCAGCGGCTGCGGGACATCGCGGTCGACACCGTCTTCGTCGGCTCCTGCACCAACGGCCGGATCGAGGACCTGCGCGCGGCCGCCGCGATCGTCGACGGGCGCAAGGTCGCCGACGGCGTACGGATGCTGGTCGTCCCCGGCTCGGTGCGCGTGGCGCTGCAGGCCGTCGAGGAGGGCCTGGACCAGGTGTTCACCGCCGCCGGTGCCGAATGGCGGCACGCCGGCTGCTCGATGTGCCTGGGCATGAACCCCGACCAGCTCGCCCCCGGCGAGCGCTCCGCCTCCACCTCGAACCGCAACTTCGAGGGCAGGCAGGGCAAGGGCGGCCGTACGCACCTGGTCTCCCCGCAGGTGGCCGCGGCGACCGCCGTGGCGGGCCACCTGGCCTCGCCGGCCGATCTGTCCGACGTCCGCACGCCCGCAGGAGTCTGAGCGCCATGGAAGCCTTCACCACCCACACAGGCCGGGGCGTTCCGCTGCGCCGCGGCAACGTCGACACCGACCAGATCATTCCCGCGCACTGGCTGAAGAAGGTCACCCGCGACGGGTTCGAGGACGGGCTCTTCGAGGCCTGGCGCAAGGACCCGGAGTTCGTGCTGAACCGGCCCGAGCGCGCCGGCGCCACCGTGCTGGTCGCCGGACCCGACTTCGGCACCGGCTCCTCCCGTGAGCACGCCGTCTGGGCGCTCCAGAACTACGGTTTCAAGACGGTCATCTCGTCGCGCTTCGCCGACATCTTCCGCGGCAACTCGCTGAAGAACGGTTTGCTGACCGTCGTACTCGACCAGAAGGTCGTTGACGCCCTCTGGGACGTCATCGAGGCGGACCCGACGGCGGAAATCACCGTTGACCTGGTCGAACGCCAGGTACGGGCGGACGGTGTGACCGCGGACTTCGAGCTCGACGAGAACGCCCGCTGGCGGCTGCTCAACGGTCTCGACGACATTTCCATCACCCTTCGGAACGAGTCCGACGTCGCGGCGTACGAAAAGTTGCGCCCCGCGTTCAAGCCCCGCACAATCCAGGCCTGACCCGCGCGACCGCCGTCCGCGGTCGCACGCGCCCCCTGCTCAGACACCGTCCGGGCCGGGGGCGCCGCCATGTCCGGGACCCGGCCGGTTGGCGCGGCGCCGGTCGACAACTCGCCCCAGATGACACAATCGGCGCATGGAGGACGACGGTCAACTCGCGCTGTACGAGGCGCTGGCCGCACGTCTGAAGGAGACGCACGCGCGAGTTCGCGCGTTGGACGCGCCGGATTCCGAACGGGCCTCGTACACCCGCCGGTTGCTGGCCGTCACCGCGGCCGCCAAGCACGATCCGGTGGCTGCCCTCCGCCGGCTCGACGCGCTCGCCGCCGAGCTGGACAGCCGTTCCTGAGGGTTTGAGATGTTGCGACACGAGAGTGATTAGACCGTTTCGCGTTTGATTTGCGGTATATCTCTGCCTAACGTGCGAAAAGGCTTGAACAATTCGTTCATAGCAATGTCTCCGAAGGGGAAGACGTGAACAAGGCACAGCTCGTTGAAGCGATCGCCGACAAAATGGGTGGTCGGCAGCAGGCGGAGCACGCGGTCGACGCGGTACTCGACGGGATCATCCGTGCGGTCTGCTCGGGCGACCGGGTCTCCGTCACCGGGTTCGGCTCCTTTGAGAAGGTCGAGCGCCCGGCCCGCTACGCCCGTAACCCGCAGACCGGCGAGCGCGTCCGGGTCAAGAAGACGTCGGTGCCGCGCTTCCGCGCAGGCCAGGGCTTCAAGGACCTGGTGAGCGGCGCCAAGAAGCTGCCCAAGGCCGGCGAGACCTCGGTGAAGAAGGCGCCGAAGGGTTCCCTCAGCGGCGGTACGGCCACGAAGAAGGCCACCACCAAGCGGGCCACCACCAAGCGCGCCGTCGCCAAGAAGACGGTGGCGAAGAAGACCACGGCCAAGAAGGCCGTCGCGAAGAAGACCACCGCCGCCAAGAAGACCGCGGCGAAGAAGACCACGGCGGCCGCCAAGAAGACCACCGCGAAGAAGACCACGGCCAAGAAGGCCACCGCCAAGAAGGCGCCGGCGAAGAAGGCCACCGCCAAGAAGGCGCCGGCCCGCAAGGCCGCCACGCGCAAGACCACCGCGAAGCGGGCGACCGCCAAGAAGTGAACGCCGTCGCGCGGACACGACCGGCGGCGACGTCGGCGACAGCAGGGCCGGGCCCCCTCGGGGGTGTCCGGCCCGCCGTCGTTCGAGGCCGTCCCGATACGGTGGGCGCATGCAGGCCACCGCGTACACCTATGACGCCCCGACCCGGACCGGCAGCGTGCTGCTGGACGACGGGACCCCCGTGTCCTTCGGCGCCGCCGCGTTCGACGCCGGGGGTCTGCGGCTGCTGCGGCCCGGGCAGCGGGTGCGCATCGAGGTCGAGGGGACCGGCGACGACCGGCGGATCACCCTGGTGACGCTGCAGACGTTCTGACGGCCGCCGCCGTGCGCGGGCCCACCCCCAACGCCAGCGCCGCGTCCAGGTTCGCCCGCGTGTCCACGTCCCGCCGTACCGACTCCACCCCCGCCGGCGTGAGCTCCACCGCCCCCGACGCCCGGTGCCGCGCCCGCGAGGCGCCGCCGAAGGCCGGGGCGAGGTCCGCCCCCGGCGCCGCGGTGAGCAGCGTGGTCCCCACCCCGTCCGCGTCGGCCAGGAACCCCCGCCCCGCCTCCGGGGCCGCCGCGAGGGCCACGGCGAGCTCCGCCGGGCGCAGCGCGGGCAGATCGGCGTTGAGGGCGGCCACCGGCGCCCCGGGCCGGCGCGCGCGCACCGCGGCGGCGCCGTGGGCCAGCGCCGCGTTCAGCCCGTCCGCGGGGGTGTCCGCCACTATCCGCGCCCCCAGCGCGGCGAGCGCGGCACCGGCCGCCGGATCGTCGGTGACCACGGTCACATCACGCACCGCGCGGCAGGCGAGCGCGGCGGACACCGTGTCCACGGCGAACGCCAGCGCCAGCTCCGCCCGCACGGCGGCGCCGGCCGTCAGCCGCGTCTTGGCCAGCGGCAGCGGCTTCAGCGGTACGACGAGGCTCCATCCGGCGTCCACGGTCACCGCCCCATTGTCCCGCCGGGCGCGGCGGCCCGGCTCCGCGCCCCCCGCCCGCGCGAAGCCACCGGACGGCCGGGGACACACGCCGGTACCGTGCGCTCGTATAGGCGTACGGTGTTCTCGACAGACTGATGACCTGGGGCGACACTTGTGCGGCTCCCCAGCACCCGCGAAACGAGGAGACAAGATCCGTGTCCCGGCACCGAATCGGTTTCTGGTACCGCCTGGCCGCGGTGATCGTAAAGCCACCGCTCCTGCTCTTCTTCAAGCGTGACTGGCGGGGCGCGGAGCACATGCCGGCCGAGGGCGGCTTCATCACCGTCGTCAACCACAACTCGGCCCTGGATCCGCTGTCGTACGCGCACTTCCAGTACAACACCGGCCGCGTCCCGCGATTCCTCGCCAAGGACCCGCTGTTCAAGAAGGGCTTCGTCGGCGCCATGATGCGCGGCACCGGACAGATCCCCGTGTACCGGGAGTCGACCGACGCCGCCGCCGCGTTCCGGGCCGCCGTCGCGGCGATCGAGAAGGGGGAGTGCGTAGCCTTCTACCCGGAGGCCACCCTCACCCGCGATCCGGACCTGTGGCCCATGACCGGCAAGACCGGCGCCGCCCGGGTCGCCCTGCAGACCAAGGTCCCGGTGATCCCGGTCGCCCAGTGGGGCGCGAACCACGCGCTGCCCCCGTACGGCAAGCCGCGGCTGTTCCCCCGCAAGACCTTCTCCGTGCTGGCCGGCGAGCCGGTGGACCTCTCCGCGTACTACGGCAAGGACCCCACGCCGGACGTGCTGAAGGAGGTCACGGAGGTCCTGATGGACGCCGTGACCCGGCTGCTGGAGGAGCTGCGCGGGGAGAAGGCCCCCGCCGAGCGGTACGACCCGGTCAAGGTGCGGGCGGAGCAGCGGCGCAGGAGCGCGGCGGCGAAGAAGACGGGCACGGACAAGGCCGAGGACAAGGAGAGCAAGTGACGCGGGTTGCGGTCTTCGGTACGGGATCGTGGGGCACCGCCTTCTCCATGGTGCTCGCCGACGCCGGCTGCGAGGTGGCCATGTGGGGCCGCCGGGCGGACGCGGTGGACGCGATCAACACCACCCGGACCAACCCCGACTACCTCCCCGGGATCGGCCTCCCCGCCCGGATCCGGGCGACCACCGACCCGGCCGAGGCCGCCGACGGCGCCGACTTCACGGTCCTGGCGGTCCCCTCGCAGACCCTGCGCGGCAATCTGGCCCGCTGGGTGCCCGTCCTCGCCCCGGACACCGTGCTCGTCAGCCTGATGAAGGGCATCGAGCTGGGCACCGTGAAGCGGATGAGCGAGGTGATCGAGGAGGTCGCCAAGGTCCCCGCCGACCGCGTCGCCGTCCTCTCCGGTCCCAACCTCGCCCGTGAGATCGCCCGCCGCCAGCCCGCCGCCGCCGTCGTGGCCTGCGCGGACGAGACGGTGGCCCAGCGGCTGCAGGGCGCCTGCATGACGCCGTACTTCCGCCCGTACACGATCACCGACGTCGTCGGCTGCGAGCTGGGCGGCGCGGTGAAGAACGTGATCGGGCTGGCGGTCGGCATCGCCGACGGCATGGGCCTCGGGGACAACGCGAAGGCGTCGCTGATCACCCGGGGGCTCGCCGAGACCATGCGGCTGGGCAGCGCGCTCGGCGCCGACCAGCGTACGTTCGCCGGACTGGCGGGCATGGGCGACCTGGTCGCCACCTGCTCCTCGCCGCTCTCGCGCAACCACACCTTCGGCATGAACCTCGGCCGCGGCATGACCCTCGCGGAGACCATCGCCGTCACCAAGCAGACCGCGGAGGGCGTGAAGTCCTGCGAGTCGGTGCAGGATCTGGCCCGGCGCAACGGGGTCGACATGCCCATCACCGACACGGTTGTCTCGATCGTCCACGACGGCAAGCAGCCCCTCGTCGCCGTCAAGGAGCTCATGACGCGCAGCGCCAAGGCCGAGGGACACTGACGGACGGCAAAAGACCAGGTAGGGTCGTCGCGATATGAGCACCGTGCACTCCTCCCACAGCCATGACAAGAAGCCCCGCGTCGCCGTCGTCTTCGGCGGACGCAGCTCCGAGCACGGCATCTCCGTGGTCACCGCGGGAGCCGTGATGGCGGCCATCGACCGTACGAAGTACGAGGTGCTGCCCATCGGCATCACCGCGGACGGCCGCTGGGCGCTCACCGCCGACGACCCCGAACGGATGGCGATCGACGGCCGCAAGGTGCCCAGTGTCGAGGAACTGGTGGAGTCCGACACGGGCGGCGTGATCATGCCGCTGAGCCCCGGCTCCCGCGACGTCGTCTACAGCGAGCCCGGCCAGGTGCCCAAGGCGCTCGGCGAGGTGGACGTTGTTTTCCCCGTGCTGCACGGCCCGTACGGCGAGGACGGCACCATCCAGGGCATGCTCGACCTGGCGGGCGTCCCGTACGTCGGCTGCGGCGTGCTGGCCTCCGCGGTCGGCATGGACAAGGAGTACATGAAGCGGATCTTCACCTCGTACGGACTGCCCGTCGGCCCGTACGTCGTGATCCGCGCCCGCGAGTGGGAGCAGGACCCCTCCGCCGCCCGCAAGAAGATCGTGGACCTCGCCGGGGAGCACGGCTGGCCGCTGTTCGTGAAGCCGTCGCGGGCCGGGTCCTCCATGGGCATCACGAAGGTCGACGACCTCGCCGGCCTGGAGGAGGCCATCGAGCGGGCAAGGCGGCACGACCCGAAGGTCATCGTCGAGGCCGCGCTGCACGGGCGGGAGATCGAGTGCGGCGTCCTTGAGTTCGAGGACGGTCCGCGCGCGAGCGTCCCGGCGGAGATCCCGCCGGTGTCCGCGCACGACTTCTACGACTTCGAGGCGAAGTACATCGACTCCGCCGACGGCCTCGTCCCGGCGCCGCTGACGGCCGCGGAGACCGCGCGGGTCCAGGAGCTGGCGGTCCAGGCGTTCGAGGCGGTGTCGTGCGAGGGTCTGGTGCGGGCGGACTTCTTCCTCACGGACGCCGGGGAGTTCGTCATCAACGAGATCAACACCATGCCCGGGTTCACCCCGATCTCCATGTACCCGCGGATGTGGCGGGAGAGCGGCGTGACGTACCAGGAGCTCGTCGACCGGCTGATCCAGGCGGCCCTGCGCCGCCCGACCGGTCTGCGCTAGAGCTCGGTCGGGACCGTCGCCCGCACGGCCGCCGAGATGCCGCCGGCGACGATCCCGATCTCCGGGGCGTAGTGCTCGGGGACCGCGACCTCGACGAACGTACGGCGGCCCACCGTCGTGAAGCGATAGCCCTCGTCGGTGTCCTCGAGCAGCCAGTCCACCCCGTCCACCTCGGCCGTGTCCGCGGACGGGTTGTAGAGTTCTGTGCCCGGTGTGAGGACCGCGGGCCGGCGTACTCCGCAGCGCAGGACGACCGCCGGGTCGCCCCATGCCGCGGTGTAGCGGGACTCCGGTTTCACCGTACGCCGGCGCAGGTCGTCGTCCAGCGCCCGCGGCAGCCGTTTCGCGAGCGCGGCGCAGTGCGCCACGGCCTCGCCGGACGGCCGCGGCGCGGGCACGGCGACCTTGCCGTCATCGTCCGGTGAACAGCCGGCGGCCAGCGCCACGGCGAGCAGAAGGACGGCGGGACGTGCGGAACCGATCACCGGTTGAGCATACGGGGGGATCAGATATGGACGACGGGGCAGGTCAGGGTTCGCGTGATGGACTCCAGTTGCTGCACCTTGGCGACGACGAGACGGCCCAGGTCGTCGACCGTGTCCGCCTGGGCGCGCACGATGACGTCGTAGGGGCCCGTGACATCCTCGGCCTGGATGACGCCCGGAATCTTCGCGATCATCTCGGCCACGGCCGACGCCTTGCCGACTTCGGTCTGGATCAGGATGTACGCCTGTACCACGGGACCTCCACAGGGCGGCTTCGCGGATCATGTGGGAAGGGGAAGGCAACGCTATCGCGTCGGGGTGTACGGGGGCGAGACTTCTGCCGGGCCCCACAGGAGGAGCGGGGCCGCGGAATGTTGACGACAATGGCGTGCGGACCACTGCAGAGCGAGGAGTCGTACCGGTGAAGGGAACAGTGGGCGAGCTGGGGGAGTTCGGCCTCATCCGCGAGCTCACGTCGCGGCTGACGACCACCCCGGCGGTCCGGCTCGGACCCGGCGACGACGCCGCCGTGATCAGCGCGCCCGACCGGCGTGTCGTGGCCAGCACGGACGTCCTGCTGGAGGGGCGGCACTTCCGCCGGGACTGGTCCACCGCGTACGACGTGGGGCGCAAGTCCGCCGCGCAGAACCTCGCGGACATCGCCGCGATGGGGGCGGTGCCGACCGCGCTGCTGCTGGGGCTGATCGTGCCGGCGGAGCTGCCGGCGACATGGGCCACGGAGCTGATGGACGGGCTGCGCGACGAGTGCCAGGTCGCCGGGGCGGCCGTGGTGGGCGGCGATGTGGTGCGGGGCGAGAAGATCACCGTCGCGATCACCGCGCTCGGTGATCTGCAGGGCCAGGAGCCGGTCACCCGGGCGGGCGCCCGGCCCGGGGACATCGTGGCGGTGACCGGCTGGCTGGGCTGGTCGGCGGCGGGGCACGCGGTGCTCGCCCGGGGCTTCCGCTCGCCGCGGGCGTTCGTCGAGGCGCACCGGCGGCCGGAGCCCCCGTACCAGGCGGGGCCGGCGGCGGCCGTGCTCGGGGCGACGGCGATGACGGACGTGTCGGACGGGCTGCTGGCGGACCTGGGGCATGTGGCGGCGGCCAGCAAGGTCCGGATCGACCTGCGCTCCGACGCCTTCGACATCCCGACCCAGATGGCGGACATCGGGCGGGCGGTGGGCGTGCAGCCGCTGCAGTGGGTGCTGACGGGCGGCGAGGACCACGCGATCGTCGCGACGTTCCCGCCGCGGTGCCAGCTGCCCGCGCGCTGGCGGGTGGTCGGCGAGGTGCTGGGCTGCCCCAGCAGCTCGGCCGCCGCGCACGTCATGGTCGACGGCAAGCCGTGGGCGTCGGCCGGCGGCTGGGACCACTTCGGCGCGGAGGGCTGATGCGGCTGCCCCCGGTGCTGACCGTGGCCGGCTCCGACTCCGGGGGCGGGGCGGGGATCCAGGCCGACCTGAAGACGATGCTGGCGCTGGGCGTGCACGGCACGAGCGTGCTGACGGCGGTCACCGCGCAGAACTCCCTGGGCGTGCACGGCGTGTGGGAGCTGCCGGTGGAGGCGGTGCGCGCCCAGTACCGCGGCGTGGTGGACGACATCGGGGCGGCGGCGGTGAAGACCGGGATGCTGTCGTCGGCGCCGCTGGTGTCCGCCGTCGCGGAGCTCCTCGCCGGTACGGACGCGCCGGCCGTGGTGGACCCGGTGGGGGTGTCCAAGCACGGTGACCCGCTGCTGGCGGCCTCCGCGCTGGACGCGGTGCGGCGGGAGCTGCTGCCGGCGGCCACCGTCGCGACGCCGAATCTGGACGAGGTCGCGCAGCTCACGGGGGTCGTGGTGCGCGTGCCGGAGGAGATGCCGGGGGCGGCGCGGGCGGTGCTGGAGTTCGGGCCGCGGTGGGTGCTGGTCAAGGGTGGCCATCTGGGCACGGGCGACGCGGTGGACCTGCTCACGGACGGCACCGCCGAGCACTGGCTGCGGGCGCCCCGCCACCCCAACCGGCACACGCACGGCACCGGTTGCACGCTGGCCAGCGCGATCGCGTCGAGGCTGGCGCTGGGCGACGACGTGCCGGCGGCGGTCCGGGCGGCGAAGGAGTACGTGACGGGGGCGATAGCGGCGGGGTTCGCGGCGGGGGCGGGGGTCGGGCCGGTGGATCACGGGTGGCGGCTGCGGGGGTGAGCGCGGTCCTGGCCGCGTTGTCCGGGGGACGCCCCCGGACCCCCGGCCGCACTCCGGCGCGGTTCACCGCTCCAGGAACATCAGGCGGGCGTGCTTCGCCGGGAGTCGTACGTCCGGGAGGTCGATCTCCGGGAGCAGCACCTCGGGGCCCTCGGCGAAGCCCGTACGCGTGAGGCGCGCGATCGCTGCCGCGTTGGCCGTGTCCGGGTCGGCGATCAGGCGCCGGCACTCCGGGTCCGCGAAGACGAAGCCCAGCACCGCGTCCAGGACCTCGCCGGTGAACCCCGGCCGGGGGGTGCCCTCGGCGGGGGCCAGCAGCAGGTGCAGGCCCCGGTCGCCGGGGAGCGCGTCGTACGTCTCGCTCACGCGGTCGGCGGTCGGCTCGTACGTCTGGACGAGGGCGACGGGGACGCCGTCGCGGCGTACGAGGTACGCGTGGTGGGTGTCCAGGCCGTCGAGGTGCGCGTAGATCTCCCCGACCTCCTCACGCGTCGCCCCGGTCATGCCCCAGAAGCGGGCGCGGTCCTGGCTCACCCAGCCGTACAGCACGTCGAGGTCGGCGACGGGGTCGACGGGGGTGATCCGCAGCTCGGGCTCCTTCGCGAGCAGGGCGAAGTCGGTGACGACGGGGACGAGTTCACCGGCCGCCCACAGCGGGAGCTGGTCGCGGGCGTGGGGACGGCCGGGAATGCCGGACGCGCCGAGGGGGACGATCCAGCGGCTGTCCTCGCGCCGCCCCAGGTCCCAGACGTAGCGGGCGGACGGTCCGCGCAGGAACCGGTCGGTGACGCCCGGCACGGCGGAGGTGGCCAGCACGCAGTCGTGGTCGCCGCCGAGCCCCGGCCACGTGACGTCGTCGTCCGCGAGGGGCAGCGCCTGCCAGGGGGCGAGCCGGTGGACCTCGCCCCACGGCTTTGGGGCCGGGGCGGCGGCGGCGGTCTCGTCGAGGGCCGCGCGGACCAGGGCGGGGCGGTCGACCGGGAGCGTGCGGTCGGTGAGGAGGTGCTCCAGGGCGTAGCCGATGCGGGGGAGGAGGGCCAGCCAGGGGTGGAACACCTCGGGCCAGGGCGGGGGTTCGGCCAGGGGGCGCAGGACGGGATGCGCGGCGAGGCGGCGTACGACGGCGCTGCGCAGGGCGGCGTAGGCCGTGGCGTCGGTGCTCGCGGCGTCCATCCGCCGGTCCCAGGCCAGCAGCCGGGCGCGCAACGCGGCGGAGGCGGGGGCGAGTTCGCCGAGGCCGGCCACGAGGTCCAGCAGGGGGGCCGCGGAGGCGAGGTGGGTGTCGGTGTGCACCCGCGCCATGTCCGCGGCCGTCCGGCCGGCGCCCTCCGTCAGCAGTGCGCGGATGCGGTCGGCGCGGTGCGGCGGCGCGAACTCGGTGCCCAGCGGCGCCGCGATCCCCCGCTCGTTGGCCATCACCGCGACCGCCCCGGCCTCCGCCCGTGGCATCGCCTCGTACCCCTCCCAGACGTACGCGGGGTCCCAGGCCGGCACCACCCCCAGCCGGTTGCCGGGATGCCGGCGCGGTACGAGCCCCGCCACCCGGTGCAGCACCCCGCCGGCGGTGTCGGCGGCCAGCACGGTGTTCACCGGCTCCGCCCACCCGTCCAGCGCCCGGTCCACGTCGGCGACCGTACGGGCCGCCAGCAGCGCCGGCAGCACGGCGAACCCGGCGTCCTCCCGCACCCGCGAGGGGCACCGCAGGCTCACGGCCCGCTCCTCGCCGACCCCGCCCGCCACCACCGGCCCGCGGTCGGTCTCGACGACCTCGACCCGCACGGGGTCCGCGCCGGCCACCGCGATCTCCTCGGTACGGGACCGGGCGGGGCGCCAGCCGTCGGGGCCCAGGGCCTCGACGCGGCCGGCGCGGCGGCGCAGGCGCTCGTCGTACAGGTCCTGGTGGTCGGCCATGGCGTTGGTGATCGCCCAGGCGACGCCCCCGGTGTGGCCGAAGTGCGCGATGCCCGGCACCCCGGGAACGGCCAGGCCCACCACGTCGTACTCGGGGCAGACGAGGTGGATCTGCTGGTAGAGGCCCGGGCTCTCGACGAAGCGGTGCGGATCCCCGGCCAGGATCGGTGCGCCCCCGGCGGTCAGCCCGCCGCCGACCAGCCAGCCGTTGCTGCCCGGCGTCAGGGGTCCGTCGGTGGCGAACAGCCCGATCGCGTCCGGCCCCAGGTGCCGGGCGACCGACTCGCGCCACAGCTTGGCGGGGAAGGACCCGAACAGCAGATGGTGCCCCAGCCACACGGCGAGCGGCGTCCACGCCCGCCACCGCCCGGCCGCCACCCCCGCCGCGGCGAACTCCGGCGCGCGGCGGGCGCCCTCGGCCAGCGCGGAGTTGACGCCCTCGACGTAGCTCCACACCCAGCGGGCGGTGCCCGGATCGAGCGCGGCGTAGCACCGCCGGGCGGTGTCGTCGATCATCGCCCGGCGCGCGAACACGTCCCACGCCACGGCGCCGGCGCCCAGGAAGGAGGCGGAGGTGCCCTGCGTCCGGTGCCGCTCGACCTCGAGCTGCCAGGCCCGGTCGAGGGCGGCGTCACGCCCCTGCGCGAACACCAGCGCGTGCGGATCCGCGGCCCGCAGATGGGGGATGCCCCAGGCGTCCCGGTAGACGTCGGCTGCCACCCGCGCCTCCTTGCTTCACGTAGAGATTAGGTAAGGCTGCCCTAACCTAATCTCCGCGCCCGTGCTACGCAATCTCCAGCTGGGCGACGACCCCGGTGTAGAAGCGGTTCACCGCGTCATCGACGCTGCGGATGAACCCGCTGTCCGCGTTGCCCCGCGAGCTGCCCATCCCCTTGAGCAGCGACAGCCGGAACCCCGTGATCCGCGCCCCGCCGCGCGGCAGCAGATCCCCCGGTTCGGGCCGCAGCCGCTCCAGGGTGCCCCGCGGGCCCGCCCCGGAGTCGACGAGCGTCTCGACGTGCAGATCGGCCGGGGCCTGGGCCAGCCGCCGGATCAGCCGTTTGGCCCACGTCAGCGGATACCCCTGGTCCGGGGCGGGCACCTCGACGGAGGTCCGCAGCCGGCCCGTACGCAGATCGGCGCTGATCGCGAGCACCCCCGGCAGGCTCTCGATCCTCAGCTCCGCCTGCAGCCGCCCGTCGGCGCACAACCGGTCGGCGAATTGCCGGCGCCGGTCGCCGGGGTCCTCCCCGCGCCTGCTGCGCTGTACGGGCAGCACCTTGCGCCCGAGCTCGCCGCCGAGCCGCAGACAGACCTGGCGGATGAGCCGCTCCCAGCTCTCGACGACCTCCAGGGCGCGCGGATCGCCCTGGCAGAGGGTCTCGTCGTCGATGCCGTTGCGTACGGGGACCCAGGACCGGCCCATGTTCTGGAAGCCGTGGCAGCCGGAGTTCTCGTGCTGCAGATAGTGCAGGAGCTCGTGCAGCAGCCAGGCGTGGGCGGCGTTGCCCACCCCCTCGTGCCGGATCAGCAGCTGGGCCTGATGGGTGACCTCGGCCCAGGACAGATGCCACAGCGCCACCTTGTTCCGGCGCCGGCCGTCGGTCTTGACGTCGACGAGCGGACTGCCCTCGAGGGCCACGTCGTTCGTCAGCGTGACGACCGCCTCGTACCCGCGGCGCGCGGCGATGTCCAGATACGCCTGCACCTGCTCGGCCCGCAGCGGGTTGGCGTTGGTCTTGGTCTCGACGAGCGCCGTCCACAGCTTGCCCGCCCGCTCGACCCGGATCACCCCGTCCGGCCGCCGCGGCCGGTCCCCGAACGGCAGGGAGACCTCGGTGAACGTCTCCATCCGCCCGGCGGGCGCCCCGAACCCGGCGGTCAGCCGCCGGCCGAACTCGGGCACCTGCGCCATCACCGACAGCAGCACGGACGTCGCCCGCGTCTCGCGCTCGCGGTCGCTCTTGAGCGCCGGGACGGGGAAGAGCCGGGCGCCCTTCCACGACTCGTGGTCCGCCAGGGACTTCCGCGCGGCCGCCGGCAGCGTGATCTTCTTCTTGGCGGTCCGGGGCCGCTTCGGTACGGGGGCCGCCTCGGCCGGCGCGGCGGGCGCCGGTACCCGCGCCGCCTCCCCGGGCGGGTCGTCCGGGGCCGCCGCCACCGCCTCCTCCGTGGCCGCGTCGTCGTCGACGTCGACCCCGAAGTCCGTCGCCAGGCCCGCCAGCCCCGAGTCGTACCCCTGGCCGACGGCGCGGAACTTCCACCGGTCGTCCCGGCGGTAGAGCTCGCCGAAGATGACGGCGCTCACCGGCCCCGGGTCCTCGATGACATACCGCAGCAGATCCTCCCCGACGGCGTCGGTCAGCGTGACCCGCAGATCCTCCAGCTCCCCGAACCCCGCCCCGTCGTACCTGCTCGCCGCGACCACGATCCGGTCCACGGCGTCCGGCACGGCCGTCAGGTCGAAGCCGATGCGGTCCTCGCTGCCGTCCCGCGCCGGGGCCTTGCCGAGCAGCTGCACGCTGCCGTCGGCGGCGACGGGGTGGTTGTAGAAGTAGAAGTCGCCGTCGTCGCGCACCTTGCCGTCCGCGTCCAGGAGCAGCACCGACACGTCCGCGTCCCCGTCACCGGCCGGACTGCTCCAGCCCAGGTTGACGATCAGCGAACCGGTGTTCTCGCTCATGGACGCCAGCGCCACGTTGGCGCCCTTCACCATCTCGTACACGAAATCCCCCAAGACCCGTACCCGTTCGTGGCGCGGAACTGTAGTGCCGGATCCGGGCCGTACGGATGGGGCCGTACGGGACAACATCACGTCCGGTGGGGGGCGCGCGGGCGCACCCGTGTCACCCGCGTGCGGGCGGACCGCTGGCGGGGGGCGGGGGCGTGACCGAGGCTCGGGGGGAGGTTCGCGGCGTGGAGGAGGAGCGTGGTGATGGAGACCGGACCGGTTTTGGTGGGCGTGGACGGTTCCGAGGCCGGACTGGAGGCGGTCACCGTCGCCGCGCACGAGGCACGGCTGCGCGGCTGCCCGCTGCGCGTGGTGCACGCGTTCCTGTGGCCGCCCTCGGGCGTTTATCTCGGCGCCACCATGGTCGGCACGGAGTACACGGTGTTCCGGGAGCAGGCGGACAAGCTGGTCAAGGACTCCGTGCAGCACGCGCACGAGGCGGAGCCGGGGATCGAGATCGAGGGGATCGTCGTCACCGGCGAGTCCCTGCCGGTCATGGTCCAGGAGACGGAGAGCGCCCGGCTGGCGGTCGTCGGCAGCCGGGGCCACGGCGCGTTCGCCCGGCTGCTGCTGGGCTCCACGGCGACCCATCTGAGCGCCCATGCCCGGTGCCCGGTGCTGGTCGTACGGGGCAGGCCCGACCCGGGCGGTCCCGTCCTGCTGGCCGTCGACGGCTCGGCCGCCGGCGAGGCGGCGGTGGACTACGCCTTCGCCGAGGCGGACCGCCGGGGCACCGGCGTCGTCGCCGTCCACATCTGGAGCGCCTGGGACAGCCAGGCCCCGCGCCCCTCGGACGCCGCGCTCCCGGAGGGCGCCAACCCGGGCGAACTCGTCCTGGCGGAGGCTCTCGCCGGCCCCCTGGAGCAGTACCCGGATGTGTCGGTCGAACGCCGCTCGATCAAGGGCTCGGCCCGCGAGTTGCTCATCGACGCGAGCGGGAGCGCCGGCCTCGTGGTCGTCGGCGCCCGCGGCCACGGCGGCTTCACGGGCATGCTCCTCGGCTCGGTGAGCCAGGCCCTGCTGAACCACGCCCACTGCCCGGTGATCGTGGTCCGCGGCACGGACCCGGACGCCTGACGGCGGCGGACATACGTCTGAGGCCCGACCCTCGGAAGGGTCGGGCCTCAGACGATGTTCCGTGACGTACCCCCGACCGGATTCGAACCGGCGCTACCGCCTTGAGAGGGCGGCGTGCTAGGCCGCTACACAACGGGGGCCTTTGGCGATCCTCTACGTCGCTGCCTCTGGGTGCGACCCAGATGGAAACGGAAGGAAAGGATCTGTACCCCCGACCGGATTCGAACCGGCGCTACTGCCTTGAGAGGGCAGCGTGCTAGGCCGCTACACAACGGGGGCTTCGATCTTTCGATCTGATCACTGAAGTGATCTGCTGGGGTACCAGGACTCGAACCTAGACTAACTGAACCAGAATCAGTCGTGCTGCCAATTACACCATACCCCACCAAAACGCAACCCCCTGGGGGGTCTTCGTTCGGGTGATCGCCTCGCTCCGGGCTTCTGCCCCGCTCGGCGACAGACAGAACATTACCTGATCGTGGGCAGTGCACCAAAACCAGTTTGGCCGTTGGGGCGTCACCCGGCCGTCAACCCCCCAAGGACGCAGTCCCCGGGCCCTCGCCCGAGGACCCGGGGACGAGTGAGCCGTCAGCCCTCGGCGGCGAGCCGCGACAGGGCGGCGTCCACCCGGGCCAGGGTGCGCTCGCGCCCCAGCACCTCCAGCGACTCAAAGAGCGGCAGCCCGACGGTGCGGCCCGTGACGGCCACCCGGACCGGCGCCTGGGCCTTGCCCAGCTTCAGCCCGTGCGCCTCGCCCGCGGCCAGCACGGCCTCCTTCAGCGGCTCCGCCGTCCAGTCCGCCGTCGCCGCCAGCTTCTCGCGGGCGGTGCGCAGCAGCTCGTCCGCGCCCGGCTTCATGGCCTTCGCCCACGACGCCTCGTCGGAGACCGGCTCGGGCAGGAAGAGGAAGTCGACGTTCGCGGTGATGTCGGAGAGCACCGTCAGCCGGCTCTGCGCCTGCGGGGCGATGGCCTCCCACGCCGCCCGGTCGAACGCCTCGGGGGCCCAGGGGGCGTGCGGGGCGGCCAGCCACGGCGTACAGGCCTCGGTGAAGGCCGCGACGTCCAGCCGGCGGATGTGGTCGGCGTTGATCGCCTCGGCCTTCTTCAGGTCGAAGCGCGCCGGGTTCGCCACCACGTCGCCGATGTCGAACGCCGCCACCATCTCGTCCATGGTGAAGACGTCCTGGTCGGCGGAGAGCGACCAGCCCAGCAGGGAGAGGTAGTTGAGCAGGCCCCCGGGGAGGAAGCCGCGCTCGCGGTAGAGGTTCAGCGAGGACTGCGGGTCGCGCTTGGACAGCTTCTTGTTGCCCTCGCCCATCACGTACGGCAGATGCCCGAACTCCGGGACCGTGCCGTTGCCCACACCGATGGAGGCCAGCGCCCGGTAGAGGGCGATCTGCCGCGGGGTGGAGGACAGCAGGTCCTCGCCGCGCAGTACGTGCGTGATCTCCATCAGGGCGTCGTCGACCGGGTTGACCAGCGTGTACAGCGGGGCGCCGTTGGCCCGGACGATCCCGTAGTCCGTCACGTTCTCCGGCCGGAAGGTCAGCTCGCCGCGGACCACGTCGGTGAACGTGATCGTCTCGTCCGGCATCCGGAAGCGGACGATGGAGTCCCGCCCCTCCGCCTCGTACCCGGCGATCCGCTCGGGCGACAGGTCGCGGCAGTGGCCGTCGTAGCCGGACGGCTTCCCGGCGGCGCGGGCGGCCTCGCGGCGCTCCTCGAGCTCCGCGGCGGTGCAGTAGCAGCGGTACGCGTGCCCGGCGGCCTGCAGCTTCGCGGCCACGTCGGCGTAGATGTCCATGCGCTGCGACTGGCGGTACGGGGCGTGCGGGCCGGGCGCGGCGGACGCGGCGGGGTCGAAGGGGGCCGGGCCCTCGTCCCAGTCCAGGCCGAGCCAGCGCATCGAGTCCAGGAGCGCCTCGTACGACTCCTCGGAGTCGCGCGCGGAGTCCGTGTCCTCGATCCGGAAGACCAGGGTGCCGCCGTGGTGGCGGGCGAAGGCCCAGTTGAACAGGGCGGTGCGGATCAGACCGACATGCGGATTGCCGGTGGGGGAGGGGCAGAAACGGACGCGGACGTCCTTCAGGGGTGCGCTAGCCACGCTTGATCACCTTGTTGGTGAGAGTGCCGATGCCTTCGATGGTGACGGCGACCTCGTCGCCGACGTTCACGGGTCCGACACCCGCGGGGGTGCCGGTGAGGATGACGTCCCCGGGGAGGAGCGTCATCGCCTCGGTGATGTGCGCGATCAGCTCGGGGACCGTGCGGATCATGTCGGCCGTACGGCCGAGCTGGCGCTGTTCACCGTTGACGGTGCACTGGATGCCGAGGTCGGCGGGGTCCAGCTCCGTCTCGATCCACGGGCCCAGGGGGCAGGCGGAGTCGAAGCCCTTCGCCCGCGCCCACTGTCCCTCGCTGCGCTGGATGTCGCGGGCGGTGAGGTCGTTGGCGCAGGTGTAGCCGAGGATCACCTCGGCGGCGCGCTCCACGGGGACCTCGCGGCACAGCCGGCCGATCACGACGGCCAGCTCGGCCTCGTGGTGCACGTCGGAGGAGAACGCGGGGTAGGTCACCGGGTCGGCCGGGCCGACGACGGACGTGGAGGGCTTGAAGAAGGTGAGGGGTGCCGCGGGCACCTCGTTGCCCAGCTCGGCGGCGTGTTCGGCGTAGTTGCGGCCGACCGCGACGATCTTGCTGGGGAGGGCCGGGGGCAGGAGCCGCACCTGGGCCAGGGGGATCAGCCGTCCCGACCGTTCGACCTCGCCGAAGGGGTGGCCGACGATGATGTCGATCTGGTCGCGCTCTAGGACGCCGAAAGCGACGTTCCCCTCGAGGGAGAACCTGACGATGCGCACGGGATGCCGCTGCCTTTGCTAGCCGGGGATCTGGTCACTCCAGGCTATCGGCCCCGGACACGAAGAAAGGCGCCCCCGGCGGGGGCGCCTTTCTTCGTGGTGCCGGGCGGCGGGGGCGGCTCAGGCCTGCGGCGCGTCCACCAGCACCGTGCGGCGCGGGTTCGCCGTCTGCTCCGGAAGGGTCAGCGGGTGCTCCGCCGGCGCCGGGCGCAGCTCGTCCGCGCTCCCGAGGTCCTCGAGATGGGCCAGGGTGGTCCGGCGCGGGTTGGCGGTGCTGGCTATGTTCCGGAACATCGGGCTGCTCTCCCTATGCATGTGTACGGCGGCTGCAATCGTGTAAAGCACCAGGCTAGCCCGCCCTTCCCCGGCCTCGAACGCGTCATCCGCCACTGCAGTGTGAAGTTGGTCACTCTCTGGAGATCAAACCATGTGAATTCGACCCCATTCTCGATCGCCGAAATCGGTCATTCCGCCTCCCATTGGTCTATTCCACACCTGAGAGGCGGTGCCGAAGTGTCGTGCGGGGTTCATTGATTAGTCAGCAAATGTCCGAAATCTCGACGGCGTAATTGAACCCCCCGTACCTGCCGCATCACACAGGGTCATGCTCGTCACACTGTTACCCCCGGGCCTTGTTGGAGATCCGGCACTGTGCTGGAATTCCACGGACCGTCGCTGGACTGCAGCCGGCTGCGGGCGCAAAGGGGCGCCATGTTGGTGGGCTGCACGGGGAAGATGCGCCGGTTACGAAGGACACACCGACAGCGGGGCTTTGCGGTTCCCGCACGACTTGATCGTCGTTTCCGGCATCCAGGTGCCGGGGACCTGGTCCAGAGGTTGCGACGCCAGTGCAGGGACGTTTCAAGAGGGATGGCATGGGGCATCCCCAGGGGCCCGGTGCCCGTGGGGACGTTTCGGGCGAGCCGGAACCGCGTGGGATGACCACCCGCGACGGCGCCTCCGGACCCCAGGGCACGCCCGCGGCCGGCCCCGCGCCGCGCCCCGGCGGCCAGGCCGAACCCGCGCCGCGGATACCCACGCCCGAGGCCGGCGGTTATGCCGCCCCCAGACTGCCGGCCGGCGCCCACGTCAAACCCGGTTCCCGGATAGCCCTGCGCAACTGGCGGATCTCGACCCGCCTGGTGTCCCTCCTCGCCCTGCCCGTGGTCGCCGCCACGACGCTGGGCGCGCTGCGTATCGAGTCCTCCTGGAAGGACATGCAGCAGCAGGAGGACATGAAGCTCCTCACCGAGATGACGCGGCAGGCCACCCAGCTGGCCACGCAGATCCAGGAGGAGCGCGACCTCTCCGCCGGTGTCGTCATCGTCGAGGGCGCCAAGGACCTCGAGGTCGTCGACAGCCGGGACAAGACCACCGACGTGGTCAAGCGGTTCGAGAACGCCACCCGCAAGATCGAGGCCACCAACGCCGGCTCCCTGCAGGGTGTGCGAAGCAGCCTCGTGCGGATCTCGGAGAAGCTGCGGGACCTCGACGACATCCGCCAGGACGCGTACACCGGCAAGGGCGCCAACGCCCTGCAGACGGTGCAGCGCTACGGCGAGGTCATCGACGCGCTGATCGCCCTGTCCGGCGACATGGCCGCCGCGACCAACAACTCCGACATGATCGAGGCCACCCGCGCCCTGGCGATCTTCTCCTCCGCCAAGGAGAACGCCTCGATCCAGCGCGCGGTGGTCACCGCGGCGCTCGCGAGCAAGAACAAGCTCTCCCCGGACGAGGTGTCCATGGTGGAGAGCGCGCGGGAGTCCGAGAAGGACGACATCAAGCAGTTCACCAACCTCTACGGCTCGGACGCGGCCGAGGAGAAGCTCCAGGCGCTGGACACCAACAACGCGATCCAGCAGGCCAACGAGACCGTCAAGGGACTGCTCGACCATCCCACCGATCCCAAGCGGGCGCACGTCTCCTCGCACCAGAACTGGTACGAGACGTACGAGCCCCGGATCGACGAGATGATCAAGATCGAGTCGTCGCTCCTGCAGGGTCTGCAGCAGAAGTCCCGCCAGCTGGCCGCCGAGGCCGAGCAGGACGCGCTGATCTCCGGTGCCCTGATCGTGCTGGTCCTCGGTATCTCGCTGGCCGGCGCGTTCGTCGTGGCCCGCTCCATGGTGCGCTCGCTGCGCCGGCTGCAGGACACGGCCGAGATCGTCGCCCAGAAGCGGCTGCCCGAGCTGGTCAAGCAGCTCTCGGAGACCGACCCGCAGGACGTCGACACCTCCGTGGAGTCCGTGGGCATCCACAGCCGGGACGAGATCGGCAAGGTGGCCGCGGCCTTCGACGACGTTCACCGCGAGGCGGTCCGGCTGGCCGCCGAGCAGGCCCTCCTGCGAGGGAACGTCAACGCGATGTTCACCAACCTCTCGCGCCGTTCCCAGGGTCTGATCCAGCGCCAGCTGTCCCTGATCTCCGAGCTCGAGTCCCGTGAGGCCGACCCGGACCAGCTGGCCTCGCTCTTCAAGCTCGACCACCTCGCCACCCGCATGCGCCGTAACGGCGAGAACCTGCTGGTCCTCGCCGGTGAGGAGCCGGGCCGCCGGTGGACCCGCCCCGTCCCGCTGGTCGACGTGCTCCGTGCCGCCGCCTCCGAGGTGGAGCAGTACGAGCGCATCGAACTCAGCGCGGTGCCCGCGACCCAGGTCGCCGGCCGCGTCGTCAACGACCTCGTCCACCTGCTGGCCGAGCTGCTCGAGAACGCCACGTCGTTCTCGTCGCCGCAGACCAAGGTCAAGGTCACCGGTCACGCCCTGCCCGACGGCCGGGTGCTGATCGAGATCCACGACACCGGTATCGGCCTGTCGCCCGAGGACCTCGCGGCGATCAACGAGCGCCTCGCGTCGCCGCCCACCGTGGACGTCTCGGTCTCCCGCCGCATGGGTCTGTTCGTGGTCGGCCGGCTGTCCCTGCGGCACGGCATCCGCATCCAGCTCCGCCCCTCCGACTCCGGTGGTACGACGGCGCTGGTCATGCTGCCCGTCGACGTCACCCAGAACGGCCAGGCCGGCGGCAAGCAGGCCCCGGCGGCGAGCGGTCCCACCAAGGGCTCCGCCACCAGCCGGCTCTCCGCCGCCCAGCAGCGCGGTCAGCTCGGCCGCGGCGCCGGCGACCAGCCCCGGCCGGCCCTGCCGAGCCGCGGCGAGGGTCCCGGCCAGCCCGGCCAGCCGTCCCTGACGAGCCGCCCGAGCATGGGCCCCGGCCCCGGTGCCGCGCCCGACGTCCAGCACGGATCGCAGGACGACCGCCCCGCGCGGATGGGCGACACCGGCCGGATGCCCCCCGTGACGGACGGTCCGCGCGGCCACGAGGAGCCCGTGGAGTCCACGGCGCAGTTCTCGCGCCCCGACTTCTCCGGCCCGCCGCCGCAGGACAAGCCGCGCGGTGCGCACGGCCGCCCCTCCGCGCCGCAGGGCCTGCCGGCCGGTTCGCCGCAGACCCCGGTGCCCGGACAGTCCGCGTCGTACGGCGGCCCCCAGGACACCGGGCAGTTCCCGGTGCCGGGTCCGCAGGACACCGGCGCGTTCCCGGTCCCGCCGCGGCAGCAGCCGCAGGACACGGGCGCGTTCCCGCGTCCGCCGCAGCCGCAGGACACCGGGCAGTTCCCGGTGCCGGGTCCCCAGGACACCGGCCAGTTCCCGGCACAGCACACGGGCCAGTTCCCGGTCCCGCAGGACACCGGCCAGTTCCCGGTGCCGCAGCCGACCGGCGAGTACCCGCGCCCGCAGCAGCCGCAGGACACGGGGAGCTTCCCCGCCGCGCCGCAGCTGCAGCCGCAGGCCACCGGTGAGTACGAACTTCCGCAGGACACCGGGCAGTTCCCGGCGTACCCGCAGTCGCAGCCGGCGGGCGCGCCCGCCGCGCCCCGCGGCAACGAACGGACCCCGATCTTCGAGGAGATGGAGTCCGACTGGTTCCGCGGTACCCGCGGCGGCCGGGTGCCGCCGCCGGCCGGAGCGCCGGCGGCCCCCCCGCCGCCGTCCCGGGCACCGCGTGTTCCCGAGCCCGCCCAGCAGCGCGTCGCCACCGCGGCGCCCGCCATCCCGCCCCGCCCCAGCCGCGGTCCGTCACCGATCACGACGGCCGGCCAGAACGGGCAGCGGCAGGCAAGCGACGGGCAGGACAGCGCGCCGTGGCGCCAGTCCCCGAACGACGCCGTGTGGCGCCGTGCGGAGCAGCTGCGCTCCGGCCCGACCGCGGGCGGTATCACCACGTCCGGTCTGCCGCGCCGGGTACCCCGGGCGAACCTCGTCGAGGGTGCCGCGCAGCAGCAGACGAACCAGAGCGGTCCCCAGGTCTCCCGCGCCCCCGACCAGGTGCGCGGGCGTCTGACCAGCCTGCGACGGGGCATTCAGCAGGGCAGGCAGGCAGGCGGTACAGGTAGTGACAACAGCGGCTACGGCCCCACCTACAGCCAGGAGCGTTAGTTGAGTCCGATGAGCCAGGCGGCGCAGAATCTGAACTGGTTGATCACCAATTTCGTGGACAACACCCCCGGGGTGTCGCACACGGTGGTGGTCTCCGCGGACGGACTCCTCCTCGCGATGTCCGAGGGCTTCCCGCGCGACCGCGCGGACCAGCTCGCCGCGGTGGCCTCGGGGCTGACGTCCCTGACGGCCGGTGCCTCCCGCATCTTCGAGGGCGGCAGCGTGAACCAGACCGTGGTGGAGATGGAACGGGGGTTCCTGTTCATCATGTCGATCTCCGACGGCTCCTCGCTGGCCGTACTCGCCCACCCCGAGTGCGACATCGGCCTCGTTGGCTACGAAATGGCGCTGCTGGTCGACCGGGCGGGCGCGGTGCTCACCCCGGACCTGCGCGCCGAACTGCAAGGCAGTCTGCTCAACTGAAGATCGATTCCGCTTCGGAGGATCCATGACCCCGCCACCCGCCTCACCCGATGCATACGGCGGTGCGCATGCACCGTACGAGGGTGATGGCGACCAGCCCCTGGTCAGGCCGTATGCGATGACAGGCGGCCGGACCCGGCCCCGCTATCAGCTCGCCATCGAGGCGCTGGTCAGCACCACGGCCGACCCGATGCGGCTGCAGGGTCTGCTCCCTGAGCACCAGCGGATCTGCCATCTCTGCCGTGAGATCAAGTCGGTGGCCGAGGTGTCGGCACTGCTCGCCATCCCCCTCGGTGTGGCGCGCATCCTCGTGGCCGATCTCGCCGAGGCCGGACTGGTGGCGATCCACCAGCCGGGCGGCGGCAGCGAGGCGGACGGAACCCCAGATGTGACTTTGCTCGAAAGGGTGCTCAGTGGACTTCGCAAGCTCTAACGCCGGATACGGGGGAGGCCCGGGACCAGCCGGCCCCACCCGTTCCACGACCTCCGCGAAGATCGTGGTGGCGGGTGGCTTCGGCGTGGGCAAGACCACGTTCGTCGGTTCCGTGTCGGAGATCAATCCGCTGCGGACGGAGGCGGTGATGACGTCGGCGTCGGCGGGGATCGACGATCTGTCGCAGGTGGCGGACAAGACCACGACGACGGTGGCGATGGACTTCGGCCGTATCACGCTGGACCAGGATCTGATCCTGTATCTGTTCGGTACGCCGGGTCAGGACCGTTTCTGGTTCATGTGGGACGACCTGGTGCGTGGTGCGATCGGTGCCGTGGTGCTGGTGGACACCCGCCGGCTCGCGGACTGCTTCCCGGCGGTGGACTACTTCGAGAACTCCGGGCTGCCGTTCATCATCGCGCTCAACGGGTTCGACGGTAACCAGCCGTATCAGCCGGAAGAGGTGCGTGAGGCGCTGCAGATCGGCCCCGAGACGCCGATCATCACCACCGACGCCCGTCAGCGGGCCGAGGCGAAGTCCTCGCTGATCACCCTGGTCGAGCACGCCCTCATGGCGCGGCTCAAGTAAGCGTTCACTGTCTGTAGTCGAGTTGGGCGGATCGTGCGGTTCAGCACGGTCCGCCCTTCGCGTTTCCGGGAGATGTTCATAACGTTTCGAACGAGAATTGCAGGTCGGGCACAACATTGTGTTGGCGGACGGTTCCGTTCTGCTCATCCACGGGCAGGCATATGGAGGCCCATGACCACAATGTCCTGTTTTTTACGGAGCGTGATGCGGAGGATCCGCTTCCGCGAGACGTTTGTTAACCGTGGCGGACCGTGCTGGAATTCCCTGAACTGACTGCAGAGTAGGCCGGAAGGTTGTTGGTCCGTGAGGCGCACTAAGGGCACCCCGCACCAGGAGCGGGGCAACTTCACCCCGCCACCGCGTGCGGCAGCGGCTTCCCCCGTGAGCGCGGTCGCCCCCGTGGCCGAGCCGCTTCCGGCGAGCGGGAGCGCGCTCTCGCCCCGCAACTGGCGGGTGCGTACCCGGCTGAACGCGATCCTGCTCATCCCCGTGGTGATCGCCCTGGTCTTCGGCGGTCTGCGGGTCAACTCCTCCATCGACACCTGGCAGCAGGCGCAGGACGCCGAACGCGTCGCCCATGTCGTGCAGGCGGCCAACACCTACGCGTTCGCCATCATGAACGAGCGCGACGCCAGCGCCGCCCCGCTGCTGGCAGGCAAGGGCGACAAGAACGACACCGTCGTCAAGGCCCGCGCCGCCACCGACGAGGCGGCCGAGGCCTTCCGCGCCGAGCTGCACGACATCCCGGACACCGAGGCCCTGCGCCGCCGCGTCACCGCCATCGACGAGGCCGAGGCCAAGCTGCCCAAGCTCCGCCAGGCCGCGTACACGGCGGCGCTCAAGGGCGTGGACACCGAGGACGGTTACGCCCTCATCTACCGCCCGCTGCTGGCGCTCACCAACGAGCTGGGCCTGGGCACGTCGAACATCACCGGCTTCGGCAAGTCCCTGTACGCCATCACCCTGACGGAGTCCGCCGCCTCCCTCGACCGCGCGATCGGCATGCACCTGCTGCTCGCCGACCCGGTCAAGGACGAGAAGCAGCTGCCCGCGATCCGGATGGCCTTCGCCTCGTACGCCCGGCTCGAGGCCATCGCCTCCGAGGAGTTCAACTTCGGCAGCCGGCCCAAGGACGGCGAGCGCCTGCAGCAGCTGCTGCAGGAGGCCCAGGCCGAGGGCGAGCGGCAGATCAAGGAAGCCGCCGCGAAGGCGCAGCAGCGCAACCAGCTGTTCGTCGCCCCGCCCGAGTTCACGATGATGGTCGGCGACATGGTGTCCCCGCTGGCCACCCCGGACAACCTGTCGGCCAAGGGCATCACCCCGCAGAGCTGGTGGGCGTCCTCGACCTCCAAGGTCGACGTCTACCGCCAGGCGGAGAAGGAACTCGCCCAGGAGGCCGTCGACGAGGCGAACCGCATCGCCGACAACGCCCGCACCGACGCCTTCGTCAACTCCGGCGTCGCCGTCGGCGCCCTCTTCGTCGCCTTCCTCATCGCCGCGCTGATGGCCCGCCAGATGGCCCGCAGCCTGCGCCGCCTGCGCAACGCCGCCTTCGGCGTCGCCGAGCAGCGCCTGCCGATGCTGGTCGACCAGCTCTCCCGTACCGACCCCGGACAGGTCGACACCCGCGTCAAGCCCATCCCCGTCACCTCCCGCGACGAGGTCGGCGAGGTCGCCCGCGCCTTCGACCAGGTCCACCGCGAGGCCGTCCGGCTCGCCGCCGAGCAGGCCCTGCTGCGGGGCAACCTGAACGCGATCTTCACCAACCTCTCGCACCGCAACCAGGGCCTCGTCGAGCGCCAGCTGGAGCTCATCTCCACCCTGGAGGAGGGCGAGGCGGACCCGGACCAGCTGGAGAACCTCTTCCAGATGGACCACCTGGCCACCCGTATGCGCCGCAACGGCGAGAACCTGCTGGTCCTCGCCGGCGAGGAGATCGGCCGCAGCTGGGACTCGCCCGTCCCGCTGCTCGACGTGGTGCGCGCCGCCACCTCCGAGGTGGAGCAGTACGAGCGCATCGAGGTCACCGGCGTACCGGACTGCCAGATCCACGGCACCGCCGTCACCGACCTCGTCCACCTCCTCGCCGAGCTGCTGGAGAACGCCACCACGTTCTCCTCCCCGCAGACCAAGGTCCGCGTCACCGCGACCCGGCTGCCCGACCGCCGCGTGATGATCGAGATCCACGACAAGGGCATCGGCCTCACCGCCGAGGACTTCGCGGACATCAACCACCGCCTCGCCAACCCGCCCGCCGTGGACGCCGCGATCTCCCAGCGCATGGGCCTGTTCGTGGTCGGCCGGCTCTCCGACCGGCACGGCATCCGGGTCCAGCTGCGCCCCTCCGGCGAGCAGTCCGGTACGACCTCGCTGGTCATGCTGCCCGAGGCGATCACCTTCGGCGGCGCCCCGGAGGCGATGACGCCGGAGGAGGAGTTCACGGTGTCCCGCATCATCGACAACCGGCCCGCCTTCCAGCCCCGGCACGCCGCGGGCCAGACCCCGGCCGCCGACCTCGGCTTCGACGACTCCCGCTACGGGGCCGGCTACGGCCAGGCCCCGGCGCCCCAGAGCCCGCCCGCCCCCGGTCACGGCCTCGCCGGCCGGGACCAGGACACCGAGATCCTCGACCCCGTCAGCCGCTCGCTGGCCCGCGAGGAGCGCCGCCAGGCGCTGGAGGCGCGGGTCGGCCGCCCGAACCGGCCCCTGTTCCGCGACGAGGCGCCCGCGCCCGACGGCCTGGCCCCGGCGGATCCCGCCGCCGCGCTGCCCCCGGCCGGCGGCCCCCAGCAGGCCCTGCCGCAGCAGCCGGTGCCGCAGCCCGGCCAGCAGCCCCCGTACGACGACGGCGGCCGCTCGGCGCTGCCCCGCCGCGGTGACTTCGGCGCCCCGCAGGACCCGTACGCGCAGCAGCCGCAGCAGCACCAGCAGCCGCAGCAGCCTCCCCTCTCGCCCACGGGACCCCAGCAGCCAGTAGGATTCGACCCCCTGCCGGCCGACGACAACAACCGCTGGGATCGCGCGTCGGGACTGCGCGCCCCCCAGACCGGAGGCACCACGCAGTCCGGTCTGCCCAAGCGGGTGCCCCGGGCCAACCTCGTCGAGGGCACGGCCCCGCAGCCGCCGCAGAGCGGCCCCCAGGTCTCCCGGTCCCCCGAGGACGTCCGGGGCAGGCTGAGCAACCTGCGCCGGGGTGTGGAGCAGGGACGCGGTCAGGGATCGCGCCCCGAGCAGAATGACAGCAGCTTCAACCAGGACTTCGGTCCTGGCAGTACCTACGATCAGGAGCGTTAGTGTGAGCGCGATGAGCCAGGCGGCGCAGAACCTGAACTGGTTGATCACCAATTTCGTGGAGAACACCCCGGGTGTGTCGCACACGGTGGTGGTCTCCGCGGACGGACTCCTCCTCGCGATGTCCGAGGGCTTCCCGCGCGACCGCGCCGATCAGCTGGCCGCGGTGGCCTCGGGGCTGACCTCCCTGACCGCCGGCGCGTCGCGCATCTTCGAGGGCGGCGCCGTCAACCAGACCGTGGTGGAGATGGAGCGCGGCTTCCTCTTCATCATGTCCGTCTCGGACGGCTCCTCGCTGGCCGTCCTCGCCCACCCGGAGTGCGACATCGGCCTCGTGGGCTACGAGATGGCGCTCCTGGTCGACCGGGCGGGTACGGTTCTGACGCCTGACCTGCGAGCAGAGCTCCAGGGCAGCCTTCTCAACTAACAGACAACCGATGCGCTTTCCATCCGAAGAGGGCTAAGGTTCGTCAAGCGCATTACCGCGTACCGACGGGGACGGGTCGGAAGGGGAAACAAGTGGCAGCGCAGCACCAGGGCGGGCCGTACGGGCCCGGAGGGGATTGGCCGTACGGCGGCGGTGGCTACGGCCGGCCGCCGCACCGGCCTGCCCCCGGAGCTCCCGCGGAGCAGCCGCTCACGCAGTACGACTTCCCCTCCGCCCCGTCGCCCGCGCCGCGGCCGGGCCAGCACGCGGGGGCCCAGGCGCCGGCGGCGATGCCGCAGCACCAGGGGCACGGCGGTGACCGGGGCGGCGGCCAGGGGCACGGCGGCGGCAGCGCGAGCCGTACGCAGTCGCGGCTGGTCAGACCGTACGCGATGACGGGCGGCCGGACCCGGCCGCGCTATCAGCTCGCCATCGAGGCGCTGGTCCAGACGACCGCCGACCCCGGCCGTCTGCAGTCCCAGCTGCCCGAGCACCAGCGCATCTGCCAGCTCTGCTACGAGATCAAGTCCGTGGCGGAGATCTCGGCGCTGCTGACCATGCCGCTGGGGGTGGCCCGGATCCTCGTGGCCGACCTGGCGGAGGCGGGCCTGGTGACCATCCACCAGCCCGGTGGGGACGAATCCGCGGGGGGACAGCCAGATGTGACGTTGCTCGAAAGGGTGCTCAGTGGACTTCGCAAGCTCTAACGCCGGCGGGGGCAATACCGCCCCGGTCCGCTCCACGACCTCCGCGAAGATCGTGGTGGCGGGTGGCTTCGGCGTGGGCAAGACCACGTTCGTCGGTTCCGTGTCGGAGATCAATCCGCTGCGGACGGAGGCGGTGATGACGTCGGCGTCGGCGGGGATCGACGATCTGTCGCAGGTGGCGGACAAGACCACGACGACGGTGGCGATGGACTTCGGCCGTATCACGCTGGACCAGGATCTGATCCTGTATCTGTTCGGTACGCCGGGTCAGGACCGTTTCTGGTTCATGTGGGACGACCTGGTGCGTGGTGCGATCGGCGCCGTGGTGCTGGTGGACACGCGGCGGCTGGCGGACTGCTTCCCGGCGGTGGACTACTTCGAGAACTCCGGGCTGCCGTTCGTCATCGCGCTGAACGGGTTCGACGGCAATCAGCCGTATCAGCCGGAAGAGGTGCGTGAGGCGCTGCAGATCGGCCCCGAGACGCCGATCATCACCACCGACGCCCGCCAGCGCGGGGAGGCCAAGTCCGCGCTGATCACCCTGGTCGAGCACGCCCTCATGGCGCGGCTGCGGTAGCCGTCAGGCACGAACGAACCCCGTCACCCGGGTGGGTGGCGGGGCTTTTCGTGTGCCGGCCGGGCCGTGCGTACGCATGCAAAGAGGCCGGCCCGCCCCGGAGGGTGGACCGGCTCAAAGCGTCCGGAAGGCTGCGCGCGGCGTCAGCGCGAGACCTTGCCGGCCTTGATGCACGAGGTGCAGGCGTTGAGGCGCTTCGGCGTACCACCGATCACCGTACGGACCGTCTGGATGTTGGGGTTCCAACGACGGGGGGTACGGCGGTGCGAGTGGGAGATGCTGTTGCCGAAGCCCGGCCCCTTGCCGCAGACGTCGCAGTTGGCAGCCACGGGTCACTCCAAAGACTTCAGATGCGGTTCCTCGGCCCGGAAGACTTCCGGGACGGAATGGCCCGACGAGGTGCCGGGCAACCTGAGCAGCATACTACGGCCGCCGTGACCGTACGAAATCAGCTCCCGCCCCCCGGCCCGCGCCCGGCGGCCGCGCACGCATTACGCTGCCGACTGCACGCCGTCCGTCCGTCACCGCCCGTTCACCCAGCGAGGAGGCCCCGGTGCTCGACGCCGCTTCGGTACGGGTCTGGTGTTCCCTGGCCCTGCAGGCACTGGGCAGTACCCGGGCGGAGATCGACGCGATCAACGTCTTCCCGGTGCCCGACGGGGACACGGGCACCAATCTGTATCTGACCGTGGAGTCCGCCGGGACCGCGGTGGAGGCCGTCTGGTCGGCGCACGGCGACGCCGCGCCCGCCTTCTCCGATGTGATGCACGCCATGGCCCACGGCGCCCTCCTCGGCGCGCGCGGCAACTCCGGCACGATCCTGGCCCAGCTGCTGCGCGGCATGGCGGCGGTGCCGGCCGGCCCGGAGACGGCCGGGGGGCCCTGGCTGCGGGAGGCTCTCGTACGGGCGGCCGCCGCGGCGCGGGAGGCCGTGGCGCATCCCGTGGAGGGCACGATGCTCACCGTCGCCGCCGGCGCCGCCTCGGCCGCGGCCGCCGTGGACGGCGACGCGACCCTGCCGGTGGCCCGGGCCGCCCACGCGGGCGCCCGGACCGCGCTGGAGGCCACGCCGGGGCAGCTGGCCGCGCTGGCCCGCGCGGGGGTGGTGGACGCCGGGGGGAGCGGTCTGGTGACGGTGCTGGGGGCGCTGGTGGACGCGCTGGAGGGGGACGCGTCGCGGCTGCGGCTCGCGCCCGTCGCGCGGCCTCCGGCGCGGACGCCGGTGGTGGCCGCGGCGGTGGCGGGGGCCGATCCGCATATGACGGAGGGCGGGCCCGCGTACGAGGTGATCTATCTGCTGGACGCCGGCGACGCGGCGGTGGCCACCCTGCGGGAGCGGCTGGACGGGCTCGGGGACTCGCTGGTGATCAGCGGCGGTGACGGGCTGTGGCGGGTGCATGTGCACGTCGACGACCCCGGGGCCGCGATCGAGGCGGGGGGTGAGGCGGGGCGGCCGCACCGGATCCAGGTCACGCACTTCTGCGGTGAGCCCCCGGCGCCCGAGGCCGTGCGCGACGGGCGGGCGGTGGTGCTCGTCGTACCGGGGCAGGGGCTGGCGGACCTGTGCGCCGAGGCCGGTGCCTCGACGGTGGTGGCTCCCGCCGGGCAGCTCCCGGCCAGCGGGGAGATCGCGGCGGCGATCGGCGCCACGGGAGCGAACGAGGTGATCCTGCTGCCCAACGACCCCGCGCTGCGGCACGCCGCCGCCGTCGCGGTCGAGCAGGCCCGTACGGCCGGCCGGCAGGTCGCCCTGATCCCGACGCGCGCCGCCGTCCAGGGGCTCGCCGCGCTCGCCGTGCACGAGCCGGAGCGGCGCTTCGACGAGGACGTGGTCGCGATGACGTCCGCCGCCGGCGCCACCCGGCACGCGGAGCTGCTGGTTGCCCGGGAGCGGTCGTGGACCACCGCGGGGATCTGCGAGCGCGGGGACATCCTCGGGCTGATCGAGGGCGATGTGGCCGTCATCGGCCAGGACGTCGCCGCCACCGCGCAGGACGTGCTGGACCGGATGCTGGCGGCGGGCGGCGAGCTGGTCACCCTCGTCGTGGGCCCCACCGCCCCCGAGGGGCTGGCGGAGGGGCTCCAGGCCCATGTCCGCCGCAGCAGGCTGGCGGTGGACACGGTGGTCTACGAGGGCGGCCAGGAGGGCGCCTGCCTGCTCATCGGGGTGGAGTAGACCCCCTTACGACGCCACGTAGCCGATGACGTTCTCCGCCTCCTCGCACAGCTCCCGCGCCTGCTCGCTGTCGTCGCCGGCGTAACCGTCGATCACCCGCCGCGCCCGCTCCCGCGCGGCGTCGCCCCGGTCCGCGTCGGACTCGATCCACGCCGCGAGGATCTCGGCGGAGGCGGCCTTGCCCGCGTCCCCCGCGGTGCGGTGCGCGGCGGCGGCCCGTTCCGCGTACGCCAGGGCGCGCAGATGGCCGGCCTCGTCGCCGGCGTCCCGGTAGAGCAGCTCGGCGGCCTGGCGCAGGGTGTCCCCGAGCATCCCGTCGGGGGTGTCCGCGCACTCCGTCACCGCCTGCTCCATCAGCGCGAGCCCCGCGGCGGTGTCCTCGCGGGCGGCCAGCCAGGCCCGCGCCCGGATGGACTTGACCAGCCCGGCGGCGTCCCCGACGGCCCGCCACAGCTCCCCGGCGCGTTCGAACGCCTTCAGCGCCTCGTCGTCCAGCCCCGCGCCCTCCAGCGCGCCCGCCGCGAGATGGGCCAGCCGCGCGTGGTCGGTCTGCTCCGGCCAGCCCTCCGCGATCGCCGCGCCGCGCAGATAGTGCTCGGCGGCCTCCCGGTGCCCGCCCCGCTCCACCAGACAGTCACCGAGCCACCAGTGGGCCTGTACGACCGCCCCGTCGCCGTGCGTCTCGGGCGTCAGGTCGACCAGCGCGGCCTCCAGCACGGCCACCGCCTCGTCGAGCCGCCCGAGGTGCCGGTAGAGCCCGCCGAGCCGGAACCGCGCCCACGCCCCGGGGCCCTCGCTCAGTCCCGCCTCGTCCGCCCAGTGCGCGGCGCTCAGGGAGTGTTCGACGGCCTCCCGGGGGCGGCCGGTGTCGGCGTACAGGTCGGCGAGCAGGCCGTGGAGGCGGGCGAAGCCGGCGGGGGCGAGCAGGGCGGCGCCGTGCTCCAGGGCGGCCAGGGCGGAGCGTTCGGCGGTCTCCGGGTCGTCCAGATGTGCGCTGACCTCGGCCAGCTGGGCGTGCGGTGCCACGGCGAGCCACGCCAGGCCGGCGCCGTCGGCGGCCTCGGCGGCGCGCCGGTAGCAGGCGGCGGCCTCCGCGAGGTCCTCCCGGCGGCCGGCCAGGTCCCCGAGGCGGGTGTACGCCTCGGAGGCCCGCGCGGCGGCGTCGGCCTCCCCGGACCCGGCCGCGGCGATCAGCTCGCGCAGGGCGTCCGCCGCGTCCGGGGACTCCTGCGCGCACAGGATCCGCGCCCGGGCCGTCAGCGCCGTCCGTACGTCCCGGGCCTCCGCCCCGCCCGCCGCGTGCAGCGCGCGGACGGCGCCGAGCGCCGCCGTGCAGGCGTCGAGCGCCCGCTCGCTCTCCCCGGTGAGCGCCCGCGCGTACGCCGCCCGGGCCCGGGTCGCCGCCGCCTTCCCGGGCGCCTTCGCCTCCTCGTACAGCCCCGCCGCGGCGTCCAGCAGCTCCGCCGCCTCGGTGTCGCCGACCTCGGGCCGCGCGGCGCGGTGCGCCGTGAGCTCCGCCCGCTCGAGGGGGCCGAGGTCCGCCCCCTCCCGCTCGGCCGCCCGCTCCGCCGCCGCCCAGGCGTCGTCCGCCCCCGGCCGCAGCTCCGCGGACAGCCGCCGCGCCTCGTCGTACAGCGTGGCGAAGTCCCGCACCGGTGACGGGGCCGGCGCGGCGACGGCCGCCGGGGACAGCCGTGTCGCCCGTACCCCCAGCGGCAGCCGCTCCACCAGCGGCGCGCGGTCCAGCCGCTGCCGCAGCCCGGCGGACACCCGGTCCGTGCCGTTGCGCGCGTCGAACCGCGCCGCCAGCGCCAGGGCCTCGCGCCGCGCGTGCCCGGCGAGCGCGTCCGCCGTCCACTCCCGGCCCGCCGGCCCCGGCACCGGCTGTCCGCCGTGGCCGAGGGCGACGAGGCGGTCCATCAGCAGTGCGGCGACGGCGAGATACGCCATCTGGCTCTCGGGGTCGCCGCTGTCGGTGAAGTACGCCGGCCGCTCGGCCAGCAGCTCCAGCCCGCGCGCCTCGTTCCCGGTGAGCGCGCAGAACTCCACGTGGTCGGCGACGGCCCCGCGCATCGAGTCCGTCTGCCGCACCAGCCGCCAGCCCCGCAGATGGTGCGAGCGCGCCTCGTCCGCCCGCCCCAGCCGCAGCAGCGGCAGCAGGGAGGACGCCAGGACGGCGTGCGGCTCGTGCAGACAGGTGAACTGCCCGTCGAACACCGGCTGCCACGCCGTCAGCGCCTGCTCGTACCGCTCCCGCTCCGCCAGCCACGACCCCTGCAGATGCAGTTCGCAGGCGTGGCAGTCGGCCATCTGGTCCCGGTCGGCGGCCTGCCAGGCGTCGTACGCCGCCTCGGCCCGCGCCAGGTCGCCGACGTGGCGGGCGATCCGCAGATCGCCCTGGCGCACGGCCCGCTCCGAGTGCCCGGCGAGCCGGTAGCGGTGCTCCATCTCCGTCTGCCACTTCTCGACGGAGGCGAGCGGGATGTGCGGCTGGTCCAGCATGTCGGAGGAGACCCACTTGAACACCCAGTGCAGATGGTGCGTCTCGTACCAGCCGAAGTCCTCCGGCCGTTCGTCCCACATCCGCAGCACACGCGCGAAGGGGACGAACATCTTGTCCTTCTCCAGGCTGTACGTGTACGCCGACAGCAGGTTGAACAGCGCCGTCACCAGCAGCGGGCGGTCGCCCGTCTCCTCCGCCTCGGCCAGCAGCCGCTCCGCCCGCGCGTTGCGGGCCGGGCCCTCCGGCTCCTGGTCGTTCTCCCGGACGGCCGCCCGGATCTCTTCGATACGGTCACTCATCGCCCGCCCCCTCCTCGTGCGCCCGCACCGGGGTCGCCCAGTCCAGCAGTCCCAGGAACGCCCTGTTCAGCAGGGCCGAGTCCGCCGGCCGCAGCGGCCGCTGCGCCATCAGCAGCGCCTGCCCGTACAGCGCCTCGACGGCCGTGCCCGCCAGCTCCGGGTCCGTCAGGGCGGCGATGCGGCGGATCAGCGGGTTGTGGTGGTTCAGTACGAGCCGGGTGCGCGGCGCGCTGCCCCGCAGCGAGCCGAGGATCCCGGCCCACAGGTCGTCCGCCTGCCCGGCCTCCTCCGCGCGCGCCTTCTCGTGCCGCGACGCCCGGTCGTCCAGATGCAGCGCGGGCACCGTCACGGGATGGAACGCGCGCAGCGCCACGTCGCAGTCCAGCGTCCGCAGCCGGTCCCGCGCCACGGCCAGGAACGCGCCCAGCGCCAGCTCCTCGCCGGCGTCCACGGCGTCCAGATGGGCGGTCACCGTGTCGGCGTCCAGCTCGGCGACCGCCGTGCCCGGACGCACCCGGGGCAGCAGCTCGACGAGCTCCGCGTCGTACGTGTAGCCGCCGTTGACCACCCCGATGCCCTGCGCCTGCGCGATGGGCGCGACCTGGCGGAACTCCTCCACCGTCCGCGTGAAGTGCACGGTGGGGTGGCGCTGCGCGAACTCGGCGAGCGTCAGCTGCCCGTCCGTGGTCTCGAACGGCAGCCAGGGCAGCATCAGGCCCAGCAGCTCCGGGTCGTGCCGGACGAGGGACTTCACGCCCAGATAGTGGACGTTCAGGAACTGCGCCAGCCGCTCCGGGTCGCTCGCCGCCAGATCCGCGAGCCACGACCGGATCCGCCCGCCGAGGGCGTCGCGTACGGCGGCGAGGGTCTCGTCCTCGTACAGCGACTCGCGCGAGGCGGTGGGCCGCAGGCTGTCGGTGTCGACCACGCAGCGGACGAAGAACGCCCACTCCGGCAGCAGCGCGTCCGCCCGGTCGGTGAGCAGCATGCCCTTCAGATGCACGCGGTGCCCGGCGCGCTGCGCGGGCGAGACGGCGGACGGCAGCACGTACGCGACCCCGCTCACCCCCGCGAGCGGTACGTCCAGGCCGATCGCGTCCAGCGGGGTGAAGCCGAACGTCTCGTGGCAGTGCCCGGAGAGGGCCACCCGCCGCGCCCCCGGGCTCGGATACGGCCGCGCCCACGGCGCCGGCAGCTCGCCGATACGGCCCTCGCCGACGCGCACGTCGTACGGCAGCAGCGAGCCGAAGTCCCGGGCCAGCTCCCGCACCCGCCCCTCGGCCAGCCAGTCGGCGCAGCCGGGGCGCGCGGTGAGATACACGGTGGTGCCCGGCTCGGGGCGCTCCCCCTCGGGGAGCGTGCGCACCGTGTACGAACCGTCGTCGCGCGCCGTCCACTCCACGGGCGGCGCCAGCGGATCGCGCGCGGACCGGCTGACGACCCGGATCCGCTCGGCGACGACGAAGCACGCCAGCAGGCCGATGCCGAACTGGCCGAGGAACTCCGAGCGCGCGGACTCCAGTCCGCCGTCGCCGCGCTTGGAGCTGCGCCCGATCGTGGCGAGGAGAGTGTGCACGTCGGTCTCGGTCAGCCCGACCCCGCTGTCCTCGACCCGCAGCGAGCCGTCCCCGGCGTACAGCCGCACCCGGTCCGGGGCGTCCGGCTCCAGGGCGCGGCGGGCGGTGATCGCGTCCACGGCGTTCTGCAGCAGCTCGCGCAGATAGACCTTGGGACTGGAGTAGAGGTGGTGGGAGAGGAGGTCGACGAGGCCACGCAGATCGACCTGGAAGGTGTGCTGGTTCTGGTCAGTCATCCATCACCGGGAGGCGCCGGTGGGGCCCGGGCAGGGGCGGCGCGGGTAGGGCGGGTCCCGGGGGCCTGCACGGCGTGCAGATCCGCGCGCGGGCGGCCGCGGAAAACGTTCGGGGGAGCGTCATCGTAGGCCGGTCGCGGGCCTTTCCACCAGGGAATTCGCGGTGCTGTCCCGGCCCTGTCGGAGCCATGGTGTGCAATGGACGACGTGTCAGTGCTGGATGAGCCCCTGAAGAAGACCGTCGGACCGCCCACCGCGAAGGTGATGGCGGAGCAGCTCGGCCTGCACACCGTCGGCGACCTGCTGCACCACTATCCCCGGCGGTACGCGGAGCGCGGCGAGCTGACCCGCCTGGGCGAGCTGCCGCTCGACGAGCACGTCACGGTGGTGGCCGAGGTGGAGAAGGCGGGCATACTCGGCACCGGCCGCGGCAAGCGGCTGGAGGTCGTCATCACCGACGGCAGCGGGCGCCTCACGCTGGTCTTCTTCGGCCGCGGCGCCTTCACGCCGCAGAAGCAGCTGCTGCCGGGCCGGCGCGGCCTGTTCGCCGGGAAGGTCACGGTCTTCAACCGCAAACGCCAGCTGTCCCACCCCGAGTTCAAGCTGCTGGACGCCGACAGCGGGTCCGCGGCGGCCGAGGAGTGGGCGAACAAGCTGATCCCGATCTACCCGGCCTGCGCCAAGCTCGCCTCCTGGCAGATCGACCAGTCGGTGGAGATGGTCCTCGGCGTGCTGGAGGCCTCCCGCTGGGAGGGCGTTGTCGACCCGGTGCCGCGCACGCTGCGCGAGTCCCGCGGCCTGACCACGCTGCCGGAGGCGCTGCACAAGGTCCACCGCCCCCGTAGCAAGGCGGACATCGAGGTCGCGCGCGAACGGCTCAAGTGGGACGAGGCGTTCGTCCTCCAGGTCGCCCTGGCCCGCCGCCGCCTCGCCGACAGCCAGTCCCCGGCCGTGCCCCGGCTGCCGAGCCCCGAGGGCATCCTCGCCGACTTCGACGCCCGGCTGCCCTTCACCCTCACCGAGGGCCAGCAGCAGGTCTCCGCCGAGATCTTCGCCGACCTCGCGACCGAGCATCCCATGCACCGGCTGCTGCAGGGCGAGGTCGGCTCCGGCAAGACGCTGGTGGCGCTGCGGGCCATGCTCGCCGTCGTGGACTCCGGCGGCCAGACCGCGCTGCTGGCGCCGACCGAGGTGCTCGCCCAGCAGCACCACCGGTCGATCACCGAAATGATGGGCGACCTCGCCGAGGCCGGCCTGCTCGGCGGCTCGGCGCACGGGACGAAGGTGGTGCTGCTCACCGGCTCGATGGGCGCCGCCGCCCGCCGCCGCGCACTGCTGGACCTGGCCACCGGGGAGGCGGGCGTCGTCATCGGCACGCACGCGCTCATCGAGGACAAGGTGCGGTTCCACGACCTGGGCCTGGTCGTCGTCGACGAGCAGCACCGCTTCGGCGTCGAGCAGCGCGACGCCCTGCGCGGCAAGGGCAAGCAGCCGCCGCATCTGCTCGTCATGACGGCGACACCCATCCCGCGCACGGTCGCGATGACCGTCTTCGGCGACCTGGAGACCTCCGTCCTGGACCAGCTCCCGGCCGGCCGCTCGCCGATCGCCAGCCATGTCGTCCCGGCCGCGGACAAGCCGCACTTCCTGGCCCGCGCCTGGGAGCGCGTCCGCGAGGAGGTCGCGGCCGGACATCAGGCGTACGTGGTCTGCCCCCGGATCGGCGACGAGGAGCCGGACGCGAGGAAGAAGGCCGCTCCGGAGGACGAGGCGGAGAAGCGCCCGCCCCTGGCCGTGGTCGAGATCACCGAACAGCTCACCGCCGGCCCTCTCGCGGGCCTGCGCGTCGAGATGCTGCACGGCCGGCTGCATCCCGACGCCAAGGACGACGTCATGCGCCGCTTCGCCGCCGGCGAGGTGGACGTCCTGGTGGCCACGACGGTCATCGAGGTCGGGGTGAACGTCCCCAACGCCACCGGCATGGTGATCATGGACGCCGACCGCTTCGGCGTCTCCCAGCTTCACCAGCTCCGCGGCCGCGTCGGCCGGGGCGCCGCCGCCGGCCTGTGCCTGCTCGTCACGGAGATGCCCGAGGGCTCCCCGGCCCGCGCCCGGCTGGACGCCGTGGCGGCCACCCTCGACGGCTTCGAGCTCTCCCGTATCGACCTCGAGCAGCGCCGCGAGGGCGACGTGCTGGGCCAGGCCCAGTCGGGCTCCCGCTCCTCGCTGCGGATGCTCGCCGTCATCGACGACGAGGAGGTCATCGCCGCCGCCCGCGAGGAGGCCACCGCGATCGTCGCGCGGGACCCGGAGCTGACCGCGTACCCGGAGCTGCGCGGCGCCCTGCAGTCCCTGCTGGACGCGGAGCGGGAGGAGTACCTCGACAAGGGCTGACGGGCACCCCTCCTCTACGCTGGCCCCATGACGCGTGTGATCGCCGGGACGGCCGGAGGACGACGGCTGGCGGTGCCGCCCGGCACCGGGACCCGGCCGACGTCCGACCGTGCGCGCGAGGGCCTCTTCTCCACCTGGGAGGCGCTGCACGGCCCGCTCGCCGGCCGCCGCGTCCTGGACCTGTACGGCGGCTCCGGCGCGGTCGGGCTGGAGGCCCTGTCCCGCGGCGCGGCGCACGCCCTGATCGTCGAGGCCGACGCCCGCGCGGTCCGTACGATCCGCGACAACGTCCGCAGCCTCGCCCTCCCCGGCGCCGAGGTCCGCGCGTCGAAGGCCGAGCAGGCGATCGCCGGCGCGCCCCCTGGCACCCCCTACGACGTGGTCTTCCTCGACCCCCCGTACGCGGTCACCGACGACGCGGTCCGGGAGATCCTCCTCACACTCCGCACTCAGGGGTGGCTCACGGCCGACGCGCTCGCCACCGTGGAACGCAGCACGCGGGGCGGCGAGTTCCGCTGGCCGGACGGTTTTGTTCCGCTGCGCTCGCGCCGGTACGGCGAGGGCACCCTCTGGTACGGTCGCGCCGCCTCATGACCAGCTCGAAGAGCGACGGAAAGACACCTCCCACCGGAAAGGCAGGACACGTGCGCCGCGCAGTCTGTCCCGGGTCCTTCGACCCCGTCACCCACGGACACCTCGACATCATCGCCCGCGCGTCGAAGCTGTACGACGAGGTGTACATCACCGTCATGATCAACAAGTCCAAGAAGGGCCTGTTCACCGTCGACGAGCGGATCGACCTGATCCGCCAGTGCACCGCTTCCTACGGCAACGTCCGGGTCGAGGCCTACCACGGCCTCCTCGTGGACTTCTGCAAGCAGCGCGACATCCCCGCGATCGTCAAGGGCCTGCGCGCGGTCTCCGACTTCGACTACGAACTGCAGATGGCCCAGATGAACCACGGCCTCTCGGGCGTGGAGACCCTCTTCATCCCCACCAACCCGCTGCACAGCTTCCTCTCCTCCAGCCTGGTCAAGGAGGTCGCGGCCTGGGGCGGCGACGTCTCCGACCACGTCCCGCCGGTGGTCCAGCGGGCGCTGGCCGACCGGCTGGCGAAGAAGTAGCGCTCCCGGGGGGCGAACGGGTCCGGCGCCCGCAAACAAATGAAAAGCCGTAGAGTTCCCCACCATGGACGTACAGAAGAGGCTCGACGAGATCGTCGCCGCCGTTGCGGGCGCCAGGTCCATGCCCATGTCCGCATCCTGCGTGGTCAACCGCACCTCCCTGCTGGAGATGCTGGAGGACGTGCGCGAGGCCCTGCCCGGCTCGCTGGCCCAGGCGCAGGAGCTGATCGGCGGCCGTGAGCAGATGGTGGAGCAGGCCCGCCAGGAGGCCGAGCGCATCATCGGCCAGGCGCACTCGCAGCGCGGCGAGCTCCTCTCCCAGACGGAGGTCGCCCACCGCGCCAAGGAGGAGGCCGAGCGGATCCTCGCCGAGGCCCGCCAGGAGGCCGATCAGATCCGCGCCGAGGCCGACGACTACGTCGACAGCAAGCTCGCCAACTTCGAAGTGGTCCTCACCAAGACCATCGGCTCCGTCGACCGGGGCCGCAGCAAGCTGCTGGGCCACGACCCCGGGTACGACCCGGCGTACCAGAGCGGCGACGGCTTCGACGAGGCCCCCGAGCGCAGCTCCGACCCGATGGAGCAGCGGCGTCGCGCCGACGACTACATCGAGGCGCAGTTCAAGGCCTTCGAGAACGTGCTGAGCAAGACCCTGGAGGCCGTCGGCCGCGGCCGGCAGACGCTCGAGGGCAAGGTCAAGCCGATCGACGAGCTGGCCGCGCACATCGCCGGCCAGGAGGACGGCCCGGGCATCCCGCACCAGATGACCGACGAGGGCTATCTCGCGGACCTGGCGGCCACCCAGCAGCCGTCCGCCGCGCCGGTGCCCGAGCCGCAGTACTTCGACGCGCAGGACTACGGGCAGCAGCAGCCCGACCCGTACGCCGCGCAGCAGCCGTACCAGCAGCCCGATCCCTACGCCGCGGCCGCGCCCCAGCCCCAGTACTCCGAGGCGCAGGCGGCCTACCAGCAGCAGCCCGACCCGTACTGGCAGCCGCAGCCCCAGCAGCAGCCGGCCCACCCGCAGGCGGGCGGCTACCAGCAGGGCGGGGCCGCCCTGGACGAGACCAGCCTGTTCGACACCAGCATGATCAATCTCGACCAGCTGAGGCAGTACGACGACCAGGGCCGCTGACCCGCGGACGGTCCCGTCCGCCGGCCCGGTCCCCGGATTGGGTCCTGGCGGGATCGTCCAGTATCCTGATTGTTCGCGTCGCCCTTCCCTGCCTTCGACCCGGTGGGGAGTACGAAAGCAGGAAGCTCTGAACGCCCGACTGGATCACCGCGCACCTCTCGTGTTCGACACGCGGGAGCTCGGTCGCCGACCCGGTGCGATGAAGAAGCTGACCCGCTCCGTGGCGGCCCCCGCCGATCTCGGCATCGAGGTCATCGGGGTGCCCGGGGGCGCGGCCGTCGAGCTCGACCTGAGGCTCGAGTCGGTCATGGAAGGGGTGCTCGTCACAGGCACCGCCCATGCGCCGGTGACGGGCGAATGCGTAAGGTGTCTGGAGCCGATCGAGCAGGAGCTCGATGTGGACTTCCAGGAGTTGTACTCCTACCCGGAGGCCGATCACCGGGGCCGTGTCTTCGACACGGAGCCCGGCGACGAGGAGTCCGAGCAGGAGACGTACTACCTCGAGGACGACCTGTTCGACCTCGAGCCCGTGCTGCGTGACGCGGTGGTGCTTGCACTGCCGCTGCAGCCGGTGTGCCGGGACGACTGCCCGGGCCTGTGCTCCGAATGCGGAGCCCGGCTCGCGGACGACCCGGACCACCACCATGAGGTCACCGACATCCGTTGGGCGGCCCTGAAGGACATCGACGTCAGCGGTGCCGCAGGCGGTGCCGACGAGAACCAGGAGAAGTAGCCGTGGCTGTTCCCAAGCGGAAGATGTCGCGCAGCAACACGCGCCACCGCCGTTCGCAGTGGAAGGCTGCGGTTCCGACTCTTGTGGCGTGCGAGCGCTGCCACGAGCCGAAGCAGCAGCACATCGCGTGCCCGAGCTGCGGCACCTACAACAAGCGTCAGGTCCTCGAGGTCTGACGGCGAGAGGGAAAAGGCTGCCATGTCGTCCGACAACAAAGCCTCGTCCCACACGCTTCTGGAAGGGCGGCTCGGCTACCAGCTCGAGTCCGCCCTTCTGGTGCGTGCGCTGACCCACCGCTCGTACGCCTACGAGAACGGCGGGCTGCCGACCAACGAGCGGCTGGAGTTCCTCGGGGACTCCGTGCTCGGCCTGGTCGTCACGGACACGCTCTACAACACTCATCCCGAGCTGCCGGAGGGCCAGCTGGCCAAGCTCCGCGCGGCCGTCGTCAACTCCCGTGCGCTGGCCGGCGTCGGCCGCGGTCTGGACCTCGGCTCCTTCATCCGCCTGGGCAAGGGCGAGGAGGGCACCGGGGGCCGCGACAAGGCGTCGATCCTCGCGGACACGCTGGAGGCGGTCATCGGGGCGGTGTATCTGGACCAGGGTCTGGATGCCGCCTCCGAGCTGATCCACCGGCTCTTCGACCCGCTCATCGAGAAGTCGTCGAACCTGGGCGCGGGGCTGGACTGGAAGACCTCGCTGCAGGAGCTCACGGCGGCCGAGGGCCTCGGCGTACCGGAGTATCTGGTCAGCGAGACCGGACCCGACCACGAGAAGACCTTCACGGCTGCAGCTCGCGTCGGTGGTGTCGCGTACGGCACTGGCACTGGCCGCAGCAAGAAGGAAGCGGAGCAGCAGGCCGCGGAGACCGCCTGGCGGGAGATCCGCGCCGCGGCGGACGCCCGCGAGGCGGCTGCCGCCGAGGCCTCCGCGTAGGTCCTCCGGGGGCCGCCCCTTGCGGGGGTGGCCCCCGTTTTCTCACGTGAACCGACCCCGAAGGATCAGCCGTGCCCGAACTGCCGGAGGTCGAGGTCGTCCGCCGGGGCCTCGCCCAGTGGGCGGCGCACCGTACGGTCGCCGGGGCCGAGGTGCTGCACCCCCGTGCGGTACGGCGCCATCTCGCCGGCGGGGACGACTTCGCCGGCGCGCTGAAGGGCCGTACCCTCGGCGAACCGATGCGGCGGGGCAAGTATCTGTGGATCCCCCTGGCCGGTGAGGGCCGCGACCTCCTGGCGCATCTGGGCATGAGCGGCCAGCTGCTGGTCCGGCCCGAGAGCGCGCCGGACGAGAAGCATCTGCGCATCCGGGTCCGCTTCGACGACGACCGGGGCACCGAGCTGCGCTTCGTCGACCAGCGGACGTTCGGCGGCCTGTCGCTGCACCCGGAGACCCCCGAGGGACTGCCCGACGTCATCGCGCACATCGCCCGCGACCCGCTGGACCCGCGGTTCGACGACGCGGCGTTCACCGCTGCGCTGCGCCGCAAGCGCACCACGATCAAACGGGCGCTCCTGGACCAGTCGCTGATCAGCGGCGTCGGCAACATCTACGCCGACGAGGCGCTGTGGCGCTCGCGCGTGCACTACGAGCGCGAGACGTCCGGCTTCACCCGCCCCGCCACGGCCACGCTCCTCGGCCACGTCCGCGACGTCATGAACGCCGCCCTGGCCCAGGGCGGCACGAGCTTCGACGCGCTGTACGTCAACGTGAACGGCGAGTCGGGATACTTTGACCGCTCGCTGGACGCGTACGGCCGCGAGGGCGAGGCATGCCACCGCTGCGGCACGCCGATCCGCCGCCGCCCGTGGATGAACCGCTCCAGCTACTACTGCCCGAACTGCCAGCGCCCGCCGCGGGCCCGCTGAGCCCGCGGCTTCCCCGCCTCCGGCGGTCGTCCTCAGTAGCCGAAGCTCTGCGTCCACCAGGGGCCGCCCGACGCGAAGTACGCGCCGACGCCCAGGGTCTTGAAGTCGCAGTTCAGTATGTTCGCCCGGTGTCCCTCGGACGCCATCCACGCGTCCATCACGGACTGGGCGTTCGCCTGCCCGCGGGCTATGTTCTCGCCGCCCACGTTCGACACGCCCGCCGCCTCCGCGCGCTCCCACGGGTCGTCGCCGTCGGGGTCGGTGTGGTCGAAGAACCCGCGCGCCGCCATGTCCGCGCTGTAGGCGCCCGCCAGCGCGGCCAGCTCCGCGTCGGCGGTGACCGGCTGACAGCCCGCCTTCGCCCGCTCCTGGTTCACCAGCCGCAGGACCTCGGCCTCCGCGGCCGTGGCGGTGTCCACGGGCTTGGCGGTGGGCTTCTCGGCCGGCTTGCTCGCCTCGGGAGCGGGGGCCTCGGTGCTGGGCGCCGGCGCCGCGGTGGTGGGCGCGGGGGCCTTGGTCGAGGGCTTGGGGGCCGGGGCCTTGGCCGACGGCTTCTTCGACGGGGTGGCCTTCTCGGTGGGGGAGGCCGAGGGCGACTCGCTGGGCCCGGACGTCGGCTTCTGGCCCCCGGACTGGGGCTCCAGCGACGCCGCTCCGTCGGCCCGTGCGCTGGGCCCGCCGGAGTCCGGACCCTGCCCGCCGGCCAGCCCGCTGCCGACGGCGCCGCCGCCGATCGCGAGCGCGCCGACGGCCACCGCCGCGGAGGCACCGAGCATCCCCACCCGGGCGGGGTTGTGCCGGCGGTGCTGACCCCGGCCCGTGGAACCGGCCTCCTGATGGGCCGGCACGGAGATCGTTCCGGTAGCGTCTGCGGAGCGTCGATGGCGACCCATACGACTCATCCCTCACGCGGCTAGACGTCAATTGCGTTAATGACCATCACCCACACGGGTGATTAATCATTGACCCGGGACTCTAACGCATGCCCCCGGCCGCCGACCCGGCCCGAAGAATTGTCCGCATGAACGTGGAGAGGTGGACGAACCCGTGATTGATCATGCCCCGGTACGGCTCACCGCCTGGATTCGCGGCCGTGTGCAGGGAGTTGGCTTCCGCTGGTTCACCCGCGCCACGGCCCTGGAGATCGGCGGCCTGACCGGCTTTGCGACGAATCTCACTGACGGCCGGGTACAGGTGGTGGCCGAGGGGCCCAGGGAGTCCTGTGAGGCGCTGCTCGTGTGGTTGACAGGAACCGACACGCCCGGCCGGGTCGACGGGGTCACCGAGATATGGGACAGCCCGCGCGGCGGTTATCCGACTTTCGAGATCCGGTGACGCTCCGCCGCTGCCGTCCGCCACGACTGCTGTGACCTGCTGGTTGCCAAGTCGGCCCGGTCGTGGAAAGCTGCGATCCACTGATCGGTCCACACGCCCCCTGGCGCGCGTACGAGGTGACGCGCCCATGGATACGGGGCGTGATCGTGTTGACCGTCAAACTATTTGGTGAGACGCTGGAAGCCCCGCGCACCCTAGCTGTCTGCGCCGGCCTTTCGGCTCAGGTCTCACCTGATCACACGAGCGGCGGAGCAGAGAACCGCGGGTGCCAATCCCTCACGACCCACACCGCTCGGTCGGTCACTCAGTGTGGAGGACCATCAATCATGGCAAAGGCGCTTCTCGGTTACGTCGGCGGCACCGACCCGCGACTGATCGCCGAGATGCGACGGCTGCAGCAGCGTGTCCAGGACCTGGAGTCCGAGCTCGTCCGCATCCAGGCCGAGAACGACATGCTCGCCGCCGCCGCCCATCACGGCGACATGGTGCTCGACAACGTCGACGTACCCCAGGCGGAGCCTGCGCTCACCTGACCGGGGCCGACATCCGTCGGTGCCGGGCAGCGTGTTCACGTTAGCCGCTTCGGGAATGCTTCAAGGGACGCTTCGGCGTCCCTTCGTCGTTTCGCAAAGCTTTTGATTCGAGGCCGCACAAAGGTTTCCCGTGCCCAAGCACGGTGACCCTTACATCTGATGTGCCCTGCACGTTACCCGGTGAAACGGACGGGAGCGATAGAGTCTCCGGCGGGTAAGCAGTCGTATCGATTCATCGCCGGAGGAGAGCTCAGCGTGCATCTGAAGAGCCTCACCCTCCGGGGCTTCAAGTCGTTCGCGTCCGCCACGACCCTGCGCTTCGAGCCGGGGATCACCTGCGTCGTCGGGCCCAACGGCTCCGGGAAGTCCAATGTCGTCGACGCCCTGTCCTGGGTGATGGGCGAGCAGGGCGCCAAGTCGCTGCGCGGCGGCAAGATGGAGGACGTGATCTTCGCCGGCACCACCGGCCGCCCCCCGCTGGGCCGGGCCGAGGTGTCGCTGACGATCGACAACGCGGACGGCGCGCTGCCCATCGACTACGCCGAGGTGACCATCACCCGGATCATGTTCAGGAACGGCGGCAGCGAATACCAGATCAACGGCGACACCTGCCGGCTGCTGGACATCCAGGACCTGCTCTCCGACTCCGGCATCGGCCGCGAGATGCACGTGATCGTCGGCCAGGGCCAGCTCGACTCCGTACTGCACGCCGACCCGATGGGCCGCCGGGCGTTCATCGAGGAGGCCGCGGGGGTCCTCAAGCACCGCAAGCGCAAGGAGAAGGCGCTGCGGAAGCTGGACGCCATGCAGGCCAACCTCGCCCGCGTCCAGGATCTCTCCGACGAGCTGCGCCGCCAGCTCAAGCCCCTGGGCCGGCAGGCCGCCGTGGCCCGTAAGGCCGCCGTCATCCAGGCCGACCTGCGCGACGCCCGGCTGCGGCTGCTCGCCGACGACCTGGTCGCCCTGCGCCGGGCGCTCGCCGCGGAGATCGCCGACGAGGCCGCCCTCAAGCAGCGCAAGGAGAGCGCCGAGGCCGAGCTGAACGCCGCCCGTGAACGCGAGGCCGTGCTGGAGGCCGAGGTCCGCGCCCTCACCCCGCGCCTGCGCCGGGCCCAGGCCACCTGGCACGAGCTCGGCCAGCTCGCCGAACGCGTCCGCGGCACCGTCAGCCTCGCCGAGGCCCGTGTCCGCAGCGCCACCGCCGCCCCCGCCGAGGAGCGGCGCGGCCGTGACCCGGAGGACATGGAGCGCGAGGCACAGCGGGTCCGGGAGCAGGAGGCCGAGCTGGAGGCGGCGCTGGAGGCAGCCCAGCACGCGCTGGAGGACACCGTCGCGCACCGGTCCGACCTCGAGCGGCAGCTGTACGACGAGGAGCGCCGCCTCAAGGACGCCGCCCGCGCCATCGCCGACCGCCGCGAACGCCTCGCCCGCCTCAGCGGCCAGGTCACCGCCGCCCGGGGCCGGGCCGCCTCCGCCCAGGCCGAGATCGACCGCCTCGCCTCCGTCCGCGACGAGGCCCGCGACCGCGCCGTCACCGCCCAGGAGGCGTACGAGCGGCTCAAGGCCGAGGTCGACGGGATCGACGCCGGGGACGTTGAGCTGGCGCGGGAGCACGAGACGGCCAAGGCGGCCCTGCGGGAGGCCGAGGCAGCGCTGACCGCCGCCCGCGACGCCGTCACCGACGCCGACCGCCGCCGCGCCGCCACCCGCGCCCGCCACGACGCCCTGGCCCTGGGCCTGCGCCGCAAGGACGGCACCGGCACCCTGCTGGACGCCGGGGACCGCCTCACGGGACTGCTGGGCCCCGCCGCCGAACTCCTCACCGTCGCCCCCGGGTACGAGGTCCCCGTGGCCGCCGCGCTGGGCGCCGCCGCCGACGCCGTGGCCGTCGCGGGACCGGGCGCCGCCGCCGAGGCGCTGCGCCTGCTGCGCAAGCACGACGCCGGGCGCGCCGCGCTGCTCCTCGCCGGGGCGCCGCTGCCCTCCGAGTCGTACGGGGAACCGCCCGCCGGCGCCCGCTGGGCCGCCGCCCTGGTCGGCGGTCCCGACGAGCTGCTGCCCGCCGTCCGCCGGCTGCTGCGGGGCATCGCCGTCGTCGGCACCCTCGAGGACGCCGAGGACCTGATCGCCGCCCGCCCCGAGCTGACCGCGGTCACCGCCGAGGGCGACCTCCTCGGCGCGCACTACGCCACCGGCGGCTCCGCCGGAGCGCCCAGCCTGCTGGAGGTCCAGGCCTCCGTCGACGAGGCCGCCGCCGAGATCGCGGAGCTCGACCTGCGCTGCCGTGAGCTGGAGGACACCCGGCGCACCGCCGAGGAGGTCCGCCGCTCCTGCACCGCCGGTGTCGAGGAGCTGGGCGCCCGCCGCAGCGCCGCCGACCGGGAGAAGACCGAGGTCGCCGGCGAGCTCGGCCGGCTCGGCGGCCAGGCCCGCGCCGCCGCCGGCGAGGCCGAGCGTATGACGGCCGCCGTCGCCAAGGCCCAGGAGGCCCTCGTACGGGCCACCGAGGAGGCGGCGGAGCTGGCCGGGCGGCTGGAGGTCCTGGAGGAGACCGACGTCGAGGAGGAGCCCGACTCCACCCTGCGCGACCGGCTCTCCGCCGACGGCGCCAACGCCCGCCAGACGGAGATGGAGGCGCGCCTGCAGGTCCGTACGCACGAGGAGCGCGTCAAGGGACTCGCCGGCCGCGCCGACGGACTGGACCGGGCCGCCAGGGCCGAGCGCGAGGCCCGCGCCCGCGCCGACCGGCTCAAGGCCCGCCGGCGGCACGAGGCGGAGGTGGCCCGGGCGGTTGCCGACGGCGCCCGGCAGCTCCTCGCGCACGTCGAGGTCTCCCTGGCCCGCGCCGAGGAGGAGCGCGCCGGCGCCGAGCAGGCCCGCGCCGTGCACGAGCAGGAGCTGGGCCGTCAGCGCGGCGCCGCCCGCGAGATCAGCCAGGAGCTCGACAAGCTCACGGACTCGGTGCACCGCGGCGAGGTCCTGGGCGCCGAGAAGCGCATGCGGATCGAACAGCTCGAGGCCAAGGCGATGGAGGAGCTGGGCGTCGAGCCAGTCGCGCTGGTCGCCGAGTACGGCCCCGACCAGCTCGTACCGCCGTCACCGCCCGCCGAGGGCGAGACGCTGCCGGAGGACCCGAAGCATCCGCGCAACACGCCGCGGCCGTTCGTGCGTACCGAGCAGGAGAAGCGGCTGCGGTCCGCGGAGCGCGCGTACCAGCAGCTCGGCAAGGTCAACCCGCTCGCGCTGGAGGAGTTCGCGGCGCTGGAGGAGCGGCACAAGTTCCTCTCCGAGCAGCTCGAGGACCTGAAGAAGACCCGCGCCGATCTGCTGCAGGTCGTCAAGGAGGTCGACGAGCGCGTCGAGCAGGTCTTCACGGAGGCGTTCCACGACACGGCGCGCGAGTTCGAGGGCGTGTTCTCCCGGCTCTTCCCCGGCGGTGAGGGGCGGCTGATCCTCACCGACCCCGACGACATGCTGCACACCGGCGTCGAGGTCGAGGCGCGGCCGCCGGGCAAGAAGGTCAAGCGGCTGTCGCTGCTCTCCGGCGGCGAGCGGTCGCTGACGGCCGTCGCGATGCTGGTGTCGATCTTCAAGGCGCGGCCGTCGCCGTTCTACGTGATGGACGAGGTCGAGGCCGCCCTCGACGACACCAACCTGCAACGGCTGATCCGGATCATGCGGGAGCTGCAGGAGTCCTCGCAGCTGATCGTGATCACGCACCAGAAGCGGACCATGGAGGTCGCCGACGCGCTGTACGGCGTGTCGATGCAGGGTGACGGTGTGTCAAAGGTGATCAGCCAGCGGTTGCGATAGCACACCGTTTCCCTTTCGGCGCGGTGCCGGACCCGCCCCCCGGCGGGGTATGAGGCGATACTGGTGCCGTTATGGAAATCGTCATCCTCATCATCGCCATCGCCGTGATCGCGGTGGGCGCCGCGAGCGGGCTCGTGATCAGCGGGCGTCGCAAGAAAGCGCTCCCGCCACCGCGTGAAACCCCCACTGTCACCGCGCCGCCCGCCGAGCCCTCGGTGGGCGAGGAGTCGGTGCCCGCCGCCGAAGAAGACGTCCGGCGCACCATCGAGGAGGTGGAACTCCCCGGGGGCGAGGCCCCCGTCGTGGAGGAGACCGGGGTCCCGGTGCCCCCGTCCCCGGTCGTCGAGGTGCCCGCGCCGACCGCCGGCCGGCTCGTCCGGCTGCGCACCCGGCTCGCCCGCTCGCAGAACGTGCTGGGCAAGGGCCTCCTCGGCCTGCTCTCCCGGGACCATCTCGACGAGGACACCTGGGACGAGGTCGAGGGCACGCTGCTCACCGCCGACCTCGGTGTCGCCCCCACGCAGGAGCTCGTCGCCCGGCTGCGCGAGCGCGTCAAGGTGCTCGGCACTCGCACCCCCGACGAGCTGCGCACCCTGCTGCGCGAGGAGCTGCTGGCCCTCGTCGACCCCGGCATGGACCGCGAGGTGCACACCGAGCCCGGTGTCTCCGCGGACGGCGCCGAGGTCCCCGGCGTCGTGCTGGTCGTCGGGGTGAACGGCACCGGCAAGACCACCACCACCGGCAAGCTGGCCCGGGTGCTCGTCGCCGACGGCCGGTCCGTCGTGCTGGGCGCCGCGGACACCTTCCGCGCCGCCGCCGCCGACCAGCTGCAGACCTGGGGCGAGCGCGTCGGCGCCCGCACCGTACGCGGTCCCGAGGGCGGTGACCCGGCCTCCGTGGCGTTCGACGCCGTGAAGGAGGGCATCGAGGAGGGCGCAGACGTGGTGCTCGTCGACACCGCCGGGCGGCTGCACACCAAGACCGGGCTGATGGACGAGCTGGGCAAGGTCAAGCGGGTCGTGGAGAAGCACGGCCCGGTGGACGAGGTGCTGCTGGTCCTGGACGCCACGACCGGGCAGAACGGCCTGGTGCAGGCGCGGGTCTTCGCCGAGGTCGTGGACATCACCGGCCTGGTGCTCACCAAGCTCGACGGGACGGCCAAGGGCGGCATCGTCGTGGCGGTGCAGCGGGAGCTGGGCGTACCGGTGAAGCTGGTCGGACTGGGCGAGGGCCCGGACGACCTCGCGCCGTTCGAGCCGGAGGCGTTCGTCGACGCGCTGATCGGCGACTGAGGGCCACGCGCGTCCGTGCCACCGGGACGGGGGTCAGACCCCCGACCGGTGGCACGCGTACGCCAGGGTCCCCAGCAGCAGCCGCGCCTGCGGCAGACCGGCCGCGGACCCCGGCGCCGGCGGGCGCAGCCACCGTACGGGCCCCATCCCCCGGTGGTCCGACGGCGGCGCCGTGAAGTGGTCCCCGGGGCCCAGGCAGCGCAGGTCGAGGTCGGCGTAGTCCCACCCGGTGCGGTACAGCAGCTGGGGCAGGTCCGCCGCGGCGCCGGGCGCGACGAGGAAACGCGCCCGCCCGTCCGGGGTGACCGCCACGGGGCCCAGCGGCAGGCCCATCCGCTCGAGCCGCACCAGCGCGCGCCGGCCGGCGACGGCGCCGACCTCGATGACGTCGAAGGAACGGCCCACGGGCAGCAGCACCGCGGCGCCGGGGGTGCGCGCCCAGGCGGCGCCCGCTGCGTCCAGCGTGGTGCCCGCGGGGACCACCGCGGCGTACTCCAGCGGATGGTCGCCGGGGGAGGGGCAGGCGGGGCTGCCGCAGGAGCACTCGCCGCGCGTCAGCCGGGCGCCGGCGACGACGTCCCAGCCCCACAGCCCCGTGTACTCGGCGACCGCGGTGCACTCCGTCCCGCGGCCGCGCCTGGTCCCGCGCGCCGGGCGGAAGTCGCGGATGCCGCCGATCGTGAAGCCCATGCCCCCTCCAACGGGTCTCCGGGCCGGTGGTTACCGCGGTCCCGCGAGCCACCGGCGAATTCTTACGTACAGCATCTTCGCGGTAACACAGCGTTGCCGGAGGATGGCTTCGGCGGCGTGCTGTGGCGAAGGGGGGTGGCGTGGGGAACGGCGTGCGCCGCTTTCCGACCCGTTGCACCCGACCCGCGAACTGCCCTTGTCAAGTCAACCGTGCGAAGCCGGGGGGATGTTCACCCGTGGGGGTGGCGAATGGTGGCGTTTCAGGGATCGCGCTCGCGTGGGAGGTGATCGTAGGATTACTTTCAGTGCACAGGCCCCACCGGTATGCGTCATCGGACTATGCCGGGGGCAAGGAAAACGCCAGGGGCCGCAGCAGGATGGGGGCCACGACGTGGACGGCACGAGCAGCAGCCGGGCCGGCGGCGACAAGCACCCGAACGAACAGCTGACTTCGTGGTTCATGCGCAGCGGCTGGTCCAAGGGTGAGCTCGCACGCCAGGTCAACCGTCGTGCCCGCGTGCTGGGCGCGCACCACATCAGCACGGACACCTCCCGGGTGCGCCGCTGGCTCGACGGGGAGAACCCGCGCGAGCCCATCCCGCGGATCCTCTCCGAGCTCTTCTCCGAGCGCTTCGGCACCCCGGTCGGCGTCGAGGACCTGGGGCTGCGCACGGCCCGGCCCACGCCCTCCGGCGGCGGCGTCGACCTGCCCTGGGCCGCGGACCAGACCGTCCAGCTGATGAGCGAGTTCTCCCGCAGCGACCTGATGCTCGCGCGCCGCGGCTTCCTCGGCAGCTCCCTGGCCCTGTCCGCCGGCCCCGCCCTGATCGAGCCCATGCAGCGCTGGCTGGTCCCCGGCCCGGCCGGCGCGGGCGTGCTCCCCGACGAGGAGCCGCCGGCCGCCGGCCGGCCGCACCGGATCTCGGGCCCCGAGCTCGACCTCCTGGAGTCCACCACGGCGATGTTCCGCCAGTGGGACAACCAGTGCGGCGGCGGCCTGCGCCGCAAGGCCGTCGTCGGCCAGCTGCACGAGGTGACGGACCTCCTCCAGGAGACCCAGACGTCCGCCGTCGCCCGCCGCCTCTTCCGCTCCGCCGCCGAGCTCGCCCAGCTCGCCGGCTGGATGAGCTACGACGTGGGCCTGCAGCCCACCGCGCAGAAGTACTTCGTCCTCGCCCTGCACGCCGCCAAGGAGTCCGGCGACAAGCCCCTGGGCGCGTACGTCCTGTCCGCCATGGCCCGCCAGATGATCCATCTGGGCCGCGCGGACGACGCCCTGGAGCTCATCCACCTCGCGCAGTACGGCAGCCGGGACAACGCGACCCCCCGCACCCAGTCCATGCTGTATGCGATGGAGGCCCGCGCGTACGCCAATCTGGGCCAGCCCGACCGCTGCCACCGCGCCGTGCGGATGGCGGAGGACTGCTACTCCGACATCGCCCGCGGCGACGACGAGCCCGGCTGGATCCAGTTCTTCGGCGAGGGCGAGCTGAGCGCCGAGAACGCCCACTCCTACCGCGACCTCGCCTACGTCGCCGGCCGCTCGCCCACCTACGCCGCGCTCGCCCGCCCGCCCATGGAGCGGGCCGTGGAGCTCTTCGCCGCCCAGCCGGACTACACCCGGTCGTACGCGCTGAACCTCGTCGGCATGGCCACCGTGCATCTGCTGGAGCGCGAGCCCGAGCAGTGCGCCGAGCGCACCGGCGAGGCCATCGCCGTCGCCCGCAGCATGCGCTCCGAGCGCGTCAACACCCGCATCCGCACCACCGTGGACCTCGCCCTGCGCTCCTACGGCAGCGTGGCCGACGTCGTACGCCTCGCCGACCGGCTCCAGCAGGAGCTCCCCGAAACCGCCTAGCCCCCCGCGGACGCCGCCCGCCCCGCGACGGCAGTTCACCGCCCCGTAACACCCTCCCCGTCTTCGTCACGGCCGCGAAACATCGCGCGGTAACGGCTGAAACCCCCCTGCGACACCGTCTGGTCGCATCAACGGCTCACCCGCGAAGACCGCACCGGCGCTCACCCGCACGGGCCGCACGACGACGAGGAGACGCAGATGCCAACAGGCATCACGCTGGCACAGGACGCTCCCACGCTGTCCGCAGCCAACACCGGATTCATGCTCATCTGTTCCGCCCTGGTAATGATCATGACGCCGGGCCTGGCCTTCTTCTACGGAGGCATGGTCCGCGTCAAGTCGGTCCTCAACATGCTGATGATGAGCTTCATCAGCCTCGGCATCGTCACCGTCCTGTGGGTGCTCTACGGCTTCTCCATGGCCTTCGGCACCGACAAGGGCGGCGTCGTCGGCTGGGACGGCGACTTCCTCGGCCTCAGCGGGCTGGGCATCGTCCAGCTCTGGGACGGCTACACCATCCCGGTGTACGTCTTCGCCGTCTTCCAGCTGATGTTCGCGATCATCACCCCCGCGCTGATCTCCGGCGCCCTGGCCGACCGCGTCAAGTTCACCGCCTGGACGCTGTTCATCGCCCTGTGGGTGACCGTGGTCTACTTCCCCGTCGCCCACTGGGTCTGGGGCGCCGGCGGCTGGGCCTTCGAGCTCGGCGTGATCGACTTCGCGGGCGGCACCGCGGTGCACATCAACGCCGGCGCGGCGGCCCTCGGCGTGATCCTCGTGATCGGCAAGCGGGTCGGCTTCAAGAAGGACCCGATGCGGCCGCACAGCCTGCCGCTGGTCATGCTGGGCGCCGCCCTGCTGTGGTTCGGCTGGTTCGGCTTCAACGCCGGCTCGTGGCTCGGCAACGACGACGGCGTCGGCGCGGTGATGTTCCTCAACACCCAGGTCGCCACCGCCGCCGCCATGCTCGCCTGGCTCGCCTACGAGAAGATCCGCCACGGCGCCTTCACCACCCTCGGCGCCGCCTCCGGCGCGGTCGCCGGCCTCGTCGCCATCACCCCCTCCGGCGGATCCTGCTCCCCGCTCGGCGCCCTCGCCATCGGAGCCGTCGCCGGTGTCCTGTGCGCGCTGGCCGTGGGCCTGAAGTACCGGTTCGGCTACGACGACTCCCTCGACGTCGTGGGCGTCCACCTGGTCGGCGGCGTCGTCGGCTCGCTGCTCGTCGGCCTCTTCGCCACCGGCGGCGTACAGTCCGACGCGAAGGGCCTGTTCTACGGCGGCGGACTCGACCAGCTCGGCAAGCAGGCCGCCGGCGTCGGCGCCACCCTCGCGTACTCCCTGGTGGCCTCCGCCGTCCTGGCCCTGATCATCGACAAGACGATCGGGATGCGGGTCGACGAGGACGTCGAGGTCGCCGGCATCGACCAGGCCGAACACGCGGAGACCGGCTACGACTACAGCGGCGTCGGCAGCTCCGCGGGCCACTCCGCCGCTCTCCCGGCCCCCGCCCCCGCGGCCCCGGCCGCCCAGGACGCAGCGACGAAGAAGGTTGACGCATGAAGCTCATCACCGCAGTCATCAAGCCCCACCGCCTCGACGAGGTGAAGGAGGCCCTCCAGGCCTTCGGCGTCCAGGGCCTGACGGTGACCGAGGCCAGCGGCTACGGCCGCCAGCGCGGCCACACCGAGGTCTACCGCGGTGCGGAATACACGGTTGACCTTGTGCCCAAGGTCCGGATCGAGGTCCTCGTCGAGGATGATGACGCCGAGCAGCTCATCGACGTCGTCGTCAAGGCGGCCCGGACCGGCAAGATCGGCGACGGCAAGGTGTGGGCCGTACCGGTCGAGACGACGGTACGGGTCCGCACCGGCGAACGCGGACCGGACGCCCTCTGACGGGCGACCGTCCCCTCGACGGCGAAGGAGTACGGCGGGTGACCGAAGGCCTGGAAGCATCCACGACCGGATCCGGCACGGCGCCCGGCAGCTACGCGGCGGCCCGGCTGAGCCTCCTCTCCCCGGAGGCGCAGCCCGGGCCGCCGCGCCGCAGCGGCCTCGCCCAGGTCACCGACCGGTGGCTGGCGGGACTGCTGCACACGGCGGCCGGCGAACCCGACACCCCCGCCGTCCGGGGGCTCTCCCTCGTCGCCGTCGGCGGCTACGGACGCGGCGAGCTGTCCCCCCGCAGCGACCTCGACCTCCTCCTGCTCCACGACGGCTCCCGCGACGCCCGCCGGCTCGCCGGGATCGCCGACGGCCTCTGGTACCCCGTCTGGGACCAGGGCCTGGCCCTCGACCACTCCGTACGCACCGCCCGCGAGGCCCTCACCACCGCCGCCGAGGACCTCAAGGTCCAGCTCGGCCTCCTCGACGCCCGCCACCTCGCCGGCGACCCCGCGCTCACCGCCTCCCTGCGCAGCGCCGTCCTCGCCGGCTGGCGCAACCAGGCCCCCCGACGCCTCCCCGAACTGCGCGACATGTGCGCCGCCCGCGCCGAACGCCACGGCGAACTGCAGTTCCTGCTCGAACCCGACCTCAAGGAGGCCCGCGGCGGACTGCGCGACATCACCGCACTGCGCGCCGTCGCCGCCTCCTGGCTCGCCGACGCCCCCCGCGAGGGCCTGGAACGCGCCCGCGTCTGCCTCCAGGACGTACGCGACGCCCTCCACCTCGCCACCGGCCGTGCCACCGACCGGCTCACCCTCCAGGAACACGACCAGGTCGCCGCCGGCCTCGGCCTCCTCGACGCCGACACCCTGCTCCGCGAGGTGTACGAGGCCGCCCGCACCGTCTCCTACGCCTGTGACGTCACCTGGCGCGAGGTCGACCGCGTGCTCCGCGCCCGCGCCGCGCGCCCCCGCCTGCGCACACTCCTGGGGCGCACGGCCGTCGAACGCGCGCCGCTCGCCGAGGGCGTCGTCGAACAGGACGGGGAGGCCGTACTCGCCCTCGGCGCCCGCCCCGACCGCGACCCGGTACTCCTGCTCCGCGCCGCGGCGGCCGCCGCCCAGGCGGGCATCCCGCTCTCCCGGCACGCCGTGCGCCGGCTGGCCGCCACCGTGAAGCCCCTCCCCGTACCGTGGCCGGCGCCCGCCCGGGAGGAACTCGTGACCCTCCTCGGCGCCGGCCCGCCCGCCGTCGACGTCTGGGAGGCGCTGGAGGCGGAGGGCCTCGTCACCCGGCTGCTGCCCGACTGGGAACGGGTGCGCTGCCGCCCCCAGCGCAACGCCGTACACCGCTGGACGGTCGACCGGCACCTCGTCGAGACGGCCGTCCAGGCATCCGCCATGACCCGCCGCGTCGGCCGCCCCGACCTGCTGCTCGTCGCCGCCCTGCTGCACGACATCGGCAAGGGCTGGCCCGGCGATCACTCCGTCGCCGGCGAGACCATCGCCCGCGACATGGCCCGCCGGATGGGCTTCCCCCCGGCCGACACGCAGACGCTCGCCCTGCTCGTACGCCACCACCTCCTCCTCGTCGAGACGGCCACCCGCCGCGACCTCGACGACCCGGCGACCGTCCGCGTGATCACCGACGCCGTACGCGACACCGGGACGCTGGAGCTGCTGCACGCCCTCACCGAGGCCGACGCCCTGGCCACCGGCCCCGCCGCCTGGTCGGCGTGGCGCGGGTCCCTGGTCGCCGACCTGGCCAAACGCGCGGCCGCGGTCCTCGCCGGCACCGCCGCTCCCGCGACGGCCGCCCCCGCCGCACCCACCGCCGACGAGGAACGCACGGCGGTCGAGGCCTGGCGCACCAAGGCCCCGGCCCTGAGCCTGCGAGCCCGGGCGGAGGAGGCGATGGGGGACCCCGGGGAGGACGGCGGCGGCCCGGTCGGCGTGGAGCTGCGCATCGCGCTCCCCGACCGCGCCGGCGTGCTGCCGGCCGTCGCCGGGGTGCTGGCCCTGCACCGCCTCACGGTCCGCGCGGCGGAGCTGCGGCCCCTCGAGCTGCCCGAGGAGATCACCGGCGCCGGAGCCAGGGTGCTGCTCCTGAACTGGCGCGTCGCGGCGGAGTACGGCTCCCTCCCGGAGGCCGGCCGGCTGCGCGCCGACCTCATCCGGGCCCTGGACGGCTCCCTCGACATCCCGGCCCGCCTCGCCGAACGCGAACAGGCCTACCGCCCCGGCCGCCGCCGCGGCACCACAGCCCCGCCCCCACGGGTGACGGTGGCCCGCGTCGGCTCCTCGGTCGCCACGGTCCTGGAGGTCCGCGCCCAGGACGCCCCCGGCCTGCTCCACCGCATCGGCCGGGCACTGGAGACGGCGGGGGTGCACGTCCGCTCGGCGCACGTGTCGACGCTGGGGGCGAACGCGGTGGACGCTTTCTACGTCACGGGCCCGGACGGCGCCCCCCTGGGCGACCTGGAGGCGACGGAGGCGGCACGGACGGTCCAGGAGGCCCTGACGCCCCGCTAAGCGGTCCCCACCCGCCCGGGGGACGAGCCCTTCTCAGGATATCGACCCGCCCCGACAACTCCCCAGGTTATCCACAGCTCTGCCCTCCCGCAGGCTTCTGTCCACAGGCCGGGCCCGTCCCGCCGCCGCGGGCGGATACCCTGGAGGGCAATCCATCGTGAGCCCCCCGAGCTGAGGATCGACGACCGCCGTGTTCGACACTCTTTCCGACCGCCTCGAAGCAGCCTTCAAGTCCCTCCGGGGCAAAGGCCGCCTGTCCGAGGCGGACATCGACGCCACGGCCCGTGAGATCCGCGTGGCCCTGCTCGAGGCCGACGTCGCCCTGCCCGTCGTCCAGGCCTTCATCAAGCAGGTCAAGGCGCGGGCCACCGGCGTGGAGGTCTCCAAGGCCCTCAACCCCGCCCAGCAGGTCATCAAGATCGTCAACGAGGAGCTCATCGGCATCCTCGGCGGCGAGACCCGCCGGCTGCGCTTCGCCAAGACCCCGCCGACCGTCATCATGCTCGCCGGCCTCCAGGGCGCCGGTAAGACGACCCTCGCCGGAAAGCTCGGCAGGTGGCTCAAGGGCCAGGGCCACGCCCCGCTGCTCGTCGCCTGCGACCTCCAGCGCCCCAACGCCGTCAACCAGCTGAGCGTCGTCGCCGAGCGCGCCGGCGTCGCGGTCTTCGCGCCCGAGCCGGGCAACGGCGTCGGCGACCCGGTCAAGGTCGCCGAGGACTCCATCGTCTACGCCCGCGAGAAGCAGTACGACGTGGTCGTCGTCGACACCGCCGGCCGCCTCGGCGTCGACACCGAGATGATGCGGCAGGCCGCCGACATCCGCGACGCGGTCCGCCCGGACGAGATCCTCTTCGTCGTCGACGCCATGATCGGCCAGGACGCGGTGAACACCGCGGAGGCCTTCCGCGACGGCGTCGGCTTCGACGGCGTGGTGCTCTCCAAGCTCGACGGCGACGCCCGCGGCGGCGCGGCGCTGTCCATCGCGCACGTCACCGGCCGGCAGATCATGTTCGCGTCGAACGGCGAGAAGCTGGACGACTTCGACGCCTTCCACCCCGACCGGATGGCGTCCCGCATCCTCGGCATGGGCGACGTCCTGTCGCTCATCGAGAAGGCGGAGCAGACCTTCAGCCAGGCCGAGGCCCAGAAGATGGCCGAGAAGCTGGCGAAGGGCCCCAAGGAGTTCACCCTCGACGACTTCCTGGCGCAGATGGAGCAGGTCCGCAAGATGGGCTCCATCTCCAAGCTCCTCGGCATGATGCCGGGGATGGGCCAGATCCGCGATCAGATCAACAACCTCGACGAGCGGGACGTGGACCGCACCGCCGCGATCATCAAGTCGATGACGCCCGGCGAGCGCCACGACCCGCTGATCATCAACGGCTCCCGCCGCGCCCGTATCGCCCGCGGCTCCGGCGTCGAGGTCTCCGCGGTGAAGAACCTGGTGGAGCGGTTTTTCGAGGCCCGCAAGATGATGTCCCGCATGGCCCAGGGCAAGGGCATGCCGGGCATGCCCGGGATCCCCGGCATGGGCGGCGGCGCCGCCACCAAGCGCAAGGGCAAGCCGGCGAAGAAGGCCAAGGGCAAGCAGCGCTCGGGCAATCCGATGAAGCGCCAGGCGGACGAGCGGGCCGCCCAGGCCAAGCGCGAGGAGACCGCGGGCAACGCCTTCGGCCTCCCGGCCGGCCAGGACGCGTCGGACTTCGAGCTGCCGGACGAGTTCAAGAAATTCATGTGAGCAGCGGCTGTCCGGCGGGACCCCCGTACCGCGGGGGTCCCGTCCGGCACGGAGCTCAGCCGCGCGGATCCTGGACGTACGCGATCAGATACCGGAGTACGTTCGGCATCCACACCGTGCCGTCGGTCCGCCGGTACGGATGGAGTGCCTCCGTCAGCTCCTTCGTCACCCGTGCCTCGTCCAGGGCCCGCAGCGCCCCGTCGAAGTACCCCGTCGACAGCAGGCCCCGTACCGCGCTGTCCGGGTCGGCGTAACCGAAGGGGCACGCCACCCGGCCCGCCCCCGCCGGTCGCAGCCCCGCCGCCCGCGCCACGTCCTCCAGGTCGTCGCCGCCCGGCGGAAGCCACGCCGGCCCCGGATCGCCCAGCCGCAGCACCGGCGCCGTCGCGCAGCGCTCCGCGAGGACCACGGGGCTGCCCCGTTCGGCGACCGCCGCCGCCCCGGCGAGGGCGCGGGCCCGGGGCCGTTCGAAGGACGTGATCAGGGTGAAGGGCCGCGCCGGGACGCCGGGGAGTTCGCCGCCGGGGAGGGAGTGCTCGTACCGCAGCCCCGCCGTCAGCCGCGCGCGGGCCAGCGCCAGCCGCGGCGGATCGCCGTCGAGCCCGGTGACCGCCGCCCCGCGCCGCGCGGCGAGCAGCAGCGCCAGCCCGGAGCCGCAGTCCAGGCCCAGCAGCCGGGTGCCGGCGTCGACCTCGAGCCGCTCGTACACCGCCTCGTACAGGGGTACGAGCATCCGCTCCTGGATCTCCGCCCAGTCCCGCGCCCGGCTACCGGGCACGTCCGGGCGGGGCGTCCGGGGAAGCGGCCGGTGGGGAGCCCCGGTCCGTACGAGCGCGGCTGTCATCGTGTCAACGCCCCCATCCACCGGATCACCCGTGTCCGACTCCCCGTATCTCCCCCTGTACGTCAGACAACTGCGCATCCGTCCGGGCGTCCAGGGGCGATTCGGCAAAGTCCGGGCCCGGGCCGTACCATCTGCGCCATGGCAAAGGCACCCGTTCTCACTCCCCAGGCGGAAGACTTCCCGCGCTGGTACCAGGATCTGATCAACAAGGCCGAGCTGGCCGACAACGGCCCGGTGCGCGGCACCATGGTGATCCGACCGTACGGGTACGGGCTGTGGGAGCGGATGCAGCAGGACATGGACCTGCGGATCAAGGAGTCGGGGGCGCAGAACGCGTACTTCCCGCTCTTCATCCCGCAGTCCTATCTGACGCGCGAGGCCGAGCACGTCGAGGGCTTCGCCCCCGAGCTCGCGGTCGTCACCCACGGCGGCGGCAAGCAGCTCGAGGAGCCGGTCGTCGTCCGGCCCACGTCCGAGACGATCATCAACGAGTACTTCTCGAAGTGGGTGCAGAGCTACCGCGACCTGCCGCTGCTGATCAACCAGTGGGCGAACGTGGTCCGCTGGGAGATGCGCCCCCGGCTGTTCCTGCGCACGTCGGAGTTCCTCTGGCAGGAGGGCCACACGGCGCACGCGACGTACGAGGACGCGCGCGACTACGCGGCGCACATCCACCGCAACGTCTACGAGGCGTTCATGCGCGACGTCCTCGCGATCGACGTGGTGCCCGGCCGCAAGACCGCCAAGGAGCGCTTCGCCGGCGCCATCAACACCCTCACGCTCGAGGCGATGATGGGTGACGGCAAGGCCCTGCAGATGGGCACCAGCCACGAGCTGGGGCAGAACTTCGCCAAGGCCTTCGACACCACGTACCTGTCGAAGGAGGGCAAGCAGGAGCTGGTCTGGCAGACCTCCTGGGGCTCCACGACCCGCATGATCGGCGCGCTGGTCATGTCGCACGGCGACGACAACGGCCTGCGGGTGCCGCCGCGGCTGGCGCACATCCAGGTCGTGGTCATGGCCATCAAGGGCGACGACACGGTCGTCGCCAAGGTCCGCGAGATCGGCGACCGGCTGACGGCGGCGGGCATCCGGGTGAAGGTCGACGACCGCACCGACACCCCCTTCGGCCGGCGCGCGGTGGACTGGGAGCTCAAGGGCATCCCGGTGCGCGTCGAGATCGGCCCGCGCGACCTGGAGAACGGCACCGCGATGGTCGCCCGGCGGATCGCCGGCGGCAAGGAGCCGGTCGCGCTGGACGCGCTGGAGGCGCTGCTGCCGAAGCTGCTGGAGGAGGACCAGGAGCTGCTGCTGACCCAGTCCCGGGAGCGCCGCGAGTCGCGTACGAGCGAGGTGGCGACCCTGGAGGAGGCGGCCGAGGTCGCCGTGGGCGGCGGCTGGGCCCGTATCCCGTGGGCCGACCTCGGCCCCGAGGGCGAGGAGAAGCTGGGCGAGCAGTCCGTTTCCGTACGGTGCCTGGTGGCCGAGGACGGGTCCGTGCCCGTCGCCGACGACGCCCCGGGTACGGTGGCGATCGTGGCCCGTTCCTACTGAGGACGGCGTTCCGGTTCCCCGGGGAACCGTATCGGTGTACAACCCGTCGTATACATGAGCTGTCCCCGGCGCGCCCGTCGAGCGCGCGCCGGGGGGTACACGCCGGGTTTGTGTCAGCTTGTAGTGAGCCATGCCCGTACGAGCTGCAATCCCCGTAGTTCTGCGTACCTGCCCTCGTCACGACGTATGAGTAGTGAACTGACTGGTAGGGGCAAATCATTTCGGATGCCGGGAATCGGAACACCGGCGGGCACTCGCTCGTTATTCACGACGTGAGCACGACACCACCTGTACTGGCAGCGGAGCTGGCACTCGCGTGGGCCGAAATCCAGCGGCACCACCCCGAGCTGCCTGATCTTGCCGCGCCTGAAGCGCTAATCGGGGAGTCCTCGTCCGCCTGTGGCGGGGAACTCTCCTTCGAACGGCTCCTGCATGAAGCTGTCCACGGCGTGGCAGCGGCCCGCGGCATCCGCGACACCTCGCGGGCGGGCCGCTACCACAACCGCCGATTCCTGGCCATCGCCGAAGAACTCGGGCTCGAACATGCGGATGAGCCGCATGCGAGCAGCGGGTTCTCGCTGGTGACCCTCACCCCCGAGACAAAGAAGCGGTACCGGCCGGCGATGGAACGCCTGTCGCGTGCCCTGAAGGCGCACACGGTGGCCACGACGGCCGAGACCACCCGTGCCTTCCGGGGACCAGCCGCCAGACACGGCTCATCCGGCGGAGGCGTCCGGGTGAAGGCGGTCTGCGACTGCGGGCGCAACGTACGCGTTGTCCCGTCCGTCCTCGCGCAAGCCCCGATCGTCTGCGGCGGCTGCGGAAAGCCCTTCCGCATCCCGGAGACGGCGGCCGCGGCCTAACCCGGAGCTCCAGCAGGGACTGCAGCTGCTCGAGCCCCGACGGCCATACATGGCCGGGTGCCCATGGGGTCACCCGGCCATGTAGGCGTGCCCAAAACCCGGACACTGCCGGGCGGCCGACGGCGCGAAGAACGCCGTTTCCGTCCCTGTCCGGCGGCCGACAGCGCGAAGAGCGCCATTTCCAGCCCGTCCGGCGTTTGAGGACAAGGCGCGAAGCGCCGGCGAAGGGGGCCCGGGGGCGAGGCCCCCGCAGCACGACCGGCGCCGGACACCGTGACCCGCCCCCGCGAGGCTGTGGCACAATGGGACGCTGTACTCGACAGTCGCACAGGACCCCTCTCTCCTCCGGCTGACGCGTCCATCGGGCACCTCGGATGCCGCAACCCCACGCAGCACCCCGCCGAGCCCACCCACGTCAAGTTCAGGAGACACCACTCCCGTGGCAGTCAAGATCAAGCTGAAGCGTCTGGGCAAGATCCGTTCGCCTCACTACCGCATCGTCGTCGCCGACTCCCGCACCCGCCGTGACGGCCGGGCCATTGAGGAGATCGGCCTGTACCACCCGGTGCAGAACCCCTCCCGCATCGAGGTCGACTCGGAGCGCGCCCAGTACTGGCTGGGCGTCGGCGCGCAGCCGACGGAGCCCGTCCTGGCCATCCTCAAGGTCACCGGCGACTGGCAGAAGTTCAAGGGCCTGCCGGCCCCGGCGCCGATGCAGGTCGCCGAGCCGAAGGCCGACAAGCGCGCCCTCTTCGAGGCCGCCGCCAAGGAGTCCGGCGACGAGCCCAAGGGCGAGGCCGTGACCGCCAAGGCGAAGAAGACCGAGAAGAAGGCCGAGGCCGCCGCCGACGCCCCGGCCGAGTCCACCGAGGCCTGAGGATGCTCGAGGAGGCCCTCGAGCACCTGGTGAAGGGCATCGTCGACAATCCCGACGAGGTGCAGATCGCCCGCCGCAGCCTGCGCCGCGGCACCGTGCTGGAGGTCCGGGTGCACCCCGACGACCTCGGCAAGGTGATCGGCCGCAACGGCCGTACGGCCCGGGCCCTGCGCACCGTCGTCGGTGCGCTCGGCGGGCGTGGCATCCGCGTCGATCTGGTTGATGTGGACCAGATCCGCTGACGCATCCGCCGCCTCCTGACGGGGCGGCGCGGCACGGGCCGGGAAGGCTTGGACTCCAAGCCTTCCCGGCCCGTCGTCGTCATCCGAGACACCGAGGAATTCACCGTGCAGCTGGTAGTCGGGCGTATCGGCCGTGCCCACGGCATCAAGGGCGAGGTCACCGTCGAGGTACGGACGGACGAGCCGGAGCTGAGGCTCGGCCCCGGCGCGGTCCTGGCCACCGATCCCGCCGCGGTGGGCCCGCTCACGATCGAGACCGGCCGCGTGCACAGCGGCCGGCTGATTCTGCGCTTCGAGGGCGTACGCGACCGCACGGGCGCCGAGGCCCTGCGCAACACCCTGCTGATCGCCGAGGTCGACCCGGACGAGGTGCCGGAGGACCCCGAGGAGTTCTACGACCACCAGCTGGCCGACCTCGACGTGGTCACCGTGGACGGCGCCGAGGTGGGCCGGATCGCGGAGATCGCCCATCTGCCGGGCCACGACCTGCTGATCGTACGGACGCCCGAGGGCGCCGAGGTCATGATCCCGTTCGTGGCCGAGATCGTCCCGGAGATCGATCTGGAGAAGCAGCGCATCGTGATCGACCCGCCGCCCGGTCTGCTGGCGGACACCGACGAGGCGGCGAAGGACTCCGGCGCGTGAGGCTCGACGTCGTCACGATCTTCCCCGAGTACCTCGCCCCGCTGAACGTCTCCCTGGTCGGCAAGGCCGCCGCCCGCGGTCAGCTCGACGTACGCATCCACGACCTGCGCTCCTGGACCCACGACCGGCACAACACCGTCGACGACACCCCGTACGGCGGCGGCCCCGGCATGGTGATGAAGCCGGAGCCGTGGGGCGAGGCGCTGGACGAGATCATCGCGTCCGGCGACGGCGACGCCCCCGTGATCGTCGTCCCCACCCCCAGCGGCCGCCCCTTCACCCAGGAGCTGGCCGTGGAGCTGTCCGCGAAGCCCTGGCTCGTCTTCACCCCCGCCCGCTACGAGGGCATCGACCGCCGCGTCATCGAGGAGTACGCCGACCGCTGCGACCTGCGCGAGGTGTCCGTCGGCGACTACGTGCTGGCCGGCGGGGAGGCCCCCGTACTGGTGATGGTCGAGGCCATCGCCCGGCTGCTGCCCGGCGTCCTCGGCAACGCCGCCTCCCACCAGGACGACTCCTTCGCCCCCGGCCCCATGGCGAACCTCCTCGAGGGCCCCGTCTACACCAAGCCCCCCGAGTGGCGCGGCCGGGGCATCCCCGAGGTGCTGCTCAGCGGACACCACGGGAAGATCGCCCGGTGGCGCCGCGACGAGGCGTTCCGCCGGACGACGGCCAACCGGCCGGAGCTCATCGAGGGCGCCGACCCGGCCGCGTACGACAAGAAGGACCGGGAGATCCTCGTCGCCCTGGGCTGGGTCCGGGACGAGGACGGGGGCTGGCGGCCGGCCGGGAGCCGATTTGGGCGATCGCAGCAGGCCGTGGAAGAATAGTCCGGCTGCCCTCCGTCCGGCGTGCGCCCCTGCCACAGGGGGAACGACGCCCGTCCGACGCGGCAGCCGTGTCAGATCCACACACCCGCGCCGCGGTGACCACGCGGTGCGTCCACGTACCGCTGATGACCTGTGGCATCGGCGAAGAAAGCAGACATCATGTCGCACCTTCTCGACAGCGTCGACGCAGCCTCCCTGCGCACCGACATCCCGCCGTTCCGCCCCGGCGACACGGTCAACGTCCACGTCCGCGTCATCGAGGGCAACCGCTCCCGTGTGCAGCAGTTCAAGGGCGTCGTCATCCGCCGTCAGGGCTCCGGCGTGCGCGAGTCCTTCACGGTCCGCAAGGTCAGCTTCTCCGTGGGCGTCGAGCGGACGTTCCCGGTGCACACCCCGGTCGTCGAGAAGATCGAGCTCGTGACCCGCGGCGACGTCCGGCGCGCCAAGCTCTACTACCTGCGTGAGCTGCGCGGCAAGGCCGCGAAGATCAAGGAGAAGCGCGACAACTGAGCCGGCGCGTCCACGGGGCGCAGACGGGCGGCTACGCTCGTCCCCGATGGACACGCACGCACAGCTTTCGGAGCGCGACAGCCCTTCCTCCCCGTCCGAGGTCCTTTCGGACGCCGGCGAGGAGGAGCTGTCGCGCTCCTCGCGTTATGTCCGGCTGCTGCGGCCCGCCGCGGCGCTGACCGCCGTCTGCCTGGTGACGATATTGCTGGTCAGTACGTTCGTGGTGCAGCCCTTCCTGATTCCCAGCGGATCGATGCAGGGGACGCTGCGGCCCGGCGACCGGGTGCTCGTGAACAAGCTGGCGTACTCCTTCGGCGGCGAGCCCAGGCGCGGTGACGTGATCGTCTTTGACGGTACGGGATCGTTCGTCGAGGACACCGGCGGGAACAAGGTGCGGCGGCTGCTGCGCCAGGCGGCCTCGTCCGTGGGGCTGGCGGAGCCCGTCGAGACGGATTTCGTCAAGCGGGTCATCGGGGTCGGCGGCGACCGCGTGCGCTGCTGTGACCTCCAGGGGCGGCTGACGGTCAACAGCATGCCTCTTGACGAGGCCGGTTACCTTTATCCGGGGGATACGCCGTCCCGCGTACCGTTTGACGTCGTGGTGCCGGAAGGGAGGCTCTGGGTCATGGGGGATCACCGGAGTGACTCCCGGGATTCGCGCGATTATCTGGGTGCGCCCGGCGGCGGCACCGTGCCCGTGGACCGGGTGATCGGACGCGCCGACTGGATCGGCTGGCCGGCTGGACGCTGGGCGTCGATCGGGCGGCCGTCGTATGGGTAGCCACGCCAGAGTCGACGTCGTGCCCGGCGGGCGGGTGGAGCGGCGGCTGCGGGAGAAGAAGATCAAACGCAAACGGCGCCGCTCGGCGGTCCGCGAGGTGCCGATCATCATCGGGGTGGCGCTGGTCATCGCCCTGGTGATCAAGACCTTCGTGCTGCAGGCCTTCGTGATCCCGTCCGGGTCCATGGAGCAGACCATCAAGATCGGCGACCGGGTCGTCGTGAACAAGTTCTCGCCCTGGTTCGGCGCGAAGCCGGAGCGCGGCGACGTGGTCGTCTTCAAGGACCCCGGCGGCTGGCTGCAGGGCGACACCACCTTCCGGGAGAACGACGACCCCCCGGTCGTCAAGCAGGGCAAGGAGTTCCTCACCTGGATCGGCCTGCTGCCCTCCGACCGGGACCAGGACCTGATCAAGCGGGTCGTGGGCGTGGGCGGCGACCGGGTGGTGTGCTGCGACAAGCAGGGGCGGATCACGGTCAACGGGGCGCCGATCGTGGAGCCCTATCTGTATCCCGGCGACGTTCCGTCGACCGAGCCGTTCGACGTACGGGTGCCGGAGGGACGGATCTTCGTCCTGGGGGACCACCGGTCGAACTCGGCGGACTCGCGGGCGCACGGCGGGAAGAGCCCGCAGGACGGCCCGTACTACGGCACCGTCCCCGAGGATCATGTGGTGGGCAAGGCCTGGGCCATCGCCTGGCCGTTCGGCCACTGGCGGCGGCTCGAGGATCCGGACACCTACGCGTCGGTTCCCGAACCGGAGCCGGGGGACACTAGTGTGTCCTCGGCACAGATCGGTTCGCTCGTCGACGGCGTGGACAGCCCCCCGGCAGACGGTTCGCAAGTAATCGGCCCTCTCCCGACTCCTGCGGAACTCCCGCTCGTTATGGGATTGGTGGGCCTGCACCGGATCGGGTACAGGCGGCGCGACCATGGACGGCGACAGTTGAGGAGTGGATGTGGGGGACGTGGCAGTCGGCGCACGCTCCGGGCAGGACGACGAGTTCGACGAGCGCCCGCCGGCGCCCGTCGCTGACGGCGCCGGCCCGGACCCGGACGTGAGCGAACCCGACGACCCGGCGGGCCACGGCCCCGGTGGATCCGGCCCGGACGACGACGTGGACGAGCCCGACGACGAGACGCCCGCGGCGCGGCAGCACCGGTCCTTCTGGAAGGAGCTGCCGATCCTCATCGGCATCGCCCTGGTGCTGGCGCTGCTGATCAAGACGTTCCTGCTGCAGGCGTTCTCGATCCCGTCGGACTCGATGCAGAACACCCTCCAGCGGGGCGACCGGATCCTGGTCGACAAGCTGACCCCGTGGTTCGGCTCCGAGCCGGAGCGCGGCGAGGTCGTCGTCTTCCACGACCCGGGCGACTGGCTGCCGGACGCCGAGGCCCCCGAGCCGGGTCCGGTGCAGCGGGTCCTCGGCTTCATCGGCCTGTACGCGGAGGGCCAGGACCTGGTCAAGCGCGTCATCGCGGTGGGCGGTGACACCGTCGAGTGCCACGGCGACGGCCCGGTGAAGGTCAACGGGGTCGCGCTGGACGAGTCGGACTACGTGACGTTCCCCGGCACCACGCCGTGCAAGGACAAGAACTTCGGTCCGCTGAAGGTGCCCGAGGGCAAGATCTGGGTGATGGGCGACCACCGCAACGACTCGCTGGACTCCCGCTGGCACATGGAGCAGCCGGGCGGCGGTTTCGTCGACAACGACGAGGTCGTGGGCCGTGCGGTCGTCCGCGCCTGGCCGATCTCCCGCTGGGGCACGCTGCCGATCCCGGACACGTACGACCAGCCCGGCATCGGCGACCAGGTGGCCGACAAGGCGCTGGGCGCCGCCCCGGCCGGCCTGGGGCTGCTCGGCGCGGTTCCGCTGGTCCTCGTCCGGCGGCGCCGGCTGATCCGGCGGGCGGGGCTCGACGGCTGACGGCCTCTGGTGTGTGACGTCACGGCCCGGTGATCCTCACCGGGCCGTGACGCTGTGTTTTCCCGGGGGACCACCCCCGGACCACCGGCCGGGACGGGTTCCCGGACCCGGCGCGGATACCTTGCGGCAAACCTGTGAAGTAATGTGCCGCGCATGGTACGAGGATCAGCCGGCCGCAGGGCCGCGAACGTGGTGTCGAACGTGGCCGTCGCGCTGGGCTGTGTGCTGTTCCTGGGCGGTTTCGCCTGGGCGGCGGTCCTCTACCAGCCGTACACCGTGCCCACGGACTCGATGTCCCCGACGGTCGTGGGCGGCCAGAAGGTGCTGGCCGAGCGGATATCCGCCGACGAGGTCCGGCGCGGTGACGTCGTGGTCTTCCAGGACGCCACGTGGGGCACCGCTCCCGAGGTCAAGCGGATCGTCGGCCTCGGCGGCGACGAGGTGCGCTGCTGCGACGCCGAGGGCCGGCTGACGGTCAACGGGAAGCCCGTCGAGGAGCCGTATCTGGACGGCGGGGTGATGACGACGGAGCAGCACTTCTCCACCAGGGTGGAGAAGGGGAGGCTCTTCCTGCTGGGTGACAACCGCGGGATCTCGATCGACTCGGCGGACCGGCTGACCGAACAGGCGCAGGGCTCCGTCCCGGTCTCCGCGGTGAAGGGGCGGGTGGACGCCACCGCGTGGCCGCTGGGCGGGGCGGGGATGCTGCCGCGGCCGTCGGGCTTCGCGGAGCTGCCGGGCGGGGTGTCCTCGCCGGGACCGCTGGAGCCCCTGGTGTGGGCGATCATGGCGGGGGCGCTGCTGATCCTGGCGGGAGCGGCGTACGGGCCGGTGGCGCGGAAGGTGGGGGGCAGTCGTGGCTGAGGCGGTGGAGCGGCAGGTCGCGCGGGTGGTGCTGCTGGACCCGGAGGACCGGATCCTGCTGATGCAGGGGTACGAGCCGGCCGACCCGTCCGTGCGCTGGTGGTACACCCCCGGCGGCGGACTCGAGGGCGCGGAGACCCGGGAGGAGGCCGCGCTGCGGGAGCTGGCCGAGGAGACCGGGATTGCCGCCTCGGAGGTGAGCCTGGGGCCGGTGCTGTGGCAGCGGCGGTGCTCCTTCCCGTTCGACGGCCGGCGGTGGCAGCAGGACGAGTGGTACTACCTGGCCCGCGCCGGCAGCCCGGGAGCGTCCCTGACCACGTCCACGGACGGCTGGACCGAGCTGGAGCGGCGCAGCGTGACGGGACTGCGGTGGTGGACTTCCGCGGAACTGTCCGCCACGCGTGAGACCGTGTACCCGACCACACTCGCGGAACTGCTGGGGCGGCTGATCGACGAGGGACCACCGAGTCGTCCGGTCCGCCTCGTTTCCGAGCGGGTCTGACGCACAATGGGGTGACGACGGCGGAAGGGGACGCGCCATGAGCGCCGAGGACCTCGAGAAGTACGAGACCGAGATGGAGCTGAAGCTCTACCGGGAGTACCGCGATGTCGTCGGTCTGTTCAAATACGTGATCGAGACCGAGCGCCGTTTCTATCTCACCAACGACTACGAGATGCAGGTGCACTCGGTCCAGGGTGAGGTGTTCTTCGAGGTCTCGATGGCGGACGCCTGGGTGTGGGACATGTACCGGCCGGCGCGGTTCGTCAAGCAGGTGCGGGTGCTGACGTTCAAGGACGTGAACATCGAGGAGCTGAACAAGTCGGATCTGGAGCTGCCGTCCGACGAGCTCGGCAGCTAGTCCTGTTTTCCCCCTGTGGACAACTCGGTCACCCGGGTTGTCCACCAAGATCCAAAACTTGCGGATTGTCCGGGCATCGTGATGTCCGGAGGTGATCCGCGTGACGAACGCGAAACAGGCAATGGGGCGCTACGGCGAGCGCCTTGCGGAGCGCACGCTCGCGGCGGCGGGCATGACGGTCCTCGCCCGGAACTGGCGCTGCCGTGAGGGCGAGATCGACCTGGTGGCCCTGGACGACGACGCCCTGGTGATCTGTGAGGTCAAGACCCGCTCGGGTCACGGCTTCCAGCACCCCATGGAGGCCGTGACCCGGGAGAAGGCCGCCCGGCTGAGACATCTGGCCGAGGAGTGGCTGCGCCGGCACGGCGGCCCGCCGACGGGCGGGGTCCGTATCGATCTCGTCGGGGTGGTGCTGCCCGACCGGGGCGCCGCCCGGATCGAGCATGTGCGGGGTGTGGCCTGATGGGTTTCGCGCGTACGTGCTGTGTCACCCTCGTCGGCGTCGAGGGCGTGGTGGTCGAGGTGCAGGCCGATCTGGAGCCGGGCGTCGCGGCGTTCTCCCTGGTCGGCCTGCCGGACCGCAGCCTCGCCGAGAGCCGCGACCGGGTCCGGGCCGCGGTGGTGAACTCGGGCGTGACCTGGCCGCAGAAGAAGCTCACGGTGGGGCTGAGTCCGGCGTCCGTCCCCAAGGGCGGCTCGGGCTTCGATCTCGCCATTGCGTGTTCGGTGCTCGGTGCGGCGGAGCGCATCGCCCCGCCGCAGCTGGCCGATCTCGTCATGCTCGGCGAGCTGGGTCTGGACGGCCGGGTGCGGGCGGTGCGGGGTGTGCTGCCGGCGGTGCTGGCGGCGGCGGACGCCGGGTTCAAGCATGTGGTGGTCCCGGAGCGGACGGCCGCGGAGGCGGCGCTGGTGCCGGGGATGTCGGTGCTCGGCATCCGCAGCCTGCGCCAGCTGATCGCCCTGCTGAACGGCGAGGTCCCGCCGGAGGAGGAGCGTGACGAGGCGGCGGAGGCCCGCCCCGATCCGCTGCTCGCCGGCCTCTCGATCCCCGGGGCGGGCCTGGGCACGGGGGTGGCGGACGGCTCCCCGCCGCCGGACCTGGCGGACGTGGCGGGCCAGCACATGGCGCGGACGGCGCTGGAGGTCGCGGCGGCCGGGCGGCACCACCTCTTCCTGAAGGGGCCGCCCGGAGCGGGCAAAACGATGCTCGCCGAGCGGCTGCCCGGGCTGCTGCCGCCGCTCACGCAGAAGGATTCGCTGGAGGTGACGGCCGTCCACTCGGTGGCCGGCACGCTGCCGCCGGGCCGGCCGATGCTCTCCCGGCCGCCGTACTGCGCGCCCCATCACTCCGCGTCCATGCCGTCGATCGTCGGCGGCGGGGTGGGGCTGCCCCGGCCGGGGGCGGTCTCGCTGGCGCACAGAGGGGTGCTTTTTCTGGACGAAGCGGCGGAGTTCCGGCCTCAGGTGCTGGACGCCATGCGGCAGCCGCTCGAGTCCGGGTACGTGGTCGTGGCGCGGGCCGCCGGGATGATGAGCATGCCGGCGCGGTTTCTGCTGGTGCTGGCGGCCAACCCGTGTCCGTGCGGGCGTTACGGCAGCACGGGCGGTGATCCGTGCGACTGCCGGCCGGAGATCGTCCGGCGGTACCGGGCGCGGCTCTCCGGGCCGCTGATGGACCGGGTCGATCTGCGGATCACGGTCGCGCCGGTGGGGCGGCCGGAGCTGACCGGCGCCGGTCCGGGGGGTGAGTCCACGGAGTCCGTGGCGGCGCGGGTGCTGGCGGCGCGGGAGCGGGCCCGGGCCCGGCTGGCGGAGACGCCGTGGCGGACGAACGGGGAGGTGCCCGGGTACGAGCTGCGGACGCGGTGGCCTCCGGCGCCGGGGGCGATGTACGAGGCGGAGACGGACATGGAGCGGGGGCTGCTCACGGCGCGGGGGCTGGACCGGGTGCTGCGGGTGGCCTGGTCGGTGGCGGATCTGGCGGGGCACGACCGGCCCACGGCGCAGGACGTCAACTTCGCGCTGGAGATGCGCACGGGGGTGCCCCGCGGGGTGACCTTTCCGGTACGGGGGTGAGGGATGGACGGGGACTGTCTGACGGCGGGCGACGAGCGGGTCGCCCGGGTGATGCTGAGCCGGGTCGTCGAGCCCGGGGACCCGGCGGTCGGGCGGTGGGTCAGGGAGTACGGGGTGGAGGCCGTCGCCCGGGATCTGAGCCGGGAGGGATGTGATCCGCCGTACCTCGGGGGGCGTGCGGCGGGCGGGTTCCGGGGGCGGGCCGGGGGGTTCGATCCGGTGCGGGCGCTGGAGCGGTTCGAGGCGGGGGGCGGGAGGTTCGTGTGCCCGGGGGAGCGGGAGTGGCCGACGCAGCTCGACGATCTGGGTGACGCGCGGCCCGTGGGGCTGTGGGTGCGCGGGAGTCCGGACCTGAGGCTCTGGGCGCTGCGGTCGGTGGCCGTGGTGGGGGCGCGGGCCTGTACGGAGTACGGGGCGCATGTGGCGGGGGCGCTGGGCGCGGGGCTCGCCGAGCGGGGGTGGATCGTGGTGTCCGGTGCGGCCTACGGGATCGACTCCGCCGCCCACCGGGGTGCCCTGGCGGCGGGCGGGGCCACCGTCGCGGTGCTGGCCTGCGGGGTGGACCGGGTCTATCCGCCGGGGAACGCGGAGCTCATCGGGCGGCTGGCGGCGCAGGGACTGCTGGTGGCGGAGCTGGCGCCGGGGGAGCACCCCTCGCGCAGCCGGTTCATCCTGCGCAATCGGGTCATCGCCGCCCTCACCCGGGGGACCGTGGTCGTCGAGGCCGCGCTGCGCAGCGGGTCCCTGTCGACGGCGCGCCAGGCGCGGAGGCTGGGGCGCATCACCATGGGCGTCCCGGGGCCGGTCACCTCGGCGGGCTCCGCGGGGGTGCACGAGCTGCTGCGCGACGGGGCGGAGGTGGTCACCGGGGCCGCGCACGTCGCCGAGCTCGTGGGCCGGATCGGGGCGGATCTGGCGCCCGCGGCGCGTGGACCGGTCACCCGCCGGGACCGGCTCTCGCCGGTGGCCGCACGTGTGCTCGACGCATTACCCGGGAGGGGGAGTGTGGACGGCGCCTGGGTGGCCCGGGAGTCGGGCACGGAGCGCGACGAAGCCTTGGGCAGGCTTTATGAGCTGCTGTCTCTTGGCTTCGTCGAACGCAAGGGCGATCGATGGCAGTTGGTGCCCACCGGGCGAGAGCACCCGATCAGGTGGTGAGGCGGTCCTTGACCTGCGGAGTTCCGGTGAAAGGGTGAAGGGGATGACAGTAAACGGCCCTCTGGACACCCCCGCGGCGACCGGTTCGCGCCCCCTTCCGGGCGGCTCGCGGGCCGCCCGCGGGCGTCGGCAGCGGAACGTATCTGCGGCCACGGAAAGTGTCGTCAGTCGCCCTCCGCGACCCCGATGTCACGCTACGCTCACCAGGATTCCGGCTCCCGGTCACCCGGCCGGGCGCCGTGCATCGAGGCACCTCGAGACGGAACGGCACTAGGCACGCATGCCCCAGCACACCCATGGGTCCGACCGCGCGGCGGCGTCCGACGCGGAGTGCGCCTCGCCGCGTCCCCCGGTGCCCAGCTCGCTGGAGAAGCTGTGGCGCGCCTACAAGGGCAGCGGCGACGGACGGCTGCGCGAGCAGCTGATCCTGCACTACTCGCCCCTGGTCAAGTATGTCGCCGGCCGGGTCAGCGTCGGGCTGCCGTCCAACGTGGAGCAGGCGGACTTCGTCTCCTCCGGTGTCTTCGGGCTGATCGACGCGATCGAGAAGTTCGACCCGGAGCGGTCGATCAAGTTCGAGACCTACGCGATCACCCGGATCCGCGGCGCCATGATCGACGAACTGCGCGCGCTGGACTGGATCCCCCGCTCGGTCCGGCAGAAGGCGCGGGCCGTGGAGCGGGCCTACGGCACGCTGGAGGCCAGCCTGCGCCGCAGTCCCACCGAGGCCGAGGTCGCCGACGAGATGGGCATCCCGATCGAGGAGCTGCACGCGGTGTTCAGCCAGCTGTCCCTGGCCAACGTGGTGGCCCTGGAGGAGCTGCTGCACGTCGGCTCCGAGGGCGGCGACCGGCTCAGCCTGATGGACACCCTGGAGGACACGGCGGCGGACAACCCCGTCGAGGTCGCCGAGGACCGCGAGCTGCGCCGGCTGCTGGCCCGGTCCATCAACACGCTCCCGGAGCGGGAGAAGACCGTCGTCACCCTCTACTACTACGAGGGTCTGACCCTCGCCGAGATCGGCCAGGTCCTGGGGGTCACGGAGAGCCGCGTCAGCCAGATCCACACCAAGTCGGTGCTGCAGCTGCGGGCCAAGCTGGCCGCGTTCGGCAGGTGAGCGCGGGACGGACGGGATCCCTCCCGGGCCGCGGGGCGGGGGCATACAGTGGTGCCGTGCCCCGCATCAGAGCGGCCTCCGTGGCCGAGCACCGGAACATGCAGCGCGCCGCGCTGCTGGACGCCGCGCGTTCCCTGCTGTCCGAGGGCGGCACGGAGGCGCTGACCTTCCCCGCGCTCGCCGAGCGCACGGGGCTGGCGCGGTCCTCCGTCTACGAGTACTTCCGCAGCCGGGCCGCGGTCGTCGAGGAGCTGTGCGCCGTCGACTTCCCCGTCTGGGCCGCGGAGGTCGAGGCGGCCATGGCGGCCGTCGCGACACCGGCCGGGCAGGTCGAGGCGTACGTCCGCAGCCAGCTGGCGCTGGTGGGCGACCGCCGGCACCGGGCGGTCGTCGCCATCTCCGCCGGCGAGCTGGACGCCGGCGCGCGGGAGAAGATCCGCGCCGCCCACGGCGGGCTCGTCTCCGTGGTCGTCGACGCCCTCGCGGCCCTGGGCCACGCGCAGCCCCGCCTCACGGCGATGCTCCTGCAGGGCGTCGTGGACGCCGCCGTCCGCCGGACCGAGCTCGGCGCCGCGGAGGATCCGGACACGATCGCCCGCACGGCGGTCGCCGTCGCCCTGCACGGCGTCGCCGGCTGACCCCCCCCCGGATGGGCCCCGTACGACCTGGACAAGCGTCCCGTGATGGTCTTCGACGACCCCGAGCAGGGCGTCGTCGACGACCCGCGCGGCGACGAGCGCGGGCTGTGGGTCAGCGCCCCGGACCGCTGAG
>NZ_WEGJ01000050.1 GCF_009604385.1 Streptomyces smaragdinus
AAGTGCTCGAGGGTGTGGATGATGATCGGCTTGCCGTGGATCTCGAGGAACTGCTTGGGCAGGGCCCGGCTGTTCATCCGCGAGCCGATACCACCGGCGAAAAGCAACGCTACGTTCATGACTCAAAGCGCCGGCGCCTGCTCCTCGAGGACCTCGCCGCCGAAGTTCTTCAGCAGCGCGTCGAGCCCGCCGTCGAAGCCCTGGCCGACGGCCGCGAACCGCCAGACGTCCTTGAAGTAGAAGTCACCGATCATCACCGCGCGCTCGGTGGTGAACTCCGAGCCGTTGAACGCGTACCGGGCCACCTCCTCGCCGCCGGCGACGATCCGCAGATAGCCCGGCCCCACCTGGGACATCGTCCCGGAACCGTCGATCGTCGCGGTGAAGGACAGCTTGCGGATCGACTGCGGTATCCGGTCGAGCGTGATCCGGAACGACTGCGTGTCGCCCGACTGCGCGCCGAGCTGCTGGATGGACTCCTCCGGCGACTTCGGCTGGTTGAAGAAGATGAAGTACCGGTCGTCGGTGAGCTGCTCGTTGGCGTCGAGCCCGAAGCAGCTGATGTCGAACCCGAACCCCGGACCCGCGATCTGCACACCTACGTACAGGTCGGTTCCGGGCGTCAAATCACTGATCTTGGCCTTGTGGCCACGCTGGAATTGCCTGGTCATGCCGAACGACCGTCCCCCTCCGCGCCTTTGCTGTAAACCCGACGGACCGGGCGGTCCCGGCCTCACGCCGACCCGGCCCGGGTGGGTCCCCGGCCGGTACGTCGCCGTCGTCGTGCCGGGTGATCCCCCGGCCCTGCGTCCGGCTCAGCCTAGCCTTTGTCCGGCTGGCCGGGAATGTAGGGCAGCGATTCGGTCGCGACGACGCCCTCCAGATAGCCGCGCGCCCGCTCCGTCTTCGGATAGGCCTCCAGCAGCTTCCAGAAACGCGGTCCGTGACCGGGGACCAGCAGATGCGCGAGCTCGTGGACCAGCACGTAGTCGACGACGTACTCGGGCATCCCCTGCAGCCGGTGCGACAGCCGGATGCTGCCCTCGGCCGGGGTGCACGAGCCCCAGCGGGTGTTCTGGTTGGTGACCCAGCGGACGCTGCTGGGCCGGGCGCGGCCGCCGAGGAACTGGTCCGCGAGCTGCCCGGCGCGTACGGCGAGCTCGGCGTCGCCCAGCATCCGCTTCCGCTCCTGCGCCTGGAGCTTGTCGAGCATCACCTCGACCCAGCGCTGCTCCTCCGCCTCCGACATCCGGGCGGGGATCAGGACCACGGTGCGGTCGCCGTCGCGGTACGCCGAGACCGTACGGCGCCTGCGCGCACTGCGCCGGACCTCGACCGCGCTCGTGGGCTTCGGTCCTGCGGGGTCGGGTCGGCTGCGCTGATGTTCGGCAGGCACGGCCTCGACGTTACAGGCTGTACAGGGCACAAGTCCCGACCCGAGGCCAGATCACGACGTGCTCACACACGATTTGCGCAGGCTCTTTACCGGGGTCGGCCTCCATAGAGGGATGTATCCCCCATAGGGGGCACGGGATTTGATTCACGGCGCGGACCTGGTGTTCGGCGGGAGTCGGGTTCGTCACAGTGCCGGGGGCCGGCCGGTCGCGCCGCGCGGTTGACAGCAGATTTGAACACGTTCAAGCTGACTCTCGGTACGGGGTCCGGCAGCGCGTCCCGGCGCGCATTTGTACGACAAGCGCCGGTGCCCTGTGGACAGCGGTCGGCGGGTTTCCGGGCCGGGGGTGCAGGGTGGTGTCCGCCGCTCGCTTCCGGGCGGCGGAGGTGACTGCGACGGACGGGGGAGCCATGGACGGGGAACGCGGGACGGACGGGCCGCATCCCATGCTCAAGCCGGCGCTGCGCCGGGCGTGGCGGACGGGACAGACGGTGCAGTTTGGGGTGACGCGGGCGGCGGCCATGACGTTCGGGCCGCTGGATCCGGCCGCGGGGATGCTGCTGGAGCGGCTCACGGGGGCCCGGGGGATGGAGCTGCTGCGCCGGGAGGCCGGTGCGCTGGGGCTGCCGGCCGGGCGGGCGGATCAGCTGGTGGCGGCGCTCGGGCGGTCGGGGCTGCTCACGGACGCCGTGGGCGGCGGGCCGGCGGTCGCCCGGCTGCGGGAGCGGACGGCCGCCCTCGACCGGCTGCGTCCGGATCTCGCGTCGCTGTCCGTCGTGCACCCCGAGCCGGACGGGGCGCTGCGGCGGCTGGCGGCACGGCGGGCGCTGCGGGTGCAGGTGCGGGGGGCCGGGCGGGTGGGCACGGCGGTCGCGGCGCTGCTCTCCGCGGCGGGGGTGGGGCGGGTCGATGTGCTGGACGGGGGGTGTGTGGAGCCGTGGGACGTGTCGCCCGGGGGGCACGGGGCGGAGGGCGTCGGGGAGCGGCGGGCGGTGTCGGCGCGGCGGGTGGTGCGGGGCGCGGCGCCGGATCGGGGGCGGGCCGGCGGGGGTGAGTCGGTGCCGTACACGCTGGTGGTGGTCGCGCCGCGGGACGGGCTCGCGGTGTACGCGCCGGATCCGGGGGCGGTGGAGGGGCTGATGGCGGTGGGGACGCCGCATCTCTTCGCGGGGGTGCTGGAGGCGACGGGGGTGGTGGGCCCGCTGGTGCTGCCGGGCGGCACGGCGTGTGCCGGGTGTCTGGCGGGGGCGCGGGCGGCAGAGGAGCCGGAGTGGCCCCGGCTGCTGGCGCAGTGGCGGTCCGGTGCCGCGGCGAAGGGGGTGCACGCCTGCGACGTCGCGTTGGCGACAATGGTGGCGGGACTGACCGCGAGCCATGCCCTGACCTTTCTGGACGGGCGGCTGCCACCGGTCACGGGAGCACGGCTGGAGCTGGCCCTGCCGGGGCTCGAGCCGGACATGAACAGGCTGGAACCGTATCCGGAGTGCGGCTGCGGCGCGGCGGACTCCGCCGGGCCGCTCGGGGCCGGACAGGAAGCTGGAGGGGCACGTGTCTGATCTTCCTCGTAAGGCGGTGACGCGGACGGCGAAGCTGGCCGCGCTGCCCATAGGGTTCGCGGGCCGTACGGCCTGGGGGCTGGGCAAGCGGATCGGCGGGCGGTCCGCGGAGATCGTGGCCCGTGAGCTCCAGCAGCGCACCGCCGAGCAGCTGTTCAAGGTGCTCGGCGAGCTGAAGGGCGGGGCGATGAAGTTCGGGCAGGCGCTGTCCGTCTTCGAGTCGGCCCTGCCCGAGGACATCGCCGGGCCGTACCGGGCGGCCCTGACGAAGCTCCAGGAGGCGGCGCCGCCGATGCCCGTGAGATCGGTGCACCAGGCGCTGGCGGAGCGGCTCGGGGAGGACTGGCGGGACCTGTTCGACTCCTTCGAGGACACCCCGGCCGCGGCGGCGTCGATCGGCCAGGTCCACCGGGCGGTGTGGCACGACGGCCGTGAGGTGGCGGTGAAGGTGCAGTATCCGGGGGCGGGCGAGGCGCTGCTCAGCGATCTCACCCAGCTCGCCCGGTTCTCCCGGCTGCTGGGTCCGCTGATCCCGGGCATGGACATCAAGCCGCTGATCGCCGAGCTGCGGGACCGGGTGTCGGAGGAGCTGGACTACGGGCTGGAGGCGCGGGCGCAGAAGGCGTACGCGGCGGAGTTCGCGGACGACCCGGACGTGTTCGTCCCGGACGTGGTGCATCAGGCCGACCAGGTCCTGGTGACGGAGTGGATGGACGGTGTCCCGCTCGCCTCCCTCATATCCGACGGCACCGAGGAGGAGCGCGACCGGGTGGGCCAGCTCCTGGCCCGCTTCCTCTTCGCCGGCACGGCCCGCACGGGCCTGCTGCACGCGGACCCGCACCCGGGGAACTTCCGCCTCATCAAGGAGGGCTCCCCCGAGGAGTGGCGCCTGGGCGTCATGGACTTCGGCACGGTGGACCGCCTCACGGAGGGCCTCCCCCCGACCATCGGGGAAGCCCTGCGCCTGGCCCTGGCCGGCGAGGCGGACGAGGTCTACGAGATGCTCCGCACGGAGGGCTTCGTCAAGCCGACGATCACCCTGGACCCGCAGGCGGTGCTGGACTACCTGGTCCCGATCATCGAACCGGCGGGGGCGGACGAGTTCACGTTCACCCGCGCCTGGATGCGCACCCAGGCGGCCCGCATAGCGGACCCCCGCGCCCCGGCCCACCACCTGGGCAAGCAGCTGAACCTCCCCCCGTCGTACCTCCTGATCCACCGGGTGACGCTGTCGACGATCGGCGTCCTGTGCCAGCTGAACGCAAGCGTCCGCATGAGGGAGGAACTGGAGGCCTGGCTCCCGGGCTTCGCGGCGTCGGAGGAGGCGCTCGGGGAGTCGACGGCGTAAAAGGGAAGGGGCCCTCCCGAGCGGTGGGAAGGCCCCTGAGGGGGATCGGGGGGAGCGGCCCCCGAATCCGGGTCAGTTCATGACCGCCATGGCGAGCGCACGGCGCGCGCGGAGCTGGACCCGCTCCGCCCGCCGCTGCAGCCGCCGGGCGGCGACCAGCGCCAACGCCCGGCGCTCCGTTTCCGCCTCCCGCATGCGCTCCTGATATTGCGCACGCGCGAGGGCTTCTGGCATGAGTTGCATTTCGAGCTTCCTGTTCTGACGCTCGCCGCAGGCGACCGTCTCTGCTTCGGGACGTGCGTTCGGGGTCTCGGGGGAGGGCTTCATCGTGGGGACCTGCTTCTCGGGTTCGTGCGCGTGGGGACGGGAGATGGTGCCGGGGACGTTCATGCCGCGACCGGGTTCTTGCGCGGACGGCCACGGGGCCGCTTGCGGGCTACGACGACACCCTGGATGAAGAGCTCGCCACCCCAGACGCCCCACGGCTCACGCCGCTCCTTGGCGCCGGCCAGGCAGGCCTCACGCACCGGGCAGGTCTGGCAGAGCGACTTGGCGTACTCGACGTCCGCCGGCGACTCCGCGAAGAAGACCTCGGGGTCGTAGGTCCGGCAGGGGACGAGCTCGCCGAGGCTCTCGATGCGCTCGTCGAGCGAAGTCAGTGCGGTGACCGCGGTCAAAGGGACCTCCAGGTCCGAGGGATGGTCAGGTGAGTCAGCTGAGGGGAGGTAGGGAGCGTGTACGGGGGTGGACACGTTGTGCCTTCCTGTAATCGGCGCTGGGCCATCGGGTCGGGGGAGGTTCCCCCGGGTGGGACAAGCAAAAGGGCCGCGGATCCCGGTTTCGGGTTCCGCGGCCCTGGTAGGTGCCGTCTCGATCTGTTCGATCAAGATGGATCCTGCCAGGGTTCAGGGCCGCGGTAGCCCCGCATCGTCTGGTGCTGCTCATTGGCATCGGTTGCGCCTGCGGCGATGTGTCCGCCGAAGGCCCACGTCTGCTCCTGGAGGCCGGCACCCGCGATGACGCCTGCATAGGCCTGCTTCGCCTCTGCCGGTGCTGCCACGGGTGCCTGGGTCGGTCGCTTGACTACGGCGACCGATCCGAGGGAGCTGCCCAGTGCGAGACCGGAGCGCGAACCGGACAGACCGGTGCCGCGCAGGCCACGCTCGGAGACGGCGATCGGGCAGGAGGCGGTCACGGGACGGCCGACCAGTTTGGTGATCGTGCTCTCCACGGTTCTCGCCTCCTCTCGGCGTCTCGGTGCAGTGAGAGGTGTCTCACTGCGGGCAGCTAACAGTAGAACACGGAATCATCGGTTCCCGGAACCGCTTGCTTCCGTGCTCGGAAGGCTATGAGCCTTCCGAGGGCGAACGCAAACCATTTTTCGAGGTTTTTGGGCTCAGTCCTCGGCCCCGGCCCCCGAAGACAGGTCCTGACCAGCGCAGATGGCCAGAACATCGGCGCCGAATCTGTTCAGTTTGCGTGTCCCGACCCCCGAAATGGCGGACAGCTCGGCCGAATCGGCGGGTACGGCCTCGGCGATGGCCAGCAGCGTCTTGTCGGTGAAGACGCAGTACGCGGGCTGGCCGGTCAGCGCGGCCTGCCCGGCGCGCCACTCCCGCAGCCGCTGGTGCAGCGCCTCGTCCAGCTCGCTCGGGCAGTCCTCGCAGCGCATCAGCTTGATCTCGCCGGCCTGCGTCAGCGTCCGCCCGCACACCCGGCACCGCACCGACGTCCGCCGCCGGCGCCGCGCGACCGCACCGGCCCCGCTCCCGCCGTATGAGCCGCTCCCCCGCTCGACGCCACCCGTGCCGGCCGCTCCCCCGAACCGCCCGGTGAGCCCCCCGCTGCCCGGGCGCAGGCCGGTCAGGAACCGGCTCGGCACCCGCGACGCCCGCCCGCCCGGCGAACGCGACAGCGCCCACGACAGCTGCAGATGCTCCCGGGCCCGCGTCACCCCGACGTACAGCAGCCGGCGCTCCTCCTCGACCTGCTCGTCCGTCCGGGCGTACGTGATCGGCAGCATCCCCTCGGTCAGCCCGACCAGGAACACCGCGTCCCACTCCAGCCCCTTGGCGGCGTGCAGCGACGCCAGCGTCACCCCGTCCACCGCCGGCGCGTGCTGCGCCTGGGCGCGGGCGTCGAGCTCGGCGACCAGGTCTCCCAGCGTGGCGCCGGGGCGGGCCCGCCCGAAGTCCTCCGCGAGCCGGACCAGCGCCGCCAGGGACTCCCACCGGTCGCGCGCCGCGCCGGAGCCGGCCGGGGCCTCGGGCCGCCAGGCGCCGCCCTTCATGCTGCCGAGCACCGCCCGCACCTGGGAGGCGAGGTCCACGGCGTCGTCCAGCAGCGCGTCGTTCCCCCCGGCGCGGGCCGCGCCGCGCAGGGCGATGCCGGCCTCGCGGACCTCGGGCCGCTCGAAGAACCGCTCGGCGCCGCGCAGCTGGTACGGCACGCCCTGGTCGGCGAGGGCCTGCTCGTAGATCTCCGACTGGGCGTTGATCCGGTAGAGCACCGCGATCGAGCCGGCCGGGACGCCGGAGTCGATGAGCCGGCGGATCCGGCGGGCCGTGCCCTCGGCCTCCGCGGGCTCGTCGGCGTACTCGGTGTAGCCCGGGTCGGGGCCCGGGGCGCGCTGGGCGATCAGCTCCAGCCGGCTGTCGGCCGCCCGCCCGCTCGCCTGCGCGAGCAGGCCGTTCGCCAGATGGACGACCTGGGGCGTGGAGCGGTAGTCCCGGACGAGCTTGACCACCGTGGCGTTCGGGTGCCGCAGCCGGAAGTCGAGGAGGTGGTCCGGGGTGGCGCCGGTGAACGAGTAGATCGTCTGGCTCGCGTCGCCGACCACGCACAAGCCGTCCCGGCCGCCCAGCCACAGCTCCAGCAGCCGCTGCTGGAGCGGGCTGACGTCCTGGTACTCGTCGACGACGAAGTGCTGGTACTGCCGGTGCACCTGCTCGGCGATGTCCGGCCGGTCCTCCAGCACGCCGACCGTCAGCAGCAGCACGTCCTCGAAGTCGATCACCCCGCGCTCGGCCTTGTGCTGCTCGTACGAGCGGTAGATCCCGGCCAGCTCGGCGGCGTCGCGCGGCATGTCCCGCCCGGCCTTCAGCGCGGCGGCGCCGTAGTCCTCGGGGGCGGTCTGGGTGACCTTGGCCCACTCGATCTCGCCGGCCACGTCCCGCAGCTCGCCCCGGTCAAGCCGGGTGCCGTACCGCGCCGCGGCCTCGGCGACCAGCTGGATCTTCCGCTCGGCCAGCCGGGGCAGCTCGCCGCCGACCGCCCGGGGCCAGAAGTACTGGAGCTGGCGCAGCGCGGCGGAGTGGAACGTCCGCGCCTGGACGCCGTCCGCGCCGAGCTGGCGCAGCCGGCCGCGCATCTCGCCCGCCGCCCGGTTCGTGAACGTCACGGCCAGCACGCTCTGCGGCTGCAGGACGCCCGAGCGCACCCCGTACGCGATCCTGTGGGTGATGGCGCGGGTCTTGCCCGTCCCGGCGCCCGCCAGCACGCACACCGGCCCGTGCAGGGCCGTGGCGACCTCACGCTGCTCCGGGTCCAGGCCCTCCAGCACGGCGTCGGCCGTCTCGGGGACCTGTGGGAACTGCGGGAAGAGCGAGGGCTGGGGGGCTGTTGTCACCCCGCCATGCTGCCAGGTCCGGGACCGGCCCCGGACCGGTTGTCCACAGGCGCCCCCAATTCGTACGATTATCCGCGACCGGGAACGCGGAATCCCGTGGCCGGACGCGGGCGCGGCATGCCAGGGTGGCCCGCATGGCGTCCGTCCTCCTCGTCCTGGCGACCGTGACCACCGGCCTCTACGTGGGGCTCTTCTTCGCGTTCCGGTTCGTCTTCATGCCCGCGCTGGGGCAGGGGAGCGACGACGAGTTCACCGCCGTCATGCGGCGGATCAACCGGGTCATCGTGAACCCGTGGTTCCTCGCCCTGTTCCTCGGCGTGATCCTCTGGCCCCTGCTCGCCGTGTTCCTCGCCGACGACCGGCTGCTCGCCGGGCTCGGGCTGGCCGCCAACGTGGTGTCCCACGGGATCACGATCGGCGGCAACATCCCGCTGAACGGCGCCCTCGACCGGGCCCCCCTCGACACCCCAGAGCAGCGGCTCGCCGCCCGGGAGGCGTTCGAGGTGCGCTGGAACCGGCTGCACACCGCGCGCACGGTCGTCGGCGTCGCGGGATTCGCGCTGCTCACGTGCGCGACCCTGGCGCAGTGACCGGCGCCTCAGTGACCGGCGCCTCACCTGTACCCCGTACGGGAATGACCCGCCGTACCCGTGCGTTCGACTACGTGCGAATACGTGCGAGACGCACGCCGAACCTAAGGAGCGCGAAGCCATGGCGGGCACTGTGACGATGTACAGCACCACCTGGTGCGGCTACTGCCGCCGGCTGAAGGGTCAGATGGACCGCGAGGGCATCGCGTACACCGAGATCAACATCGAGCACGACCCCGACTCCGCCAAGTTCGTCGAGAGCGTCAACAACGGCAACCAGCTGGTGCCGACCGTCGTCGTGGTCCCGAAGCAGGGCGGCGAGTCGGTCGCGATGCCGAACCCGTCGCTCGCCCAGGTGAAGACCGCCCTCGGCGCCTGACCCTCAGAAGGGCCGCCCCTTCGGCAGCGGCTCGCCGTACCAGAGTTCGATCAGCCGGGCCGCGATCGAGATTCCCGACGGAGGCAGGACCTCCTCGGACTCGAACGCGGCCCGCAGCTCGTCGCGGGAGAACCAGCGCGCCTCGTGCAGCTCCTCGCCGTCGACCCGTATGTCCACCGACGTGGCCCGGGCCAGGAAGCCCAGCATCAGGCTGGACGGGAAGGGCCACGGCTGGCTGGCGACGTACCTGACGTCGCCGACAACGACCCCGGCCTCCTCGAACACCTCGCGCCGGACGGTCTGCTCGATCGACTCGCCGGGCTCCACGAAGCCGGCCAGCGTCGAGAAGCGGCCCTCCGGCCAGTGCATCTGCCGGCCGAGCAGGATCCGGTCCTCCCCGTCCGTCACCGCCATGATCACGGCGGGGTCGGTACGGGGGTAGTGCTCGGCGCCGCAGGCGGGGCAGCGGCGGATGTGGCCGGCGGACGTGATGTTCGTGCGCTCGCCGCAGCGGGAGCAGTAGCGGTGGGTGCGCTGCCAGTTCTCCAGCGCCACCGCGTGCGCCATCAGCGCCGCGTCCCGGTCGCCCAGCAGCTGGCCGGCCTCGCGCAGCCCCGCGGGGCGGGCGGACTCGTCCATCCGGCCGGGCAGGGAGTCCTTCTGCAGCGCGAAGTAGCGCACGCCGTCGGTGTCGGTGCCGAGGAAGTAGCGGTGCTGCTCGGTGAGCGGCGCCTCGAAGGCGGGGGTCATCACCAGTTCGGTGCGCCCGTCGGGGGTGTCGTCGATCAGCACCTGGCCGCCGGAGACGACGAACACGCGCGTCGTCGGATGGCTCCAGGCGGCGGCGAGCCACGCCTCGTCGAGGCGGTGGTGGGCGGCGCGGTCGATGCCGCTGTCGCCGGTCAGCGAGATCGGCGGGACGGTGTGCGCCGGGTTACTCCAGATGGCGGTCACTGGTCTCCCCCTGTCGTCCCGGGGGCCAGCTCGCCCCAGAGGTGGGCGGCGGTCTCCGCACCCTTGGTCAGCAATTCGAGCTCCACCTTCTCATTCGGGCCGTGCCAGCCGTCGGACGGAACGGAGATCCCCAGGAAGAGGACCGGCGCGCCGAGGACGTCCTGCAGGTCGGCGGCCGGGCCGGAGCCGCCCTCGCGGGTGTAGCGGATCTCCTGCCCGAACGCCCGCCCCATGGCCCGGGTGAGGGCCCGCAGCGCCGGATCGTCGAGCGGGGTGAGGCAGGGGCGGGTGGTGCCGGTCCAGGTGATCTCGTGGTGGATGCCGGCGGGCAGCCGGTCCGCGGCCCAGGACCCGACCGCCTCGCGCACCTGGCCGGCGTCCTGTCCGGCGACGAGGCGGAAGGAGAGTTTGAGGAAGGCGGACGACGGTACGACGGTCTTCCCGCCGGGGCCCTGATAGCCGCCGCCGATGCCGTTGACCTCGGCGGTGGGGCGGGCCCAGATCCGCTCCAGGGTGGTGTGCCCGGCCTCGCCGAGGGTGGCGGTGGAGTGGGCGGTACGCAGCCACGCGGCCTCGTCGAACGGCAGCCGCGCGAACAGCTCCCGCTCCCGGGCGGTGAGCTCCACCACACCGTCGTAGAAGCCGGGGACGGCGACCCGCCGGGCGTCGTCGTGGAGGGCGGCGGCCAGCCGGGCGGCCTCGGTGGCCGGGTTCGGCACGGCACCGCCGAAGGAGCCGGAGTGGATGTCCTGGGCGGGCCCGTACAGCGTGATCTGGCACTCCGCCAGGCCCCGCATCCCCGTGCACACGGTGGGGGTGTCCTCGGCCCACATGCCGGTGTCGGAGACGATCACCGTGTCGCAGGCGAGCCGGTCGGCGTGGCGCCGCAGGAGGGCGGGGAAGTGCGGGGAGCCGGACTCCTCCTCGCCCTCGACGATCAGCTTGAGATTGACGGCGGGGGCGGTGCGTCCGGTGGCGTGCAGATGGGCGCGTACCCCCAGGGTGTGCAGGAGGATCTGGCCCTTGTCGTCCGCCGCGCCGCGGCCGTAGAGGCGGCCGTCGCGGATCGAGGGCTCGAAGGGCTCGGAGTGCCAGCCGTCCGCGAGCGCGGCGGGCTGCACGTCGTGATGGCCGTAGACGAGCACCGTCGGGGCGTCCGGGTCGTCGCTCGGCCACTCGGCGAAGACGGCGGGCAGGCCCTCGGTCTCCCAGATCTCCGCGACCGGGAAGCCCGTCGCTGTGAGCTTTGCCACCAGCCATTCGGCGCTGCGGCGGACGTCACCGGCGTGGTCCGGGTCGGCGGACACGGACGGAATGCGTACCCACTCCTGCAAATCGGAGAGGAACGCACCGTTTTGGTCCGATATAAACGTGCGGACCACGGTGTCCGGCGTGCTGCTCATGCTGGTGAGCCTAACCGGACAGCAGCGCTTCGAGCTCCGCCCGGCCGGGCAGGCCCTCGGGCCGTACGACCTCTCCGGTGCGGACGTACAGGAACGCGGCGGACACGTCCTCGAGGGGGATGCCCCATTCGTCCGCCCAGGCGAGCCGGTAGACAGCCAGCTGCAGCGGGTCGGCGGTGCCCGCGCGGCCGGTCTTCCAGTCGACGACCTCGAAGCGGTCCTCCCCGTCGCGGTACACCGCGTCGATCCGGCCCCGGACCACCCGGCCGGCCAGGACGAGCTGGAAGGGGGCCTCGACGCGGAACGGGGTGCGGCGGGCGTACTCGGTGCGCTCGAAGGCCTCCTTCAGCTCCGCCAGGTCCTGCTCGTCGGCGATCCCGGGGCCGTCCTGCGGCAGCCAGTCGTCGGCGCCGGGGAGCTCGTCGGGGCCGAGCATCGGCAGCGGCAGCTCCTCGAAGCGGGACTCGACCCAGGCATGGAACCGGGTGCCGCGGCGGGCGGCCGGCTGCGGGGGGCGCGGCATGGGGCGCGCGAGCTCCCTGGCGAAGCCGTCGGGGTCGGCGGCCAGGCGCAGCAGCTGAGAGGCCGTCAGCGTGGCGGGCAGGGGGACGTCCCAGGTCGTGGCGCGGGCGGCGCGCAGCTCGGCCTCGAGGGCGTCGATGTCGCGGTCCCAGGAGGCGAGCTGCCGGGCGACCTCCGGCGGGTGCGGCTGCGCCTCCTCCGGTACGTCCCCCTCCTCCGCCCGCTGGTGCGGTACGGACGCCAGGTGGGCCTCGACCCGGGCGGCGGCCTCCCGGCGGCGGGCCGTCGCCGCGCCGTCCAGCGGCAGCGGCCACGCCCGCTCGGCGGCGTCCGCCGTCAGGGCCGGGTTCACGGCGTCCTTCGCCGGCTCACCGGCCCACACCTCGACCTCGCCGTACCCCTGCTCGCAGTGCTCCCGCAGCGCGTCCAGGAACGGCGAGGGGCCGCGCCGGCGCTTCTGCGTCGGCCCCCACCAGTGTCCGGAGCCCAGCAGCAGCCGGCGGGGGCGGGTGAACGTCACGTAGCCCAGGCGGAGCTCCTCCACCTCGGTGTGGTCGCGCAGGGCCGTACGGAACTCCTTGACGCCCTTCGCCGACCACTCCCCCAGCTCGGGGAGGGTGTCCGCGTCGCCGCGCAGGGCGTGCGGCAGGACCTTGCCCTGCGACGTCCACGCCTCGCGGGCGTCGGTGCTTGGGAAGTGCGAGGCGACGAGCCCGGGGACGACGACGACGTCCCATTCGAGGCCCTTCGACTTGTGCGCGGTGAGCACCTTGACGGTGTCCGTCCCGTCGCTGGGGAGGGCGGCGTCCAGGCCCTTCTCGTACTGCTGGGCGGTGCGCAGGAAGCCGAGGAACGCCAGCAGGGTCGCCTCGCCGTCGACGGAGGCGAAGCGGGCGGCCGTGTCGAGGAACGTGCCGAGGGTCTCGCGGCGGCGGGCGGCCAGCGCGTGCGGCGACGCCGACAGCTCGACCTCCAGCCCGGTCACCGCCAGCACCCGGTGCAGGACGTCCATCAGCGGGTCCGCCAGCGCCCGCCGCAGCTCGCGCAGCTCGGCGGCCAGCCGCGCGAACCGCACCCGCGCCTCGCGGCCGAACGGCAGCCCCCCGAGGTCGTCGCCGCCGTCGAGGAACACGTCGAGGGCGTCCGCGAGGGAGGCCACCTCCGCCGGGTCGACACCCTCCACGGCGGCGGCGAGACGGGCGTCGGGATCGTCGGGGGTGTCCTCGTACCGAACGAGCATCCGCGCGAGACGTCCGAGGAGCGCCAGATCGCGCGCGCCGATACGCCAGCGGGGGCCCGTCAGCAGGCGTACGAGGGAGGCGTTGGCGGTGGGGTCCTGGAGCACCTCGCACGTCGCGACCAGATCGGCGATCTCCGGCAGGTCCAGCAGCCCGGACAGCCCGACGACCTCGACGGGCACGTCCCGGGCGACCAGCGCGCCCTGGATCCGGGCGAAGTCCCCCGCGGTGCGGCACAGCACGGCTATCTCGCCGGGGGGCGTGCCCGTACGGACGAGGTGGGCGACGGAGTCCGCGAGCCAGTCCAGCTCGGCCTCGTGGGTCTCCAGCAGGGCGCAGCGCACCACGCCGTCCCGCTCGGCCCCCGGCGCCGGGCGCAGGGCCTCCACGCCCGCGTGGCGGGCGCGCAGGGGCCCGGCGAGGCCGTTGGCGAGCTGGAGCAGCCGGCCGCCGCTGCGGCGGTTCTCCGACAGGGAGAAGCGGCGGGCGGGCGGGAAGTGCTCGGGGAAGTCGTCGAGGTTGGCGACGGAGGCGCCGCGCCAGCCGTAGATCGCCTGACAGGGGTCACCGACGGCGGTCACCGCGTGCCCGCCGCCGAAGAGTCCGGCGAGCATCCGGCGCTGGGCGACGGAGGTGTCCTGGTACTCGTCGAGGAGGACGACGCGGAACTCCTCGCGCAGCCGGTCGCCGACCGCCGGATGGTCCTCGGCGAGGCGGGCGGAGAGGGCGATCTGGTCGCCGAAGTCGATGAGGTCGCGCTGCCGCTTCTCCCTGCGGTACGCCTCGACCAGTTCGGTGAGCTCCAGCCGCGCCCCGGCGGCCCCGGGCGCCTTGCGCAGCTCCTCGTTGGTGAGCCTGACGTCCGCCAGCTCGCGCAGCAGCCGGGTGTCGTGGGCGCGCAGGGCGGCGGGGGCGACGAGGTGCTCGCTGAGCTCGGCGTCGAGGGCGAGCAGCTCGCTCACCAGGGTGGCCAGGGGTTTGACGAGCGCCGGATACGGGCCGGGGCCGGCGCGCAGGACCTTCGCGGCGAGCTGGTAGCGGGTGGCGTCGGCGAGGAGGCGGGCGCCGGGCTCCAGGCCCAGGCGCAGGCCGTGGTCCTGGAGCAGGCGGCCGGCGAAGGCGTGGTACGTGGAGATGCGGGGCTCCTCCACCGGCTCGTCCCCGAAGGGGTCCGGCTGCAGCACGCCCGCCTTCGTCAGCGCCGCGCGCACCCGCTCGGCCAGCTCCCCCGCCGCCTTGTTGGTGAACGTCAGCCCCAGCACCTGCTGCGGCGCCACCTGTCCCGTACCGACCAGCCACACCACCCGGGCGGCCATCACGGTCGTCTTGCCCGACCCGGCCCCGGCCACGATCACCTGCGGGGCGGGCGGTGCGGTGATGCACGCCGTCTGCTCCGGGGTGAACGGGATCCCGAGGAGCTCCTTGAGCTGGTCGGGGTGGGTGATACGGGCGGACACCCACGAGAGCGTAGCGGTGCCCTCCGACAACCGGGACAAGACGGGTGCCGTCAGGACGTCAGACCGCGCCCTTGCGCGTCAGGTACGTGAAGCTCAGCCACCCCGGCAGGACCGGCAGCCAGAACGTCAGCAGCCGGAACAGCAGCACCGCCGACAGCGCCGTGTCCGACGGCAGCCCCGCCGCCGTGAGACCCGCCGTCAGCGCCAGCTCCACCGCGCCCACACCGCCGGGCGTGGGCGCCGCCGACCCCAGCGCGTTGCCGGCGAGGAACACCACCGCGACCGACGGCAGCGACAGCGAGCCGCCGAACGCCCGGACGCAGGCGTCCAGGCACATCACGAACGACCCCGTCAGCAGCAGCATCCCGCCGATGCCGGTGAGCAGCTTCTGCGGCCGCTGCACCACGTCCAGCATCCGCGGCACCACGCCGGCGAACAGCGACCGCACCCGCGTCGAGACGAACCGCCGCATGAACGGCACGGCGGTCGTGACGAGCACCATCACCGCCACCGCCAGCAGCCCCCCGATGACCGTCCGGGACGGCGAGAGGGTGGGCGTGCGTTCCGTGCCGGTGAGATAGCCCATCACCATCAGCAGCATGATGTGGCTGCCCAGCCCGAACAGCTGCGAGGCGCCCACCGACGCCACCGCCAGCCCCGGGCGGACGCCCGACCGCTGCAGGAAGCGGGCATTGAGCGCGACACCGCCCACCGCGGCGGGGGCGACCAGTTTCACGAACGAACCGGCGACCTGCGCGAGCACCGTACGGACGTAGGAGACCTTCTCCGGGACGAAGCCCAGCAGGCTCATCGCGGCGGCGATGTACGACGCGGCGGAGAACAGCAGCGCCAGCGCCGCCCAGCCCCAGTCCGCCTCCGCGGCGATCTTCGCGAGGCTGACGTGCGTGAGCTGCGTGAGCAGGAAGTACGCGGCGAACACCCCGGCGATGAGGCTGACCAGGGTGCGGGCCTTGATCCGTTCCAGCCGGGCCGGTTCGACCGCCGCCTGCGGGCGGATCAGCAGCACCTGGTGGCGGATCTGGGTGAGCAGGTCGTCCTCGCGGGCGACCTCCAGGGCGTCCTCTATGGCCTTCTTCTCGGCCCGTACGGACTTCTTGTCGAGCCCCTTGCCGACCCTCGACGCCTCCAGCAGCGCCTCCCGCTCCCGCTCCTTCTGCGCCCGCGCCAGCCGGCGCAGCGCGGAGCGGGTGCCGCGGGTGAGCGCGATGTGCTGGAGCAGCGGCAGGCTGTCGGCGACGGCGTCCGGGCCCAGCGAGCGCACCGCCGAGGCGACCGCCCGCTCGGGGCCGACGCGCAGGGCGAAGGTCGTCATCAGCTGCGCGACGTCCATCCGCAGCACCACGTCACCGGCCGCGATCTCCCCGCCGCGCAGGTCCGTCACGTACACGGTGCCCGCCCGGTCGACGAGCACCGAGTCGCCGTCCAGACGGCGGTGCGCGATCCGCCGGGACTGCAGCGCCCGCACCTGGTCCCAGGCGTGGCGCATCAGGTCGTCGGTGATCTCCTCGTCGGCGAGGGTGTCGAGCTTGCGGCCGCCGATGTGCTCGTAGACGAGCATCACGGCGTCGGGGCCGAGCTCGGAGGTGGCGATGAGCTTGGGGGCGTTCGCCCCGGCGGCCAGCGCGGCGTACGACAGCAGCGCCTCCTGCTCGAGGGTCTGGCGCAGCGACTGCAGGCTGCGGCGCTGGTAGATGCCGCGCAGCGAGAGCCGCCGCCAGGCGCGGTAGAAGAACCCCTGTGCCTGCTGCTCACGGTCGACGACGGTGACGTCGAGGGGGGCGCCGTCGCCCTCGAGGGTGACGATGTAGCGCCGGCCGCCGCCGACCCGCTCGGCGTCCGTCTCCGGCGGCGGCTCGTCGGGCACGTGCGCGGTGACCGGGCGGAAGCCCACCCGGCGCAGCCCGGCGAGCAGGTTCTGCCCCGTGGGGCGGACGTTCGGCGAGCCGACCGCGTACAGCGTGCCGTACGCCACGGTCCAGCCGATGAGCACCGTCAGCAGCATCGCGAAGGGCGTCGAGAAACCGCCGACGAGGACGGCGAGCCCGTCGAGGATCAGCACCGCCCACATCACGACCCGCCAGCCGGGCCGGCGCGGCATCCCGACGGCCGTCATATACGCGATGACAGGCGCCAGATAGCCGTGCACCGGATCGGTCCGCTCCCCCGCCTCCCCGCCGGGCACCTGCTGGGTGAGCGCCACCTGCACCGCGTCCGGCGCGTGACCGGTGACCCACAGGGCGACGGCGAGGGAGAAGCCGTGCGCGAGGACGGCGGCGAGCACGCCGTCGGCGACCCGCAGCCCGTCGCGTTTGACGAGCCGTTCGACGGCGAAGGCGACCGGCACCACAAGAACGGCGACGCTGGAGACGAAACCGCCGATGCTCACCAGGACGGAGGGCGCGGAGCGCGCGCCCTTGCTGATGTCCTCGCCGAGGCCCTCGGTAGTGGCGTTGGCGAAGGCGGCGATGCCGAACAGGGCGATGACGCCGAGGACGCCGAGGGCCGTACGGATCAGATCGGCGGGCCGGTGCACCCGGGCGGGCAGCAGCGGCTCGTCGACCTGCACGCGCTCGACGGGCGGCAGGGGCTCGTCCTCGTCCCGCGGCTCCACCGGCGGCCGGGCAGCCGAACGCGCCGGCTCACGCTGCTGCGCGCCGGTGGCCTTCTCGGTCCTGCCGCCAGTGATGGCTTCCCCCTCGTTCTGGGCCCCTTCGTGCCCGGCGCCCGCGCTCATCGGCCGGCTCCCCGGGTCCGTCCCGGGCAGTCCCGGACGGATCCGGCGGGGCGGCCGTCCGGTGCATGGTGGCATGTCCCGGCCCCCGGCGGCTGCATCCGGGTCGGTTGTCGGCGGCATGCGGCACCATCTACGGAATGAGCGAACCCAGATCCGAACAGCTCCCGGACTACGCGGACCGGGTCCTCGAGGCGGCCGAGCACATTCCGCCCGGCAAGGTCATGACGTACGGGGACGTGGCGGAGTTCCTCGGCGAGGGCGGGCCCCGGCAGGTCGGCCGGGTGATGGCGCTGTACGGCGGCGCGGCGCCGTGGTGGCGTGTCGTACGGGCCGACGGCAGGCTGCTGCCGGGACACGAGCTGAGCGCGCTGGAGCACTACCGGGAGGAAGGGACGCCGCTGCGGACGGCGGGGGTCAGTAGTGAGCGGGGGGTCCGGGGGTCCTCCCCCGGTGAGATACAGCACATACCGAGGCTGAACCTGCGTCTCGCCCGCTGGGACGGTGCGGACGACGGCGCGGCTCATACCTGACAGCTTCCGCCATACCCCCGCATCAGTCCCGGCCCGGCGACCGTACGGAGTACCGTTCGGCATCGGGTCACCCCACCGGCACAGGCGATTCACGTGAGCGTTCCCTTCTCGTCCGCGACCGCGGGCGCTTCGCCGTACCGGCTGGTCAGAGAACCAGTCGTTGCGGAACGCCCTGCTGTCCCGGACGCGATGCAGCGCCGTGTGGTTGACCACGGCACCGGACCGCTGCTGGTGCTGGCCGGTCCCGGCACGGGCAAGACGGCGACGCTGGTGGAGTCCGTCGCCGAGCGGATCCGCAAGGGCACCGAGCCGGAGCGGATCCTCGTCCTGACGTTCAGCCGGCAGGCGGCCGTCGAGCTGCGGGACCGGATGACGCGGCGGCTGGGCGGGTCGACGGGGGCGGTCGCGGCGCCGCGGGCGACGACGTTCCACTCGTACTGCTACGCCCTGGTCCGCGCCCATCAGGACGCCGACCTCTTCGCCGAGCCGATGCGGCTGCTGTCCGGTCCGGAGCAGGACCTGTTCGTACGGGAGCTGCTGGCCGGCGAGAGCGGCCGGCCCTGGCCGGCGGAGCTCCGGGCATGTCTGACGACGCGGGGCTTCGCCGACGAGGTGCGGGCGGTGCTGGCGCGCAGCCGGGAGCTGGGGCTGCGGCCGGAGGACCTGGAGGCGTTCGCGCGGCGGCTGGGACGGCCCGACTGGGGGGCGGCGGCCGGGTTCCTCGCGGAGTACCTCGACGTGCTGGACGCGCAGGGGGTGCTGGACTACACCGAGCTGGTGCACCGGGCGGTGCTGCTGGCGCACCGGCCACAGGTCGCCGAGGAGCTGGCGGCGCGGTACGACGCGGTGTACGTCGACGAGTACCAGGACACCGACGCCGCGCAGGTGCGGCTGCTGCGCGCGCTGGCGGGGCAGGGGCGGACGCTGGTCGCGTTCGGGGACCCCGACCAGTCGATCTACGCCTTCCGCGGCGCGGACGTCGGCGGGATCCTCGAGTTCCCGTACGCCTTCCCCCGGCGCGACGGCGCCCCGGCGGACGTCGCCGTGCTCGGTACGTCGCGGCGCTCCGGCAGACGGCTGCTGGACGCCACCCGGGAGCTGACCCGGCGGATGCCGCTGCCGCTGCTGCCGGCGGACACGGTACGGGCGCACCGCGCGCTGACGCCGGCGCGCGGCGGGGGGCGGGTGGAGGTGTTCACGTATCCGACGGCGAGCGGTGAGCTGGACAACGTCGCCGACATCCTGCGGCGGGCGCATCTGGAGGACGGTGTCCCGTGGGGCGAGATGGCGGTGCTGGTGCGGGCCGGGGGGCGGACGATCCCCTCGGTGCGCCGGGCGCTGACGTCGGCCGGGGTGCCGCTGGAGGTGTCCGGCGACGATCTGGCGCTGCGGCACGAGCCGGCGGTGGCCCCGCTGCTGCTGGCGCTGCGGGTGGCGGCGACGGCGTCGGACGCGGGGGCGGAGGAGGAGGACGCCGCCCGGCCGACCGGAGAGGACGCCCCGCCGGCGGATGACGGCGCCGACGAGCCCGGCGGCACCCCCCTCGACCCCGACACCGCCCTCACCCTCCTCACCTCCCCCCTCGGCGGCCTCGACGCCGCCGACCTGCGCCGCCTCGGCCGCGCCCTGCGCGAGGAGGAGCGCGCCGGGGGGCGGGCCATACCGCGCCCCTCCGACACCCTGATCGCCGAGGCCCTCGCCGACCCCCGCCGCCTCGTCGCCCACGACGCCGCGTACGCCCGCGGTGCCCGCCGTCTCGCCCTGCTGCTGCGTCAGGCCGCCGACGCCCTGGCCGCCGGGGCCACCGCCGAGGAGGCCCTGTGGCTGCTCTGGGACGGCACCGGCTGGCCGCACCGCCTGGAGCGCTCAGCCCGCCGCGGCGGCCCCGCCGGACGCAACGCGGACCGCGACCTGGACGCCGTCTGCGCCCTCTTCGACACCGCGGCCCGCGCCGAGGAACGGACGGGCGGGCGGGGCGCGCTGAACTTCCTGGAGGAGATCGACCACCAGGACATCCGCGCCGCCGCCGACGCCCTCACCCGGCGCTCCGTCCGCCCCGACGCCGTCCGCCTGATGACCGCCCACCGCGCCAAGGGCCTCCAGTGGCGTCTGGTCGTGGTGGCCGGCGTCCAGGAGGGCCTGTGGCCGGACCTGCGCCGCCGCGGCTCCCTGCTGGAGGCCGACCGCATCGCCCCCGACGGCATCGCCGACCCGCTCACCCCCGGCGCCCTGCTGGCCGAGGAGCGCCGGCTGTTCTACGTCGCGGCGACGCGCGCGAAGGAGCGCCTGATCGTCACGGCGGTCAAGGCCCCGGCGGACGACGGCGACCAGCCCTCCCGGTTCCTCACCGAGCTGGGCGTCGAGCCGAAGGACGTCACCAGCCGCCCCCGCCGCCCGCTGAACATCACCGCCCTGGTCGCCGAGCTCCGCGCCACGACCGTCGACCCGCACGCCCTCCCGGAGCTGCGCGAGGCCGCCGCCCGGCGGCTGGCCCGCCTCGCCGCGCAAACGGACGACGGCCAGCCCCTGGTCCCCGCCGCCCATCCGCACCGCTGGTGGGGCCTGGTGGAGCCGACGGAGAACGCCGTCCCGGTCCGCGACCGCGAGCTGCCCGTCGCCCTCTCCGGCAGCTCCCTCGACCAGCTCGTCAACCGCTGCTCCCTGCAGTGGTTCCTGGGCCGCGAGGTGAAGGCCGACACCCCCGCCAGCTCCGCGCAGGGCTTCGGCCTGGTCGTCCACGCCCTGGCCGACGAGGTGGCGTCCCGCCGTACACCGGCCGATCTGGACGTCCTGATGGAGCGGCTGGACACGGTGTGGGACGGGCTCGCGTTCGACGCGCCGTGGAAGTCGGCGCAGGAGAAGGAGAACGCGCGGGCCGCGCTGGAACGGTTCCTGCGCTGGCACGTGCTGGAGCGCGACGGACGGCGCGCGGTCGGCTCCGAGCACGAGTTCGACGTGACGCTGAAGGCGGGCGAGTTCGAGGTACGGGTCCGCGGCTCCATGGACCGGGTGGAGGAGGACGCCGACGGCCGGGCATACGTCGTGGACTTCAAGACCGGCAAGCAGAAGCCGTCCGGCCCGGAGATCGAGCACAACGCGCAGCTCGCGGTCTATCAGGCGGCGGTCGCGGCGGGCGGTGCCGACGAGCTCTTCGACGGCCGCACCCCGGAGGCCGGCGGCGCCGAGCTCGTCCATCTGCGGCTGCCCGCGCCCAAGAAGGAGGGCGGCGAGACCATGCCCGCCGTGCAGCGCCAGGACCCGCCGCCCGCCACCTGGACGGGTGAACTTCTGGCGACGGCCGCGGCCCGCGTACTCGACGAACGCTTCGGTCCGTCGCCCGGCGACCACTGCTCGATGTGCTCTTTCCGCAGCTCATGCAGTGCGCGCCCGGAGGGCCGGCAGATCGTCGAATGAGCCGGGGGCGCCCCGGCGCCCGGTGCACCCCGCTTCGCCGCATGTGGTCAGATATCAGGTCCGTCATCGCGTATGCGCAAGGAGTGACCTGTGGCCCCCCGGAAGAACGCCCCCGCACGGCTGCTCCCGTGCGCCCTTCTCGTCGCCGCCCTGACCACAAGCGCCGCCTGCTCCGGCGGCGGTGACTCCCGCGCGGACCGGTCCGCGAAGGACATCGGCAAGGAGGCCGTCGGCGCGATGAGGGCGACGGAGTCCATGACCATGCGGGGCGACATCACACCCCCCGCGGGCGGCCGTTCGCGGCTGAAGCTCACGGTCACCCGCCGGGGCGACTGCAGCGGCACCATCACGGCGGCCGCGCCGCCCTCGCAGGTACGGGTGCTGGTCGTCGACGGCGCCTCGTACATGAAGCCCGACCGCCGCTATCTGGAGGCGAACGCGGGCGGCGCGGAGAAGGCGAAGGTCACCGAGACGAAGATCGGCGGGCGCTGGCTGAAGCTCGACGAGCGGTCCGGGGCCGACGAGTTCAAGGGGCTGTGCGACCTCGACCGGATGCTCGCCGGACTCACCGCCGGGACGACGGGCTCGGCGCGCAAGGGCGACCCGGCGGTCGTGGCGGGCCGGCGGGCCATCCCGATCACCGACAGCGTCGGCGCCAAGTCGACGACCGCCTGGGTGGCGGCCGAGGGCACCCCGTACATCCTGCGGCTGGACAGCAAGGGCACCTCGGACATGGGCACCGTCCTGTTCTCCGACTTCGACGCCGCGCGGCCGGCGAAGGCGCCGGGGCCGCGGGAGTTCATCGACATGGCGGAACTGAACGGCTGAGCCGCTCACCCTTTCGCGCCGCCCACCGCGCGCGCCCCCGGCGGCGCTGCACACGATTGCCGTCCAGCCGTCGCCGTGTCCCGGGGAGCCGCCGTGCAGCCGTCCGCCAGCGTGAGGATGATCGTCGCCGGCCTGCTGACCGGGCTGCTCGCCGCGTGCGGGACCTCGTCCGGTGCCGACCACCGTGCCGAGCCGGGCCCCGGCACCGACCTCGCCGCCGCCGAGGGCGTGCGCTGGAAGACGTGCGCCCCCCAGGTGCCGGGCCAGCCGTCCGCCGATGCCCTCACGTGGCAGTGCGGCGTCCTGCGCGTCCCGCTGGACCACACCGAGCCGGACGGCACGCAGATCGGCCTGGCGATGATCCGCACCCGGGCCACCGACTCCGGGCACCGGCTGGGCTCCCTGCTGTTCAACTTCGGCGGCCCCGGCGGCTCCGGCGTCGACACGCTGCCCAGCGCCGCGCACCTCTTCGAGACCCTGCGCACCCGCTACGACCTGGTCAGCTTCGACCCCCGCGGCGTCGGCGCCAGCGAGGGCGTGCACTGTCTGAACGACCGCCGGCTCGACGCCTGGTTCGCCGCCGACAACACCCCGGACACCCCGGCCGAGGAGAAGGCGTACCTCGGCGGCGTCAAGGACTTCAACGCGGCCTGCGAGAAGAACTCCGGCCCCGTCCTGCCGTACGTCGGCACCCGCGACGCCGCCCGCGACATGGACCTGATGCGCGCGGCCCTGGGCGACGAGCGGCTGCACTACTTCGGCATCTCGTACGGCACCGAACTCGGCGGCGTGTACGCCCACCTCTTCCCGAAGAAGGTCGGCCGGGCGGTGCTGGACAGCGCCGTCGACCCCACCCTGGACGCCACCCACCGCTCCCTGGCCCAGGCCGAGGGCTTCCAGCTGGCGCTGGAGAACTACGCGAAGGACTGCGCCGCCCGGGGCGAGGCCTGCCCGCTGGGCGAGGACCCGGACGAGGCGGTGAAGAAGGTCGCCGCGCTGGTGGAACGCCTCGACCAGCACCCCCTGCCCGGCATCGGCAAACGCAGGCTGACCCAGGCGCTGGCGACCTCGGGCATCGCGCAGGCGCTGTACTCGCAGGACTTCTGGCCGATCCTCTCCGAGGCCCTGGAGGAGGCCAACACGGACGACGGCCGCACCCTGATGGCCCTCGGCGACGCCCTCAACGGCCGCGACCCCGACGGCACGTACAGCACCCTCCAGGCGTCCTTCACCGCGATCGGCTGCGCGGACTCCTCGGAACGCCCCACGGCCGCCGACGTCCGCGAGGTGCTGCCGAAGTTCCGCAAGGCGTCGCCGGCGTTCGGCGAGTTCATGGCGTGGTCGCTGGTCAGCTGTACGGACTGGCCGGTGCGCGGGGAGAGCAGGACGGCGGACGTGAGCGCGAAGGGCGCGGACCCGATCCTGGTGGTCGGCACCACCAACGACCCGGCGACGCCCTTCGAGGGCACCGAGCGGATGGTGGCGGAGCTCGGCGAGGACGTCGGCCACCAGCTGACGAACGAGGGCGAGGGGCACGGCGCGTACACCGGCGGCAGCTCCTGTGTACGGGAGGTCGTGGACGCGTACCTCTTCGAGGGGACGACCCCGCCGAAGGGCAAAACCTGCCGATAGGTTTACGACCGTACGGCTACCCTCGGCCGCATGCGTCCCATATCGCTCGCCCTGCTGGCCCCCGTCGTCGCCGTGGCGCTGTCCGCGTCCGCCTGTACGGGCGGGGGCGGCGGGGAGACGCCGGAACCGGAGCGGGACGTCACGAGCGCGGGCACCCTCGACTGGAAGACGTGCGGACGCCCCACCCCCGAGCAGGGCGGCGACGGGAAGGCGCCGGCGCGGCTGGCGGACGGCACCCGCTGGGAGTGCGCCACGCTCGAGGTGCCGCTGGACTACGCGAAGCCCGGCGGGAAGCGCATAGGCATCGCGCTGATCAAGGCCGGGGCGAAGGACCCCGGCAGGCGTCTGGGCTCCCTGGTCTACAACTTCGGCGGCCCCGGCGGCTCCGGGGTGCTGATCCTGCCCGAGCTGGCCAAGGACTACGAGAAGCTCCGCGAACGCTGGGACCTGGTCGGCTTCGACCCCCGCGGCGTCGGCGCCAGCGCCCCCGTCACCTGCCTCGACGACGCGCGGATCGACGAAGAGCGGGGGGTGGACGCCATCCCCGACAACGCCGCCGAGGAGAAGGAGGTCCAGCTCATGACCCGGGAGCAAGTCCAAGGCTGTCAGTCGAGGGCCGGCGACCTCCTCCCGTACGTCACCACCACGAACACCGCCCGCGACCTGGACCGCATCCGCGAAGCCCTCGGCGACAAGAGGCTGAACTACTTCGGCATCTCGTACGGCACCCAGCTCGGCGGCGTGTACGCGCACCTCTTCCCCAAGCGGGTCGGCCGCACCGTGCTCGACGCGGTCGTCGACCCGACGAAGGGCGGCGTCGACAGCGCCCGCGCCCAGGCGAAGGGCTTCGAGCTGGCGCTGACGGACTACATGAGGGACTGCGCCGCCCAGGAGGCCGGCGACTGCCCCACCGGTACGGGCGGCGCGGCCGGCCGCGACCGGCTGCTGGCGTTCCTCGACGGCCTGGAGTCCGAGCCGCTGCCCACCGCCGACGGCCGTGAGCTCACCGCGACCGACGCGGTCCTCGGCATCGCCGCCGCGCTGTACTCCGAGGAGTCGTGGCCGTATCTGACGCAGGCCCTCCAGGAGGCCGAGCAGGGCCGGGGCGACGTCCTGATGGCCCTCGCCGACTTCTACCTGGACCGCGACGACAAGGGCCACTACGCCAACTCGACGTCCTCCGGTACGGCCATCACCTGCGCCGACACCACCGAACGCTTCACGATCCCGCAGGCCCGCGCCCGGGCGGCGGAATTCGCCCGCGAGGCGCCCGTCTTCGGCCCGCTCCTCGGCTGGAGCCTGCTGACGTGCACCGACTGGCCGCTGGACGGCGAGTCCGCGCACCCGGAGGTGTCCGCCCCCGGCGCGGCGCCGATCCTGGTGATCGGCAACACCGGCGACCCGGCGACCCCGTACGAGGGCGCGGGCCATATGGCCGACGAGCTCGGCGTGGGCGTGGAGCTGACGTACCACGGCGAGGGGCACGGGGCGTACGGCCAGTCGGACTGCGTGGACGACGCGGTGAACGGCCTGCTGCTGACGGGGAAGGTCCCGGCGGCCGGGACGGAGTGCCGGTAGGCTCGCGCCTCCGCACACCGACCCGGGGGTCACCTTGTCCATACGTACGGCGGCGGCAGCGCTCGCCCTGCTGCTCCCGCTCTCCGCCGCCGCGTGCTCGTCGCCGTCCGAGGAGCCGGCGCCGCCGCCCGCCCGCAAAGGCGGCGAGCCGACGCTCCCGGCCACCCTCACCGCCCAGTCCCCCGACTGGAAGTCATGCGGCGCCCCCGTCGGCGCGCCTCCCGGCCAGCAGCACCCCCCGAAGCGGCTCGCGGACGGCACCCGCTGGGAGTGCGCGACGCTGACGGTGCCGGTGGACTACGCGAAGCCCGGCGGCGAGACGATGGGCATCGCCCTGATCCGGGCCCGGGCGAAGAGCGGGGCGGACCGCATCGGTTCGCTGGTGTTCAACTTCGGCGGCCCCGGCGCCTCCGGCGTCCGCGGTCTGGCCAACTCCGCGCAGCTCTTCGAGAACCTCCGCGAGCGCTACGACCTGGTCGGCTTCGACCCCCGCGGCGTGGCCGCCAGCTCCCGCGTCCGCTGCCTGCCGGACAAACGCCTCGACGCCTTCTTCGCCATGGACGCCACCCCCGACTCGGCGGCCGAGGAGAAGACGTACCTCGACTCCTCCCGCGCCTTCAACGAGGCCTGCGACGCCAACGCCGGCCCCCTCCTCCCCCACATCGGCACCGCCGACGCGGCCCGCGACATGGACCTGATGCGCACGGTCCTGGGCGACGACAAGCTGAACTACTTCGGCTTCTCGTACGGTACGAAGCTCGGCGGCGTGTACGCGCACCTCTTCCCCAAGCACGTCGGCCGGATGACGATCGACGCCGTCGTCGACCCCACGGCGGACCTCAAGCACCACGCCCTGAACCAGGCGACCGGCTTCCAGCGCGCCCTGAACAACTACTTCCGCTCCCGCGGCGAGGACCCGAAGGCCGGCACCGCCCGGATCACCGCGCTCCTGAAGCGCCTCGACACCCACCCCCTCCCCACCCGCGGCGGCCGCCCCCTCACCGAGAACCAGGCGCTGACGGGCATCGTCGTCCCCCTGTACGACAAGGCCGGCTGGCCCACCCTCACCCAGGCCCTGACCGAGGCGGAGCAGCGGGGCACGGGCACAATCCTGCTGGCCCTCGCCGACCAGTACAACGGCCGCGAGGCGTCCGGGAAGTACGGCCTGCAGGCACACGCCCAGCGGGCCGTGGACTGCGCCGACTCCTCGTCCCGGCCCACGCTCGCCGAGGCGAAGGGCTGGGTGACGGAGTTCACCGCGATCTCCCCGGTCTTCGGCCCCTTCCTGGCCTGGGACACCGCCGGCTGGTGCGTCGACTGGCCCGTCGAGGGCGCCTCGGCCGACCCCGACGTCTCCGCCCCCGGCGCCCCGGCGATCGTGGTGGTCGGCGGCAAGGGCGACCCGGCGACCCCGTACGAGGGCGCGCGGCGGATGGTGGACGAACTGGGCCCGGGCACCGGCATCCTCGTCACCTACGAGGGCGAGGGCCACGGCGCGTACGGCACGGGCGACACGTGCGTCACCGAGGCGGTCGACGCCTACTTCCTGCGCGGCAAGACCCCGTCACCCGGCACGACCTGCGGCTGACCCGCTGCCGGAAGAAGTCCGCGACCACAGGCATAGATTGCCCGGGGCCCCCACGTCCTTGTGCGTGGAACGGGAGGCCCCATGGATCCGCAGGACCACGAGAGATTCCGGGAGTTCGTCGACGCCCGCTGGAGCGCCCTGCTCCGCCTGGCGAACCTGCTCACCGGCGGTGACCGGCACGAGGCCGAGGACCTCGTGCAGACGGCGCTGATGAAGGCGCTGGGTCGCTGGCGGCACGTCGACGACCCCGAGGGTTACGTGCGCAAGGTGATGTACCGGCACCAGATCAGCCGGTGGCGGCTGCTCCGCCCGCACCGCGAACCGACGTTCGCCGTACCGCCGGAACACCTCGGGGTCGCCGACGGTACGGCCGGCGCCGATCTGCGGATCACCGTGGGCCGGGCGCTGGCCCGGCTGACCCCGCGCCAGCGCGCGGTGCTGGTGCTGCGCTACTTCGAGGACCTCTCCGAGACGGAGGTGGCGAGCGCCCTGGGCTGCTCGGTGGGCACGGTACGCAGCACCACGTACCGGTCGCTGGCCCGGCTGCGCACCCTCGCGCCGGAGCTGGGCCCACCGTCCCGTAACCCCGCCCAGGACACCTACTCCCCGAAGGGAGCCCGCGCATGAACACGGACCGGCTCGAAGACGCGCTCCGCGACACCCTGCACGCCTGGACTCCCGGCACCCCGGCCGCTCCCGCGGGCCTCGCGGACCGCCTCGTACGCCGCCGGCGCCGCCGGAACCTGGGCCGGACCGCCGGCGCGGCTCTCGCCCTGACCGGGATCGCGGTGGGCTCGATCCTCACCACGGGGGGCGGTGACGAGCCGCCGGCCACCCCGGTCAGCACACAGAGCACGCTGCTGTGGCGGACGTCGCTGCCGGGCGGGCACTGGGACGCCTGTACGACCGCTCCCGGCGCCGTCTACTGCCGGGGCGCGGCGTACGACGGCATCGGGGTGGACGAGCGCACCGGGAAGGTCGTGTGGCAGCGGAAGGCCGTCAGCCCCGACGGCGGCTCCTCCCCGTCGGGATCCCTGCCCGGTGTCCGCGACGGGGTGCTGTACACATACGCCGATCACGCCCCGGGGACCTCATACGCGGGTACGGACCTGCTGGCCGTCGACCTCGACAGCCGGAAGGTGCTGTGGAAGCACAAGCTGGCGGACGACAGCCGCGGCACGGACTCCGCCGTACTGTTCGACGGCGGGATCCTGGCCGGGGCGCCGACCTACAAGTCCGTGACCGCGCTCGACGGCACCACGGGTGCGACGCTGTGGACGTACGACTGGACCCAGGCCGACTGCAGCCGGATCGCAGCCGGCGGAGTCCCGTATCTGCTGTGCTCACCGGACAGCGCGAAGGCCCCGCAGGTCAGCCGCGTGATCCGGCTGAATCCGGCAACCGGCGAGCCGCGGACGGTCGCGACCGTGAACGGCCCGACGCTCTACCTCGGCACCGACGGGGACACCGTGCTGCTGGGCGGGATCCCCGAGAAGGGGGAGACCTTCGACGCCCCCGGGCCGGCCGTGATGACCCGCGTCGAGCTCGGCTCCGGCGAGGTGTCGCGGCACACGGTGGACACAATCCCCTGGGGCGTGGTCGCGGACGGCCTCGTGGTGACGGCCTCGAAGGGCGACACCGCGATCGCCTACTCGGCGGCCGACGGCGAACGGCTCTGGTCGCGCGACCTCGGGCTCGTACTCCGCAAGGATCCGGACGACCCCACGATGCGGGAGGTACCGTCGGCCGCCGCCGTCGACCTCGGCCTGCGGGTCGCGTACTTCCTCGATCCGGCCGGGAACCTGGTCGGACTCGACCTGGACACCGGTGAGCCGCGCTGGCGCGGGCACGTGCGGCTGCCCCGGGGGCCGGTGGAGAGCGGGGTCGCTCCCGAGCTGATGTTCTCCGGCGGCGAGCTCACCGGGCTGGTCGGCGGCGAACTGTTCCGCATCAGGCCCGAGCCCGCCTGAACGCACGGAGCGCCCTCCCGTCGGGAGGGCGCTCCGGTACGGCAACGGTCAGTAAACCGGCTTCTCCGGCTCGATCTGGTTGACCCAGCCGATGACGCCGCCGCCGAGATGGACCGCGTCGGAGAAGCCCGCGGACTTCAGGACCGCGAGGACTTCCGCACTGCGGACACCCGTCTTGCAATGCAGGACGATCTTCTTGTCCTGCGGCATGTCCTGGAGGGCCGCGCCCATCAGGAACTCGTTCTTCGGGATCAGCCGGGAGCCGGGGATCGAGACGATCTCGTACTCGTTCGGCTCGCGGACGTCGATGATGTCGAGGTTCTCACCGTCGTCGATCATCTCCTTGAGCTGCTTCGGAGTGATCGTCGAACCCATCGCCGCCGCCTGCGCCTCGTCGGAGACGACGCCGCAGAAGGCCTCGTAGTCGATGAGCTCGGTGACCGTCGGGTTGGTGCCGCAGACCGCGCAGTCGGGGTCCTTGCGCACCTTGACCTGGTTGTACCGCATCTCCAGGGCGTCGTAGATCATCAGCCGGCCGACCAGCGGGTCGCCGATGCCCGCGAGGAGCTTGATCGCCTCGGTGACCTGGATCGCGCCGACCGAGCCGCACAGCACGCCGAGCACGCCGCCCTCGGCGCAGGACGGGACCATGCCGGGCGGCGGGGGCTCCGGGTACAGGCAGCGGTAGCAGGGGCCGTGCTCGGACCAGAAGACCGACGCCTGGCCGTCGAAGCGGTAGATCGAACCCCAGACGTACGGCTTGTTCAGCAGCACGCACGCGTCGTTGACCAGGTAGCGCGTGGCGAAGTTGTCCGTGCCGTCGACGATCAGGTCGTACTGGCTGAAGATGTCGAAGACGTTCGACGCCTCCAGCCGCTCCTGATGCAGGTTGACCTGCACGTACGGGTTGATGCCGAGGACCGAGTCGCGGGCGGACTCGGCCTTCGGGCGGCCGATGTCGGCCTGCGAGTGGATGATCTGGCGCTGCAGGTTCGACTCGTCGACCTCGTCGAACTCGACGATCCCGAGCGTGCCGACACCGGCCGCGGCGAGATACATCAGGGCCGGCGAGCCGAGACCGCCGGCGCCCACACAGAGCACCTTGGCGTTCTTCAGCCGTTTCTGACCGTCCATCCCGACATCCGGGATGATCAGGTGACGCGAGTAACGGCGGACCTCATCGACCGTGAGCTCGGCGGCCGGTTCGACCAAGGGTGGCAGCGACACGGGGACTCCGTAGCGTATGAGACACAGGTTGTTCTCTGCGTAACACTGCCACGGCTCTTCTCATTCCGAGACATGGCGTCCGATGCGCGAGACGATTTCGTCCCAATAGGCGGGCAGCGCCTCCCAGCCGCGGTGATCGGTGAAGAACACGGTCGCCGCTCCCTGCCAGCGGGCCACGCGCATGGCCTCCTCCAGATGCGGGCGCGGGACGCCGTGCACCTGGTGAACGAACTTCTCCGCCGGATATTCGGCCGTCCACTCCGCCACCTGCGACCAGCGGTACTCCGTCCACGGACCGGCGAACGTCACCAGCTGGTCGGCGGCCTCCGCGTACCCCGGATACGGATGGGTGCCGGGCGCCAGCACGATGTGCGCGCCGGGCGCCAGGGCCTTCAGGGTCGACGAGGTGCGGCGGACGACCGGCAGCAGGGCGCGCTCGGCGGGGCAGCGGTCCAGATAGAAGCCGTCCACCCGGTACCACTCCAGGAACCGGTGCGCCTCGGTGATCAGCTCGCCGAAGGGGCGCCGGCCCCAGCGCAGGTCGAGATGGCCGAGCAGCGGCACCCGGGCCGACCGCAGCGAGCCGGCGGCCTGCAGACAGTGCGGATCGGGGCGGACGCCCGGACCGTCCGACACGTTCAGCACGGACCAGTGCAAGGCGCGCGGGGCGCGGCTGAGCTCGCCCCACTCCAGGGGCGCCACCAGCGGGTGGGCGTAGCCCGGCACGCCGAGGCCGAGCCGCACGTCCCCGGCGCCGGGAGCGCGCAGGGCGTGCAGACCGTGTGCTCCGTCGGACTTCAGATCCGGCATGCCGCCTCCATCCAGATGTCCGCGAGGGACTCCTCGATCCCGATCCGCGGCCGCCAGCCGAGCCGGTCGCGCGCGGTCCGCACGTCCGCCTGCTGCCAGGCGCCGGAACCATCCGGATGGGGATACGCGGCGGCCGCCCCGGTCGGCTCGACGCCGGCCTGCGGGGGGATACCCCGCGGCATGCCCGAGTCCAGCTCGTGCAGCGCGCCGCCGTACCCGGCGATCCTGGCCAGCGCCGTCGCCGCGTCCCGCAGCCGGACGGCCCGGCCACTGCCGATGTTCACCACGCCCTGCGCCGCGGAGAGCGACGCCGCGTGCACCGCGCGGGCCACGTCGCGTACGTCCACGAAGTCCCGCTGCGCCCCGAGGCCGCTCAGCTTCATCTCGCCGTCGCCCTGCTGCATCGCCCGGCGCAGCGCCTCCGCGAGCCGTCCGAGCGGCGAACCGGCGGGCGTGCCGGGGCCGACCGGCGAGAACACGCGCAGCACGATGGCGTCCAGCCCGGAGCCCAGCACCAGCTCGCTCGCCGCGAGCTTGCTCACGCCGTACGGGCCGCCGGGGCGCGGCAGCGAATCCTCCGCGGTGGAGGAGCCGGGCTGCGAGGGGCCGTACTCCGCGGCGCAGCCCAGATGCACCAGACGCGGGCTGACCGTGGCGCGGCGCATGGCCTCGCAGATCGTCGCCACGGCGACCGTGTTGTGCCGGATCAGGTCCTTGGCGCTGCCGCGCGTCGCTCCGGCGCAGTTGATCACCACGCCGGGGTGGACGGCGTCCAGGAACCGGGTGAGGGCGCCGGGGCTGCCGGTCGCCAGGTCGAAGCGGACGTCGGCGTCGTCACCGCGGCCGAGCGCGGTGAGCTGGACGGCCGGGTCGGCGAGCAGACGGTCGGCCACATAGCGGCCGAGGAATCCGTTCGCCCCGAGCAGGAGCACTCTCATCGGCTGCCTCCCTGCGTGGGGAGGGCGGATCGCTGGTCGTGCGGATGCGGGGCAGACATGGCTTTGTGCTCCTTGGGACGAGCAGTTGAGCGGTGGGCCGAGGCCCGGGTCAGGGAACCGGCCGCGAGGGCCAGCAGGACGGCGGCCGCCAGGGCGTTCAGCACCGCGGGAACGGCGCTCGGGCCCTGCGCGCCGACGAGCAGGTCGACGGGGCGGCCGAGGGCGTCCAGGCCCGGCAGCCGGGCGGACACCGCGAGCAGCAGGACCATCGCGTGGGCGGCGGCCGCCGCCGTCAGCACCGCGGCTGCCGGGCGGCCGTGGCCGTGCAGCGCCAGGAGGCGGGCCGTGTACAGCGCCAGGCCCAGCGCGGCGACGGCCAGCGCCGGGCCTCCGCCGCCTTCGCCGCCTACGCCGCCTTCGCCGCCGGTGAACCCCAGCGCGGCCAGCTGCAGGCCCAGGAACACCGCGCCGGCTCCCAGGACGGCGGCGGCCAGTAACGGGCGGATGCGGGCGGCGAACTCGTGCAGGTCCCGGCTCACGCCGAGGGCGTGGGCGGCCCTTGTCCTGAACCAGCGCGTGATCGCCGCCGTCGCCGGCAGGGCTGCCGCCAGGGCAACCGCCGCCGCCGTGCGGGGGTCCGGGGGGCTGAAGTCCGCCGTCGACGCGGCGCCGGACAGCAGGTCCGCCAGGAGCCAGTCGCCGTACAGGGCGTAGGCGGCCAGGGCCGCCGTGGCCAGGGCGGCGTGGGCGGGCAGCCGCGCCCTCATGGGGCCCCTCGCCACGGCCACCCGCAGGGCCAGGGTCACCGCTACCGCCCCGGCCAGGATCAGCATCGCCTGGGCGGCGCCCTCCGTCCGTGCGGCCGCCAGCGCGGCGCCCAGGGCCGCGGTGGCCGGGAGGATGTCGTACGCGGGGGTCAGGGGGCCCGCCGGGGGTGGGGGCTGGTCGCGCGGGGGCTCGCGGTGGGTTCTGGCGAAGAGCTCCTCCGCCAGGGCGAATACGTCGCGGTGGCGGAACATCGTCGCCGTGCGGTCGGTTACGCCCTGGGCCTCGAGGCCGGCGGCGATCTCCAGGGGGTCCACCGCGCGGGCGCAGAGGTCCTTGTGGCGGTGCATCAGGGTTTTTACGGGGTCCGCGGGGCCTCTGCGCTGGGGCTTGCGGGCTGCGTCGGGAGCCTTCGCGGGGTCCTTTGCCGGGGGGCGGGTTGCCTCCTGTGTGCGGTGCGATTCCGCGGGGCGGGTCGCCTCCGGGGGGCGGTACGCGTCCGCGGGGCGGTACGCGTCCGCGGGGCGGTACGCGTCCGCGGGGCGGCGCGGGGGCTGGTCCGGGGTCGGGGACGGACCGGACGGGTGGCTCCGCTGGACGTGGGGACTTTGGTCTCGGTGCCGGGCCACGCTCCGCCACCCGTCCGGTCCGTCCCCTGCTTGCGTCGGCGGGCGGCGGTCCTGGAGGGGGAAGGCGGGGGTTCCGTCCTGGACGGTCGTCCTGTCCCGCGCGGGCGGGTGGTCCTGGGCTGCGGTGCTGCTCTGGGTCGAGGTCCAGTCCTGGGCGGAGGGTCCGCCTTCGGTGGAGGTCCGGTCCTGGGCGGAGGGTCCGTCCTGCGTGGAAGGCCCGTCTTCGGGGGTGGGTGCGTCTTGGGGGGTGGGTGCGTCTTGGGTGGACGTCCTGTCCGGGGGGGTGGGCCTGTCCTGGGACGGTGGTCTGTCCATGAGGTGGGGTTCGGTGAGCGTGGGAGGCACGGAGGCGTCCGGGAGGTCGTCGTCCGGGAACGGGGGGAGGCCCGCGCCTGCGGCGTACTCCTCCAGGGCCGCGCGGAGTTCGTCCACGCGGGTGCCCACCGTCCAGTCCTTCTCCTGCGTCATCGGGGGTCTCCTGCGGCGGCACGGGTGAGGGCCGGGGTGCGGTCGCGGGGCTCCTGCGCGGGGCGTGACCAGCGGGGGGTCGACGGGCGGGGGGAGCCGCCGCGGCGTGCGAGGCGGCCGCCCGCCCAGCGGCCGGGGAGCGCGGCCTCGGCCGGGTGGTCGAAGGGGCGCGGCGCCGTGCCCCGGCGGCGGCCCCGGCGGTGCGAGATGAGCTCGAAGTAGATGCCGCGGAACGCGGACACGTTCTGCTCGACGGTGAACAGCTCCAGCGCCCGGGCCCGCGCCGCCGCCCCCAGCCGGGAGCGTCTCGCGGGGTCGCGCAGCAGCGCCAGGCACGCGTCCGCCAGCGCCCGCGGGTTGCGCGGCGGGACCACCAGGCCCGTACCGCCGATGACCTCGCGGACGGCCCCGACGTCCGTGGACACCGAGGCGCGGCCGCAGAACATGCCCTCGACCAGCCCGGCGGGGAAGCCCTCGACGACGGAGGAGAGAACGAGCACCTCGCCCGAGGCGTAGGCCGCCGCGAGGTCGGGGAGCTCGGGGCCGCCGATCTCCTCGAACGAGACGGGGTTGTCGCCGACCTCGTGCGCGCCGGCCGCCTCGTCGGGGAAGAGCTGGGCGGCCAGCGCCCGGCAGTGCGTCTCGTACTCCGCCGAGCCGCCCTGGGAGACGAGCAGCAGCCGGGTCTCGGGCTCCGCCCGCCGCACCTCCGCGAAGGCGTGCAGCAGCCCGATGAGGTCCTTCGCCGGCTCGATCCGTCCGACCCACACCAGCGTCTGCCCCTCGGGCCCGGCGCCCTCGTCCCCCGGCAGCCCGGCCTCGCCCGCCTCGGCGAAGCGCTCGGCCTCCATCCCCGGATACACCGTGCGCTGCCGCTCGCGGGCGGCGCCGAGGCGCTCCTGCCAGCGGCGGGCGTGGGTGTTGCCCGGGGTGAGCAGGTCGGCGCCCGCGCAGACCTGGGCGGCGAGCCGGCGTTCGAATCCGGCCGTGAGCGCGCGGGCCGGGACGTCGGGGCCGGGGCCGGCGGCCAGATAGTGCCGCCGCAGCCGGACGCCGTACTCCGTGACCAGCAGCGGCGTGCCATGGATGTGCCGGGCCAGCAGTCCGGGCAGCGCCGCCGTACCGCCGGAGAGGGCGTGGCACAGATCGGCGCCGGCCAGCTCCTCCGGCCCGTACCAGGGCAGCGACAGCGGCCGCAGGGCCTGCGCGAGGTGCTCCGTGACGGCGAGCAGGTCGACGGCCCGGGCGCCCTGCACCAGGCGGGCGCTGCCCGGGGCCCGGCAGGCGCCCTCGAGGATGCGCAGCGGCACCTCGGAGCGCAGGGCGGGCAGCAGCCCGGGGCCCTGGTCGAACGCGAGCTCCGCCAGCCCGTACAGCCCTGCGGAGAAACGGTCCTCCGCGGGTCCGTCGGCGCAGATGGCGGCCGCGAGCTCGGTGAAGGCGGCGGTGAAGCGCTCGCGCGCCCGCCGGCCGAACGAGAACGTGTCCTCGGGCTCCGCCCAGAGCCGGGCCCTGCGCACCTTACGCACCTGGGGCGGGAGTTCGACGAGTCCGGCCGCGTCCAGCTCCGGCCCGGTGCTCAGTCCGTACACCTCGAACTCGTGGTCCGCCAGCCCTCGAATGAGCCGGTCGCACCACACCCGTCCATCGCCGGCGGCAAACGGATAGCCGCCCTCGGCGAGAAGTGCGATACGCACGCGGAACACCCCCTGTCGTTGCTTCGTGTTGTGGGTCCGAAGCGCTATTAAAGGGACCGTATGCGGGGGTGGTGGTGGTACGACGGACGGTTGTCCGCCGCACCATCAGAAGGGGTGAATGGCCGTAACTTTCCCGGGCGTCGGGCGTTCGAGTGCCTTAGGACGGGTGCGCGAACGGTGCGAACACCGTTCGGACGTCAGCGCTCCGGGTAGGGCCAGGGGTTCGGGCGGCAGGTGCGGCCGTCCGTGGTGAGGTACTTCGTCTGCTGCATCATCACCGGGGCGAGCTCCCCGGCCTTCTCGCAGCCGACGTGGCCCCAGCCGAGCCGGTGGCCCACCTCGTGGTTGATCAGCATCTGCCGGTAGGCGTGGATGTGCTCGTCGCCGTACGTCGTCGAGCCCTGGGCCCACCGGTAGGCGTTGATCATGACACGGTCGGTCGTCGCGGCGTCGCACGACACCCGCTGTTCCGACGTGTCGAGTCCCGATTTGGCGCACCACTTGTCGGTGGTGCCGGGGCTGGCCAGGGTGACGACGAAGTCGGCCTTGCCGTCGGCGCCGACGCGTTCGAAGGTACGGTCCCCGCCGCCGCCCCAGCTGCGACGGTCGTTGAGGGTCTTGTGCACGGCCTGGGCGAACAGCTCGCCGTCGAGCGGCAGTCCGCGTTCGATGTCGACGCGGTAGCGGATGACCCGGCCCTTGCCGGGTGCCTTCGCGGGGCCGGCGGACGTGAACGTGTCGGGGCCGGTGAGATCGCCGCTCAGCGGGTACGTGACGGCCATGGCCTCGGCGTACGTGGGCGCGGCGGCCTTCGCCGGTACGGCCTTCTCCGCCTTCGCCGGCTCGTCGCGGTCCTGCGAGCGGGTCGCGCGCTCCTGGCGGGCCCGGGCCTCGGCGGCCGACGCGGCGTCGTCCTCGCCGGGGCCGGTGATCACCTGGACGGCGATGGTGGCGCCGACGGCGACGGCGGTCACGGCGGCGGCTATGCCGGTGGAGTAGCGGGCGCGGTTGCGTTTGCGGTGGGTGCCGCCCCCACCGCGGCGGCGGGGCTCGCGCAGGCCCTCGGCGGGCCAGGCGGCCCAGTCGTCGCCGGCGGTGTCCGCCGCGGGCTTCGGGGCGCCGCCGTAGACGCCCGCCTCGAAGGCGTCGACGTACTCGGCGCGGGGGCGCGGCGGCCCCGGCTCGGCGTGCTGCGGGTGTCCGCCGCGTACGCCGCCCGGCGACGGGGCGGGGGCGTGCTCGGGGGCCGGGGGTGCGG
>NZ_WEGJ01000051.1 GCF_009604385.1 Streptomyces smaragdinus
GTTCGACACGCCTGCGCGCGTACGGGAAACGCGCCTGGATGGACCACGACGCGGCAGTACGCGCGTAGGTGTGTCGGGCGGCCCCGACCCACTTCACGCCCACGCGCACCCCGGCAGACCAGACACCGCCCCCGAGGCCAAGACACCCACCGCCAGCCCGGCCGGCGTTTGAGGCCTCCGGCCGAAGGCCGGAGGCGCGAAAGCCGACGCAACCGCCAGCCGAAGACCGCCGCACACGGCCACCGGCCGGAGGCACACCGCCGCGCGACGGAGGCCGACGCAACCGCCGGCCAAAGACCGACCCCCCACCGCCGCACCGACGGAGACAGACCCCGGAACCACATATACCTAACCACTCAAATCCCCATACAACCATGCTCTTTCGGGCGATTGCCGCCGCCCCGCGGCGGTCAACACGATGGAGCAATGACGACAGTCGAAGAGCACGCGCAGCAAAGTCTCGCCACAGCCGCCGCCAAGAACCTGGCGACGACCACCAAGACCCCGCCCCAGATGCAGGCCATCTCCTCCCGATGGCTGCTCCGCGTCCTGCCCTGGGTGGACGTGCGAGGTGGCACATACCGGGTGAACCGAAGGCTCACGCACACCCTCGGGGACGGCCGCGTCGAGTTCGTCGCGACCGGGAGCGACGTCCGGGTCATCCCGCAGGAGCTGCGCGAGCTCGCCCCGCTGCGGGCGTTCGAGGACGACGCGGCCCTCGCCGCCCTCGCCGGGGGCTTCCAGCAGCGTGAGGTGGCGGCGGGCGAGGTCGTCGTGGCCGGTGGCGAGCCCGCCGACAAGGTGGTCCTCATCGCGCACGGGCGGCTCGACAAGCTGGGCGAGGGAAAGTACGGCGACGAGACCGTCCTCGGCGTCCTCGCCGACGGTGACCACGCCGGCGCCGAGCTGCTGCTCGGCGCCGAGGGCAGCTGGCCGTTCACGCTGCAGGCCGTCACCCGGGCCACCGTGCTGACCCTCGACCGCGCCGCCCTGCAGGGGGTGCTCGACGCGCACGGGGAGCTCGCCGGGCACCTCGCGGAGTTCCGCGCGCTGCCCCAGCAGCGGCAGAACCGCTCCGGCGAGGCGGAGATCGAGCTGGCGTCCGGGCTGAGCGGGGAGTACCGGCTGCCGGTCGCGTTCGCCGACTACGAGCTGGCGCCGCGCGAGTACGACCTGAGCGTCGCCCAGACCGTGCTGCGGGTGCACACCCGAGTCGCCGACCTCTACAACGAGCCGATGAACCAGACCGAGCAGCAGCTCCGGCTCACCGTCGAGGCCCTGAAGGAGCGCCAGGAGCACGACCTCATCAACAACCCGGAATTCGGCCTCCTCCACAACGCCGACCTCAAGCAGCGCGTCCACACCCGCTCCGGCCCGCCCACCCCCGACGACCTCGACGAGCTGCTGAGCCGCCGCCGCGAGACGAACGTCCTGCTCGCCCACCCGCAGACCATCTCGGCCATCGGCCGCGAGCTGAACGCCCGCGGTCTGGTCCCCGCCCCCGTGCCGTTCGAGGGCGGCGAGGTGCTGGGCTGGCGCGGGGTGCCGATCCTGCCGTGCAACAAGATCCCGGTGACGCAGGAGCGTACGAGCTCCGTCATCGCGATGCGGCTGGGCGCGGAGAACCAGGGCGTCGTGGGCCTGCACCAGAAGGGCCTGCCCGACGAGATCGAGCCGGGGCTGAACGTCCGCTTCATGGGCATCGACGACCAGGCCATCATGTCGTACCTGGTCAGCGTGTACTTCTCGACGGCCGTCCTGGTCCCCGACGCCCTCGGCGTCCTCGAGGACGTGGAGATCGGCCACTGATGCCATCCCGTACGGGGCGCGAGCCGTCCTTCCGGCTGCCGGACTTCTATCTGCCGTATCCGGCCCGCCTCAGCCCGTACACAGTCCGGGCCCGGGAGCACTCCCGGGCCTGGGCCCGCGGGCACGGCATGCTCGAGGGCTCCGGTGTGTGGACCACGGCCGATCTGGACGCCCACGACTACGCGCTGCTGTGCGGCTACACCCACCCCGACGCCCCCGCGGACCGGCTGGACACGGTCACCGACTGGTACGTGTGGGTGTTCTTCTTCGACGACAACTTCCTGGAGCTCTTCAAACGCACCGGCGACCGCGCCGCCGGGCGCGCCCATCTGGAGCGGCTGGAGCGGTTCATGCCGCTGGACCTCGACACCGAGGTCCCCGAGCCGGTCAATCCGGTGGAGGCCGGGCTGCGGGATCTGTGGGCCCGTACCTGTCCGGTGATGTCGCGGGCCTGGCGGGAGCGGTTCGCGGGGGTGATCCGGGCGCTGCTCGACGAGTCCGACTGGGAGCTCGCCAACATCAACGAGGGGCGGATCGCCAACCCCGTCGAGTACATCGAGATGCGCCGCAAGGTCGGCGGCGCCCCCTGGTCGGCGTGTCTGGTGGAGTACGCGGCGGGCGCCGAGGTGCCGCCGCGGGTGACCGGTTCGCGTCCGCTGCGGGTGCTGTGCGACACGTTCGCCGACGCCGTGCATCTGCGCAACGACCTGTTCTCGTACCAGCGCGAAGTCGAGGACGAGGGGGAGCTCAGCAACGGGGTGCTGGTGCTGGAGACGTTCCTGGGCGTCTCCACGCAGGAGGCCGCCGACCGGGTCAACGAACTGCTGACCTCCCGGCTGCAGCAGTTCGACCACACCGTCCTCACCGAGCTGCCCTCGCTGGGGCTGGACGGGGCGGAGGCGGCGGCTGTCCTCACGTACGCGAAGGGGCTGCAGGACTGGCAGTCCGGGGGCCACGAGTGGCATCTGCGCTCCGGCCGCTACATGAACGAGGGCGCCCTGGACGCCGGTCCGCGGCTGCCCGGCGCCCCGACGGGCTTCGGGGTGTCCGCCGCGCACGTCCGGCAGGCGCTGCGCAAGCACCGGCACGCGCCGTATCAGCCCACGGGGCCGTCGCTGCTGCCGGAGTTCCGGCTTCCCTATGCGCTGCGGCTCAACCCTCATCTGCCGCAGGCGCGGCGGAATCTGCGGGCGTGGGCCCGGCGCACGGGTGTGCTGGGGGGCGTGTGGGACGAGGCGCGATTCGACGCCGCCGACGTGGCGCTGTGCGCGGCGGGGCTGCGGCCGGAGGCGGCGCCCGGGGAGCTGGACGAGGTCGCCGCGTGGCTGTGCTGGGGGACGTACGCCGACGACCACTACGCGCGGGTCTTTGGTACGGCGCGCGATGTGGCGGGGGCGCGGGCGTGCAACGAGCGGCTGTGGCTGCAGATGCCCCTGGACGGCTCCCCGCCGCCGGCGCCCGGGGACGCGCTGGCGGCGGGGCTGGCGGACGTGTGGGCGCGGACGGCCGGGGGGCTGGACACGGCGGGGCGGGCGAGGCTGCGGCGGTCGGTGCGGGTGATGCTCGACGCGTGGATCTGGGAGCTGGAGAACGCCGCCGAGCACCGGATCCCCGATCCCGTGGACTACGTCGAGATGCGCCGGGAGACGTACGGCGCCGAGCTGATCGCGGGCCTCGGGCCGGCGGGGCGCGGGGTGCCGGACCGGGTGCGGTGCAGTACGCCGTTCCAGGCCGTGCGGAACGCGGCCGCGGACTACACGTGCCTGGTCAACGACGTGTTCTCGTACCAGAAGGAGATCGAGTTCGAGGGGGAGACACACAACGCGCTGCTGGTCACGCAGAACTTCTTCGACTGCGACTACCCCGCCGCGCTACGGATCGTGGACGACCTGATGAACGGGCGCCTGGCCCAGTTCGTGCACCTCACCGAGGAGGAGCTGCCGGCGCTCTGCGACGCGCTGGCCCTGGACGCCGACGCGCAGGCGGCGGTGGACGCCTTCGTCGGGGAGCTGCGGGACTCCATGGCCGGCTCCCTCAACTGGCACCGCCACGCCGCCCGTTACCGCGAGGCGGAGCTGCGCCGGGTCGCGGGAGGCGGGCCGCGGGCGATTCTGTACCCGAATGGCGGATACGTACCGACCCGATCGGGGGCGTTCGCTGGGCCACACTGACCGGAGCCGTAGACGGTCCGCGTGGGAGGGCGACGACCCGATGTCCGTATCGATCTCCGTGGTGCTGCTGCTCCTCATCCTCGCGGTGGTCTTCCTGCGCAGCGGCCATCTGAAGACGACGCACGCCGTGGTGTGCGTCCTGCTGGGCTTCTATCTCGCCAGCACGACGATGGCGCCCACCATCCAGACGGGTCTGAACGCGACCGCCAACATGGTGTCCAGCATCCAGCCGTGACCCCTCACTTGGCGTCCGCATAACACTCCACGGCCGCCGTCGTGAACGGGAAGCGCACCGGCGTCTGACCGAACGCGATCCGCGCCGCGTCCGCCGCCGCCGCGGCGATCGTCTCGCGGACCGCGTCCACCTCGGCGGCCGGGCAGTGCACGATCACCTCGTCGTGCTGGAAGAACACCAGCTCACCGGCCCGCCCCGCCGCGTGCAGCCGCTGCCGGATGCCCGCCAGGAGCAGCAGCGCCCAGTCCGCGGCGCTGCCCTGCACCACGTAGTTCCGCGTGAAACGCCCGCGCGCCCGGGCCGCGCTCGTCGTCCCGTACGCCGGCGCCGCGTCGTCCTGCGGCAGGCCCGCCTCGCCGGTGTCGGCGCCGGCGGACGGCGGGCAGGTGCGCCCCAGATGCGTACGGACCAGGCGGCCCTCCTCCCCGGCGCGGGCGGCGTCGTCGACGTAGGCGACGGCCCGGGGGAAGCGGCGGCGCAGGTCGGCGAGGTACTTCAGCGCGTCGCCGGAGGTCTGGCCGTAGATCGCGCCGAGCAGCGCCAGCTTGGCCTCCGCCCGGCCGCCGGGGAACGCCCGGTCGGCGAGCGCCGCGTACAGGTCCCGGTCGCTGCCCGAGGCCTCCATCAGCCCCCGGTCGCCGGAGACCGCCGCGAGGATACGGGGCTCCATCTGGTCGGCGTCGGCGACGACGAGCCGCCAGCCGGGGTCGGCGACGACCGCACGCCGGATGACCTTGGGGATCTGCAGGGCGCCGCCGCCGTTGGTGGTCCAGCGGCCGGAGACGGTCCCGCCGGGGGTGTACTCGGGGCGGAAGCGGCCGTCGCCGTCCACCCAGGTGCGCAGCCACTGCCAGCCGTGGGCGGTGTGCAGCCGGTAGAGCCGCTTGTACTCCAGCAGCGGCTCGACGGCGGGGTGCTCGATCTGCCGGAGCTCCCATTTACGGGTCGACGTGAGCCGGATGCCCGCCTGCGTGAACGCCTTGAGGACGTTGGCGGGCAGGTCGGGGCGGACGCGGCGGCCGAACGCGGCGGAGATCTCCTCCGCCAGCGCCGCCAGCCGCGGGGGCTCGAGGCCGCCCGGATAGCGCCCGCCGAGGAGCTCGGTGAGGAGGGCGTCGTGGACGTCGGCGCGCCAGGGAACGCCCGCCCGGCGCATCTCCGCGGCGACGAGGGCGCCGGCGGACTCGGCGGTGATCAGGAGCTCCATCCGGCGGGGGTCCGCCGTACGGGCCCGGCGGCGCTCCTGGTCCTCGTACACCTCGAGGAGGGCGTCGAGGGGGTCCGCGTCCTCGGGGAGGGCGGGGCCGGGGGCGGCGGTGTCGAAGAGGGAGGGCTGCGGCTCGGCCTCGGTGTGCGGGCGCTCGGGGAGGTCCTCGGGGACGGGGAGGGCGTGCAGGCGGGCGTGGGCGGCGGGGAGGCTGCGGGGGAGGCCGTGGTCGCCCGCGTGGGCCAGCAGAAGCGTTTCCGCGGTCTCGACGTCGTAGCACCGGCCGACGCGCACGCCGCCCGCCAGCAGCCGCGGATACACGCCCGCGGTGCGTCGCCAGATCCACCGCGTCGCCTCCGGGTGGGCCCGCACCGCCGCGACGGCGTCCGGATACCGCCGCGCGTCGCCCCCGAGCGGGCGGACGGCGGCGGATCCGTCCGCGTACTCGGCCAGCGCCCACCTCATACCCCGAGTCTGTCACCGCCCTCCGACAACCGGCGGAGCATAATCACGTAAAACCTACCGAACAGGACGTGACCCATGCGCGTCGCGCTGGCCCAGACCGACCCCCTGCTCGGCGACGTCGACCACAACCTGGCCGTGGCCCGCGACCTCACCGACCAGGCCGCCGACCAGCACGCCGACCTGATCGTCTTCCCCGAGCTCAGCCTCAACGGCTACCACCTCGGCGGCATCGGCCGGGACACGTCCCTCCCCCTGGACGACCCCCGCCTGAAGGACCTCAGCAGGCACGGCCCCGGCGTCCTCGCCGGCCTGCACGAACACACCGGCCTGCGCGCCTACAACACCTCCGTCTACTACGCCGACGGCGCGATCGTCCACGCCCACCGCAAGCTCTACCTCCCCAACTACCTGGCCTGGGAGGAACGCAAGCACGTCAGCCCCGGCCAGACCATGCGCGCCTACGACCTGCCCACCGTCGCCGGCGGCCGCGCCGCGACCCTCGTCTGCAACGACGCCTGGCAGCCCGTCCTCCCCTGGCTCGGCGTCCAGGACGGCGCCGAGGTGTTCTTCGTGCCGACGAACAGCGCCGCGAGCCTCGACCCCGAGGCCATGGACACGGAGGTCTACTGGGACACCCTCCTCGCGTACACCGCGAAGATGCTCCAGTGCTGGGTGGTGTTCGTGAACCGCGTCGGCAACGAGAACGGCGCCTCCTTCTGGGGCGGCTCCCGGGTGATCGACCCGCGCGGCGCCGTCGTCGCGCAGGCCCCGAAATGGGAGCCGGCGCTCGTGACCGTGGACATCGACGTCCACGAGGCCCGGCGGAACCGGCGGGCCGTCCCGCTCGTCGCAGAGGCACGGCTCGGTCTGGTCGCCCGCGAGGTCCACCGTCTGATCGACGAGGGAGGGGACAGCTGACAAAGCGGTCATCTCATTGCCTGTGCAACGGGGCCGGGGGGAGGGCAAATCATGACACAAGCGCCGCGCGCACCCCTCTGGCCTCAGTAAACGCGCTGCGGAAGTGGGCGTTCACCATACGTGCACGTGCATTTGCCGATGCAGATGCACGTCAACGCAGCTATGATCCACAGCAGTTGACATCGGCAACTGATTATTGGAGAGCCCCGTGGCCCAGGCGTACAACGGCATGCCAGCCGGAGATCTTCACGGTGCCGTATGGCAGAAGAGCCGCCACAGCAATTCGCAGGGAACGTGCGTGGAATTCGCGAAGTTGCCGGGCGGCGAGATAGCCGTACGCAACTCGCGCTTCCCGGACTCCCCCGCCCTCATCTACACCCCGGCCGAGATCGAGGCCATGCTCCTCGGGGTGAAGGACGGCGAGTTCGACCACCTCGTCCACGGCTGATCCCGCAGGTCAGGGCTTTACGCAGCGCCCTGAACCGCCGCTCTGCGGATAGCAGATCAGCGGGTAGTCGGCCCGTGCGTCGCTGAGATAGCGCCCGTAGCACGTGGTCGCCGTGGTGCGTCCGCGGTCCGCGCAGAAGCGGACCGCGTCCTTGCCGTCGGCGAACGGACCCGGCGCGTAGACGACCCAGTAGCCGGCGCGCAGTGATCCGTACGAGTCGCTCAGCAGCGCCTGCGCCTCCGGCACCGTCTGCCGGATGGAGCGCAGCCGTGCGTCCCGCGCACCGGTGCCGCCGGACACGGGGACCGAGGCGAGTACGGCGATCCAACTACCGGCGGTGGGGCCGTTCGACTGGGATGTGGCCGGGGCCGTGGTGCTCGGCGTCGGCTGGGTCGGCGTCGGGGTGGGCGACTCCGGCGCGGTCACGGACGGAGACTGCGAGGCCCCACTATCCCCCTCGTCCGACCGCTCCCCCGCCAGCATCACCAGCGCGGTCACCAGCCCCCCGACCAGCGCCAGCGACGCCACCAGCGCGACGGCGACCAGCGCTGGCCGCGATCCCCGCCGGGCGGGGGCGGGCCCGGGCCGGGTGGGCCGGGGGCTGTCCAGCGACGTCGGCGTATAGCCCGCCGCGGGCGCCGGCGCGGTGCGCGGTGCCTGGGCGGCCTGCCGGAGCAGCCCGTCGAGCTGGGCCGAAGTGGGCCGCGCGGCGGGGTCCTTGACCAGCAGCGCCCGCAGTACGGGCCCCAGCGCCCCCGCCCGGCGCGGCGGCGGTACGGGGTCCTCGACCACGGCGGCGAGGGTGGCCAGGGTGCCGGGGCGGCGCAGCGGGCTGACGCCCTCCACCGCCACGTACAGCGTCATGCCCAGGGACCACAGGTCGGCGGCCGGCTCGTCGGCGGCGCCGCGGACGCGTTCGGGCGCGATGTACTCGGGGGAACCGACGACCTCGCCCGGGTTCGTCAGCTGCGTGGAGCCCTGCAGCACGGCGATCCCGAAGTCCGTGAGCACCGCCCGCCCGTCGGGCCGCAGCAGTACGTTCGCGGGCTTGACGTCCCGGTGATGGATCCCGGCGGCGTGCGCGGCGCGCAGCCCGGAGAGCACGTCCAGCCCGATACGGGCGGCCTCGTGCGGCGCGATGGGGCCGGTGGCGAGCCGGTCCTGGAGGCTCTGGCCCGGTACGAGCTCCATCACCAGCCACGGATGCGGGTCGGCCTCGACGATGTGGTGGATGGTGACGACGTTCGGGTGGCTGAGCCGGGCCAGCGCCCGCGCCTCGCGCAGCACGCGCTCGCGCGGCAGCGTGACGGCGTCGGGATGGACCTCCTTCAGCGCCACGTCCCGCTCCAGCGCGGTGTCGCGCGCCCGCCACACCGTGCCCATTCCGCCGCTGCCCAGCCGCTCGAGCAGCTCGAAGCGCCCGTCGACGATCCTCCCCCGGCCCCCGGTCATACGCACAGGCTACTGACCGTCCCCGCCACGCGGGCGGAGACGGCCGACTGCCCTCATCCGGCGGCAGGCAGATGGAACAGCGCCCACACCACCTTGCCGCGCAGCGTGCCCGTCAGCGGATGCCAGCCCCAGCTGTCGGAGAAGGAGTTGACGAGGAACAGCCCCCGCCCCGACTCCTCCGAGAAGTCGGCCTCACCGGCCACCGGGCTGTCGCTGCTGGGGTCGCGCACCGCGCACACCAGCCGCGACGACCAGCGCATGATGTGCAGCCGCACGGGCGGCTCCGCCGGAGACGAGCCGTTCACGGCGGTGGCGCCGGGCAGCGCGTGCCGCAGGGCGTTGGTGACGAGTTCGGAGACCACGAGTGCGACGTCGTCGCAGAGTCTGTCCAATTCCCAGTGACGCAGGGTCGACATGGTGAACTTCCGGGCCCCTCCGACCGCTGCGTACTCGGCGGGCAGGGCGCACGACGCGGCTCCCGCGATCGCCCCCGGATCGATCGGGGGCAGCCCCTGCCATAAGGGTTCGAGCATGGTTTGTGCTTCGGGTCCCATGCTGAGCACTCCCCGGCAGTCGCAGGCTGACGTCGGCAATCGGCGTTGCGAGTGACCATCGTTCCGAATGCGTACGGCAGATGCAAGGGCAGATGCACGTGCACGCGATCGAATTGGGATAGGGTGTACCGGTTCATGTCCAATGTGATTGCAAACTTTCCTATATCTGTAACCACCTGAGCACACAATGAAGCAGGTTCATGGCAGACTGTGCGCCGTTGATGCCTGGGGGACGCCGGGGGGCGATGGGCTGAGCTGAGCGACGGGCGGAGGCGAGCAGGTAGATGACCGCAGTGGACAAGTCGAGTGGGTCGGTGGTCCGCCGGATTCTGCTCGGAGCACAGCTGAGAAGACTGCGCGAGGACCGCGGGATCACCCGCGACGCCGCCGGCTACGCCATCCGGGCATCGGAGTCCAAGATCAGCCGGATGGAGCTGGGTCGGGTGAGCTTCAAGGCCCGGGACGTGGAGGACCTGTTGACGCTCTACGGGGTCGTGGACGAGCGCGAGCGCGAGGCGCTGCTGGGGCTGGTCCGCGAGGCGAACGTGGCGGGCTGGTGGCACAGCTACAACGACGTGCTGCCCGGCTGGTTCCCGACCTACGTGGGCCTGGAGGCGGCGTCCGCCTCCATCCAGGTGTACGAGGTGCAGTTCGTGCACGGACTGCTGCAGTCGCAGAGCTACGCCCAGGCCGTCGTCACCGCCGGCCAGCCGACCGCGTCCACCGCGGACATCGAGCGCCGGGTGGGTGTCCGCCTGGAGCGGCAGAAGCTGCTGTACGCCGAGGACGCCCCGCGGCTGCACGCGGTGCTGGACGAGGCGGCGATCAGCCGTCCGTACGGCGGCGCCGGCGTGATGCGCGAGCAGCTCGAGCACCTGCTGGACCTCACCGAGATGCCGAACGTGACGCTGCAGGTCGTGCCGTTCGACTACGGCGGCCACGCCCCGGACAGCGGGGCGTTCACCCTGCTGGGCTTCCCGGACGGCGACCTGTCGGACGTGGTCTACGTCGAGCATCTGACGTCCGCGATCTATCTGGACAAGTCGGAGGACGTGACCCGCTACCACGCGGCCATGGACCGGCTGCACCGCGCCGCGCTGGACCCGGAGGAGACCCGCGAACTGCTGCGTGCCCGCGCCCGGGGGCTGTGACCGATAGCCGTTTTGGCCCGCTGTGTCAATCAAACGGCAGGCAGATTCGGCCAGTTGTGGCTCTTGATCGCTCAAGAGGCGTAAGTAGTCAGTACGATGACATGCCATCGGGGCGCCCTACGGCAGACGGGGATGGCATGGCCTTTTTCGACGGTCTCGCACGCCAGTACATCGACGGCGAGTGGAGGTCCGGCGCCGGGTCCTGGGACCTGATCGACGTCAACCCGTACGACGGGGAGAAGCTCGCCTCGATCACCGTCGCCACCGCCGACGAGGTCGACCTGGCCTACCGGTCGGCCGAGCGGGCGCAGCGGGACTGGGCCGGGGTCAGCCCGTACGACCGCCGGCTCGTCTTCGAGCGGGCGCTGCGGATCGTCGAGGGGTACGAGGAGGAGATCACCCGGACGATCATCGCCGAGCTGGGCGGGACGTATCTGAAGTCCGCGTTCGAGTTGTTCCTCACCAAGGACATGCTCCGCGAGTCGATGTCGTACGCCCTGCGCACCGAGGGCAAGGTGCTGGCGTCGCCGGTGCCGGGCAAGGAGAACCGGGTCTACCGCAATCCCGTCGGCGTGGTCGGCGTGATCAGCCCGTACAACTTCCCGCTCTTCCTGGCCATGAAGTCCGTCGCTCCCGCGATCGCCCTCGGCAACGCGGTGGTGCTGAAGCCGCACCAGAGCTCGCCGGTCGTCGGCGGCACGCTCATCGCGAAGATCTTCGAGGAGGCGGGGCTGCCGCCCGGCGTGCTCAATGTCGTGGTGACGGACATCGCCGAGATCGGTGACGCGTTCATCGAGCACCCGGTGCCGCGGGTGCTGTCCTTCACCGGGTCCGACACGGTGGGGCGGCATGTGGCCACGGTCGCCGCGAAGCACTTCAAGCGGACGGTGCTGGAGATGGGCGGGAACAGCGCGCTCATCGTGTTGGACGACGCCGACGTGGACTACGCCGTCGACGCCGCGGTGTTCAGCCGCTTCGCGCACCAGGGGCAGGTGTGCATGGCCGCCAACCGGGTGCTGGTCGACCGGTCGCTGGAGGCGGAGTTCACCGAGAAGTTCGTCGCCCGGGTCAGGGCGCTGAAGGTCGGCGACCCGGCGGACCCGAGCACCGATCTGGGGCCGCTGATCAACGACCGGCAGGCGGAGTCCGTCACCGAGCAGGTCGCCGCGGCCGTCGACGCCGGCGCCACGGCGCTGGTCCGCGGCCGTACGGTCGGCACGCTCGTCGAGCCGACGGTGCTCACGGGCATCGCGCCCGGTGCCTCGATACTGCGCCGGGAGCTGTTCGGGCCGGTCGTGGTGATCGTGCCGTTCGACGGGGACGACGAGGCGGTGGAGATCGCCAACGACACGCCCTTCGGGCTGAGCGGCGCCGTCCACACCGCCGACACCGAGCGCGGGGTGCGGATCGCGCACCGGATCGACACCGGCATGATCCATGTGAACGACGGGACCATAGCGGACGAGGCGATCGTGCCCTTCGGCGGCGAGAAGAACTCGGGTGTGGGACGGCTGAACGGGGAGTCCACGGTGGACGCGTTCACCACGGTCAAGTGGATCTCCATCCAGCACGGCCGGAGCCGTTTCCTGCTGTGACGGACGGTGACGGATTCACCCGTTCGGCGGCGGGCGGCTCGCCCGCGGGTCCGTCCCGCGCCAACCATGGCGGAGACGACGGTCCCGAACCAGGAGGAGACCCCCTATGACCGCCCCCACCGCCGAGAAGACCGCCCGTGACCTGATGCATTCCGGTGTGCAGTGCGTCAAGTCGACCGAGACCGTGGCCACCGCGGCCGTGAAGATGCGTGACCTCGACGTCGGCTGCATGCCGATCTGCGGGCCCGACGACAAGCTGATCGGCATGCTGACGGACCGCGACATCGTCACGGAGTGTGTGGCCCAGGGCAAGGACATGACGATGATGCAGGCCGGTGATCTGGCGCACGGCCGGCCGGCCTGGGTCAAGTCGACGGCGACCAAGGACCAGGTGCTGGCGCTGATGAGCGAGCACCAGGTGCGCCGGCTGCCGGTGATCGAGGACGGCAAGCTGGTCGGCATGATCAGCGAGTGCGATCTCGTGCGCGGGCTGGAGAAGGACGACGTGGCCAAGTTCTGCAACGCGGTGTACGGGGTCTGACTCCGTTCTCCGTCCGGGCCGGGCTCCCCTGCGGGAGTCCGGCCCTTTTTGTGTGGGCGGGTCGTCAAGTTTGAATAGCCTGGGGGGCACACTTTCGGCGACAAGGGAAGCGAGGCGGTTGGTGTCCGCGACGCGGCTGCTGGTCCTGGGTGCCGTGCGGCAGCACGGCCGGGCGCACGGTTATCAGGTCCGCAACGACCTGGAGTACTGGGGCGCGCACGAGTGGGCGGGCCTCAAGCCCGGGTCGATCTATCACGCGCTGAAGCAGATGGCCAAGCAGGGGCTGCTGCACGCGTACGACGTCGCCCCCAGCACGGCCGGGGGGCCGCCGCGGGTGGAGTACGAGCTGACGGCCGAGGGGGACGCGGAGTACTTCGCGCTGCTGCGGGAGTCGTTGCGGCGGCACGACCAGAAGATCGACTATCTGTCGGCGGGGGTGGGGTTCGTCGTCGACCTGCCGCGCGCGGAGGCTGTCGCGCTGCTCAAGGAGCGGGTGGCGGCGATGGACGCGTGGCGGGGCTCGGTGCTCGAGCACTACGCGCCGCAGGGGGACGAGGACTTCGGGCACATCGGGGAGATCATGCGGCTGTGGGTGCACAGCGCGGAGGCAGGCGCCGCCTGGACCCGGGGGCTGATCGAGCGACTCGAGGGCGGGGCCTACGTGATGGCCGGCGAGGGCGACCCGTGGGCGGCGGGCGGCTTCACGGCGGAGGACGCCTGACCGCATAGCCCGTCCGGCGTTCGAGGACATCCGGGCGAAGCTTTTCGGGCGGCTGCATCATCTGGGCGGTGCGGGGGCGCGGCGGCGGGCCGGGGAGCTGCTGGAGCGGTTCGGGCTGGCCGCGAGCTGTTCGGCAACCCCGGTTGGGGGGAGACGTCCTGGGTCGCCGAACACGCCGTCGCGGCGGCTAGGCGCTACGCGGGGAGGGCTTCGACGACGACGGCCGTCCCGTACGCGCAGACCTCCGTGCCGACGTCGGCGCCGGAGGTCACGTCGAAGCGGAAGGCGAGCACCGCGTTGGCGCCGCGGGCGCGGGCCTGCTCCATCAGCCGCTCCATCGCCTGCGTACGGGTCTCCGCGAGCGTCTTCGTCAGCCCGCGCAGCTCGCCGCCGACCAGGGACTTCAGTCCGGCGCCGATCTGGCTGCCCACATGCCGCGAGCGCACCGTCAGCCCGAACACCTCCCCGACCACCCGGGTCACCCGGTAGCCGGGGAGGTCGTTCGTCGTCACCACCAGGACGTCGGACTGCTCGTGCTGCCCGCCGCCGTAATCATCGAGACTCATACCTCCGAGCGTCCTCCCGGGCGGGGCGCCCCGCATCCCCTCCGCGGATGATCTCCAGCCCTTAGGGGTAACGCGATACATCGCGATAATGTGAGGCGCGTCACAGTAGCAAGCGGCTGCTTGCAATAGTTAGCACCCGGGAGCACCCTGGAGGCATGGCAACGCTCAAGGTCGGCAATCTGGGGGAGTTCCTCCGCGAACAGCGCAGGCACGCCCAGTTGAGCCTGCGCCAGCTCGCGGACGCGGCGGGCGTGTCCAATCCGTATCTGAGCCAGATCGAGCGCGGCCTGCGCAAGCCGAGCGCGGAGATCCTGCAGCAGCTGGCGAAGGCGCTGCGTATCTCCGCCGAGACGCTGTACGTGCAGGCCGGGATCCTCGACGAACGGCGGGAGACGGAGGGGGTCGCCGTGCACACGGCGATCCTGACCGACCCGGCGATCAACGAGCGGCAGAAGCAGGTGCTGCTCCAGATCTACGACTCGTTCCGCAAGGAGAACGCGCGGGACGAGGGCGACGGGGGCGTTGCGGCAGGGGAAGAACGGTTCCAGGGAGGGAAAGACTCATGACCATCACCGACGACGTACGCAAGACGCTCTCCGACCCCACCCCGCTCTACGCGGTGGCCGGGCTTGCCGACCTGGCGCAGGAGAAGCTGCGGGAGGTGCCCGCGCTGGTCGAGAAGCTGCGGGAGCAGGCGCCCGAGCGGATCCAGGCCGTGCGCGAGACCGACCCCAAGGTCGCCCGCGAGCGGGTCGCCGAGCGGGCCAAGGAGGCCCAGGCGAAGGTCCACGAGGCGCTGGCGAACATCGACACCGACGTGAAGAAGCTCCGGGAGAACGCCCAGGACCTGGCGCTGCAGGGCGTCGGCCGGGCCGCGGAGTACGCGGTCAAGGCCCGTGAGGCGTACGACGAGCTGGCCGAGCGCGGCCGGGGCGCCGTCCAGGCGTGGCAGGGCAGGGCGGCGGACGACGTGGAGTACACGGCCGAGGTCGTACGCCCCGCGCCGGAGCCCGTGATCGACGCGGAGCCGAAGCCGAAGCCGGAGGCCAAGGCGGCTCCCGCCGCCAAGAAGACGACGGCTCGTAGGACGACGGCGGCGAAGAAGACCGCCGCGGCCAAGAAGACCGAACCGAAGAACGAGAGCTGAGCCGAGCGCCCTTCCGGCGGCGGGACCGGGCACAGGCGGGGTGTCCGGGCCGTCGGAGCGGGTACGGTTGCCGGAAATGTTTGTCACGGCGGACGGGTGGTGTCGAGCGTGTTGCTGCAAGGGTTCGGAATGGTGCTGCTCGTCATCGGATGGGCCATCACCCTGTTCTCCGTGGTCGCCTTCGTGGACGCCGCACTCAAGCGCGAGGACGCCTACCGGGCGGCGGACAAGCAGAACAAGGGCTTCTGGCTGATCATCCTGGGTATCGCGGTGGCCGTGAACTTCTTCGCGGGCATGTTCTTCCTGATGATCATCGGGCTGATCGCGAACATCGTCTATTTCGTCGATGTCCGCCCCGCGCTCAAGCAGGTCACCGGCCCGCGCCGGCGGGGCGGCAGCAGCTCGGACGGTCCGTACGGGCCGTACAACGGCGGCCGCTGACGGTCACTGCCCCCGGTCGAGGAGCAGCACCGCGACGTCGTCCGTGAGCTCGCCGCCGTTGAGCCGGCGGACCTCGGTGACCGTCTCGTCCAGCAGCTCCTCGCCGCGCAGTCCCCGGCCGCGCAGCGTGCCCGTCAGGTCCAGCAGGCCCTCCTGGCCCAGCCTGGACCCGTCCGCGGCGCCCGTACGGCCCTCGATCAGGCCGTCCGTGTACATCATCAGGCTCCACTTCCCGCCCAGCTCCACCTGCTGGCGCGGCCAGCGGGCCTTGTCCAGCAGGCCGAGCGCGGGACCGCCCAGCTCGTCCGGGAGCAGCCGCGGGCCCTGCCCGGGGTGGGCGAGCAGTGGCGCGGGGTGGCCGGCCAGGCAGACGCCCGCGCGGCGGCCGTCGGCGGCGATGTCGACCGTACAGAGCGTCGCGAAGATCTCCTCGTCCGCGCGCTCGTTCTCCAGCACCCGCTGCAGCGTCGACAGCAGCTCGTCGCCGCACAGCCCGGCGAAGGTCAGCGCCCGCCAGGCGATCCGCAGCTCCACGCCGAGCGCCGCCTCGTCCGGGCCGTGGCCGCAGACGTCGCCGATCATGGCGTGCACCGCGCCGTCCGGGGTGCGGACGACGTCGTAGAAGTCGCCGCCGAGCAGCGCGCGGCTGCGGCCGGGGCGGTAGCGGGCCGCGAACGACAGGCCGGAGCCGTCCAGCAGCGGGGTGGGGAGGAGGCCGCGCTCCAGGCGGGCGTTCTCCCGGGCGTGCATCCGCGCGGCGGTCAGCCGGTGCTGGGCGACGTCCGCGCGCTTGCGCTCCACGGCGTAGCGGATGGCGCGGCCCAGCAGGCGGCCGTCGAGCTCGTCGCGGAAGAGGAAGTCCTGCGCGCCGACCCGTACGGCCTCGGCGGCCCGCTCGCCCTCGCCGCCGTCGGTGAGGACCAGCACGGCGTGGCTGGGGGCGACCCGCAGCACCTCGCGCAGGGTGTCGAAGCCGTCGCCGGGGGCGTCCGCGTCGGTGCGGGCGAGGTTGAGCAGGATGCAGTGCACGTCCTGGGTGAGCAGCCGGCCGACCTCGGTGAGGTTACGGGCGGTGCGCACCCGGATGCGTTCGGCGCGGTGGGCGCCGGCGGCCTCGTGGTCCAGGAGTGAGGGCACGCTGAAGCCGCCGCCGGGGTCGTCCTCGACGAGCAGCACGTTGATCTGCGTGACGGGAGCCGGAGGCTGGGTGCGCTGACCGGGCAGCAGCGGCGTGTGCCGGCTGTCGCCGCGGTGCTCGCCGCTGGTGGGACCTCCACCGTCGGTCGTGGAGGGCCGCCCGGATGCGGGCATCGGTGTCTTCCTTCCCTCCCCCCGAGGGCCGGCGGGTCGTTGAACTGCGAACCGCCACTCGGGGGACCCTAGCGCCTCCGTGCGGCCGTCCGGAACGGCTGACGCCAAAACACGCCCGCAACGAGGGGATTTTGCTGCATCAACGCAGGTCAGGGCATGACAAACATCACGCGCCGGGACGGTCAGGCGTCGGGCCTCATGATGGCCAGTATCGGGAGGGATCCGGCGCCCGCCACGGTGATCTGACGCCCGGTGCGCGGCGCGTGGATCATCAGGCCGTCGCCGATGTAGAGGGCGACATGGCTGGCGTCCTCCTTGTAGATGATCAGGTCCCCGGGGCGCATGGACATGATGTCGACCTGCGTCAGATGCCGGTACTGCTCCTGCGACGTACGCGGGATCCGGTATCCGGCGGCCTGCCAGGCGCGCATCGTCAGGCCCGAGCAGTCGAACGTGGTCGGGCCCTCGGCGCCCCACTCGTAGTCCTTGCCCAGCTGGGCCGTCGCGTACTGGATCGCCCGCCTGCCGGGCGCCGAGGCGCCGGCGGTGAGCCGGTCGAGGATGCCGGACCTCAGCCATTCGGCCTGGCTGGCGCGGGCGGTGGCGTCCTCCAGCAGGGCCAGCCGGCGGCGTTCGTCCTTCGCCAGCCGGGACTCCAGCACCCTGGCCCCGGCTATCTGCTCCTCGATCTCCTTCTTCGCCTTGGCCTGCTCCCGGCGGTCGCTGTCCAGCCGGTCGTACAGGTCGGTGGCGTCGGCGGCGTAGCCGTCCAGGGCGTTCTTGGTCGCCGACAGCTCGCGGATCAGGCCCGCCTGGGCATTGATTGCCTTGTCGCTGAGGTGCAGTCCGTCGAAGAAGTCCTTGGGGTGGTCGCTGAGCACGAGCTGCGCCTCGGTGGGGAAGCCGCCGCTGCGGTACTGCGCCCGGGCCAGCGCCCCGGCCTGGTCCTTCAGCTTCTGCAGCTTCTCCCGCGCCCGTTCGGTCGCCACGGTGATCCGGTCGACGGCCCGCTGCTGCTCCTGGACCTGCGCGTCGACGGCGTTGTACGTGTCGGTGGCCGTCTCGGCGCGGTGGTACAGCTCCTGGATCTGCGCGTGCACCTCGTCCGCCGTGGGCGGGGGCTGCGCGCGTACGGCGGGGGCCGCCCAGCTTGCGGAGAGGGCGAGCAGGGCGGCGAGGAGGGTCCTCGTACGCCGTCGTATCCCGGCCTTGCCCCCCGCCATGGATCCCCTCCGTGCTCCCCGTATCACGTGTTCCTGACCGTGATGCTGCCATGAGGGGCCGAATTACAACAGAGCGGCTCGGGGAACGTGCACTTGGTGAGTAAACACGGTCAGCGGCAGCCGCATTTCGCCACCGCGGACGCCATCTTGTCCAGCGTGCGCTGCGCCGCGTCGCGGTCCGTGGTCCCGTTGGCCATGAACGCGAAGGCCAGCAGCCGTCCGTCGGCGTCCACCACCGTGCCGGCCAGGGTGTTCACCCCGGTCAGGGTGCCCGTCTTGGCGCGTACGAAGCCCGCTCCCGAGCCGTCGGCGTACCGCTCGTCGAGCGTGCCGCTGAAGCCGGCGATCGGCAAACCGGTGAGCAGCGGGCGCAGTTCGGGGTGGTCGGGGTCGCCCGCGGCGACCAGCAGCCGGGCGTAGAACTCGGCGGAGGCGTGGTCGCGGCGGTTGAGCCCGCTGCCGTCGGCGAAGCTCGCGCCCTTCACCGGCAGGTCCAGGGAGGCGAGTTCGGCGGCGACCGCCTTCGAGGCACCGGAGAAGCTGGCGGCGCGGCCGGCGGCGATCGCGACCTGGCGGGCGAGGTGTTCGGCGATGTCGTTGTCGGAGTTGGTGAGCATCCGCTCGGCGACGATCCCCAGCGGCGCCGAGTACACGACGGCGGTCTGCCCGGCCTTCTTCGGTGCCTGGCCGGAGCGTGCCGGGCCGCTGACCTTCACCCCGTGCTTGCCGAGCTTCTCCGCGAAGAGGCGTGCCGCCGCGCCCGCCGGGTCGCCGGAGCGGGGCGCGGGGCCGTGCGTGCTGTCGTCCAGACGGCCCTCGTCGACCATCAGCGCCGTGACGGGGGCGAGGTTGTCGTTGACGCCGATGGGGTGGCGTACGGGGCCGGAGTACGCGGAGGTGTCGTACCGGAGGGTGACCTCTTTGTCCTTGTTCTTGAGCGCGCGGGCGGTGTCCTTCGCGAGCTGGTCCAGTTCGGCGGCGGTCAGTGTCGGGTCGCCGCCGCCCACCAGGTACACCGTGGAGCCCTTGACCCGGGTCACCGTCGCGATGCGGTGGTCGGGGCCCAGGGCGGAGAGGGCGGCGGCCCCCGTCGCCAGCTTCGTCACCGACGCGGGGATCGCGGAGGTGCCGGGGCGGGAGCCGTACAGGCCCTCGCCGGAGGCCACGTCCCAGACGGAGGCCGCGCGCAGCGACCCCAGGGACCGGTCCCTGAGCAGGGGGCCCAGCACGTCCGCCAGCCCCGCCTCCGTCGGCCGGGGCGCCCCGGCGCGGGCGCCCGTCTGGCCCGGCGCGGCGTCCGCGGGGCCGAGCGCCGCCAGCACCTCGGGGGCGTGGTGCCTGGCCTGCGGATCGTCGCGGCCGGGGGCCTTCTCCGCGTGATCCGCGTCACCCGTACGGACCTGGGCGGCGGCCCGCTCCCGCTCGGCCGTACGCTGACCGTTGTCCCAGGGGCCCGCCAACGAGGCGGCCACGGCCGCGATGACGAGGCCGGACAGGGCCGACAGCGCGGTCAGCCGCCCGGTGCGCGGGGGAAAACTCGCCCTTGGTCTTCCGAGCACGCCGGACCAGCCCCTTTCGCCACCACACGCCCCCGTGGGGGACACTGCTTTTCGTACCCGAAGTATGTGCTGATCTTGGAGGAGCCACCCGTGGAGTTCGACGTCACCATCGAGATCCCGAAGGGTTCGCGGAACAAGTACGAGGTGGACCACGAGACCGGTCGGATCCGCCTGGACCGTCGACTCTTCACTTCGACCAGCTACCCCGCAGACTACGGCTTCGTCGAGGACACGCTCGGCGAGGACGGCGATCCGCTGGACGCGCTGGTCCTTCTGGACGAGCCGACGTTCCCCGGCTGCCTCATCCGCTGCCGCGCGATCGGCATGTTCCGGATGACCGACGAGGCCGGCGGCGACGACAAGCTGCTGTGCGTCCCGGCGTCCGACCCCCGGATGGAGCACCTGCGGGACATCCACCACGTGCCGGAGTTCGACCGCCTGGAGATCCAGCACTTCTTCGAGGTCTACAAGGACCTGGAGCCCGGCAAGTCCGTCGAGGGCGCCAACTGGGTCGGGCGTGTCGAGGCCGAGGAAGAGGTCCAGGCCTCGTACAAGCGGCTGCAGGCCGAGGGCGGGAAGCACTGATTTCTTTGCGTACGGGAGGGCCGGCTTTCGGGCCGGCCCTTTTTGCGTGCGTCAGAACCCGCGGGTGCGCTTGGACGCCTTGCGTTCCTTGCGCCCGGGCGCGACGCCGCGGGCCGGCTGCGGGATGAACAGGCGGGCCATCTCGCCGCCCAGGTTCACCCCCACCGCGATCGCCAGCGCCAGCGTGGCGGCCGTGAGCAGGCTGCGGATGCCGCCGTTGACGTCGCCCTGGGCCAGGCCCAGCAGACCGAAGTACGTCGACGAACCCGGCAGCAGCGGGCCGATCGCGGCCGTGACGTACGGCAGCGCGGACGCGTAGCGGTAACGCGACAGGAGCTGGCCGAAGAGGCCCACCAGGCCCGCCGCGACCGCCGTGGACAGCACCGGTGAGACGTCCGCCGTGTCGTGCATGGAACCGTAGATCAGCCACGCCACCCCGCCGTTGAGGGTGACGATCAGCACGGTGGAACGTTCCTGCTGGAGCAGCACCGCGAACGTCGCCGTCAGCACCATCGCCGCCACCAGCGACGTCACCGGCCGCTCCAGGTGCACGGCGGCCAGATCCGGGTCGAACTCCGCGTGCAGCCGCACCCCGACGTACAGCACGCCCAGCACGCCGACGATGATCCCGACGAAGAGGTACAGCACCTCCAGCAGCCGCGCCGCCGCGGTGATGTAGTAGCCGGTCAGCCCGTCCTGTACGGCGGCGACCAGCGCCCGCCCCGGCAGCAGCGCGAACAGCCCACCGGTGATCACGGCCGAGTAGCGCACGTCCACGTCGGCGAACTTCAGCGCCACGCCCACCGCCGCCGGCGGGATGGCGAACAGCACGAACTGATAGAACTCCGGCAGCCCCCGCGCCGACGCCGTCCACGCCAGCCGGTCACCGAGCATCGCGCCGACGGCCGCCGCGACGAACACCAGCGAACCACCGCCGACCAGCACGGACGCCGCCCCGGCCAGCAGCCCGCTGGCCACCGTCAGCGCCCACTTGGGGTACGGGTGGCGGTTGCGGCGGATCTCCGCCAGCCGCCGGTACGCGTCCTCGAGGGTGACCGTGACCAGCGGGTCGGTGATGTCGTCGACCAGGCGGAAGACGGCGGCGAGCCGGTTGTAGTCCGTACCCCGGCGGCGCACGGTGCGGTTGACGGTGACCGGGTCGTCGACGAGGGACGGCTGATGGGTGACCGACAGCAGCGTGAACGTCACCGTCGTCTCGATCCGGTCCAGCCCGAACGCGTGTCCGACGGCGAACATCGACGCCTCGACGTCCTCGGCGCCCTCCCCGCCCGCGAGCAGCAGCTCGCCGATGCGCAGGGTCAGGTCGAGGATGCGGGGGACGGGAAGCACCGTCTCGTCCTCGGGCGCGGCGATCCGCTCCGCCGAGGGCCGCTCGGTCAGGGGTGTCCGGAGCATGACCCGCATCCGGTCCTGCCAGGGCTGTTCGGGGCGGATCAGGGACACCGCCGGCGGCTTGGGCGGCGCGCCCCCGGGGGTGACGCCTTCGGGCAGGGCGAACTCGGACGTCGGGTGCTCGCCGGCCGGGGGCGGCGGCAGCGGTACGCCGAGCGGCGGGGTGAAGGCGCTGTGCGCCTCGTCGGAGGCGGGCTTGGCGTCCTCCTCGGCCACGCGTCTTTCACCCCCGTTCGTCGGATATTCCGGTCTCAGGCGAGCATAGGTGGCGCCCGGTACTCGCGCCTTCCCCGCCCCCGGAGGAGTCATGCCGGGCCGCCCCGGAGGCCGCCGCTCCGCCCCCGCCCCCCTACTCTTTCCCCCATGACCCGTCCAGCCCCCACCGCACCCCCCGCCGCGCGGACGGACGAAAGCTTCCGGCTGGCCGCCGACCGGGACGAGATCGCCCACCTCGTGTGCTGCCGCGACATCTCCTGGCGCACAGCCTTCTGCGGGGCCGGCGACCAGGACGTGATCAACATGGCGGCCGAGGTGATCTGCACGATGTGTCTGGAGGCCGTCGAGGCGATGTCCCCCGGCTGGCGCACGACGTCGGGTACGACGTGCCCGGTGGACGGCTGCGCGTGCCCCGACGAGCACGAGATCGACCTCCGCATCGCCCGGGAGACGGACGCGGGCTGACGCCCTACTCGAACAGCGCCGCCAACTCATCCCGCCCGAACATCCGCGCGGTATCCACGGCGGACGGCGACCCGGCGGTGGGATCGGCCCCATGGTCCAGCAGAATCCGTACGACATCCCCCGCGTCCTTGAACACGGCCCCGGCGAGCGGCGTCTGCCCCTGATCGTTCGCCTGATTCACATCGGCCCCCCGCTCGACGAGCGCGGCGACGGCGTCGGCGTGCCCGTAGTAGGCCGCGAGCATGACGAGCGAATCCCCCCGCTCATTGGTCAGCCCCACCGGCACCCCGGCATCCACGTACGCGGCAAGCGTGTCGGTCTGCCCGTCCCGCGCCAGGTCGAACACCTTCCCGGCGAGGGTGAGCAGCTCGGGGTCGTGCGGGGGTACGTCGGTGGGGGGCATGGGGTACGTCCTCTCGTCGCCGCGCGGGGCCCTGCCCAGCCAGCGTAAGCAGCCCGGCGGCTCTGGGCGCGCCTAGGCCCGCGGGAGCGGGGCAAGCGCGGCGGCGGCTCGCAGCAGGGGCGCGAGGCTGTCGACGACGAGGGGGACGCCGTATCCCTCCAGCGATGTCCGCTTGCCGGGGCGGGTGGCGTAGCCGATGAAGGGGATGCCGAGGGCGCGGGCGGCGTCCCGGTCGCCCCGGCTGTCGCCGATCATCAGTGTCTCGGCGGGCGCGGTGCCGGTGGCCGCCAGGGCGCGGCGCAGACAGTCGGGGTGGGGCTTGAGCAGCCGGCCGTCGTGCCTGCGTCCGTGGACCTGGCCGTCGAACGCCTCCGCGAGCCCGCGTCCGCGCAGATAGCGCATGACGGGTTCCTCCGCATTGTTGGTCGCGACGGCGATCCGCCGGCCGTGGTCGTGGAGCGTACGGATCAGCGCGTCGGCGTACGGCGTGGGCCGGGCGGTGGCGGTGGCGGCGAACTCCTCCCGCGCCAGCCGCCGCTCGACGGCGGCCACCACGACGGGGTCGACACCCCGGGAGGCGAGCTCCCGGAACACGGTGTAGGCGTCGGCGAACGCCGCCGTGGTGGGCCGCACCACTTCGGCGTATCCCTCGGAGGCGGCCCAGTCGCGCAGGCGTGCGGTGATGTCCTGGGGGCGCCGGCCGGCGAAGAGGCTGCAGACGGGGCCGTCGAAGTCGAAGAGCACGCAGCGGGCGGAGGCGAGGAGGCGGAGGGCTCGGTGCTCGGAGGGTTCGCGGATGTCTACCACAGGCCCTCCGAACGCTGCGGGGACGGCTCAGGCGGTCAGGCGCACTCGGCTGGGCTGTGCCACGATCTCGTCCGTCAGCCGAACGAGATCGGTGACCATGGGAGCCTTGGCTCCGGACTCTTTCCGGAGCAGGGCCAGTTGCTTTGCGGTGCGGTGATAGCCGATGAAGCCGAACCGCACTCCCTGGGCCGACGAGGCTTTCACGTCTGCCACCGAGTCGCCGATCATCACGTAGTGATGTGAGGCCGAGGACGGTGCGGTGTCCCAGATGGCACGGACCAAGGCCGGAGTGTGAGGGTGGGGCTTCATCAGCCACGCTTCCCGGGGACGGCCGCGCACCAGACCCTCACGGAAGAAGCCGTCGAGTTCGTGCCGGACGAGGTAGCTGCGGATCGCCGCCTCACTGTTGTTGGATGCAATGGCCAGTTGGTAACCGCGCTCGTGCAGTACGTTCAGCAACTGGTGAGCGCCCGGAGTGGGGAAGGCGTTGTCCACGACGGCCTTCTCCTCGGCTTCGTCCAGCCAGGCACGCATGTTGTCGACCAGCTCATGGGTCTCGTCGTTCCCGCTCCGGCGGTGCAGCCTTACCAACGCCTGGTAGAGGGCATGGGGATCTTCTTTCGACACGCCCTCTGTGTCCAGCATCTTCAGAACCTGCGAGTGGTCCTTGCCCAGCCGCTGCCGGAAGTCCCGGGCGATCACGGGGGCGACGCTGCCCGTACCGTTCTCCCCCGTGGCGAAGAGACTGCACACGGGGCCGTCGAAGTCGAAGACAACGTGGGTAGCCCTGAGCAGCAGGTCGGCGGCGGCCGGTGTCTCATCATCAGTGTCGGGCTCGCTAGCTGATGAAGGGGGCGTCGGTGGCAAGGTGATCCCAAAACGAGTCGAACCATCTCTGAGACTCCTCGACGAAGCCCGGGTCATTGATCCCGGCGCCGGGTGCGTCATTGGTGGTGTAGAGGAAGAGAGTGGATCCGAGGCCGAGGACGTCCAGCATGTGAAGGGTGTCGCCCTTGTAGGTCACTGGGTGCTCCACCAGGCGGTACAACCCGTGGAGCACGGCCTTCTTGTTGAGGATGTAGAGCTTATGCGACGGCGTCAGCGGAACGGTCCTGACGCGCGCGGACACCTCGTTCACGAGTCCGGCGTCCTTCAGGCTCATCAGCGCCTCGACGAGGGATGGGGCGTGGCGGCTGGTGAGTTCCCGGTGGCGTTCGAGCGGGCGGGTGTCGCTCGGGTCGTCCACCGAACGGGGGAACGCGAGAAGGGCTTCGGTGCTGGGGATCATCACCCTGACGGTGATCCGCTCGGGCGGTTCGATCTCGCCGTCGCGGATCCTGGCGACCTGGGTGCGGATGTGGGTGTCCATCGACTCGGCCGTGAGGGTGAAGAGGTCCAGGGTGACGGTACGGCTCTCGGTCGCGAAGGCCTCGCGTATGTATGGAGCGAGGTGCACCATCGAGGGTTTTGTGGGCACCGTCGAGTCCAGGACGACCGTGCCGCTGCCCTGCTTGGTGCGCACCAGGCCGAGACGGGCCAGCTCGCCCATCGCCTGCCGGACGACGGGACGTGAGACGTCGAAACGGTCGGCGAGTTGCTCCTGGGTCGGCATGGTCGCGCCGGGCGGGTAGAGGCCGTCGCTGATCTCCATCCGAAGCGTGTCAGCGATCTGCTGCGGCCTCGGCTTCCTGCCGGTCGCCGTCGACTTGGCGGAGTCTCCGTTCGTCACAGAACAACCTTAACTCCATTGGTGGAGCGTTGTCGGTCGCTGCGACCAAATGGTCATCCAATCAGCGAATATGTTGCCTTCCCAAGGGGAAATGGATGAACGACCTTGCGATGGCCGCGATTTGGCCCGGGTCCGAGCGGCGGGATCGTGTCATCCCGCCGGGCGTACGGAACCCAGTTCGCCGCCGAGCAGCCACTGCTCGTACAGGGACGCGATGGTCGTTGGCGCCGGTACGGGCAGAGGCCCGGGCCGGGCGCGGCGCAGGGCGTCGTGCACCACTTCGGCGGCGTGTGCCGTCCGACCGGGACGGGCCGGCGGGGGTGCCGACTCCAGTGCCATGCCCTGGCGCACGAGATCGGTGTAGACCGACTGGACCCGCTTGTAGCGCAGGTAGCGGGGCAGGTCCTCGTCCAGTCCGGCGGAGGCGCCCGGTGACGCGTCCTCGACGGCCGTGCGCCAGCGTTCGACGATCTCGGCCTCCTGCGCCTTCGGATAGCGCATCAGATGCAGATGGGTCGCGAGTTCGTAGACGGGGTCGCCCGGGGTGGCGAGTTCCCAGTCGATCGTCCACAGCCGGCTGTCGGTGTCGACGACGAGGTTCTCGTCGTGCAGATCGCCGTGGAGCAGGGAAAAGGGGCGCGGGGTGAGGGTGTCGGATTCCTCCGCGAGCCGGTCGAGGACGTGCGGGTCGACCCCGAGGGCCGCGTAGAGGGCGCCGTAGTCGGCGTGGTGGGCGTCGCGCACCCGGGTGGCCGTGAACTGGATGAGGCCCCGCAGGAAGCCGGCGGAGTCCCCGTCCTTCGGCCAGCTCTGCCGGACGACAGGGTCGATGAGGGCTGATATGTCCTGCAGCGGGACGGTGTTGAGGCTGCGTACGAGTTCGAGGATCTGGCGGACGTGCTCCCGCGGGACGGACCTGTTGGGGCGTCTTTGCCGCGTGAGCCGGAGGGTGTGGCCCCTGACGTAGGTGAGGACCGACATCTCGCGGCTGCCGAGCACCGTGGGTATGCGTGGCACCCCGTGCTGCGCCAGCAGCTCGAGCAGGTTGTCCTCGGAGGTCAGCACGTGGCGGTCGAACTCGGCGATGCCCTTGCGGGGGCTGCGGACCTTCACGTGGTCGAGTCCGATACAGCCCAGGGCGCTGTTCGCGGGCAGACGCAGGACGTACGACTGGTGGTAATAGCCCTGCAGCGGGCGGCCGGACACCCGCATGGTGTCCAGGTGGGTCACCGGGCGGGTCTTTGCAGGCAGTTGCGGCGCCAAGCTGGGTCTGCCTTCCGCTGCGGAGGGAGGGGGACACGTGGGTCACGCATCTGAACGTCCACATCAGGGGCTGCTGGGCGGCCCGGACAGCGCGGGGCGGGACTGGGGGCTCGTTTCGGCCTCTCCGCGCAGACCGGATCCGCGGGGCGGGGCGGCTCGTCATCCGGTTGAACGGTGGTCAAGCCGATGATAGCCGCTGCGTCTCCGCTGCGGCATGGCACGAATGGCCTTCGGCGGCACGGAGTGCCACGTCGGGTTCCGTCTCGGGTTCTCCCATGTCGCCGCCTGTTCGGAGGGGTTGGGGTTGGCGCGCGGACGGCTGAGAGGGTCGCGATTGGTGTGATCTCGCGCACACTATCTATATCCGGTCGTCAAGTCCGTTGCCTTGGTCATGGTTTGGCGCGCCTGGCGCAGGCTTGGCATCGAGGGTGACCCGGTCCAATGACTTTTCGGCCAGTGGGCGGGGATCTGTTTTTGCTTCGCCTCAATTGGGCAACAACAACATAGGAGTTGGCGCCAACTTATAGCCTTGGCTGTTCAGTCGTCGGGTCGTGGCCCACTCCGGACGCGCCGCCCGTTCGACGGAGCACGGGCGGGTGCGGAGCCTGATAGCCGCGGTGGGCCAGGAGGGGGACTACTATGCCTGCCTTTGCCATTGCCATGGCCGTATTGGTCGTGGCGTTCGACCGGGTCGTGGAGACCAAGTACGGAACCATCGGGGTCGCGGGACTGACCCTGATGATCATTGGGATCAAGGCGAAGAACGCCACCTGCAGCATCGCGGGCGGCGCCATGCTCGCCTCGGTGATCTCGCAACCAACGGGCTGAGAGCGCCGGTTGGCCGAGGGGGTGGGGTCATGGCCTTCCTGATCCTCGCGGTGATCGTCCTCGTTGCCCTGTCGGACGAGGATTGCTGCGTCGGTTGCGTAGGAATGCTTGTGCTCATCGGCTTCCTGTGGCTGATGAGCTACCGCTGAAGACACCGCGACCCGAACTGCGGAGGGGGCAGTTCGGGTCGTGGGGTGTCGGGGGTCAGAAGACGTCCGGGCACCAGGGGCGGCGGGGGGTGTGGAACAGGGTTTCTGCTGTGGTGACGGCGCCGGGGCGGTGTTCCGTGAGGCGGTTCAGGGCTGCCAGGCGGGTGGGGGATTCGTCGCCCAGGTACAGGGGGGCCAGGGAAGAGACCGGGAGGGTCAGGTCGGGGGAGTGGGTGGTGGGGGTGCAGGTTGACTGCGTGCCGTCCGTCTCCAGGGTGAAGCGGCCGCCCGCCAGTTCGTGTGGGTCCACGAGTTCCAGGGTCAGCGTGCCCGCGGTCGCGTACGTGCGGGACGTCAGGAGGCGGGGGGTGTCCAGGGGGCGGAGCCAGAGGAAGTCCGCGTGGGCGTTGATGCGGGCCGCGCGGGGGTCCGGGAGCAGGAGGGGGAGGAGGTCGTCGGGGGCGCGGAAGCCTGTGGAGAGCGTCGTGACCCAGTCGATCGAGCAGAGGTAGTGCCACAGGGCGCGTTCCGCCGATGGGGTGGTCGCGATCAGCTTGAGGACCTCCGCCTTGCAGTGCGGGAGCTTCGAGCGCCAGTCACTGGAGTCCGTGTGGTACGAGGCCAGGCCCTGCGGTTCGCCCGACGCGGCGCGGTAGAGGGCGTAGTGCGGCTCCTTCCACGGGCCCCGGTGCGTGAAGCGGACCTCCCCCGTGGACTCCCGCCACCACTGGGCGTCCCGGTCCACCGCGCCGGGGGTGAGCGGGCGGAAGCGGTCGTGCAGGGCGGGGCCCAGGGTGCGTACCTCGTCCGCCGTGATCAGCTCTACCGTGCCCCCGTCGTCCGGGCCCCGGTAGCGGCGGTCCAGGCCCGTGCGGGGGATGTCGATGTCCCAGGCCGTGACCCAGGTGGCCGGGCCGAAGCCGTGGTGGCCGTAAATCGGGTACTCGGCGGCGATCAGGGTCGCGGCGGCGTCGCCGCGGTCCTTCGCGGCGCGCAGGTCGTTCGCCATCATCCGGGTGAGCAGGCCCCGCCGGCGGTGCGTGGACGTCACCGTCACGTTCGAGACCGCCGTCGCCGGGACCGCCGCGCCGCCGGGGACGGTGAGCTGCTGGGCGAAGCTGCGGAACGTCCCCACGCAGCGCTTGCCGTCCCACGCCCCCTGGGTACGGGAGAGGTCGATCGCCGGGAGGTGCTTGGCGACGTCCTCCGGGTCGGCGACCGGTTCGTTCAGGAAGCCGGTGTGGACGGCGCGGTACCACTCCGCCGCTTCGTCTTCGGTGATCGTACGGACGTCCAGGTCGCTCATGCGGGCACGGTATGCGACCGCGCCCGCGACCGTCGCGTCAATTACACCCCGTCGGCGAGCACCGACCCCACCACGCCCCCGCCCCCCAACAGCGGCGCCTCCGCAATCCGTTCCAGTACGGGAGCATCGACCCCCATCCCCCGCAGCGCGGCAGCCAGCACCGGACCCACCGCCCGCACCCCACCGTCGTCCACCTTGAACGCCAGCGCCCGCCCGTCCCCCAGCGCCACCGCCTGCACGCCCTCCGCGCCGATCTTGGCCAGCGCCCCCGGCACCCCCTCCATCAGCCAGGTGTCGGTCCGCCGGCTCCCCGCCACATACCGCGGGTGAGCGCGCATCGCGTCCGCCACCCGCCGCTCCGCCGTCCCGGGCGCAGCCAGGACGTACGACCGGAAGGCCCGCGCCAGCCCGGTGAGCGACAGCGCCAGCACCGGAGCCCCGCAGCCGTCGACCCCGGTGTGGGCGACCCGCTCGCCGGCGGCCGACTCCACGCTCTCGACCACAAGGCGCTGCAGGGGGTGATCCGGAGACAGATACGAGGCCACCGGCCACCCCGCGGCCACACACGCCGTCAGCATCGCCGCATGCTTCCCGGAGCAGTTCATCGCGATCCGCTCCCGCCCCCGCCCGGCCGCCAGATAGGCCTCCCGCTCGGTCTCGTCCAGCGGCAGGTCCGGCGGCGTCCGCAGCGCCGCCTCCGACAGGCCGGCCTCCGCGAGCATCTTGCGCGCGAGGTCGAGGTGGAAGGGCTCCCCGGAGTGGCTGCCCGCCGCGATCGCCAGCCGTTCGCCGTCGAGGGCGGCGCCCGCCCGGAGCACGGCGGCGGCCTGCATCGGCTTGTTCGACGAGCGGGGGAAGACCGGCGAGGTCACGTCCCCCAGGGCCCGCTCCACCGATCCGTCCGCGGCCAGCACGACCAGCGACCCGTGATGCCGGCTCTCTACGAACCCCGACCGTACGACCTTGGCGAGTATGGGCATGTGGACCTTCCGTTACCGCTCATCGCAGCAGGTCGTCGACCTGTGCCTCCCCCTCACGGTAACGCCGGGCGATCTCCGTGCTGCACTCGTCCGCCGTGCGCTGGAGCTGCGAGCGGCGCCGGGAGACCCCCGACTCGTGCCGCGCCAGCTCCGCCAGACCGCGGTCGAGCTCCATGTCCGTGCGGGCGTCCAGGTCGGAGAGCTCGACGGCGCCCAGCATCCGCTCCGCCAGCTCCCGGTACTCCTCGCGCAGGGGTGTGCCGAGAGTCACATGGCGGGCGGAGGACGTACGGCCGGTGGGGGCGTCCGTGAGGATCTCCGGCAGCCGGTCCAGGACGGGCGAGTGCGGGGCGCGGCGGCGGGCGAGCTCGGCGCGCAGGATGTCGATGCGGCCGTGCAGCAGCCGGCGTACGTAGCTGAGGTCGGCCTCCTCCTGCTGGGAGAGGCGGCGCAGCTCACGGAGCTCGTCGAGGGTGAGGACGCCGAGGTGTGCGCGGGGGGCGCCGTCGCCGAGCGGCGCGCGGGGGGCGGGCGGCATCGGCGAGCGGCGGGAATCGGACGTGAGCATCGGGCGGTCCTCGGTACGCGCGGTCGGTACGGGACTCGGTGTATGCCCGGCGCCTGCAGTACTCATGCGTGTCTTCCGTCCCCTTCGTCCGGTTGACGCCATAGTCATACCTCCGGACACAGGTGCATCGTGCCATCACGGAGTGTCGCCACGCAGGCCGACTGACTCCGAACGGACCCCGGCGCATATGCGCACGCGGGGGCGCATCGGCGTAGAGGGCATGATGTCCCCCATGCGTGCAGTGGTACAGCGGGCCGACGGCGCCCGCGTCGAGGTCGAGGGCGAGACGACCGGCGAGTTCACCGGGGAGGGGCTGTGTGTGCTGGTGGGGGTCACGCACGACGACACCCCGGCCAAGGCGGCGCAGCTCGCCCGCAAGCTGTGGTCGCTGCGGATGCTGGAGGGGGAGAAGTCCTGCTCGGACGTCGATGCACCTCTTCTGGTGATCAGTCAATTCACGCTTTACGGTGACGCCCGTAAGGGGCGCCGTCCGACCTGGAACGCCGCCGCTCCCGGCGAGGTCGCGGAGCCGCTGGTGGACGAGGTCGTGGCGCGGCTGAGGGAGCTGGGGGCGACGGTGGGAACGGGACGTTTCGGGGCGAAGATGCGCGTGTCGCTGACGAACGACGGGCCGTTCACGGTGCTGGTCGAGGTCTGACCCGGCGACTCTTCACCGGGGCCGTCCGATTCCCCTATGATCCGGCGGTGTTCGATTCTCCACCCCTGGCCGGCCCCGAGTTCAGCCCGCTGGTCAACTTCCCCGAGCTGGGCCGCCTGCGCGGCGCCGCCACGGGCCGTGACTGGCCCACCGTCCGGGCGTACGTGTCCGAGCTCGACGACCCCGACATGCGGGCGACCGCGGGCCGGATCGTGTCCGAGACGCCGGGCGCCGAGGAGTTCCTGACGGGCGTCACCCGGCGGGACAAGGGCGACGTCATGGCGCGGGTGCTGCTCGCCGGGACACTGATCCACGTCGGCTGGTCGATCCGTACCGGCGCGACCGCGAACCAGGTGTCCGCCGACCAGTTCACGCGGTTCTTCGGCTATCTGCGCCGCGCGGAGAAGCTGCTCATCGACGTCTGCGCCGAGGACCCGCGGAACGCGCTGGCCTGGCTGCACCGGCTCACCACGGCGCGCGGGCTGCAGCTGGGGGCGAGCGAGACGCGGCGGCGCTACGAGCGGGTCGCCGAGCACCACCCGCACTTCTACTCCGCCCAGGCGCAGCTGCTGCAGAAGCTGTGCCCCAAATGGGGCGGCACCTGGCAGGAGGCGCACGGCTTCGCCAACGAGTGCGCCGCCGCCGCGCCCCCCGGCAGCCTGTCGCCGCTGCTGGTCGCCGAGGCGCATCTGGAGCACTGGGCGGACCGGGACGGACCCTCGTACGACCTGAACAGCCCGGCGGCGCAGCGGGAGCTGACGGCCGCCGTGCATCAGACGGTGATGGCGGACGGGTTCGCGGGGGACTTCCACTGGATCTACGCCCACGGGCTGTTCGCCCTGGTGTTCTCCCTGGGGGAGCACCGGGAGAAGGCCGCCTGGCACTTCCAGGTGCTCGGCAACCGGGGCAGCGAGATGCCGTGGAACCGTATCGACGGGGATCCGGTGGCGGCGTACAAGCGGCATCGCAGGGCCGCGCTGGGGAGGGGCTGAGCGGTGGACGGGATCGAGGAGACGACGCACGGCGGGGTACGGACCGTCCTCGCGGGGCGGCCGGGGCCGCTGACGGCGGGGCTGTTCTTCCGGGTGGGGCGGGCCGACGAGACGCTCTCCACCAGCGGCGTCACACATCTGACCGAGCATCTGGCGCTGTACGAACGCGGGCTCGGCGAGGGGCACTACAACGGGGCGACCGGCGCCTCGTACACGCACTTCCACGTCCAGGGCGGCGAACGCGACGTCGTCGGCTATCTCAACGGGGTGTGCGCGGCGCTCGCCGAGCTGCCGTTGCAGCGGCTGGAGACGGAGAAGGAGATCCTGCGCACCGAGGAGGCCGGGCGCGGCTCCGGCGCCAACCGGCGGCTGCCGCTGTGGCGTTACGGGGCGCAGGGGTACGGCCTCGTCAGCTACCCGGAGTTCGGGCTGCCGCGGCTGGACGGGACGGCGGTGCGGAACTGGGTGCGGACCTGGTTCACCCGGGAGAACGCGGTGCTGTGGCTGACGGCCGGCCAGGTGCCCGCGGGGCTCGACCTGTCGCCGCTGCCGTCGGGGACCTGGTACGGGACCCCCGCCGTGACGTCCGCGCTGCCGCGGACCCCCGCGTACTTCTCCGGGGACGAGGGCGGGGTCGTGATGGACGCCGTGGTGCGCCGGTCGTCCGCCGCGCATCTGTACGCCGAGCTGCTGGGGCGGGAGCTGTTCCGGGACCTGCGGAAGAAGGGCGGCTACTCGTACACCGCCGCCGCCGACTACTCGCCGCGTGACGCGGAGTTCGCCACGGTGACCGCGCTCGCCGACGCGCTGCCGGACCGGGCGGACGCGGTGCTGGGCGGGTTCGTCGACGTGCTGGCGCGGATGCGGGTGGGGACGCTGGCGCAGGACGATCTGGACGCCGTGCGGGAGAGCGCCCTCGCCGTGTTCGACGTGCCGGACGTGGCGGCGGCGCGGCTGCCCTCGTACGCGCTGAACCTGCTGTACGGGCACCCCAATCTGAGCGTCGCCGAGCTGCGGCGGGAGATGAACCGCGTCACCTTGCGCGACGTCAGGGCCGTGGCGGAGGAGGCCGAGGGGACGGCGCTGCTCCAGGTGCCGCGGGGGCGGGACGCCGAGTGGGCCGGGTTCGTGGAGGCGCCGGGGTATTCGACGGGGGTGGTCGGCGGGGAGCGGCATCCGGCGATCGGGCAGGACGGGGTGCACCTCGTCATCGGGGCGGACGGGGTCAGCCTCGTCACGCCCGGGGGTGCGGCGACCGTGCGGTGGGCGGAGTGCGTGCTGGTCGCCGCCGTGCCGGACGGGGCGCGGCGGGTGACGGGGCGGGACGGGATCGTCGTGGCCGTGGAGCCGACGCTGTTCGGCGTCCCGCCGGACGGGATCGCCGCCATCGACCGGCTGGCGCCGCCCGGCACGCTGGTGTGGGAACCGCCGCGGTCGCCGGAGGACATCCCGCAGCCGTCGCGGGCGAAGCAGCAGACCGGGCGGTTCCGCAGACGTCGCTAGGGCGCGACGACGACCTCCTGCGCGGCGGCCGTGTCCCCGGCCAGCAGCTGGGCCTCCGGGTCGGTGTTGCGCTTCACCAGCGCCAGCGCGATCGGGCCCAGCTCGTGGTGCCGCGCCGACGTCGTGACGAAGCCCAGCGCGCGCCCCTCGGGGCCGTCGGAGGCCAGCCGGACGGGGGTGCCGTGCGGCGGGAGGTGGACGTCGCTGCCGTCGAGGTGCAGGAACACCAGACGGCGCGGGGGCCGGCCCAGGTTCTGCACCCGGGCGACCGTCTCCTGGCCCCGGTAGCAGCCCTTCTGCAGATGCACCGCGGAGCCGATCCACCCCACCTCGTGCGGGATGGTCCGGTGATCCGTCTCGCGGCCCAGCCGGGGGCGGTGCGCCTCGACGCGCAGCGCCTCGTACGCCAGCACGCCGGCCGGGGAGCCGGCCCGGTCGGCGAACGACTTCAGGTCCGTACGCGGCAGGAACAGGTCCCGTCCGTACGCCGTCTCGCGGACCACGACGCCCTCGGGGGCGGGCACGACGGAGCCGGCGGGGAGATACACGACCGCGGTGTCGGCGGTGCGGTCGGCGAGGTCGACGCGGTAGAAGAACTTCATCGACTCGAGGTACGCGAGCAGCGCCTCCTGCGTGCCCGGCTCCACGTGCGCCCACGTGGTCGTACCGTCGTCGACAAGATACAGCGCGTGCTCCACGTGACCGTGCGCGGACAGCACCAGCGCCTCGGTCGCGATACCGGGCGCGAGGGATTCGACGTGCTGGGTGAGCAGCAGATGCAGCCAGCTCAGCCGGTCGTCGCCGGTGACCGTGAGCACACCGCGGTGGGACAGATCGGTGAAGCCCTCACCGGAGGCGAGGGCGCGCTGCTCCCGGTACAGCTCGCCGTAGTGCGCGGCGACCCCCTCGTCGGGGGCCTCGGCCGCCACGGCCCCGGGCAGGGACAGCAGGGGGGACTGGGGCGCGTTCATACGCCAAGCCTACGGCGACGCCGCCGAGCAGCGGGCACAGCGGCCGTAGATGGCGAAGTGCTTGAGGTCCGTCTCGAAGCCGAAGCCCTCCCGCAGCGCCGCCACGAACGGCTCCGCGACGGCCACGTCCGCCTCCAGCACCTCCTCGCAGTCCCGGCACACCAGATGCAGATGGTGGTGCCGGTCTGCGAGATGGTACGTCGGCGCACCGTGCCCCAGATGGGCGTGGCTGACCAGCCCGAGCTCCTCCAGGAGCTCCAGGGTCCGGTAGACGGTGGAGATGTTCACCCCGGCGGCCGTCCGGCGCACCTCGCACAGGATGGCGTCCGGCGTGGCGTGCTCCAGGGTGTCCACGGCCTCGAGGACCAGCTGGCGCTGCGGCGTCAGCCGGTAGCCCCGCTGCCGCAGGTCGGTCTTCCAGTCCGTGCCCGTCACGGGATCCAGTGTAGGGAGGCGGGACCGCTGCGGGTCAGCGGAAGAACGCGATGCCGTCGTCGGGGAGGTCCGTCAGGTTCTGCGCGACCTCGCGCAGGTCGACGACCTTCTTCAGCTGCGCCGACATGTACGGGCGCAGCTCGACGTCCGGGGTGGCCTTCTCGCCGACCCACATCAGGTCGCCCTTGACGTAGCCGTACAGCCGCTTGCCGCCGGAGTACGGGGGCGCGCCCGCGGAGCGGGCGACGGCGTCGGTGGCCAGGTCGATCTGGGGCTTGCCCTCGGCCAGCACACCGTCCCAGTGCTCGGCGACACCGCCGTCGCGGACCATCACGACGTCGATCGTGCGGTCCTTCGCGATCCGCCAGTAGCCGGTCTCGGACTCCAGCGGCCGCACCTTGGCGCCCTCGGCGTCCAGGACCCAGGTGTACGACGTGTAGTGCAGGAAGTCCCGGCCGTCGTGGCCGAACACGACCTCCTGGCCGAAGTTGCACTTCTCGTCGCCCGGGAAGTCGAAGACCCCCGCGCCCTCCCAGGTCCCCAGGAGAAACGCCAGGGGGACGAGGTCCGGGTGCAGGTCGGACGGGATTTCGATCATGTCAGCGCTGACCCTGGTACAGCTTGGAGACGGCGAAGCCGGCGAAGGCCAGCGTGGCCACGGCGACCAGGGCGAGCAGGATCTCGAAGAACAGAATCACGTGCGCGGTCCTTAGAGCGATCAGTGGGCGGAACGCTCACGAGTGTAGTCCGCGCGGGGGTGAGGGGCGTCCTGTGGTGGTACGCCCCACACCCGCGCGGTCAGCCCAGCAGCTGGTGCTGGAGGATCAGCGTCTGCTGGAACGGGACCTTCGCCGCCCCGCCCTCGTGCGCCTGGAGGATCAGGGCGACGGTGTCACCGGCGACGACGTACGCCTGCCGGGCGTGCCGCTCCCCGTACGGCTTCTCCTCGTCGTACACGTACAGGTCGACGCCGTCGATCCCGGTGTTCTCCGGCCAGCTCTCGTCGAGCACCGTGGCGGGGGCCTCGGCCAGCTCCCGGCCGCCGTTCACGCCGTCGGAGAGGGTCTGGTCGTAGAAGTGGTCGGCGAGGGCGCCGGTGTTGAACTGCAGGAGGTAGATCCGGGTGCGGGTGCCGTCCGGCATCACCCAGGCGCGGGCGGCGATGTGCCGGACCGCGTCGTCGGTGAGGGCCTGGACGACGGTGTCCCGCTCGTCCTTCGCGTAGACCTCCGCGAACTCCTTCGGGGTCACCCAGCCGTCCTCGACCGCGACCTCCGGGTCCGCCTTGCCGCCCTCGGGCAGCGGGAGGAGGAGTTCGCGCAGGTCGGCGTGGTGGACGGCGGCCGGGTTGGCGTCGGAGTCCAGGGGCTCGGGGGCGCCGTGGGGAAGCTTGGGGAGGGTGAGCTCCGGGTAGTCCCAGCGGCCGTCGGTCTCGGTGGCCAGGAGGGGGAGGTCGCCGCGCTCGGCCCGCGTCAGTCCGTAGCCCGCGCCGCCGGCGGTTCCGGCGAAGACCAGCACGGCGGCGGTCCAGGCCAGCGCGGTGCGCAGGCCGCGGCGCGGCGGGCGGGGGGCGGCGGCGGCGGGGGAGGG
>NZ_WEGJ01000052.1 GCF_009604385.1 Streptomyces smaragdinus
CCCCCGAACCCCCCTGGCCCGACCTGGTCGCCGCCGCCCTCCTCGGCTCCACCCGCCGCACACCCCCCGTCCCCTCCCTCCTCGACACCGCCGCCGCGCGGACGGTGGCCCGCCGCGCCGGGATACGCCCCGCCGCCGCCCGGCCCGCCCCCCTGCCCGCGCCCGCCGACCGGCGCCCCCAGGTCCCCGCCGCCGCGCGCCGGCGGCTGGCGGCGCTGCTCGCCGACCGCGCGGTCAGCGGCAGCGGCACCCGGCGGGGCGCCGCCCCCGACCTCGCCGAGCTGCTGCCGGAGTGGCTGGAGGCCGCCAACGCCCGCGGGATGCAGGCCCCGCCCGAGCTGCTGCCCGCCCTGCTGGACGCCGCCCGGGGGCGGACGGATCTGCGGGCGGCGGTGCTGCGGCTCGGCGGCGGCCGCGCGCTGTGGCTGGCCCGGCTGAGCGGCGAGTGGCGCTTCGCCCTGCGCGACGGCGCCGCGAGCAGCCCCGGGGTCCCCGACCTCGACGACCCCCCGGCGGTGCGGGCCCGCTGGGAGGAGGGCCTGTTCGCCGAGCGGATCGCCCTGCTCACCGCCGTCCGGCGGCGGCTCCCGGCCGCGGCGATCGCGCTGCTGGCGACGAGCTGGCCGCAGGAGAAGGCCGAGGACCGGCTGGCGTTCCTGGACACCCTGCGCGAGGGACTCTCCGGCGACGACGAGCCGTTCCTGGAGGCCGCCCTCGCCGACCGCAGCCGTAATGTCCGCGCCACGGCCGCCGAGCTGCTGACGGCGATGCCGCACTCGGCGCTCGCCGCCCGCATGGCCGCCCGCGCCCGCTCGCACGTCGTGCTGGACCGCACCGAGCGCCAGATCGTCGTCGAGGCGCCCCACGAGTGCGACGCGGAGATGCAGCACGACGGCATCCTGCCCAAGCCCCCGTCCGGCACGGGGGAACGCTCCTGGTGGCTGGGCCAGTTGGCGGCGGCCGCCCCGCTGGCCCTGTGGCCGGAGCTGTTCGAGGGCCGCACGCCCACCGAGATCGTCGCCCTCCCCGTCGCCGACGGCTGGCGCCCCGACCTGCACGCCGCCTGGTGCCGCGCCGCGACCCGCCAGCACGACGCGGAGTGGGCCCGCGCCCTGCTCGGCCCCGCCACGGGCCCCACGGACGGCGGCCAGCCCCCCGGCCGTGACCCGGCGCGGCTGCTGACCGTCCTGCCGTCGCGCGAGCGCGCCCGGTGGGTCGCCGGGGCCATCGACACCCACGGCCTGTCGGAGGCCTTCCGTCTGCTGGGGGTCTGCGCGGTGCCGTGGACGGAGCGCCTGGGCCGGGCCGTGGTCGACGCGCTGGAGATCGCCCGCGACGGCGGCAGCTATCCGTGGAGCTTCAGCGGGGTGATGGGCCTCGCGGAGCGCTCCCTGGCCCCCGCGCACGCGGAGCGCCTGGAGCTGCTCACGCGGATCACCGACGAGACCCCGCCCGACGGCTCCCCGGGAGCGGTCGGCTACTGGTCGGAGGCGTTCCAGCGGCTGGTCTCCACCCTGCGCATACGCGCGGCGATGACCGCCGAGCTCGCGGGCGCGACCCCCACGGCGTGAATCAGGGGCGGCGCGAGCGGCACCGCCCCTGATTCACGTGAAACACAAAGAGCCTCAAGCCGCCTGGCGGACGTGCCCGTTGACCCAGTCCACGACCGACTGCGTCGTCGCGCCCGGCGTGAAGATCGCGGCCACGCCCAGCTCCTTCAGCGGCGCGATGTCGTCCTCGGGGATGATGCCGCCGCCGAACACCTTGATGTCCTCGGCCTCGCGCTCCTTCAGCAGCTCGATGACCTTGGCGAAGAGCGTCATGTGCGCACCGGACAGGATCGACATCCCGATCGCGTCGGCGTCCTCCTGGATCGCGGTGTCGACGATCTGCTCCGGGGTCTGGTGCAGGCCCGTGTAGATGACCTCCATCCCCGCGTCGCGCAGCGCCCGCGCGATGACCTTGGCCCCGCGGTCATGGCCGTCGAGCCCCGGCTTGGCCACCACCACACGGATCGGACCGGTCACACCCATCAATGTCCTCCAATGCGCCTCGGCCCGGCGGGACGCCCAGGACCACCCGGCTCGTCTTGTGAACGAACGTTATCGCCAGCATCCCGTACCCGCTCGTTTCGTGGGGAGGAGCGAGGGGGAAATCACACCCATGGGAGCGCCCCCGCACCGCCTCGGCCCGCTGAGCGCGCTGGTCAGAGCGCAGGTGCTGGAGGTCCTGGTGCTCACGGGCCATCTGCTGCTCTACCCCACCGGTATCCGCCCCGAGCCCACCCCGGCCGACACGGGCCACCGGCTGCCGACCCACGGCCGCACCGCGCCCCCGGTCCTGCTGCTGCACGGGTTCATCGACAACCGCTCGGTGTTCGCCCTGCTCCGCCGCTCCCTGCGCCACCACGGATGGCGCCACGTCAGAGCGCTCAACTACTCCCCCCTCACCCACGACATCCGCCGCGCCGCCGACCAGCTCGCGCACCACGTGACGGAGACCTGCCGGCTGACGGGCCACGACCGCGTCGACATCGTCGGCCACAGCCTCGGCGGTCTGATCGCCCGCTACTACGTCCAGCGCCTCGGCGGCCACCGCCGCGTCCGCACCGTGGTCACTCTCGGTACCCCGCACGCGGGTACGAGAACCGCCTCGTTGCTCGCCGCACACCCGATCGTGCGTCAGATGCGCCCCGGCTCCGATCTCATCCGGGAACTCGCGCTCCCGGCGCCTGATTGCACGACGCGATTCACCGCGTTCTGGAGCGAGCTGGACGAACTGATGATCCCGGCCGGGACGGCCCGTATCGACCACCCGGACCTGCGTGTCCGCAATGTCCCGGTCCGGGGCGTCGGGCATCTCGCGCTGCCCGTCCACCCGGCGGTCGTCGACGCCGTCCGGCGGGCCCTCGCGGACACGGAGAGTGGTCAAGAGTCCACCGGATCAAGGGAATCCGACGGGGTATCCGTGGCCTGAGACTCACGGAGAGTCCCCCAAAAAATCCGTAAATGCCCTGAACTCTCTTTGGCAAAACCTCCAGAAGATTGTCGTGGCCGTTATCCGGCGGGTACAGTCCAGCTCGTTCTTTAGCTGCCGAGCCGAGAGGGACGTGGTGAACGATCATCACCTGTCGGGGGAGATGACCTCGATGGTCCCCGGTTCGGACGGATACGGGTACGACTACGGCTACGGCACGGGTTCGTACGACACGGTCGGTTACGACACCGGCTCGTACACGACAACCGGTTACGGCACCACGGACACCGCGTACACGACCGGCCCGCAGTGGGACACCGGCGCCCAGCAGGCCTACGCCGGCTACGACTCGTACGGCACCGGCACCGGCTACGACAACGGCTCCTGGACCGGCGGCGCCATCCCGCAGCAGGCCGGCCCGGAGCAGTCCTGGGACGCGCAGGGCTGGCAGGACACCACCACCGCCGCCGGATACGACTCGGCCTACCAGCAGCCGGCCGCCGAATGGGACACCGGTTCGCACGGCACGGCCGCCGGCGACTACAACTCGGCCGAGTCGGCGTACGACACCGGCTCCTACGCCACGACCGGCTACCAGCCCGCCGACGACTACGCCGGCGCGGCGTACGCCTCCGACCAGGACGGCATGGGCTACGGGACCACCGACGACCACCAGCTCGCGGACCAGGAGACGACCTCCTGGACCCCGGAGCGGTTCGAGGCGGACCACGACGAAGAGGACGCGGAAGCCGAGCGGGACGACGTCGTCGTACGCCACGAGCCCGTACGCAACGCCCGCCCCCGCCGCTGCCCCAAGCGCTCCGCGCTCCTCAAGGTCGCCGTCCCCTCGCTCGCCGTCGTCGGCGTCGCGGGCGCCGCGGCGGCCACCGTGGGCCAGGCGGCGACGCCCGACGACGGCCGGTCCGTGGCCGCAGCCCCCGATCCGGCGTCGGTGAAGCCCACGGCCGCCAACGCCGTCCTGGACACCCAGCTCACCAGCGCCACCGAGACCGCGGGCGATTTCGCGGACCGCGCCAGCCGCACCCAGGAGCGCATCGACCTCAGGGAGCGCCAGGAGGCGGAGAAGAAGCGCAAGGCCGAGGAGGCCGCGCGCCGCGAGGCCCTGCGCCCCAAGTTCATGCTCCCGGTCGCCGACGCCACGCTCAGCGCGTACTTCGGGCAGGCCGGCGTCAACTGGACGGTCCTGCACAGCGGTATCGACTTCCCCGTCAGCCAGGGCACGTCCGTACGGGCCGCCACGGACGGCACGGTCACCACCAAGTGGGACAACTCGTTCGGCAACATGGTGATAGTGACCGCCGCCGACGGCACGGAGACCTGGTACTGCCATCTCTCCAGCGCCCGGATCCGCTCGGGTTACGTGCAGGCCGGCGACGTCATCGCCTACTCCGGCAACACGGGCAACTCCACCGGCCCGCACCTGCACTTCGAGGTCCACCCGTACGGCGGCGACGCGATCGACCCGCTGCCCTGGCTGCGCAACAAGGGCCTGCCGATATAAGACGCACGGAACGAGCCGCCGACCGGAAGGCAGACGGCTCGCGTGCCAAAAGCCTGATCCCTACAGCTTCTCCACCGGCGCGTACCGCAGCAGCAGCCGCTTGGGCTTGTCGCCCGTGCCGAAGTCGATCGTCGCCTCCGCCTTCACGCCCTCGCCGTTGACCGCGAGCACCGTGCCGAGGCCGAACCGGTCGTGCGTGACCCGGTCCCCCACCGCCAGCGAGATCGCCGGCCGCTCCGGGAGCCGACCGGTCGCGAAACCGTCCGAGCCGCCCCGCCGGGGCGACGTCGACAGCCGCGTCGCCACCGCACCGGCGGGCGACTTCCCCACGCTCGCCGTGCCGGCCTCGCGCTTCCACTCCAGATGCGACGGCGGGATCTCGTCGAGGAACCGCGACGGCGGGTTGTACTGCGGCTGCCCCCAGGCGCTGCGCATCACGGACCGGGTGAGGTAGAGCCGCTCGCGGGCGCGCGTGATGCCCACGTACGCCAGCCGGCGCTCCTCCTCCAGCTCCTTCACGTTCCCCAGGGCCCGCAGGTGCGGGAAGACGCCGTCCTCGAGGCCGGTGAGGAAGACGACGGGGAACTCCAGGCCCTTGGCGGTGTGCAGCGTCATCAGCGTTATGACACCGGAGCCGTCCTCCGCGTCGTCGGGGATCTGGTCGCTGTCGGCGACGAGGGCGACGCGCTCCAGGAAGTCGGCGAGGGTGCCGGGCGTCTCCTCGCCCCGGTCCTGCTCGAACTCCAGGGCGACGGCGGCGAGTTCCTGCAGGTTCTCCACCCGGGTCTCGTCCTGCGGGTCCGTGGACGCCTGGAGCTCGGCCAGATAGCCGGACTGCTCCAGGACGGCCTCCAGGACCGTCGCGGGGCCCGCGCCGGACTCCACGACCGTGCGCAGCTCCTCCATCATCGTGTTGAACCGGCGTACGGCGTTGGCGGAGCGGGCCGCCATCCCGTACACCTCGTCGACCCGCCGCAGCGCCTGCGGGAAGGAGACCTTCTCCCGCAGGGCGAACGCGTCGACCATGGCCTCGGCGCGGTCGCCGATGCCGCGCTTGGGGACGTTGAGGATCCGGCGCAGCGGCACGGTGTCCTCGGGGTTGGCCAGCACCCGCAGGTAGGCCAGGATGTCGCGGACCTCCTTGCGCTCGTAGAAGCGCACACCGCCGACGACCTTGTACGGCAGGCCGACGCGGATGAAGACCTCCTCGAAGACCCGGGACTGGGCGTTGGTGCGGTAGAACACCGCGACGTCCCCGGCCCGGGCGTCGCCCGCGTCGGACAGCCGGTCGATCTCGTCGGCGACGAACTGCGCCTCGTCGTGCTCGGTGTCCGCGACGTAGCCGATGATGCGGGCGCCGGCGCCGGCGTCGGTCCACAGGTTCTTCGGGCGGCGGTTCGCGTTCTTCTCGATGACCGCGTTGGCGGCGGTGAGGATCGTCTGGGTGGAGCGGTAGTTCTGCTCCAGCAGGATCGTCCTGGCCTGCGGGTAGTCCTCCTCGAACTGGAGGATGTTACGGATGGTCGCGCCGCGGAACGCGTAGATCGACTGGTCGGCGTCGCCCACCACGCACAGCTCGGCCGCCTCGTCGCCGCCGCCGACGAGCTCGCGCACCAGCATGTACTGGGCGTGGTTGGTGTCCTGGTACTCGTCGACCAGGACATGGCGGAAGCGGCGCCGGTAGTGCTCGGCGACGTCCGGGAACGCCTGGAGCAGATGGACCGTGGTCATGATCAGGTCGTCGAAGTCGAGGGCGTTCGCCTCGCGCAGCCGGGACTGGTAGAGGGTGTACGCCTCGGCGACGGTCTTCTCGAAGCCGTCGGCGGCACGCCCCGCCCAGTCCTCCTCGTCCACCAGCTCGTTCTTCAGCGCGGACACCTTGGCGCTGAGGGCCTTGGGCGGATAGCGCTTGGGGTCGAGGTCCAGATCGCGGCAGACCAGCGCCATGAGGCGTTTGGAGTCCGCGGCGTCGTAGATCGAGAACGACGAGGTGAAGCCCAGCTGCTTGGACTCGCGGCGCAGGATCCGTACGCACGCGCTGTGGAACGTCATCACCCACATGGCGTTCGCCCGGGGGCCGACGAGCTGCTCGACGCGCTCCTTCATCTCGTCGGCGGCCTTGTTCGTGAACGTGATCGCCAGGATCTCGCCGGGGTGCGCGCCCCGCGCGGCCAGGAGGTGGGCGATGCGGTGCGTGAGCACCCGGGTCTTGCCCGAGCCGGCGCCGGCGACGATCAGCAGGGGGCCGCCGGAGTGGATCACCGCGGCGCGCTGCTGTTCGTTCAGCCCGTCGAGCAGCTCCTCCGGGTCGCCGAGGGGGCGCGGGGCCCCGTCACGGTAGAGGGGCGTCGGCCTGGGCACCCGGGGGGCGCCCAGACTCAGCTGGCTGTCGTCGAAGAGGCTGCTCATCGTCTCCGAGTCTATGCGCCCCCACCGACACCCCACCCCCCGCTCGCGGATCCCGGACCGCCCTCGAAGCCGCCCGACCAATACCCCATGCCGGACATGGCCGCCACACAGTTCCGTAGATCACAAAAAGGTATCGGACATTTCGAACACCAGCCTTCACATTCGCCCCACGGAGTGACTACCGTGCTGCCGCAGCGCCACCGCGTTCCACAACCGGCGTCGAACTCGGAAGGAAGTGGCGAGCCTTGGCTGCCCACCGCAAGCCGCGGACCCGGATCATCGAGACCGCCGTCTCCTCCACCGGCGGCCGGGCCGCCGTGGGGATGACCACGGCCGCCCTCGCCTCCGCCACGTTCCTCTCGCAGACCGCGCAGGCGGACGACCGCCCGACGCTGGCGGAGGTCCAGAAGCAGGTCGACCACCTCTACCACCAGGCGGAGGCGGCGACCGAGCGGTACAACGCCGCCAAGGAGGAGTCCGGCAAGCAGCGCCTCGAGGTCGGCAAGCGGCTCGACGAGGTCGCCGAGCAGACGCAGAAGGTGAACGACGCCCGCCGCGAGCTCGGGCAGATGGCCGCCGAGCAGTACCGCACGGGCGGGGCCACCCCCACGGAGACGTTCATGCTCTCCGACGACCCGCAGCAGTACTTCGACCAGACACATCTGATGGACCGGCTCACCGACCGGCAGAAGTCCACGATCGAGGACTTCCGGGTGCAGCAGACCGAGGCGACGAAAAAGCGCACCGAGGCATCGAAGAGCCTGGAGACGCTGAACGAGACGCAGGCGGAGCTGAAGACTTCCAAGGAGACCGTCCAGACCAAGCTGGGCGAGGCCCGCGACCTGCTGGACAAGCTCACCGCCGAGGAGAAGGCACGCCTGGCGGAGCTGGAGCGCCAGCGCGAGGCGGAGGCCCAGGCCAAGGCCGAGGAGGCCGCACGCCAGGCGGCGGCGGAGAAGGCGGCCGCGGAGAAGGCGGCGGCCGAGAAGGCCGCGGCGGAGGAAGCGGCGGCCCAGGAAGCCGCGGCGGCGGAGCCCGCCCCCACCGAACCCGCGCCGGCCCCCGCGCCCTCCAAGGCCGACCAGGTCATGGCGTTCGCCGAGGCCCAGCTCGGCAAGCCGTACGTCTGGGGGGCCACCGGCCCCGACTCGTACGACTGCTCGGGCCTCACCCAGGCCGCCTGGAAGGCCGCCGGGGTGACCCTGCCGCGCACCACGTACGACCAGGTCAACGTGGGCACGACGATAGCCAAGGCGGATATGCAGCCCGGTGACCTGGTGTTCTTCTACGACGACATCAGCCACGTCGGGATCTACGCCGGCGGCGGCCAGATGATCCACGCGCCGAAGCCGGGCGCCAACGTCCGCTACGAGTCCGTCGACTACATGCCGTTCTACAGCGCGGTGCGCCCGGGGTGATCCCCGGGCGGCCGGGCCGTCAGTGCCGCGTCAGTGCCAGAGCGTGGCGATGAAGATGTTCGCCACGGTCAGCAGCCCGACGGCGCCGAAGACGCCCTTGGACACCTTCTCCTCGTCGCGCTTGACGTAGACGAGCACGAGGATCACCACCAGGATCGCCAGCTTCACGCCGATCTTGACGTTGTTGACGTGGTCGTCCTGCGACTCGTGCACCCCGACCAGGACCAGCCCGGTCACCAGCATGGTCAGCGCGCCGTGCAGCATCGCCGGCACCATCCGCGCGTTGCCGGCGCCCATCGCCTTCATCTGGGTGAGGAACCCGCCCAGCAGCGAGGCGATGCCGATGATGTGCAGGCCGACGAAGACATCGATGAGTACGTCCATGGGACGGAGCGTAGCCACCGCATACCACTGATCGTCTTCGGGGGTGACCCATCCTCCGTTTCGGTCGGGCCAGGTGCCCGTCGGCGCACATTCACGTGATCGGACAATCACGATCCGTCACGTCCCCGACGCATTGCTGTCAGTCCCCGTCAACGCCCCGCCCCCGCCCCGCCCCCAGGTTTAGCTTCCTGGCTGCAGGTGGCCGACTCCCCACCACCGTCGCCCGTACGGGACGGCTGTCGGCCGCCCCCGCCGAGATCCGGCGGCGGCCCCGTCCCTGTGCGTGGCCGCCGCCGGACACCAGTGGAAGGGATGTGAGGGCCCTCGTGGCCGCACACAGTAAGTCCCGGCGCGGCAGATCCCGGCCGCGCCGCAGCACCGTCCGGGTGGCCGGCGTCCTCGCCCTCGCCGGCGCCGCCGGCGCGCTGGGCGGGCCCGTACAGGCCGAGCCACAGCTCTCCCCGGCCCAGGTCAGGGCCCGCGTCGACCGGCTCCACCAGGAGGCGGAGACGGCCACCGAGCGCTACAACGGCGCGCGGGAGGCGGCCGAGCGGGCCGAGGGGCGGATCGACCGGATGCGGGACGCCGCCGCCCGCCGCCGGGAGGAGCTGAACGCGGCCCGCGCGGAGCTCGGCGCGTTCGCCGCCGCGCAGTACCGTACGGGCGGCCTGGACCCGGCGATGCAGCTGGCCCTGTCCGCCACCCCCGACGACTACCTCACCCGGGCGGACCTGCTGCGCCACACCGGCGAGCGGCGGGCCCGGCAGCTGACCGCCCTCGGCCGCGGCCTGCGGGCGATGGAGCGGCTGCGGGACACCGCGGACCAGGAGCTGACGCGGCTGCGGGAGACGCGCGAGGCGCTCCAACGGGACCGGAAGACCGTCGAGGGCAAGCTCGCCGAGGCCCGGCGGCTGCTGAACACCCTCGACCCAGACACCCGCGCGTCCGTGCTCGGCGGGGACGGCGCACCCGCGGTCGCAGCCGACCGCACCTACCGCCGCGGCGTGCCGGCCGCCCCCAACCGGCGCGCCGCGGCGGCCGTCTCGTACGCGATGGCCCAGGTCGGCAAGCCCTATGTGTGGGGCGCCAGCGGGCCGAACTCCTACGACTGCTCGGGCCTCACGCAGGCCGCGTGGCGGGCGGCAGGAGTGTCGCTGCCGCGGACGACATTCACGCAGATCAACGCGGGCCGGCGGGTCTCGCGGGGCGAGCTGGCACCGGGTGACCTGGTGTTCTTCTACTCCTCCGTCAGCCATGTCGGCATGTACATCGGCAACGGACAGATGGTGCACGCGCCCCGCCCCGGCGCGGCGGTGCGGACGGCGCCGCTGGACCAGATGCCGTACGCGGGGGCGGTCCGGCCCGCCTGAGCCCGCCTGAGCCCGCCTGAGCCCGTCTAGCCCCGGCGCCCCGCGTACGCCTCGACCTCGGCCACCGCGGCGTCCACCGCCCGCGCCGCCGCGCCGACACAGGCGCCGGCTCCCGTGGTCAGCGTCACGGTGACGTGATCGCGGGACCGGTGGCCGCCGCCGGTCACGGTCGCGGAGACCTCCGCGAGGGGGCGGGGCGCTCCGGGCGGGGCCAGGGGCGTGAGGGCGACCTCGAGGCCGGCGTCGGTCGTCGCGCGAGCGGCGAGGGCGCCGGCGCTGTCCTCGAGGGAGCCGTGGAGGGGGATGTCCTCGTCGAGCACGGGGGCCCCGAGGCCGTGCAGGGTGGTGGTCCGGCCGTGCACGGTGACCGTGTCGTAGACGGCGGCCTTGTGCAGGACGTAGACCAGGACCATCGCCGTCTGGGCCACGTCCGTCGCGGTGTCCGCGCCGGGCACCCGCGCCAGGCGCCAGGTGTGGCGGCGCGGGCGCAGGGGGACGGGGGTCACGCCGGTCGCCAGGTGCTCGAGGCCGGCGCGGACCGTGTCCCCGTACAGCCACCAGCCGCCCTGGTTGACGCCGAGGAGCCGTCCCTCCTCGTCCACCGCGAGGCGGCCGCCGTTTCCGGTGGCCCCGAAGGGGAAGAGGCGGACGCCGAGGGCGGTGCCGAGTTCCCCCAGGGTGTGGAAGGAGTGGGCGGCCAGCGCGGGGTCCACGGTGCAGCCGGTGGCGGGGACCTGGGCGCCGGGCTCGGCGGCGGGGACGTCGAGGCCGTGGAACTCGCGGAGGGCGGCCTGCGCGGCGGGGAAGGACGTCCAGCCGTCCCCGGACCCGGTGCGGGGGACGAGGCTCACGGTCCTCGCCACGGCCCCCAGCGCGTCCCTCCGGCGGTCCCGCCCCGGCTCCCAGCCCGCCGCGCGCAGCACGGCGCTCACGCGGCCATGACCTCGACCCCGAGCGTGTCGAGGAGGGCGGCGCAGGTGCGGCAGACGGGGGCGTTGGTGCCGTGCTCGGGGTCACCCTGCTCGCGGATCTTCCGGGAGACGATGACCGCGCCGGCGAAGTGGGGGCGGGCGTCGGCCAGGGTCGCGGGGGCGGCGCCCGCCTCGTCGAGGGCCCACAGCTGGTCGGAGACCAGGGCGGTCTCGGAGCAGTACGCGGCGAACGGCTCGCGCTCGGCGGGGGGCAGGGCGTCGAGGAAGGCCCGTACGAGGGGGTGGAGTTCGGGCTCACCGGGGCCGGTGAGGCTCGTCATGCTGTGGACGGCGCCCCGGACGAGGAGGGAGGAGGCGGTGGTGGGGAGGGCGTCGGTCATTTGGGGGTTCCCCCTTCGTTCAGTACGGCGTAGGAGTTCTCGAAGGGGGCGCCCTGTTTCAGCCTGGCGAGGCCGGCGCGGGCACCTTGGCCGAGCCAGTAGTCGCCGGTATGGTGAAGCAGGAACATACGGGCCGCACCGTCCATGACGAGGACGGCGCCCTCGTCGGTCATGAAGCCGACCGGAAAGGCCGGCGCCCCGAAGTGCTCACCGAGCTCGGTGATGTCCTCCTCGTCCGCCGAGCCGGTGTGAATGGGCTCGAAAAATACGGCGTCAGGCTCTCTTCCATAAGGGAATTTCAGCCCACCGAATTCACGCAGGAACGCCCTGACGGGCTCCGTCACTTCCAGCGGAAAGCCGTTCTCCGCGGACTTCTCCCGCACTTCCGCGGTCAGTTCGTCCACCTGGTCACCGATGTCCCGGCCGGGTGTCCAGCCACCGGACCGGAACCACTGGTCCAGCTCTTCCTCGGTCAGTTCGGGCCTCATGCGGCGCCCCTTTCCAGTTCTCAGTTCAGAACCTCGACGCCCAGCAACGGCAGCATCGTACTGCAGGACCTGCAGGGCGGTTTGAAGTCACCGTGGTTGAGCCCGATACCGGGATGGTTGGTGACCTGGCGGGTGTGGACCGCGGCTCCGTCCATCGCCGCCCGCACATCGTCCACCGTCCGTATCGAGGTACCCGACGGATCCATTTGATGCAGCCGGTCCGAAATCAACGCGACTTCCGAACACTGACCGTGCCCCACACCCGGTTCGATTCCCTCCGCCCGCAGTCTCCGCTCCGTTTCGTCGAGCGCCTCCCGCATTCCCGGATGATGGTCCGGGACAAGCGTCTCGCCCTTGTAGTTCTGGAAACTCGTGTGGGCCGTGACGACATCGTTGTGCACCAGCGCGCCCGCACATCCCTTTTTCGTGCGCTCCTGCCCGATCTGCTTGGCCTGCCCGGACTGCGCCGGCCGGTCGGCGTCGTCCGCGAGCCTCCTCGACTCGTCCCGTACGAGCTGCCGCTGCTGGTCCGGGGTCATCCCGCCGGCGTTCGCGACGGGCCGCCGGTGATGCCGCATGTCCCCCGCCGTACGCCCGTGCCACGGCGGCGTGGGCGGCGGCGTGCCACCCCCGCCCGGCCCGTTCGCCGGCGGCCGGCCGCCTCCGCTCGGCGCCCCGGGGCCGTTCCCGGACCCGCCGGAAGACCCCCCGTGCGGCGACCCCGGATCAACGGAGTTCAGCCGCGCCCGCACCGACTGATCGTTCCCCTTGTGCATCGCCGAGATGCTCCGCACGCCCCGCGGCAGATCGTCCCCCATGTGCTTCTGGAGGTCGCCGACCGCCTTCTCCAGCGACGCCATCGCCTTGTCCGCCAGCGGATCGATCACCGCCGTGATCTCGTCCCGCCCCCGCGTCCGGTTGTGATGCCCCTTCGCGGCGCCCAGCTTGGACTTCGTACTGCCGCCGAACTTCACCGACGTCAGCTGCAGCCCCCCGGCCGCCCGGTCGTGCTCGCCGTGCTCCACCGTCAGCGCGCCCAGCCCGCCCAGCCCGTCCGCCGACGCGAGCGTCATGGTCCCCGCCGAGGCCAGCCCCAGCGAGTCCTTCGCCGACTCCTGACCGTCCGCGAAGCCCTGCTTCGCCGCGTCCGCCGCCTGCCCGGCGTCGATGCCGTCCTGGAGGTCGAGGGCGTTGGCGGCGACCTGGATCACCAGGTCCGCGGCCATGCCCTCCAGCGCCGCCACGGCGGGCTCGGCGAGGGCGGACAGGATGTACTCGACGGCCGCCTGCGCCGCCTCCTTGATCAGCCGGCGTACGGCCATCCGCGTCGCCTGGATCGCGGCGGCGCCGGCGGCGGCGGACAGCCCCAGCGTGACGGGCGAGGCGGCCACCGCGGCGGCGGCCTCGGCGGCCAGCGCCGCCAGCTGCGCGATCGCGGCGAGCTTCATCGCGACGATGACCTCGGCGCAGGCGTCCAGCGCGCCGGCCATGATCCGGGCCGCGTTCGCCAGGTCCGCCAGGTGCTTGCCGCGGACCTTCCCCCAGTGCTTGTCGAGCGCCTGGAACGCGAGCCCGTCGCCGGACGAGACGAGCCGCTGCACCGTCTGATTCGCCTCGTGCGCGTCCGTGTCCACGTCGTCGGCGAACTCGCGCAGCGAGTTCGCCATGTCCCGGTACGCGTCCTCGTCGACGTTCGGCCACGAGATCCCGATCAGATCGAGACCCTGCGCGGCCAGGTCGGGCAGCACCACCGACATCGATCAACACCCCCGTGTCTTCGACCTTGGTCCTTTCACCCTGACACGGGGCCGTCAACTGCCTCAAGACCGGCCCGAGTTGATCCGGTCACACCGCCGGCCGTCCGAACCGCGACGTTGCTCAAGATCATCCGTGATCAGGTTGTAATCCAATCCGGTGCAACCTTTCGTACGCCTCAGTAGGTCAATTCACCAGAAGTCCCATTCATAGGCCGGGAGCCCTCTGTGCACAGCAGTCGAATACGCACCGCAGTCGCCGCCACCCTCGCGGCGGCCGTTCTGGTTCTCACCGGATGCAGCTCCGACGGCGGAGACCACGCGTCCAATGCCGGCACCACGGTCGAGCCGACCGTCGACGCCCCGGCCGAGACACCGAGCGAGGAGCCCTCCGAGAAGGAGACCGAGCCGGCGGAGGAGGTCGTCTTCAAGCCCGGCGACAACTCCGACCAGGTCCGCGAGCTCCAGGCCCGCCTCGTCCAGGCCAAGCGCCTGAAGGCGGTGCCGAACGGAAACTACGGCCCGGCCACCCAGGGCGCCGTGACCGACTACCAGAGCGCGGCGGACCTGAAGGTCACCGGCATCGTCTACACCTCGACGTGGGACAAGCTGAAGTCGGAGACCCGTACGCCCACCAAGGACGAGCTCTTCCCGAAGAAGCAGGTCCTGGGCCACGGCGACAACAGCGACAAGGTGCGCGAGCTCCAGGCCCGTCTCAAGCAGCTGGGCCACTTCAAGGACAAGCCCACCGGCTACTACGGCGACGTGACGCAGGCGGCGGTCAAGGCGTACCAGCAGGCCGTCGGCATCGAGGCGACCGGCACGGTGTACGAGGACACCTGGGAGAAGCTGACCTCGCAGACCAAGCAGCCCACGCCCGAGGAGCTGCGCCCGCCGGTCGAGATCCCGGCGGTCGACGGCTCGCAGGCCGACCTGGACGACCGATGCATGACCGGCCGGGTGCTGTGCATCTCGAAGACGTCCAAGAAGCTCGCCTGGATGATCGACGGCAAGGTCTACAAGCTCCTCGACGTCCGCTTCGGCGCCGCGGGCTACGAGACCCGCGAGGGCGTCTTCAGCGTCTACTGGAAGAGCCGCGAGCACGTCTCGACGATCTACGACTCCCCGATGCCCTTCGCGATGTTCTTCGACGGCGGCCAGGCCGTCCACTACTCGGAGAACTTCGCCCAGAACGGCTACACGGGCGGCTCGTACGGCTGTGTGAACGTGCGTGACTACGAGGGCATCAAGTGGCTCTTCGACAGCCAGGTGAAGGAAGGCGACAAGGTCGTCATCCACTGGTGAGCCGCCGGCGACGGTAGCCCGCCCCACAGACCGGCCGGCTCGGTCCCCGCCCCCGCGGGACCGAGCCGGCCGTTCGTATGTCCGCGACACCGATAGAATCGAGACATCTCATCCGTGAACGCCGGAAGGCCGCACCGTGTCCGCAGCGCCCCCCACAGCGACCACAGCCGACGTCGTCCTCGTCGTGGACTTCGGCGCCCAGTACGCCCAGCTGATCGCCCGCCGGGTCCGTGAGGCGCGTATCTACAGCGAGATCGTGCCGTCCACCATGCCGGTGGCGGAGATCCTGGCGAAGAAGCCGGCGGCGATCATCCTCTCCGGCGGCCCCTCCTCGGTGTACGCCGAGCAGGCCCCGACCCTGGACCGGGCGATCTTCGAGGCCGGGGTGCCGGTCTTCGGCATGTGCTACGGCTTCCAGCTGATGGCGCAGACCCTCGGCGGCACGGTCGACAACACGGGCCGCCGCGAGTACGGGCGCACCACGCTGCACGTCTCGCGCCCCGGCTCCACGCTCTTCGCCGGTACGCCGGACGAGCAGGACGTCTGGATGTCGCACGGCGACGCCTGCTCCGCCGCCCCCGAGGGCTTCACGGTCACCGCGTCGACGGACGGCGTGCCGGTCGCGGCGTTCGAGAACGACGAGAAGAAGCTGTACGGCGTGCAGCACCACCCCGAGGTGATGCACTCCACGCACGGGCAGCAGGTGCTGGAGCACTTCCTGTACCGGGGCGCGGGCCTGGAGCCGACCTGGACCACGACGAACGTGGTCGAGGAGTCGGTCGCCGCGATCCGCGCGCAGGTCGGCAGCAGGCGGGCGATCTGCGGGCTGTCCGGCGGCGTGGACTCGGCGGTCGCGGCGGCGCTGGTGCAGAAGGCCATCGGATCCCAGCTGACCTGCGTGTACGTCGACCACGGGCTGATGCGCAAGGACGAGACCGCGCAGGTCGAGAAGGACTTCGTGGCGGCCACCGGGGTGCAGCTGAAGGTCGTCGACGCCGAGGAGCGGTTCCTCACCGCGCTGAAGGGCGTCTCGGACCCCGAGGACAAGCGCAAGATCATCGGCCGGGAGTTCATCCGGGTCTTCGAGCAGGCGCAGGCGGAGATCGTCGCCGAGGCCGGCGAGCACGGCGAGGCCGTGGACTTCCTGGTGCAGGGCACGCTCTACCCGGACGTCGTGGAGTCCGGCGGCGGTACGGGCACGGCGAACATCAAGTCCCACCACAATGTGGGCGGCCTCCCCGAGGACCTGGAGTTCGAGCTGATCGAGCCGCTGCGGCGGCTGTTCAAGGACGAGGTCCGGATGGTCGGCAAGGAGCTGGGCCTGCCGGACGAGATCGTCCAGCGCCAGCCGTTCCCCGGCCCGGGCCTGGGCATCCGGATCGTCGGCGAGGTCACGAAGGAGCGCCTCGACCTGCTGCGCGAGGCCGACGCCATCGCCCGCGAGGAGCTGACGGCGGCCGGTCTGGACCGCGAGATCTGGCAGTGCCCGGTCGTACTGCTGGCGGACGTCCGCTCGGTCGGCGTCCAGGGCGACGGCCGGACGTACGGGCACCCGATCGTGCTGCGGCCGGTGTCCTCCGAGGACGCGATGACGGCGGACTGGACGCGGATGCCGTACGACGTGCTGGCGAAGATCTCCACCCGGATCACCAACGAGGTCGCCGACGTCAACCGGGTCGTCCTCGACGTGACGTCGAAGCCGCCGGGGACCATCGAGTGGGAGTGAGTCTCCCGCAGACCACCGACAGGCGCCGTGTCCAGCACGGCGCCTGTCGCCGTTTCCGGGCCGGATATCGTCACATACCCGTTCATAGGACGGACCTGGTGAACGCGGGCGCAGTGGCGTAGGGCACAATTCCCTTCCATCCCATCGACGGACACGCCTAGGGGGCGCGACGTGGCGGTAGAAGCGGGCACAGAGGGCGGGGCGGCCGGGGCTGAGCCCGTGCCGGCCGCCTCGGACTTCGACGCGCTGCGCGACGGGTACGCCGCCGGCGCGGGCGTCCCGCACGGGCTCGCGCACTCCGCCGGGGCGTCCCGGCAGTGGGTGTCCGACGAGCTGACGCGCGCCGCCCGGGCGGAGGCCCGCCGGATCCGGGCCCAGGGCGAGGAGTGGCTGCGCGGGCTGTGGAAGCCGACGGTGCTGTCCCTCGCCGGCCTCGTCGTCGCCCTGCTGCTGGGGCAGGCGCTCACCGCGATCGGCGCCGGCTGGACCGCCGCCCGCACCGCGGGGCTGGTCGCCGCCGTGATCCTGGCGGGGCTGCTCGCCGCCGCCGCGTGGGTGCACCGGGCGCGCGGCGGGCTCTTCGCGCCCCTCGTCGGGGAGGACGGGCGGCTGTCGACGTCCCGTACGCTCGCCGCCGCGTGGGCGCTGGTCACCGGGTACGCGGTGCTGTTCCTGGCGCTGGAGCTCGCGTTCAAGGCGGACGCCGCGCTGGACTTCTCCCGCGCCGGGGGCCTGAACACCGTCCTGGCCGTCGTCTTCGGCACCGCCGTGGCCGTGCGCGGGGGCACCGCGATGCTGGTGCGCCGGCGGCGGCTGCAGAAGGTCCGCGCCGACCGGCCCCGGCCCGCCGACCTGCTGTGCGACGACGCGGGGCGCGGGAGCTTCACGGACACCCAGTTCGCCCTGGTCGGCGCCGCGGTGCTGGTGTACGCGGCGGTGCGGCTGGCGCGGCGGCCGGAGGAGCTGCCGGAGCTGCCGTGGGCGCTGGTGATCCTGGTGGGCGTGAGCGCGGGGGCGTATCTGGCGGGGAAGCTGTCGGAGAGCGGGCGGCCGACGATCCTGTCCGTGGTCCGCGCGCGGGAGGCCGGCGACCTCGACGCCCCGCTGCGTACCGGCGACGACATCGAGATCCGGGGCTCCGGCTTCGTCCCGCCGGGGGCCACGACGGCCGATCAGCTGGCGCGGACGGTGGTACGGATCGGGAGCGTGCACGTCCATGTGCCGCTGGTGCCGGTGGCCGGCGGGTTCGCGAATCCGGGTGACGTGGTGCTGGTGGTGCCGGTGCCGGCCGAGGTGGAGCCGGGGCGGGTGGAGGTCAGGGTGGTCACGGCGTCCGGGGCCGAGTCCGTGGCGTACACCGTGGACATCGTGGACTGAGTCACCGCCCCGCCGGTTACGTACCTCCGGTCGTACGCGACAGAATCGGGCGTCACGGCAACGGAAGCGGAAGAGGCGGACCCATGGCTGACTCGACACGGACCCTCACCCTCGGCGGAGGCGGCGGGCTGGGCTCGTACCGCCCCCGCGGGCTGCGCGAGACGGCGCGGCACTACGCGCTGCTGCCGCTGCGGATCTTCCTGGGCGTGACGTTCGTCTACGCGGGGCTGGACAAGCTGACGGACAAGGCGTTCCTGGACGCCTCCGGGCCCGGGTCGCTGGCCGACCAGCTCAAGGGCATCGAGGCGTCCGACGCGGCGGGGGTGCCGGCGCTCATCGATCTGGCGCAGCACTCCCCGACCGCGTTCGGCTGGTCGATCCTGCTCGGCGAGATCGCCGTGGGCCTGGGCGTCCTGTTCGGCCTCTTCGGCCGGCTGGCGGCGCTGGGCGGCGCGCTGATCTCGCTGTCGCTGTGGCTCACGGTGAGCTGGGCGGCGGACCCGTACTACCTGGGCAACGACCTGGCGTATCTGATGGCGTGGCTGCCCATGATCCTGGCGGGCACCCCGTACTTCTCCCTGGACGCGCTGCTGGCCAAGCGCCGCCGGCGGATGTGAGTCAGTCGCCCCTGGCCAGCTCCGCGGCGATCCGGCTGTTCGCCTCGCGGAGCTGCTCCGGGGTGCGGGGCGGCAGCAGCTCGTCCCACAGCGACAGGAAGGTGCCGCGCAGCTGGGTCATGCCCTCGGGGCGGGCGAGCAGCCAGAAGTGCAGATGCGCCCCGCCGTCGCCCCACCGGTTGACGTGCACCCGCGCCACCCCGCCGACCGCCCGGATCGCCCGCTCGCACCGCTGCAGCATCGCCCCGAGCTCCGCCGCCCGTTCCGCGGGCAGATCCGCCAGGTCGTAGTGCCCGCGCGGCTGCAGCATGACGGCGGCGGGCAGCCCGTGGGGCTCGATGGTGTCGACCCGCCAGTGCTCGTCGGCCCACAGCGCGTCGCCCACGGGCTTGTTGCACGTATGGCAGTCCTCGGGCCCGTCCTCCCCGTTACGGGGAGGCTCCGGCAGCTCCGGCGGCTCCAGCCGCTTCACGGTCAGCTCCCCGGCGAAGGGGAAGGTCCGCCACGCGACGAAGGAGTCGGCGGGAAGGGGCAGTTCGGCACCGATGGGCAGCCCGCGCACGTAGGCGCTGGGCTCGGGTATGTCAGTCATGCGAGCACCCTAGAGCGCGGCCTCAGACCAGCCGCCGTGCCGTCGCCCACCGGGTCAGTTCGTGGCGGTTCGAGAGCTGGAGCTTGCGCAGGACCGCCGAGACGTGGGACTCCACCGTCTTCACCGAGATGTACAGCTGCTTGGCGACCTCCTTGTACGCGTACCCCCGCGCGATCAGCCGCAGCACCTCCCGCTCCCGCTGCGTGAGGCGGTCCATGTCCTCGTCCACCGGCGGGGCGTCCGTCGATGCGAAGGCGTCCAGGACGAAGCCCGCGAGGCGGGGGGAGAACACCGCGTCGCCGTCCGAGACGCGGAAGATGGCGCCGACCAGGTCCGCGCCTGTGATGGTCTTCGTGACGTATCCCCGCGCGCCGCCGCGGATCACGCCGATGACGTCCTCCGCCGCGTCCGAGACGGACAGCGCCAGGAACCGTACCGGCTGCTCGGGGTCGGCCATCAGCGCGCTCGAGCGGCGCAGCACCTCCACCCCGCCGCCGCCGGGCAGATGGACGTCGAGGAGCACGACCTCGGGGCGGGTCGCCGTGATGACGGACACCGCCTGGTCGACGTCGGCGGCCTCGCCCACGACCTCGACGCCCGTCTCCGCCGTGACCCCGATCTCCGCCTGCACGCCCGCGCGGAACATCCGGTGGTCGTCGACCAGCACGACCCGGACCCGCCGGCTGCCGCTCTCCGTCTTGTCCTCGGTCACTCCGGTCACGAGTCCGCCGCCCTCTCCATCTCGAGTTCCACTTCCGTACCCCCGTCCGGCACCGCCCGCAGCCGGGCCGAACCGCCGTTGCGTTCCATTCTCCCGATGATGGACTCCCGGACACCCATTCTGTCGTCCGGGACGGAATCCAGGTCGAAACCGGGACCCCGGTCCCGCACCGAGATGAACACCGTGCGGCCCTCGACCTCCGCGTACACCTGCACCGCGCCGCCCTCGCCACCGTACTTCGCGGCGTTGACCATCGCCTCGCGCGCGGCCTGCAGCTGCGCGGACAGCCTCTCGTCGACGGGGCAGTCCCCGACGCACACGACCTCGACGGGCACCCCGTGGTAGTCCTCCACCTCGGCCGCGGTCTTACGGACCGCCTCGGCCAGGGTGTCCGGCTCGGCCTCCTCGTCCTTGCCCGTGCCCTCCGGCTTGTACAGCCACGCCCGCAGCTCCCGCTCCTGGGCCCGGGCCAGCTTGCGGACCTGGGCGGCGTCGTCGGCGTTGCGCTGGATCAGGGTGAGCGTGTGCAGCACGCTGTCGTGGACGTGCGCGGCGACCTCCGCCCGCTCCTGGGCGCGGATACGCATCGTGCGCTCCTCGGAGAGGTCCTGCACCATCCGCACCAGCCACGGCCCCGCCAGCAGCGCCACCCCGACGAGCACCGCGAGGGACGCCTGGAGCACGGTGCCCAGATGCCGCACGCTGCCCTGGACGACGAACATCGCGCTGACGCCCACCCCCACCAGCGCCACACCGGCCGCGCCCCGCGCGATCGGCAGGAACCGGCCGCTGCGCGTCATCTCCGCCCAGCGGGCCCGGCGGGCGTTGTCCGCCTGCCGCCAGACGAGGGCGACGCCGGCGCCGATGAGGAGCAGGGGGAAGAGGAAGGCGTTGCCGCGGCCGAGGTTGAGGCTGCCGACGAAGACCCCGCCGGCGATCATCAGCGCGATCAGGGCGAGCAGCTGCCCCTTCTCGGGCCGCCGGCGCCGGACGGCCTTGGGGACGGTGGTCCCGCCCTGGCCGAGGGGGACGACGAACCAGAACACCGCGTACAGCAGCATCCCCAGCCCGCCGAACGTCAGCAGCGTGACGAAGATGACCCGCACCCAGGACACGGGCACGCCGAGGTGGCCCGCGAGCCCGCGGGCCACGCCGCCGAGCCAGCGGCCGTCCACGCTGCGGTACAGCTTGCGGTACGGCGGCTCGTCGACGGCGGTGTCCTCGGCGGCGTACGCCGTGGCGGTGCTGCTGGAGGCCATACCCAGGATCGTCACATGTCCGGCGGCCCCCTGGTATCAGGGTCGTCCCTGAACAGCCCCTGGTCTTGCCTCGGGGACGGATTTCAGGGACAGCTCCGGGTCCCCGACGGCTGTCCGGGGCCGCCGGGTCCGCCACCATGTACGTATGACGCAGACCCGGACGGCACAGCCCCCGCGCGAGGAGGCCACCGAGGAGGAGGCCCCGGCACGCGACCGGCTGACCCGCTCCCGTGCCACCAAGATGATCGGCGGTGTCTGCGACGGCCTCGGCCGCTACTACGGCATCGACCCGATCGTCTTCCGCGTGGTGTTCGGCGTGCTCGCCGCGACCGGCGGGCTCGGGCTGGTGGCGTACGGCATGGCCTGGCTGCTGATCCCCGCCGAGGGCGAGGACGACACGGAGGGGCGGCGGCTGCTGTCCGGCCGGGTCGAGGGCAGTTCGCTGACGGCGCTGCTGGTGATGGTCGTCGGGTGCGGGCTCTTCCTGTCCATGCTGTCCAACTTCGACGCGCACGTGTTCACCGCGCTGACGGCGCTGAGCTTGGCGGGCGCCTGCTACTGGTCGCGCCACCGGCGGGACGTGGCGAGCGGCGCGGTGCTCGGGGACGAGGCGACGGCGCAGACCGTCGCCGACGCGCCCCCGGAGGCGGTGCCGCCGCCGGTGCGGATGCCGCCGTCGTGGTGGCGCGACCCGCTCACGAAGGACGGCCCCTCGGGCTATCTGTGGGGGCCGCCGGACGAGCCGTACACCAAGGCGGAGCGGGCCGCGGTGCGGTCGAAGCGGGTGCGGACACGGTCGGCCGTCGGGGCCCCGGTGTTCCTGACGGCGGCGCTCGCCGGGGGTGTGGTGTCTGCGTCGACGTGGAGCGCGCAGCCGCTGAACACGAGCCTGTCGCTGGGGCTGGCGGTCGCGCTGGGCGTGTTCGGCCTGGGCTTCGTGTGGAGCGCCTGGTCGGGCCGGACAGGCGGCGGGACGGTCTTCTGGTCGCTGACCACGGCGGCCCTGCTGGCGCTCGCGCTGTCGCTGCCGGACAACGTCACGTCGACGTGGGAGCACCGGACGTGGCGCCCGGCGTCCGCCGCGCAGGTGCGCCCGGACTACGAGCTGGGCACGGGTGACGCGATCCTCGACCTGTCGGGCGTACGGCTGAAGGAGGACGAACGTCTGCCGGTACGGGCGGGGGTGGGCGCCGGCCGGCTGCGGGTGATCCTGCCCGCGGCGGCCGAGGCGCGGGTGAGCGCGGACGTCGGTCTGGGCGACCTGAACATGCCGGGGGCGGACGACAACGGCCCGTACAAGGACTTCGACGTCCATGTCGACCGCGACAGCCGGGTGACCCTCGACCCGGCCGGCGGTGGGAAGCCGAAGGGGACGCTCGTCCTGGAGCTGGGGGTCGGTGTGGGTCAGCTGGAGGTGTCGCGTGCGGCGTCATGAGTTCGAACCGGCCCGGCTGCTGATCGGCCTGTCCCTGATCACGGTCGCGGTCCTGGCGATCCTGGAGGCCCTGGGCCAGTTCTCCTGGCCGGATTGGTGGCCCCTGGCGGCGGTCACCACCGGCCTGACGACGGGCGGCCTCCTCGCCACCCTCACCTGGGGCACCCGCCGCGCCCGCGCCCGCGCGGCGGAGGCCGCCCAGTCCGCGGACCCGGAACCGCAGCTGGGGTCGATGCCGATGGACGAGCTGCGGGAGGAGTACGCGCGGCGGACGGGCAGACGGTGAACGGCTGGTGATCAGTCCGTTGACATGGGATGACGGGCGGATGGAGGATGCCATTCCGGCAGAGGCGCGCACCCCCACAGCTCGCTGAGGCAGCAACCCCCGAGCTCCCCAGGACGTCTTCATGGCTCTCCCCCCTTTTGGTGCGCGTGCGCTCCGTACGGCCGTCGGCAGATCCGGTGTCGTCACGGTGGCCGCCCTGTCCCTGCTCCTCACGGGATGCGGAGGTGACGGCGACGAGGCGGCGACCGCGCCGCCGTCGGCGTCCGTGTCTCCCTCCGCGTCCACGAAGCCGAAGGCGTCCGCCTCGCCGGAGGACGAACTGGCGAAGCTCGCGGTCGCCGGCGACGTGAGCGAGGCGTCGGTGAGTCCGATGTTCGTGGGGCAGGTGAACGGGGCGAAGGGCGTCAAGGCCGGACGCGCCGCCTGTCAGCCGCTCGCGGGCATGCTGGGCTACGAACTGCCCGGCACCCCGGTGGCGACGAGCCACCACGGGATCGAACCGAAGTCCGTCGACGGCGTCAACGGGGCCCTGTGGCTGGCCTCCTACGCCGACCGGGCCGGGGCGGTCGCCGCGCTGGCGGAGGTACGTACCGCGGTGTCCGCCTGCCGGAAGGGCTTCACGTCCCGGCTGGGGGTCGTCGAGGAACACTTCGGCTCGGTGCAGCCGTTCGCGTCTCCCCGGCTGGCCGACGAGACGGTGGCGTACCACCTGGACTGGATGCGCTCCGTCCGCGAGGGACCGGGCGACCACCGCACCTGTGTCGCCCTGCGCGCGGACACGGTGGTGGCCGCCGTGTGCGGCGAGCGGAACATCACGATGTCGATGGACCCGGTGCTGGTGGACGTCGCCCGCGCGCAGGCCGAGCGGCTGGCCGGCTGACCTCGGACCGGCCGTGACCCGCCCCCCGCACCTTCGTTGAACCCGGTGTTCGCAGCCGCCGCGTCCTGCGCGGGGCGGGTGCGGACGGCGGGGCGTGAGGGCGCGCCGGCGGAGCTCATCCCGGCATCGTGCGCCGTGGGACCCGCCCCGTGGTGCGGTCGGCCGGCAGGGGACAGCGGGCCGACCGCTCGGGCCACGGCCGGTCCCGGGGACGCTCGGGGCCGGTCGGTGGCCCTGCTGCTTTTCTGCGGGGGGTAACCCCCGTACCCCCAGCCGGGCCTTGGGCCGGTCCGGGGGCCGGCGGATGTCGGGGGCGGGATTGTCGGTGCCGGGCCGTAGCGTGGAGATCCGGACACGACGAACGGAGACCGACATGGCCGGAGTCGAGGGCGGCGTGCGGGTCGGGGAGCAGGAGTTGCTCGCCGTCCGGGGGATCAAGCTGTGCGTGCAGGAGTTCGGGGAGCCGGGGGATCCGGTGGTGCTCCTCGTCGGGGGTGCCGAGGCGTCCATGGACTGGTGGGAGGACGGGTTCTGTGTCCAACTCGCCGCCCGGGGGCTGCGGGTGGTGCGGTACGACAGCCGGGACACGGGGCGGTCGACGACGTTCCCTGTGGGGGATCCGGGGTACTCCGGGATGGACCTGGTGGAGGACGCGGCGGCGCTCGTGGAGGCGCTGGGGGTGGTCGCCGTGCATCTCGTCGGGATCTCCGCGGGCGGCGGGGTGGGGCAGGAGCTGGCGCTGCGGTATCCGGAGCGGGTGCTGACGCTCACCCTGGTGGCGACCACGGCCGCCGTCGACCGGGGGCCCGGGCGGCCGGAGCTGCCGCCGGTGAGCGAGCGGCTGGCGGCGTACTTCCGGGATCCGGCGCCGGAGCCGGACTGGTCGGACCGGGAGTCGGTGATCGGGTATCTGCTCGCCGGACAGCGGGCGTTCGCGGGCGAGCTGCCGGTGGACGAGGAGCGGATCCGGCGGATCGCGGGGCAGGTCTTCGACCGGAGCCCCGCCCCCGCGGCGGCGGCGAACCACTGGCGGGTCGCCGAGGACCCGGACGCCGGGGCGGCACCTTCCCGGACGCTCGGGGACATCGCCGTGCCGACGCTGGTGCTGCACGGGACGGCGGATCCGCTGTTCCCGCTCGCGCACGGCGAGGCGCTGGCGGCGGAAATCCCCGGGGCGAGGCTGGTGGCGCTGCCGGGGATGGGGCATCAGGTACCGCCGCCGGAGCTGTGGGACGTGGTGATCCCGGCGATCGCGGAGCACTGCGGGGGGATACGCGGGGGCGCCTGAGGCCGGGCCCGTTACGCCGGCATCGTCTCCGTTACGCACGGACGCCCCACGACGCGCCCGCGCGCCGTCGAGCCCACGCCCGCGTTACGGCTCCGCCCCCGGCGTCAGCCGGGTTACGCCTCCGCCCCCTCCGGCGGAGCCACCCGCTGGCGCGGGACCGTCGGGACCGGCAGCAGCGGGAGGCGCAAAGCCGCGAACGCCGTGTCCGGGACCGCGGGGCTGCGCGGGGTGACGGCGGGGACGCGTGCGTACGCCTCGCCCTGGGCCGGCCGTGTGTCCCGCTCGCCCTTGTTGGGCCACAGGGACATCGCCCGCTCCGCCTGCGCGGTGATCGTCAGCGAGGGATTCACGCCGAGGTTCGCCGACACCGCGGCGCCGTCGACGACGGAGATCCCGGGATGCCCGTACAGCCGGTGGTACGGGTCGATCACGCCCTCCTCCGGCGACGCCCCGATCGGGCAGCCGCCGAGGAAGTGCGCGGTGAGCGGACTGCTGGTGATCTCGCCGATGTTGGTGCCCGCGACGCCGCCGATCTCCTCCGCCAGCCGGGCCGCCGCCTCGGCGCCCTCCGGGATGTGCACCGGGTTCGGTTCGCCGTGGCCCTGCTCGGCGGTGAGCAGGCCCTTGCCGGGGCCGCGCTTCTTGCGGTGGGTGTTGAGGGAATTGTCGGCCGTCTGCATGACCAGGGCGATGATCGTGCGCTCCGACCACTTGTTGGCGCCGATGATCCGCAGCACCGCGAGGGGGTGACGCAGATAGCCGCGGAAGATCCCGGACAGCACCCGGCCCAGCATGGTGCGCCGGTTGTGGTAGCCGGGGATGCACATCAGCGCCATCGCGTTGGAGCCCTTGCCGTAGCGGACGGGCTCGATGTGCGTGGTGGCGTTGGGGTGGATGGACGAGGTGATCGCGACACCCCGGGTGAAGTCCAGCTCCTCGTCCCCGCGCCGCTTGCGCCACGCCCGGGGGAAGGTGAACGCGCCGGTCAGCGCCTCGGAGTTGGTGCGCGTGAGCTCCCCGAGCCGCTTGGATATCCGGGGCAGCGCCCCCGTGTCACGCATGGTGTGCAGCAGCGTCTGCGTTCCGTACGTACCGGCCGCGACGATCACCCGCTCCGCCCGCAGCACCGTCTTCGGCCCGCGCCTGCGCTTGTCGGTGGGCACGGTCGTGACCGCGTACCCGCCGTCGGCGTGGTCCGTCAGCCCGACGACGGTCGTCATCGGCCGGATCTCCGCGCCCGCCTGCTCGGCCAGATACAGATAGTTCTGCGTCAGGGTGTTCTTCGCCCCGTGCCGGCACCCGGTCATGCACTCCCCGCACTCGGTGCACGCCCGCCGCGCCGGCCCGACCCCGCCGAAGAACGGGTCCGGGACCTCCCCGCCCGGCTCCGCCTTCACCCCGCGGGCGTCCTCGCCGTCCCCGTAGAAGACCCCGACCGGCGCCATGTGGAAGGTGTCCCCGCAGCCCATCTTCTCGGCGGCGGCCTTCAGATGGACGTCGGACGGCGTCATCGTCGGCGACAGGCGTACGCCCAGCATCCGCTGCGCCTGCTCGTAGTACGGCTTCAGCTCGGCCTGCCAGTCGGTGATGTGGCCCCACTGGCGGTCCTCGAAGAAGGGCTTCGGGGGTACGTACAGGGTGTTGGCGTAGTTGAGCGAGCCGCCGCCGACCCCGGCGCCGGCCAGGATCATGACGTTCGACATCAGGTGGATGCGCTGGATGCCGTACAGCCCGAGCTTCGGCGCCCACAGATAGCGGCGCAGGTCCCAGGAGTTCTTCGGCAGCGTCTGCGGCGTGTAGCGGCGGCCGGCCTCCAGGACGAGGACCCGATAGCCCTTCTCCGTCAGCCGCAGCGCCGAGACGGAGCCGCCGAAGCCGGATCCGATGACGATGACGTCGTAGTCGTGGGCGCTGCTCACTGCTGTCCCCTTCACTGCGTTTTTTCGGGGGACAACCCCCGAACCCCCGGCCGAAAAAGCGGTACTCACCCCGGACCGGGGTCAGCGCAGCCGCAGCGCCTTCATCATCCGCAGGCTGCGGGTCATGAACGCCGCGTGCTTCTCGTCGGACATCCCCATCGACGGCGCCATCGGCACCAGCCGCTGGTGGGCGACCGTCTGCGCCTCGGTGTACTTGAGGATCCCCTCGCTGCCGTGCCGCCGCCCCAGCCCCGAGTCGCCCATGCCGCCCATCGGCGACTGCACGCTGCCGTACGCGGAGGCGAAGCCCTCGTTGATGTTGACGGTGCCGGTCCGCAGCCGGGCGGCGAGCGCCCGTCCGCGCCGGGCGTTCTTCGTCCAGACGCTGGCGTTCAGGCCGTACGGGGTCGCGTTGGCGCGGCGGATCGCCTCGTCCTCGTCGCCGAAGCGGTAGACCGAGACGACCGGGCCGAAGGTCTCCTCCTCGCACACGGCCATCGGCTTCCCGACGCCGTCGAGGATGGTCGGCTCGTAGAAGTACGGGCCGATGTCCGGGCGCGCCCGCCCGCCGGCCAGCACCTTGGCGCCCTTGTCGACGGCGTCCTCGACGTGCCGGGTGACGGCCTTCAGCTGACGCTCGCCGGCCAGGGAGCCCATGTCGGCCCCGTACGAGAGGGCCGCGCCGAGCTTCATGGCCTTCGTACGGGCCGCGAACCGCTCGAGGAACGCGTCCGCGACGCTCTCGTGTACGAACAGCCGCTCGACGGAGATGCACAGCTGTCCCGCGGAGGCGAACGCGGCGCGTGTCGCGCCCTCCGCGGCCTTGTCGAGGTCGGCGTCCGCGCACACGATCATGGCGTTCTTGCCGCCGAGCTCCAGCGAGACGCCGATCAGCCGGGCGGCGGCGCCCTGGGCGACCTCGCGGCCGGTGCGGGTGGAGCCGGTGAAGGAGACGTAGTCGGCGTGCTGGACGAGGGCCGGTCCGACGACCGGGCCCTCCCCGATGACTATCTGCCAGACGTCCTCCGGCAGCCCCGCCTCGATCATCAGGTCCCGTGCCCACAGGGCGGTCAGGGCGGTCTCGGTGTCGGGCTTCATCACGACGCCGTTGCCGGCCGCGAACGCGGGGAGGGCGTCGCCGACGGAGAGCTCGAGGGGGTAGTTCCAGGGGGCGATCTGGCCGACGACGCCGCGGGGGTGACGCAGCTCGCGCACCCGGGTCAGGACCGGGACGGCGCCCGTGTGGCGCTTGGGCTTCAGATACGCGGGGGCCCGGCGGCCGTAGTGGCGGGCGGCCATGGTGACCGCCTGCACCTCCTCGTGCGCGTGCAGGCGGGCCTTGCCGGTCTCGAGCTGGATGAGGTCGATGACCTCGTCCTGCCGGGTCAGCAGCAGATCGTGGAACTTCAGCAGCACGGCGGCCCGGCGGCGCACCGGCCGCGCGGCCCACTCCCGCTGTGCCTCGCGGGCCCGGTCGAACGCCGCCGCCACGTCCTCGGGGCGTGACTCGGGCAGCGTGGCCAGCACCTCGCCGGTGGCGGGCGCGTGGCTGCGGGTCTCCCCGGACCCGGGTACGGCACGGGTCAGCCGGGCCAGCAGTTCGGGCGTGACGACGTCGGCGGCGCTCCGGCTGCGGCCGGGGGCGGCGGCGGGGTTCCCGTCGGGGGCGTTGTCGGTCATAGGGCGAGGGTAGGGCTCCGGGGGCCGCTTGTGTACCCGTCGGTAACAGAATCCTGCCAGCGATCGCTGGCGCGTACGGGGGCTCGCTCACGCGAGGAAGCGCTCGACGTCCTGGATCTCGCCGGCGAGGCCGTGCGGTTCAACGGCCCCGGGGAGCATGTCGACGCGGACGCCGGCCTGCCTGGTACGGCTCCAGGTGCCGGCGAAGAGGCCGTCGACGATGACCGCGGCGCGGATCTGGCCGCCGCCGGGAGCGAGGGTACGGGGCGCCTCCGCGGCGTCGGGGAGGGCGGGGGTGCGGTCGCGGTGGCCGAGCCAGTAGCCGTCGTAGGCGGGGAGGAGGCGGGGGTCGGGGTCGGCGCCTGCGGAGGGTGCCGCGCCGGGAGCAGTGGGCGCGGTGCCGGGGTCGGCGGGAGCGGTGCTGTGGGGCGCCGGTGGCGTGTCGGCCGCCCGTACGGGCCTCAGCCCCGCCCACGCCTTCCGCGCCATACCCAGCGGCAGCCCCGCCCACCCCGCGAAATCCTCCGCCGCGGCCGGCCCGTAGGCCCGCCGGTACCGCACGGCGAGCTCGACGACGGCAGCCTCCCCGACGGGCCCCTCCCCGCGCGGCAGCCACTCCTCGGCGGGAACGTACGCCGGCTCCCCACCGACGCGCGGCCCCTCACAGATCACCCCGGTCAGGGCGGCCCGCCGAATGAGATGCACCGGCGCCTGCCCACCCCCGTCCACCCCCAGCGGCACCAACCGCTCCGTGATCCCGGCCCGCGTACAGGGCCCGTCGGCCACGGCCCCGGCGATGACCTTCAACGCCCGCCGCGTAACAGCCTCATCCAGCCCCAACGCCCGATACCGCGCGGCACTCCCGGCGACCACCCGCTCCCCGTACAACCCGAGCAACCACCGCACATCCCCGGCGGCCACAAAATGCAGCGTCCCCCGCATGAACCACCCCCGCACCACACTCCGCTCCCCCTCCACCGCCCGCCGCACGTCCCCCCGACTCACCCCCTGAGCCCGCACCCGCAGCCCCAGCTCCCCGGCCAGAACATCCTGCGCCTGCACGGCGAACACCTGCCGCACAACCCCGTCAACAGACCCGGCCCGCACCCCACCCCCAACCAACTGCGCCCGCGCCCACTCCAACCGCACGTCCCGCACCATCGGCCACCTTCCGCCTGGTCCCCCCGCTACCCCGAGGCAATCCAATCGGATGAACCTCCCATACGCCGCGAGTACAACCCCCGACCCGCCCATACGTTTCACCCATGGTGAGCACGACCCGTGAAGCCACGCACCAGATCTTCCGCAACCACCCGGGAGGGGACTCGTGACATTCCACAACTTCTTTCCCGGCCGCGGCACCCTCATGGAGTGCGCCTTCCTCGCCGGCAAGGAACGGGGCCGGGTGAACAGCTGGGCGGAGGACCGCGTGAATGCCATCGTCCGCATCCTCGACAAAACCATGCCCGTTTCCGGGGAGGCCCGGCAGCGAATCATGGCCTGCACCGACCCCGACACCCTGACCCGCTGGCTCGACCGCACCATCCACGTCCGCAGCATCAACGAGCTCTTCGCCGACGGCTCACCCGCCGACAACCTCCGAGGCACCCTCCTCGAGCGCGCCTACCTCGCCGGCAAGGCGGAAGGTGAGGCGGAAAGCCGAGCAGATGCCTACGCCAGGGGCCTGGCGACGGGCATCGTCCGGGTCCTCACCGCACGCGGCCTGCCCCTGTGCGAGGAGGCCCGCCGGCGAATCATGGCCTGCACCGACCCCGACACCCTGACCCGCTGGCTCGACGCCACCGTCCACGTCGCATACGCCGAAGCGGTCTTCGCCGAATATCCATGACCGCCGGAGCCCCGCAATGGCCGGAACCATCCCATTCCGCCGCTCCCCTCCGCGAGAATGACCCCCGAAGATCGCGGCGGGGGAGGGTGCATGACCGAGTCGGCGCTGGCGCTCCTGGGGCGGGCGTTGAAGGGGGCGCGGGAGAGCCGGCGGGTGTCGCAGCGGGAGCTCGCGCGGCGGATCGGGTACGGGCACAGTGCCCTCTCCCCGTACGAGCAGGGCCGACGGATCCCGCCCACCTGGATCGTCCGGCAGTACGAGAGCGAGCTCGGCCTCGGCGAGGGCACCCTCGGCACCCTCCTCAACCGCGCCCTGCGCGAACGCGCCGGCGACCACCGCCCCGACGTCCGCGAGCTCCCGCCCTGGCCCGCCGACTTCGCGGGCCGCCGCGCCGAGCTCGCCCGCCTGGACGACATCGCCGCACACGCCGCCGACGCCCCCCACCCCACCGTCGTCGTCCTGCACGGCCTCTCCGGCGTCGGCAAGACCACCCTCGCCCTGCGCGCCGCCCACCGGACGGCGTTCGGCCACCAGTGGTGGGTGGAACTGCACCGCGTCCACGCCGGCGTACGCACCCCCGTGCCCCCGGCCCCCGCGTTACGCCGCCTCCTCGGCCGCCTCGGCGTCCCCGAACCCCGCATCCCCCGCGACGCGGCGGACCTCGCCCGGATGTACCGCTCCGAGCTCGCCGGCCAACCCGCCCTCCTGCTCCTCGACGACGCCCGCGACGCCGCCCAGGTCCGCCCCTTCATCCCCGGCTCCGGCCCCGCCCTGGTCCTCGTGACCAGCCTCAACCCCCTCGACGGCCTCGACGGCGCCATCCGCCTGCCGCTGACGCCGCTGCCCGCGCCGGAATCCGCCGGCCTCCTGGAGCGCATCGCCGGCGCCGGACGTCTGACGGACGATCCCGCGGCCGCCGCCCGCCTGGTCGACGGCTGCGGCGGCTTCCCCCTCACCCTCCGCGTGGTCGGCGCCCGCCTCGCCGCCCACCCCGACTGGCCCCTCGCCCACTTCGCCGCACAGCTGCGCGACCGCGACGAACGCCTCGGCCCGGTGTCCGCCGCCCTGGACCGCTCGTACCGCGAACTCGCCCCCGCCGACCGCACCCTCCTGCGCCGCCTGGCCCTCCTCCCCGGCACGGGGACGGGCGCCGGCGCCGCCGCCGTCCTGCTCGGCGGCGTCCCCCCGCGCGAGGCGGCCGACGCCCTGGCGCGGCTGGCCGGCGCCGGAATGCTCACCCCGACGGCCCGCCCCGGCCGGTACCGGCCGCACGACCTCGTACGCCAGTTCGCCGAGCAGCGCCTGGCCGAGGAGGAGGACGAGCGGGAGACGGTGACGACCGCGCTGCACGACTGGCTGCTGACCACCGCCCTGGCCGCCGCCCTCGCCGTCTCGCCGGCGCGCGGCCCGTACGACGGCGGCCGCGAGGCGGCGCTGACCTGGCTCGACGACGAGGCGGAGGCGCTGCTCGCCGTACTGGAGGGCCTGTCGGCCGTACCCGCCGAGCCCTCGCTGAGCGAGCTGCTCACCGAGATGGTCTGGTATTACGACCTGGGCTGCCGCTGGGACGAACTCGCCCGCTGCGCCCGCGCGATACGCCGGCTCGCCACCACCGACACCGCCCTCGCGGCCTGCGCCCTGAACGCCCTCGGCTACGCCCTGGCCTTCCTCGGCCGCCCGGCCGACGCCATCGCGTGCCACGAGGAGGCCCTGGAGCTGGCCCGTACGGACGGCAACTGGCGGGAGGAGGGCGACGCGCTGTCGAAGCTCGGGCTCTGCCGCTGGGAGACGGACCGCTTCCCGGAGGCGGTCGCCTACCACGAACAGGACCTCCGCCTGCGCGAACGCCACGCCGACCCGATCGGCACCGCGACCGCCCTCAGCCACCTCGGCTACGCCCTGCGCATGACGGGCCGCCACGACGAGGCCCTCGCCACCCTCGAACGCGCCCTCACCGCCTGCGCCACCGCCCGCGACGACCGCGCCATGGCGATGACCCGCTGGCGCCTGGCCATGACCCTGGCGGACACCGCCCGCTGGACAGACGCGGAGGCGCAGGCCCGCCGGGCCCTGACCTACTTCGAGGCCACCCGCGACACCTGGGGCCCCGGCGGCGCCCGCCTGGTCCTGGGCCGCGTCCACCTCGGCCGCGGCGCCCTCGACGAGGCGGTCACGGAACTGGACGAGGCGATCCGCGTCTTCGGCGACACGGGCGACCGCTTCCGCCAGTCCCAGACGCTGCGCCTCCTGGCCTCCGTCCACGCCGCGTCGTCCCGCCCGGAGGCGGCCACGGACTGCCGCCGCGCGGCGGCGCGGCTCCTGCCCGGCCGCGATCCGTCGGCGGACGGCGGCGGGCCGCTGCGGTGAGGGTCAGTTCAGGTCTGCCCAGATCTGGTTCACCAGCGCGGCCGTCGCTTCCGGCCGGTGAATGTACGTGTCACTCATGTCCGTGTGAACCGTGATCCGTACGGTGAGGTACGGCGACGAGCGCTGGCAGTACATCACCCGAACGTCCTCGGGCTTGATGTCCTCGTCCAGAACGTTCGAGTTGATGACCATGCAATCGACATCCCCATGGACAACCACCTCCTCCTGCGGTCGCGCCTGCCTGATCGCCTGAAGATCCAGATACCTCAACATGAGCCGCGGCGACGATGCCCGTACGGCGCTCAACTGAAGCTGTATCCCGAAGTCCTTGGCGGAATAGCTCTGCCAGAACGCCGGCGCTCCGCCATATGCCTGAGACAGCAGCTCACCACTGCGCCGGTCTTCGGTCCGGACCCGATCGAGATATTGCGCCTGGTTCGGCTTCGATGCGAGAGCCTTCTCCGCGTGGCTGAGGCCGATGAGCGTCTCCGGCACAGCAAGCGGGCGTCCGGACGGCTTCGCGGGGGCGTCCTGGCTGTCCCCCGTGAACAGCCAGAACGCCCCGACAACCGCGGCCCCCAGGATCACCCCGCCGAGAGCGGCAAGACCCGCCCGGGGACCTCGGGCGCCGTGCGGGCTCAGGACAGGGGAGGAAATCGTCTGCGTCACAGCTCCCGAGCGTAGGAACGGCACCCCCTCCCCGGCCCGGGCGGCGTCGGCTCTGCGGACAGTCCGCGGACACCGCGCCCCCTCCGCACGTCAGTGCTCGCAGAGGGAGAACTCCCGTTCGTACAGCTCCTCGTTGTGCTCGTCGACGAAGAACTTGCGTTCCTGCATCAGCTCCTCGCGGTACGCCTTCGCCTGCTCGAGCGTCATCGTCGAGGTCTCGGCCCACGGCTGCTGCGGCGGTATGTCGGAGGTCGAGACGACCTTCTGCGACGGGTCGATCAGGAAGAACGCGAGGATCTTGCGGTGCCCCGGCCGGGTGGGGTCCACGAGACCGAAGTCGCCGACGCGGTGCTGGAGCATGTTCGGGAACGCGAGGCAGCGGCCCGCCGGGGTCGCGGATGCTCCCAGGATCTTGTTGAGCTGGTCCTCGTCCTCCAGGCCGTAGACGTCGCGCAGGCCGTTGTCGTCGTTCTGCTCGTAGCTCGGGTCGTTGAGAACCGCCCGGAAGCTGAGCTCGCTGTCGGTGATGTTCTCGCTGTCCCAGTAATAGATACCGGTGGAGACGATCCGCTCGTTCAGCATTCCCTCGACATGCCAGGAACCACCGGGGTACTCGGGCTTTTCCGGGGTGAGGTGAATGGTGGCGAGCTTGACGATGACCTGGAGATCACGTCCGCGCAGATTGACCCGGGCGGCGGCGTCGGGCACCTCGGGCGGGGTAAAGGCGGGAGCGTCCGGAATGACCGGGGCCCGGTTTTCCCACCACTCGTCCTGGGCCGTCGACCAGGCGTCCATCGCTTCCTTGAGGGCCTCCTTGTCGTCACCGAAAGCGTCCCGGTCCGGGTATTCCGGCTCCGAGTCGTACCAGCCGTACGGGTCGGTCTTGATCCGTACGGGCCGCGGATTGCGCAGGTCGGTGAGGACCTTCTCCCACAGCGGGACCATCCGGGCGAACACGTCCGGCAGCACGGCGGCGAGCTCGCGGTGGTCCTCGGGGTGGACGTTGTTGACGTACGACCGGAAGGTGGCCGCGCCCTCGTCGTTGACCTCGACGTCCGTGGGCAGCCACTGGAACTTCTTGGAGAACTCGTACTTCGCGTACCGGTACTCCGGCTCCTTCCACGCCCGCTCGGGCCCGCCGCTGGCGTCCTTCACGAGGCAGAAGAGCGACGGATGCACGAGGTCCAACACCTGCCCGTCGGACCCCGGATGCCAGTCCTTCTCCCCCTCGGGAACATCCTCCAGCACCCGCACGGCGTCCTTCAGCCGATCCCTGAGCCCGTCATCGACGAGCTGGTCCGAATACCAGACCCCGTCCACATCGGACACCTGAATCCCGGAAGCCTCGTCCCGCAACCCGGCGTAATACGCGAGCTCATCGATCACGTAATCGACCTGAGCCCCGGTCATGCCCCGCTCGCCGGCCTCCCGCCGCCACCGGGCCACGATTTCGGGGTCGTTCATCTTGACGAACCACTCCGGCTTCGACCGAATCGCGGCGCTGCACCGCATCATCTGATGCTCCCGCAACGTCCGGGGCTCGGCGAACGCCATGACACGCGAAGCCATAAACGGTATGGGAAAGGCGGCCTGCTCACTCAACTCTCTGGATCCTCCCAGTCGATGTCCGGTGCCCGGAACGATAGTGGAAGGCACCGACAAGACCGCCCTGGTTCCCGTTACCGCTGGTCCGGCAGCATCGGCGCGCGGCTCGTACATCGCCCACGCGGGCTTCATCCTCGCGGGCGTGACGGCGGCTACGCCGGAGGGCGT
>NZ_WEGJ01000053.1 GCF_009604385.1 Streptomyces smaragdinus
CCGGAGGGGCTGGGCGGGGGCGGGGGTGAGGATGGTGCGGACGCCGTGTCGTTTCGCGGCTCGGGCGGCGGCCGTGACGCCGGTGAGGGGGATCTCGAGCTGGAGGAGCAGGGCACGGGCGGCCGCGATACGGGACTCGTCGCCGGGGGCCAGGGCGGTCAGGGTGGCGTTGGCGCCGGGGATCACGATGATCGCGTTGCCGCCCTCGTCGTCGACCGTGATGTGGGCGGTGCCGGTGGGGCCGTCGGTGGTGCGCAGGCCCGTGGTGTCGACGCCTGACGCAGTCAGGGTGCGGCGGAGGTCCTTGCCGAACGTGTCGTCTCCCACCGCGCCGATCATGGTGACCCGGGCGCCGGCGCGGGCCGCGGCGATCGCCTGGTTGGCGCCCTTGCCGCCGGGGATCGTGCGGAATTCGCGGCCCGTTACGGTCTCGCCCCGCGCGGGGGCCTTCGCGGTGAAGGCGACGAGGTCCATGTTCGCCGAGCCGAGTACGGCGATGGGGGTGTTCACCTGGTGCGTACCTCCCGGGTTCTGCGGGCCAGTTCGTCGAAGCCGATGCCGTCGAGGCCGGCGATCGATGTCGCCAGTCGATTCTTCAGGGGTTTCGTCCAGTGGGGTGGGAGCGCCTCGGGTGAACCTGCGAGGAGGGCGGTGACCGAGCCTGCGGTGGCGCCGTTGGAGTCGGTGTCCCAGCCGCCGCTGACGGTTTTTGTGATGGAGTCCGCGAAGTCGCCGTCGGCGTGGGTGAGGGCGGCTGTGGTCAGGGCCGTGTTGGGGATGACGTGGACCCAGTGGTGGGCGTTGTATCTGGCGTGGAGTTTGTCCACCGCGTCGTCCCAGTCCGGGGTGGTGCGGGCTGTTTCGCGGGCCGCCTGGATCGCCTGGGCCAGGCGGGAGTTCGGGGGGATGGTGGCCAGGCCGGCTTCAATTGCCTGGTGGATGGTCGGGTGTTCTGCTGCCGCGGCGATTATTGCCGCGGTGAACATTGCGCCGTAGACGCCGTTGGCCGTGTGGGTGAGGGTTGCGTCCCTGTGGGCTTGGGCGGCTGCCTCCTTGGGGTTGCCCGGGTTGGTCCAGCCGTGGATGTCGGCTCGGATCGTGGCGCCGATCCATTCGCGGAAGGGGTTGTGGTGGGTGGCTGTGTGCGGGGGTTCCAGGCCTTTGAGGAGGTTTCGGTAGGCGATTCTTTCCGCGGTGAAGGTTCGGCCTGCGGGGAGTTCGTCCAGCCAGAGTTTTGCTACGTCTGTCGTGGTGAAGGATTTTCCTCTTCGTTCCAGGAGGAGGAGGTTGAGCAGGGGGTAGTTCAGGTCGTCGTCCTCCGGCATGCCGTTGATGTTTTCGGCCAGGGAGGTTGTGCGGCTGCGGCGGTTCCAGGGGTGGGCCGCCTTGATTTCCTGGGGGAGGCCTTTTGCGGTGAACCAGGTTTTCAGGGGCCAGTTGTCGGTTGCTTTTCCGATGGCTCGGATGCCCTCGAGGGGGAGTTTCTCCACCGGTTTGCCGAGGAGGCAGCCTGCGGCTCGGCCGAGCCAGGCGGCGTGGAGTTGTTTTTCTTCTTCCCCCACCCCGCCCCTACCCGAATCTTCGGGGGATGCCCCGAGCCCCCTTCTCGCTGGGTGCGTTGCGCTGCCGGGGGCTTCGCCCCCGGACCCCGGATCGGCGCTTCGCGCCTCTGGCCTCAAACGCCGGCCGGGCTTTGTCGGCGCTTCGCGCCTCGGCCTCAAACGCCGGCCGGGCTGGAATGGGGCTGGGTTCGGCTGTGCGGTGCGGTCGGAAGCGTGGTCGGAGCCGCGGCCGGGCTGGAATTGGGGCGTTTCCGGATCCGGGCTGCCGGACTTCTCGTCCTCCGGCTTCTGCGTCAGGCCCTGTCCTGAGGTCAGGATCTCGATGGCACCGAGTTCCGTCGGCTCCGCGTCCGCCAGCGGGGAACGTACCGATGCCAATTCCGTCAGGAGTTCCTGAGCCAGAGCCCGCAGATGCGGGGGTGCCGGGGTGGGTGATGCGCCGGCTCGGGTGGGGGGTGGGTGGCCGCCTGATGTCAGCCAGCGGTGTGCCAGGGCTGTGGGGGTGCGGCCGTCCTCCTGGGCCTGGCGGAGTTCGTGGCCCAGGAGGTCCTCCGGCTGGGTCCAGGTGAGGCGGAGGGTCATGTCGCCGCCAGGGTGGCGAAGGCCGATTCGTGGGTGCGGCGGCGGTCGACGTCCTTCGCGTGGATCTCGCGCGTGATCGCCGCCAGCGAGGCCGCCGGGGCGTGGAGGTCCAGGCGGGAGGCCCGGGAGACCTCCGTGGACCAGGGCTCCGGGATGCCCCCGGACAGGGCTCCCGCCAGCGCGCCGCCCATCGTCGCGGTCGAGTCGCAGTCCCGGCCGTAGTTGACCGCCCCGAGGACCGTGTCCCGGTAGTCGCCGTCCGCGATCAGCAGCATCCCCAGCGCGATCGGCAGCTCCTCGATCGCGTGCAGCCGCGACGGGCGGCGGGCGCCCAGCGACGGGGCGCGGTAGTCCGGGCCCACCGTGTCGTACGGGGTGACCGCCTCCCGCAGCGGGGTCAGCGCCTCTTCCCAGGACCCGAAGCGCGAAGCCGTCTCGCACACCGCCGCGATCGCCGAGCGCGTGCCGTCCTTCGCCAGGGCCAGCGCCGTCGAGATCACCGACGACGGAGTCGCCCCTGGGACGAACGCCGCCGCCACACACGCCGCGAACACCCCCGCCGCCTCCCTGCCGTACGACGACTGGTGCGCGCCCGCCACATCCAGCGCCTCCGCGTACGCCCCCGCCGGATTGCCCGCGTTGACCACGCCGACCGGCGCCATGTACATCGCCGCGCCGCAGTTGACGATGTTGCCCGCGCCCGCCTCGCGCGGGTCGACGTGGCCGTAGTGGAGGCGGGCCGCCAGCCACTTCTCGGCCAGGAACACCCGCTGCAGGGGGAGGGCTACGGCCTCCAGCTCGGGGATCCAGCGCGGGGTGCCGATCAGGTCCGGGACGAGGTGGTCGGCGATCGCGTACGCGTCGAGGTGGTCCCGTACCCGCTCGTAGACCCGGATCAGCGCGTGCGTCATCAGGGTGTCGTCGGTGACGTGCCCGTCGCCCTTGTGGTACGGGGCGATCGGCCGCGCCGTACGCCATTCGGCGCCGTGGAACGGGCCGACGATGCCCGAGACCCGTCCCCCGTACCGCTGTTCGATCGCCTCGGGTGTCCAGCCCTCGACGGGGCCGCCGAGCGCGTCGCCGACGGCCGCGCCGACCAGGGCGCCGGTGACGCGGTCCTCCAGGGTGTGCACGGTCATACGGGGACTCCTTCGGGATCGGTGAGCGGATGCAGGGCGAGCTCCTCCGCCAGCGTGACGAGGTCCGTACCGGCGAGCCAGGGCAGCGCGCACCCGGCGAGCAGCCGGCAGGCGTCGTGCCACGTCGTGGGGAGGGCGGCGGCGCCGCCGAGCGCGCCGGTCAGGGCGCCGGCCAGGGCGGGGGCGGAGTCGGCGACGCGGGACAGGCACGCGGCGGCGGGGACGGCCTGGGTGACGGCGCCGCCGGCCGCGGCGGCCAGGGCCAGGGCGACGGGGACGGTCTCGGCGGCGGCGATGCCGTAGCTGTAGACGTGGTCGACGATCTCGTGCTCCAGCAGCGGTACGAGCGCGAACGCGCCGCCCGCCCGCCCCGTCCGCGCGAGGTCCAGCGCCCGTACGGCGTTACGGCGGATCTCCGTGCCCTCCGGCAGCTGGGCGAGGGCCGCCGCCGTACAGTCCTCGACCGGCCCGCCGCCCAGCGCCGCCGCGACGGCCGCCGCCATGGCGCGTGCCCCGTGCACGCCGTCGCCGTCCTGGGTGTAGCGGGCGTCGAACTCGGCGAGGTCCGCGGCGGCGGCCGGGTCGCCGGGGTGGACGACGGCGAGCACGGCGGCCCGGACGCACGCGGCGTCGTCGAAGTAGTGCGGGTTGTCGTGGCCGGTGGCCGGCGGATGCAACCCGGCGGCGAGGTTGCCCAGGCCCGCCCGTACGGAGATCCGCGCGCGCAGCGGCATGGCCGCCGACTCGATCTCCTCCGCGCGGGCCGCCGCCGCGGCGACCTCGTCGGCGAGGGCGTTCCACGACAGGGCGAGCGCGGCGCGCACCCGGCGGTGCGGGGGCACGTCGCTGTGCCGGGCGGAGGCGGCCGAGAGCACCGACAGCGCGGTGAACGCGGCCCATTCGGCGTCGTCGGACGGACCCAGGCGCAGCGGCTCGGGCGGCTGGTTCAGGGCGACCGGTACGGGCAGCGTGGTCGTCCCGCTGATCTCGGCGAAGGTGTCCAGCTCCCGGGTGAGGCGCCGCGTCCACCCCGGCAGCCGCGCGGCCCGGTGCCGTCCGGCGGGCCAGCCGGCGGCGTCCCCCGCCGCGATCCCCAGCAGCATCCCCTCGATCCGCCGCGGGTCCTCCGGCGAGGACGCGGGCCCGCCGAGCGCGGCGGCGACGACGGTCACGGTGCCGTCCGCCGTCCGCCCGCGACCGCCCGTGTGCCCGCGCCCGGCGGCTCCCCGGCGACCAGCAGATCCGCGACCTGGACGACGTGCCGCCCCGCCATCGACGGCAGACACGACCCCCGTACGGGCCCGATGGCCCGCGCCCACGCCTCGGGGATGCCCTCCACCCCGCGTAACGCCCCCGCGAGCGCGCCGGCCACGGCCGCCGTCGTATCGGCGTCGCGCCCCATGTTCACCGCCGTCAGCACCGCCGGCGCGAACTCGCCGCGCGCCGCGGTGAACGCCCCGAACGCCAGCCCCACCGCCTCCGGCGCCAGGTCCGTCCACGGGTAGCCGCCGATCACCACCGTGTGCCGGATCGCCCGCTCCACGGCCAGGGGCGGGCCGGCGGCACGGCGGGCGGCGGACACCGCGCGGTGCAGGGAGCGCGCCGTCCAGCAGTCGTCGGGGATCACCGACAGCGCGGCCTGCACGACGGCGTCCGGCCCCTCCGCCGCCATCGCCGCGGCCACCCCGGCGGCGACGGCCTGCCCGCCGTACAGCCCCTCGCCGTCGTGGCTGACGGTGCCGTCCACGGCCACCAGGCGGGCGGCCTGGGCGGGGCGGCCTGCCGCGTACACGCCGAAGGGGGCGGCGCGCATCGCGAGGCCGTCGCTCCACGCGTGGCGGTGCTGGGCGGTGGTGGGGGCGGCGAGGCCGCGGCGGAGGTTCTCCAGCGTGCCGCGTTCGCTGAAGCCGGCGCCGTGGAAGGGGCCCTCGTCGCGGTCGGCGATCCACTGGTGCCACGCCGCCTCGACGTGCTCGACGGTGAGGCCGGAGCCGTGTTCGGCGAGGAGCAGTCCGGAGAAGACGGCGTACTCCGTGTCGTCCGTCCCGGCCGGCTCGCTCGCCACGAACCCCTCGATGCGGCCCCACCGCTCCCGGATCTGCGACGGTTTCAGATTCTCCGCGGGCGCCCCGAGGGCGTCTCCCACGGCGAGGCCGAGCAGCGCGCCGCGGGCCCGGGAGCGGGCGTCCGGCGGGGCGGGGGAGGGGCTGTCGGTCATCGTACGATCGCCCTCGATTCCGTACCTGGAGTGACGTATCGGGTCAATACTGTGGTACGGATGTCTGGTTTCGTCGCTATACAGCATGTTTTCGTACGCGTCGCCCGGCCGGGTCGGTCCGTGTCATCCCGCCGGCCCGGTAAGTTCGGCCTGCCTTGCTTGTAGATCGTTGAAATTCGCGCGTACCTTCGGGTCGAGCCGCGACCACGAGGAGCCAGATGTCCACCGCCCAGGACCGAGCGGAATCGCACGGTCACACTCACCGCGACGTCAACGGCGGCTGGCTGCGGCCCGCCGTGTTCGGCGCCATGGACGGTCTGGTGTCCAACCTCGCCCTGATCACCGGTGTGGCCGGCGGCTCCGTGTCGTCGCAGACGATCGTGCTGACGGGCCTCGCGGGACTGGCCGCCGGCGCCTTCTCCATGGCGGCCGGCGAGTACACGTCCGTCGCCTCCCAGCGGGAACTCGTCCTGGCCGAGCTGGACATCGAGCGGCTGGAGCTCAAGCGCAACCCGAAGGAGGAGCTGAAGGAGCTGGTCGACCTCTACATCGCCCGCGGCGTCGATCCCGGGCTCGCCGCCGAGGTCGCCGAGCAGCTCATGCGCGATCCGGAGCAGGCCCTCGAGATACACGCCCGCGAGGAGCTCGGCGTCGACCCGTCGGACCTCCCGTCGCCCACCGTGGCCGCCTGGTCCTCGTTCGGATCCTTCGCCGTCGGCGCCATCCTGCCGGTGCTCCCTTACCTCCTCGGCGCTCACTCCCTGTGGCCGGCGGTGATCGTCGCGCTCGTCGGACTCTTCGCCTGCGGGGCCGTCGTGTCCAAGATCACTTCGCGCAGCTGGTGGTTCGGCGGCGTACGCCAGCTGCTGCTCGGCGGCGCGGCGGCGGCGGTCACCTTCGGCCTCGGCTCGCTCTTCGGCGCGGCGGTGGGGTGACGTCCCGGGTGATGTACGTCACCCGTCGGCGACGCTCCGTGACAAAGATCTCCGCGCGGCCCCTTGCGCGGGACCCTTCTCCGGGGCGTTACTGGGTTACCGGTTTCAGGGATGTTTCGCTGGGGCATGTGTCGGAAGCGCCTCGGGCAATGTCGCCCTCGCTGTGCGCTGTGCGAACGGCACCAGACCCCAGCTCCTCCCATCCCCTCCGATGTCCGCATCCTGGACTCAAGATTCCGTTTTTCGGGATACCGGCCATCATGTAACCTGCACAAAATTTCTGAGACTCCGCAGAGGGCCAACGTCGTCCCTCGGCACGCACCAATGCCACGACGACGACGGGAGAGCCGATGCGCTCAGCATTCATGGCGGCCCACCCTGCCAAGCAGGGGCTGTACGACCCCCGACATGAGCACGACGCCTGCGGTGTCGGCTTCGTGGCCACCCTGACCGGTGAGGCGAGCCACGAGCTCGTCGAGCAGGCCCTCACCGTGCTGCGCAACCTCGAGCACCGCGGCGCCACCGGCTCCGACCCCGACGTGGGTGACGGCGCCGGCATCCTGCTGCAGATCCCGGACGCCTTCCTGCGCGAGGCGGCCGGATTCGAGCTCCCCCGGGCCGGCTCGTACGCCGTCGGCACCGCCTTCCTGCCCGCCGACGCCGAGGCCGCCGCGAGCGCCGTGACGCGGATCGAGACCATCGCCGCCGAGGAGAAGCTGACCGTCCTCGGCTGGCGCGAGGTGCCCGTCGCCCCGCAGCTGCTGGGCGCCGGCGCCCGCGAGACGATGCCGGCCTTCCGCCAGCTGTTCGTCTCCGACCCGGCCGGGTCCACCGGCATCGAGCTGGACCGCAAGGCGTTCGTGCTGCGCAAGCGCGCCGAGCGTGAGGTCGAGGTGTACTTCCCCTCCCTCTCCGCGCGGACCCTGGTCTACAAGGGCATGCTGACCACCGGCCAGCTGGAGCCCTTCTTCCCCGACCTGTCGGACCGCCGCTTCGCCACCGCCATCGCGGTCGTGCACTCCCGGTTCTCCACCAACACCTTCCCGAGCTGGCCGCTGGCGCACCCGTACCGCTTCGTCGCCCACAACGGCGAGATCAACACGGTCATGGGCAACCGCAACTGGATGCGCGCCCGCGAGTCCCAGCTGGTGGGGGACATGTTCGGGGAAGGCGAGCTGGACCGCGTCTTCCCGATCTGCACCCCCGACGCCTCCGACACCGCCTCGTTCGACGAGGTGCTGGAGCTGCTGCACCTGGGCGGCCGGTCGCTGCCGCACGCGATGCTGATGATGATCCCGGAGGCGTGGGAGAACCACCCCTCCATGGATCCGTCGCGCCGCGCCTTCTACCAGTACCACTCCACCCTGATGGAGCCCTGGGACGGCCCCGCGGGCGTCTCCTTCACCGACGGCACGGTCGTCGGCGCGGTCCTGGACCGCAACGGTCTGCGCCCCGGCCGCTACTGGGTCACCGACGACGGTCTGGTCGTCCTGGCCTCCGAGGTCGGCGTGCTGGACATCGACCCGGCGAAGGTCGTCCGCAAGGGCCGGCTGCAGCCCGGCCGGATGTTCCTCGTCGACACCGCGCAGCACCGCATCATCGAGGACGACGAGATCAAGGCCACGCTGGCCGCCGAGCAGCCGTACCAGGAGTGGCTCGAGGCCGGGCTGATCGAGCTCGGGGACCTCCCGGAGCGCGAGCACATCGTGCACACGCACGCCTCCGTCACCCGCCGCCAGCAGACGTTCGGCTACACGGAGGAGGAGCTGCGCGTCCTGCTCACGCCGATGGCGAAGAACGCCGCCGAGCCGATCGGCTCGATGGGCACGGACTCGCCGATCGCCGCGCTCTCCGAGCGCCCGCGGCTGCTGTTCGACTACTTCACCCAGCTGTTCGCGCAGGTCACCAACCCGCCGCTGGACGCCATCCGCGAGGAGCTGGTGACCAGCCTGATCTCCTCCCTCGGCCCCGCCAGCAATCTGCTGGACCCGGGCCCGGCGTCCTGTCGCAGCGTCACCCTGCCGTTCCCGGTGATCGACAACGACGAGCTGGCCAAGCTCATCCACATCAACGCCGACGGCGACCTGCCGGGCTTCCAGTCCGCCACCCTGTCCGGTCTGTACCGGGTCAGCGGCGGCGGCGAGTCCCTGGCCGCCCGCCTCGCGGAGATCTGCGCCGAGGCCGACGCCGCCATCGAGGCCGGCGCCCGGCTGATCGTGCTCTCCGACCGGCACTCCGACGCCGAGCATGCGCCGATCCCGTCGCTGCTGCTCACCTCGGCCGTCCACCACCACCTCATCCGCACCAAGCAGCGCACCCAGGTCGGCCTGCTCATCGAGGCCGGCGACGTCCGCGAGGTGCACCACGTCGCGCTGCTCATCGGCTACGGCGCCGCGGCCGTCAACCCGTATCTGGCGATGGAGTCGGTCGAGGACCTGGTCACCGCCGGCACCTTCTTCCGCGACCAGCCGGACCTCAGCGCCGAGCAGGCCATCCGCAACCTCATCCACGCCCTCGGCAAGGGCGTCCTGAAGGTGATGTCCAAGATGGGCATCTCCACCGTCGCCTCCTACCGCGGCGCTCAGGTCTTCGAGGCCGTCGGCCTGAACGACGACTTCGTCGACACGTACTTCCACGGCACCGCCACCAAGATCTCCGGCATCGGCCTGGACGTCGTCGCCCAGGAGGTCGCCGCCCGGCACGCCAAGGCCTACCCGGCCTCCGGCATCGCCCCGGCGCACCGCGACCTGGAGATCGGCGGCGAGTACCAGTGGCGCCGCGAGGGCGAGCCGCACCTGTTCGACCCGGAGACGGTCTTCCGCCTCCAGCACTCCGCCCGCAGCCGCCGCTACGACATCTTCAAGCAGTACACCCAGCGCGTCGACGAGCAGTCCGAGCGCCTGATGACGCTGCGCGGCCTCTTCGGCCTGACCTCGGGCCGTACGCCCGTCCCGGTGGAGGAGGTCGAGCCGGTCTCCGAGATCGTGAAGCGGTTCTCCACCGGCGCCATGTCGTACGGCTCCATCTCCCGCGAGGCGCACGAGACCCTCGCCATCGCCATGAACCGGCTGGGCGGCAAGTCCAACACCGGCGAGGGCGGCGAGGACCCGGACCGGCTCTACGACCCGGCCCGCCGCTCGGCGATCAAGCAGGTGGCGTCCGGCCGCTTCGGCGTGACCTCGGAGTACCTGGTCAACGCCGACGACATCCAGATCAAGATGGCCCAGGGCGCCAAGCCCGGCGAGGGCGGCCAGCTGCCCGGCCCGAAGGTCTACCCGTGGGTGGCGAAGACCCGGCACTCGACGCCGGGCGTGGGGCTCATCTCCCCGCCGCCGCACCACGACATCTACTCCATCGAGGATCTTGCCCAGCTGATCCACGACCTGAAGAACGCCAACCCGAAGGCCCGCATCCACGTGAAGCTGGTCTCCGAAGTCGGCGTCGGCACGGTCGCCGCGGGCGTGTCCAAGGCCCACGCGGACGTCGTGCTGATCTCCGGCCACGACGGCGGCACCGGCGCCTCCCCGCTGACCTCGCTCAAGCACGCGGGCGGCCCCTGGGAGCTCGGCCTGGCCGAGACCCAGCAGACGCTGCTGCTCAACGGTCTGCGCGACCGGATCGTCGTGCAGACCGACGGTCAGCTGAAGACCGGCCGCGACGTGGTCATCGCCGCGCTCCTCGGCGCCGAGGAGTACGGCTTCGCCACCGCGCCGCTGGTCGTCTCCGGCTGCGTGATGATGCGGGTCTGCCACCTCGACACCTGCCCGGTCGGCATCGCCACCCAGAACCCGGTGCTGCGCGAGCGCTTCTCCGGCAAGGCGGAGTACGTGGTGAACTTCTTCGAGTTCATCGCCCAGGAGGTCCGCGAGCTCCTCGCCGAGCTCGGCTTCCGCTCCCTCGAGGAGGCCGTCGGCCACGCCGAGGTCCTCGACGTCTCGCGCGCCGTGGACCACTGGAAGGCGCAGGGCTTCGACCTGGCCCCGCTGCTGCACGTGCCCGCGCTGCCCGAGGGCGCCGTACGCCACCAGAGCACCGTCCAGGACCACGGGCTGGAGAAGGCGCTGGACAACGAGCTGATCAAGCTCGCCGCCGACGCACTGTCCGCCGTCTCGGCCGAGGCCGCCGAGCCGGTCCGCGCCCAGGTGACGATCCGCAACATCAACCGGACCGTCGGCACCATGCTCGGCCACGAGGTGACGTCGAAGTTCGGCGGCGCGGGCCTGCCCGAGGACACGATCGACTTCACCTTCACCGGCTCCGCCGGCCAGTCCTTCGGCGCCTTCCTGCCCCGCGGCGTCACGCTGCGGCTGGAGGGCGACGCCAACGACTACGTCGGCAAGGGCCTTTCCGGCGGCCGGGTGATCGTCCGCCCGGACCGGGGCGCCGACCACCTCGCCGAGTACAGCGTCATCGCGGGCAACACCCTCGCGTACGGCGCCACCGGCGGCGAGATCTTCCTGCGCGGCCGCACCGGCGAGCGCTTCTGCGTCCGCAACTCCGGCGCCACCGTCGTCGCCGAGGGCACGGGCGACCACGCCTGCGAGTACATGACCGGCGGCAACGCGGTCGTCCTCGGCCCCACCGGCCGCAACTTCGCGGCCGGGATGTCGGGCGGCACCGCGTACGTGATCGACCTCGACCCCGACGCCGTCAACCCCGGCAACGCGTCCGCCGTCGAGACGCTGGACGACACCGACCGCCGGTGGCTGCACGACGTCGTGCGCCGCCACCGGGAGGAGACCGGCTCCACCGTCGCCGCCGCGCTGCTCGCGGACTGGGACACGGCCGTGGCACGCTTCAGCAAGATCCTCCCCACCACGTACAAGAACGTGCTCGCCGCCAAGGACGCCGCCGAGCGGGACGGGCTCACCGAGGCCCAGACCCACGAGAAGATGATGGAGGCGGCGATCAATGGCTGACCCGAAGGGCTTCCTCACCACCGGGCGCGAGGTCGCCGAGACCCGCCCCGTCGACGAGCGCGTCAGGGACTGGAACGAGGTCTACGTACCCGGCTCCCTGCTGCCGATCATCAGCAAGCAGGCCGGCCGCTGCATGGACTGCGGCATCCCGTTCTGCCACAACGGCTGCCCGCTGGGGAACCTCATCCCCGAGTGGAACGACTACGCCTACCGGGAGGACTGGCAGGCCGCGTCCGAGCGGCTGCACGCCACGAACAACTTCCCGGAGTTCACCGGCCGGCTCTGCCCCGCGCCGTGCGAGAGCGCGTGCGTGCTGGGCATCAGCCAGCCGGCGGTGACCATCAAGAACGTCGAGGTCACCATCATCGACAAGGCGTGGGAGACCGGCGACGTCACCCCGCAGCCCCCGGAGCGCCTCTCCGGCAAGACCGTCGCCGTGGTCGGCTCCGGCCCCGCGGGCCTGGCCGCCGCCCAGCAGCTCACCCGGGCCGGACACACCGTCGCGGTGTACGAGCGGGCCGACCGCATCGGCGGGCTGCTGCGCTACGGCATCCCCGAGTTCAAGATGGAGAAGCGGCACATCAACCGCCGTATCGAGCAGATGCGCGCGGAGGGCACCAAGTTCCGCACCGGCGTCGAGATCGGCCGCGACATGCCCGCGACCGCGCTGCGCAAGCGGTACGACGCCGTGGTGATCGCCGCCGGCGCCACCACCGCGCGCGACCTGCCCGTCCCGGGCCGGGAGCTGAACGGCGTCCACCAGGCCATGGAGTACCTGCCGCTGGCCAACAAGGTGCAGGAGGGTGACTTCGTCGCCCCGCCCATCACCGCCGCGGGCAAGCACGTCGTCGTCATCGGCGGCGGCGACACCGGCGCCGACTGCGTGGGCACCGCCCACCGCCAGGGCGCCGCGTCCGTCACCCAGCTGGAGATCATGCCCCGCCCGTCGGACGAGCGCCCGGACCACCAGCCCTGGCCGACGTTCCCGATGACGTACAAGGTCACCTCCGCGCACGAGGAGGGCGGCGAGCGGGTCTACTCCGTGTCCACCACCCACTTCGAGGGTGACGAGGACGGGAACGTACAGTTCCTGCACCTGGTCGAGGTGGAGTTCCGGCACGGGAAGTTCGAGCCGGTGCCGGGCAGCGAGACCAAGATCCCCGCGCAGCTCGTCACCCTGGCCATGGGCTTCACCGGCATCGACCGGGACAACGGCCTCGTGGAGCAGTTCGGCCTGGAGCTCGACGGGCGCGGCAACGTCGTCCGCGACGCCGACTTCCAGACGACCGTCCCCGGGGTGTTCGTGGCCGGCGACGCCGGGCGCGGCCAGTCGCTGATCGTCTGGGCCATCGCGGAGGGCCGCTCGGCCGCCCGCGGCGTGGACCGGCTGCTCACCGGCACCAGCGCCCTCCCGGCACCCATCCGGCCGACGGACCGCTCGCTGACCGTCTGACCACCCCCGGCGGTCCGCCGCCACCCGAGGCCGACGGACCGGAGCCGCCGCTCCGGTCCGTCCTCGATCGCCGCACAAGGACGTGCGGTCGTCACAACCGCGGCGCCTGCTGTCCCCGACCGGATGCAGGCGCCGCGGCGCGTTTTCGCGCCCCGGGACGTTCTGCCCGGCCGTTGTCCTCTTGCGGGCCGTTTACCGATTGAGCAAACTCACACATGCATACCTGTGTAGATGCCATTGGTTGAACAAATGGCAAATGCAACGTTTCGGCATCACCGTCCGAAGATCCTTGACCTTGACCTTACCGAGTTCATACCGTCCATGTGGTCTAGACAACGGTGTAAGACATTGTGCAATTGGGAGCGGTCATGCGGAAGATCGTCATAGGCGCGGTTGCCGTCGCCATGACCATGGGACTCGCAGCGTGCGGCAGCGACGACGATGGCAAGGACAAGGGTGGCGACGCCCTTGACGGCAAGGGCAAGACCCTCAAGGTCTGGATCATGGAGGGGACCAACCCCGACGCGAAGCCCTTCTTCAAGGAGCTGAACGCCGCCTTCGAGAAGAAGACCGGCGCCAAGGTCAAGGTCGAGTACCAGCAGTGGGCGACCGCCCAGAAGAAGTTCACGACTGCGATCGAGGGCGGCGCGGACCAGGTTCCGGATGTCGCCGAGGTCGGTACCACCTGGGTTCCGCAGTTCGCCAAGACCGGCGCCCTGGTCGACGTGACCGGTGACGTCAAGAAGGCCGGTCTGGACAGCGACCTCGTCGAGGGCCTGAAGGACGCGGGCACCCTGGACGGCAAGCAGTACGGCATGCCCTGGTACGCCGGTGTCCGCTCGATCGTGTACCGCAAGGACATCTTCGAGAAGCACCACCTGAAGGCTCCGACCACCTGGAAGGAGCTCCGCGACACCGCGATCGCCCTGAAGAAGGCCGAGCCCGGCATGACGGCCTTCCCGGTCGCCGGCGGCGCCGAGATGTTCACCGCGCCCTTCGTCTGGGGCAACGGCGGCCAGCTCGCGGTCGAGGAGGGCGGCAAGTGGAAGTCCGCCATCAACTCGCCCGAGGCCGTCGAGGGCCTGAAGTTCTACACGGACCTCGCGCTCAAGGACAAGGTCTCTCCGGTCAAGGCCACCACCTGGCTGGAGACGGACGTCGCCGCCGAGTTCACCAAGGGCAAGGTCGCCATGACCATCGGCGGCAACTGGACCCCCAAGGCCCTGATGGCCGAGGCCCCCGAGCTCGAGGGCAAGCTGGCCGCGGCCCCCATCCCCGGCAAGGACGGCGGCCTCGCCAAGTCCTTCCTGGGCGGCTCGTACCTCTCCACGTTCAACGGCCACAACAAGGAGCTGGCCTGGGAGTACGTGAAGCTGGCCACCACCGGTGAGTTCGCCACCAAGTGGGCCGAGCAGACCAACTACTTCCCCGGCACCAACTCCGGCGTCCAGGCCATGGCCGACAAGAAGGACCCGCTGGTCGAGCCCTTCGCCAAGCAGATGATCGAGGGCGGCGCCACGGTGCCGAAGAGCCCCGCCTACGGCGAGATCCAGGCCACCAAGGTCATCGTCAAGATGGTCCAGTCGATCCTCAAGGGCGACATGAGCGTTCAGGAGGCCGCCGACAAGGCCGCCGAGGAGATGGACGCGGCCTTCGCCAAGTCCGAGTGACCCCTCCCGGGTCCCGAGCAACCGCACGCTGAGCAACCGCACGGAAAGATTCCCCGTGGAAGAAACGCTCACGGCACCCGCCGCGCCGGCTCCCTCGAAGGAGCCGGCGCGGTCCGGCCGTACCGAGTCAGAAAAGGCCCTGCGCAAGAAGCGGCGGGTGGCGATCACCCGCCCCTGGACGCTGCTGGCCCCCTCCCTGGTGGTCCTCGCCGGACTGCTCCTGTGGCCGCTGATCCAGGTCGGCAAGCTGTCGCTGCAGTCGTACGAGGTCAAGTTCGGCGGCGGCGTCGGCACCTGGACCGGCTTCGACAACTACCGGGCGCTGCTGAGCCAGGACGAGTTCTGGAAGTACGTCGTCGCCAACACGGTGTTCTTCGCCGTGGCCTGCGTCGTCCTCACCATCGTCCTCGGCACCCTGGTGGCCCTCCTCCTCAACCGCCTCGGCACCGTCTGGCGGCTGATCTGCGGCTCCGCGATCATGGCTGCCTGGGCCATGCCCGCCGTCACCGGCACCCAGGTCTGGGTGTGGATCTTCGCCCCCGAGGACGGCATCGCGCCCAAGCTCGCCGGCAGCCTGGGTCTCATCGACCCCGCCACGACGAACTGGTTCACCGAACGCCTGCCGTTCTACGCCATCGCCACCCTCAACGTCGTCCACCACGGCTTCCCGTTCGTGGCCATCACCGTCCTGGCGGGCCTGGTCACGATCCCCAAGGAGCTGTACGAGGCCGGCATGATCGACGGCGCCAACGCCTGGCAGCGCTTCTGGAAGATCACCGTCCCGGCCATCCGGCCGGTGTTCATGGTGGTGGGCATCCTCTCCACCATCTGGGACTTCAAGGTGTTCACCCAGATCTTCATGATGCCGGGCGCCGACAGCCAGGAGGAGATGCTGAACATCGGCACCTACTCCTACCTCAAGGCCTTCGCCGCCGACGACTACGGCACCGGCGCCGCCTCGGCCGTGATCCTCACGCTGATCCTGCTGATCATCACGCTCGTCTACATCCGCACGCTGTTCAAGCAGGGGGAGGAGGACCTGTGAACCGCTCCACACGCGCCTCGAGGATCGGCCTGCCGGTCGCGGTCATCGCGCTGCTGGCCTTCACCCTCTTCCCCGTCTACTGGATGGTCAGCACCGGCCTCGACCCGCGCGCCAACAGCCGCGGCGCGGACCTGCTGCCCAGCGGGCTGACGTTCGAGCACTTCAGCTACGCGTTCAAGGAAGGCAACTTCGACCAGTACCTGTGGAACTCGCTGCTGGTCGGACTGGGCACGATCCTCGTCTCCGGACTGCTCGCGCTGCTGGCGGCGGTCGCCGTCGCCCGGTTCAAGTTCCGGTTCCGCACCTCGATGCTCGTCATGGTCCTCATCGTCCAGATGGTGCCCATGGAGGCGCTGGTCATCCCGCTCTTCCTGCAGATGCGCGACTACGGGCTGCTCAACAGCCTGCTGGGCCTGACCATCGTCTACATCGGTGTGTCGCTGCCCTTTGGCATCTGGACGCTGCGCGGCTTCGTCGCCACCGTCCCCAAGGAGGTCGAGGAGGCCGCGTACGTCGACGGCTGCGGCTGGGGTCAGATGTTCTGGCGGGTGCTGCTGCCGCTGGTGGCCCCCGGACTGGTCGCGACCAGCGTGTTCGCGTTCATCACCGCGTGGAACGAGTTCGTCTTCGCGTACACGTTCATGAAGGACGGGGAGAAGTACACCGCCGCGGTGGGCATCTTCCAGTTCGCCGGGCAGAACACCACCGCGTGGGGGCCGATCATGGCCGCCTCGACGCTGGTCACGCTGCCGGTGCTGATCTTCTTCATCATCATCCAGCGCCGCCTCGCCTCGGGCCTCGCCGCCGGAGCCGTGAAGGGCTGACGTACCACCGTCGAACGGGCGCCCCGCAGGTCTGCCGCGGGGCGCCCGTTCGGTGTATCGGGGGTGTGCGGTCAGGTCAGGGCGGCGGTCTTCACCGCCGTCAGCGCCGCGAGGACCACGAACACTCCGGCGCAGGCCGCGACATGCAGCACCGCGCGGTGCTTCTGCGGGGCGTACGCATAGGCGTAGGCGACCGCGCCGCCGGCGAGGAGACCGCCCAGATGTCCCTCCCACGAGGTGTAGTTCGCCGAGATCACCAGCCAGATCAGGCAGGCCATCAGTATCGGGGTGTCCGGCCGGCCGTTGCGGCGGGTCATCAGGAAGTAGCAGGCCATCAGACCGAACACCGCCCCGGAGGCACCCACGACGGCGGACTCGGGGCTGATGACGTAGGCCAGCACACCGCCGCCGAACGCCGACAGCAGATACAGGGCGAGATACCGGACCCGGCCCAGACCCTCCTCGATCACGGGCCCCAGCTGCCACACCAGGTACATGTTCATCAGGATGTGCAGCACCCCGGCTCCGTGGGTCGGCTGCTGGTGGAGGAAGGCGTACGTGATCAGCCGGTACCACTCGCCGCCGGAGACGGCCGTGTCGGGGAACGTGTACGTGCCCCCGCCGGTGGTCTCCACCACCCCGCCCCACTCGTAGAAGCGCCGGACGAAATCGTCACCGCCGATGATCTCCAGCACGTAGCCCAGGACGGTCAGCCCGATCAGCGCGTACGTGACGACCGGCGTGAAGTCGCGCCGTATCGTCGCCCCGAACACGGTCCGCGCGTGCCGCACGCCCTTGTTGCCCTCGTTCACGCACTCCGGGCACTGGAAGCCCACCGCCGCCTCGCGCATGCAGTCGGGGCAGATGTAGCGCTCGCAACGGGTGCAGCGGACATGGGTCTCCCGACCCGGGTGCCGGTAGCACTCCGGCGGTGCGGCCCGGCCGTCCTCGGGGGTCGGCGTGCTGCTGGCTTCCATCTCGAACCGGCTCCTTCGTCTCCGCGGCGTCAGGTGTCGCAGTCCAGCACCGTGCGGCACAGGGTGCACCGGGCGCGGACCCGCCCCCGCACCGGCACCCGGATGCGCTGGTGGCACACCGGGCACGGGAAGGATACGCGCAGCGGCGAACGCCCCTCGAAGGCGTAGCCGGCGTCCGGCGCCGCCGTCGTCGTCAGCACCGTGCCCGGCGCCCGGGCGAACAGCTCCTGCGCCTGACGCCGGTCCCGCGCGTACCGCAGCCGCCCCAGCCGCCCGCCGGCCCGCAGCGGCGGACGGCGCTCGTCCTCGCGGGCGCGGGCGAGGCCGCGGGTGTACGCGGTGTAGGCCTGCGCGCTGGTGAACCACGTCTCCGGGCTCTCCCCGAACGCGATCGCCCGCTTGGCGATCACGTAGCCGTACTCCTCGGGCGTCAGATAGCCCAGCTTCTGCCGGGTGCCCTGGCTCTCGCGGTACGCGTCCAGCAGCAGCCAGCCGGCGCCCAGATACGCGGTGACGGTGTCGGTCAGGATCTCGTTGTCCCGGGTGCCGTCGAAGGACAGGCCCAGCCGGTGCAGGAAGACGTGCGTCACCTCGTGCGCCAGGGCGGCGCCGATGTCGCGGCGGTGGTCGCGGAAGCGGTTGTTCAGCTCGATGAAGTACTCGGGGCCGGCGGCCAGCTCCACGTTGCCCGCGTGGGTCATGTCGCGGAAGCTCACGATCATCCGGGCGTCGGGCAGATTCAGGTGCTGCACCATGACGCGGGCGACGCGCTGCACGCCGAGGTGGAGGTCGTCGGTGTCCGCGAACGCCACGTCCGCCGGGACCACGCTGGTGGGGAAGTCGCGGTGCAGGGTGTCGGGCTCCAGCCGCCGGTAGAGCGCGGTCAGCGCCCGGTGGACGGTGTCCAGATGCGGGAAGCCGTGCACGATCTCCTGGTCCCCGGCCACGGCCAACCCCCTGGATGCGACTCCCCGTCCCTTCACTGTACGGCGGCGCGCAGCCGTGGTCCCGGGGGCGGCCCGCGCGGCGCGTAGGGTCGTACACATGAGCCCCAATATCGCCACCAACACCCGGGTCGCCCTCGCCGAGCTGCTGGACTTCGTCCGCCCGCGCCATCGCGGCATCCTGCTCACCCGCCGCGCCGACGGCTCGCCGCAGTCGTCGCCGCTCACCTGCGGGGTCGACGACTCCGGGCGGATCGTCATGTCGACTTATCCGGAGCGCGCCAAGACGCGTAACGCGCGGCGTGACCCGCGGGTGAGCGTGCTGGTGCTGTCCGACGACTGGGACGGGCCGTGGGTGCAGGTCGACGGTGTCGCGGACGTCGTGGACGCGGTCGACGACGTGGAGCCGTTCGTGGAGTACTTCCGGAACATCTCGGGGGAGCACCCGGACTGGGACGAGTACCGGGCGGCGATGCTGAAGCAGGGCAAGTCCCTGATCCGCGTCACGCCGCAGCGGTGGGGTCCGGTGGCCACCGGGGGCTTCCCGGCGCGGCTGGCGTCCGGCGACTGACCCCGGCCCGAACCCTGAACCCGCGAGGCCTGTCCCAGGGCCCCGCGGGTTCACTGTCCGCATCCCGGTCACACCCTCGGTGGATACGGCCGGGGGCACATCGACGCTGGTGAGCGCCGTTTTTCCGGAGCGGTGGCCGGGGGCGGGGCCGTATCTTCCCAACGTGGGTTTGTGTTCACCCTCTTGACGCGTGACGGCGCCCGCGCAAAGCTCTGCGCACCGCACTTCGCTCCGCGTGCCTTCCCCGTCGTCTACGTTTGGGAGCGCTCCCATGAGATCACGAATACGCGCGCTCGTGGCCGCCGCCGCGCTCGGCGTGCTCTTGGCCGTACCCTCCGCGCCCACCGCCGTCGCCCACGGCGGCGACCGGCTCTACACCCCGCCCGCCAACCCCGACGCGTACACGCAGATAGCCGGCCTCCTGCGGGACGGCCGCTACGCGGACGCGCACAAGATCTCCGCGATGATCCGTACGCCGCAGGCCGTCTGGTTCGGGACCCAGACGCCGGCGGAGGTACGCAAGGGGGTCGCGAAGACCACGAAGGACGCCGCGCGCGAGCACGCCGTGCCGGTGCTCGCCCTGTACAACGTGCCCGGCCGGGACTGCGCCAACTACTCGGGCGGCGGCGCCTCCAACACCGCCGAGTACCAGGAGTGGGTGGACGCGATCGCCGCCGGGATCGGCACGCGGCCGGCGATGGTGATCCTCGAGCCCGACTCGCTGGCCCTCGTACCGTCGGACTGCGGTCAGGACGACGCGGAACAGACGCTGACGGCGGCCCGGTTCGCGGAGATCAACTACGCCGTCGACGCCCTCGAGCCGCTGCGGGGGACCCGGGTCTATCTGGACACCGGCCACCCCAACTGGCACAGCGTGAACAGCATCGCGCCCCGGCTGATCCGCGGGGGAGTTCAGCGGGCCACGGGCTTCTTCACCAACGCCTCCAACTACCAGACGGAGGACGCCTCGAACTGGTACGGGACGCTGATCTCGTCGTGCATCGCGTTCGCCTCGGCGGGCGGCGACACGGCGGCGTGCCCGAACCAGTGGTGGCCGCGGGAGGACGCGCGGGCGTGGATCTCCGCGAACGTCACGGCTTCGCCCGCGGACATGGCGCACTTCGTCACGGACACCAGCCGCAACGGCCTGGGGCCGTGGACGCCGCCGGCGGGGAAGTACACGAACGCCGAGGACTGGTGCAACCCGCCCGGGCGGGGGCTGGGGGACCGGCCGACGACCCGTACGGGGTCCGCGCTGCAGGACGCGAAGCTCTGGATCAAGATCCCGGGTGAGTCGGACGGCTCCTGCTTCCGCGGCACGGCGGGTCCGGAGGACCCGGAGCGCGGCATGATCGACCCGGTCGCCGGCCACTGGTTCCCGGAACAGGCCCTGGAACTGGCCACGCTGGCGTCGCCTCCGCTCCACTGACGCCCGGGGCCGCCCGTCCCTCCCCACGGGTGGCCCCTCCACCCCGCCCCCCGGCCGAACCCGCGCCGGGGGGCGGCCCCACTCCCGGGGCCTCGGCCCCCGAATCGGCGCTGCGCGCCTCTGGCCTCAGACGCCGGCCGGGCTGGAGAGGGGCTTTGCGCTTTCGGCCGCCAGCCGGCCGTACCGGCGCTTCGCGCCTTGTCCTCAAACGCCGGACGGGCTGGAAGGGGCTTCTTCACGCCGTTGTCCTGTGGAACCAGAGTCGGGGCTGCGGGGCTTTTCGTTTCGAACGCCGGGACGGGCCGAGAGGGGTTGCTTCCCGCTCTCGGCCGACGGCATGGAGCGCAAAGCACCCCCTTCCAGCCCGGCCGGCGTTTGAGGCCAGAGGCGCGCAGCGCCGATGCGGGGTCTGGGGCGGAGCCCCAGGGCGGTGCTACGCGGGCCGCACGAGCCGGGTGTCGTACGCGAAGATCACCGCCTGCACCCGATCCCGCGCCCCCACCTTCGCCAGAATCCTCCCCACATGCGTCTTCACCGTGGACTCCGCCAGCCGCAGCCGCCCGGCGATCTCCCCGTTGGTGAGCCCCTCCGCGACAGCCCCCAGCACCTCCCGCTCCCGCTCCGTGAGCGAGGCCAGCCGGGGATCCGGCCCGCCCCCGGCCACGGGGGAGACGGGAAGCAGATGGACGTACCGCGAGATCAGCCGCCGCGTGAGCGCCGGGGCCACCACCGCCTCCCCGGACGCCACCGCCCGGATCCCGGACAGCAACTCCTCCGGAAGCGCGTCCTTCACGAGAAACCCGCTCGCCCCCGCCCGCAGCCCGGCGAACGCGTACTCGTCGAGATCGAACGTCGTCAGAATCAGCACCCGCGTCCGCGCCCCCGCGGCGGCGATCCGCCGCGTCGCCTCGATCCCGTCCAGCCCCGGCATCCGCACATCCATCAGCACCACGTCCGGCCGTACGGAAGCGGCCAGCCGCACGGCCTCGGAACCGCTGCCCGCCTCCCCGGCGACCGTCATGTCGTCCTGCGACTCGAGCAGCATCCGGAACCCGAACCGCTGCATCGCGTGATCGTCCACGATCAGCACCGACGTCATACCCGCACCTCCGCCAACCCGTCCGCCCCCGCCGCCGGCCACTGCGCCCGCACCCGCCACCCGCCCTCCGGCGACACCCCGGCCGACAGCGTCCCCCCGTACAACGCGACGCGCTCCCGCATCCCGTGGATCCCCTGCCCGTCCCCGCCGACCGCGCCCGCGGACGAACGCCCGCCCCCGCGATCGGCGACCCCCACCAGCACCAGGCCGTCGGTGACCGCCAGCGACACCTCCGCCCGCGCACCCGGCCCGGCGTGCTTGAGCGTATTGGTGAGCGCCTCCTGCACCACCCGGTACACGGTGAGCTGCCGCCCCCGCGACAGCCCGCCCGGCGACCCCCGGACCGTGAACACCACCGGGAGCCCCGCCGCACGGACCCGGTCGAGCAGCGGCTCGAGCTCGGCGAGCCCCGGCTGCGGCGCCAGCTCGAGCGCCGGCGCGGGCTCGCGCAGGACGCCCAGCAGCCGCCGCAGCTCGCCGAGCGCCTCCCGCCCGGTGGCGGAGATCGCCCGCAGCGCCTGCGCCGGACGCTCGGGGGCGCGCGCCGCCGCGTACGCGCCGCCGTCGGCGAGGCCGACGATCACGGAGAGGTTGTGGGCGATGATGTCGTGCATCTCCCGGGCGATCCGGGCCCGTTCGGCGGCCGCCGCGAGCCGCTCGCGCTGATCGCGTTCGACCTCGAGCCGCTCGGCGCACTCCACCAGCGAGGCCACGTACTCCCGCCGGGTACGGGCGGTGACCCCCGTCATCGCGATGCATCCGGCGACCGCGACGACGGGGGTGTACTCCCGCCAGAAGTCGTCCGTGTCGTTCACCCCGATCTGGATCCCCATCCCCAACGCGATGATCCCGAACGCCGCGCCGAGCCGGGCCAGCGGCAGCCGCAGCGCCACGTGGTACAGCGCCACCCCGATGGCGATCAGCGACGCGCTCGCCAGCCCGGCCAGATCGTGGGCGACGAGCGCCGCGGAGATCACCAGATACACCGTGAACGGATACTGCCGCCGCCACAGCAGCGGCACCACCAGCCCCGCCAGCACCAGCCACACCACCGGCAGCGGCACCAGCAGTGCCCCGCCGGCGCTGTGGCCGGTCTGCGGCGGGGAGCCGTCGGCGACCTGCAGGACGCCGGGGAGGGCGATCAACGCGGTCAGCACCGTGTCCCACAGCAGCGGGCGGCGGGCGTCGAACGCCCGTACCCGCTGCGTGGCGGCGTGCAGCCGCTGGGTCGCGGTCGGCGGGCCGTCGGGCGTCCACTGCGCCGGAGGGGTCATCCGCCCATGGTGCCCCGCCGCGGGGCGCCGCGTCAGGGCGTACGGACCGCTCATACGTCGCCGCGCACCAGCCGCACCGCCGCCCCGGCCAGCGCCGCGCCCGCCCAGGCGAGCAGGGTGAGCAGCGCGCCCAGCGGCGTGGGGCCGTGGGAGGTGCCGGTGGCGGACATGATCGCGTCGGTGGCGTTCAGCGGGGTGTACTTCATCGCCGTCTCGACCCAGTCGTACGACACGAGCCGCGCCAGCTGCGGCAGGATCATCACGACGCCCACGAACGTGCCGATCGCCGCCGGAGTGCTGCGCAGCAGCGCCCCCAGCCCCAGACCCAGCACGGCGGACAGCGCCAGCATGACCGCGGCCCCGAACAGCCCCCGCACGACGCCCGGATCACCGAGCGCGGCGTGCATCTCCGTACCGGACAGCAGCCGCTGCGCCGCGGGGAACGTCACCCACACCGTCACCAGCCCCACCCCGAAGAGCACCCCCGCCAGCACCGCCGCCTTCGCCCACAGCACCGGCAGCCGCCGCGGCACCGCCGCGAAACTGGCCCGCGCCATCCCCGTCGACCACTCACCGGCCGAGGCCAGCACCCCCAGCACCGCGACCATCAACTGCCCGAACTGCAGCCCGAACAGGGCGACGAGCACCGCGTCGCCGGGCGCCCCGTCGTGATCCCGGTACGTGGCCCCGATGAGCAGTCCCAGCCCGACCGTCAGCACGACGACGGACCCCAGCGTCCACCAGGTGGAACGCAGCGACCACAGCTTCGTCCACTCCGAGCGCAGCACCCCGCCCGGGGTGATCCGGTGCCCCGCCGGCACGGCGACCGCACTCACGCCGCCACCCCCTGCGCGTGGTACTCGACGGACTCCCGCGTCAGCTCCATGAACGCGTCCTCCAGCGACACCCGCCGCGGCGTCAGCTCGAACAACGGCACCCCGTGGGTCGCCGCGGTCAGCCCGATGTCCGGTGCCCCCGTCCCCGTCACCGTCAGCTCACCGGGCCCGCCCCCGCTGATCTCCACCCCCGGCCCCGCCAGCAGCTCCCGCAGCCGCCCGGCCTGCGGCGACCGCAGCGTCACCTCGTCCCGCCCGGCCGAGCGCACGAACTCCTCGACGGTCGTGTCCGCCAGCAGCCGCCCCCGCCCCACGATGATCAGATGCTCGGCGGTCAACGCCATCTCGCCCATCAGATGCGACGACACGAACACCGTGCGCCCCTCGGCGGCCAGCCGCTTCAGCAGCGTACGGATCCACAGCACCCCCTCCGGATCCAGCCCGTTGACCGGCTCGTCCAGGATCACCGTCGCCGGATCCCCCAGCAGCGCCGCCGCGATCCCCAGCCGCTGCCCCATCCCCAGCGAGAACCCGCCCGCCCGCCGGTGCGCCACCTCCGTCAGCCCGACGGCCTCGATCACCTCCGCCACCCGCGACCGCCCGATGCCATGGGTGTGCGCCAGCGCCAGCAGATGGCCGTACGCGCTGCGCCCCGGGTGCACCGACCGCGCCTCCAGCAGCGCCCCCACCTCGGTGAGCGGTGCCCGATGCGCGGCGTACGGCCGCCCCGCCACGGTGACCGTGCCGGACGTCGGGGCGTCCAGGCCGAGGATCAGCCGCATCGTCGTGGACTTCCCCGCCCCGTTGGGCCCCAGGAACCCGGTGACCGTCCCCGGCCGGACCGTGAACGTCAGATCGTCGACGGCGGTCTTCCCGCCGTACCGTTTGGTGAGCCCGCGGGCCTCAATCGTCATGCCTACGACGCTAGGCAGCGCCCGCCCCCCGGACGTCAGCCCGCGGACGGGACCCGCGACCGGCCGTAGTACCCCGGTACGACACGCGACCGGACCGGAGACCTACCGGGACGTCGCCGGCTCCGCCGAACCCGGCGAGCCCGCCACCACCCGCGGCTCCCGCCGCCCGCCGCGCCGCGACACCGCCACCCCCGCCAGGCACAGCACCCCGCCGGCCAGCGTCAGCCAGCCGGGTATCTCGTCCAGCACCAGCCACGACATCAGCACCACCAGCGCCGGCACCGCGTACGTCGTCGCCCCCATCCGCCCCGCCGTCGTCCGCGCCAGCGCGTACGCCCACGTCGTGAACGCCAGGGCCGTGGGGAACAGCCCCAGATACACCATGTACAGCGTCGCCGACACCGGCGCCTCACCCACCTGGGACACCAGCTGCCCCGCGAACGGCAGACACAGCACCATCCCCGCCGCGCACCCGTACGCCGTCACCTGCAACGGCGACGCGTACCGCAGCGCCGGCTTCTGCGCCACCACTCCCGCCGCGTACGTCGCCGCTGCGACCAGGCACAGCACCACCCCCAGCACCGACGACCCGCCGCCGTCCGACATCGACAGCCCCACGACCGCCGCCCCCGCGAATGACACCCCCATCCCGGCGAGCAGCATCGGCGGGAACCCCTCCTTCAGCAGCCACCCGCCCAGCAGCGCGATCAGGATCGGCCCCACGTTCACCACCAGGGCCGCCGTCCCCGCGTCGACCTTCTGCTCCCCCCAGTTCAACGCCACCATGTACACGCCGAACCACAGCACCCCGGACACTGCTATCCCCGGCCACGCCGCCCGCGGCGGCAGCCCCTCCCGCCGCACCAGCACCAAAAGCCCCAGCGCCACCGTCCCGGCCAGCAGCCGGCCCAGCGCCAGCGCCCCCGGCCCGTAATGCTCCCCGGCGTCACGGATCGCCACGAACGCAGACGCCCACAGCACCACCGTCACCGACGCGGCGGCCACCGCCCGCGATCCCGCGCTCTTCACACCCGATCCGTCCACCATACGAGCCACCGTAGCCGCAGGGTCCGACAACGCCCCACCGCTTTGTTACGGTGATCCGGTGAGCGAATCCCCGGCGGCCCTCGACGGCCTCGACGACGACGGCGTACGGGCCGAACTGGTCCGGCTGCGCGACAGCATCGACAACATCGACGCCGCGGTGATCCACATGCTCGCCGAACGGTTCAAGGCCACCCAGCAGGTCGGCCGCCTCAAGGCCGCCCACCGCCTGCCGCCCGCCGACCCCGCCCGCGAGGCCCGCCAGATCGCCCGCCTGCGCGAGCTCGCCGGGAAGGCGAAACTGGACCCGGCGTTCGCGGAGAAATTCCTCAACTTCATCGTCGCCGAGGTCATCCGCCACCACGAGACGATCGCCGCCGACCACCGCGGCTGATCATCCGCCCCGGGCCGCCCCCGCACCCGGACCAGGGCATGAGGCAGCATGTCCCCATGCCCGCACTGACGCGCGACGAAGCGCAGACCCGAGCCCGTCTCCTCGACGTCCGGAGCTACCACGTCGACCTCGACCTCACCCGCGGCGAGGACACCTTCGGCTCGACGACCGTGATCCGGTTCACCGCCCGCGAAGCCACCGACACCTTCGTCGAACTCAAACCCGCCGCCCTGCACCGCGCCGTCCTCGACGGCACCGAACTCGACCCGGCGGCCCTCGACGACAACCGGCTCCCCCTCACCCTTACCCAGGGCCCGCACGAACTGCGCGTCGAGACCGACATGCGCTACTCGCACACCGGCGAGGGCATGCACCGCTTCACCGACCCCGCCGACGGCGAAACGTACCTCTACACCCAGCTCTTCCTCGACGACGTCCAGCGCCTGTTCGCCGCCTTCGACCAGCCCGACCTCAAGGCCGTCTTCGACGTCACCGTCACCGCCCCCGACGACTGGACCGTCCTCGGCAACGGCATCGCCACCTCCACCGCCCCCGGCCGCTGGACCCTCGCCACCACCCCCGTCATCTCCACCTACCTCGTCGCCGTCGCCGCCGGCCCCTGGCACTCCGTCGTACGCGACCACGCCGGACTCCCCTTCGGCCTGCACTGCCGCCGCTCCCTCGCCGAACACCTCGACCGCGACGCCGACGAACTCTTCGGCATCACCACCGCCTGCTTCGACCGCTACCACGAGAAGTTCACCGAGCCCTACCCGTTCGACTCCTACGACCAGGCCTTCGTCCCCGAGTTCAACGCCGGCGCCATGGAAAACCCCGGACTCGTCACCTTCCGCGACGAATTCGTCTACCGCTCCGCCGTCACCGACACCGAACGCCAGACCCGCGCCATGGTCGTCGCCCACGAGATGGCCCACATGTGGTTCGGCGACCTCGTCACCCTCACCTGGTGGGACGACATCTGGCTCAACGAGTCCTTCGCCGAGTACATGGGCTACCAGACCCTCACCGAATGCACCCGCTTCACCGAGACCTGGACCGACTTCGCCATCGGCCGCAAGGGCTGGGGATACGACGCCGACCAGCGCCCCTCCACCCACCCCGTCGCCCCCTCCGACGTCCCCGACGGCGCCGCCGCCCTCCTGAACTTCGACGGCATCTCCTACGCCAAGGGCGCCAGCGCCCTGCGCCAGCTCGTCGCCTGGCTCGGCGAAAAAGACTTCCTCGCCGGCATCAACGACCACATCGCCCGCCACAAGTTCGCCAACGCCACCCTCGCCGACTTCATCGACTCCATGGCCCGCGCCTCCGGCCGCGACGTCCCCGACTGGGCCCAGGCCTGGCTGCGCACCACCGGCGTCGACACCCTCACCCCCGAGATCACCGAAACCCCCGACGGCTGGACCCTCCACATCCGCCACGACGGCACCCGCCCCCACCACATCCAGGTCACCGCCTACGACGAAACCCCCGACGGCCTCACCGCACGCGAACGCTTCACCGAGGACATCCCCCGCCCCGCCGGCACCCCCCACACCCACTCCGGACCCCGCCCCGCGCTGCTCCTCCTCAACGACGGCGACCTCACCTACGCCAAAATCCGCCTCGACGCCCCCTCCTGGGACACCGCCCGCCGCTCCCTGAGCCGCATCCCCGACGCCCTCACCCGCGCCGTCGTCTGGAACGCCGCCCGCGACATGGTCCGCGACGGCGAACTCCCGCCCGGCGACTACCTCGAGGCCGCCGCCGCCCACCTCCCCACCGAGAGCGACCTCGCCGTCGTCCAGGGCGTCCTGGCCTTCGCCCGCCAGCAGATCACCGACCGCTACCTGCCCCCCACCGACCGCGCCCCCGCCCTCGCCACCCTCCACACCCTCGCCCGCACCCTCCTCACCCGCACCGACACCACCCCCGACCCCGGACTGCGCCTCACCGCCGTACGCACCCTCCTCGACACCGCCGCCGACCCCGCCGAACCCCGCGCCTGGCTCACCACCGGCACCGTCCCCGACGGCCCCGCACTCGACCCCGAACTGCGCTGGCGCGCCCTGCTGCGCCTCGCCGTCCTCGGCGACGCCACCCCCGCCGAGATCGACGCCGAACTCGCCGCCGACCCCAGCGCCACCGGCCGCGAAGGCGCCGCCCGCTGCCACGCCGCGCTGCCCGCCGCCGAAGCCAAACAGGCCGCGTGGGAAGCCATGTTCGAAGGCGACGACCTGTCGAACTACCTGTTCACCGCCACCGCACAGGGCTTCTGGCAGCCCGGCCAGGACGAGCTCGTACGCGACTACGTGCCGCGCTACTACACCGACGCCGCCACCATGAGCACCCGCCGCGGCCCCGCCATGGCCGAAGCCGCCGGCCGCCACGCCTTCCCCCTCACCGCGGTCACCCCCGACAACCTGCGCCTCGGCCACGAAGCCCTCGCCGGCGACGACCTGATCCCGGCCCTGCGCCGCAAACTCGCCGACCAACTCGACGACCTCGCCCGCGCCCTGCGCGTACGCGGCGAGAGCTGACCCGCCCGTCGCCCGTCCCCGCGCGGGGACGGGCGACGGGCCACCGAGGACCTGGTGAGACCCATGTCAGCGCCCTGCGCTACCGTGCGGTCCTTCCGATTCCCAGGGGGAAATTCCTCATGTCCATGCCTCCGCCGCAGCTCGACCCCGGCAAGGCGCTCCTCAAGAGTTCCGCCGCCCTGTTCATCCTCGCTCCCGCGGTCTTCTTCGCCCTCATCGCCGTCATGAACCTCCTCAGCGACTCCTCCACCACCCAAGCCGGGGACTGCGTCAGCCTGGGGGACAACGACAGCATCGAGGTTGTCGACTGCACATCCACCGACGCCGAATTCACCGTCGCAGCACGTGTTGACGGCCGCTTCGGCGGCCCCGACGCCCAAGCCAGGTGCGACGTAGAAGCACCCGGATCCCCGTACACCTATATCTCGCGGGGCGACAGCTCGTCCTACATCCTCTGCCTCAAGTCCCGCTGACCCCACGCCGGTCCGACCCACCGAGTCAGACCACACCCCCGCTTCCCACGTACGGGCGAACTCCCGCGCACACACACGTACCCCGCGGTGATCCACAAGTACCGTAGGCCCTCCCCGACCCCACCCGGATGGAGAGCCGCATGCCCGCACACGATCCCGGGGCCGCCGCGCTCGCAGGCGGCCCCGCAGGACCCAGTGCCCTGCGGCCCCTGACCGACACCGCCCTCGACGCCCTCGCCGAAGGCGCCCGCCGCCGCCCCGGACCCCTCCCCGCCGGCGGCCCCGACGAGGTCACCAAACGCCTCCGCGAAGCCGCCGGCGACGTCCTCCCCTACCGCGGCGAAGGCGCCCACACCGCCCTGCGCACCCTCACCACCGCCCTCGCCGAAGGCGCCGCCGACCCCGCCGACCCCCACTGCACCGCCCACCTCCACACCCCACCCCTCGCCCTCGCCGCGGCCGCCGAACTCGCCGCCGCCGCCCTCAACCCCTCCCTCGACTCCTGGGACCAGGCCCCCGCCGCCACCGCCCTCGACACCCTCGTCGCCGACACCCTCGCCGCCGAGATCTACCCCGACGCCCCCACCCCCGACGCCCTCTTCACCACCGGCGCCACCGAAGCCAACCACCTCGCCCTCCTCCTCGCCCGCGAACACCTCGGCCCCGCCCTGCGCATCGTCTGCGGCGCCCACACCCACCACAGCGTCGCCCGCGCCGCCTGGCTCCTCGGCCTACGACCCCCCACCGTCCTGCCCACCCCCCAGGACACCCTCGACCCCACCGCCGTCCACGACACCCTCACCCACATCAACGGCCCCACCCTCGTCGTCGCCACCGCCGGCACCACCGACACCGGCGCCATCGACCCCCTCACCCAACTCGCCCACACCGCACAGGCCCACGGCGCCCGCCTCCACACCGACGCCGCCTACGCCGGACTCCTGCGCCTCGCCCCCCGCCTCGCCCACCTCGTCGACGGCCTCCACCACGCCCACACCGTCGCCCTCGACCTCCACAAACTCGGCTGGCAACCCGCCGCCGCCGGCATCCTCGCCGTCCGCGACCACACCGACCTCACCCCCCTGAACTGGCCCACGGACTACCTCAACACCCCCGACGACACCGACGCCGGCCTCCCCGACCTCATCGGCCGCTCCCTGCGCACCACCCGCCGCCCCGACTCCTTCAAAATCGCCGTCACCCTCAAAGCCCTCGGCCGCGCCGGCCTCGCCGAACTCATCGAAGCCACCGTCGCCGCCGCCCACCACCTCGCCGACCTCATCGACGACGACCCCCACCTCGACCTCTACACCCGCCCCACCCTCACCACCGTCCTCTTCCGCCCCACCGACACCACCGACACCCACGTCGCCACCCTCCGCCGCGACCTCCTCACCCGCGGCCACGCCGTCCTCGGCCGCGCCCACGCCGGCGGCCGCCTCTGGCTCAAAGCCACCCTCCTCAACCCGCACATCACCCCCGCCGCACTCGACGACCTCCTGGACCTCGTACGGGCCCCCGCCACCCGCACCGACGCCCTCACGGAAGGCACCCCCACCCGATGACCCCCACCCCCCGCCGACCCCTCGACCTCGTCGGCATCGGCATCGGCCCCTTCAACCTCTCCCTCGCCGCCCTCGCCCACGGCATCCAAGACCTCACCACCGCCTTCTACGACCAACGCCCCCACTTCAGCTGGCACCCCGGCCTCCTCATGGACCACGCCACCCTCCAAGTCCCCTTCCTCGCCGACCTCGTCACCCTCACCGACCCCACCAGCCCCTGGACCTTCCTCAACTACCTCCGCACCCGCGAACGCCTCTACCCCTTCTACTTCGCCGAACGACTCCACACCCACCGCACCGAATTCGACGCCTACTGCCGCTGGGTCAGCGACAACCTCCCCACCCTCCACTACGCCCACCAGGCCGACACCATCCGCTGGAACCACGAACACGCCGTCTTCGAAACCGACTACACCCACCTCGACGAAAACGGCCGGGCCCACGCCCTCGGCCGCACCACCTCACGCAACCTCGTCCTCGGCATCGGCACCGAACCCCACATCCCCGAACCCCTCCGCCCCCTCACCACCAACCCCACCCTCCCCGTCATCCACGCCGCCGACTACCTCAGCAACCGCGAACAACTCCTCACCCACAGCCACATCACCGTCATCGGCTCCGGACAATCAGGCGCCGAAGTCTTCCTCGACCTCCTGCGAGCCCGCCCCACCGGCACCGAACAACTCCACTGGCTCGCCCGCACCCCCGCCCTCGCCCCCATGGAATACAGCAAACTCGGCCTCGAACACTTCACCCCCGACTACACCCACTACTTCCACGCCCTGCCCCAACCCGCACGCGACGACCTCTTCCCCCGCCAATGGCAGCTCTACAAAGGCATCGACCACGACACCCTCGCCGCCATCCACGACGAGCTCTACCGCCGCACCCTCGCCGGCACCTGGCCCGACACCGTCATCACCCCCGGCGTCACCGTCCGCACCGCCCACCACACCAGCGACAACCGCATCGAACTCCACCTCGAACACCACCAGCAGAACCACCACGACCGCCTCACCACCGACGCCGTCGTCCTCGCCACCGGCTACCGCGAACGCTCACCCGACCACCTCCTCCACGCCCTACGCCCCCACATCCGCCGCGACACCGCAGGCCGCCCCCACATCGACACCCACCACCGCCTCGAACTCGACCCCGCGATCACCGGCCACATCTACGTCCAGAACGCCGAACGCCACACCCACGGCGTCGGCACCCCCGACCTCGGCCTCGCCGCCCACCGCAGCGCCCGCATCCTCAACCACCTCACCGGCCGCGACCACTACCCACTCCCACGCCGCACCGCGTTCACCACATTCGGCCTCAAACAACCCCGCCCCGCCCCACTCGTACCGGCGACCCGATGACCCCACCCCGAAAACGCTCATCAGAGCGCGCCCCCGCACGTTTTACCGTTTGTCAATACCCTTTCACGTAAAAGTCGTTGGGCAGTAGACCGTCCACAGTTCTCTACCCATGGGTAAGTCATAGGGTCTACAGACATGCGCCGAGCAAAGATTGTCTGCACCCTGGGCCCCGCCACCGACTCCTACGACCAGATCAAAGCCCTGGTCGAAGCCGGAATGGACGTAGCACGCCTCAACCTCAGCCACGGCACCTACGCCGACCACGAGGAACGCTACGCACATGTACGCAAAGCCGCAGACGAAACCGGACGCAGCATCGGAATCCTCGCCGACCTCCAAGGCCCCAAGATCCGCCTCGGCACCTTCCGCGAAGGCCCCGTACTCCTCGAACGCGGCGACGAGTTCACCATCACCGTCGACGACATCGAAGGCGACCGCAACACCTGCGGCACCACCTACAAAGGCCTCGCCACCGACGTCACCCGCGGCGAACGCATCCTCGTCGACGACGGCCGCGTCACCCTCGAAGTCACCCAGGTAGACGGCCCCCGCGTCCACACCATGGTCATCGAAGGCGGCATGGTCTCCGACAACAAAGGCCTCAACCTCCCCGGAGTCTCCGTCTCCGTCCCCGCCCTCAGCGACAAAGACCAGGACGACCTCCGCTGGGCCCTGCGCACCGGCGCCGACATCATCGCCCTCTCCTTCGTCCGCAGCGGCGCCGACATCCGCGACGTCCACCGCATCATGGACGAAGAAGGCCACCGACTCCCCGTCATCGCCAAAATCGAAAAACCCCAGGCAGTCGACAACCTCGACAGCATCGTCGACGCCTTCGACGGACTCATGGTCGCCCGCGGCGACCTCGGCGTAGAAATGCCCCTCGAAACAGTCCCCATCGTCCAGAAAAGAGCCGTAAAACTCACCAAACGCAACGCCAAACCCGTCATCGTCGCCACCCAGATGCTCGACTCCATGATCGACGCATCACGCCCCACCCGCGCCGAAGCATCCGACGTCGCCAACGCCGTCATGGACGGCGCCGACGCCGTCATGCTCTCCGGCGAAACCAGCGTCGGAAAATACCCCGTCCAAACCGTCAAAACCATGAGCCGCATCGTCGAAGCCGCCGAAGAAGACATGCTCGCCAAAGGACTCCCCACCCTCACCGAAAACAGCAAACCCCGCACCCAAGGCGGAGCCGTCGCCCGCGCCGCCGCCGAAATCGGCGACTTCCTCCACGCCAAATACCTCGTCGCCTTCACCCAGTCCGGCGACACCGTCCGCCGCCTCGCCCGCTACCGCTCACCCATCCCCGTCCTCGCCTTCACCCCCGACCCCGCCACCCACTCCCAGCTCAACCTCACCTGGGGCGTCGAAACCTTCCTCGGCCCCATGGTCCAGACCACCGACGAAATGGTCGCCCAAGTCGACGAACAACTCCTGCGCATCGGCCGCTGCCGCAAGGGCGACGTCGTCGTCATCACCGCCGGCTCACCCCCCGGCATCCCCGGCTCCACCAACCTCGTACGCGTCCACCACATCGGCGAGGACGACACCCCCCACTGACACCCGCCCCCACATACCCCCGAGCCCCGGCCCCGCACCACAGGCCGGGGCCGCGCCATACCCCCGACCGCTAACCTGAACCCCAATGAACCACCCCATCACACCCCCCGCCGCCCACCACCTCACCCGCTACCCCGCCGACCCCCGCGACCCCCTCCGCGCCTGGGACGCCGCCGACGAATACCTCCTCCGCCACCTCACCGGCGACCTCCCCCCGAACCTCACCGCCGACCACCCCCGCCCCCCACTGGACCCCGGGACCCGGCTGACGATCCTCGGCGACCGCTGGGGAGCCCTCACCACCTCCCTCGCGGCCCACCACCCCACAACGATCACCGACTCCTACCTCACCACCCTGGCCACCCGCGCCAACCTCACCCGCAACACCCCCGACCCCTCCACGGTCAACCTCCGCACCACCCAGGACCCCCCACCCACCCGCATCGACGTCCTCCTCGTACGCGTCCCCAAAACCCTCGCCCTCCTCGAAGACCAACTCCACCGCCTAGCCCCCGCCCTCCACGAGGACTCCCTGGTCATCGGCACCGGCATGACACGCGAGATCCACACCTCCACCCTCACCCTCTTCGAACGCCTGGTAGGCCCCACCCGCACCTCCCTCGCCACGAAGAAAGCCCGCCTGATCTTCAGCCACCCCGACCCCACCCTGACCCGCCCCCCAAACCC
>NZ_WEGJ01000054.1 GCF_009604385.1 Streptomyces smaragdinus
CTACGGCTCGAGCCGCCCCGGAGGATAGGGTCGCCCGCATGGCGATGCGTGAGGCCGTGGTGGCCGTACTCCGACGGGACGGGCGGGTGTTGGTGATCCAGCGCGGCGCCGGGACGCACAAGGGCGCCCGCCATGCCCAGGGCCAGCGAGTTGCGTATCTCCTGCATGGACGTGAGCTTGCGGACGACCAGGACGCACAGGACCGCAGCGGCGATATCGAGCACGTCGGCGAGCATCATCGTGCCGGCGGCATCACCCAACTCGTCCGGCAGCTCCGCGCCGTTGTACTGCCGGGCCGCGATCTGGTCGATGATCCGGTCTGCCACGAACACGATCCACCAGGCGTTGAGCAGACCGCGTCTGGACAACTGGAAGTTCCCGTCGAGCGTCGGCGGCGTGCTGCACTGCCAGATGTCGTTGGCGATCTTCTTGGGGATCACGAAGTTGGCGAACGGGATGAACCATGCCCCGATCGTCCAGCCCGACCCCATCCGCAGCGGCCCGCTCCGGAAGGACGCGGCGTTCCGGTGGGCCCGGTGGAACCAGATGACGAACACCACCCCGGTGGCGATCAGCGCGACGATCTGGAACACGCCCGACAGTGCGTACAGCGCATCCGCGTGGTCGAACTCGCTTTCCTCGGCGGTGTAGACCCGGTCCATCACGTCCCGCACCCCGACACCGGCGAACACCGAGAAGAGGTCCGCCGCGATACACAGCCCGAGCAGGGCGTACAGCGCGACGGAGAGCCCGCCGAGACCCCGGTACGGGTGGAACGGCCCCATGGGCAGCGGACCGAGCGGCCCGTGCACCGGCAACCCCGGCGCCCCGTAGGGCATGGGCTGCTGCGGCGGACCGTACGGTCCGGGCTGCGGCGGCTGTCCGTACGGCCCCGGCTGCGGCGCCCCGTAAGGCCCGGCCTGCGGCGCCCCTTGGTCCGCCGCCTCCTTCGCCGTGACGGCGTCCGCCACCGAACAGATCCGGCAGCGGCCGTCGGGCGTGACGGCCGGCTGGTTCCGGCAATCGACGCAGAGCATGCGGGTCCCCTCCCCTTGTGCTGAATGCGGCCCTGAACTGCGGCTCGGGCCACGAGCGCCTGCGGAATCTACGTCAGCCGGAGGCGGCCCGTCCACTGTCTTGCGTATCAGAGACCCCGCACGCCTCAGAGCTGACTGGTGATCGTCGGGTCGGTGATCGCGGTGTCGTCGGCGAGGAGCATCGCCTTGCTGAGGATCACGGACAGCAACCGGTCACCCTCGAAGGGCAGATACCCGTCGGGATCGCTCTGCCCACGCCCCGGGACGATGCACAGATACTTCCCCTCCGGGTCGATCAAGACGTTCCCCGACCCCAGATGGATCCGGTACACGTGCCGCTTCCCCTCGACATGCAGGAACCGGCCCTCGATCCGGCAGCGGTCGCGTATCGCCAGCCGGGGCAGCAGCCGCGCGAGGAGGTCCCGCCGGGTCCCGGCGGTCTGCGACAGCTCGCCGAAGCCGTACTCCGCCCAGTACTCCCGGTGCAGCCCCGCGGGTCCGCCGTCCCGCCACGTCGGGTCGTTGCCGAGGCTGGCCACGCCGATGAACAGGTCGACGTCCCGCAGCACCTCGCTCAGGACCAGCGGCGGTATGCCGTCCAGCGGCAGCGGGCCGTGGATCTCCTCCCGGCCCCAGTGGTCCGGGGTGTAGCCGCCGCCGCCTCCCACATGGGCGCTGTTGGCCCGGGACCCGGCCGGATAGAACCGCACCTGGTCGGTGGCCAGCCGCAGATACGCGCCGGCGTCGGAGAAGCCCTCGTGGTCCGCGCCCTCCACCCAGAACTCCGCCCGCAGCCCCCACTCGGGCAGCTCCCGCACCGGCGGCGGCAGCGTGTCGTCCACGCCCAGCCGCAGCCGGGCGTGCCAGCCGCGGACGGCGGCCAGGGCGTTGAACTGGTGCTGGCGCACGATGTGCGCCGCGAACCGGTTGGAGTACGTGCCGGTGGCGCGCTCGGCGTCGGTCAGCAGATACACCTCGCGGTGGGCCTGCCTGAACGGCTGGGTGACCCCGTGCTGTTCGAGGCGGTCGCGCCAGGCCCGTATCTCCTCGACGGGCCGGCCCACCGGATGCCAGAGCTCCACGACGGCGTCGTCACCACCGGCGACCTCCGCCCCGTCGAGACCGCGCAGGGCGCCGTCGGTGAAGCCGCACGACGTGCCGTCGACGGTCCACAGCAGCCGCCGGGCCAGGGTCCCGACCAGCGGATGGTCCAGGAACCGCTCCCGCCACACCCGGTACGTCCACTGCCGGCGGGCCAGGAACTGCCGGTCCAGGCGCTCCGACTGGGCCGTCAGCATCTTCCCGATGTCCTTGACCTGCGCCCTGAGCTCCTTCAGCGCGTCGACGTGCTCCCGCCGCACCGACACCGGCGGGCTCTTGACGGTCCGCCCCGCCGCGTTGCGCCAGCCCAGCACCGCCTTCCCGCCCACCACCGCGACCTCGCCCGTGGCGTCCCCGAGGACCACCGTGCGCCGGCCCACCTCCGTCAGCCCGTACGCGGGAACGGCCAGCTCCTCCACGTCCGCGCGGCTGAGCCCGAGGTCCTTGGCCCGGATCTCCAGGAGCCGGTTGACCTGCTTGAGCGTCGTCTTGTACGTCACCGTCGCCGACAGCCGCGCCAGCTCCCCCAGCGCCTCGACCCCGTCGATCCGCCCGAGGGCGACGACACCCGCCCCGGCGACCTTGGGGCTACGCGGCCCCACGCCCGCGACCTTGCGCAGGGACGTCTCGACCAGCCGGCCCAGCGCCCGTGCGGTATCCGGATGCGGGGGCAGGAGGGAGAGCAGCCAGGCGATGCCGCGCAGGGCGACGGCGTTGTACGGGTCGTACGTCTGGTTCGTGTTGCTGGTCAGATACCCGACGAGGAGCAACCGACGGGGCCTCCCCACCCGGGCGAGCCAGGAGCACAGCCGTCCGCGCACCTCGTCCTCGCCGATCTCCCCGATCAGCGCCCGCCCGCTCTTCGCCCAGCCCACCGTCGGCTTGGCCCCGGTCGCGGTGAGCGCGTGCTCCACCAGCCGCCGCCAGCCCTCCCCCAGCAGCGGGAAGCCCTCCAGCACCGCGTCCGACCACTCCTCCCCCGGATTGAGCACGGGGTCGGGAAGCCTGGCCAGGAGCCCACGAAGCTCGGCCTCACCGTTCCACAGCGACAGCGAGGTCCGCCGGACGACGGCAACAACCCCGGGCGGCACCGTCCGGCCGGCCGCCAGCTCCGCCTTGACGACCCGTATGAGCAGCCCGGTGTCCAGCTCGACGTCTTTCCTGGCGAGGTCCGCCAACTTCCCAGGGTCGAGCACCACCCGTACCGCCTCCGTGCCCGCCATCAGCCACCCACCAGCGGCACGAGCTTCAGGAACGTGACCTCCGTGCCCAGCGGCAGCTCGAGCTCCTCGTCCAGCTCCTCCACCTGCCGCTCCCCCACCAGCACCAGGAACCCGTTGCGCCCGAACGCCTGCACCGCCAGCTCGAACTGCCGCCCCGGGTCTATCCGCCGCCGCTCCCGCTCCCCGTTCAGCGTCCGCTCCGTGTCCGTGGGCTGCACGAGCCCCCGGAACGCCCCCGCACTGCGGGCGTTGTACTCCGCGACCTCCTGGAACACCCGCCGCCGCACCAGCTCACGCAGCGTCAGCCGCTCCTCGGCGATGTCCAGCGCCCAGGCCCCGCGGCGCTCCCCCGTGGTCGTCTCGTCGACGAAGGTGACCGTTGTCATACGAAAAACGCTAGCGGCCGCCACCGACAACGGGCCGTCCCCCCAGGTCAGGCGAACGACCGCAGATACCCGATGGCCCCGTTCAGGGCCGCCTCCAGCGGCGCGACGTCCTTCGCGACCTGGCACAGCAGCAGCCCGCCCTGCAGCGTCGCCAGCAGGGTCGTCGCCAGCCCGGCCGGGTCCGCGTCCGCGCGCACCAGCCCGAGGTCCTGCATCCGCCGCACCCCGTCCCGGAAGGCGCCCTCCCACCGCCCGAAGCTCAGGACCAGTATCCCGCGCGTCAGTTCGTCCTCGTCCGCCAGCTCACTGGCCAGCGAACCCAGCGGACAGCCACCGACGCAGCCGGCCCGCCGCTGCGTCCCGACGACGAAGTCACGCCACGCCTCCCAGCTCTCCCACCCCTCGACGTGGGCGAGATGAGGCTCCTGACCGCCGAAGACAAGCTCCGCCTGCCTCTCGATGACCGCGCGGACCAGCTCGGTCTTGTCGTCGAAGTAGTGGTAGACCTGCGATCGTCCGACGCCGGCCGCCGCACAGAGGTCCTCGACCGTCGTCCCGGCCACGCCGTCCCGGAACATCAGGTCGGCCGCCGCGTCCACGATCTTCGCCCGGGTCCGTTCGCCCTTCGCGGTGAGCGAGCGGACGGGAACTGTCTGGGTCATGGAGTCTCCAAGATTTTTTGGACTCGATATTACATTTCGCATTCGGTAGGAAGGGTGTCAGGAACGGACAGAAAGGCACCCGCATGAAAGCGATTACCGTCACCGACCAGACCGCCGGAACAGCCGGAATGACACTGACGTCCCGCCCCGAGCCCACGCCGGCGCTGAACGACGTCGTCGTCCGCGTCCACGCCTCGGGCTTCGTCCCGACCGAGCTGGAGTGGCCCTCGACCTGGACCGACCGCCTCGACCGCGACCGCACCCCCTCGGTCCCGGGGCACGAGCTGGCCGGGGTCGTCACCGCCCTCGGCTACGGCACGACGGGACTGACCGTCGGCCAGCGCGTGTTCGGCCTCACCGACTGGCACCGCGACGGCACCCTGGCCGAGTACACCGCCGTCGCCGCCCGCGACCTCGCCCCGCTGCCGGGGGACGTCGACTTCACGGTGGCCGCGAGCCTGCCGATCTCCGGGCTGACCGCGTGGCAGGGCCTGTTCGACCACGGCCGGCTGCGGGCGGGGCAGAGCGTCCTCGTGCACGGGGCGGCCGGGTCCGTCGGGTCGACGGTGACGCAGCTCGCGCGTGAGTTCGGCGCGTACGTCATCGGCACCGGGCGCTCCGCCGTACGGCAGAAGGCGCTCGACTTCGGCGCCATGGAGTTCGTCGACCTCGAGAACGACACCCTCGAGGACGTCGGCCAGGTGGATCTGGTCTTCGACGTCATCGGCGGCGACATCCAGAAGCGGTCCGCGGGCCTGGTCCGGGCCGGGGGCACGCTCGTGTCCGTCGTCGGACCGGCCGAGGCGCGGCCCGCGGACGGGCTCGCGGTCGACTTCGTGGTCGAGCCCGACCGCGCCCAGCTGGGTGAGATCGTCCAGCGGGTACGGGACGGCCGGCTGCGCCCGGACATCGGCACCGTCGCGTCCCTGGACGACGCGGTGGCCGCGCTCGACCCGACGTCAAAACGCGGCGGCAAGACGGTGATCCGCGTACGCCCCTGAAACGACCCGGGCCCCACCAACAACGCCTCCTCACGAAGGCGGCGTTGTCAGTGGGGCCCGGTAGCGTCAGCTCCACGGTGGCGGTGCCCGCCGCGCGCGCCCTGTGACGGGGGCGCCGGGCCGGTGTGCGCCTCGCGGGGGGAGGCGCACACCGGGCCCGTGACCGGCGGGGTCAGTCCTCGATCGCGATCGTCAGATCCCGTTCGACGGCCCCCGTCCCCACCAGCACGTGCACGCTCGCCGCCCCGAGCGCCGGCGACGTGGCGACGAGGGTGTACGAGCCGCTCCCGGGCGCCGTCAGCTCGTAGCTCCCGTCGTCCCCCGACCGCGTCTTGCCCACCTGCCGCCCGGCCCCCGACAGCAGGGTGAGCGCGCACCGCGGCAGCGGCACCCCGAGCGAGTCCCGCACGGTCCCGCGGATCACGGCCGGTTCCGGAGCGCCGCCCCCACCGACCGGCACGGGAGCCTTCAAAGCACCCACCGTCACCAGTTCCCGCGAAGGCACAGGCACCGGCGAAGGCGCGGGCGAAGAAACCACCGCGTCCTCGGCCGGCTCCACCGCCACATGCGGCAGCCGCCTGTCGAGCCACCCCGGCAGCCACCAGTTGGCCCGCCCGACCATATGCATGACCGCCGGCACCAGCATCGTCCGGATGACGAAGGCGTCCAGCGCCACCGCCCCCGCCAGCCCCAGGCCCGCCATCACGCCGCCGATGTCCCCGGAGAGGATGAACGCGCTGAAGACGCACACCATGATGATCGCCGCCGAGTTGATCACCCGGCTGGACTCGGCGAGCCCGACCCGTACCGCGCGGGCGTTGTCCCGGGTGTGCACCCACTCCTCGTGCATCCGGCTGACCAGGAACACCTGGTAGTCCATCGACAGCCCGAAGAGCATCGCCAGCATGATCACCGGCAGGAAGGAGTTGATCGGCACCTCGTCACCGAGCCCGAGCAGCGAACTCCCCCAGCCCCACTGGAAGACGGCGACCAGCATCCCGAACGCCGCGGTGGCCGCCAGCAGGTTCATCAGCGCGGCCGTCAGCGGTACGACGAGCGACCGGAAGGCGAGCAGCAGCAGCACGAACCCCAGCGCGATGATCACGCCGATGAACAGCGGCAGCTTGTCGCTGATGACGGCCGCGAAGTCCTTGTTGATGGCGGTCGCCCCGCCCACGGACACCCGCAGCGTCGACCCCTGTTCGGCCTCGGGGATCACCGAGTCCCGCAGCCGGTCGATCAGCTCGTCGGTGGCCTTGGACTGCGGCGACGTCGTCGGTACGACGGTGACGACCGTCAGCCGCGCCCCCTCCGGTACGGGCGCGGGCGCCACGGCCGCCACGCCCTCGGTGTCGCCGACGGCGGCCACCAGCCGGTCCAGGGCGGCCCGGTCGCCGTCGGCGGGGATCTCGGCGACGAGGGCGAGGGGCCCGTTGAACCCGGGGCCGAAGCCCTCGGCGAGCAGGTCGTACGCCTTGCGCGTGGTGGCCGACTCGGGGTCGTTGCCCTGGTCGGTGGTGCCCAGCCGCAGCGACAGCAGCGGTACGGCGACCAGCACCATGATCACGGCGGCGACGGCGGCGATCACCCGGGGCCGCCGCTCCACCAGCGCCGACCAGCGCGCGGACCGCCCGGTGACGGCCTCCGCCTCCGGCCCGTGCTCGGCGAGCCGCCGCCGCTGACGCCGCGACAGCACCCGCGTGCCGAGGACCCCCAGCAGCGCCGGGAGCAGCGTGACGGCCGCCGCGACGCCGAACAGCACCGTGACGGACCCGGCGACCGCGATCCCGTTGAGGAAGCTCATCCCCAGCGTCAGCATGCCCAGCAGCGCCACGCACACCGTGCCGCCGGCGAACAGCACCGCGCGTCCGGCAGTGTTGAGGGCCCGTACGGCGGCCTCCTCCGGGTCCAGGCCGCGGCGCAGCCCGGTGCGGTGGCGGGTGACGATGAACAGGGCGTAGTCGATGGACACGCCGAGCCCGATGAGGCTGCCGAGCAGCGGGGCGATGTCGCCCATGTTGAAGGTGTGGCTGAGCAGTCCGACGGTCATCAGCCCGGCGCCGATGCCGAACACCGCGCAGATGATGGGCAGCAGCATCGCCAGCAGCGAGCCGAAGGCGAAGGTGAGGATGACCGCGGCGGCCAGGATGCCGACGCCCTCGGCGAGCCCGCCGGGCGGCTCCTGGGCGGCCTGGATGGCCTGCCCGCCGAGCTCCACGCGCAGCCCGTCGACGTCGCCGCGGGTGCTCTGCGCGGCGTCGATGACCTGCTCGACCTCGTCCTTCTGGACGCTGTAGGCCTGTTCGGTGAAGACGACCTCGGCGTAGGCGATCCGGCCGTCCTCGCTGATCTGGGCGGCGCCGGTCCTCGCGTACGGGCTGCGCACCTCGCCGATCTGCGGCAGGCCGTCGACCTTCGTCAGTGCGGCGGTCATGGCCGTACGGACCTCGGCGTCGCGTACGTCGCGGCCCTCGGGGACCTGCCAGACGACCGTGTCGGTGTCGCCGGCGCTGTCGGGGAACTCCTTCTTCAGCAGGTCGACGGCGTGGCTGGACTCGGTGCCGGGCAGCTCGAAGTCGTTCCTGTAGTGGGTGCCCGCGGCGCTGCCGGCGAGGCCGATGCCGGCGAGGGCGACGACCCAGAGCAGCAGCACCACGTAGCGGTGCCGGAAGCAGAAGCGTGCCAGTGCGGCCACGGCTGAACTCCTTGACGGACGGGTACGGACGGCCTTGTACGCAGTACAGGGCTCACCGTTCAAGGCTCACCGGAGCCGGACCGTCCACCAAGGCGACTCAGCGGTCCCCCAGCGGGCTCACAGCGAACTCTCAGGTTCGCTCAGCAAACGCACGGACAGCGATCGGAATCCGCACCGTTACGGTCAGCCCCTGACCCGGCGCGGTATCGATCGTCACCGTCCCGTCATGCGCCTCGGCCACCGCCCGGACGATCGCCATCCCCAGCCCACTGCCCCCGGCGACCCTCCCCCGAGCTCTCGGCTTCGCTCGAGCAGGGGGTACCCCCATCCGGTCGGGGTCCGCCCGGAAGAACCGGTCGAAGATCCGCGCCGCGTCCTCCTCCCGCATCCCCGGCCCGTGATCGGCGACCCGCAGCACCGCGCCGCCGTCCTCCACCCGTACGCCGAGGGACACGGCGGCCGACTCGGGGGTGTGCGTACGCACGTTGGCCAGCAGGTTCGCCGCGATCTGGCGGAGCTGGGCCTCGTCGCCGGTCACGGTGACCGGGTCGTCCGCCGCCACCTCGACCACCCGGCGCGGCTGCTGGGCGGCGAGGTCGGCGGCGGCGTCGCGCAGCAGGCACGCCAGGTCGACGGGGCGGTGGTCGCGTACCGGACGGGCCTCCAGCCGGGCCAGGGCGAGGAGGTCGTCGACGAGCCGGGCCATCCGCTCGGCCTCCTCGCCGGAGCGGGTGAGGGCGCGCTCCTTCTCCTCGTCGTCGAGCATCCTCCGGCGGTAGAGCTGCAGATAGCCGCGGATGGTGGACAGCGGGGTGCGCAGCTCGTGGGAGGCGTCGGCGAGGAACTGCCGCAGCTGGGCGGTGGCGTGCTCGCGGGTGCGCATGGCGCCCTCGATCTGGTGCAGCATCACGTTCAGGGCCTCGCGCAGCTGCTCGACCTCCCGGCTGCCCTTGCGGGAGGTGTCGACGCGGCGGGACAGGTCGCCCTCGGAGATCGCGGAGGCCGTCTTCACCATGTCCTCCAGCGGCCGGAGTTTGCGCCGGGCGGCGGTGCGGGAGGCGAGGATCAGCAGGGCGATGAGGCCGACGGCGATCACGGCCTCGAGGTACAGCAGCTTGTGCACGGCCTTCAGCACACCGTCGTAGCGGGTGCTGGTGACGGCGAGGGCGCCGTCGTCGAGGCGGGCGACGCCGACGCGGTGGTGTTCCCCGGCCACCTCGATCGAGGCGAGTTCACCGGAGTCCGCCAGGGCGACGGGGTCACCGATGGCCCGTACATAGGCGTCGGCGTTCTCGGCCGGGGTGTGGGTGAACATCTCGCACATCGGGAGGGGGCGGCCCGCGGCGTCGAGGAGGATGAACGACTGGCGGCCGAAGCTCTCCGTGAGCCGGGCGTCGCCCCGGTCGGTGAGGCCCTCCGCGAAGGAGCAGATGCCCATCAGCGCCCGGGAGTTGATCTCCGCGCCCGACAGCCCCGCCATCTCGGACCGCACCGACTCGTCCACCTCGCTCATCAGCAGCAGCTGCGTGCCGGCGATGCTGGCGCACCCGGCGAGCAGCAGCCCGAGGGTGAGGATCATCGCGTTGATGGCGCTGAGCTTCCCGCGCAGGGTGTGCGGCCGGCGCGGCCGGCACCAGGTGGGCCAGCGGGCGTTCACGCCGTGCCCCGCAGTCCGTAGCCGACGCCGCGCCGGGTCTCGATCAGCGGGGTGCCCAGGGGGTCCAGCTTGCGCCGCAGATAGCTGATGTACGTCTCGACGACCGTCGATTCGACGGAGGAGTCGAAGCTCCAGACCTGACGCAGCAGTTCGTCCTTGGTGAGGATCCGCCGGGGGTTGCGCATGAGGTGGCGCAGCAGGTTGAACTCGGTGGGCGTGAGGTCCACGGGCCGTCCCGCCCGGCGGACGGTGAACGTGGCCTCGTCCAGCTCCACGTCGCCGTGCGTCAGCACCGTGGAGACGGGCGGGGCGGGGGTGCGGGTGCGGCGCAGGACGGCGCGGATGCGGGCGACGACCTCGTCGACGTTGAACGGCTTGGTGATGTAGTCGTCGCCGCCCAGCGCCAGCCCGCCCAGCACGTCGGAGGAGGCGTCGCGGGCGGTGAGGAAGATGACGGCGAGGTCCTCGCGTTCGGCGCGCAGCTCCCGGCACACCTGCCAGCCGGTGCCGTCCGGCAGCATCACGTCGAGCAGCACCAGGTCCGGCCGTTGCTCCCGGGCCAGGGCCAGGGCCTCGGCGCACGTGCCGGCGGTGAGGGGGTCGAGCCCGTGGAAGCGGAGGGTGATCTGCAGGACGTCCGCGATGCCGGGCTCGTCTTCGACGATGAGGACCGTAGCGCTGCTCATCCGGTCAGTATCGCGTCGGTACGGGGCCGGGGTCCGGGCGGTTTCCTGGGAATCCCCTGTGAGTCCGCGCCGTCAGCCGGCCGACTCCCACCGGACCTCGCCGTCGTGCACGCGGCCGGTGGGCGCCAGCCCCGCCGCTTGCGCGACGGCGGCGGACGCCTTGTGGCCGGGGTGGATGTGCGCGACGACGGTCCGTATCCCCTCCGAGCGCAGCCGTCCGACGAGCGCGCGGGCGGCCTCCGCGGCGATCCCCCGCCGCTGGAAGGCGGTGCCCACCACCCAGGCGACCTCCGCCGTCGCCCCGGTGACCGTGGCCTGCACGGTCCCGGTCAGGCACTGCTCGGACTCCAGCCTGATCACCCAGTTCCGCCAGCCCACCGCCGGGTCGGGGGAGCCGGCGACGAGGCGTTCGTAGCGGGCACGCAGGGCGTCGGGGGTGTACGGGGCGCCGCCGGTGAACGTGTGCAGGGCGGGGTCGGCGAGGACGGCGGCCATCTCGTCGGCGTGCTCGACGGCCAGCGGGAGGAGGGTCAGCCGGGCGGTGGTGATCATCGCAGCAGCACCACGTACTCGTCCTGCTGGAACACCAGCCGCCACGGCTCCCCCGGGTGCAGCTGGTTCGCGTACGCCACCGGGTCCGCGCCCGCGTACGTGGCGCGCACCGCGATGGCGTCGGGGGTGACGGACTCGGCGCCGCCCAGCCAGTACACCCTGTGGTCGGCGGTGAGATGGGCCAGGAACGGCACGTCCGCCTCGACGGAGGCGCCCGGGGGGATCGCCTCGAGCGCGCCCTTCGCGGCCTCGATACGCGGGTCGGAGTGGTACGTCTCGGGGCGCAGGAGATCGCGCAGCGGGAGGTGCTGGGTGAGCGCCAGGGACGCGGCGGTCATCACGGGGACGGCGACCTTCGCGTACGAGGCGAGCCAGGGGCGCGGGGAGTTGCGGGCGCGGCGGACGCCGTCGGCGGCGGCCAGGAAGACGATCGGCATCAGGGTGGCGCTGTAGTGCCAGCCCATGCCCCAGTGGTACGGCTCGTGCGACAGCAGCCGCCAGCCCAGCGTCGGCAGCGCGAGCGCCGCCAGCGGCGAGCGCAGGGCCAGGAAGCCCGTCACGGCGAAGACGAAGAAGACCATCTCGATCTTCACGCTGTTGCTGAACACGTCCAGCACGCTGTCCATCAGCCCCGGCTGCTGGTCCTCGCCGGTGACGGAGACCTTCGTCCAGTAGTCGTACCGGCCCGCGGAGTTCGCCGCCGGGATCAGCACCCACACCGTGACCGCGAACGCCACCAGGCCCGTCCCCGCCAGCGCCACCCCGAGGCGGCGCTGCCCGTACCAGAACAGCAGCCCGCCGACCACGGCGACCGTGATCCCCAGATCCTCCTTGACCAGCAGCAGCGGCAGCGACCACAGCGCCGCCGCCCGCCACCGCTCGAGCAGCAGCGCCCGGCACACGAGCGCGAGCAGCGGCACCGCGAGGGCGACCTCGTGGAAGTCGGCCTTGACCGCCTCCTGCACACCCCACGACAGCCCGTACGCCAGCGCCAGCCCCACCCCCGCCCGGCGCCCGAGGAACCGGGCGGCGGTCCGGCCGACGATCACGGCGGACCCCGCGAAGAGCGCCGCCTGCGCGACGAGCAGGGCCGCCGGGGACGGCCAGATCCAGTACAGCGGTACGAGCAGTGCCACCAGCGGCGAGAAGTGGTCGCCGAGGATCATGAAGCCGGGGCCCTTGATGTCCACGACCGGCGAGCGGAAGTCGGAGTAGGCCCGTACCTCCTGCTCGAAGATCGCCAGATCCCAGGACGGGGAGCCGAAGTGGGCCAGCTGCAGCTGCGAGTAGAGCGAGTACGCGGCGAACAGCCCCCCGAACAACCAGAGATACGGCCGCCAGGGCACCCGCTCCTCCGCCGCCGCGTCATCGCCCGGCGTACGCGGTGCGACGACGGTCCCGGTCTGCGTACCGGTCACCCGGCCCTCCCTCCCCGGACAGGCGCCCTCACGCCTGCCGCGACGCCAGTTCGACGACGGTGATGTCCGACTCGGCCCCCACCCGCACCGGTGGCCCCCAGGCGCCGGCGCCCCGGGTCACGTACAGCTGAGTGTCCCCGTACCGCTCCAGCCCCGCCACCGTCGGGTTCGCCAGCTTGGCGATCAGTGAGCCGGGCCAGACCTGGCCGCCGTGGGTGTGGCCGGAGAGCTGCAGGTCGACGCCGTGTTTGACGGCGTCGTGGATGACGACCGGCTGGTGGGCCATCAGCACCGAGGCGCGGGAGGTGTCGCGGTCGCCGAGCGCCCGGTCGAAGTCGGGGCCCTCGCCCTCGTCCTCGCCGTTCAGGTCGTTGACGCCGGCCAGGTCGAAGCCGGCGATCTCCACGCGCTCGTTCTGCAGCGGGTGGAGGCCCAGCTCGCGGACGTGCTCGACCCAGGCGTCGGCGCCGGAGAAGTACTCGTGGTTCCCGGTGACGAAGAACGACCCGTCGCGCGAGCGCAGCCGCCGCAGCGGTTCGGCGGCGGGAGCGAGGTGTTCGACGGTGCCGTCGACGAGGTCACCGACGACGGCGACCAGGTCCGGGTTGGTGCGGTTGATCGTCGCGACGATCCGCTCGGTGTGGTGGCGCCCCAGGATCGGACCGAGGTGGATGTCGCTGACGACGGCGATCCGGTAGCCGTGCGCGGCCCGCGGCAGCTTGGCCAGGGGGATCGTCACGCGCTTGACCTTCGGCGCCCTGCCCAGCACCCCGTACGCCCCGTACCCCACGGTCCCCGCGGCCACGGCGGTGGCACCGACGGCCACGGTACGGGCGACGAACAGCCGCCGGGACACCGCACCGGCGTCGTCGGAAGCCGAGGCGGGCGCGGACGGCTCCGGCACCTCCTCCGCCGGTACGCTCCCGCCCCCGGCGACGACCTTCTGCGCCAGCGCCGCGACGGCGGCCTCGCGGTCCGCCTCCACCACGACCGCGGTGCCGGCGGCCCGCCGCTCCAGCCACCGCCGCAGCAGGGGCCGGACCAGCTCGCCCACGAACAGGCCGAGGGTCACGTAGAGCAGCACCGTCAGCCACAGCATCCCGGGCCAGGCAAAGACCTTCTGCAGCGTGAAGTTCGCCCCCGCCCGCTCGGTCCCGAAGGCCGCGAACGAGGTCACCGGCAGCGCGACCAGCAGCACCGTCAGCCACCGCCGGGCCCGCGAGCCCCTGACGGTGGTGTCCCGCACCAGCCGCCGCCACAGGTACCAGTGCACCAGGGCCACCAGCCCGGCGGCCACCGCTATCGCCCCGACGATCATGGAGTTATCCCCCGCTCCTGTTCGCGCGTACGCCCCGCCATCCGATCACTCCGATCACCGTGCCGAGCACGAAGGACGTGATCGCGAGCAGCAGATGAACCCAGAAGTAGCCCGTCGGATCACCCGCGTCGTCGAACGCCAGCCCGCTGCCGTCGGCGGCCAAGTTTTTAACAAAAGTGATCCAGATGAACCACGACCACACCCCGAAGGCGAGGAGGAAAAGCGAACCGCGTCGACCGATGTGCATACGTGCAGGGTATGCAGACCCGCGGCGCCCCGGCCCGAGGGGGTGGGCGGGGGCATCCAGCCAAACGGACCCTGTGGGGTCCCTTTGCCCGCGCGGGCCAGGTAAGTTCGGGCCGTGCCGTCCTCTTATCTGACTAACGCCGTGGTGAAGCTCACCACCGCCGCCCTGCTCGTGCTCGGCCCCCTCAGCGGGATCGCCGCCGCCCAGGACGACGACCAGCCGATGCCCCCCGACACCATGTCGAACGTGGGCGGTGAGCTCCTGGGCCAGTCCGGAACCCAGGTGCAGATCGCCGAGGGGGCGCCGCAGCTGCCGAAGAAGCTCACCGCGCGGTCCTGGATCGTCGCGGACGCGGAGACCAGCCAGGTACTGGCGGCGCACAACGCGCACTGGAAGCTGGCGCCGGCGTCGACGCTGAAGATGCTCTTCGCGGACACCCTGCTGCCGAAGTACCCCGCGACCCAGCAGTACACGGTGCAGGCGTCCGATCTGGAGGACCTCGGCGAGGGCAGCAGTCTGGTCGGCATCAAGGAGGACCAGACCTACACGATGAAGGACCTCTGGCTGGGCGTCTTCCTGCGCTCGGGCAACGACGCCGTCCATGTGCTGACCAGCAAGAACGGCGGCAAGCCGCAGACCGTGGCGGAGATGAACGCCAAGGCCGCCGAGCTCGGCGCCGCGGACACCCACGTCGTCGAGCCCGACGGCTACGACGCCCCCGGCCAGACGTCCTCCGCGTACGACCTGACGCTCTTCGGCCGCGAGGGCATGCTCAACCCCGACTTCCGCTCCTACGCCGCGACGGCGCGGGCGCAGTTCCCCGGCGAGAAGGGGAAGACGTTCGAGATCCAGAACACCAACCGGCTGCTGACCGGCGACTACGACCTCGACCCGTACAAAGGCATCGCCGGGATCAAGAACGGCAACACCACCGAGGCCGGCGCCACCTTCACCGGGATCGCCGAGCGAAACGGCCGGGTGCTGCTGGTGACCGTGATGCACCCGGCGGAGGACGCCGGGCACAACGCCGTCTACCGGGAGGCCGCCAAGCTGCTGGACTGGGGCTTCAAGGCCGGTGACCAGGTGACCCCGGTCGGTCAGCTGGTGCCCCCGCGCAGCTCGCTGAAGGACGTCGAGGACGCCAAGACCAGCGAGAAGAACCAGGACGGTGCGGCGCGGGACGACGCCGCGGCCGGCGAGAAGAAGCAGGCGGCGGACGACCAGGGCGGCATCGGGATGGCCCTGTACGTCACCGGCGGCTCACTGCTCTTCCTCGCCCTGGTCGTCCTGGTCGTCCACCGCTTCCGGCCGCTGCCGGAGCTGGTGCGGGGCCGCCGTCCACGCCGCGCACCACAGGACGAGGCGGGCCATGAAGCTGATCCACAGGACGAGGGCGACGGGGACGCCGAAAGCCCCGTAGACGTTGCGGGAGGCGACACCGGAAAGGTAGCCGCTGAGGAGCAGCTTCAGTAGCTCGAAGCCGACCGCCCCGAGGAGCGCCGCGACGAGGACGTCGCGGCGCTCCGGCCATACTCCGGGCAGGCGCGTCAGCACGTACAGCATCAGCAGGAAGTCGGCGGCGACGGCGGTGGTGAAGCCGGCGGCGGTCAGCAGCCACAGTCCGGCGCCGTGGTCGGACAGGCCCATGGCCCGTACGACGGTACGGGCGGCGGTGGCGGCGGTCACGGACACGCCGACGGAGACCAGGAGGGCGCCGCCCAGGCCCAGCAGGACGCCGGCGTCCTTGAGCTTGCCGAGGAGGAAGCCGGCGTCGCGGTCGTCGCGGTCCCAGACGGCGCGCAGGCAGTCGCGCAGGGCGCCGATCCAGTTCAGGCCGGTGAGCAGCAGCAGGCCCAGGGCGATGAGGCCGACGGTGCCGGCGTTGGCGAAGAGGGCGTCGAGGTCGAGCTGGTCGGCGATGCCGGGGACCTGTTCGGCCATCCAGTCGGCGAGGCGGTCGCGGCGGCCGGTGGTGAGGAAGGCGGCGGCGAACGCGGCGATCGCGGTGAGCAGGGGGAAGAGGGCGATGAAGCTGGAGAAGGTGATGGAGGCGGCCAGCCGGTTCCAGCGCCGCTCGTCCAGATACTCGTAGACCCGCCACGCACGGGTGCGCGTGATGCGGGCCGTGTACGGGCCGACAAGCCGGGTGAGCTCCATGGGGTCAATCTACGGACCCGGTGAAGCTCACCCCGGTGACGACGCCCGTTCCGTACACGCCTGCTGGGTGGGCAGCGTCTGCCGGGGCTCGTGCGAGCCGAACGCGAACTCCCGCCGCAGCCGCCAGACGCCGTCCTCGGCGCCCTGCTCGTACAGCGCGAAGGCGCCCACCGACCAGGCGGCCTCGAAGTCCGCGAGGGCCGCGTACGCCGTGTCCATCGCGGACTCGTCGATCTTGTGCGCCACCGTCACGTGCGGGTGGTACGGGAACATCAGCTCGCGCGCCAGCGGCCCGTCCGCCTCCCGCACCCGCTCCTGCAGCCAGGAGCAGGCCGCCGCGCCCTCGACGACCTTGACGAACACCACCGGCGTCAGCGGCCGGAACGTGTCCGTGCCCGACAGCCGCATGGGGAACGGCACCTGCCGGGACGCCACCCGCGCCAGATGCTCCTCCACGGCCGGCCACCGCTCCCGCGCGACCTCCGTCGGCGGGAGCAGCGTCACGTGCGTGGGAATGCCGCCCGCCGCGGTGTCCCCGAAGCCGGCCCTGCGCTGCTGGAGCAGGCTGCCGTACGGCTCCGGGACCGCGATCGAAACGCCGAGCGTCACGGTCCCCACGTCGTCTCCCTGTCAGTGCTTGGCGGGCAGGAAGCCCACCCTGTCATAGGCCTGGGCGAGCGTCTCCGCCGCGACCGCGCGGGCCTTCTCGGCGCCGGTCGCGAGGATGGCGTCCAGGGTCTCGGGGTCGTCGAGGAACGCCTGCGTACGCTCCCGGAACGGGGTCACCCACTCGGTCACCACCTCGGCCAGATCGGTCTTGAGCGCACCGTAGCCCTTGCCCTCGTACCGCTGCTCCAGATCGGGGATGGTCGCCCCGGTGAGCGTGGAGTAGATGGTGAGCAGATTGGAGACGCCGGCCTTGTGCTCCGGGTCGTAGCGCACGACCGTGTCGGTGTCGGTGACGGCGCTCTTGATCTTCTTGGCGGTGACCTTCGGCTCGTCGAGCAGGTTGACGAGGCCCTTCGGCGACGACGCCGACTTGCTCATCTTGATACCCGGGTCCTGCAGGTCGTAGATCTTCGCCGTCTCCTTCAGGATGTACGGCGCCGGCATGGTGAACGTCTGGCCGAAGCGGGTGTTGAAGCGCTCCGCGAGGTCACGGGTGAGCTCGACGTGCTGGCGCTGGTCCTCGCCGACCGGGACGGCGTCCGCCTGGTACAGCAGGATGTCGGCGACCTGGAGGATCGGGTACGTGAACAGGCCCACGCTGGTGGCGGCGGCGCCGTGCCGGGCGGACTTGTCCTTGAACTGCGTCATCCGGGAGGCCTCGCCGAAGCCCGTGATGCAGTTCATGACCCAGGCGAGCTGCGCGTGCTCCGGCACGTGGCTCTGGACGAACAGCGTGCAGCGCTCGGGCTCCAGACCGGCGGCGAGCAGCTGCGCGGTCGCCTGCCGGGTGGCGGCGCGCAGCGCCTCCGGGTCCTGCGGCACCGTGATCGCGTGCAGGTCCACCACCATGTAGAAGGCGTCGTGGGACTCCTGCAGGGCCACCCACTGGCGCACGGCGCCGAGGTAGTTGCCGAGGTGGAACGAGCCCGAGGTGGGCTGGATCCCGGAGAGCACACGAGGACGATCGCTGACTGCCATGGGTCCATTCTCTCAGGTGCGGAGGCCTTCGCGGGCGTGTGCTGCGGCACGGTGACGAAGGCCGGGGGCGGACGAGACGTAGGACACGGTACGGCTTGTGGGCACCCCGACGCCCCCCGCCCGGGACCGCATGCCGACGGGGCCCGGCGGACCGGGCCCCGTCGGTACGATGCCCGGCTACTCGGCCAGACCCGGCGCCGGGTAGGCCGCCATCAGCTCCGCGACCTCCGCGCGGATCGCCTTCAGCGCCGTCTCGTCGCCTGACGCCGCCGCGGTGACGCCGCGGTCGATCCAGTCGGCCACCGCCGGCATGTGCTCCGTGCCCAGGCCGCGGGACGTCAGGGACGGGGTGCCGATGCGGACGCCGGAGGGGTCGAAGGGCTTGCGGGGGTCGTACGGGACGGTGTTGTAGTTCACGACGATGCCCGCGCGGTCCAGGGCCTTCGCCGCGATCTTCCCGGGGACGTCCTTGGGGGTGAGGTCCATCAGGATGAGGTGGTTGTCCGTACCGCCGGACACGAGGTCGAAGCCCCGCTCGGCCAGGGCCTCGGCCAGGGCCTTCGCGTTGGCGACGACCTGGGCCGCGTACGCGCGGAAGGACGGCTGCGCGGCCTCCCTCAGGGCGACGGCGATGGCGGCCGTGGTGTGGTTGTGCGGGCCGCCCTGGAGGCCGGGGAAGACGGCCTTGTCGATCAGCTTGCCGGTGTCCGCCTTCGTCGCCAGCAGCATCGCGCCGCGCGGGCCGCGCAGCGTCTTGTGGGTGGTCGTGGAGATCACGTCGGCGTGCGGGACGGGCGAGGGGTGGGCGCCGCCGGCGATCAGGCCGGCGATGTGCGCGACGTCCGCGACCAGGACGGCGCCGGCCTCGCGGGCGATCTCGCCGAAGGCGGCGAAGTCGATGGTGCGGGGGACGGCCGTACCGCCGCAGAAGATCAGCTTGGGGCGCTCCTTGAGGGCCAGCTCGCGCACCTCGTCGAAGTCGATGCGGCCGGTGTCCCGGCGTACGCCGTACTGCACGCCCCGGAACCACTTCCCCGTCGCCGAGACGCCCCAGCCGTGGGTGAGGTGCCCGCCCATCGGCAGGGCCATGCCCATCACGGTGTCGCCGGGCTCGGCGAACGCCAGGTACGCGGCGAGGTTCGCCGGGGAGCCGGAGTAGGGCTGGACGTTGGCGTGCTCGGTGCCGAAGAGGGCCTTCGCCCGGTCGATCGCCAGGAGCTCCACGGGGTCGATGTTCTGCTGGCCCTCGTAGTAGCGGCGGCCCGGGTAGCCCTCGCTGTACTTGTTGGTGAGGACCGTGCCGGTGGCCTCCAGTACGGCGGCGGACACGTAGTTCTCGCTGGGGATCAGGCGCAGGGTGTCGGCCTGCAGCCGCTCCTCGGCGCCGACGAGGGCGGCGAGGTCGGGATCGGCGGCGTTCAGGGCGGGGTGGTCGAGGGGCATCGCGCAAACCTCCGGGTCGTCGAGTCGTCCCGGGGTGCCCAGGCGGGCGGCACCTCGTGTGCGGTCCGGGCGCCGTTCCCCCGTGGTCACTTCCACGTTCGCCAGTCGCGGCGCCCGCCGTCCACGATAGTGAAGGTCCGCCGCCCGCACCCGGCCGTCCCGCCATTCGGTCGGCTTACGGTCGCGGTGCGGCGGGGCACGATGAACGTACGCCCCACAAGGGCGCACCCTCTCTCCTCCAGCACCCACGAAGGAGCCGTAAGCCGTGACGCGTACCACCGACCTCATCGACGAAGCTGAGGCGCACTCCGCGCACAACTACCACCCGCTGCCCGTCGTCGTCGCCTCCGCCTCCGGCGCCTGGATGACCGACGTCGAGGGCCGGCGCTATCTGGACATGCTGGCTGGCTACTCGGCCCTGAACTTCGGCCACGGCAACCGGCGGCTGCTGGACGCCGCCCGCGCCCAGCTGGAACGGGTGACGCTGACCTCGCGCGCCTTCCACCACGACCGGTTCGCCGCGTTCTGTGCCGAGCTCGCCGCGCTGTGCGGCAAGGACATGGTGCTCCCGATGAACACCGGCGCGGAGGCCGTCGAGACGGCGGTGAAGACCGCCCGCAAGTGGGGGTACCGGGTCAAGGGCGTGCCGGACGGCCGCGCGAAGATCGTCGTCGCGGCGGACAACTTCCACGGCCGGACGACGACGATCATCAGCTTCTCCACCGACCCCGAGGCCCGCGCGGACTACGGCCCGTACACCCCCGGCTTCGAGATCGTCCCGTACGGCGACCTCACGGCGCTGGAGGCGGCCGTGGACGACGACACCGTTGCCGTGCTGCTGGAGCCGATCCAGGGCGAGGCGGGGGTGCTGGTGCCGCCGGCGGGGTATCTGCGCGGGGTGCGGGAGCTGACGGCGGCGCGGAACGTGCTCTTCATGGCGGACGAGATCCAGTCGGGCCTCGGCCGTACGGGCCGCACCTTCGCCTGCGAACACGAGGACGTCGTCCCCGACGTCTACATCCTCGGCAAGGCCCTCGGCGGCGGCGTCGTCCCGGTGTCGGCGGTCGTCGCGTCGGCGGAGATCCTGGGCGTCTTCCGCCCCGGCGAACACGGCTCGACGTTCGGCGGCAACCCCCTCGCGTGCGCCGTCGCCCTGGAGGTGATCGCGATGCTGCGCACCGGCGAGTACCAGCGGCGCGCCACGGAGCTCGGCGACCACCTCCACCGCGAGCTCGGCCTGCTCACCGGCGGCGCCGTCCGCGAGGTCCGCGGACGCGGGCTGTGGGCGGGCGTCGACATCGACCCGGCGCACGGGACGGGGCGCGAGATCTCGGAGAGGCTGCTGGCCCGCCGGGTCCTGGTGAAGGACACCCACGGCTCGACGATCCGCCTCGCGCCGCCGCTGGTGATCTCGAAGGAGGACCTGGACTGGGGGCTGGATCAGCTGCGGGCGGTGTTGGCGGGCTAGATTTCCCTCAAGTCCCCCTTTTCTGACAGTACTTGAGGGTGCACAATCGCCCCCCAGTGATCGTTCATCCACTGGGGGGCCATTCATGGGTGAGAACTTCTGGACGGCGTTCGCCGCCCTCGCCGGCGTGATCGGGAACGTCATCGCGATCGCAATCGCCGTAGTGACCCTGCGCCAGGCGAACCGGGCGCTGTCGCAGGCCTACGCCATCGACGGCGCCGGAGCGGCGATCGCCTGGCGGGAGCAGGTCATCGCCCTTCACGATCGCGGGCTGACGCCGGACGAGATCCGCTCGATCATGCTTCTGGAGGACGGCGGCGAGGGCTACGAGCGAAGCAACGGCCGCATCAACGACATCCTCGCGGCCGTCCCGCGCTGCCCGCCGTCGTAGTCGGCCTCTCCACCGAGGTCAGCCACGAGCAGATCGGACTGGTGCCGGGGCTGCGCCCTGATCGAGTGATCACCGGTGTGTCACACGGACCCCCGGCCCGCCCTCCGCCAGGCTGCACGGCATGCGTCTCTCCCCCTCGCGCTTCTCGCGCGCCCTGCTCCCGCTGTTCGCCGCCGTCGCCTTACTGGGCGTCGACGCCGCCTCCGCAGCAGCCTGCGACCCCTGCGGCTCGGTCATCACGGCCCCCCTGGCGGCCCCCGTCGCCGCCGACGACCCGTGCCCCAGCACGGACCCGGTGGTCTGCCGGATCCGCGTCATGCCGATGGACGAGAAGGTCGAGGCCCAGCGCACGCGGATGGCGTACCACGGTCTCCTGGAGGACATGCACCGCACGGAGGCGGACCTCCGCGCCACGGGCGCCTCGGAGGAGACGATCGCGCGCGAGCTGGTCGACATGCGCAACGACGCGAAGGAGATCACCCGGGCCGGCATGTCGCCGGAGGAGGTGGCGCTCCTGGAGCAGCGCAACCAGGAGAAGTACGGCAACCCGGTGGGCCCGACGGCGGACCAGCTGTACCTGAAGTACGGCTCGTGGGAGCAGGTCTCGGCGGCGTCCATGCGGACGAGCTCCGCGGTGGACCATGAGCTGAGCCTGGAGTATCTGCCCTGCCCTGTTTAGGAGTTGGCGACGTCCCCGGCCGCGACGGCGGCGACGAACGCGGCCCAGGCGTCGGCGGTGAAGACGAGCGCGGGCCCGCTCGGGTTCTTGCTGTCGCGGACGGGGATGAGGCCGGGATAGCCGTCGGCGACCTCGATGCAGTCGCCACCGGCGGCATTGCTGTACGAGGACTTCCGCCAGCGCGCGGCGCTCAGATCGGTGCTCACTTCGTGTGCTCCTCCGCTGCCGATTCGATCAACGCGAGGGACGCCTCCGGAGAAAGGGCGACGGCCCTGGCGAGATCGTATCCCCGCTGGTACATCGCGACCAGGGCCGGGTCGTCGAGCAACTGCCCGGCGTACTGGCCCTCTTCGTACACCATCGGCGGAGCGTCGGCGAACGTCATGATCCGGAAAGAGCCGGAGTTCGTGGCGTGCGCGCCGGACGAGAACGGCAGCACCTGAACCAGGACCCGGCCCTCACACGCCACCTCGCCGATACGCAGCAACTGCTCGGCCGCGATCAGGGGCGTACCCACGACGGGCCTGAGGGCCGCCTCGTGCAGAATCACCCATAGCTCGGGCTGCGCCGCGCCGTCCAGGAGCCGGGCCCGTTCCATGCGGGCGGCCACCCGCTCGTCCAGTTCGCTCTTGGGCAGCCGGGGAAACGCGGCCCTGATCAGCGCGCGTGTATAGGACTCCGTCTGCAGCAGGCCGGGGATGAGCGCGCCTGCATACTGACTGATGGTCGTGGCCGCCGTCTCAAGCTCCGCCGCTGCCGCAAAGAACCGCGCGTGCCGGGACCGCATCACCATCGGACACAGCCGGGCCAGATACCCCCCGGTCTGCAACACCTCATCGATCCGCTCGGCCAGATCCAACTGAGGCGACCGCACAGCGGTCTCGATCTGCCCGATATAAGTCCCCGAACAAAACACCAACTCCCCCAACCGCTCCTGCGACAGCCCAGCCTCCTCCCGCAACCGCCGCAACTCGGCCCCGAAGAACGCCTTGGGAGACGAAGCCGGATCCAACTCCCGTGGATGCCTACCCATGGGAACCCCCTCACCGCCGCCGAACAACTGAACCGCGGCGAACGTAACAGCGCACAGCGATCCAAACCCCACGAACAGCAGCCGGTCACCCACACGGGTACAACCACCTCAGACCCACCGCCCGGATCAGGCATGATGCGCGTGGCCCCATGGACGTCGGCATCGCCTCGGACACCGAGATCCCGAGCAGACGTCCGCCGACCACGATCTGCCGAGAGGCCCCCCATGACTCGAGCCAAATCCGACCCGGACGTCGGGACGCTCACGCGCACCGCGTCGGAGGACGCCGCCAAGCGCCCCCTGCGCCAACATTCCGTCGATGCCGTGAAGTCGGGCAAGCTCGACTTCAGCGGATTCTTCGAGGACACCCGGATGCCTGCCCGGCGGGAGCCCAGCAGCACGGACCTGCTCGTCGGCATGCTGCCGGACGCGCTCCCCTGGGTTCGTTTCCTGCCCGAGCCCGATCTCCGGGCCTTCGCCGACGAGTTGGTCGACACCATGCGCGAGGCCGACACGGTCGGCAACAACGCGTGCGTCGCCCAGACGCTCATCACCTGGCAGCACACCGCCGAGGTCCACTCCGATCCGGAACTGCTCGCCGTGCTGATGAGAGACCACGCCGAGGACTACGGCCCGGTGCCGAACCCGGCAGGCACTGCGTATGCGCGGGATGCGGCCATCACGCCCCCGCCCTCACAGCGCCGCGATCCCCTCCCCTGAGTAACGGAAGCATCGCCAATGGTCACCGTCCCTCACGCGAATAGCAGAGGCCCGTCCTCTCACCACCTCAGCCAGCCATTACGAGCCCGGACCGGTGCTTACGCGCTACCGTGGGAGCAGGATCCCGTCGGGAAGAGTGGATGGAGGCGGCCTGTGAGCATCACCGCTGATCGCCGCCCACAAATGAGCGTGGAGGAGTTCGAGGAGCTCGCGTCACACGCGCCGGAAACGGTCACCCTCGAGTTCATCAACGGCAGGATCGGAGTCAAGTCCGTGCCCGACGGCGACCACGGCGCGATCATCATGTGGCTGCTGCGGCAGTGCATGCAGGCCCGCCCGGAGCTGGACCTGCACATCGAGCAGGGCCTCCGCGTCGACCAGTACCGTTCGGGCCACGCCAGACCCGACGGCGTCCTCGCCCCGATCGCCCACTTCGCCGGCCAGGGTGAGTGGGCCGAGCCCGGTGACTCGCTCATGGTGGTCGAGGTCACCTCGTACGACTACGACACCGACAAGCGCGATCGCGTGGAGAAGCCGGTCGCGTACGCCGAGACGGGCATCCCCGTCTACCTGCTCATCGACCGCGGCTCCTGCGAGGCCGTCGTCCACAGCGAGCCGGAGGACGGCAAGTACCGCGCGGTCCGCTCCCACCCATTCGGCAGCACGTTCGAGATCGCGGATCTCGGCATCACCTTGAACACCGAGATCCTCAAGCAATACGTCCGCTGAGCGCCAATCGACTGGTACGGCCCCGGCTGAGCCACCCTCACACCCGCAACGCCCGGCACAGCGCCGCGATCGCCCCCGGATACAGATGGTCCGGCGGCGGGGCGTAGCCCGCGACCAGGGCCGGGCGGGGGGTCTCCGGGGGGACCAGGGCCAGGTGGGAGAGGTCTGTGAGGGCCAGGCCCTCCGATGTCGCCTGGGACAGGATCTGGGGTTCCGTGCCCGGGGGGACCTCCAGGAGCGCGTGGAGGCCCGCCGCGATGCCCGTGACGCGGACGTGGGGGGCGCGGGTCGCGAGCGCCGTCGTGAGGCGGTCGCGGCGGCGGCGGTAGCGCAGGCGCATCGCGCGGACGTGGCGGTCGTACGCGCCGGAGGAGATCAGTTCGGCCAGGGCCAGCTGGTCCAGCGAGCTGGACGTCCAGTCCGCGCCCTTCGCCTCCAGGACCTCCCCGGCCAGGCGCGGGGGCAGCACCATCCAGCCCAGGCGGACCGCGGGGGCCAGGGACTTCGACGCCGTGCCGAGGTACACCACCCGCTCCGGGTCCAGCCCCTGCAGCGCCCCGATGGGCTGGCGGTCGTAGCGGAACTCCCCGTCGTAGTCGTCCTCCAGCACCACCCCGCCCGTCCGCCGCGCCCAGTCCACCAGCGCCGCCCGCCGCGCGGGCGACAGCGCACCCCCCAGCGCGAACTGGTGCGCCGGCGTCAGCAGCACCGCCTGCACCCCCAGCCCCGCCAGCCCCTCGACGCACATCCCGTCGTCGTCCACCGGCACCGGCACCGGCCGCAGGCCCGCCCGCTCCAGCACCGCCCGGTGCTCCTGGATCCCGTACAGCTCGACCGCGATCCGCCGCACCCCCCGCGCCCGCAGCACCCGGGCGGTGAGCGCCAGCCCGTGGATGAACCCGGAGCTCAGCACCACCCGCTCCGGCGACACGTCCACGCCCCGCGCCCGCGCCAGATACCCCGCCAGCTCCCGCCGCAGCTCCACCCGCCCCGCCGGCCCCTGGTAGCCGAACGCCTCCGCCGGCGCCGCGATCAGCGCCCGCCGCATCGCCGTCGCCCACGCCGTACGGGGGAACGCCGACAGCGTCGGCTGGCCGGGAAGCATGTTGTACGTGACCGGCGGCGTCAGCGGATGCCCCACCGTGGGCACCGCCCGCACCGGCCGCCGCCCGTCCCGCCTGGGCTCCGCCCGGGTGGCCACCCGCGTCCCGGACCCCTGCCGCGCGGTCAGCCACCCCTCGGCGCACAGCTCGGTGTAGGCGTCGGCCACGGTGTTGCGGGCGATCCCCAGGTCCACCGCGAGTGCCCGCGTGGACGGCAGCCGGGTCCCGGGCGCCAGCCGGCCCCCGCGGACGGCGTCCCGCAGGGCCCGCGTCAGCGACTGGGCGACGCTGCGCGTCCCGCGTTCGAGCTCGATGTGCAGGTCGAGGGACGAGACCCAGCCGGCCCGCAGCCGGTCCGGGGCGGCCCGCTTGTCTGACATGCGAGGACAGTACCCCGGACCCCGAAGTGGCCCAGCAACCCGCCGGACGAATGGACCGCCGACGGGGAAAACCCCGGCCTAGCGTGGAGGCATGACGACACGCATGAACATCTTCAAGGCGGCCCCCGAGGTCTACAAGACCGTCCTCGCGTTCAACCAGGCCGCGGTCAAGGGCATCAGCGACGAGAAGCTCGTCCACCTGGTCCTGCTGCGGGCCTCCCAGATCAACCGGTGCGCGTACTGCATCGACATGCACACCAAGGACGCCCTCAACATCGGCGAGGACCCGGTGCGCATCTCCCTGGTGCCCGCGTTCGACGAGGCCGAGGAGCACTTCACCGACAAGGAGCGCGCCGCCCTCGCCCTGACGGAGGCCGTCACCGTGCTGACCGACGGCTTCGTCCCGGACGCCGTGTACGAGCGCGCCGCCGCGCACTTCGACGAGGCGGAGCTGGGCCACCTGATCGGCCTGATCGCGGCCATCAACGTGTGGAACCGCCTCAACGTCGCCGCCCGCACCCCCGGCGGCCACTACAAGCCGCAGCCGCGCGCGTGACGGTAGAGCAGTTCCGCGCGCTGCACCACGGCCGCGTCCCCGGCGACCCGGTGATCCTGCCGGGCCCCTGGGACGTGGCCTCCGCCCGGGTGCTGGCCGGGGCCGGCTTCCCGGCCCTGGCCACCCCGAGCGCGGGCATCGCGGCGAGCCTCGGGTACGCGGACGGCGCGACGCCGCCCGACGAGATGTTCGCCGCGGTCGGGCGGATCGCCCGGGCGGTGGACGTCCCGGTGTCCGCGGACATCGAGGACGGCTACGGGCTGGCCCCGGCGGAGCTCGTCGACCGCCTGCTGGCCCTCGGGGTCGTGGGCTGCAACCTGGAGGACACCGAGCACGGCACGAAGCGGCTCAAGTCCCCCGCCGAGCAGGCCGACTACCTCGCGGCGGTACGCCAGGAGGCGGGCGACCGGCTGTTCGTGAACGCCCGCATCGACACGTATCTGCGCGGGGGCCGTACGGCCGAGGAGGCCGTCGTACGCGGACGGGCGTACGCGGCGGCCGGCGCGGACGGCGTGTACCCGATCATGGCGGCGCCGGACCACATCCCGGCGCTCGCGGAGGGCATCGGCCTGCCGCTGAACGCCGTGGGGCACCCGAAGTTCCCGCCGCCCGAGGAGCTGGGCCGCCTCGGCGCGGCCCGGATCACGTTCGGGCCGGGGCTGCAGGTCAAGGCCATGGAGGCGCTGGGCGGCCTCGTACAGGGGATGGCCCCGCAGCGGTAGGCGTCGTCCGGCCGCGGGCGGGACTCACCCCGCGGCCGGGCAGTGCTCCCCCACGCAGAAGTGGTCGAGGACGACGGTCTGCAGCTCCCGGGTCCGCGCCCGCGCGGCCGCGTCGGACGGACCGGCGACCAGCACGGCGTACTGATTCCCGTCGGGGGCGACGAACGCGCGGTCCAGGACGTGCCGGGAGCCGTACGTGTCGTGCGTGTACACGAACTCCAGCTCCGCCGGCTCGCCCTCCCCGTCCACCGAGTCCAGGCCCATCAGCCGGTAGTCCGGCCGCTCCCGGGACGCGGCCTCCACCGTGCGCATCGAGTCGTACGGTGTGCTCCCCGGGTCGGCGACCGTGCTGACCTGGAGCAGGCTGCGGCCGTCGGGCGAGTCGTAGAAGATCTGCGTCGGATCGTCCGGATCGGGCGCGCGGGGCACCCAGCCGTCCGGTACGGGGATCAGCACGCCGGTCTCGTCGGTGGCCCACTGATAGCCGCCGGGCGGCGCGCCGGTGGCACCCGCCGGCAGGTCGTTCCCCTGCGGCGGCGTACTGCGGCCGGCGCTGCCCGCGGCGGTGGGCGTCGGGCCGGAGCCCTGGTCACGGTGGTCCTGCGGCTTCATGAGCAGCAGCCACGACAGCACGCCGACGGCGCCGACGGCGATCACCGCCAGCGCCACCAGCAACGCCGTACTCGGGCCCCGGGCAGGGCGTGTCGCGTTCATGATTCCCCCTCTGCCTGGCATGGACGTCGGAACGTCCCGGGGGGTTCCGCTCTCAGTCGAGCGCCGCCTCGTACGAGCACTGACCCGTCAGACAGAAGTAGTCGAGCACGTTGGCCTGCACCTCCTGCTGATACGGCCACGACTCGGGCGGGCCCGACACGACGACCACCCACAGCGACCCGTCCGGCATCCGCATGGCCCGGTACAGGCCGCGGACGCCGCCGTTGTCGCCGACCCAGGAGTAGTCGAGCTCCGCCGCCTCGGCGCCCGGGACCTCGCCCCTCGCGTGCTGTTCGTACTGGGGGCGGCCGGCGAGGCCGTCGTCGCCGTTCTCGGCGAGGTCGACCAGCTCCAGCGGGGAGCCGACGGACTCGGTCGCCCGCCAGACCTGGACCAGCTCGCGGTCGGGGTCCTCGGGGTCGCGGAACCAGGTGACCGAGCCCTGGACGTCCCGCTCCCAGCCCTCGGGGGCGACGAGCTGGAAGTCCGTCTCGACGTTGTACTGGTAGCCGTCCGGCGGGATCCGGGACTCCGGCGCCGTCTCGACCGGGGAGTCGCTGGTCGGGGGCGGCTCTGTCGGGGTGTCGGCGGCCGGGGTGGTGGCGGAGGGGGTCGGCTTGGCCTCGTTCCCGCCGTCGTCGTCGTCGCTCGTCAGCAGATAGCCGATCGCCCCGCCGGCGACCACGATCACCAGGGCCAGCGCCACGGCGAGGGCCGTCGCCGCGCTGCGCCGCCCGCCGCCCCCGTCGTCGGGCGGGCCCGGCAGGTACGGGTCGTGGGGCTGGTACGGGCTGAGGTCGTACGGGTCCGCGATCGGCGCGGGACCGTCGGGCGCCGGCGGAGGTCCGGGGGTCAGCGGTGGCGGGGTGTCGGAGTGGCCGGTCGGGAGGTCGTGCAGCGAAGCCGGCGCCTGTGTCCCCGGCGCGTCCGGCCACACCTCGCCCGAGCCGGAGTCCGACCCCGACCGCTGCCCCGGCAGCACCGTCGGCGGTGGCGCGGCGGGCGGTGGCGGCGGGGCGGAGCCGGTGTCGGCCTCCTCGACCCAGTCCTGCGCCTCCGGGTCCCATCTGGCGGTCAACGTGTCCTCCCCTCAGCCCAGCAGCTGCGTGATCGCCTGCGCCACGGCCACCGCGGAGGCCCCGATGGCCGCCCCCATGGACGACACCTCGAGCCGCTCCCGCAGCCGGGCCAGCCGCGACCGGTCGGCGCTGCCGGCCCGCCGTACCTCGTCGGTGACGCCCACCAGGTCCCGCTCCAGGTCCTCCGCCTCGTCGCTCGGCGGCTGGTCGAGCAGCTCCCGGCGCAGCTGCCGGACAGCCGCGAGCAGCCGCTCGGCGTCCGGCCCGGACACGGTGACGGAGGCATCGACGGCCCGCGCCCCCTTGCCCTGGGCGACGGCGCCGCCCTGCATCACGCCGATGGCGATCCCGCCCTCGGCCGGCGCGGGCACATTCGCCGGCACCTCCCCCGCGGGCGCGGCCGTCTGCCGCCGCCCCTCGTCGCGGGCCGTGGCCTCGTCGCCCTGGGCGACCGCGCCGCCGGTCATGGAGCCGATGGTGATCCCGCCCGCCGGCTCGCTCGTCTCGTCGCTCACTGCTTTCCCCCTCCGTCGCCGGAACCCGAACCGGCCTGTGCTCCACTGCCCTGGGCGACCGCTCCGCCGCTCATCTGGCCGATGAACATGCCGCCTTCGGCGATATTGAACACCTGCTGGGTGAACCGCTCGGTCTCGTACCCGCTGGCCTCCAGCGCGTCCGTGACACCGCTGGCGATGCGGTCCTGGATGGTCTTCACGTACCTGCTGATGTCCATCTCCTGGAAGAGGGACACGTCGTCGGCGCTGCCCAGTTCCCGTACGGAGGTCACAGGTCCCTCACCGGGCAGCACCTCCGGGTCGTTCAGCCAGGCACGCGAGGACGAGCCGCAGGTACGGAGGATGGACACGCCCGCCGCGAACACGGCGGTGGGGCTGGAGACCAGCGCCCGTACGAAACCGCGCAGCCCCGCGCTGCGGGCGCCGCGCGCCACGATCCGGTCGACCTCGCGGAACTCCGCGCGCACCGGGAACAGGACGTGCGGCACGACCTCCAGCACCAGCATGCCGCCCTGGGTGTGCACCCGGACCAGCACGCTGACCACCACGTTCTCGTCCCAGGCGCCGACCCGGACGCGCAGGAAGTAGCGGCGGGCCTCGCCGCCCTCGTCGACGGCCTCGGCGATGTGCCGGTTGGTGTTGTCCTCGTCGTAGCCCGCCGTGCCCCGGCGGGGGCTGGTCGGGAGGTACGCCAGATGCTCGACCTCGAGCTGGCGCAGCCGGTCCCGGCTGGTCGCGGCGGCGGACTGCCGCAGGGCGCCGAGCTTGGGGAGGATCAGGTCGATGACCTGACGGCTGGTGAGCGCGGGGGCCTCGGCGTCGCCCAGGGTCTTCTTGCGCTTCAGCTCGATCGCGAAGGACCAGGGGTCGTACGGGTGGCCGTAGCCGACGAACGGCTCGAACGGGTCGTACACGGTCAGCCGGGCGTACTGCTCCATGTCGATGGCGGCGGCCAGCCGGCTGTGCGCCCCCGGCAGTCCGGCGCGCGGGCGCTGCCGGAAGCGGGGCTTGGCCAGCTCCTCGCGCAGCGCCCGGTCCACCCAGGCGCGGTGCGCCCAGACGGGCAGCGCCAGCAGCAGGGGGACGGCGAGGCCGACGAAGTCGCCCTCGGTGGACAGGAGGGATACCGAAAGGGCCCAGTACGCGGTCAGCTGCAGCCGGGCGTAGAGCCGGACCAGCAGCGCGAGCCGGTCGCGCCAGCGGGCGATCCGGCCGCCGGGGCGTACGTCGAGGGTGTAGACGGCGGAGCTGCGGTCGGCGGCGATCCGGGCCAGCCAGAGGAACAGGCAGACCAGGGCGTACCAGCCGACCCACCAGCGATCCGTGTCCGCCGCCGCGTTCAGGACGAAACAGATCAGCCAGGTGAAGCCGACGCCCACGCCGGTCAGCACCTCCGCCTGCCGGCAGCGCAGGGCGTGCGCCAGCACCGGGACGGCGTCGACGCCCAGCGACGGGGCGACGGTGCGCTGGCGCTGTTCGACCAGCTCCTCGATGACGCGGCGGCGGAACGAGGAGTCGAGATAGACCCCGGCGCACAGCAGCCGCGTCGCCTCGCTGACGAACGGCGGCAGCGGTACGGAGCCGGTGTGCGCGGGCGGCGCGGTGGCCGCGGCGGGCGGCGGGGCGGCGGGTTCCGGGGCCGCGGGCTCCGGGGCGACCGGCTCCGGGGCGACCGGCTCCGGGGCGCGGGTCTGGGCGGGCACGGTGGGGCCGTCCGACTCGTCGGACTGGGGTTCGGCTGGCTGCGTCAAGATGTCCCCCGAATCGCTCAACTGAGCTATCGCATCCGATAGTTGAGGCTCTTGTTTACGGGTGTGTCAGCGTAGCGAACAAAGTCCATGCCAAAACGGCCCGCCACTCACCCGATCGGGTGAGTGGCGGGCCGTTCGTGCGTACGGCTGAGCGGCTGCTCGGATGAGGCTGCTCAGATGAGGCCGAGGGCGCGGACCGCGTCGCGCTCCTCCGCGAGCTCCTTGACGGAGGCGTCGATGCGGGTGCGGGAGAACTCGTTGATCTCCAGGCCCTGGACGATCTCGTACGCGCCGTCCGTCACGGTGACGGGGAAGGAGGAGATCAGGCCCTCCGGCACGCCGTACGAGCCGTCGGACGGGATGCCCATGGAGACCCAGTCGCCGGCGGCGGTGCCGTTGGTCCAGGTGTACACGTGGTCGATCGCGGCGTTGGCGGCGGAGGCGGCCGACGAGGCGCCACGGGCCTCGATGATCGCGGCACCGCGCTTGGCGACGGTCGGGATGAAGTCCTCGGCCAGCCACTTCTCGTCGTTGACGGCCTCGGCGGCGTTCTTGCCGGCGACCTCGGCGTGGAAGATGTCCGGGTACTGGGTGGCGGAGTGGTTGCCCCAGATCGTCAGCTTCTTGATCTCGGAGACCGGGACGCCGGTCTTCTTCGACAGCTGCGACAGCGCGCGGTTGTGGTCCAGGCGGGTCATCGCGGTGAAGCGCTCGGCCGGTACGTCGGGGGCGGCGGCCTGGGCGATCAGGGCGTTGGTGTTGGCCGGGTTGCCGACGACGAGGACCTTGATGTCGTCCGCGGCGTGGTCGTTGATGGCCTTGCCCTGCGGCTTGAAGATGCCGCCGTTGGCCTCGAGGAGGTCGCCGCGCTCCATGCCCTTGGTGCGGGGGCGGGCGCCGACGAGGAGGGCCACGTTCGCGCCGTCGAACGCGACGTTCGGGTCGTCGCTGATGTCGATGCCCTGAAGCAGCGGGAAGGCGCAGTCGTCGAGCTCCATCGCCGTGCCCTCGGCGGCGCCGAGCGCCGGGGTGATCTCGAGGAGGCGGAGCTTGACCGGAACGTCCGGGCCGAGGAGGTGGCCGGAGGCGATGCGGAACAGCAGCGCGTAGCCGATCTGTCCGGCGGCGCCGGTGACGGTGACGTTCACGGGGGTGCGGGTCATGACGTTCATCTCCAGGCAGGCTCTGGTTCGACGGTCCCGCTTCGTCCACTGGCGGGGCTCCGCCCGCGGGGCGAAGACGGGGCCCCCGACAATCTATCCGAACGCCAGTGGGGCCTCACGCCACCCACCGTGTGGAAACGGTCACCCGCTCGTGGCCGGGTTCGTGCACCCGGCGGAGCCGCCCGGGAAGGCCGTACAGGCCTCGGTACCGGCGGGGTCGTCGACGGCGGTCATCGCGGTGTACGCCTCGCCGTCGGCGTCCGCCTCGGTGTGGCGCGCCTTGTCGCCGCCGACGCGCAGGTCCAGGGCCGCGCCGACCGGGGCGTGGGTGATCCGGGCCCAGGCGGCGCCGCACACCTCGCTGTAGCGGACCTCGAGGTAGGCGCCGCCGAAGAAGGTGTCGCCGACGGTACGGGCGTTGTCGCCGCCACAGCCGCTGGCCTCGGGGTCCTTGCCGTCGCAGCCGTCGCCCCGACAGCTGACGCCGGCCGGGAGCGCGGCGCTGGGGCTCGCGGAGGGGGAGGCGGAGGCGCTGTCGCGGGGGGCCGGGTCGTCGCCGCCGATCAGGCCCGTGGCGTAGGCGACGCCGGCCGCGAGGGCGGCGACGGTGGCCAGGGCCACGGCGGCGAGGCCGTCCTCGGCGTCCTCGCCGACGGTGACCACGCCGGCGCCGAGCTGCTGCTCGGCGCCGAGGGCAGCTGGCCGTTCACGCTGCAGGC
>NZ_WEGJ01000055.1 GCF_009604385.1 Streptomyces smaragdinus
CCGCGTCCTTCTCCTGCTGCTGCATCAACTCGGCTCCCGTGCGTACGATGTCCGAACTGTTGTGGGAGCCACGTGCCTTGCCCATGATGATCCTTCCCGGCACCAGTCACTCTGATGCCAACCGGTCATACCGGGCATACACAAACCACGCGACAGGCCCATTTCCGGAGGAATCGGCCGATCAATTCCTGAATGAAGCGAGGGATGGTGGCGGCGACTCGCGGGATAGGGATCGTTGTGACGATTACAGTGGGGAAAACTCGGTCGGGAATATAGTTTACCTTCCCCGGGAGCGATTTAAGCCCGGGCTTGGAGGTTGTAGAGCCACAGGGGCAATCGCCTACTTCGCGGGGCCGGAGGATAAGCTGGACGGGACCGGAACGGCTTGGAATAATGATCATCCGGAAGGAAGAATCGAGCCGCCCGATTTTTTCAAATTGCCATGGGGAGAGCGGGCGAGGGGGCATTTGATTGGCCGCCAGTTCGGCGGTTCAGGAACCGAACTCCGTAATCTAGTCCCCTTGTACGCTTCTGCAAATCTCGCCATGGGTTATATCGAGAACAGGATTAGTAAAGAGATCGGAGCTGGTCAGGCCGTGCACTATGAAGTTACTCCTGCATACGGAACAAACTCCACCGGAGTGCCGGTTGCTGTGCATCTTGAAGCTCGTGGGAACCGTGGCATGGATGTAGACTGTTACATCGAAAACGAGGAGCACGGCCCATCTCCGGTTTGCTCATCGAAAGTATATGAGCGCTAAAGGAGTGAGTTTCGGTATGCCAGTAGCGCGTGTGTTGGGGTCGCGTAAGCGGATCAAGGGCGCAAGTGTCGAAGCGTGGCACGCAATTGAATCAATGTTGAGCGTTCGACTACCTGTCGAGTACAAGACGCTTGTCGACGAATACGGGGATGCCATGATTTTTGGCCACCTCTATCTGCCTCATCCGGAAGGGAATAAGCCGCTCTCGAAATTTCTAGAGGATCGCAAATTTCGCGAGGCCGAAATTGAATATTATCAATCGGTGCCAGATAGGGTGCGGCAATTCGGGAACCTTATGGTTCCTTGGTGCTACCATTCCTGGGATGGGGATATGGGGTATTTGATGCCTCCTGGTGGCGAGTGGGAGAGTTGGTCCGTGGTGATTGAGCTTCGCCAGGAATCTCGTTTCGTAATTCATGATGTGGGGGTTGATGATTTCATTTTGAAACTCTCTGACGAGAGTCGATTCATGCCCACCTGGCCTCGTGAGAATCCTTCGTGGAGATCAATCCCTGAAAGTTTTCTCATCTGACCGTTCATACTTCAGCTAGATGTCTTGTATGTATTTGATGCGGTGCGGGTGAAATGTCGCACGATGGCCGACCGGTGGCCGTTTCGGCGATGCCAAACCACGTTGTACTCCCCAGCGCCAGACTGTTTATTCAGGTTGAACTGGTGCTGTGCGGCTGGAAGGCGATAGCTTGTGATCCTTTCGTGGTTATCATAGAAGATGGTGTGTCCAAGCTGGTGGGGGTCGGCGCATGCCCGGGCACGGTCAGAGTTCACCGGTTGTGATCCCGGTACGGAAGGCGGCCCATTCTGAGGCGGTGAAGCAGAGGGGTTGCCGGTCGGGGTTTTTTGAGTCGCGTATGGCGCGGGCTCCGTCGGGGAGTTCGGTGATCTCGACGCAGTTGTTCTCCGCGCCACTTTCCGAGGCCTTGTGCCAGACGGCGTCGGTGAGGTCCATGGCGTACAGGTCGCGCTTGTGGTCGGTCACTTCCTCAGCCCTTCCTCCAGTTGGATGAGGCGGATCCGGGAGTCCTCCACCGAGAGCGCCGTGGCTCGAATGCGCTCGTACGCTCGCTCGAAGGGCGCCGTGTCCTCGCCTTCAACGTACGTTGCGGTTCCGGTGTTCTCCAAGAGGGCGACCGTGGGCAGCGGGGGTTGGAACTCGGCCAGGGTGAAGCCGCCTTCGAGTCCTGGATGGGCAGTGGAGTCCAGCGGCATGACCTGGATGGTGACGTTGGGGAGTTCGGCGGTGTCGAGCAGCCTGCGCAGTTGCTCGCGCATGGTGGCCGGCTGGGCGGCGAACCTCTGGTGCAGCGCCGCTTCGTGGACGATGGCCCAGAGTTCCAGCGGTGCTCCGGGGCGGGTGAGGACCGATTGCCTGGCCATCCGGACCTCGGCGAGGGCGGTGACCTCCTCCGGTGTCCGTGTTGTGGTGATTCCCGCGATCGTCTGCCGGGCGTATGCGGCGGTCTGCAGTAGTCCCGGAACCAGCAGCGGGGCCCAGTCGCAGATTCGCAGGGCGTCGGACTCCAACGAGATGTAATCGGCGTAGGTGGGGCGCATGAGGCCGGAGTACGCGTGCCACCAGCCGCTCTTGGCGGAGTCGGCGCGGAGTGCCGTGAGCGCGGCACGGACCTCCGGGTCGGTGACCCCGTATAGGTCGAGGAGTTGGGGGAGCTCGCCGGGTCTGATCCCCTGAACCGCGTTCTCGATCCTCGACAGCTTGGGTCCCGACCAGCCCATGGACTCTGCAGTCTGGTCGAGACTGAGCCCCATGTTGTTGCGGTAGCTGCGAAGTGCCGCTCCGAGGCGACGGCGGCGGACGGTGGGCGCTGCGGGGGAGTTCGGCATAGCTGGGAGCATGCACGGTGTCCGGTTGGACCAGGCAGCAATCGGTGAAAGCATCACACGATCGGGTTGGAAGTTTGCAATTGGCTTCGGAGGTCCTGCACGCTCAAGTTGCCTGGGGTAGTGCTCGGTTGCCTGTGGTGATCGAGAACTGTCTGCGTGCTGGAAGGAATCCCATGACCTCCACCCTTGGCTGGTACCCGACCCGAACCCCTGGCGGCTTCATCCTCCACCTCTCCGCGACTCCCGAGCATCTCCGGGCCGTCCGAGGTCTCGTCGAGCAAACCCTCACCGGGGCGGGTGCCGACGGCGACCTGACGCACGCCGCGAAGCTCGTGCTCTCCGAGCTCTGCGGGAATGCCGTGCGGGCCTGCGGAGACTTCGTGCCCCTTGTGGCGGAGCTGGAGGCCGAGCCCGGGGATGGGGGGCGGCCCGAGGCTGTGTGGGTGAGGTTGCATGATCCGCAGGGTGGTGTGCGGCCCCGTGCCAGTGCCGGGCGGATGGATGATCCGTACGCGGAGTCCGGGCGCGGGCTCGCCCTCGTCGAGCTTCTCGCCCCCGGTTGGGATACCACCCTGACTCCCGTGGGGAAACAGATCCGGTGCCGCGTTCCGCTGCCGGGCGCCTGATCGCGCGAGATCGCCGTCAGAATGTGGGTACGATTGCGTGAGTGTAGGCACAATCTCCATCGAGAGGACGGAGGCCGAAATGAGCGCCATTTCCGTGCGGGAGTTCTCGTACAACCCCAGTGCTGTCTTCGCTCGCGTCGAGAAGGGCGAGGCGGTGCAGGTCACCCGGCATGGGAAGGTGATCGCCATACTGCTGCCGGGAGCCGGGCCGACGGCCCGGTACTCCGAGCTTGTTGCCCAGGGGAAGATCCGGCTGAAGGCGGCGACGACCTCGGATGTGGCGCGGATGCGTCGCTACCGGCTGCCCGCTGGTGCTCCCGATCCCGTGGATCTGCTGATGGCCGAGCGTGAGGCGGACGACCGTTGATCTACATGGATTCCTCCGCGCTGATCACGTTGATCGTCGAGCGGCCGGGAGCAGACGAGCTGCAGGCGTTTCTCGCCGATCGCCCCGGGATTCCTCTCGCGACCAGCACGGTGGGAGTAGTAGAGACGGTGCGGCAGCTCGATAAGGTCGGTGACTTCCCGCATGCGCTGGCCGACCTGGATCAGATGGTGACAGAGATCCTCCTCACCGAGGAGGTCCGGGACCTGGCGGCCAGGGTGCCGGCCATGCTCCGGTCGCTCGACGCCATTCACCTGGCGAGCGCGCTTGCACTCGACGACGCGCTCGACTGTTTGGTGACGTACGACAAGCGCATGCTCGACGCGGCCCGGGCGGCAGGGCTGGACGCTCACGCTCCTGGATCCGAGGGCGAAGCCGGGGCTCATTGACTGTAGGAACCCAACAGGACCGGGGTGGAGCCGCTGTGGCTGCCCCGGTACCCGGCGGCGGGGGGCGACCGATAGGTTTTCGGGGGAGGCGCCGCATATCGGCGGGCCGTGTCGGACCACGAACGAAAGGGTGAGCCTTGAGCCGCTCCGTACTCGTCACCGGAGGTAACCGGGGCATCGGCCTCGCCATCGCCCGTGCTTTCGCCGACGCCGGCGACAAGGTCGCGGTCACGTACCGCAGCGGGGAGCCGCCGGCGGGCTTCCTCGGCGTCAAGTGCGACATCACCGACACCGAGCAGGTGGAGCAGGCCTACAAGGAGATCGAGGAGGCCCACGGCCCCGTCGAGGTCCTGGTGGCCAACGCCGGCGTCACGAAGGACCAGCTCCTCATGCGGATGTCCGAGGAGGACTTCACCTCCGTCCTCGACACCAACCTCACCGGCACCTTCCGCGTCGTCAAGCGCGCGAACCGGGGCATGCTGCGCGCCAAGAAGGGGCGCGTCGTCCTGATCTCCTCCGTGGTGGGCCTGCAGGGCTCGCCGGGCCAGGCGAACTACGCCGCCTCCAAGGCCGGCCTCGTCGGCTTCGCCCGCTCCCTCGCCCGCGAGCTGGGCTCGCGCAACATCACGTTCAACGTCGTCGCACCCGGATTCGTCGACACCGACATGACACGCGTGCTCACCGACGAGCAGCGTGCCAAGATCGTCGCGCAGGTGCCGATGGGCCGCTACGCCCAGCCGGAGGAGATCGCCGCCGCGGTGCGCTTCCTCGCGTCCGACGACGCCTCGTACATCACTGGAGCCGTCATTCCCGTTGACGGCGGATTGGGCATGGGTCACTGAGCACCATGAGCGGAATCCTCGACGGCAAGCGCATCCTCATCAGCGGTGTGCTGATGGAGTCCTCCATCGCCTTCCACACCGCCAGGCTGGCGCAGGAGCAGGGCGCGGAGATCATCCTCACCGCCTTCCCGCGGCCCACGCTGACCGAGCGCATCGCCAAGAAGCTGCCGAAGCCCGACGACGTCAAGGTCATCGAGCTGGACGTGTCGAACGACGAGCACCTGGCGCGGCTCGAGGGCCTGGTGCGCGAGCACCTCGGCGACCGGCTCGACGGCGTCGTGCACTCCATCGGCTTCGCGCCGCAGGACGCGCTCGGCGGCAACTTCCTGAACACGCCGTTCGAGTCCGTCGCCACCGCGATGCACGTCTCGGCGTTCTCGCTGAAGTCGCTGACCACGGCGCTGCTGCCGCTGATGACCGAGGGCGGCTCCGTCGTCGGCCTCACCTTCGACGCGCAGTTCGCCTGGCCGCAGTACGACTGGATGGGCCCGGCGAAGGCCGCGCTCGAGGCCACGAGCCGCTATATGGCGCGTGACCTGGGCAAGGACAATATCCGCTGCAATCTGATCTCCGCCGGCCCGATCGGTTCGATGGCCGCCAAGTCCATCCCCGGCTTCCCGGAGCTGGCCGCCGTGTGGGACGAGCGCTCCCCGATGTCCTGGGACCTGTCGGACCCGGAGCCGGCCGGCCGCGGTGTGGTCGCACTGCTGTCCGACTGGTTCCCCAAGACCACCGGCGAGATCATCCACGTGGACGGCGGTCTGCACGCCGTCGGCGCCTGACCCCCGCCATCCCGTACGTGTCGCCCGTTCGGCCCAGCCGAGCGGGCGGCACGCGTGTGACGGCGCGCATCCTGAGGGGGAGCAACTCCCTTGTGGTGCAGCAGCGGCGGGGTCCGTGGGCCCCGGCCGCAGTAGAGCCGAGGAGGTCCGCGTGCGTCATGCCGTCCACCTCCTCGCCTGTACCGTCGTCGCCGCCGCGGCCGTCACCGCGGTCGCCGTCGCCTCCGACGACCCCGGCCGGCGCGCCCCGCAGGCGAAGGGCCCGCGGGAGGCGGCCTGCGGCACCGTGATCGAGGGCTCGACGGCGTGGGTGTCGTGCTTCAACCCCAGCCCGTACGCCGACCGGGTCCGGCTGCACGTGGAGTGCGCGAACTGGTGGGACCCCGACGTCGACTCGGCGCCGCTGCGGCTCGACCCGGCGGAGGGCGGGCGGCTGGAGGGGCGCTGCTGGTTCGCGATCCGCGGGGCGTGGGTGACGCACGAGGGAGGCTGACCCGGTCCCACCAGGCCAATCGCGCATCCTATGATCTCGGGATGGGTTCGACACTACGCCGGCAGAAGGCCGCGGACCGGCACCTGCCGCTCACTTCCGACGCCGCGTCCCCCTGGCCCCACCGGCTCATGGTGGCCGCCCTCCTGCTGGCGGCGGTGAACCTGCGCCCGGCGATCACCAGCCTCGGCGCGCTGCTCGAGGAGGTACGCGCCGGCGTCGGCATGAGCGGCACCGTGGCGGGCCTGCTCACCTCGATGCCCGCCCTGTGCTTCGCCGTCTTCGGCAGCCTCGCCCCCCGGCTGGCCCGCCGCTACGGCCCCGCCGCCGTGATCACCGCCGGGCTCGGCGCGATCGGGGCGGGCGTGGCGATCCGCCCGCTGCTCGGCACCACGGCCGGCTTCCTGGCGGCGAGCGCGCTGGCGCTGGCCGGCATCGCCGTGAGCAACGTGCTGATGCCCGTGATCGTCAAGCGCTGGTTCCCCACCCGGCTCGGCCCCATGACGGGCCTCTACTCCATGGGCCTGGCCCTCGGCACCGCGTCCGCGGCGGCCCTGACGGTCCCCGTCACCGACGCCCTGGGCGGCTGGCGGCCGGGCCTCGGGGCGTGGACGCTGCTCGCGGCCGTCGCCGTCGTACCGTGGCTCGCGGTGCAGCGACGGCGCGACGGCGGCGGGGCAGGGGGCGCCGCGGCGGAGACGGCGGAGCGGCCGGTCCGGGTCGTCAGGAGCCCCACCGCCTGGGCGCTCGCCGTCTTCTTCGGCTTCCAGGCCACCGCGGCGTACGTGACCATGGGCTGGCTCCCGCAGATCTTCCGCGACGCGGGGGTCTCCGCCGGCACCGCGGGCGTGCTGCTCGCCGTCACGATGGGGATGGGCGTGCCGCTCGCGTTCGTACTGCCCCGGCTGGCGGCGCGCCTCAGCCACCAGGGGCCGATCGTGGCCGTCCTCGCGGTGTGCGGGCTGGCGGGCTACGCCGGGCTCTGGTTCGCCCCGGCGGCCGGCGCCTGGGCGTGGGCGCTGCTCCTCGCGGTGTCGAACTGCGCGTTCCCCCTGATCCTCACGCTCATCGGCGTGCGGGCCCGCACCGGCCCGGGCGTGGTGCGGCTGTCGGCCTTCGTGCAGGGGACCGGGTATCTGATCTCCATCCCCGGGCCGCTGGTCGTGGGCGCGCTGTACGAGTCGACGGACGGCTGGCACGCGCCGATCGTGGTGCTGGTGGTGCTGATGCTGGGGCAGCTGACCGTGGGCATGATCGCCGGCCGGGACCGGGTCGTCGAGGACGAGGTGTGACCCGCTGTCGGGAGGAACGGGGTCCGGATGGGAGGATGTCCGTATGCCAGTGCTCGAACCGAATCCTCAGGGCGGCCAGCGCAAGCTGCTCATGATCCTCGCCCTGATCGCCGGGATCACCATCGCCATCAGTGTCGTCGCGACGATCCTCGCGTAGGCCCGTAACGGATCAGAAGATCTTGAGGAGCGTCCGCTCCAGCCACTCCAGCACCTCGCCCAGCGGGACGGACGAGGCCGCCTGCGCGTCCCCCGAACCCAGGGCGGCCAGGAGGCCGGCGAACATGGCGACGGGCAGCGCCACGGCCCACCACCGCAGCCGGATGTCGGCCGGGCGTGGGGACGGTCGGGTACAGGTCGTGGCCGCCATATGTCCCTCCGAGGTCCGTTCCTCCTGATGATTCGAAACTATGCGAGGCCCCGGCGCATTCCCATCAGGTGATCCACCCAGTTGACCCTGACACTGGCCCCCTAGGGGATGGTGGGGCCAGCCCCACCCCCGTCCTTCAACGGCACCAGTCCGCCCGACCCTTCGGGCGGCGAGCCGAGCCGTCTGACCTCGATGTCCCGTTCTCCGGGGCGCCATACGGCCAGTCGTACGCCCACACCGTCGAACACCCCGGCAACGACGATCCGTCCGTCGTCGGTCCAGGCCCAGTCGGACGTCTTCAGCTGGACCGAGACCGGCGTGGACGGCATGTGCAGCCAGCGGCGGGACGCGCGCTCGTACACCCAGAAGTCCATGTTCTGGTAGCCGCCGTCGGATGGTGCCCGGTCGAACTCGAAGGCCAGTCGGGAGCCGTCCGGACTGCCCTTCACCTGCGGCAGCATGGCGTCGGGTGCCGCAGGGAGCCGGCCCAGCGAACGGCGCGGGCGGCCCGGCTCGTCCGCGTACAGCCGATTGCGCTCGACCGTGAACAGCGTCCGGCCGACGACCGTGAACTGGCCGTGGGAGCGCCGGAGCACCGAGAAGTCCCGTGGATCGACGAGGATCGAGCCGTCCGTGTTGCCGTCCGGCTGATTCTGCCAGCCGACGAAGCCCAGCGGGGTCTGCGCGAACACCTCGACCGAGCAGTCGACCGGCCGCGGCCGGGTCAGCCGGCGGCCGTCCAGGCCCAGCTTGCGCAGCTCGCACCGCGCCTCGGAGTACCAGCGCTTGATCCACACCCCGTCCGCGGCGGGCGTGGGGAAGCCGCCCTTGAACAGCAGCCGGACCTGGTCCTCGCCGGGCCGCAGCACGTAGACGCGAATGTCCTCGATCGCGTCGCCGCCCGCGTTCGTGGCGATCACGGCGTCGTCGCCGACCGCCGTCGCCCAGCTGAGGGTCCGCCGGGTGGGCAGGCCCCGCACCGTGCGGCTGGTACGGGTGTCCACGTCGTACAGCGTGTCGCCGATCAGCAGCCGCAGCCCCGTGGGGGAGCCGTCGTCGGTGCCGCGCAGCAGCCGGGGCGGGCCCGTCGGGGTGGGGGAGGGCGACGGCGAGGGGCGCGCCGCGGGGCGGGAGGCCGACTCCGCGACGTCCAGCGCGGGGTCGGTCACGGTCATCCAGGCCACGCCCAGCAGGGCGACGGCCGGCGCCAGCACCATCAGCCAGCGCGGGGGCCGCGGCGGGCGGCGGGGGGAGAAGAAGCGCTGCGGCGGCTCGTTCCCGAGTATCTCCACACTTGTGTAATACCCCGCCCGGACCACGGTGGTTCCGCCCGTGGCGGACAAGGTTCACCCCTGCCGGGCGAGCATGCCCGCACCGCCCGCGCGCCGGCGGGTTTCGTGCGAACCTGGGCATATGAGCGTCGAAACGTCCCGCAGCGTCATTCTCCTCCGGCACGCCAAGGCGGACTGGCCGCAGGTCTCCGACCACGACCGGCCGCTCGCCGATCGCGGACGCAAGGAGGCGCCCTCCGCCGGCGCCCGGATCGAGACGCTCGGCCTCACGCCCGAACTGGCCCTGTGCTCCACGGCGGTGCGGGCCCGCGAGACCTGGCGGCTCGCGGTGCCGGAGCTGTCGAAGCGGCCCCGGACGGTGTACGAGGACCGGCTCTACGAGGCGTCCCTGGGCGAGCTGATCGCCCTGCTCAACGAGACGCCCGACGAGGTCGCGGACCTGCTGGTCGTGGGCCACAACCCGGGGATGCACGCGCTGGCCGACGCGCTCGCCGGTGACGCCGACGGGGACGTGCTGGCGCGGATGCGGCGGACGGGCTTTCCCACGGCGGCGCTCGCGGTCGTGACGTTCACCGGCGGCTGGAAGTCCGTCGAGCACGGGGTCGGCACCCTGACGGAGTACTGGACGCCCACGCAGGTGTGAGGCCCCCGCTCACTCGATGTCCGCGGCCTCGACCTCTTCGCGCGTGATGCCCAGCAGATAGAGCACGGTGTCCAGGAACGGCACGTTCACCGCGGTGTGCGCGGCCTCGCGGACCAGGGGCTTGGCGTTGAACGCCACGCCGAGGCCCGCCGCGTTGAGCATGTCGAGGTCGTTGGCGCCGTCGCCGATCGCCACCGTCTGCGCGAGGGGCACCCCGGCCTGGGCGGCGAAGGACTTCAGCAGCCGGGCCTTGCCCGCCCGGTCGACTATCTCGCCGGTGACGCGGCCCGTCAGCTTGCCGTCGGTGATCTCCAGGGTGTTGGCGGCGGCGAAGTCGAGCCCGAGGCGCTCCTTGAGCTCGTCGGTGACCTGGGTGAAGCCGCCGGAGACCACGCCGACCTGGTAGCCGAGCCGCTTGAGCGTACGGACCAGCGTCCGCGCGCCCGGCGTCAGCCGCACCTGGGCGCGGACCTTGTCCACCACCGACGCGTCCAGGCCCGCCAGCAGCGCCACCCGGGCGTGCAGCGACTGCTCGAAGTCCAGCTCGCCGCGCATGGCACGGGCGGTGACCTCGGCGACCTCGTCCTCGCAGCCGGCGTGCCCGGCGAAGAGCTCGATCACCTCGTCCTGGATCAGGGTGGAGTCGACGTCCATCACGATCAGGCGCTGCGCCCGGCGCTGCAGGCCCGCCGAGACGACCGCGATGTCCACGCCCAGGACCGACGCCTCCGTGGCCAGCGCGGTGCGCAGCTCCTCCGTGGGCGCGCCGGAGACGGCGAACTCGACGGCGGTCACCGGATACTTGGCCAGCCGGAAGATCCGGTCGATGTTCCCGCCCCTGCCCGTGACGGCCGCCGCCACGGCGGCCACCGACCCCGACGTGAGCGGATGCCCGAGCACCGTGACATGGGAACGCCCGTGGCCCCGCGGCGGGTTGTCACCCGTGCCGGACAGTATCTCCGCCTGGAGCTTCAGGGACTCCGCCCAGGAGTGTACGGTGGCCCGCAGCTCGCCCTCGGTGGCTATCCCGGGGGCGGGGACGGTGACGAGCGCGCACAGGGTGATCCGGCCCCGGGTGACGGTCTGCTCGATGTCCACGACATCCAGCCCGTACACGGCGAGGGTGTCGAACAGCCCGGCGGTGATCCCGGGGCGGTCCTTGCCGAAGATCTTGATCAGCAGGGTGGGGGCATCAGACGGTGTGCTCATGATGACCCCCAACCTACCCGCGCCGCCCGAGTCACGCCGGACCGGTCCGCCCACTGGGCACCCCGGACACGGCGCCCCGGGGTGTCCTCCCCTCAGCGCCGCCGACCCGGCCGTCCCGGGGGCGGCGGGTTCTGCGGCGGTATCCCCGGCCGCGGCGTACGCCCGCCCGGGGGCGGCCCCGGCGGCGGGGTGCCCGGCGGCGGCATGCTCATCGTCGGCTGATCCCCCCGGCCGCCGTCACGGCCCGGCCCCTGGTACGGATTCGGCTCGGCGCCGCCCCCCGCGTACGGGTTCGGCCCGCCCTCCGGCGTCCCGTGGCCCGGCGACGGGTTGTACGGCCCGGGCTGATACGCCGCCGACGGATACGTCCGCGCGGACGACGCCGCCGGATCAGCCGGCGCACCGGCGGCCACCGGTGCCCCGGCCGCCACTCCCGTGGCCAGTGGCGCCGCCCGCCCGCCCGCCGCCCCGGCGGCCAGGGCCAGCAGCGCCCCGACGGCACCCGCCCCGGCGCCCCACAGCGCCCCGAGGAGCAGCGCGAGCGGCACACTCCCTGCCAGCGTCGCCCCCGCCCCGACGGCGTCGAACCCCAGCACCGACAGGCTCGCGTCCGCCGAAATCCCCGTCAGCCACACCAGCAGCGGCAGCGTCAGCGCCGTCACCGCCCCGAGCCGCAGCGCGCACCGCCCGGCGAACGCACCGCCCCGCGCCCCGTCCACCGGGGTCCGCGCGGCCGTCAACACCCCCGCCGACAGCATCATCAGCGCGCAGGCCACCGGCAGCAGCCACACCCGGCCGTCCAGCTCCGCCAGCCGGCTCAGCGTGATCTGCTTGTCCTCACCCGTCAGCAAATCGTCCAGCGGAGTGGGCAGCAGATCCTTCAGCTGACCCGTCGCCTCCCCGTGCCAGGGCACGAACAGCCCCAGCGGGATCGCCAGCCACACCCCGTTCGGCGCGCCGACCAGCGCCCCGCCCACGATCTGCCCGTGCGCGTCCTCCGTCACCGCCGCGTACGCCGCCGCCGCGCCGCCCGCCGCCACGGCGAGCACCAGGACCATCCGCAGCGCGGACGCCGCCGGCCGTACCGTCCGGTGCAGGGCCTCCCAGCCGCGGGGCAGGGGCGAGGTCCGCGAGGCGGCCAGCGAGATCAGCAGCACGACGGCCACCCACAGCAGCCCGGCGAGCAGCGTCGGCGCCGCGTCGACGTCGAAGCCGACCTTCGCGTCGGTCTTCGCCATGTCGCCCAGCGCGTCCTCGAGTCCGCCGCCGATGTCCCCGATGCCCAGGTCGTCCAGCACCCCGCCGCCCGGCGCCTGGTCCACCGGCAGCTTCGCCCCGTCTATCGTCACCGAGCCGCTGCCGGCCCACACCAGCCCGCCCAGCAGCGCCGTGAACAGCACGATCACCGTCCCGGCCCGCACCGCCAGCTCCGTGGCGTCGATACTCGCCCCCGCCTGGCGCAGCGACCGGACGAACAGCCAGCCCAGCACCAGCGCCCCGGCCAGCGACACCCCCAGCGGGGTGATGCTCACCGCCGCCTGCGCCGGATCCACGTCCATCCCGAAGGCACTCAGCTCCCCGGTCGGCGTGATCTGCCCGCCCACGGCGAGAGCCGTCGCGGCGGCCGTCATCGGGCCCAGGGAGCCCACGGCGTCGGCCCCCAGTAAGTGCAGCCCCAGCGCCGCCACCGCCACCATCGCCAGATACGCCCAGCTCACCACGGCCACGGCGGAGGCGAGAATGCTCCCCCACCGCAGGCCGGCGCCGCGCTCGTCCATCAGATCCCGCCCCCGGTCGTACCCAAGTCCTGCCCGCCGCGCGGAACTCGCCGCGTTGTCGCGTACCACTCTCCGCGCCCGGCACTACCGGGTCAACGGGATGTGGATAACTCGGGGCGAGCTGGGGCGCGCGGGGGCCCAGGGACACCCGGTCGGCGCCGTGACGTGGACTGAGCTTGCCCCGGGCCGGAACCTGGTGAAACAGTTCCTCCCGATGTTCGCCAACCCTAGAATCCCTGCAGGAGGGCCCGCCGAGCGGGACCTTCGCGTCAGGGGGCAACTCGGGGGACAACTTTGTGGGGCATGGAGTGCCAGAACTCGTACTGGAACTGAACGGACGCACCTGGAACCTGGACCAGTCACGGTCCTACAGTCTGGGCCGCGATCCGCAGAGTGACGTGACCTTCGACGACGCCCGGGTGTCCTGGCGTCACGCGACGATCCGCTGGGGTGGGCGCGGTTGGCTGCTGGAGGACCACGGCAGCACCAACGGCACGTACGTGCAGGGGCAGCGGATCCACCAGACGGAGATCGGCGCGGGCGCCAGCGTCCATCTGGGGAACGCGACGGACGGCCCGCGGCTGCAGATCACCGCCACGGCCGACGTGTACAGCGCGCCGACGGCGTACTCCGGCCAGCCACCGCAGCAACAGCCGCAGCAGGTCCCGCCGCAGCAGGCGTGGCCCCAGCCGCAGCAGCCGCAGGCAGGCCCCGGCGGCCCGAACGGCCCCCGGATACCGCAGCAGGCCGGTGGCCCACCGCCCCAGCAGCCGGGCGGCCAGGTCCCGGTGTACGGCGGCCGCAACCCCACCACGTTCCACCGCCTCGAGCTCGGCCGTGTCACGCGTATCGGCCGTGCCCTGGACAACGAACTGCGGGTGGACGACCTCCAGGTCTCGCGCCACCACGCCGAGTTCCGCTCCACGCCGGACGGCCGCCACGAGATCATCGACCTGGGCAGCCACAACGGCACCTACGTCAACGGCCAGCAGCTCCCGTCGCGCAGCACCCGGCTGATCGGCCCGCAGGACATCATCGGCGTCGGCCACTCGACGTTCCGCCTGGTGGGCAATCAGCTCGAGGAGTTCGTCGACACCGGTGAGGTCACGTTCTCGGCCCGCCATCTGACGGTGAAGGTCGCCGACAACAAGACGATCCTCAACAACGTCTCCTTCGGCGTCCCCGAGAAGAGCCTGGTCGCCGTCATCGGCCCCTCCGGCTCCGGCAAGTCGACGCTGCTGAAGGCGCTCACCGGCTACCGCCCCGCCAACGAGGGCGACGTCCTGTACGACGGCCGTAACCTCTACAAGCAGTTCGCCGAACTCCGCCAGCGCATCGGCCTCGTCCCCCAGGACGACATCCTGCACACCCAGCTCACCGTGCAGACGGCCCTGCGGTACGCGGCCAAGCTCCGCTTCCCCGGCGACACCGCGGAGAACGAGCGGCGTGCCCGGGTCGACGAGGTGCTGCGCGAACTGAAGCTCGACATACACAAGGAGAAGCAGATCAGCTCGCTCTCCGGCGGCCAGCGCAAGCGCGTCTCGGTCGCCCTGGAGCTGCTGACGAAGCCCTCCCTGATCTTCCTCGACGAGCCGACCTCGGGCCTGGACCCGGGCATGGACCGCGACGTCATGAAGCTGCTGCGCGGCCTCGCCGACGACGGCCGCACGGTCCTGGTCGTCACGCACTCGGTGGCCGAGCTGGCGCTGTGCGACCGGCTGCTGGTGATGGCGCCGGGCGGTTCGGTGGCGTACTTCGGCCCGCCGGACGAGGCGCTGAACTTCTTCGGCTACGAGACGTGGGCGGACATCTTCTCCGCGTTCGAGTCCTACCGCGACTACGACTGGGCGGGGCGCTGGCACGGCTCGCAGCACTACCAGATGTACGCGGCGGACATAGACGCGGTCGCCCCGCAGTCCGCGCAGGTCGCGCCGAACCAGATCAGACCGGCCAAGCCCCAGAGCTGGGGCGCGCAGCTGTTCACCCTGGTCCGCCGCTATCTGTCGGTGATCGCCTCCGACAAGGGCTTCATCGCGCTGATGTTCATCCTGCCGGCGGTGCTCGGCGGCGTGAGCATGGTGCTGCCCGCCGCACACGGCCTCACGTACGGATCGCCGAAGGGCACCCCACCGCTCGCCAACGGCGAGGCGCCACCGATCCTGCTCATCATCGCCGTCGGCGCCTGTTTCGCGGCGGCGGCCAACTCGGTCCGTGAGCTCATCAAGGAACGGGTCATCTACGAACGGGAACGCGCCACCGGTCTCTCCCGGTCCGCGTATCTGATGTCGAAGGTGCTGGTCCTGGGCATGATCACGGTGCTGCAGGGCGTGCTGATCGGCGCCCTGGGCCTGACCACCCGCGATCTGCCCGAGAAGAAGCTGATCGTCAGCCCGCTGATCGACATCACCATCGCCGTCATCGCCCTGGGCCTCACCTCGATGATGATCGGCCTGATCATCTCCGCGCTGGTGAAGACCGCGGAGAAGACGATGCCGCTGCTGGTGATGTTCGCGATCATCCAGGTGGTCTTCACCGGCGCCCTCTTCCCGCTGTTCGGCACGGCGGGTGTGGAGCAGGTCGCCTGGCTGATGCCCTCGCGCTGGGCGGTCGGGGCGATGGGCGCGGTCGTCGACCTGAACACCCTGATGCCGAACGAGAACGGCGCGGACCCGCTGTGGAAGCAGACCACCGGGGCGTACGCGATGGACATAGGCGTCCTGCTGGTGCTCGGCCTGATCTGCTGCGTGATCGTCTCGCGGCTGCTGCGCCGGCACGAGCCGGAGGTCATGCGCTGACGGCGCCCGTACGCACGACGCCGGGGGCGGCACCCGATGATCGGGTGCCGCCCCCGGCGTCTGTCCGTCCGCCGGCTCAGTACCAGTGGTGGGTCTGCCAGAAGGACCAGGCGTCGCACGGGCTGCCGTAGCGGTCGTTCATGTAGTCCAGGCCCCACTTGATCTGGGTCGCCGGGTTGGTCTTCCAGTCACCGCCGGCGCTGGCCATCTTGTTCGCGGGCAGGGCCTGCACCAGGCCGTACGCGCCGCTGGCGGCGTTCGTCGCGTGGTGGTTCCAGCTGCTCTCGTGCCCGACGATGTGGGAGAAGCAGGTGAACTGCGCCTCGCTCTTGATCATCTTGTCGGCCAGGGCGCGGTTCGCCTGGGGCGTACCGGCGGTGGGGGCACCGGCGGCCGACGCGTGCGGTGCGACGGCCAGGCCGGCGGTGACGGCGACGGCGGCAGCGGCGGCCACCTTGAGGGAGATCTTGCGGGCCGTACGTATTCGGGGGGTGGTGAGCTCTCGCACGAGGGTTCGCCTTCCAGGAGTCGACGTGGCCGTGACCGGTCCGTCGGCACGACTCGATCAGTTGTAAGGCCTGTCCGATTCAGTACGCAAAGACCCCGTCTACGACGATTCCTCGTACACCCGCGGTCCCGGACCAAAGTCCCTTCGGGCCGCGTTTCGCCCCCGTTTTCCGCACCCCCAGGTCCTACCGCCCCTCGTAGGTGACCTGGGTCTCGTGGCGGGCCTCACACGGCGGGCCCGGATCGGGCCCCAGGATGAGGTGCGCGTCACCGAACTCGTGCCACAGATATCCGGCGTCCAGCGCCTCCGCGTAGCCGCGCCGCAGCGGCTCCCGCCCCGCGATCGCCTCCAGCATCAGCAGATGCGACGCCTCCGGCTCGTGCAGCCCCGTCAGCAGCCCGTCCACCGCCCGCACCCCCCGCTCCGGCGTGACGACCAGATCCGTCCACCCCCGCGCCGCGCACACCGTCCCCGACGCCCCGGCCGCCGACTCCAGCGCCCGCACCGCCGTGGTGCCCACCGCCACGATCCGCCCGCCACCCGCCCGCGCCGCGTTGACCAGCCACGCCGTGGGCCCCGGCACCTCGTACCACTCCGGGTACGGCGGCTCGTGCGCCTCCGCCGACGACACCCCCGTATGCAGCGTGACCGGCGCGAACTGCACCCCCCGGGCCACCAGCCGCGCCACCAGCTCCGCCGTGAAGGGCCGCCCGGCGCTCGGCATCTCCGCGGACCCCGCCCCCGACGCACCCGGCGCGGCGAACACCGTCTGATACGCGGCCAGCGGCTGATCGCGCTCCGTGTACGCGTAGCGGATGGGCCGCCCGTACCGCAGCAGATGCCCCGGCACGTCCGCCGCCGCCACCCGCGCCCACCGCAGCCGCTCCCCGCCGCCCACCCCCTCCTCCAGTACGAGCACCACCCCGCCGCGCAGCCGCACCCGGGTGCCCGCCGCGGGGCCGGGCCGGGGCCGGGTCGTGCCCCGCCCGTCGGGGGAGCGCAGCTCCACCGCCCAGCGCCCGTCCTCACCGGCGGTCGAGAAGTGCACGACCACCCGCTCGTCCCCGATCCGTCCGTCCACCGCCGCGGGCAGTGTCGGCGAGGTGTTCACGACCAGCACGTCCCCCGCCCGCAGCACCCCGGGCAGCTCGCCGAAGGCGTGATGCGTCACCGCCCCGTCACCGTGGGACACCAGCAGCCGCACCGCGTCCCGGCCCGCCCCCGGCGCGCGCTGCTCCGGCGGGATGCGGGCGTGCAGGGCGTCGGGCACCCGCATACCGGTGATCACCGCTTCTCCCGCAGCGCCGCCGCCGTGTACCGCCCGCTCGCCACGTCCTCGTCGACCAGCCGCAGCAGCGCCGGCGCCACCTCACGCGGATCGAGCCGCTCGCCGAAGTCCCCGTCGTCCGGTACGGCGGCCGCGTACAGATCCGTCCGCATGTCGCCCGGGTCCACCGCCCACACCCGCAGCTCGGGGTGCTCCACCGCGAGCACGGCGGTCAGCTGGTCCAGGGCCGCCTTCGACGCCCCGTAACCGCCCCACGTCCCGTACGCCTCCACGGCCGCGTCACTGCTGATGTTCAGCACCCGCCCGCGCGGGGAAGCGGTCAGCAGCGACAGCGCCTCCTGTACGAGCGCCAGCGGCGCCACCACGTTCGTCTCCAGCGCCGCCCGGAAGCCGTCCAGCGGCTGGCGCGCCAGGGGCACCAGCGGCTCGGCGCCCAGCGCGCTCGCGTTGTTCACCAGCAGATCCAGCCCGCCGTGCTCCTGCGCGGCCGCGACCAGCGACCCCCGCGTCCACGCCTCGGCCACATCGCCCGGCACCGCCGCGACCACCGCGTCCGGCCCGGCGACGGTACGCAGCCGCGCCACCGTCTCCTCCAGTACGTCCCGCGACCGCGCGTTCAGCACCAGCCGCCAGCCCCGCCCGGCGAGCTCGTACGCCAGCGCCCGGCCCAGCCCCTTCGACGCTCCCGTGATTACCGCAACCGGCATGATCAGTCCCCTTCGTCGTCGCTCCGCCCCACCGTAGGAACGCCCGCCCCGCCGCCACCTCCGGCGGCGGACCCAACGCGGCCGGGCACATCGGCCTAGTCCCCGGGTCCCGGACGCATCCCGACCACCGCTCGATCCCCGCGACCTGCGGCGCCGGTACGGTGAACGCATGCCGTCCACCCAGCCCCCCGCCCGCGCCCGTCTCGACGCGGTGAGCGAAGCGCTGCTCGCGATGAGCCGACAGCTGCAGGTCCGCGACGTGCTGCAGACGATCACCGCCTCCGCGCGCGAACTGCTGCGCGCCGAGTACGCGGCGCTGGGCGTGCCGGACGACCACGGCGGCTTCGCGCAGTTCGTCGTGGACGGCGTGAGCGACACCCAGTGGAAGGAGATCGGCCCGCTGCCCCGCCAGCACGGCATCCTGGCGGCGATGCTCCAGGACGAGACCCCGCAGCGGCTCGCCGACGTCCGCCAGGACCCCCGCTTCGGGGGCTGGCCCAAGGCCCACCCGACGCTGCGCGACTTCCTCGGCGTACCGATCAGGGACGGCGAACAGATCCTCGGCGCCCTCTACCTCGCCAACAAACAGTGCGACCCCGACGAGCGCCGCAGCGGCGAATGCGCCTTCACCGCCCAGGACGAGGCCCTGCTGCAGACCCTCGCCAAACACGCCGCCATCGCCCTCACCAACGCCCGCCTGTACGAACGCAGCCGCGAGCTCACCATCGCCGACGAACGCGCCCGCCTCGCCGGCGAACTGCACGACGCCGTCTCCCAGAAGCTGTTCTCCCTGCGGCTGACGGCCCAGGCCGCCGCCGCCCTCGTCGACCGCGACCCGGCCCGCGCGAAGGACGAACTGCGCCAGGTCGTACAGCTCGCCGCCGAGGCCACCGACGAACTGCGCGCCGCCGTCGTCGAGCTGCGCCCCACCGCGCTGGACGAGGACGGCCTCGCCGCCACCCTCGCCGACCAGGTCCACGTACTCGACCGCGCCCACAGCGCCCGCGTCACCTTCACCACCCGCGGCGTACGGGCCCTGCCCGCCACCCAGGAGGAGGCGCTGCTGCGCGTCGCCCAGGAGGCCCTGCACAACGCCCTGCGCCATTCCGGCGCCGCCCACGTCGACGTCGCCCTGCTCCGCCGCGGCACCGGCGCCGTGCTCACCGTCCGGGACGACGGCCGGGGCTTCGACCCCACCGCCGTCCGCAGCGCCGGCCGCCATCTGGGCCTGGTCTCCGTCCGGGACCGGGCGGCGGGCGTCGGCGGCAGTCTGACCGTAACCTCGGCGCCCGGTGCGGGCACCACGATCGAGATGGAGGTGCCCGGTGGCTGACACCGCGGACAGGATCCGGGTCCTGCTGGTCGACGACCACCAGGTGGTACGACGGGGGCTGCGCACCTTCCTCGAGGTCCAGGACGACATCGAGGTCGTCGGCGAGGCGGCCGACGGCGACGAGGGCGTCACCCGGACCGAGGAACTGCGCCCCGACGTCGTGCTGATGGACATCAAGATGCCCGGCACCGACGGCATCGAGGCCCTGCGCCGGCTCGGCGCGGCCGGTAACCCGGCGCGCGTCCTCATCGTCACCAGCTTCACCGAACAGCGCACCGTCGTACCGGCGCTGCGGGCGGGCGCCGCCGGCTACGTCTACAAGGACGTCGACCCCGAGGCCCTGGCCCGGGCCATCCGCTCCGTGCACGCCGGACACGTCCTGCTGCAGCCGGAGGTCGCCTGCGCGCTGCTCAGCCAGGAGGAACCGGCCCCGGGCCACGGCCGCGGCGGCTCCCTCACCGACCGCGAGCGCGAGGTGCTGGGCCTGATCGCCGACGGGCGCTCCAACCGGGAGATCGCGCGGGCGCTCGTCCTGTCGGAGAAGACCGTCAAGACCCACGTGTCGAACATCCTGATGAAGCTGGACCTCGCCGACCGCACCCAGGCCGCGCTCTGGGCCGTACGCCACGGGATGACCACCTGAGAACGTATCGGAACGTCATCGTCCGGTCGGAGATTCATACCGTCGTGTAGTTGTGCGCGCCGCGGCGCAACCGGCGCGCCGCCCGCGCGTTCTCCATGGCGTGCCGCGGCCGGCTGGCCGCGGCGACGCGCAAGGAGGAACAGTGAAGAACCTGAAGAAGGCCGCGGCCCTTTCCCTGCTGGCCGGCGGCCTGCTCGCCGCCGGAGCCGGCGCCGCCGCCGCGGACAGCGGGGCCGACGGCAACGCGATGGGGTCGCCGGGCATCGTGTCCGGCAACGTGGTCCAGGTGCCTGTCGACGTCGACGCGAACGCGTCGGGCAACAGCGTGAACGTGATCGGTGTCGGCAACCCGGCGTTCGGCAACTCCGCCGTGAACCGCTGATCCCGGCAGTGCCCGCCGGGCCCCGCGGACGCGCCCGTCCGCGGGGCCCGGTCCTGCCTCAGCGCCGCCGCTCGAGCTCCTCGACGAAGGCGTTGTACGCCGCCACCTGCGCCCGGCGCGCCGTCCGCTCCAGCGGCCGCAGCGCCTCCCGCCGGGCCGTGATCTCCGACGCGGACACCGCCCCGCCGTGCTCCGCGTGCTGCGGCGCGGCGGCGATCGCCAGCAGCGCGCCCACCCGCTGCGCCAGCTCCAGCACCCGCGTCGCCCGCGGCGGATACCCCGGCGCCGGCTCCCGCCGCCCCGCCTCCGCCCGCGCCTGATACGCCGTGAGCGCCGCCCGCGCGGCGGGCCCCGCGCCGGCCACGTCGAGCCGCGCGAGGACCTCCGTCGCCTCCCGCATCGCCTCCGCCAGCTCCCGCTCGGCCTCGCCCAGGGACGGCACATCGGCCGGCGGTGCGTCCCGTACGGCCGAGCACCGCCACGTCACCTCGACGTGCTCGTCACCGTCGGGCCCCACGGCGTACACCTCGGGCACCAGCCCCAGCGCCGGCCCCCCGGCGACCAGCACGGCCTCCCCGGCCTCCAGCGCCGCGGCGTTGAACGCGGGCGGACCGGCGAGGCCCAGCGGATGGCCCGGCGCGGGCAGCGCGACCCGCAGCCCCGAGGCCCCCAGGGCCCGCAGCCGCCCCAGCGCGAGCGTGAGCCCCACCGGGGTGTCCTCCCCGGGCAGCCCCTCCACCCGGTGCCGGGCGTCGTCGCCGACGATCTCGTGCACAGCGGTGTCCGGCGGAACGGCACCGGCGATCAGGGCATTCCCCCACGCCGCGAGCCGCCCGGAACGCGGTTCATCTAGCATGTGCCCAGCGTAGGCCCCGGGTCCGACAAGTGGACGACGGCAGGGGCCCGACAGCAAAGGCGGCGACGCCCACCCCACCCTTGGCAACGCCGCCCGCGGCGACTGGCAGGGGCCGAACGAGAAGGCGGCGACGCCCACCCCACCCCCGGTAACGGGCGGCTGCGGGCGGGAATCCCCCCGCGCCGAAGGCGCGGGCGCCGCCGCACCCCGGCCCACACCCCACCTCACCAACGGCGTGGCGTAGGTTTGCCCTCATAGAGGCGCCCCGCGCAATGGGCACCGGACGAGATGGACGCAGCGGGACAAAGAGGAGACTGCACGCTCATGAGCGATGTACTGGAGCTGGTGGACGTATCGGTGGTCCGCGACCGACGAGCTCTGGTCGACCAGATCTCCTGGTCGGTTGCCGAGGGCGAGCGATGGGTCATCCTCGGCCCCAACGGCGCCGGCAAGACCACGCTGCTGAACGTCGCGTCCAGCTACCTCTTCCCGACCTCCGGCACCGTCCAGGTCCTCGGCGAGAAGCTCGGCAGCGTCGATGTCTTCGAGCTCCGCCCCCGGATCGGCATGGCCTCCAGCGCGCTCACGGACAAGCTGCCCAAGAGCCAGACCGTACTGGAGACCGTCCTCACCGCCGCGTACGGCATGACCGCCCACTGGCACGAGGACTACGACCCCGTCGACGAGGAGCGCGCCCGCGCCTTCCTCGACCGCCTCGGCATGAGCGAGTTCACGGACCGCCGCTTCGGCACCCTCTCCGAGGGTGAGCGCAAGCGCACCCAGATCGCCCGCGCCATGATGACCGACCCCGAGCTGCTGCTGCTCGACGAACCGGCCGCCGGCCTCGACCTCGGCGGCCGCGAGGACCTGGTCCGCCGCCTCGGCCGACTCGCCCGCGACCCGTACGCCCCCTCCATGATCATGGTCACCCACCATGTCGAGGAGATCGCGCCCGGCTTCACCCACGTGCTGATGATCCGCCAGGGCAAGCTCGTCGCCGCCGGCCCCCTCGACACCACGCTCACCTCGCGCAACCTGTCGAAGTGCTTCGGCCTGCCCCTGGTCCTGGAGCGCAGGGGCGAGCGGTGGACGGCGGCGGGCCTGCCGCTGGGTGCCGCCTGACCCGATCCGCACCACCGGCACCGTCCCGTACAACGGCCTGATCAATTAATCGACTTGGGCGCCGCGTTACCTGTCCGAACAGGCCCGCGGCGCCCTAGCATTACCCCGTGGACGCATGGGTGTGGTGGCTTGTCGCCGCCGTGGGATTGGGCATACCTCTGGTCATCACGACGATGCCCGAGTTCGGCATGTTCTCGGCGGGCGCCATCGCCGGATCGATCACAGCGGCCGTCGGCGGCAACATCACGATGCAGGTCATCGTGTTCGCCGTCGTCTCCACCGCGCTGATCGCCGTCGTCAGACCGATCGCCAACCGGAACAGGACGCAGCAACGCCCCGACCAGCGCACGGGAATAGACGCGCTCAAGGGCAAGCAGGCGGTCGTCCTCGAACGCGTCGACGGCCGGGGCGGCCAGATCAAACTCGCGGGCGAGGTGTGGAGCGCCCGCGCCCTCCAGGAAGACCAGGTGTACGAGCCCGGTCAACGGGTGGATGTCGTGGACATCGACGGCGCCACAGCCGTCGTCATGTAAGGGAGCGCAATGGAACCGATCATCATCGTCCTGATCATCCTGGTGGTGCTCGTCTTCATCGCACTCATCAAGACGATCCAGGTGATCCCACAGGCCAGCGCCGCCATCGTCGAGCGCTTCGGCCGCTACACGCGCACCCTGAACGCGGGCCTGAACATCGTGGTGCCGTTCATCGACACCGTCCGCAACCGCGTCGACCTGCGCGAGCAGGTCGTCCCCTTCCCGCCTCAGCCGGTGATCACGCAGGACAACCTGGTCGTCAACATCGACACCGTCATCTACTACCAGGTGACCGACGCCCGCGCCGCGACGTACGAGGTGTCGTCCTACATCCAGGCCATCGAACAGCTCACCGTCACCACGCTGCGGAACATCATCGGCGGCATGGACCTGGAGCGCACCCTGACCTCCCGCGAGGAGATCAACGCGGCCCTGCGCGGCGTCCTCGACGAGGCCACCGGCCGCTGGGGCATCCGCGTCAACCGGGTCGAGCTGAAGGCGATCGAGCCGCCCACCTCCATCCAGGACTCGATGGAGAAGCAGATGCGCGCCGACCGGGACAAGCGCGCCGCGATCCTCACCGCCGAGGGTGTCCGCCAGTCGGCGATCCTCACCGCGGAGGGCGAGAAGCAGTCCGCGATCCTGCGCGCCGAGGGCGAGGCCCGCGCCCAGGCGCTGCGCGCGGAGGGCGAGGCGCAGGCGGTGCGTACGGTCTTCGAGGCGATCCACGCCGGGGACGCGGACCAGAAGCTGCTGTCGTACCAGTATCTGCAGATGCTGCCGAAGATCGCCGAGGGCGACGCCAACAAGCTCTGGATCGTCCCCAGCGAGATCGGCGAGGCGCTCAAGGGCCTGGGCGGCGCGCTGGGCAACTTCGCGCCCGGCGGCGGCTCCAACGGCGGCGGTACGTCCGCCCCGCCCGCCGACCGCGGCGAGACCCCGATCCCGCCGCAGCAGCGGCGCGCCGCCGGCTACCGCGAGCAGCCCCCGCTCGAGTGAACGGGGGCCGGCGGCAAGCGGGTCAGGCGGCGGGGACGGCGAGCCAGTCGGGCATCCCCGTCTGGTCCCGTACCCGCAGGGCCAGCAGCAGCGCGTCGGCCGGGGTCGGCTCGAAGGGCTGGGTCAGCAGGCGCATACCGGCCTCCTCCGGAGTCCGGTCCGCCTTGCGGTGGTTGTCGTCGGCGCAGGCCGCCACGGTGTTCAGCCAGGAGTCGGGGCCGCCCTGCGCCCGCGGCAGCACGTGGTCGACGGTCGTCGCCCGGCGCCCGCAGTACGCGCAGCGGTGCCGGTCGCGGATCAGCACACCCCGTCGCGACCACGGCGCCCGTTGTCGGAACGGCACCCGTACGTACCGGCAGAGCCGGATGATCTGCGGCACCGCCATGTCGATGCTCGCGGCGCGGATACGCAGCCCCGCGTGCTCCTGCTCGACCACGGCCTTGTCCTGCATCACCAGCACCACGGCCCGCCGCAGCGACACAGTCGACAGCGGCTCGAAGCTCGCGTTGAGCACCAGCGTCTCGCGCATCCTCTCCACCTCCCGGCCACGCTCCGCCGCTCAGGCGAAGTGGCTCCAACTGTGCCCGGGAGGTGGATCTCGGACAACGCAATTTACGCGTCGGCGGGGTTCTCGTACTCGGCGATCAACTGTGCCCGGGCCAGGGTGTGGAAGCGGAGGTTGAACCCGACGACGGCGGGGGAGGCGTCGGCGTCCGGGCCGAGCTTCTCCGCGTCCACGGCGTACACCGTGAAGACGTACCGGTGCGGACCGTCCCCGGGCGGCGGCGCGGCGCCGCCGAAGTCACGGGTGCCGTAGTCGTTGCGTACGTGCACGGCGCCCGCCGGCATGCCCTTCATCTCGCCGCTGCCGGCGCCCGCCGGGAGCTCCGTCACGGACGCCGGGATGTCGAACACCGACCAGTGCCAGAAACCGCTGCCGGTCGGGGCGTCCGGGTCGTAGCACGTGACGGCGAAGCTCTTGGTCTCCGGCGGGAAGCCCTCCCAGCGCAGCTGCGGGGAGGTGTTGCCGTGGGCGTACACATGGGCGTCGGCCAGCGTGGAGCCGTCGGTCACGTCGTCGCTCAGCACGGTGAACTGCGGGACGGGGGGATGGTAGTCGTGGGGCAGCGGCCGCCGGCTCTGCTCGGACACGTCGGAGCACCTCCAGGGTGGGTTCGGCACTGAATACACCTGCGGGCCCGAGCCTAGAGCCTGTACGGGCCCGATCCGGGCGCGCCCGGCCCGTGCGCCCCGGCCACGGCCGCGAGCAGCCGGTCCCACACCTCGTCCGGCGGAGGGGCGGCCGGGGCGAGCAGCCGGTTCGTCAGCAGGACGACGACGGCGTCCGCGGCCGGTACGACGGCGAACCGGCTGCCGGTGAACCCCGGATGCCCCACCGCCCCGTACCGGGGCCAGCACCGGAAGCCCGGCGCCTGGGCGGGGTCGGCGCCCGCCGTCAGGAACGCGGCGGTGACCGGGGCGGGCCAGGGGCCGCGGCCGGCGAGGGAGCCGAGCAGGCCCCGGCCGAACGCCAGCAGGTCGGACGCCGTGCCAAAGAGCCCCGCGTGCCCCGCGACCCCGCCGAACGCGTGCCAGGCGTTGCCGTCGTTGCACTCCCCGACCAGCAGCCCCTCCCGCCACCCCGCGAAGTCCCCGGGCCCGAACGGCACCGGATACGGCTCACCCGTGGCCAGCATCCGCCGCTCGATGGCGTCCCCCCGCGCGGAGGCGACCAGCGCGGGACCCGGCGCCGGCAGATACCCGGTCGCCGTCATGCCCAGCCGCCGGTGCACCCCGGCGGCGAGTTCCGGCAGCGGCGCCCCGCCCGCCTCCTCCGCCAGCGCGCCCAGCACCATGAACCCCAGGTCCGAGTACCGCCGCTCCACCCCGCGCGGGAACGCCGGCGGCAGCCCCCGTACGACCTCGAGCGCCGCCGCGCGCTCCCGGGCACCGGCCGCGTACAGCGGCCACCACTGCGCCAGCCCGCCCCGGTGCTCGAGCAGCTCCCGCACGGTCGCGGACGAGCCGGGCACCCGCTCGTCGAGCGCGAGCCGTCCCTCCGCGACCAGACCCATCAGCACGGCGGTGGTCGCCACGACCTTCGTGACGGACGCCAGATCGAAAACGGCGTCCCCCGGCGCGATCCCCTCGGGCATCCCTCTGCCGTACACGAGGGGCGTCGATTCACCACGCGCGACCGCGGCCACCACGGTGGGCACGCCGTGATTGTCGGACAGGGTCCTGACCAGTGTCCGAAGCTCGTGAAGAAGCATCCGGCGATGGTAGACCGTGCCCCAACTCCCTGATCGTCACCGCCATTTGTACGACCAATGAACCGCTGAACGCCCGCTTCACAGCATCCCGGCAAGCGGTTACCGTGCCTGATCGACAAGCCCCCGAGGGAAGGCTCGATGTCGATGAAGCGACGTTCCTGGCACCGGGCGGCCTGCGCCGCGTCCCTGCTGCTGACCGCGACCCTGACGGCGAGTGCCTGCAGCCCCACCCCCTCCGACGACGACAAGGACCCCTCCGGCAAGGGCGGCGGCCGGCTGACGGTGGCCCGTACCGGAGACATCGAACAGCTCGACCCGGCCCGTGCCACCGCCTTCCAGTCCGTGCAGACCCTCGGCCTGGTCTACGACACGCTCGTCGACACCGACGACAGCGGCGAACTCGTCCCCGGCCTCGCCGAGAAGTGGCAGGTCGCCCCGGACGGCAAGGCCGTCGAGCTGACCCTGCGCGAGGGGGTGAAGTTCCACGACGGAACGCCGTTCACCGCGGCCGACGCCAAGGCCACCCTCGAACGCAACATGGCGAAGGAGACCGGCTCCGTCGTCGGCTCGTACCTCGCGAACATCACCGCCGTCGAGGCCGACGGCGCGACCCTCACGCTCACGCTGAAACAGCCCGACGCCAGCCTGCTGACCGCCCTCACGTACACCGGCAACGCGATGCTCGCGAAGAAGGACATCGACGCGGGCACCGTCGGCAAGAAGCCCAACGGCACCGGCCCCTTCCGCTGGCGGAAGTGGAAGCAGAACCAGCGACTGGAACTGGCCGCCAACAGCGCCTACTTCGCCGGCGCCCCCAAGGTGAGTACCGTCGAGTTCCGCGTCATCCCCGACGAGGCGTCCATCGCGTCCGGCATGCAGGCCGGCAGCTTCGACCTCGGCATCCTCTCCGACCCCGCCGTCGCCAAGCAGGTCACCGGCGCGAAGGCGGCGGTGACCGCCCAGCCGACGCTCGCGTACCACGTCCTCCAGCTCAACGCCCGCAAGGGTCCCCTCGCGAAGCCCGAGGCCCGGCAGGCCATCGCCTGCGCCGTCGACCGCCAGGAGATCGCCGACGCCGTCTACTTCGGCCAGGCCAAGGTCACCGGCCCCATCACCTCGCCCGCCTACCCGTACGACCCCACGGCCGCCCTGCCCTGCGAGCCGGGCGACACGGCCGCCGCGAAGGCGCTCCTGAAGAAGGCCGGCTATCCCGACGGCTTCGAACTCAAGACGATCACCATGACGGGCGAGTACTCCACCTCCACCAACATCGCCCAGGTCCTCCAGGCCCAGCTGAAGAAGATCGGCGTCACCCTCGAACTCGAGCGACAGCAGACGAATGTCTATGTCGACAACTGGATGAAGGGGAAGTTCGACGCGGCCGTCGCCCTCAACGGCGGCTCCGTCGACCCGTACCTGATCTACAACCGCTACTTCACGAAGGGCGCCAGCCTCACCGTCCCCGCCGGCTACGACAGCCCCCGGCTGGACGAACTGCTCGCGGCCGCCAACCTCACCACCGACAAGACCGACCGCACCGCCCGCTTCGACGACCTGCAGAAGGAGCTCCTCGGCCAGTCACCGTGGGTGTGGCTCTTCGCGAACCAGGTCTACTACGCCGTCGGCACCGATCTGAAGGGCTTCAAGGCGCTGCCCACCGAGTCCCTCGAGTACCTCGGCAAGGCGACCGTTGGCCGGTAGCGGCGGCCCCCTGCGCTTCGTCCTCGGCCGCCTCGCCGGTACGGCCGTCACCCTCTTCGGCGTGGCGGTGGTCGTGTTCGTCGTCCTGCGCGCCCTGCCCGGCGACACCATCACCGCCAAGCTCGGCACCGAGGCCGCCGCCCTCGACCCGGACCAGCGCGCGGCCCTCACCCGCTACTACGGCCTCGACAAGGGTCCCGTCGAGCAGTTCCTCGGCTGGCTCGGCGGCGTCTGCCAGGGTCGCCTCGGCGTGTCCCTGGACACCGGTGTCCCCGTCCGCACCCTCATCGCCGACGCGCTGCCCGTGACCGTCGAACTCGCCCTGCTCGCCATGCTCATCGCCACCCCCGTCGGCGTGGCTCTCGGCATCCTCGCCGCGAGCCGCCCCGGCCGGGCCCGCGACCTGACGACGCAGACCCTGGGCCTCTTCGGCCTCGCCCTCCCCGAGTTCGTCCTGGCGTCCGTCTGCGTCGCCGTCCTGGCCACCGTCTTCTCGTACTTCCCCGACCCCGGCACCTACACCCCGCTCACCGAATCCGTCGGCGGCAACCTCAGCCAGCTGATCTACCCCGCCCTCGTGCTGGCCGTGGGACTGGCCGCGACGATCATGCGCACCACCCGCACCGCCTATCTGGAGAACGCCCGCTCCGAATTCGTCCGCACCGCCCGCGGCAAGGGCGTCTCACCCCTGCGCGTCCGCCTCGGCCACATCCTGCGCGCCTCCCTCGTCCCCATCCTCACCATGACGGGCATCCAGTTCGGCTATCTGCTGGGCGGCACGGTGATCGTCGAGCAGGTCTTCGCCCTCCCCGGCCTCGGCCGGCTGCTCCTGCAGGGCATCACCCAGCAGGACTACGCCGTCGTCCAGAGCACGACCCTCCTCGTCGCGACCGCGTTCGTCCTGGTCAACCTGGCCGTCGACCTCCTCTACCGACTCCTGGACCCGAGGACGCGATGACCACCCAAGCACCGCGCGCCCGCCACGACCCCCTCACCCGCGGCGTCTGGCACGACCGCAACGGCCGCGCCGGTACGATCCTGACCGCCGCCCTCCTCCTCGCCTGCCTGACGGCCGCCGCCGGACTCCTCCCGTACGACCCGCTCGCCCAGGACCCCACCACCCGGCTGCGGGCCCCGAGCGCCGCCCACTGGTTCGGCACCGACCAGTTCGGCCGCGACGTCCTCGCGCGCACCCTCACCGGCATCGCCGCCTCCCTGCGCGTCGCCGCCGTCGCGGTCGCCTGCGCCGCGCTCATCGGCTCGTTCCTCGGCGTGCTCGCCGGCTACGTCCGCGGCCGGCTCGACGCCGTCGTCTCCCGCCTCGCGGACATCCTGTTCGCCTTTCCGGCTATCCTCCTGGCCCTCGCGATCGTCGCCGCCCTCGGGCAGGGCTGGTTCAACACCGCCGTCGCGATCGCCGTCGTCTACACCCCGATCTTCCTGCGCGTCGCCCGAGGCCCCACACTCTCCGTCCGCGAGGCCGAATACGTGAAGGCCGCGAAGGTCCTCGGCTACGGCCCCGCCCGCATCCTGCTGCGCCACGTCGTCCCCAACGTCAGCGCCCCCGTCGTCGTCCAGACGACCCTCGCCCTGTCCTGGGCGATCCTCACCGAGTCGGGCCTGTCGTTCCTGGGCCTGGGCACCCAGCCCCCGCAGCCCTCCCTCGGCCTCATGGTCAGCGAGGCCCGCAACCTCCTCACCGAGGCCTGGTGGACCCTCGCCTTCCCCGCCGCCCTCATCGTCGTCGCCGTCGTGGCACTCAACCTCCTGGGCGACGGGCTGCGCGCCGCCCTCGACCCACGGGAGGGCACCCGGTGAACGGACCACTGCTCGAGGTACGCGACCTGCGCGCAGCCGTCGGGGACCTGGACGTCGTCCGCGGGATCTCGTTCGGCATCGCCCCCGGCGAGACCGTCGGACTCGTCGGCGAATCGGGCTCCGGAAAAACGTTCACCGCCCTGTCCGTCATGGGCCTCCTCCCGGACGCCGCCCGCGTCACCGGAGGGAGCATCGCCTACGAGGGCCGGGACATCCTCCGCCTGCCCGAACGCGAACGGCGGTCCCTCCGCGGCGCCGGCATTGCGATGATCCACCAGGAACCCCTCACCGCCCTCAACCCCCTGATGCGCGTCGGCGCCCAGATCATCGAGGGCCTCCGCGCCCACGGCGTCCCCAGGGCCGAAGCCCGCCGCCGCATGCTCGACACCCTCGACGAGGTCGGCCTGCCCACCCCCGACCGGACCGCCCGCCGCTACCCCCACCAGCTCTCCGGCGGCCAGCGCCAGCGCATCGTCATCGCCATGGCCCTGGCCCCCCGCCCCCGCTTGCTCATCGCCGACGAACCGACGACCGCCCTCGACGCCACCGTCCAGCAGCAGATCCTCGCCCAGGTCGACCGGCTGCGCCGCGACCACGACCTGGCCGTCCTGTGGATCACCCACGACCTCGGCGTCGTCGCCCGCCTCACCCGGCGCGTCCTGGTCATGTACGCCGGACGCATCGTCGAGGACGCCCCCGTCCGCGCCCTGTACGCCGACCCCCGCCACCCGTACTCCGCCGGCCTCATCGCCTCCCTCCCCCCGGCCCCCGCCCCCGACGGCACTCCGGCCGAGCGCACCCCGCTCCCCGCCATCGGCGGCACCCCACCGGACCTCGCCGCCCTCCCGCCCGGCTGCCCCTTCGCCCCGCGCTGCCCCCAGCGCGCCGACCGGTGCACCACCGAGGAACCCCCGCTCACCGACCGGACGGCCTGCTGGGTCCCCAAGGAGAAGTGGACATGATCGAGGTCACCGAACTCACCAAACGCTACGGCCGCGTCCACGCCGTGAACGGCGTCTCCCTCACCGTCGCCCCCGGCGAAACCCTCGGCCTGGTCGGCGAATCGGGCTGCGGCAAATCGACGACCGCCCGCCTCCTCGTCCGCCTCGAGGACGCCACCGCCGGCACCATCCGTATCGACGGCATCGACGTCCGCCGTGCCCGCGGCGCGGACCTGCGCCGCCTGCGCCGCACCGTCCAGCTCGTCTTCCAGGACCCGTACGCCTCACTCAACCCCCGCCTGACGACCGGACGCGCCCTCACCGAGGTCCTGCGCGTCCACCGCCTCGCGACCGGCCCCGCCCGGGACACCCGCGTCACCGAACTCCTCGACCTCGTCGGTCTCCCCGCGGCCACCGCCGGCCGCCACCCCCACGAACTCTCCGGCGGCCAGCGCCAGCGCGTCGGCATCGCCCGCGCCCTCGCCGTCGAACCCCGCGTCCTCGTCCTCGACGAACCGGTCTCCGCCCTCGACGTCTCCGTCCGCGCCGACGTCATGAACCTCCTGCGGCGGCTGCGCGACGAACTGGGCCTGACCTACGTCTTCATCTCCCACGACCTCGCCATGATCCGGCACCTGTCCGACCGCGTCGCCGTCATGTACCTCGGCCGCGTCGTGGAACTCGGCGACTGGCACACCGTCTGCGACCACCCCCGCCACCCGTACACCCGCTCCCTCCTCGACGCCGTCCCCCTCCCCGACCCCGTCGCCGAAGCGGCCCGCACCGTCACCCCCCTGCTCGGCGAGGTCCCCGACCCCGCCGACCCG
>NZ_WEGJ01000056.1 GCF_009604385.1 Streptomyces smaragdinus
AAACGCGCCTGGATGGACCACGACGCGGCAGTACGCGCGTAGGTGTGTCGGGCGGCCCCGACCCACTTCACGCCCACGCGCACCCCGGCAGACCAGACACCAACCCCGGAGGCCAAGACACCCACCCCCAGCCCGGCCGGCGTTTGAGGCCTCCGGCCGAAGGCCGGATGCGCGACAGCCGACGCAACCGCCAGCCAAAGACCGAAGCACACCGCCGCGCGACGGAGTCAGCCGACGCAACCGCCAGCCGAAGACCGCCGCACACCGCCGCGCGACGGAGGCGACGGAGGCGACGGAGCCACCCCCGTCTCATACGCCACGATCACCAACTGCGCCCGATCCCGGGCCTGAAGCTTCGCCAGGAGGCGCCCGATATGCGTCTTCACCGTCGCCTGACTCAGATGCAGATGCGCCGCGATCTCCGCGTTGGACAGCCCCCGGGCGACCAGCCCGAGAACCTCCACCTCCCGCTCCGTAACCCCCTCCAGCCCGGGCGAATGCTGACGCCCAGGCTCCGGCAGCCGTGCGAACTCCGCGATCAGCCGCCGCGTAATCGACGGCGCCAGCAGCGAATCCCCCGCCGCCACCACGCGGATCGCGGACAGCACCTCCGCCGGCGGTGTGTCCTTCAGCAGAAACCCCGCCGCCCCCGCGCGCAGGGCGGCGAAGACGTACTCGTCCAGGTCGAACGTCGTCAGCATCAGCACCTTGACGTCCGATGTCGCCGGATCCGCCCCGATCCGGCGCGTGGCCTCGATGCCGTCCACGCCCGGCATGCGGATGTCCATCAGCACGACGTCCGGCACCGACGCCCGGGCCAGCTCCACGGCCTCCGCTCCCGTGGCCGCCTCACCGACCGCCCGCAGGCCCGGCGTGTGGTCCACCAGGACGCGGAAGCTCCCCCGCACCATCGCCTGGTCGTCCGCGATCAGCACCCGTACTTCGTCCGTCATGCCCCGGCCCCTTCCCCGAACTCGAGCGCGCGCGGCAGGCTCACCGACACCCGGAAGCCACCCTCCGGGCGGGGGCCCGCCGCGAAGGTGCCGTCGTACATCATCGTCCGCTCCCGCATCCCGACCAGGCCGTGGCCAGCGCCCGGCAGGCGGCGCATCGGGGGGTCTGCGTCGGGCGGCGGGCCGTCGTCGGTGACCTCGACGGTGACCGACTTCGCGGAGCCCAGGACCGCTACCCGGCAGCGGGTGGGCGCCGCGTGGCGGACCACGTTCGTCAGCGCCTCCTGGACGATCCGGTACACCGCCAGCTGCAGGCCCTCCGGCAGGCCCGCGAGGCCCGACGACGTGAACTCCACCCGGACGCCCGCCCGTCTGGCCTCCGCCGCCAGGCCCGCGAGGTCGCCCGAGCCGGGGGCGGGGGCCAGGGGGGCGTCCTCCGAGCGCAGGACTCCCAGCGTGCGCCGCATTTCCGCCAGCGCCGAGCGGCTTGTCTCCTCGATTACCCGCAGCGCCGCCCGGGCCTCCCGCGGGTCGTCCTCCGCCACATGGGCCGCCACCCCGGCCTTGACGGCGATCAGGCTCAGGTTGTGCGACACGATGTCGTGCAGCTCCCGCGCGATCCGCAGCCGTTCGTCCGCCAGCGCCCGCCGCGCCCGCAGCCCCTCCCGCCGTACCGTCTCCGCCCGGCGCCACCGCAGCAGGCAGCCCGCCCCGCCCGAGACGCCGACCACCAGCCCCGCCCACACCGCCAGCCCGGCGGCCGACCAGAAGCCCTCCGTCGGCGTGAGTACCCCCACGCCCAGCACCACGCTCACGGAGGCCGCCGCCACCCCCGTGCCCAGCACCGGCGCCGCGAGCCGCACCGGCCGCGTGAGCCCGACCAGATACGCCGCCAGCCCCACCGCCAGGAACGGCTCCCGGGTGATGTCCATCAGCGTCGCCGTGACCATCGCCGCCAGCACGATCCCGTACACGAGCAGCGGGCGGCGGCGTCGGAACGCGAGCGGCAGGCCGACGCACAGGGCGATCAGCGTCCCGTAGAGGTCGGCGCCGTGATGGCCGTCGGGGAAGCGCATCGCGGCGAAGCCGATGTACATCAGGGTCAGCACGACGGCCGCCCCGGCGTCCAGGGCGTAGAGCAGGGCACGGCGTATCCGCTTCATGAGGCGGGCGTAGCGGTCGTGGTCCTTGAGCATGGCCCCACCTTCGCCGTCCGGGCGCCGTCACCGCGTCGGACCTGCGGCTGGATTACGGGTCAGACCTGGGTATGACCGACCGACTCGAACCGCCACCGGTGCACCGGCCGGGCGATCAGCGACGCCGGGGGATCGGGCAGCTCCGGGACGGCGGCGTCGTAGCCGCCCTCCCACCAGGTGATCAGCAGGACGCGTTCGCCGGGCGCCGTGAAGGTCTCCCGGCGGACCGGCGCGGGCTCCAGCCTCTGTGCCCGGGCCCAGGTCAGCAGGTCCGCCGCGCGGTCCGGGGCCGCCTTCGCCTCCCACATCAGCGCGATGGTCATGAGTAGAGGTTGTCCTTCCGGAGCTCTTCCTCGTGCACATGGTCGTGCGCCGGTACGTGGGTCTCCTCCACCGGCAGCGACGAGTCCGCCGACAGGTCCCACGCCGACGGCCCGCGGCCCCGCGCCACCATCTCCGCGCCCAGCGCCGCGACCATCGCCCCGTTGTCCGTGCACAGGCCCGGGCGCGGGACGCGCAGCACCACGCCCGCGTCCTCGCAGCGGCGCTGCGCCATCGCGCGCAGCCGGGAGTTCGCCGCCACCCCGCCGCCGATCATGAGGTGGCCGACGCCGTTGTCCTTGCAGGCCCGTACGGCCTTCTTCGTCAGCACGTCCGCGACGGCCTCCTGGAACGACGCCGCCACGTCCGCCACCGGCACCGGCTCGCCGGCCGCGCGGCGGGCCTCCACCCAGCGGGCCACGGCCGTCTTCAGGCCGGAGAAGGAGAAGTCGTACGCCGCGTCCCGCGGGCCCGTCAGCCCGCGCGGGAAGCGGATCGCCGCCGGGTCACCCTCGCGCGCCGCCTTGTCGATGAACGGGCCGCCGGGGAAGCCCAGCCCCAGCACCCGGGCGATCTTGTCGAACGCCTCGCCCGCCGCGTCGTCGATCGTCGCGCCCAGCGGCCGTACGTCCGCGGTGATGTCCGGCGCCAGCAGCAGCGAGGAGTGGCCGCCCGACACCAGCAGCGCCATCGTCGGCTCCGGCAGCGGGCCGTGCTCCAGCTGGTCGACGCAGATGTGCGAGGCCAGATGGTTGACGCCGTACAGCGGCTTGCCCAGGGCGTACGCGTACGCCTTCGCCGCCGAGACGCCGACCAGCAGCGCACCCGCCAGACCGGGGCCCGCGGTGACGGCGACGCCGTCCAGGTCGGACGCCTTGACGCCCGCGTCCGCCAGCGCCCGCTCGATGGTGGGGACCATGGCCTCCAGATGCGCCCGGCTCGCCACCTCCGGCACCACGCCGCCGAAGCGGGCGTGTTCGTCGACGGACGAGGCGACCGCGTCGGCCAGCAGCGTGTGGCCGCGCACGATGCCGACGCCCGTCTCGTCGCAGGAGGTCTCGATTCCGAGGACCAGGGGCTGGTCGCGTGACTCAGGCATACGTCTCTTCCTTGCCGTTCATCTCCCGGCGCATCACGACCGCGTCCACGTTCGCCGGCTGGTAGTAGCCGCGCCGTACACCGATCGCCCTGAAGCCGAAACGCTCGTACATCCGCTGCGCGCGCGGGTTGTCGGCGCGTACGTCCAGCAGGACCTCGGCGCAGCCGCGGTCGGCGGCGGCGTCCAGCAGGTCGTGCAGCAGCCGGGGGCCCAGGCCCGTGCCCCAGTACGCGCGGTCGGCGGCGATCGTCAGCACGTCCGCCTGCTCGGTGGGGGCGCCGAGGCCCGCGTACCCCACGAGCCGGCCCCCGTCCTCCGCCACCGTGTAGTGCCGCGTGCCCTCCGGCCCGCCCGCGTGGGCCAGCTCCGACCAGAACATCCCCCGCGACCAGGAGTCCTCCGGGAACAGATCCCGCTCCAGCTCCAGCACGGCGGGGATGTCCCACCACCGCATCTCCCGCAGACGTACGTCCGTCATCGCGGGGTGACCGCCTTGTACCCGGCGGGCACCTGGGCGTCCGGGCGGCGCAGGTACATCGGGCGCGGCGCCAGGAGCTCCTCGCCGGCCGCCAGGCGTGCCACGGCGAGGGAGGCCAGGGCGGCGGCGCTCTGGTGGGCCGGGGGGCGGGCGTCCGGGAAGACGCCGGGGTAGAGCTCGGCGCCGGCGCCCGCGGCGGGCAGGCCCGCGACCTCGGCGGCGATGTCCGCGGGGCGGTCGACGGAGGGCTCGGTGACCCGGGTGCGGGCGTCCGCGTAGCGGGCCCAGTACACCTCCTTGCGGCGCGCGTCCGTCGCGACGACGAACGGCTCCGTCAGACCGGAGGCGTACGCGATGCCGTCCAGCGTGCACAGTCCGTGGACGCGGGCGCCGATCGCGGTGCCGAAGGTGTCGGCGGTGACCAGTCCGACGCGCAGGCCGGTGTACGGGCCGGGGCCGACGCCCACCACGATGTCCGTGACCTCCGCCAGCTTGCGCCCGGCCTCGGCGAGCACCCGGTCGACGGCGGGCAGCAGCAGCTCCCCGTGGCGGCGGGCGTCCACCTGGTGGCTCTCGGCGACGACGGACGTGCCGTCGTGGAGGGCGGTGGTGACGGCGGGGGTGGCGGTGTCCAGGGCGAGCAGCAGCACACGATGAGCCTAACCGGTTCCACCCGCGACCCCGTCCCCGTCCGGACTGGAGTACGGTCCGGGGGTAGCGATCGGTTGGTGACCGGAGGTTGGACGTGGCACGCGCAAGCAGCCCGGGATCATTCGTGGCCGTCCTGACGGCGGCCGCGCTTGCGGTCGTCGGGTTCCTGGCCTACCAGGCGAACGCCGGTACGCCCGTGGCCGCCCCGCCGAAGGCGGCTCCCTCCACCGGCCCCTCGAAGGCGGCGGGCGGGCCCAAGAAGCCGGCCGTGGCCGAGCTCCCGGTGCCCTCGGGGACGGGGGAGCGGGTCGTGTACTCGCTGGGGCAGAAGCGGGTGTGGCTGGTGGCGGCGGACGGCGCGGTGGTGCGGACGTACCCGGTGACGCCCTCCACGGTCAGCCCGCGGCCGGGCGAGTACCGGGTGAGCACGCGGTCGAAGAGCATTCCGGGGTCGGACGGGGTGCTCGTCGAGCACGTCGTCCGCTTCACGTCCGTGGACGAGATCGTGATCGGCTTCAGCGCGGCGGTGAACGGGTCGACGGCGCCGCCCGCCAAGAAGGCGAGGACCGGCGGCATCCGCTCGTCGCGCAAGGACGGCGCGGCGCTGTGGACGTTCGCGACGGTCGGCGTTCCGGTCGTGGTCGTGGCCTGAAGATGCGCCCGTAAGAGTTACGCGGCCTCGCGCTGGGCGACGACGACCGGCGGCTTCTTCGCGCCGGTCTGCGGCGCGGCGTCGTGCGGCGGTGTGCAGACCGCCCGTGCCGCCGCTCCCGCGTCGAGGAGCTCCTGCATCGACGGCCGCTTCTCCGGTGTGTTCCCGTGCTGCGGCATACCGCCATCGGACCACGGGGGCACGGCACGGGGCAACGTCTTGCCGACGGCCTGTCGGTATCTTCGTCGGAACGTACGAATCTTCTGCTTTGTCGCCGTCAGGCGATGACCCCTGCCAGGGCCCCGTTCGCCCACCGCGCACCCACGCCGACCAGCGTGACCTCGCGGGTGTCGGAGTCGTCGTCCCCCGTCGTACGGGCGATCAGAACATGCAGCCGGTCCTCGGACAGCTCTTCGACCTTGCCCTCGCCCCATTCGACGACCACGACCGACTCCGGCAGCGACACGTCGAGGTCCAGGTCCTCCATCTCGTCCAGCCCGCCGGGCAGCCGGTACGCGTCCACGTGCACCAGCGGCGGACCGCCGGAGACGGACGGGTGGACGCGGGCGATGACGAACGTCGGGGAGGTCACGGCCCCCCGTACCCCCAGACCCTCGCCCAGGCCCCGGGTCAGCGTGGTCTTCCCGGCGCCGAGCTCCCCGGTGAGGAGGACGAGGTCCCCGGCGCGCAGCAGCTCGGCGAGCCGCCGGCCGAGCTCGCGCATCTGCTCGGGGGAGGTGACGGTGAGGCGGGTCTGCACATCCTGCATACGGCCAGCGTAGGGCTTACCGGGGCCGCTGACGTCCGGCCTTGCGCCCCTGCGGGGGTGTGGCGTACGCGCCGGCCCGTACGAGCAGCAGGGCCAGGGCCTCGTCGACGGTCTCCGGGTGCTCCAGCATCACCAGATGCCCGGCGTCCGGCACCACGACGTGCGTGGCGTCCGGCAGCAGGGCGGCGATCGTCTCGGAGTGCGACGGCGGGGTGACGAGGTCCCGGTCGCCGACGAGCACCAGCGCCGGGATCGCGGTGAAGGCGGCGAGGGCGTCCGCCTTGTCGTGCTCTCCGAACGCCGGATAGAAGTCCGCGACCACGTCGATGGGCGTCGACTCGATGAGCCGCTCGGCGAACCGCGCCACCGCCGGATCGACGTCGCGCGCCCCGAACGAGTACCGCTTGACGATCCCCGCGAACAGGTCCGCCGTCGCCCGCCGCCCCCGTTCCACGAGGTCCGCCTGGCTGCCCAGCGCCTTCAGCACCCCGGGCACGATCCGCCGCACCGCCCGTACGCCGGCGACCGGCAGCCCGTAGTTCACCTGCCCGAGCCCGCCGACGGACGTACCGACGAACGCCACCCCGGCGACCCGCTCGGCGACGTACTCCGGGTACTGGGCCGCCAGCGCCATGACCGTCATGCCGCCCATGGAGTGCCCGGCCAGCACCACCGGCCCGGTCGGCACGGCGGCGTCCAGTACGGCCTTCAGGTCCCGGCCGAGCCGGTCGATGGTGACGTCCTTCGACACGGCGCGGGCGGAGCGGCCGTGGCTGCGCTGGTCCCAGGAGACGGTACGGACCACGCCGCGCAGCGCGAGACGCTGGAAGTGCCAGGAGTCCTGGCTGAGGGCGTAGCCGTGGCTGAAGACCACCGTCAGCGGCTCGGGCTGCCTGCGCCCGAAGCGGCGCTTGGGGGCGGGGGTGTCGGGGGCGTGGTCGGCGACCTCCTCGACCTCGTAGTACAGCTCCGTCCCGTCCTCCGCCACCGCCGTCCCCGGCCGGCCGCGCAGGGTGCCGAACGGGCTGGCGGCGTCCAGGGCGAGCCGGGCCTTGCGGCGCATCCCCCGCCCGACGGTCAGCCGCTCCACCGCGATCCCGGCCGCCGCCCCCGCCGCGATGACGCCGATCGCGGCGCCGGCTATACCGGCCCGGCGGCCGGCGGTGGACCAGGTGCGGTCAGTCATCGGCGTGCCCCTCCGCGAGGTGGACGCGGGGGACGCGCGCGCCGATGCGGGTGACGATCTCGTACGCGATGGTCCCCGCCGCCCGCGCCCAGTCCTCGGCGGTGGGCTCGCCCGCGTCGCCGGGGCCGAAGAGGACGGCCTCGTCGCCGGCGGCGGCCTCGTCCCCGCCGAGGTCCACGACGAACTGGTCCATCGCCACCCGCCCCGCGACCTGCCGCCACTTCCCCGCGACGAGCACCGGCCCGCCGCCGGAGGCGTGCCGGGGGATGCCGTCGGCGTAGCCGGCCGGGACGAGGGCGAGGGTGGTGTCGCCGGGGGTGGTGTAGTGCAGCCCGTACGAGACGCCGTGGCCGCCCGGCACCTTCTTGACGGAGGCCAGCATGGCGCGCAGGGTCATCGCGGGGCGCAGGCCGTAGCGGTCGGGGGTGCCCAGCTCGGGGCTGGGGGAGATGCCGTAGAGGGCGATGCCGGGGCGGACGAGGTCGTAGTGGCTCTCGGGGAGGGTGAGGACGGCCGCCGAGTTGGCGATGTGGCGTACCTCGGGCTCGAGTCCGGCGGCCGACGCGGCGGCGAGGGCGTGGTCGAACGCGGCGAGCTGGCGGGGGACCGACGGGTGGCCCGGCTCGTCGGCGCACGCCAGGTGCGACCAGACGCCGGCGACCCGGATCACGCCCGCCGCCTCGGCCTCGCGGGCGGCGGCGGTGAGCTCCGGCCAGTCGGCGGGCTGGCAGCCGGAGCGGCCGAGGCCGGTGTCCGCCTTGAGGTGCACCCTGGCCGGCCGGCCGGCCTGCCGGGCGGCGGCGACCACCTCGCGCAGCGCCCACATGCCGCTGACGGACACGTCGACGTCCGCCTCGACCGCCTCCCGCCAGGGCCCGCCGGGGGTCCACAGCCAGCACAGCAGCCGCCCGGTGTCCCCGGCGGCGCGCAGCGCGAGGGCCTCCTGCGGGGTGGCGGTGCCCAGCCACGCGGCGCCGGCCGCGCGGGCGGTACGGGCGCAGGGGAGCATGCCGTGCCCGTACGCGTCGGCCTTGACGACGGCCATCAGCGCGGCGCCGGGCGCGAGGGCCCGCAGGGCACGCACGTTGGACCGGACGGCGGCGAGGTCGATCTCGGCGGTGACGCGGGAGCTATTCATTGCCGCCAGTCTCCCACCCCGCCTCGGTGGGCCGGCCGATCAGCATCGACGGGGCCCCCGCGACCCGGGTGAGGAACACCGTGGCGGCGTTCGGGCCGGACGGCTTCACCTTGCGGCGCAGCTCCTCCGGCTCGACGGCGGAGCCCCGCTTCTTCACCGTGAGGGTGCCCACCTCGCGCTCGCGCAGCAGCGCCTTCAGCTTCTTGACGCCGAACGGCAGGACGTCGGTGATCTCGTACGCGGTGGCGTACGGCGTCGGCACGAGCACGTCGGACGTGAGGTACGCGATGGTCTCGTCCAGCAGCCCGCCCGCCACGTCCTGGGCCACCTCCGCGACCAGATGCGCCCGGATGACGGCGCCGTCCGGCTCGTACAGGAACCGCCCCACCGCCCGCACCGGCGGATCCGGCAGCCCCCGCCCGGTGAGCGTCGCGCCGCCCGGCAGCAGCGTGGCGCGCATCCCGGGGTGCCCCGTACCGAACCAGAGCACCGCCTCCTTCACGTCGCCGCCGTCGGAGATCCACTCGGCCTCCGCCTCCGGCGGGATCACCTCGTGCGGGATCCCGGGGGCGATCTTCAGCGCCGCGTGCGACACCCGGCCGGCGACCTCCAGCGCCCACGACAGGGGCGGCGAGTACGCCTCCGGGTCGAAGATCCGGCCCCGGCCGCCGCGCCGGGCGGGGTCGGTGAACACCGCGTCGTACGCCGAGATGTCGACGTCGGTCACGTCCGCGCACCGGACGTCGATCAGGTCCGTCAGCCCGAGGGCGTTCGCGTTGGCCCGGGCCACGGCGGCCGTCAGCGGGTCCCGGTCCACGGCCAGCACCGCGATCCCGGCGCGGGCCAGGGCGACGGCGTCGCCGCCGATGCCGCAGCAGAGGTCGGCCAGCGCGGTGACGCCGAGTCCGGTGAACCGGCGGGCGCGGTGGTCGGCGACGGTGGTGCGGGTGGCCTGCTCGACGCCGTCGGGGGTGAAGTACATGCGCGCCGCGTCCGGGCCGAACTTCGCCGCCGCGCGCTGCCGCAGACGTGCCTGGCCGAGGGCGGCCGAGACGAGGGGCGCGGGATGGTCCCGGCGCAGGCGGGTGGCCAGGGCCAGCTCCTGCGCGGGGTCGTGGGCGCGGAGCTCGTCGAGCAGGGCCTGGCCCTCGGGGGTGAGCAGGGCGGAGAGATCGTCGGCGTGCACGGGCCCATTGTCGGCCACCCGGTGGACGCCCGGGGGTGTCACCCGCGCGTCGTGGCCCGGAGCTGGCACCATCCGTTCCATGCATTTTGTACGACAAGTAAGACAAGTGGGACGAAGTGAAGAGCCGGTACGGCCGTACGGCACCCTGGTCCGCGGTCTCCGCACCGCCGCCGCCGTCCTGCTGACCGGCCTGGCCGCGACCGCCTGCGGCGCCCCCGCCGGCCACCCCGAGGACGACCCGCCGGTCGACGCCCGCAACCCCGAGGCGCGCGCCGCGATCGCCAGGTACCGCGGCGCCCCGGCGCAGGCCCTCGCCTACGCGGCGTGGCGCGAGTCCCGCGCGTACGGAAAGCGCCTGGCCACCGCCCGCCGCTGGGGCCTGGCCGACGCGCCGCTGATGCGCCCGCCCGCGCCGGCGGTCAAGCCCCGGCTGACCACGGAGCCGGGCTTCGAGGCGAACGACGGCGCCCCGGACCTGCCGCCGGTGATCACGAAGGTCCCGACGACCGACCGGGTGATCTTCCTGACGATCGACGACGGCAACCGCAAGGATCCCGAGCTCATCCGGATGATGTCGGAGCTGGACATCCCGTACAGCGCCTTCCTCTCGGACTTCCTGGCACGCGAGGACTACGGCTACTTCCACCGCATGCGGGACGCGGGCGTCACGCTGAACAACCACACGATCAACCACCCGAACCTGCGCCTGATGTCGTACGAGGCGCAGCGCGCGGAGATCTGCGGCCAGCAGTCCCGCCTCGAGAAGGAGTTCGGCACCGCCCCCCGCCTCTTCCGCCCCCCGTTCGGCAACTACAACGGCGACTCCCTCCGCGCGGCGAAGTCCTGCGGCGTCGAGGTAGTCCCCCTCTGGCAGGAGGAGGCCTTCGCCGACCACTGGGACTACCGCAGGGGCTCCCGGCACTTCGAACCGGGAGACATCGTCCTGATCCACTTCAGGGGCCGCGACGAATGGCCGGGCGAGATGCCGGACGTGGTCCGCCTGGTCCTGAAGAAGGCCAACGAGGAGGGCTTCGCCCTGGCCCGCCTGGAGGACTACATCTGACGGCGAATTAGCACTCAGCTTGACCGAGTGCCAATCGTGCGCATAATCTCGGCCCTGGCACTCTCCACCCGAGAGTGCCAACCGCGACGAGGCAGGTCCGGCACCCGCGACGACGGGCCTACCAGGTCGCCACCCCAGACATATGACCCCGTGAGATCTCCGAAGGGGGAGGTCGGATCGTGACGACCGCCAGCACCAAGGTTGCCATCAAGCCGCTCGAGGACCGCATTGTGGTCCAGCCGCTCGACGCCGAGCAGACCACGGCCTCGGGCCTGGTCATTCCGGACACCGCCAAGGAGAAGCCCCAGGAGGGCGTCGTCCTGGCCGTGGGCCCGGGCCGGTTCGAGGACGGCCAGCGCCTGCCGCTCGACGTCGCCGTCGGCGACGTCGTGCTGTACAGCAAGTACGGCGGCACCGAGGTGAAGTACAACGGCGAGGAGTACCTCGTCCTCTCGGCTCGCGACGTGCTCGCGATCATCGAGAAGTAAGCACCAAGCACAGCAGCCAGCTGCAGTCCGAGCCCCGGATCCCAGAGCCCGCCGAAGCGAAAGCACCGGCGGCCAGGGGCCCGGGGCTCAGGCACTCGAGAGGACACACTGAAGCCCCATGGCGAAGATCCTGAAGTTCGACGAGGACGCCCGTCGCGCCCTTGAGCGCGGCGTCAACAAGCTTGCCGACACGGTGAAGGTGACGATCGGCCCCCGCGGCCGCAACGTCGTCATCGACAAGAAGTTCGGCGCCCCCACCATCACCAACGACGGTGTCACGATCGCCCGCGAGGTCGAGGTCGACGACCCGTACGAGAACCTCGGCGCCCAGCTGGTCAAGGAGGTCGCCACCAAGACGAACGACGTCGCGGGTGACGGCACCACGACCGCGACCGTGCTGGCCCAGGCCTTCGTCCGCGAGGGCCTGCGCAACGTCGCCGCCGGCGCCTCCCCGGCCTCCCTGAAGAAGGGCATCGACGCCGCCGTCAAGGCCGTCTCCGAGGAGCTGCTGAAGACCGCCCGGCCGATCGACGACAAGTCGGACATCGCCGCCGTCGCCGCCCTCTCCGCCCAGGACGAGCAGGTCGGCGCCCTCATCGGCGAGGCGATGGACAAGGTCGGCAAGGACGGCGTCATCACCGTCGAGGAGTCCAACACCTTCGGCGTGGAGCTCGACTTCACCGAGGGCATGGCGTTCGACAAGGGCTACCTGTCGCACTACATGGTCACCGACCAGGACCGGATGGAAGCGGTCCTGGAGGACCCGTACATCCTGATCAACCAGGGCAAGATCTCCTCCATCCAGGAGCTGCTGCCGCTGCTGGAGAAGGTCATGCAGGCCGGCGCCTCGCGTCCGCTGCTGATCATCGCCGAGGACGTCGACGGCGAGGCGCTGTCCACGCTCGTCGTGAACAAGATCCGCGGCACCTTCAACTCGGTCGCCGTCAAGGCCCCGGGCTTCGGCGACCGCCGCAAGGCGATGCTGGGCGACATGGCCACCCTGACCGGCGGCCAGGTCGTGTCCGAGGAGGTCGGCCTCAAGCTCGACCAGGTCGGCCTGGACGTGCTGGGCACCGCCCGCCGCGTGGTCGTCACCAAGGACGACACCACGATCGTCGACGGCGCCGGTGACTCCGCCGCCGTGGCCGGCCGGATCGCGCAGATCAAGGCCGAGATCGAGAGCACGGACTCCGACTGGGACCGCGAGAAGCTGCAGGAGCGCCTGGCCAAGCTGGCCGGCGGCGTCTGCGTCATCAAGGTCGGCGCGGCCACCGAGGTCGAGCTGAAGGAGCGCAAGCACCGGCTGGAGGACGCCATCTCCGCGACCCGCGCCGCGGTCGAGGAGGGCATCGTCTCCGGCGGTGGCTCCGCGCTGGTGCACGCCGCGAAGATCCTCAAGGGCAACCTGGGTCTGACTGGCGACGAGGCCACGGGCGCCGCGATCGTCGCCCGCGGTTCGGTCGAGCCGCTGCGCTGGATCGCCGAGAACGCCGGCCAGGAGGGTTACGTCATCACCTCCAAGGTCGCCGACCTCGAGACCGGCCAGGGCTACAACGCCGCCACCGGCGAGTACGGCGACCTGGTCAAGCAGGGCGTCATCGACCCGGTGAAGGTCACCCGTTCCGCGCTGGAGAACGCCGCCTCCATCGCCTCCCTGCTGCTCACGACGGAGTCCATCGTCGTCGAGAAGCCGGAGGAGGAGCAGCCGGAGGCCGCGGGCCACGGTCACGGCCACTCGCACTGACGCGCTGACGCGTACGGTCCGTCCGTTACGGACAACGGGCCCGGCGGCACCCGAAACGGGAGCCTCCGGGCCCTTCGTACGCCGGGGAACCCTAGGTGGACCCCGGGCGGTCCGCGCCGAAATACTGTGGACATGACCACCGCGTTGATCACAGGTTCCACCGCCGGAATCGGCGCCGCCTTCGCCCGCCGGCTGGCCGCCGACGGCCACGACCTGGTGCTCGTCGCCCGGGACACCGAGCGGCTGCGCAAGCAGGCGGACGAGCTGCACGACCGGCACCGCGTCGAGGTCCAGGTGCTGTCCGCCGACCTGTCGACGGAGAAGGGCATCGAGTCCGTCGCCGCCCGGCTCGGCGACCCCGCCCGCCCGGTGGACCTGCTGGTGAACAACGCCGGGTTCGGGCTCAAGGGCCGCTACCTCGAGGTCTCCATGGCCGACGAGCTGCGCATGCTCACCGTGCACTGCGAGGCGGTGCTGCGGCTGACGTCCGCCGCGGCGGAGGCCATGCGCGGGCGGGGGAGGGGCGCGGTGGTGAACGTCGCGTCGGTCGCCGCGTTCGTGCCGCGCGGGACGTACGGGGCGAGCAAGGCGTGGGTCGTGCAGTTCACGCAGGGCGCCGCGAAGGACCTGGCGGGCTCGGGCGTACGGCTGATGGTGCTGTGCCCCGGGTTCGTGCGTACGGAGTTCCACTCCCGCGCCGGCATGGGGACGGACAACATCCCCGGCTGGATGTGGCTGGACGCCGACAAGCTGGTCGCGGAGGGGCTGCGGGACCTGGCGAAGGGCAAGACGCTGTCCGTCCCCGACGCCCGCTACAAGGCGCTGCTCGGCGCCTCGAAGCTGGTGCCCCGGGGAATGCTGGGCCGGGTGTCGTCGGGGGCGGGGCGCAAGTACGGACCCAAGTAGCGGCGCCGGAGGTGATCCCGGGCGGTCAGTCGGCCGCGAGGGGCGCCGTCGCCATCCGGTGGCGGGCCCGGCCCATCAGCTCCTCGCGCTCGTCCTCGGTCAGACCGCCCCAGACGCCGTACGGCTCACGGACGGCCAGCGCGTGCGCCGCGCACTCGGCGCGAACCGGGCAGCGCATGCACACCTCTTTCGCCGATGCCTCACGCGCGCTGCGGGCGGCGCCCCGCTCGCCCTCCGGGTGGAAGAACAGCGAGCTGTCGACGCCGCGGCATGCCGCCAGGAGCTGCCAGTCCCACAGGTCGGCGTTGGGACCCGGGAGTCGGGAGAAATCGGCCATCTCAAATCCCCTAAGCAGTGCGAGCAGTGCGTGTTCCAGGCAAACCGTACGTCTACTGACTAACTAGATGTAAATATTACTCTTCGCTCAAATCCTCCCTACGATGAGTAAAACGGTGAAAATTGGGCTAATCGAGTGAGGGTTTCCCGCAAAATCCCCGGCTCCCCGCCCCCCCGGCCCGGGGATGTGTCATGAGGAGGCCCCGTAACTCTTTCGGGTGACCGTCGTTGAGAGTGCGGAAGCGGTGGAAAAGAGCCGACCGGACCATGCGTTCCGGCGGCCCGACTCCCCGACACTGACGCTTTGTACAGATCGCATCAGCCCTGGAGGCTCAAGGTGACGCGCATCAGCTCCGGAGGGCGGCCATGACATCCGTCCTCGTCTGCGACGACTCCCCACTGGCCCGAGAGGCGCTCCGGCGCGCGGTCGCGACCGTGCCCGGCGTCGAGCGTGTGACCACGGCGGCGAACGGCGAGGAAGTCCTCCGCCGCTGGGGCGCCGACCGGTCGGACCTGATTCTGATGGACGTGCGCATGCCCGGACTGGGCGGTGTCGAAACGGTTCGCCGGCTGCTGTCGGCCGACCCGGGCGCCCGGATCATCATGCTCACGGTCGCCGAGGACCTGGACGGCGTGGCCCTCGCGGTCGCCGCCGGCGCCCGCGGGTACCTGCACAAGGACGCCTCGCGCGCCGAGCTGCGGGCCACGGTCACCCAGGCCCTCGCCGACCCGACCTGGCGGCTCGCCCCCCGCCGGCTCCGTTCCGCCGAGATGGGCGCGGCCCCCACGCTGACGGCGCGGGAGATCCAGGTGCTGGAGGGCATGAGTCACGGCCGCTCCAACGCCGAGATCGGCCGCGAGCTCTTCCTCTCCGAGGACACGGTCAAGACCCACGCCCGCCGGCTGTTCAAGAAGCTGGGCGCCTCCGACCGGGCGCACGCGGTGGCCCTCGGATTCCGCTGGGGCCTGGTGCGCTGACCCGCGCGCGGTACGGGCCCCGCCCGTACGAAAGCGGTGCCGACCGCCGTACGATTCGCCGACGCAGCCGTGTACCCGCCCGCCCCACGGGCGGGGCGGCTGGCGGTCGGCGGAGGGCCCCTCGGGCACGTTTCCCGCCGGATGCCGCATGCTGGATGTATGAGGGTCCAAGGGGACTGTTCGGACCGGGAGGGTACGCACGTGGTGGTCGCGTCTGCTCATAACGCTTCGGTCTACAACGAAGATCGTGCACCGGCTGGTGCCTCGGATGCCTCCGGCTCAAGGCACCATGGACGGATGCGCAGCGACAAGACCGAGTCGATTGGCGCCCTGGTCCAGCTCGCGACCGAGGGGGACGAGCACGCCACGGACGAGCTCCTCGGCCTCGTCCACCCGCTGGCCTTGCGGTTCGTACGCACCCGGCTGCAGCGGCTGCCGGGTGACGCCCGGCATTTCACCGACGACCTCGCCCAGGAGGTCTGTCTCGCGGTGCTCTGCGCACTGCCCCGCTACCGGGACACCGGACGCCCCTTCGAGGCGTTCGTCTTCGCCATCGCCGCGCACAAGGTCGCCGATCTGCAGCGCGCGGCCATGCGCTCGCCCGGCTCCACGGCCGTCCCCTCGGACGAGATGCCCGAGCAGGCGGACGACTCCCTCGGCCCCGAGGAGCGCGCCCTGCTGCGCAGCGACGCCGAATGGGCCCGCCGGCTGCTGGCCCGCCTCCCGGCGAACCAGCGGGAGCTGGTGCTGCTGCGGGTCGCCGTCGGCCTCTCCGCGGAGGAGACGGGCCAGGTCCTCGGGATGTCCCCGGGCGCCGTCCGCGTCGCCCAGCATCGCGCCCTGTCGCGGCTGCGGGCGCTGGCGGAGCGCTCGGCCTGACACCGGGCGGACCGGTCCCGGTTGTGCGGCCGGGGGTCCGGGGGTCGTCCCCCGGGGAACGCAGTGCGGCCTTCCTCACCCGAAGGAGGCCGCCAGAAGAGTGGATTCCGGATTAGCTCGTTCCGCCCAGTACCATGGCATTCCGTATCAGGGCAAGACCCACCGGAAGGGTGTCATGACCAGCCACGTCGACGGAGTCCCCGCCAAATTCGCCACTCTCGGGCTGACCTACGACGACGTGCTGCTGCTGCCAGGCGCCGCCGACATGGCCCCCCACGAGATCGACACCGCGAGCCACGTCTCCCGCAACGTCAAGGTGAACGTCCCGCTGCTCTCCGCCGCGATGGACAAGGTCACCGAGGCCCGGATGGCCATCGCCATGGCCCGCCAGGGCGGCGCCGGCGTGCTGCACCGCAACCTGTCGATCGAGGGCCAGGCATACCAAGTCGACCAGGTCAAGCGCTCCGAGTCCGGCATGGTCGCCGACCCGATCACGATCCACCCGGACGCCACCCTCGCCGAGGCCGACGCCCTGTGCGCCCGCTTCCGGATCAGCGGCGTGCCCGTGACCAACGGCGACAACAAGCTGCTCGGCATCGTCACCAACCGTGACATGGCCTTCGAGACGGACCGCTCCCAGCGGGTCCGGGACATCATGACCCCGATGCCGCTGATCACCGGCAAGGTCGGCATCTCCCGCGACGACGCGATGGAGCTGCTGCGCCGGCACAAGATCGAGAAGCTGCCGCTGGTCGACGACGCCGGTGTCCTCAAAGGTCTGATCACGGTCAAGGACTTCGTGAAGGCGGAGAAGTACCCGAACGCCGCCAAGGACGGCGAGGGCCGGCTGATCGTCGGCGCCGCCGTCGGTGTTGCGGGCGACGCCTTCGAGCGGGCCCAGGCGCTGGTCGCCGCGGGCGCCGACTTCATCGTCGTGGACACCGCCCACGGCCACTCGCGACTGGTCGCCGACATGGCGGCGAAGATCAAGTCGAACACCTCGGTCGACGTCGTCGCCGGCAACGTCGCCACCCGCGACGGCGCCCAGGCGCTGGTCGACGCCGGTGTCGACGGCATCAAGGTGGGCGTCGGCCCCGGCTCCATCTGCACGACGCGGGTCGTCGCCGGTGTGGGCGTGCCGCAGGTCACGGCGATCTACGAGGCCGCCCAGGCCGCCCGGGACGCCGGGGTGCCGGTGATCGGCGACGGCGGTCTGCAGTACTCCGGTGACATCGCCAAGGCCATCGTGGCCGGCGCGGACACCGTGATGCTCGGGTCGCTGCTCGCCGGGTGCGAGGAGTCGCCGGGTGAGCTGCTGTTCATCAACGGCAAGCAGTTCAAGTCGTACCGCGGCATGGGCTCCATCGGCGCCATGCAGACGCGCGGCGGGACGAAGTCGTACTCGAAGGACCGGTACTTCCAGGAGGAGGTCAAGTCCGACGAGCAGCTGATCGCCGAGGGCATCGAGGGCCAGGTGCCCTACCGCGGCCCGCTCTCCTCCGTGGTGCACCAGCTGGTCGGCGGGCTGCGGCAGTCGATGTTCTACGTCGGCGGCCGGACGATCCCGGAGGTCAAGGAGAACGGCCGGTTCGTCCGGATCACCGCGGCGGGGCTGAAGGAGAGCCACCCCCACGACATCCAGATGACGACCGAGGCCCCGAACTACAGCCCGCGGCGGTAAGCGCTCAGTAGCCCGTCTCCTCGCGGACCGCGGCGGCGGCCCGGTCCGCGAGAGCCTCCGGGCCGTCGTCGACGGAGATGCTGATCCCGTGCTCGTCGTCCTGCAGCGGCTCCAGGGCCGCCAGCTGCGAGTCCAGCAGCGCGGGCGGCATGAAGTGGCCGGCGCGGGCCGTGAGGCGGCCGGCGATCAGGGACCGGTCGCCGGCGAGGTGGACGAAGTACAGCTCCGGCTCCGCCGCCCGCAGCCGGTCCCGGTAGGCGCGCTTGAGCGCCGAGCAGCTGACCACGCCGCCCCCGGCCCGGTGCGCGTGCGCCCAGGCGCCGATGGCGTCCAGCCACGGCTCGCGGTCGGTGTCGTCCAGGGGCTCCGAGGACTTCATCTTGGTGATGTTCGCCGCCGGGTGGAACGAGTCCGCCTCCCCGTACGGCACGCCGAGCCGGTCCGCCAGCAGGGCGCCGACGGTGGTCTTGCCCGTACCGGACACGCCCATGACCACCACTACCGGCTGCTTGTCGCGCATCTGAACCCCTCGCCGTCCGTTCCCGCTCACCAGCACACTCAAGTCCATGGACCCGGCCCGATCAAGTCCGTGCCCACGGACCGGGCGCCCGGCGCGGGCCCGCCCCGGTCAGGGGATACTGGGTCCGTACACCACAGGAAGGGTTGGTCGTGACAGAGATCGAGATCGGACGGGGCAAGCGCGGACGGCGGGCGTACGCCTTCGACGACATCGCCATCGTGCCGAGCCGGCGCACCCGGGACCCCAAGGAGGTCTCGATCGCCTGGCAGATCGACGCGTACCGGTTCGAGCTGCCGTTCCTGGCCGCCCCGATGGACTCCGTCGTCTCGCCGCAGACCGCGATCCGCATCGGTGAGCTGGGCGGACTCGGCGTGCTGAACCTCGAGGGCCTGTGGACCCGGTACGAGGACCCGGAGCCGCTGCTGGCGGAGATCGCCGAGCTGGACGAGAGCACGGCGACGAAGCGGATGCAGGAGATCTACGCCGAGCCGATCAAGGAGGAGCTGATCGGCCGGCGCATCAAGGAGGTCCGCGACTCCGGCGTGACGACCGCCGCCGCGCTGTCGCCGCAGCGCACCGCGCAGTTCTCCAAGGCGGTCGTGGACGCGGGCGTCGACATCTTCGTCATCCGCGGCACCACGGTCTCCGCCGAGCACGTGTCGGGCGCGGCCGAGCCGCTGAACCTCAAGCAGTTCATCTACGAGCTGGACGTCCCGGTGATCGTCGGCGGCTGCGCCACGTACACCGCGGCGCTGCATCTGATGCGTACGGGCGCGGCCGGTGTCCTCGTCGGCTTCGGCGGCGGCGCGGCGCACACCACGCGGGGCGTGCTCGGCATCCAGGTGCCGATGGCGACCGCGGTCGCGGACGTGGCGGCGGCGCGGCGGGACTACATGGACGAGTCCGGCGGGCGGTACGTGCACGTCATCGCCGACGGCGGCGTGGGGTACTCCGGCGATCTGCCGAAGGCCGTGGCGTGCGGGGCGGACGCGGTGATGATGGGCTCGCCGCTGGCCCGGGCCACGGACGCGCCGGGGCGCGGGCACCACTGGGGCATGGAGGCGGTGCACGAGGACGTGCCGCGGGGGAAGGTGATGAACCTCGGCGCCGTGGGCACGACGGAGGAGGTCCTGCTGGGCCCCTCCCACACCCCCGACGGTTCCATGAACTTCTTTGGCGCGCTGCGGCGGGCGATGGCCACGACCGGGTACTCGGAGCTCAAGGAGTTCCAGCGGGTGGAGGTCACGGTGGCGCGGAGCCGCTGACGCCGGGTCCACGACGCGGAGGGGCGGCACCCGGGATCGGGTGCCGCCCCTCCGGCGTGGGGACGGGGGCCGGGTCAGCCGACCATCTTCTTGGTGACGGAGAAGCCCGCGGCGGCGCCGATCACGTAGATCACGGCGACCATGGCGTCGAAGTCCTCCTTGAAGGCGTCCTTCAGGAGGCTGCTGTGGTCGGTGATGGCCTCCATCACGGAGACGTCGGCCCACTTCGAGAGCATCAGCGCGTAGCCGAAGGCCTGGCCGAGGACGGCGCCGATGATGGTCAGGACCACCGCCACGATCGGCAGCGCGGGGTTGCGGCCGCCCAGCTTGCCGAGCGCGAGGCCCACCAGCAGACCGACGGCGATGGCGGCGTACGAGATGAGCGTGTACTCGCCGTTGTCCTTGGCGGTGGCGCGCATGATGCCGCCGTAGATCGCCGCGCCGACCAGCATGGCGACGACGGCCACCAGGATCGCGACGGCGACGTTGGACTTGCCCTCGGACTCCGGCGTACCGAAGACGCCGTCCGTGGTGGGCGTGACGGACTGGGGCTGCTCTGAACTCATTGGGTTTCCCCCGGGGAGATAGGTACTACACGACCCGCACGGGGACAGGGATACGCGTGTGCGGTCCGTGAACAACGGGCCCAGACGCTAGCAGTTGCACCGTACGTGACAACAACCTTTTAGTCGTACCCGTGACACGAACGTCACACACGTGAGCTCCGGTGGAGACCTGGGGGGCCTACGAGCCCTCCGCGACCCGTTTCGCGACCAGATACCCCTCAGCCCCCGCGACCAGGTAAAACGTCCAATCGTTGCGCCCGAAGACGTGATGCCGCCAGAACTCCAGCGACCCGTCCCACGACCCGATGTACACCGCGGACGCCACCCACTGCCCGAGCATCACGCCCAGCAGCGCCGGCGGCACCGCGAGCAGCGCTACTCTCCGTGCCCGCGCGGAGGTTCCGGCGGCCTTGCCGAGGGCGGCGCCGACGAGCACGCCGGCCGCGAGCGCGAAGTACCCGAGTTCCAGGCCCCGTTCACCGGTGCTCCCCTGCAGCGGGCCCAGGATCAGCGCGCCCAGCACCGCCGCGGCGGCGCCCGCGAGCAGCCCCAGCACCGGGCCCGACCGCCCGTTTCCGCCCGACACGTCACTCATCGCCGCTGTTCTGCTCATACAGCCGAACCGTACGTATTCACTGGATCCGCCGCGCCGTTGTCCCGGTTTGTACTACAGGCGCTGCGCCGCTCCCGTGGGCGAGGCCCCCCGGGAGTCGAGCATCAGCTGTGCCTTCACGGCGAGACCCTGGAGGTCGTACGTGCGGTGCGTCTGCAGCAGCACCGTCAGGTCCGCGGCCGCCGCCGCCTCGTACAGGGCGTCCGCCCGCGGCACCGGATGGCCGTGCACCCGCCACTGCGCGACGTACGGGTCGTGGAACGACAGATGCGCGCCGAGCTCCATCAGCCGCGAGCCGATCTCGTGCGCCGGAGCGCCCTCCAGATCGCCGAGGTCCGGCTTGTACGTGACGCCCAGCAGCAGGACGCGGGCGCCGCGCACCGATTTGCCGTGCTCGTTGAGCAGTTGCGCGCAGCGCTGGGTCACGTAGCGCGGCATCCGGCCGTTGACCTCCTGCGCCAGCTCCACCATCCGCAGCGGGTAGCCGAGGCTGCGGCTGGAGTACGGGAGGTAGTTGGGGTCGATGGCGACGCCGTGGCCGCCGACGCCGGGGCCGGGGCGGAAGGCCTGGAAGCCGAAGGGTTTGGTCTCGGCGCAGCGGATGACGTCCCACAGGTCGATGTCGAGGTCGTGGCAGTACCAGGACATCTCGTTGACCAGGGCGATGTTGACGTGCCGGTAGTTGGTCTCCAGCACCTTCACGGCCTCCGCCTCGCGCGGCCCGCGGGCCCGTACGACCTTCTCGCAGATCCGCCCGTAGAACGCGGCGGCGGCCTCCGTGCAGGCCGGGGTGAGGCCGCCGATGACCTTCGGGATGTGCGCGTAGTCGTGGGTGCGGCTGCCCGGGTCGTGGCGGCCGGGGGAGCAGGCGAGGTGGAAGTCGCGGCCGGCGCGCAGGCCCGAGCCCTCCTCCAGGACGGATCTCAGGAGTCCCTCGGTCGTGCCGGGGTAGGCGGTCGATTCGAGGACGACCGTGGTGTGCGGACGCAACCGGGCGGCCAGCGTGCGCGCCGCCTCGTGCAGCGCGGTGAGGTCCAGCGTGTGGTCGGCGCCGAGGGGGGTGGGGGTGCAGATGACGGCCGTACGGACCCGGCCCAGCTCGGCGGGGTCGCCGGTGGCGCGGAAGCCCGCGCCCAGCATCCGGCGGATCTCGGCCGCCGACAGCGACCCCTCCACCGGCGGGCGGCCCGCCGCCAGCTCGGACACCGTGCGCGGGTCCGGGTCGAAGCCGAGGGTGTCGACGGCCGCCAGCGCGGCGGCCTGGGCGAGCGGGAGGCCGTGGTGACGGAGACCGATCACTGCGAGGTCGGCGGGCATGCTGTCAGCCTAAACGCGAATATGACTGATATTCACTATTTGCATCTTCGGTGGCGGGAAGTTCGCACGGTGGATGCAATGGCGCGGTGGATGCATTCGCCCGGGGCGGACAGAATCGACGGACGGGACACCACGACGTACCGGTGTCCGCCGCCCCGGTGACCCCGGGGGCGCGGGCTCCGGCGGAGCGGAGGCATCGGTGAGGACAGCGACACTCGGACCGGCCGAACGGGGCACGGCCCTCGCACGAATGGCGGAGCGCGAGCTGGACGTCCTGGTCGTGGGCGGCGGCGTGGTGGGCGCGGGCACCGCGCTGGACGCGGTCACCCGCGGCCTGTCGACCGGCGTGGTCGAGGCGAGGGACTGGGCGTCGGGCACGTCGAGCCGCTCCAGCAAGCTGATCCACGGCGGACTGCGGTATCTGGAGATGCTGGACTTCGCCCTCGTACGGGAGGCGCTGAAGGAGCGCGGCCTGCTCACCGACCGGATCGCCCCGCATCTGGTGAAGCCGGTGCCGTTCCTCTACCCCCTGCAGCACCGGGGGTGGGAGCGGCTCTACGCGGGCAGCGGCGTGGCGCTGTACGACGCGATGTCGATGGCCCGGGGACACGGGCGGGGGATGCCGGTGCACCGGCATCTGTCGCGGTCCAAGGCGCTGCGGGTCGCGCCCTGTCTGCGCAAGGACGCGCTGGTCGGGGCGCTGCAGTACTACGACGCGCAGATGGACGACGCCCGCTACGTCGCGACCCTGGTGCGGACGGCCGCCTCGTACGGCGCGCATGTCGCCAACCGGGCGCGGGTCGTGGGCTTCCTGCGCGAGGGCGGGCGGGTCGTCGGCGCCCGGGTGCAGGATCTGGAGCTGGGCGGCGAGTTCGAGGTGCGGGCGCAGCAGGTCGTCAACGCGACCGGCGTGTGGACGGACGAGACGCAGGCGATGGTCGGGGAGCGCGGGCAGTTCCACGTACGGGCGTCCAAGGGCATCCACCTCGTCGTACCGCGCGACCGGATCCACTCCACGACGGGGCTGATCCTGCGCACCGAGAAGAGCGTGCTGTTCGTCATCCCCTGGGGGCGGCACTGGATCGTCGGCACGACGGACACCGAGTGGGATCTGGACAAGGCGAATCCGGCGGCGTCCTCCGCGGACATCGACTATCTGCTGGAGCACGTGAACTCCGTCCTCGCGATCCCGCTGACCCGCGACGACGTGGAGGGCGTGTACGCGGGCCTGCGGCCGCTGCTGGCGGGGGAGTCGGAGGCGACGAGCAAGCTGTCGCGCGAGCACACCGTCGCGCATCCGGTGCCGGGGCTGGTCGTGGTGGCGGGCGGCAAGTACACGACGTACCGGGTGATGGCCAAGGACGCCGTGGACGCCGCCGTGCACGGACTGGACCAGCGGGTCGGGCCGTGCGTGACGGAGAGCGTGCCGCTGATCGGCGCGGAGGGCTACCGGGCGCTGTGGAACGGGCGGGCGCGGACGGCGGCCTCGTCGGGGGTGCATGTGGCGCGGATCGAGCATCTGCTCAACCGGTACGGGGGGATGACGCAGGAGGTGCTCGACCTCATCGCCGCCGACCCGAGTCTGGGCGAGCCGCTCACCGGCGCGGAGGACTATCTGCGCGCGGAGGCGGTGTACGCGGCGTCGCACGAGGGGGCGCGGCATCTGGACGACGTGCTGACCCGGCGGACCCGGGTGTCCATCGAGACGTTCGACCGGGGGACGCGGTGCGCGCGGGAGGTCGCGGAGCTGATGGCGCCGGTGCTCGGGTGGGACACGGGACAGGTGGCCAAGGAAGTCGAACACTACGAGAAGAGAGTGGAGGCGGAACGGGAGTCGCAGCGTCAGCCCGACGACCAGACGGCGGACGCGGCCCGGCTGGGGGCGCCGGAGATCATCCCGCTCTGACGGCCGGACCCCGCGCCCGCGGGAACCGGAGGCGGTGGTTCGGACGTCCGTCCACTGCGGGCCCCGGGCGCCCAAGTGTCGTAGCCATGGGACACAATGGGTGCTCCTGCCGGGGGTGGTTTTGGTAAGGGGACACATGGGCCACGAAGGGGACGGCAAGCTGCTCGCGGGGCGCTACCGGCTGGGCGCCGTGCTGGGCCGCGGCGGTATGGGCACCGTCTGGCGCGCGACGGACGAAGTGCTCGGCCGTACGGTCGCGGTGAAGGAGCTGCGCTTCCCGAGCGCCGTCGACGAGGAGGAGAAGCGCCGCCTCGTCACACGGACGCTGCGCGAGGCCAAGGCGATCGCCCGGATCCGTAACACGGGCGCGGTCACGGTGTTCGACGTCGTCGACGAGGACGACCGGCCGTGGATCGTGATGGAGCTGATCGAGGGCCGCTCGCTCGCCGACGCCACGCGCGAGGACGGACCGCTCACGCCGCGCCGGGCCGCCGAGGTGGGCCTGGCGGTGCTCGACGTGCTCAAGGCCGCGCACGGGCAGGGCATCCTGCACCGCGACGTGAAGCCGTCGAACGTGCTGATAGCCGACGACGGCCGGGTGGTCCTCACGGACTTCGGCATCGCGCAGGTCGAGGGCGACCCGTCGATCACGTCGACGGGCATGCTGGTCGGCGCCCCGTCGTACATCTCCCCGGAGCGGGCGCGCGGCCGCAAGCCCGGACCGGCCTCCGACCTGTGGTCGCTGGGCGGGCTGCTGTACGCGGCGGTGGAGGGGCACGCGCCGTACGACCTGGGGTCGGCGATCGCCACGCTGACCGCCGTGATGACCAAGCCGCTGGACCCGCCGAAGAACGCGGGGCCGCTGGAGGAGGTCATCTACGGGCTGCTGGACAAGGACCCCGAGCGGCGGCTGGACGACGCCGGGGCGCGGGCGATGCTGCGCCGGGTGATCGAGGAGCCCGCGAAGGCGCCGGTCCCGCCGCCGCCGGACGCGACGAAGGTCGTACCGCTGCCGCCGGTGCCCGCCGAGCCGGTGGCCGCTTCCCCGTCGGCGCCTGCGCCGGGGCCCGCCACGCTGCACCGGTCCGGGCCGTCGGCGGCCTCGCTGGTGTCGCGGGTCTCCGAGCTGCCGCGCCGGACGCTCGTGGTCATCGCCGCCGTGGTGGCGCTGGCCGTGCTGGGTACGGTGCTGGCGGTCGCCCTCGGCGGGGGTGACGACGGCGCCGACGGCGCGACGGACAGGCCGACGGCGACCGCGCCGCCGGCGAAGGACACCGGTAAGGAGAGCCCGACCGCGAAGCCCTCGCGTACCGAGGACTCCACCCCGGACCCGGCCGGGCCCGGGAAGGACGACGGCAAGAAGGACAAGCCGAAGAACGATGCCGGCGGCGGCGTCCCCGCCGGCTACAAGACCTTCAGCGAGGGCAAGTTCCAGTTCTCGATAGCGCTGCCCGAGGGCTGGCGCCGCGTCGGCACCACGACCGGGGGCGGCGGCGCCATATTCGCCGCCTCGTCGGGCGGATTCCCGCGCGTCCAGGTCGACTTCACCAGCAGCCCCCGGGGCATGCAGCCCTCCGCCGCGTACGACGCGTGGGCCGCGTCGGAGCCCGGGGTGCGCAGCACGAGCCAGAACTACCGGCGGATCAGTCTGCGTACGGTCGAGTGGCGGGACTATCCCTCCGTCGCCGACTGGCAGTTCACCCGGACGTCGAACGGCACCAAGGTGCGCGTGCTCAACCGGGGGATGGTCGTGGACCGTTCGCACGGCTACGCCATCATGATCAGCTGTCCGGCCGCCGCCTGGAACGGCACACAGTGCGAGGCTCTGCGGAAAGCCGCATTCTCCTCGTTCGAACCGATGAACTGATTTTGCGTGCCGAAGATGCCGAGCCGGGCCCCACGGCCCGGCTCGAGCACGTATTGTGATATCGCGGGGACGTTCCGCATTCGCAATCGCGGGGAATCTGACCGTATTTGACCTGATGTCAATCGGGCCGCGGTGAGAACGCGCTGGTGGGGAGGTGTCGTGGACGAGTACGCAGGCCGAGTGCTCGCCGGGCGTTATCGGCTGCCCCGGCGCCCCGATGACGGAGAGCCACTGGAGACCCGCGCGTTCGACACCTACAGCGGACAGGAAGTCGTCGTCCGCGAGGTGCCGTTGCCCGAGATCGTCGAGGCGGAATTAATCGACGGCGATCAGGGCGGCGCGGCGGGCGGCGACGCCGAATCCGCCGTGGCGGTGCGGCGTGCGCTGGAGACGGCGCGCGCGGCTGCGGCGATCCCCGACCACCCCCGGCTCGACCAGGTCTTCGACGTGTTCGAGGACGGCGGCAGCATCTGGATCGTGAGCGAGCTGGTGCCCGGCCGGTCGCTGGCCTCGATCCTCGGCAGGCGCTCCCTCAGCCCGTTCCGGGCGGCGGAGGTCGCCGCCGACATCCTCACCGCGCTGCGGGCGCTGCACGCACACGGCTGGGCGCATCGGAACATCACGGCGCGGACGGTCCTGGTCTGCGACGACGGGCGCATCGTGCTGAGCGGGCTGGCCGCCGGCGCCGCACAGGACGCGCTGTGCGGGTACGACCCGCTGCCCCCGCCCCCCGGCTGGGGTCAGCCGCCGCGCCCGGCGGGGAGCCCGGGGCCGCCGCCCGGCGGGGTGCCGTCCCGGCCCATGGGGCCGGACGGGCGGGTGCCGGAGCTGCCGGGGCCGGCGAGCGGGTTCCTGCCGGCGGCCGGTTCCTCCGGGGTGCCCCGGCAGCAGGGGCTGGCCGACCGTCTGTTCGCCCAGGCCCAGCAGCCGCCCAACGGGCGCGCCGCCCTGGAGGAGGACGGCGCCGCCGCCCGCGCCCGCCAGTCCGCCGCCGCCACGTACCGCGCCGGTACGCGGGCCGCCGCCGCCCGGATCGCCGGCGGGCCCTCGTACACCGACCAGGTCGACACGGGGGAGCACCCGCTGCCCACCCACGGCCCCTCCCTCGAGGAGGGCGGCCGGGGCACCGCCACGTTCGGCGGGAGCCTGCCCGGGCCGCGTCCCGGCGCGTCCATCAGCGTGCCGGTCGCGTCCGCGCCGCAGCCCGTCGACCCCGGCGTCCGGCGGGAGGACGACGACGCGCCCTCCCGGCGCGGGCCCCGGACCCGGCTCGACGCCGAGCGGGCGCGGCAGACGCGGATGCAGATCGTCGGCCCCGTCACGGAGCGCTGGGCGCCCGAGCAGGCCGGTCCCGTGCACGAGCACTGGCAGCTCGCCCCGCCCGTCGGCCCCGCCGCCGACCTCTGGGCGCTGGGGGCGCTGCTGTTCCGCGCCGTGCAGGGGCATTCCGCGTATCCGGAGGAGAGCGCGTTCGAGCTCTGCCAGCTGGTGTGCGCGGAGCCGCCCGCGATGGCGGAGGAGTGCGGGGCGCTGCGTCCCGTCGTCGAGTCGCTGCTGCGTCAGGACCCCACCGAGCGGCCGGACTTCGAGGAGCTGCGCGGCTGGCTGCGCTCCCTGATCCGGACGGCCCCCGAGCCGGACATCGGCAGCCGTACGGTCACGGTGCCGCCGCAGGCGCCCCGGCGCTCCGACCCGCGCCGGCTGCCCATAAAGCGCCGCCGCGGCGAGCTGGTGCGCCGCCGCCGCAGGGGGCGCGACGCGATGGAGCCGCTGGTGTCCACGCAGGGCGCCCGGCACAAGAGGTCTCCGTCCAAACGCCCCCGGCGCGGTGCCCGCAGCCTCGGCCGGTGGCTGATCGCCCTGGTGTTCGTGGCGATGGTGGCCGCGATCGCCGTCGCCGCGCTCCTCATGCCCAAGGCCCAGGACGACGGGTCGAACGGCCAGCAGCGCCGCCAGTCGGTCACCGGCGGGGGGCCGGACCCCGGGCAGTCCGACAAGCCCGAACGGCAGGAGGAGCAGGGCGGGAAGAAGAAGGCGTCGGCGGACCCGACCCGCCTCGACCCCGGCCAGCTGCCCAAGGGCTTCGCCATGCGCAAGGACGAGGACGGCTTCGAGGTCGCCGTACGCAAGGACTGGCAGCGCCTCGGCCACACGCCGGCCGGCGCCGTGCGGTTCGCCAGCCCCGACGGGCGGTACGAGATGCTGGTCGCGCCCGGTCGGGACACGGTGGAGAAGTACGGGTCCGACCCCATGGACTACCAGCTCGACAAGGAGCCGGAGCTGGCCCCGTACCGGGCCTCCGCCTGGGGCGAGATCTCCGGGACGAACACCATCACGGTCGGCACCCGGCAGGAGGCCGTCGGCACCTTCACCTGGCAGGACAGCGGCGGCGTCGAGAAGCTGGGGCGTAACTTCGCGATGATCGTCGGCGGGCGGTATCACGTGGTGTTCGTCTCCGGCCCCATCTCCGACCGGCGTTCGCTGGACGTCTTCTACCAGCAGGCGGCCAACACGTACACGCCGAAGGGCTTCTGATAGACACAGCCGCATGACTGACCTGCAGCGGCGGCTGGGCGTGACGGACGCGGTTCTCATCGGGCTCGGCTCCATGCTCGGCGCCGGTATCTTCGCGGCGCTCGCCCCCGCCGCGCGGGCGGCCGGCTCCGGGCTGCTGCTCGGTCTCGCGGCGGCGGCCGTGGTCGCGTACTGCAACGCCACGTCCTCGGCCCGGCTCGCGGCGCGGTATCCGGCCTCGGGCGGGACGTATGTGTACGGGCGGGAGCGGCTGGGGGAGTTCTGGGGGTATCTGGCCGGCTGGGCGTTCGTCGTGGGGAAGACGGCGTCGTGCGCGGCGATGGCGCTGACGGTGGGGTCGTACGCCTGGCCCCGGTACGACCACGCGGTGGCGGTCGCCGCGGTGGTGGCGCTGACGGCGGTCAACTACGCCGGGGTGCAGAAGTCGGCGTGGCTGACGCGGGGGATCGTGGCGGTGGTGCTGGCCGTGCTGGCGGCGGTGGTGGTCGTCTGCCTCGGGCAGGGCTCCGGTGCGCGGCTGGACGTCGGCTCCGACGCGTCCTTCGGGGGCGTGCTGCAGGCGGGCGCGCTGCTGTTCTTCGCCTTCGCGGGGTACGCGCGGATCGCCACGCTGGGGGAGGAGGTCCGCGACCCGGCCCGGACGATCCCCCGCGCGATCCCCGTCGCGCTGGGCATCACGCTGGTCTGCTACGCGCTGGTGGCGGTCGCGGTCCTGTCGGTCCTGGGCCCGTCCGGCCTCGCCTCGGCCCCGGCCCCCCTGGCGGACGCGGCCCGCGCGGCGGGGGCGGACTGGCTGGCGCCGGTGGTCCGCGTGGGCGCGGCGACGGCGGCGCTGGGGTCGCTGCTGGGGCTGATCCTGGGGATCTCCCGTACGACGCTGGCCATGGCGCGTGACGGCCACCTGCCGCGTGCCCTGTCGGCGGTGCACCCGCGTTTCGCGGTGCCGCACCGGGCGGAGGTGACGGTGGGGGTGGTGGTCGCGGTGGTGGCGGCGTTCGGGGATGTGCGGGGGGCGATCGGGTTCTCGTCGTTCGGGGTGCTGGTGTATTACGCGGTGGCGAACGCGTCGGCGTGGACGCTCACTCCTGCGGAGGGCCGCCCGGCGCGGTGGGTTCCGGTGCTCGGCTTCGCGGGATGCCTGCTGCTGGCGTTCGCGCTGCCGTGGGTGTCGGTGGTGGCGGGGGTTGGGGTGTGACTGTGTCCGTGATGGTCGTGAGCGTGTTTCTTGCCTGAACGCAGCGTCCGTACCGCCGAGAACACC
>NZ_WEGJ01000057.1 GCF_009604385.1 Streptomyces smaragdinus
CGGCCGGGACCAGCACGGCCAGCAGCGCGATGAACAGCGTCATGGCGCTGAAGAACACGACGCTGCCGCGGCCGATGGCCGTAGAGACCGGCGAGCCCCCCTCCCGGGCGACGCTGTAGCCGATGACCCCGACCCACAGACCGAAGCAGGCGCACCCCGGCAGACCAGGCACCGACCCCGAGGCCAAGACACCCACCCTCAGCCCGGCCGGCGTTTGAGGCCTCCGGCCGAAGGCCGGATGCGCGTCAGCCGACGCAACCGGCAGCCGAAGACCGAGGCACACCGCCGCGCGACGGAGGCTCCGCCGTGCTCCCCCTCTCCACCACCGTGAACGCGATCCGCTCCACCCCGCCGACAGGCGCAGCCTCATGCCCGAGCGCAAGCCGCCCCGCCCGCCGCCCGGCTGCCTGCAAAGGCAACCGCACGGTCGTCAGCCCCGGCTGCATGTCAGAGCTGAACGGCAGATCGTCGAACCCGGTGACGGACACATCCTCCGGAATCCGCAGCCCCCGGGACCGCAGCGCCGCGCAGATCCCCAGCGCCACCGTGTCGTTCGCCCCGACGAGGGCGGTCAGGGACGGCTCCCGGTCGAGCAACGCCAACGCCCCCGCGTAACCGGACGACCGGTCGTACGGACCGTGGACGGTGAGCCGGGACGCGTCCCCCGCGAGCTCCGCCGCGGAAAGCGCGGCGAGGTGACCGTCGAGACGGTGCCGCGTCGTCGTACGGTCCGCGGGGCCGGCGACGTACCCGATCCGGCGGTGACCCAGGGAGATGAGGTGCTCCGTGAGCGCCCGCCCCCCGCCCCGGTTGTCGAACTCCAGGGCCACCGCCGTGCCCTCGGGGGCGGCGGTGGAGGGGCGCCCGCAGAGGACGACCCGCGTGCCGTTGGCCGCGAGGCGGCGGATGCGGGAGGCGACGGCGGAGGTGTGCTCCTCGGCGTCGACGGCGGAGCCGGTGATGACGACGGCGGCGGCGCGCTGGCGCAGCAGCAGCGTGAGGTAGGTGAGCTCGCGCTCGGGGGAGCCGCCGGTGTTGCAGACGACGGCGAGTTTGCTGCCGCCGAGCTCGGCCTGCACGGCGCTGGCCATGATGCCGAAGAACGGGTCGGCGACGTCGTTGACGAGCACGCCGACCAGGTCGGACGTGGCCGCGGCCAGCGCGCTCGCCGGCCCGTTGACGACGTAGTCGAGTTCGTCGACGGCCCGCATCACGCGGGCTCTGGTCTCCTCGGCCACCGGGTAATTGCCGCTCAGTACCCGCGAGACCGTCGCCGCGGAGACGTGGGCGCGCGCGGCCACGTCCGCCAGTGTCACTGCCATTGCCGTACGGCTCCCCTCTGCCAGTAGCCCGTAGCTTCCCACGGTTGAACGGAAGCGGGGGAAGAGCCGTACGGCCTACGCGGACGGCGCGTACGCCCAACCGCGCGCCTGTCCGGTGCTTCCGCGCGCGCTCCGTAAGACCTTCGGGAGACACTTCGAAATCAACCGGAAATTCCGTCGGATCCCCCGACTGCCGCCCGACGCCCTTCCGGCCGCCCCCCAGCGGCCTCTTGCGCGGTCGCCGCCCGACCGCTAATTTCCGGTAGCAAGCGCTTTCTATCACGCTCCCACTCCCCAGACCTCAGCCCGGGAGGGCAGATGGCACGCAAGACCGTGCGCATAGCCATGAACGGCGTCACCGGCCGTATGGGCTACCGCCAGCACCTGGTCCGCTCCCTGCTGGCGATCCGCGACGAAGGCGGCCTCGACCTCGGCGACGGCGACGTCCTGTGGCCGGAACCGGTGCTGGTGGGCCGCCGAGAGCACGCGCTGAAGACGCTGGCGGACAGGCACGGACTGGAGCACGTCTCGACCGACCTCGACGCCGTCCTCGCCGACCCGTCGGTCGACGTCTACTTCGACGCGCAGGTCACCCTCGCCCGCGAGGACGCCATCACCCGGGCGATCGCGGCCGGCAAGCACATCTACACCGAGAAGCCCACTGCCACCTCCGCCCGCGGCGCCCTCGAACTCGCCCGGCTGGCCCGCGACAGGGGCGTCAAGCACGGCGTGGTGCAGGACAAGCTCTTCCTGCCGGGCCTGCTGAAGCTGAAGCGGCTGATCGACGGGGGCTTCTTCGGCCGGATCCTGTCCGTGCGCGGCGAGTTCGGCTACTGGGTCTTCGAAGGCGACTGGCAGCCCGCCCAGCGCCCGAGCTGGAACTACCGCGCGCAGGACGGCGGCGGCGTGGTGCTGGACATGTTCCCGCACTGGGAGTACATCCTGCACGAGCTTTTCGGCCGGGTGGAGACGGTACAGGCACACGTCACCACGCACATCCCGCGCCGCTGGGACGAGAAGGGCAAGGCGTACGAGGCGACCGCCGACGACGCCGCGTACGGGATCTTCGGCCTCGAGGGGGGTGTCGTGGCGCAGATCAACTCCTCCTGGGCGGTCCGCGTCAACCGTGACGAGCTGGTGGAGTTCCAGGTCGACGGCACCGAGGGCTCCGCGGTCGCGGGCCTGCGCGAATGCCGCGTCCAGCACCGTTCGGCGACCCCGAAGCCGGTGTGGAACCCGGACCAGCCGGCCACCGAGTCCTTCCGCGACCAGTGGCAGCCGGTGCCGGACAACGGCGAGTTCGCCAACGGCTTCCGCGCGCAGTGGGAGCTGTTCCTGCGGCACGTCGCGCTGGACGAGCCGTACCACTGGGACCTGCTGGCCGGCGCCCGCGGCGTACAGCTCGCCGAGCTGGGCCTGAGGGCCGCGGCCGAGGGCCGCCGGCTCGACGTGCCGGAGCTGGCCCTGTGATCCGGCTGCCGGACGGCAGCGGGGGGCTGCGGGTGTACGAGCCGCGCGCCGACGTCCGCGCCCCCGCGCCCGGCGGGGCGCCGCTCGCGTCGCGCGTGGTGTTCGCGGCGGCGCACGTCGTCGCGGACCCGTGCGCGGACACCACCCCCGACGGCCCGGCCGCCGTCGACTGGGACGCGACGCTGGCCTTCCGCCGGCACCTGTGGTCGTACGGGCTCGGCGTCGCGGAGGCCATGGACACCGCCCAGCGGGGCATGGGCCTGGACTGGGCGGGGGCCGCGGAGCTGGTGCGGCGCTCGGCGGCGGAGGCGCGCGCGGTGGGCGGGCGGATCGCGTGCGGCGCCGGCACGGACCAGCTGGCGCCCGGCGCGCACACCCCCGGCGAGGTCCGGGCCGCGTACCAGGACCAGCTCGCGCTGGTGGAGGGGGCGGGCGCGCAGGTGATCCTCATGGCGTCGCGGGCCCTCGCGGCGGCGGCCCGCGGCCCCGGGGACTATCTCGACGTCTACGGCTCGCTGCTGCGCCAGGCACGGGAGCCGGTGATCCTCCACTGGCTCGGCGACATGTTCGACCCGGCGCTGCGGGGCTACTGGGGGAGCACGGACCTGGACGCCGCCACGGACACGTTCCTCGAGGTGATCGCCGCACATCCGGACAAGGTCGACGGGGTGAAGGTCTCCCTGCTGGACGCCGGCCGCGAGATCGCGCTGCGCCGTCGGCTGCCGGACGGGGTGCGCTGCTACACGGGCGACGACTTCAACTACCCGGAGCTGATCGCGGGGGACGAGAAGGGCTTCAGCCACGCCCTGCTGGGCATCTTCGACCCCCTGGGACCACTGGCCGCCGAGGCGGTACGGGTGCTCGACACGGGGGACGCGGCGGGCTTCCGGAAGGTGCTCGATCCGACGGTCGAACTCTCCCGGCACCTCTTCGAGGCCCCGACGCGCTTCTACAAGACGGGTGTCGTCTTCCTCGCCTGGCTGGCGGGGCACCAGTCGCACTTCACGATGGTCGGCGGACTGCAGTCCGCGCGCTCCCTCCCGCATCTGGCGAAGGCGTACGAACTCGCCGACCGAATCGGCCTGTTCCCCGATCCCGCCCTCGCCGAACACCGGATGGGGTCCCTTCTCGACGTGTACGGGGTGACGCGATGACGGATGTCGCACGGTTCAGCCTCAACCAGGAGACCCTCAGGCAGTGGTCCCTCCCCGAGCTGGCCGCCGGCTGCGAGACGGCCGGTGTACGGGGCGTCGGCCTGTGGCGCGCGCCCGTGCAGGAGTACGGGGTGGAGGCGGCGGCGAAGCTGATGCGCGCGGCGGGGCTGACCGTCACGAGCCTGTGCCGGGGCGGTTTCTTCACCGCTTTCCCCGGGCCGGAGCGCACGGCCGCCCTCGACGACAACCGGCGCGCGATCGACGAGGCGGCGGCCCTCGGCACCGACACGCTGGTGCTGGTTTCCGGGGGCCTGCCGGCGGGAAGCCGCGATCTCGCCGGCGCCCGCGAACGGATCGCCGACGCGCTGGCGGAGCTGGCCCCGTACGCCCGCGAGAGGGGCGTACGGCTGGCGATCGAACCGCTGCACCCGATGTACGCGGCGGACCGGTGCGTGGTCTCGACGCTGGCGCAGGCGCTGGAGCTGGCGGAGCGGTTCGACGCGGCGGACGTCGGGGTGGTCGTCGACACGTACCACCTGTGGTGGGACGACACGGTCGCCGACGGGATCGCGCGGGCGGGCGCGGGCGGGCGGATCGCCGCGTTCCAGCTGGCGGACTGGGTGACGCCGCTCCCCGAGGGCGTCCTGCTGGGCCGGGGGCAACTCGGGGACGGGTCGGTGAACTTCCGCTGGTTTTGCGAGCGGGTCGACGCGGCCGGCTACGACGGGCCGGTCGAGGTGGAGATCTTCAACCCCCGTCTGTGGGAGCGCGACGGCACGGAGGTGCTGGCGGAGACCCTGCGGAGGTTCCGGGAGGTGCTGTGACGGCTTACGCGGCCCGGTGCTTGGCGGTGTTCCCGCCGCCGAACAGCCGGCTCAGGGAGCCGAGGAGACCGCTGGGCTGCCGGGTCTGCCGCTGTTCCGCGTCGAGATAGTCCGACAGGCCGCTGGCCTTGACGTTTTTCTTCTTCGCGAGCTGCGACAGCGCCGTGATCGCCAGCGGCAGCACGATCTTCATCGCGTTCGACACCTGCGCCACGGGCAGCCCCGTACGAGCCGCCACGGTGCGGGCCACCGGTAGCGTCACCCGGGCCAGCAGGGAGCCCACGATGCTGCTGCCCAGCATGCCGGCGCCCATGAAGCCGCGGGCTCCGGCGGGCATCTGCGTGCCGGGGGTGCCGGGCGCGGGGCCGGTCAGCGGGCTGACGTCGACGGGGACCGCGCTGCCGTCGGCCGGCACCTCGTTGAACGCCTCGGCGACATGCCGGGCGCCCTGCGGGGTGCGCGCCTCCTCGGCCAGGGTTCCCGACAGGCTGGCGATGGTTTCATCGACCAGCTTCTTCACCGTGTGGTCGCTGGTCCCGAGCTCTTCGGCGAGCCGGGTCACCTGCTCGCTGCCCAGCTGGTCGAGCACCGCTTTGTGCACCGCTTTGTTGCTCATGCCTCCACGCTAAGGCTTCGGGATCAACCCGGCATGTCGGGCATCCTGTGCCCAATTTTTGTTACGGATGGATAACTTGCGGATTCGGTGCAACCCTCGACCGCTCACCGCGGTCGTATAGGACGTCAGGCTTCCCGGGGGGTGTGCCAGGGGGGTGCGGGAAGGCTGATGGAGGGGGATCGTGAAGGGGCCCGGTCGATTGCGACCGGGCTCCTTGACTTTTCCGCGCGGGGTGCCGGCCTGTGGAAAACCTGACCTGTGGACAACTGAACGGGCTGTCGGCGCCGTTCGGTAGCGTCGTGGTATGTCACAGCCCGCCGTCCGCCTTGCCGTCCTCGAGGGAGTCCTCGAGCGGATCACGTACGCCAACGAGGAGAACGGCTACACCGTCGCCCGCGTCGACACCGGCCGCGGCGCCGGCGATCTGCTCACGGTCGTCGGCTCGCTGCTCGGCGCCCAGCCCGGCGAGTCGCTGCGGATGGAGGGCCGCTGGGGCTCGCACCCGCAGTACGGCAAGCAGTTCACGGTGGAGAACTACACGACGGTGCTCCCCGCCACGATCCAGGGCATCCGCCGCTATCTGGGCTCCGGCCTGATCAAGGGCATCGGCCCGCGCATCGCCGACCGCATCACCGAGCACTTCGGGGTGGACACCCTGGATGTCATCGAGCAGGACCCGGGCCGTCTCGTCGAGGTCCCCGGCCTCGGCCCCAAGCGCACCAAGCTGATCGCCGCCGCCTGGGAGGAGCAGAAGGCCATCAAGGAGGTCATGGTCTTCCTCCAGGGCGTCGGCGTCTCCACGTCCATCGCGGTGCGGATCTACAAGAAGTACGGCGACGCCTCCATCTCCGTGACGAAGAACGAGCCGTACCGCCTGGCGGCCGACGTCTGGGGCATCGGCTTCCTCACCGCCGACCGGATCGCCCAGGCCGTCGGCATCCCGCACGACAGCCCCGAGCGGGTGAAGGCCGGACTGCAGTACGCCCTGTCGCAGTCCAGCGACCAGGGTCACTGCTTCCTCCCCGAGCAGCGGCTGATCGCCGACGCGGTGAAGCTGCTGCAGGTCGACACGGGCCTGGTCATCGACTGTCTGGCGGAGCTCGCGGCGGAGGAGGGGGTGGTGAAGGAACAGGTGCCCGGCCCGGAGGGGGAGCCGGTCACGGCGGTCTATCTGGTGCCGTTCCACCGCGCCGAGCGCTCCCTCGCCGGACAGCTGCTCGCTCTGCTGCGGACGGGGGAGGACCGGCTGCCCGTGTTCCGGGACGTCGACTGGAGCAAGGCCCTGGCCTGGCTGCAGACGAAGACCGGCGCCGACCTCGCCCCCGAGCAGCGCGACGCCGTGCGTCTGGCCCTCACCGAAAAGGTGGCGGTGCTCACCGGCGGCCCCGGCTGCGGCAAGTCGTTCACCGTCCGCTCGGTGGTCGAGCTGGCGCGGGCCAAGCGGGCCCGGGTGGTGATGGCGGCGCCCACGGGCCGCGCCGCGAAGCGGCTCGCGGAGCTCACCGGCGCGGAGGCGTCCACGGTGCACCGGCTGCTGGAGCTGAAGCCCGGCGGGGACGCCGCGTACGACCGGGACCGGCCGCTGGAGGCGGATCTGGTCGTCGTCGACGAGGCCTCGATGCTCGATCTTCTCCTGGCGAACAAGCTGGTCAAGGCCATCCCGCCGGGCGCGCACCTGCTGCTCGTCGGCGACGTGGACCAGTTGCCGTCCGTCGGGGCCGGCGAGGTGCTGCGCGATCTGCTTGCCGACGGCAGCCCGGTGCCCTCCGTCCGGCTCACCCGGATCTTCCGTCAGGCCCAGCAGTCCGGCGTGGTCACCAACGCCCACCGGATCAACGAGGGACAGCATCCGCTCACCCAGGGGATGAGCGACTTCTTCCTCTTCGTCGAGGACGACACGGAGGAGGCCGGCCGGCTCACGGTCGATGTGGCGGCCCGCCGCATCCCCCAGCGCTTCGGCCTCGATCCCCGCCGTGACGTGCAGGTTCTCGCCCCCATGCACCGCGGTCCGGCGGGCGCGGGCATGCTGAACGGGCTGCTCCAGCAGGCGATCACCCCGCCCCGCGAGGGCCTGGCGGAGAGGCGGTTCGGCGGCCGGATCTTCCGCGTCGGCGACAAGATCACTCAGATCAGGAACAACTACGAAAAGGGGCGGAACGGAGTTTTCAACGGCACGCTGGGGGTGGTGACCGCCCTCGACCCCGTCGAGCAGCGGCTCACCGTGCTCACCGACGAGGACGAGGAGGTGCCGTACGACTTCGACGAGCTGGACGAACTGGCGCACGCCTATGCCGTGACGATCCACCGTTCGCAGGGCAGCGAGTATCCGGCGGTGGTGATCCCTGTCACCACCGGGGCTTGGACGATGCTCCAGCGCAATCTGCTCTACACCGCTGTGACCAGGGCGAAGAAGCTCGTCGTCCTGGTGGGCTCGCGCAAGGCCCTGGGGCAGGCCGTACGGACCGTCTCCGCAGGTCGCCGAGGTACGGCGCTGGATCACCGGCTGCGCCGCGGCTGAGGCCCCGCTCCCGGTTCCGGATGGCGGAACCATGGTCCGTGGGTGGCACGGAGTGCCGTATCTTGAACCCTCGGCTGACCCCGAGTGCACGAAAGTCGCACGGATGGGGGAAGCTGGAGGTTAGTCAGGGCACAGGATGGACCTCCAACTGCACCTCAATGAAGAGGCACGATACGTCGGGTGAGGAAAGACGTGAGCGACAACTCTGTAGTACTTCGGTACGGGGACGGCGAATACACCTACCCGATCGTCGACAGCACGGTCGGTGACACGGGCGTCGACATCGGCAAGCTCCGCGCCCAGACCGGTCTGGTAACCCTGGACTCCGGCTACGGCAACACCGCGGCGTACAAGTCCGCGATCACCTACCTGGACGGTGAGCAGGGCATCCTGCGCTACCGCGGGTACCCGATCGAGCAGCTGGCCGAGCGCAGCACGTTCCTGGAGGTCGCCTACCTCCTGATCAACGGTGAGCTCCCCAAGGTCGACGAGCTCTCCGTGTTCCGGGACGAGATCACCCGGCACACGCTGCTGCACGAGGACGTGAAGCGCTTCTACGACGGCTTCCCCCGCGACGCGCACCCGATGGCCATGCTGTCGTCGGTGGTCAGCGCGCTGTCCACGTTCTACCAGGACAGCCACAACCCGTTCGACGAGGGCCAGCGCCATCTGTCGACGATCCGGCTGCTGGCGAAGCTGCCGACGATCGCGGCCTACGCGTACAAGAAGTCCGTCGGCCAGCCGGTGGTCTACCCGCGCAACGACCTGGGCTACGTCGAGAACTTCCTGCGCATGACGTTCTCGGTGCCGGCCGCCGAGTACGAGCTGGACCCGGTCGTGGTCTCCGCGCTGGACAAGCTGCTGATCCTGCACGCCGACCACGAGCAGAACTGCTCCACGTCCACGGTGCGGCTCGTCGGCTCCTCGCAGGCCAACCTGTTCGCCTCGATCTCCGCCGGCATCAGCGCCCTGTGGGGCCCGCTGCACGGCGGCGCCAACCAGTCGGTGCTGGAGATGCTCGAGGGCATCAAGGGCAACGGCGGCGACGTCGACTCCTTCATCCGCAAGGTGAAGAACAAGGAGGACGGCGTCCGGCTGATGGGCTTCGGCCACCGGGTCTACAAGAGCTTCGACCCGCGCGCGAAGATCATCAAGGCGGCGGCGCACGACGTCCTGTCCGCGCTCGGCAAGTCCGACGAGCTGCTGGACATCGCGCTGAAGCTGGAGGAGCACGCGCTCTCCGACGACTACTTCGTCTCGCGCAACCTCTACCCGAACGTCGACTTCTACACCGGTCTGATCTACCGGGCGATGGGCTTCCCGACCGAGATGTTCACGGTCCTGTTCGCCCTCGGCCGGCTGCCCGGCTGGGTCGCCCAGTGGCACGAGATGATCAAGGAGCCGGGCTCCCGTATCGGCCGCCCGCGCCAGATCTACACCGGCGAGGTCCTGCGGGACTTCGTCCCGGTCGAGGAGCGCTGACCCCGCTTCTCCCCGTACAACCGAAGGCGCCCCGTGCCGATCCCCCCACGGATCGGCCGGGGCGCTTCGACTTCCCGGCCCAGACTCCCCCCACGGGGTCCAGGCCGGGCGTCTTTCCCACTGTCGGGAGACGTGGACGAACGGGAGGGCCGCTCAAGCTCCCCGCACTCCATGTATCCCGGACACCATGCCGACTCCGCCGGGTGTCGGCATCACCCCCTTAGACTCGCGAACCCGCGAAAGGGTTACCCTCCGATTTGTGTGATGTGGGTCACATCGTGGGTCACATCGCCTGGGGTGGTCCGGCTCGTGAACGGGGGCGGGGTCCTCCGGTGCGCGACCGCGGTCGCCCTCCGGAGAACCCCGCCCCCGCGCCCCGCGTGTCAGCGGAACGTCCGCAGCCGCAGGCTGTTCATCACCACGAACACCGACGAGAACGCCATCGCCGCCCCCGCCAGCATCGGGCTCAGCAGCCCCGCGGCGGCCAGCGGCAGCGCCGCGACGTTGTACCCGAACGCCCAGAACAGGTTCCCCTTGATGGTGCCGAGCGTCCGCCGCGACAGCCGGATCGCGTCGGCCGCCACCCGCAGGTCCCCCCGTACCAGCGTCAGGTCCCCGGCCTCGATGGCGGCGTCGGTCCCGGTTCCCATCGCCAGGCCCAGATCGGCCGTGGCCAGCGCGGCGGCGTCGTTGACCCCGTCGCCGACCATCGCGACCGTACGCCCCTGCTCCTGCAAGGCCTTCACGACGGAGACCTTGTCCTCCGGCAGCACCTCCGCGTGCACCTCGTCGATGCCGACCGTACGGGCCACCGACCGCGCCACGGTCTCGTTGTCCCCCGTGAGCAGCACCGGCGTGAGCCCCAGCGCCCGCAGCTGTCCGATGGCCTCCGCGCTGGTGTCCTTGACCGCGTCGGCGACCGTGAGCACCCCGCGCGCCGCCCCGTCCCAGGCCACGGCGACCGCCGTACGGCCCTCGGCCTCGGCGGCGGCCTTGGCGGAGGCGAGCTCGGGAGGCAGCGTGATCGACCACTGCCCGAGCAGCTTCTCCCGGCCGACCAGCACCGCGTGCCCGTCGACGACGCCCTGGACACCGAGCCCGGCGACGTTCTCGAAGCTCTCCGGCACCGGCAGCGAGGCGCCCCGCTCTATCGCACCGTCCGCGATGGCGCGGGCGATGGGGTGCTCGGAGGCGTGCTCCAGCGATCCGGCCAGGCGCAGCAGCTCCGCCTCGTCCGTGCCGGGCGCGGTGACGGCCTCCTGGAGGGTCATCTTCCCGGTGGTGACGGTGCCGGTCTTGTCCAGGACGACGGTGTCGACCCGCCGCGTGGACTCCAGCACCTCCGGCCCCCGGATCAGGATGCCCAGCTGGGCGCCCCGGCCCGTACCGACCATGAGGGCCGTCGGCGTGGCCAGCCCCAGCGCGCAGGGGCAGGCGATGATCAGTACGGCCACCGCCGCCGTGAAGGCCGCGGCCGGCCCGGAGCCGCTGCCCAGCCAGAAGCCGAGCGTGGCCACGGCGAGCCCGATGACGATCGGCACGAAGACCGCGGAGATCCGGTCCGCGAGCCGCTGCACCTCGGCCTTGCCGTTCTGCGCGTCCTCCACCAGCCGCGCCATCCGCGACAGCTGGGTGTCGGAGCCGACCCGGGTGGCCTCGACGACGAGCCGCCCGGAGGCGTTGACCGTGGCACCCGTGACGCTGTCGCCGGGGGCGACGTCGACGGGGACGGACTCACCGGTGAGCATCGAGGCGTCCACGGCGGACGTCCCCTCGAGCACCACACCGTCGGTCGCGATCTTCTCCCCGGGGCGTACGACGAACCGCATGCCCGTCTCAAGCTGACCGACGGGGATCCGTACCTCCTTGCCGCCCCGCAGGACGGCGACGTCCTTCGCCCCGAGCTCCAGCAGCGCCTTCAGGGCGGCGCCCGCCTTGCGCTTGGAACGCTGCTCCAGATACCGCCCGAGCAGGATGAACGCGGTGACGCCGGCCGCCGCCTCCAGATAGATCGCCGAGCTGCCCTCGCCGCGCGAGACGGTCAGGTCGAACCCGTGCCGCATGCCGGGCATGCCGGCGTCTCCCCAGAACAGCGCCCACACCGACCAGCCGAGTGCGGCGATCGTCCCTATGGAGATCAGCGTGTCCATGGTGGCCGCGCCGTGCCGGGCGTTGGTCCAGGCGGCCTTGTGGAACTGCCAGCCGCCCCAGACGACGGCCGGTGCGGCCAGCGTCAGGGACAGCCACTGCCAGTACTCGAACTGCCAGGCCGGCACCATCGCCAGCGCGATGACCGGGACGGCCAGGGCGACCGTCACCAGCAGCCGGTGGCGCAGGGCGGCGAGTCCGCCGTCCCGCGCCTCCGCCTGCCCGGCCTCCGGGGTTTCGGCGGCCGGGGGCTGGGGGACGGCGGCGGTGTAACCGGTCTTCTCGACGGTGGCGATGAGGTCGGCGACCTCGGTGCCGCCCTCGAAGGAGACCTTGGCCTTCTCGGTGGCGTAGTTGACGGTGGCCGTCACGCCGTCCATCCGGTTGAGCTTCTTCTCGATCCGCGCGGCGCAGGAGGCGCAGGTCATTCCGCCGATCTCGAGTTCGACCTGCTGGTCCGGTGCTGTGGCTGGCGGGCTGGACACGGTTCCTCCTTCGTCGTACGTCCTGCGTGGGTGCGGGGCCGGGCCGTCAGGCGGCGGGGCCGACCAGTTCGTAACCCGCCTCGTCGACGGCGGCGCGCACGGCGGCCTCGTCGAGGGCGGCCTCGGAGGTCACGGTGACCTCGCCGGTGGCGGCGACGGCCTTGACCGAGGTGACGCCCGCGAGCTCGGAGATCTCGGAGCTGACGGAGCTCTCGCAGTGGCCGCAGCTCATGCCGGAGACCTGGTAGACGGTGGTGATGGCCATGGTGGCTCCTCGGAAGTTCGATTCGGTTCCGTTGATACTCACACTATACCCCCTAGGGGTATCACGCAAAGCTTTTGGGGGGGAGAGTTGTGGCCGCTGTCGCTGGGGGTGTCCCGGTGGTGGCGGTCAGGCGTCGCCGGGGCGCGGCGTGAGGGCGTCCGTGCCGACGAGGGGGGCGAGGTAGCCGCGCAGGGCGCTCTTGAGCTGGGTCGTGTACGCGTCGCGCGCCGCGCCGGTGTGGGCGGAGATCAGGTCCAGTCCGCCCTTGAAGATCGCGAACGTCATCTGGGTGATCCGCTCGGCCTCGGTGTCCGTCAGCTCGGGCGCGCGCGCCTGTACGAGGGCCTGGGTGGAGGCGACCAGTGAGGCGCTGACGGTGTCGTGCTCCCGGGCGTAGCCCTCGGGGGCGTCGCCGCCCTCCAGCAGGGTGTGGAACGCCGGGTTCTCGACGGAGAAGGCGACCAGCGGGTCGATGACCGTGTCGATCAGGTCGTCCAGCGGCAGCAGCGCGTTGCCGGGGGCCAGGGCCTCGCTGTGGGCGTCGCGCAGCTCCTGGTTGTAGCGCCGGCCCAGCTCGATGGCCAGGGCCTCCTTGTTGGGGAAGAACTGGTACAGCGTGCCCGGCGAGACCTGCGCCTCCCTGGCGATGGCGTTGGTCGTCGCGCCCGCGTAGCCCTTCTCGTGGAACACCCGGCCGGCGGCCCGCAGCAGCTGGTCGATGCGCTTCTCGCCGCGCGCCTGGCGGCGGCGCGCGGGGCGCCGGGTGCTGCTGGTCTCCGCGGTCTCGGTCACGCTCCGACATTCCCACTGGTCGGCCCCGAAGACAAATACGAGCCTCCGCTCGCATTCATCCCCAGGAGTGATTGACAATGCGAGTCTTCACTCGCAATTCTGGTGTCATGAAACGCGAGCGATCGCTCGCGTTCGGTGGGTCCCGGCTGCCTGGGGAGGGCGGTCCGCGGGCTCGTGCGGACGGACTGACGTCGGGAGGCGGGCCTGATGACCGAGGCGGAGCGGAAGCGGACAGGGCGATTCGCGGGGGTGGTGACGGCCCGGCCGCGGCTGGTGCTGCTGTTGGCCCTGCTGTTCACGGTGCTGGCGGTGGTCGGGGGCGGCGGGGTCGCCGACCGGCTCAGCGGCGGCGGGTGGCAGGACCCGGGCTCGGAGTCGGCGTTCGCCGGCGAGTCGCTGGACGAGCACTTCCCGGGCTCGCGCCCGAATCTCCTGCTCCTGGTCGACACGGGGATATCCGGCGGGGTCGACGACCCGGCGGCGGTGGCTGAGGCCCGCGCGCTCGCCGGGCGGCTCGCGGACCGGACCGGCGTGGTCGGTGTGGGGTCGTACTGGGCGGCCGAGCCCGGCTCCCCGCAGGCCGCCGCGCTGCGCTCGAAGGACGGCCGGGAGGCCGTGGTCGCCGCCCGGATCACGGGGGACGAGTCGCGGGTGGCGGAAGTGTACGAGGGGCTGGCCCCGGAGTTCCGCGGCCAGCACGGCCCGCTCGAGGTGCGCCTGGGCGGTGAGGCGGCGGTGCGGGACGAGCTGCAGACGACCATCCGCGAGGACCTGCTGCGGGCCGAGCTGATCGCCCTGCCGGTGACGCTGGTCCTGCTGGTGATCGTCTTCGGCAGCGCGGTCGCCGCCCTGCTTCCGCTGGGCGTGGGGATCATCGCCGTCCTCGGCACCAACGCCGTGCTGCGCGTGATCACACAGTTCACGGACGTCTCGGTCTTCGCGCAGAATCTGACGACCGCGCTGGGGCTGGGCCTGGCCGTCGACTATGCGCTGTTCATCGTGCGCCGCTTCCGTGAGGAGGTCGCCGCCGGGGCCGATCCGCGGACCGCGATCGGGACGACCCTGCGCACGGCCGGCCGGACGGTGCTGTTCTCCGCGCTCACGGTGGCGGTCTCGCTGTCCGCGATGCTGCTCTTCCCCCAGTTCTTCCTGCGCTCCTTCGCCTACGCCGGGATCGCGGTGGTGCTGCTGGCCGCCGCTGCCGCCCTGATCGTGCTGCCGGCGGCCCTGCTGCTGCTCGGGCGGCGGGTCGACGCCTGGCGGCTGCTGCCCGCGCGGCGCGGTGCGGGCGGGGGCGGCTGGGCGCGGCTGGCCCGGACGGTGATGCGCAGGGCGCCGCTGTTCGCGCTGGCCACGACGGCGGGGCTGGTGCTGCTGGGGCTGCCGTTCCTGCGGGTCGAGTTCGGCACGGCCGACGACCGGCAGCTTCCGGCGACGGCCGAGGCGCATGTGGTGCAGCAGCACATACGTGAGGGCTTCCCCGGCACGCCCGGCGGCACGCTCGACGTGTTCGTCGACGGGGGCGGCGCGACGGACGCCGCGCTGGCGGACTACCGGCGGCAGGTGGCGGGGCTGCCCGGCGTCGCCTCGGTGGCGGTCCCGGTGCGCGGCCCGGACGGCACGGCCCTGCTGACGGTCACCGGCGAGGGGGAGGCGGTGGACGCGGACAGCCGGGAGCTGGTGCGGGACATCCGCGGGCTCACCCCGCCGTTCGACGCCTCCGTCACCGGCCGGGCCGCCGAGCTCGTGGACTCCACGGACGCCATCGCGGAGGTCCTGCCCCGGGCCGGGCTGCTCGTCATAGGCGTGACCCTGGTGCTGTTGTTTCTCCTTACGGGCAGCGTGCTGGTGCCGGTGCTGGCCGTCGCCCTCAACGCGCTCAGCCTCACGGCGATGTTCGGGGCCATGGTCTGGATCTTCCAGGACGGCCATCTGTCCGGACCGCTGGGCTTCACCCCCACGGGCAGCGTCGAGACGACCCTGCCGGTGCTGATGTTCTGCGTCGCCTTCGGACTGTCCATGGACTACGGGGTCTTCCTGCTCTCCCGGATCAAGGAGGAGTACGACCGCACCGGTTCGCACCGGGACTCGGTGGTGTTCGGCCTGAGCCGCACCGGCGGGCTGATCACGGCCGCGGCGGTGATCCTCGCGGTGGTGATGGTGGCGATCGGCAGCTCGCGGATCGCGAACACCAAGATGCTGGGGCTGGGACTGGCCCTGGCGGTGCTGATGGACGCGATGGTGGTGCGCGGTCTGCTGGTGCCGGCGGTGCTGCGGCTCACCGGCCGTGCCACCTGGTGGGCGCCGGGGCCGCTGGCCCGCCTGCACGCCCGGTTCGGCCTGAGCGAGGGCGCCCCGGCGGCGTCCGGACCGGCGGCGGACGCGGGGCGGGAGAAGAAGCCCGAGCGCGATCTGTCGGGCATACCCGGCTGAGGGCTGAGGTCTGCTGCCGTACGCCGGCCGCAGGCGGCGGCCCCGGTACGGCCCCGGGGGCGGAGCCGCGTTGCCCGAGAGCGCGGATCCACCCCCGGGACGGCTGGGGAACGGGTCAGTCGACGCCGCGTCTGCCCCGGTTGCTGGGTCGCTGCGCGACCCAGCGGCGGATGGTCTCGACGTACCAGAGGGGCTTGCCGTGCTCCACCGTGTCCGGTGGCGGCATCAGCCCGTGCTTCCGGTAGGACCGCACGGTGTCCGTCTGGACACCGATGTGCGCCGCGATCTCCCTGTACGACCACAGTCTCCGGTCAGCCATGGGGGGTGCCTCCTGCCTGAGTGATCAGCAGCCTGTGATCCCTCAACGACGCCGTCCCCGCGGGGGTCAGGGGCTGTGGAGCAGCTGTGACCCGGAGCCCGCGTAACGGTGACAAATGTTACGAGGGCGGTTCCAGATGCAGCCGGGCCGGTACGTGACGCGACCGGAGACCGTTGACACGGCGGGGACGGCAGGTTAGACCGGGAGGCGTGACAAAGAATATTGGACATTGGATCCGCGGCCAGGCCGTGGCGGGCACCTCCGGGCGGCAGGGGCCCGTCTACAACCCGGCCACCGGGGCGCAGGCCGCGCACGTCGACTTCGCATCGGTCGAGGAGGTCGACGCCGCCGTCGCCGCGGCGAAGGCGGCTTACGAGCACTGGGGCCGGACCTCGCTCGCCAGGCGCACCGAGGTGCTCTTCCGGTTCCGCGAGCTCCTCGCCGCCCATCGCGGGGAGATCGCCGAGCTCGTCACCGCCGAGCACGGCAAGGTGCACAGCGACGCGCTCGGCGAGGTCGCCCGGGGGCTGGAGATCGTCGAGGTCGCCTGCGGGATCCCGCAGCTGCTCAAGGGCGAGCTCTCCACGGAGGTCTCGACCCGGGTCGACGTGGCGACGATCCGCCGGCCGGTGGGTGTGGTGGCGGGCATCACGCCGTTCAACTTCCCGGCGATGGTGCCGATGTGGATGTTCCCCCTCGCGATCGCCTGCGGCAACACCTTCGTGCTGAAGCCCAGCGAGAAGGATCCCTCGGCGTCCCTGCGGATCGCCGGGCTGCTCGCCGAGGCGGGGCTGCCCGACGGTGTCTTCAACGTGGTCAACGGTGACAAGGTCGCCGTCGACCGGCTGCTGGAGCACCCCGACGTGCGCGCCGTGTCGTTCGTGGGCTCCACCCCGATCGCCCGGTACGTGCACAGCCGCGCCGTCGAGCACGGCAAGCGGGTGCAGGCCCTGGGCGGCGCCAAGAACCACATGCTCGTGCTGCCCGACGCCGACCTCGACGCCGCCGCCGACGCCGCCGTCTCCGCCGCGTACGGCTCGGCCGGCGAGCGGTGCATGGCCATCTCCGCCGTCGTCGCCGTCGGTGACATCGCCGACGACCTCGTCGCCCGGATCCGGGAGCGCGCGGAGAAGATCAAGATCGGCCCCGGTGACGACCCGGCCTCCGAGATGGGCCCGCTCATCACCCGCGAGCACCGGGACAAAGTCGCCGGCTACGTCGACGGCGCCCGCGAGCAGGGCGCCGAGGTCGCGCTCGACGGCACGGGCTACACCGTCACCGGACTGGAGGACGGCCACTGGCTCGGCCTCACCCTGCTCGACCGGGTCACCCCGGAGATGGACGCCTACCGGGACGAGATCTTCGGCCCGGTGCTGTGCGTCGTACGGGCGGAGTCGTACGAGGAGGGCGTCGAGCTGATCAACAGCTCCCCCTGGGGCAACGGCACGGCGATCTTCACCCGCGACGGCGGCGCCGCGCGGCGCTTCCAGACCGAGGCCGAGGTCGGCATGGTCGGGGTCAACGTGCCGATCCCGGTGCCGGTCGGTTTCCACTCCTTCGGAGGCTGGAAGGACTCGCTCTTCGGCGACCACCACATCTACGGCTCGGAGGGCGTCCGCTTCTACACCCGCGGCCAGGTCGTCACCTCCCGCTGGCCCGACCCCTCGGACGGCGGCGTGAACCTGGGCTTCCCGACGTCCAGCTGACCACCGCCGGGTAACGGTGCCGGCCGCTCGTCTCGCGGGTCCGGCCACCGTCGCCTACGGTGAGGAACAGGTGCGAATGTCTGCTACCTCCCGGGTGCCCGATGCGCCCGTGAGGTCCGCACCCACCATCCCCGACCCAGGGCGGCCGGCGCGCACCACGCGCCGGCCGCCCTCGTGTTACACGCTGTTGCCGCACCGAGATCGTTCCGCAACCCGAAACCTGAGTCCCCCGCGCCTCCCCGCCCGTCGAATACGCGTCAGACGACGAACCCGAGGGGGAGGACCACACCGATGCTCAGACGGATCGCGATCGCCGTGGCCGCCGGTGCGCTGCTGTTCACCGCCGGATGCGGCGCCGGTTCGAGCGGCGACGACAAGGCCGCGGACTCGAAGCCGGCCGACATGCCCAAGTCGCAGGAAGGCGGCCAGGTCGCCCCCGGCGGCGGCACCGCCCGCCAGGACACCGCGGGGGAGATGTCGAAGGACGCCGTCGCCGCGGACATGGTCTCGACGTTCGCGCTGGACGTGGACACCGCCTCGTACCAGTACGCCCGCCGCACCATCAAGGACGGCAGCCTCCCGGAGCCGGGGACCGTCCGCCCGGAGGAGTTCGTCAACAGCTTCCGCCAGAACTACCCCGAGCCCGACGGCAACGGCTTCTCGGTCACCACCGACGGCGCCCTCGCCCCCGGCGAACAGGACTGGACGCTGCTGCGCGTCGGCCTGGCGACCCGCTCCGCCACCAACGCCTACGGCACCGACCGCCGCGCCCCCGCCGCCCTCACCTTCGTCATCGACATCTCCGGCTCGATGGCCGAACCCGGCCGCCTGGACCTGGTCCGCGAGGCCCTGAACCTGACGACCGGCGAGCTGCGCGAGGACGACTCGATGGCCATCGTCACCTTCAGCGACGAGGCCCGCACCCTGTTGCCCATGACCCGCCTCACCCCCGGCAACAAGGACCGCGTCCGCGCCGCCGTCGAGGAACTGCGCCCCACCGACAGCACCAACCTCGCCGCCGGCGTCGAACAGGGCTACGCGGAAGCCGTCGAGCACCTCCGCCCCGGCGCCACCAACCGCGTCGTCCTGCTCTCCGACGCCCTCGCCAACACCGGCGAGACCGACGCCGACGCCATCCTCGAACGCATCGACGGCGCCCGCCGCGACCACGGCATCACCCTCTTCGGCGTGGGCGTCGGCAGCGACTACGGCGACGCCCTCATGGAACGCCTCACCAACCGCGGCGACGGCCACACCACGTACGTCTCCGACATCGACGAGGCCCGCCGCGTCTTCGTCGACCAGCTCCCGCGCAACGTCACCCTGCGCGCCCGCGACGCGAAGGCCCAGGTGGTCTTCGACCAGTCCGCCGTCGAGGAGTTCAAGCTGATCGGCTACGACGACCGCGCCGTCGCCGACCAGGACTTCCGCAACGACAGCGTCGACGGCGGCGAGGTCGGCCCCGGCCACACCGTCACCGCCCTCTACGCGGTCCGCCTGAAGCCCGGCGCCACCGGCCACGTCGCGACGGCCACCGTCCGCTGGCTCGACCCCAGGACCCGCGCCGCGAGCGAGCAGTCCCGGGGCATCGACGCCTCCCGGCTGCGCGGCGCCCTGTGGGGCGAGGCCGACGCGAGGCTCCAGGTCACGGCCCTCGCCGCGTACTTCGCCGACGCCCTGCGCCAGGGCACGGGGACCGGCGAGCGCGGCGACAGCCTGCCCGCCCCGCTGCCCGGCGCCCCCACCGTGCAGCAGCTCGCCGAACGCGCCGGCATCCTCGCCGGACAACTGGAGGACCGCCAGGTGCAGGAGCTCGCGGACACCGTCTCGGGCGCGGTGCGGATCGTGAGCTGAAGCCGCGTTCCCCGGAGCCGGGGCCCTGGCATAGGCTGACCCGGAAGTTTTCCGGGATCCGGCAGCCAAGAGGGGCCCCGGCTCTCCGGGATCCGGCAGCAAACGGCAACGGGGAGCACGATGACACGCCCGCACGGCAAGGAACTCCACCCCGGGTACCTGGGCGCCTACACCTCGCTGCTGGCCGAGGTCTCCGCCACCGGCCGCCTGCTGCGCCGCGTCGAACTCGACACCCTGCGCGACCTGGGCGAACACGCGGCGGAGGCTGGCCACACCCTGCGTGACCTCATCGGCCTGTGCCTCGCCGAGACCCGCCGCTGCCTCCCCGCCCTGCCCGGCGTCTCCCACGCCGCGGGCCCCACCGAGCGGGTCCGTACGGGCGACGCGGTGCTGGCGGCGGTCGAGGCGGCGGTGGCCGCGTTCGGCGAGGGGCACGAGCGGGCGCAGCGCCTCGCGGTGCGCCAGGAGGAGGCCGAGCGGCGGGAGTTCATCGACGACCTGCTGTACGGGCGCAGCGACCCGGGCCGCCTCGCGGAGCGCGCCACCCGCTTCGGCCTGCGTCTGGGCCGCTCGCACGCGGTGGCCGTCGCGGTCGGGGACGGGCCGGGGTTCGACGAGATACACCCCCTCGTCCGGCGGATCGAGCGGGAGCTGCTGGGCCGGTTCGGGGAACACGACGTCCTGATCACCACCAAGGACGGCCGGCTCGTCTGCGTCGCCGGCGCCGGCGACGAGGCGATGCTGGAGGCCTTCGGCGCCGTCGTCCAGCACCCCGGGGCGGGCTACCGGGGCGCGCGCAGAGTGGCGTTCGGCCGCGGGCACGCGGGGCCGGGCGGGGTGGTGCGCTCGTACGAGGAGGCCCTGGGAGCGCTGGAGACCGCCGACCGGCTGGCGATCGCCGAACCGGTGCTGCGGGCGGCCGAGCTGCTGGTCTTCCCCGTGCTGATGCGTGACCGCGAGGCGATGGCCGATCTCGTACGGGACGTGCTGGGCCCCCTGACCCAGGCCCGCGGCGGGGCGGAGCCGCTGCTGGAGACGCTGCGGGTGTGCGCGGCCTCCGGCTACGTGAACGCCGAGGCCGCCCGGCGCCTCGGCCTGTCGGTCCGTACCCTCAGCTACCGGCTGGACCGGATCAAGGCCCTCACCGGCCACGACCCCTCCGAACCCCTCCAGCGCTTCACCCTGGAGACGGCGGCGCTCGGGGCCCGGCTGCTGGGCTGGCCCGACCAGGAGATCTGAGCGCCACCTTCACGTCCGTATCCGGGCGACAACGCCCGCCCGAGATTGCCGGGTTCGGGAAATGTGCCTGATCGCGGACGCTGCCACCATGACTCTGCCGGCGCCCGGAGCCCGGTCCGGCGGCCGACGGAGGTGAGCCATGGGGGAGTTCGCGCGCGACGCGTTCGCGTTTCCCGCCGTGGTGTTCAGCTTCGCGCTGCTCGTGGTGATCGCCTACTGGCTGTTCGCGGCCGTGAGCGGACTCGGCACGCACGGCGATGTCCTCGACGGGGGTGAGGGTATCGGCGCGGCGGAGGGGAGCGCCGAGGTCCCGCACGGTGGACTGGGCGGGGCGCTCGGCGCGCTGGGTCTGGGCGGGGTGCCCGTCACGGTGGTGTTCTCGCTGGTCGTCGCCGTCGCCTGGGTCGTCGCCCTGGCCGGCGGACAGGCCACCGACGCCGCCGGCCTGGACGGGACGCCGGCCCTGCTCGCCGGCTGCGCGGCCCTGTGCCTGGCGCTCGTCGCCGGCTGGTACGCGACCTGGCTGCTGGCCCGCCCGCTGCGCCGGCTGCTCAGCACCGGTGTGCCGGAGCGCCGCGCCGATCTCGTCGGCCGGTTGTGCACGGTGCGCACCGGGCGGGTGACCGCCGGCTTCGGCCAGGCGGAGGTGCCGGGCGCGGACGGCGGCAGCGTCCTGGTGCAGGTACGCGCCGAGGACGGCAACGCGCTCAGCGCCGGCAGCCGGGCGCTGATCTTCGACTACGACACCGAGGGCGAGTTCTTCCGCGTCGCCCCGGCCCCCGGCGCCCTCGAACCCGGCGCCCTCGATCCCAGCGCCTGACCGGCGACCCCGTACACACAACGCGCGACGGTGGACTGTACCCGTGCGCGCGGTCCCGCACACACGACACCGGAAGGCAACCCATGAGTTCCGTCGCCACAGGCATAGGCGTGCTGATCGCCGTCGTCCTGCTGATCGCCCTGGTCATGATGCTGATGGTCGGTCGACTCTTCCGAAAGGTGCAGCAGGGCCACGCCCTGATCGTCTCCAAGGTCCGCCGGGTCGACGTGACCTTCACCGGCACCGTGGTGCTGCCGGTGCTGCACAAGGCCGAGCTGATGGACATCTCCGTCAAGGCCATGGAGATCACCCGGACCGGCAAGGAGGGCCTGATCTGCCGGGACAATATCCGCGCCGACATCCGGATCTCCTTCTTCGTCCGGGTCAACAAGACCGTCGAGGACGTCATCAAGGTCGCCCAGGCCATCGGCACCCAGCGGGCCTCCGACCAGTCGACGCTGCAGGAGCTGTTCAACGCCAAGTTCTCCGAGGCCCTCAAGACCGTCGGCAAGCAGCTCGACTTCGCGGACCTCTACACCAAGCGCGACGAGTTCCGGGACCGGATCATCGCGGTCATCGGCACCGACCTGAACGGCTACAGCCTGGAGGACGCGGCGATCGACTACCTCGAGCAGACGCCGATGGCCCAGCTCGACCCGCAGAACATCCTCGACGCCCAGGGCATCCGCAAGATCACCGAGCTGACGGCGGTGGAGAACGTCCGTACCAACGAGCTGAAGCGGGACGAGGAGAAGGAGATCACCCGCAAGAACGTCGAGGCCCGCGAGGCCGTGCTGGAGCTGGAGCGGCGGCAGGCCGACGCGGAGGCCAAGCAGGCGCGCGAGGTCGGCGTGGTCCGGGCCCGGGAGGAGGCCGAGACGGCGAAGGTGCAGGCGGAGGAGCGGCTGAAGGCGTCGACCGCGTTCGTGCGTACGGAGGAGCAGATCGGCGTCCAGGAGGAGAACAAGGCCCGCGAGATCGCCGTGGCCCAGCTCAACAAGCAGCGGGTGGTCGCCGTGGAGAGCGAGCGGATCGAGAAGGACCGGGTGCTGGAGGTCATCGCGCGTGACCGGGAGACCGAGCTCAAGCGCATCGCCAAGGACAAGGAGCTCGAGGTCGAGCGCCGCGAGATCGCGGACGTGATCCGCGAGCGGATCGCGGTGGAGAAGACCGTGGCGCAGCAGGAGGAGGAGATCAAGAAGCTGCGTACGGTCGAGGAGGCCGACCGCGAGCGCCAGGCGCTGATCATCGCCGCCGAGGCCCAGGCCCAGGAGCGCCTGGTCAAGGACATCAAGGCCGCCGAGGCCGCGGAGGCCGCCGCGCAGCACTGGGCGGCCGAGGCCCTCACCAAGGCGGAGGCCCGGCGCAAGGCCGCCGAGCTCGACGCGGCCGCCGCGATCCGGCTCGCCGAGGGCAAGCAGGCCGACGCCGCCGCGGCCGGACTGGCCGAGGCGCAGGTCAGGGAGCGCGGCGCCGAGGCCGTGCACAAGGTGGGCAAGGCCGAGGCGGACGTGGAGCGCGAGAAGGCCCTTGCCGCGGCGGCGGGGCTGCGGGAGAAGATGAAGGCGGAGGCCGACGGCATCAACGACAAGGCCGCCGCGATGGCCGCCCTGGACGCCGCGAGCCGCGGCCACGAGGAGTACCGGCTGCGGCTGGAGGCCGAGAAGGAGATCCGCCTCGCCGGCATCGACGTACACGCGAAGATCGCCGAGGCGCAGGCCACGGTGCTGGCGACCGGGCTGGAGAACGCGGACATCTCCGTCGTCGGCGGGGACAGCGTGTTCTTCGACAAGCTCGTCGGCGCGGTGTCGGCGGGCAAGGCGGTGGACGGTTTCGTCAACAACTCCGACGCGGTACGGGCCATGGCGGGCCCCTGGCTGGACGCGGACGGCTCCACCTTCACCCGCGACGCCGTCGCCGCGGCCGGCGGCCTGGGCGCCGCGGGGCTGCGCGACCTCACCCTGGCCGGACTGCTGGGCAGGCTCGCGGCCACCGGCGGCCCCGACAGCGCGGCGCTGACCCAGCTGCTGGACGCCGTACGGGGCACCGCCGCGGCGGAGCTGCCCCTGGCGGCGGCGCTGAACGGCGCGGTGAAGTGAGGTGGAGCCGCAGCTGACCGCCGGCACGTACGAGGTTCTGCGCGACCGGCTGACCGCCGCCGCACGGGAGCTGGCGCACCGGGCCGACGGGCTCAACACCCGCCGGATCGAGACGTTCGGCGGCACCACGGCCGAGCTGGCCGGCACCGGGCTGATCCGCACCGGGCACGACTGCGTGCCCCGGGACCTCGTCCGGGCCGGCGGGCTGCTGCTGTTCGGCTACAACGGGGCCACCGGACGCACCACCGAGGTGTCCGACGTCTTCTCCCTCCAGCGCCACGACCCCGACGGCGTCCGCTTCGACCCGGCGCCCGAGGACGCCGTCCCCGGACTGCTCGACGACCCCGCGTTCCGCCGGGACTTCGCCGAGCTGTACCGCTTCTACCGCGACACCCGGCTGCTCCAGCTGCGCCGGCTCGGAGCCACCCTGCTCGCCGTGTTCCAGACCGGCCGCACGGCCGCCGACCTGCGCGTCCTGCGCTGGCACGAGACGCCCGACGGCGCCGTGTCGTACGTCGACGACCGGGGTGAGCGCGAGCACGTCTTCCCCGAGCCGCACGACGTCGAATGGACCGCCACCACCCGCGCCGACCACGTCCCCGGCCGCTACCCCCATGTCTCCGTCCGGGGCCTGGTGTTCGTCGGGTGCGCCGGCGGGGCGCTCACGCTGAAGACCGGGGACGACACCGAGACCGGCGAGGGCGCCTACAGCGAGCCGGTCGACGAGCCGCTGCAGTCCCTCGCCGACCTCGAGATCGACTACGCCGTGGCCGGCCCCCTCGTCCTGCTGCGGATCCTCCCGTACAACGAGACCGCCCGCCGCCACCTCGTCCTCAACACCCGCACCCGCGAGGTCGTCCGCCTCGACGGCATCGGCCGGGCCTGCCGCCGGCTGCCCGAGGACCAGGGGATCATCTTCCCCGGCGGGTACTACCTCGCCGACGTCCCGCCCGGCAGCGCCGCCCGGACCTTCGACACGGACACCTCGGACCTGGAGTACGAGCGCGTCCTGCGCTCCCCGAACGGCGAGGACGTGCTGTACGTCTTCCACGCCCGCGCCGAGGGCCGCACGCTGCTGCTGCCGTACAACGTGATCCGCAAGGAGGCCGGCACACCCTGGCAGACGCACGGCTGGGCGCTGGCCGACGACGGCACGATGACCGTGCTCCGGGCGGCGGGGGAGGAGCCCACCCGGGTCCACCCGGTGCAGGTCTGGCGCACGCCGTTCGTCTCCGACGCGTACGCCGCCGCCCGCCCCGCCGGCACCGGCCCGCTGGCCAGGATCGGCAACGCCGACCTCGTACGGGGCATCTCCGACGCCCTGACGGTGGCCCGTGCCGCCGCCGGACTGACCCCCAACCGCGCCGTGTTCGAGGGGGTCGCCGCGGCGGCCTCCCGGGTCGCCGACCGCCACCACTGGCTCGGCGACGCCGACGCCGGCGCGCTCGGGGAGCCGCTGGAGACCGTACGGGCCACCGCCGGGGAGGTCATCGGCGAGTTCGAGCGCGTCGAGGAGCTGCGGCGGCAGGCGCGGGCGGCGCTCGACTCGGCGGCGGCCGACGTCACCGGGCTGATCCGGCGTGCCCGCGCCGACGCGCCCGGGACGGCGGACGGCTGGGTGACGCGGCTCGCCGGGCTGCGGCAGGCGCAGGGGCGGCTGGAGACGCTGCGCGAGATCCGGTACGCCGACGAGTCCCGTATCGACGAGCTGGCCGCCGCGCTCACCGAGGCGCTGGACGCGACCGGCCGCCGCGCGGTCGGCTTCCTGGCCCGCGAGGACGCCTTCACCGACAGCCACCGCACGATCGGGGAGCTGACGGAGGAGGCGGGCGAGGTCGCCACGGTCGCCGCCGCCGGGCCGCTCGCCGACCGGATCACCGAACTGGCCGGCGCCCTGCGCTCCGTGACCGAGGTCGTCGGCACCCTCGACATCGCCGACGCGACCGTCCGCACCTCCGTGCTGACCCGTATCGGTGAGGTCCTCGGCGCCGTCAACCGCTGCCGCGCCGTGCTGGACGGACGGCGCCGGGAGCTGCTGCGCAGCGAGGGGGAGGCCGAGTTCGCGGCCGAGTCCGCGCTGCTCGGGCAGGCCGTGACCGGCGGCCTCGCGGCGGCCGGCACGCCGGAGGAATGCGACCGGCAGCTCGGCGGGCTGCTGCTGCGGCTGGAGAACCTGGAGGCCCGGTTCGGCTCGTTCGAGGGCTTCGCCGAGCAGCTCGCGACCCGGCGGGAGGAGGTGTACGAGGCCTTCTCCGCGCGCAAGCAGACCCAGCTCGACGAGCGGGCCGGGCGCGCCGACCGGCTCGTGGCGTCCGCCGGGCGGGTGCTGGGCACCATCCGGCGCCGGTCCGCCACGCTCGCCTCGCCGGACGAGGTCAACGCCTTCTTCGCCGCCGACCCGCTCGTCGCCCGGGTCCGTGCCGTCGCCGCGGAGCTGCGCGCCATCGGCGACGGGGTGCGCGGCGACGAGCTCGACGGCCGGCTGACGGCCGCCCGCCAGGAGGCCGCCCGCGCCCTGCGCGACCGCGCCGACCTGTCCGGGGAGGGCGGCACGCTGCGGCTGGGGCGGCACACGTTCGCGGTGCACACCCAGCCCGTGGAGCTCACCCTGGTGCCGCACGCGGGGGAGCTCGCGTACGCCGTCACCGGGACCGACTACCGGATGCCGGTGCGCGACGCGGGGTTCGCCGCCGCCCGGGAGTTCTGGGAGCAGCCGCTGGTGTCCGAGTCGCCGGCCGTGTACCGGGCGGAGTATCTGGCGGCGCGCGTGCTGGACGCCGGGCCGGCCGGCGGCGATCCGCTCGCGGCGGTGCGGACGGTCGCCGAGGCCGCGTACGACGAGGGGTACGACCGCGGCGTGCACGACCGGGACGCGGCGGCGATCCTCGGCGCCCTGCTGCGGCTGCGCGCCGGGGCGGGCACCCTGTGCTTCACGCCGGGAGCGCGCGCGGCGGCGCAGCTGTGGTGGGCGTACGGCACCGACCCGGGGGCGCGCGGTGCGTGGGCGGCGCGCGCCCGGTCCCTCGTGCGCGCCCGGTCGGTGTTCGGCGCGGACGGTGCGGTGGCGGAGCTGGCGGCGGAGCTGTCGTCCCGGGCGGCGGAGTTCCTGCGCGGGGCGGGGCTGGACGCACCGGAGGCGGGGTGCGGCGCGTACCTCGTCGAGGAACTCGCCGCCGGCACCCCCCGGTTCGCCGTCAGCGCGCCCGCGCGGCGGCTCACGGAGGGCTTCCGGGGCGCCCTCGGGGACGCGGTGGGGGAGTACGAGGGGGAGCTGGCGTCCCTGGGCCCGGACCTCGCCGCCCGGCACCAGCTGGCGGGCGCCTGGCTCGGCGGCTGGGCGGATTCCGCCTCTGCCTCAGCCGACCCGGCGTTCCTCCCCGAGGCCGTCGCCCTCGAGCTCACCGGCGACGCCCTGCCCCGCCACGACAGCGACGCCGAGCTCACCACGACCGTCACCGGGCTGCTCGGCACCCACCCCCGTGTCGACGGCGGCAGCCTCACCCTGCGCCTGGACGAATTCCTCGCCCGCACCACCGCGTTCCGCACCGAACGCGTCCCCGCGCACCGGGCGTACACCGCCCGCCGCGCCCGCCTCCTGGACGCCGAGCGGCGCCGGCTGCGCCTCGACTCGTACCGCCCCGAGGTCATGCCCGCCTTCGTCCGCAACCGGCTGCTCGACGAGGTGTACCTGCCGCTCGTCGGCGACAGCCTGGCCAGGCAGCTGGGCGCCGCCGGAGCCGGGCGCCGTACCGACAGCCAGGGTCTGCTGCTCCTGCTGTCCCCGCCCGGCTACGGCAAGACGACGCTGCTGGAGTACGTCGCCGCCCGGCTCGGCCTGGTGTTCGTCAAGGTGGACGGGCCGGCGCTCGGCACCGCGACGACATCGCTCGACCCGGCGGCGGCGCCGGACGCCGCCGCGCGGCGCGAGGTCGAGAAGATCAACTTCGCGCTGGCGCTGGGGAACAACACCCTGCTGTACCTCGACGACATCCAGCACACCTCGCCCGAGCTGCTGCAGAAGTTCATCCCGCTGTGCGACGCGCAGCGCCGGATCGAGGGCGTCCAGGACGGCGAGTCGAGGGTGTACGACCTGCGCGGGAAGCGGTTCGCGGTGTGCATGGCGGGGAACCCGTTCACCGGGTCGGGGGCCCGGTTCCGGGTGCCGGACATGCTCGCCAACCGGGCCGACGTGTGGAACCTCGGCGACGTACTGGCCGGGAAGGAGGACCTGTTCGCGCTCAGCCACATCGAGAACGCCCTCACGTCCAACCCGGTGCTCGCCCCGCTCGCCGCCCGCGACCGCGCGGACATCGACGTGCTGGTCGCGCTCGCGCGCGGCGACGAGGGGGTACGCGCCGACCGGCTCGTCCACCCCTGCCCGCCGGCCGAGCTGGAGCAGATCCTGGCGGTGCTGCGCCGGCTGCTGCCCGTCCGCCGGACGGTGCTCGCCGTCAACGCCGCCTACATCGCCTCCGCCGCGCAGGCGCAGGCGTCCCGTACGGAGCCGCCGTTCCTGCTGCAGGGGTCGTACCGCGACACCAGCCGGCTGGCCGGGCGGATCGTGCCCGTCATGAACGACGAGGAGGTCGAGGCGCTGATCGACGACCACTACCGGGGCGAGGCCCAGACCCTCACCACGGGCGCCGAGGCGAACCTGCTGAAGCTCGCCGAGCTGCGCGGCCGGCTGGACCCGGCGGGGGCGGCGCGGTGGCGGCAGGTCAAGGAGGCGTACCGGGCCACCCGGACCGCCGACGTGACCGCGGCCAACGGGCGGCACCGGGCGGGGGGGGACGAGGGCCTGCGCTCACTGGGCCCGGCCGTCCTGGCGCGCTTCGCGGCGACTCCGGAGGGTGACGGCGCCCTGGCCGCCGCCGTCGCCGAGGCCTTCGAGCCCCGGCCGTGGAATCTGTGGGCCG
>NZ_WEGJ01000058.1 GCF_009604385.1 Streptomyces smaragdinus
CGTGGGAGCGACGGGGTATCAACATATCTGGCGTTGACTTTTGGCACGCTGTTGAGTTCTCAAGGAACGGACGCTTCCTTCGGAACCCTTTCACCGGTTCCTCCGGGCGCTTCCCTTCGGTGTTTCCGACTCTATCAGACTCTTTTCAGTGTCCGAACCCGGCCGGCGGGCTTTCCCTTGAGTCCGTTTCGCTTTCGCGTTCCGTCCTCGCGGTGGTCACTACGTTAGCGGATTTCCTTCCAGGCGCCTAATCGGGCCTTCCGACTCGAATTTCGGGCACGCCGAAATTGACCCGGTGAAGGGAACGTACTGAGTAGTGAGGTGTTGCCGGAAACAGTCGATGTGACTGCTCGAAGTCTGAGACGACTCCGTGGCAACCCGAAGAACTTTACGGACCGGGGACACCCGTGTCAAGTCGCCCATGTGGGGCGGGGGTCAGTGGGTCGCGGTGATGCGGATCGAGCCGTCGTGGGTGTGGGCCTCGAGCGTGCGGGCGCTGGTGTCGTCGCGCGGGACGTCGATGTCGACGCCGCCGTCCCGGGCGTCCGCTGTCACCTTGTACGTCGTGCGCGGGACCGTCAGGCGGACGCTGCCGTCCTTGCTCTCGGCCGTCACGCGCTGGGGAGTGTCGGTGAAGTCGAGGCGGATGCTGCCGTCGTTCGTGTGGGCCCGGACGTCGTGGGTGTTCAGGGCGTCGGCCTGGATGGAGCCGTCCTTCGTCGTGAGCTTCAGGGGGGCAGCGATGTCCGTGACCTTGATCGAGCCGTCCTCGGTGGTGATGTCGAGGGGGGTGGTGAAGCCTTCCGCCTTGACCGAGCCGTCGTGTTCGACGACCTTGACGGCGAAGCCCTTCGGGACCTCCACGCGGTGGCGGGATTCGCAGTTCACGAAGACGCCGCTGCAGTGTTCCTCGAACGTGAGGGTGCTGCCCTGCTGGGACCAGCTGGTGCCGGTCTCGCCGTTCCACTTCTCCGCCTTGAACCAGCGGGTGACCTTGATGTCCGTGCCCGTGCGGTCGACCGGGACCAGTTCGAGGGCGCTGTCGTCGGATTCGATGGTCAGGGTCTTCGTGCCGCCCGGGAGGGTGAAGGTGCGCTCCTCCGCCGCGCCGTCGTGCGTGGTGCTGCAGGCGGTGGCCGTGGCGGCCGTGAGGGCCGCGGTGGTCAGGGCCAGGGCCAGGGTGCGCTGCTTCTTCGTCATAGCCATGACCGTACGGAGCCGGGAGCTGCGGCGGGATCCGGTCGTCACCCGTCCTCGGAGGGGGGTTTACCCCCGGTGGGGACGGGGGGTCGCGTCACTGGCCGCCGAGTTCCTTCGAGCGGTCGCGGGCGGCCTCGATCGCGGCGATCAGGGCGGCTCGTACGCCGTGGTTCTCCAGCTCGCGGATGGCGCTGATCGTCGTACCCGCGGGGGAGGTGACGGCCTCGCGGAGCTTCACGGGGTGTTCGCCGCTGTCGCGGAGCATGACGGCGGCGCCGATCGCGGCCTGGACGATCAGGTCGTGGGCCTTGTCGCGGGGGAGGCCGAGGAGGATGCCGGCGTCGGTCATCGCCTCGACGAGGTAGTAGAAGTACGCGGGGCCCGAGCCGGAGAGGGCGGTGGCGGCGTCCTGCTGGGTCTCCGGGACGCGGAGGGTCTTGCCGACGGGCTTGAAGATCTCCTCGGCCCGGGTCAGGTGCTCGTGTGTCGCGTGGGTGCCGGCGCTGAGGACGGACATGCCCTCGTCCACGAGGACGGGGGTGTTCGGCATGACGCGGACGACCGGGGTGTCGTGCGGGAGGTGGCCCTCGATGAACGCCGTCGTGATGCCGGCCGCGGCGCTGATGAGGAGGCGGTCGGCGGGGACGTGCGGGGCGAGCTCCTGGAGGAGGGTGCCCATGTCCTGCGGCTTCACGGCGAGGATCAGGGTGTCGGCGCGTTTGGCGGCGTCGGCGTTGGAGACGGACTCCACGCCGTAGCGCGTGCGGAGGTCGTCGGCTCGTTCGCGGCGGCGGGCGGTGACCAGGATGTCGGTCGGCGACCAGCCCGCGCGGATCATCCCGCTGAGGAGGGCTTCGCCGATCTTCCCTGCGCCGAGCACTGCGACCTTCTGCGTCATGGGGTCATCCTCGCATCCGCGGTGCCTCTCCCTCCGGGTTGTCCACAGCCTGGGCATCGGCCGGGTAATTGCCGGGGTCCGGCAATGAGGGTCGAAGGTTTGTGCGCTGATATGGGGATTACGGGGGTTGGGTACGGGCGGGGATGCTCCAGGGTGAGGACGGGGGTGGGGTCGGTGGGGGCTCGGAGGTACGGGCGGGGGCGGTCCTTGTCCGCTCTCGCCGCACGGTCGCGGCTCTTCGCCTCGGCGGTCGGCGGGGGCTTCTGCGCGGTTTTCTATTGGGCGGCGTGGGGCCTGGGGTGGTTGCCCGACAGACACATGGCGTGGACGTACAGCGTGGGGAGCTGTGTCCTCTTCGCCGTGGCGTTCCTCGGCGCCGGCGCCCGGGACCGGCCGGTGGACCATGCGTATCGCGCTCCGTGGGAACCGGGACGCCGTCTGTGGGCGCGCCTGCGCGGGCATCCGCCGGAGCTGCGGGAAGCGGTGGCGGCCTTCGGGACGTCGTTGCACCGGATGACGGTCAGTCTGCCGGTGGAGCCGGAGGCCGTACTCCGGCATCCGGACTACCTACGGGCCCAGGTCTTCTACCGGCGGGCACGGCGGGCGCGTCCGGAACGAGTGCGGGAGTTGCTGGCCGAGGGGTATGTGGCGCTGGGGATCGTGGACGTCGGCTTCTCGGCGCAAAAGCGGCGGATTCCGTGACGGTGGTTACGCCGTGCGGCGGCGGAGGGTGGCTGCGCCCAGGGTTAGGACCAGGGCTGCGGCGCCGGCGACGATTGAGGCGTCGCGGATGAAGGTCGTGGTGATGGTCGGGTGGGTGAGGACTTCTCCCATGGCGTCCACCGCGTAGGACATCGGGAGGACGTTCGAGATCGCGTACAGGACCGGCTGCATCGTCTCGCGGGGGGCGAACAGGCCGCACAGGAGGAGTTGGGGGAGGACCACCGCCGGCATGAACTGGACCGCCTGGAATTCCGAGGAGGCGAAGGCGGAGACGAAGAGGCCCAGGGCTGTGCCGAGGAGGGCGTCCAGGAGGGCCACGACCAGGAGCAGCCAGGGGGAGCCCGCCACCTCGAGGTCGAGGAACCAGACGGCCAGGGCCGTGGCCAGGACGGCCTGGACGATGGCGAGGAGGCCAAAGGCCAGGGCGTAGCCGCCGATCAGGTCGCCCTTGCCCAGGGGCATCGCCAGGAGGCGTTCCAGGGTGCCGCTGGTGCGTTCGCGCAGGGTGGCGATCGAGGTCACCAGGAACATCGTGATCAGGGGGAAGATGCCCAGGAGGGACGCGCCCAGGGAGTTGAACTGCTGTTGTTTGCCGTCGAAGACCCAGTAGAGCAGCGCCAGCAGGATGCAGGGGACCAGGAGCATCAGGGCGACCGTGCGCGGGTCGTGGCGGAGTTGGCGCAGGACGCGGGCGGCGGTGGAGAGCGTGCGGGTAGCGTTCATCGGAGTGCCTCCTTGGCCTTCTCGGCGTCGACGATCTTCAGGAACGCCTCTTCGACCGTCCCCGTCCCCGTTCGCTCGCGCAGCGCGTCGGGCGCGTCGTCGGCGATGATCCGGCCCTCGCGCATGAGGAGCAGGCGTTCGCAGCGTTCGGCCTCGTCCATGACGTGCGAGGAGATCAGCAGGGCGGCGCCGCGTTCGGTCGCGATGCGGTGGAAGAGGTCCCACAGGTCGCGGCGGAGTACGGGATCCAGGCCCACCGTCGGCTCGTCGAGGACCAGGACGTCGGGGGTGCCGAGCAGGGCGACGGCCAGGGAGACGCGGCTGACCTGGCCGCCGGAGAGGTTGCCCGCGAGGGCGTCGGCGTGGTCCTCGAGGTCCACGTCGGCGAGGGCGGCGGTGACCTGGGCGTGGCGGTCGGCGCGGGAGGCGTGGGGGAGGAGGACGGCGGCGAAGTAGTCGAGGTTCTGGCGGGCGGTGAGGTCCAGGTAGACGGACGGGTCCTGGGTGACGTATCCGATGCGGCTGCGCAGCGCGGGGGAGCCGGCGGGGAGGCCGAGGACCTGGAGGGTGCCGGTGACCTTGGCCTGGGTGCCGACGGTCGCCCGCATCAGGGTGGACTTGCCGCAGCCGGAGGGGCCGAGGAGGCCGGTGATCTGGCCGCGGGGGACGTCGAAGTCGATGCCTCGCAGGACGGTCCGCGGGCCTCGTACGACCGTGAGGCCACGGGCGTGGACGGCGGGGTCGTCCGGGGGGCCCGAGGGGGCGGAGTCGTAATTCATCATGTGTTGAATATCCCGCGCGGGACGAGGCGCGTCAAGGACCGTTGGCGGGTGAAACGAAAGAGCGGGACACCCTCGTCAGGGGTGTCCCGCTCTTTCGTACGCCGGTGTGTGTCAGTCGATCGAGCGCATCATCTTCTCCATGGAGGACAGCGCGCGCCGTGCCTCCTCGAGCTCGTCGAGGGAGCGGCGGTGCAGCTCGAGGTTGTCCTCCAGCAGCTGCTGGTAGCGCGACGCCATCTGCTTGTACTGGTCCTCGCGGGCGGCGAGCGCCCTGGCCCGCCAGGTCGCGGCGAGCTGCCAGACGACCACGATCATCAGGGCGAAGAAGCCCAGGGCGCCGACGGCGCCGACGACCGCGCCGGCCTCGTCCGCGGCGAGTGTCACTGTCTGCTCGTTCATGTGGCGTCCTCTTTCTCCGTCTCGTGGTCCTTGATCGTCCGCGCCGCCCGGGCGATGACCGCGGGGCTCAGGGTGTAGCTGAACGGCGTGAGCTCGAAAAACTTCATGGCCTTACCGTCCGGGGAGAGCTCGAGCTCTCCTCGGACCAGCCCCGCGGCCTCCAGCCGCTGCAGGTGCATGTGCAGCAGCGGGCGGCCCATCCGCAGCTCGCGGGCGAGCCGGCTGACGTACTCGCGGCCCTCGCCGAGTGCGGCGACGATCCGCAGCCGGTGCGGGTTGCCGAGCGCGGCGAGCACCTTGAGGAGCTCGTCGCCGGTGGGGTCGGGGTCCGCCATGTGCGGCCTTCCTTCGCTCTTCGTGTACTCCACGTTGACAGGCGTCGCCGACACCTGTCAAAGGATGCTGACACATGTCCGGGAGGACTCAGGGATGTCCCTGATACGGGGTCGGGTGGGCCCCTGACATGGGCGGTCAGCCGGCTGCGGGGCGGACTACGGTCAGATTGCAGACGTACGGTTCGTCGAGCTCGCCGTCCGGGAACAGGCGCTCCAGCTCCGCCGTGAGGCCGTCGAGGGCCTTGGTCCGATCGGCGGGGTCCATGATCAGGAAGTGGGAGTGGCTGGCGATGTTGCGTACGTGGCCGGTCACCGTCAGGCGGCGGGACCAGGGGACCCGCACGGTCTCCAGGGTGACCGGGTAGGGCGCCAGGACTCCGTCGAGCTCGTCCGTGGCGCCGCGGGCGTGCATCGACAGGGCGCGCTCCTCCTCGGCCACCCACTCCACGGTCACGTCCGCCTCGTTCCACCACAGCGCCAGGGCCCCGTCGGGGCGCAGCACGCGCAGGGCCTCCGGGACGGAGCGGTCGGGGTCGGTCCAGTGCCAGGCCTGGGCGTACGTCAGGAGGTCGAACGTGTTGGCGGCGAAGGGGAGGTGGTTGCCGTCGCCGCGGACGAGGGGGGCGGTCGGTTCGGCGCGGCGGAGCTCCGCGGCCATGCCGGCGCCCGGTTCGAGGGAGACGACGCGGGCGCCGCGGGCACGCAGCAGGCGGGTGGCGATGCCGGTGCCGGCGCCGCAGTCCAGGACGTCGGAGCCGGCCAGGGGGCGGGCGGTGAGGTCCTCGATCGCGTCGAAGAGGGCGGGCGGGTAGTCGGGGCGGACGGCGGCGTAGTGGGCGGCGGCTTCGTCGAAGGAGAGGGCGCGGGGTGTGTTGCCGGGCTGCGTCGTCATACGGTGATCATGCATCCGCCGCAACGGGGGTGTCAGCGCCTGCGCTTGCGCCTCGCCGGGTTGCCCGTGCGGGACGTGCGCTGCTTCTCGTACAGCGCAACGGCGGAGCGCCATTCCGTACGGTGCAGCTTCTCGCCGGGGGCCTCGATCAGGTCGCGGACGAGGTACGCCAGCAGGACGCCGAGGAAGCCGATCCCCCGTACCGCGCGCAGCGAGGCGTCGCGGGCCGCGTCCTCCCCGCTGGGGCGGGCGGTGAAACGCGCGAGGGTGCGCGTGAAGGCGAGCGAACTGCACACCGCGAACGCGATGACCAGCAGCCAGGGCACCAGGCCGCCGCTCTCCCCCAGCGTCAGCCCGTCGTACGCCAGCTTGAGGACGAGCGCGCCGGCGGCCGTCGCCGCGAGGGCGCCCACGGCCAGGGCGGCGCGGCGCAGCCAGTACGGGGCGGCGCGGTCGACCCACGTCGTACCGAAGAACCTCAGCGGTTCGGGCAGGGGGCGGCTGTCGGGCTGCGCTTCGGTCATACGCCGATTATCCGGCCGCCGGGAAGCGCGGACGCCCGCCCCTCGAAGCCGGGCGGCGACCCCGCCCCCCGGCTGGGGGTGTGGGGTTATCCCCACAAGACTCAGCAGTCGTCCGCCGGATGCGGCGCCACCAGCGGCAGCGAGGACGCCAGGCGCTGCTCGCACAGCTCCACCAGCACGTCGTACCCCTTCCGCCCCATCAGCTCCACCAGCTCCGCGCGGTAGCTCACGTACACCGGCTCGCCCGCCCCGTGCGCCGAGCGCGCGGAGGTGCACCACCAGTGCAGGTCGTGGCCCCCGGGGCCCCAGCCCCGGCGGTCGTACTCGCCGATGGACACCATCAGCACCTTGGTGTCGTCCGGCCGCGTGACCCAGTCGTACGTGCGCCGCACCGGCAGCTGCCAGCACACGTCCGGCTTCGTCTCCAGCGGCTCGCGGCCCTCCCGCAGCGCCAGCAGATGCAGCGCACAGCCCGCGCCGGCGGCGAAGCCCGGGCGGTTGTTGAAGATGCACGCCCCGTCGACCCGGCGGGTCTTGCGCTCGCCGTCCTCGTCGAGCTCCACCCAGCCCCTGCGGGAGGACGTGCCCTCCGCGTGGTACTGCCAGAGCTCCGGCGTGAGCTGCTTGACGAAGCCGGCGACCCGCTTCTCGTCGTCCTTGTCGGAGAAGTGCGCGCCGAGCGTGCAGCAGCCGTCCGCCGCCCGGCCCGCCTCGATGCCCCGGCAGCCCTGTCCGAAGACGCACGACCAGCGTGACGTCAGCCACGTCAGGTCGGCGCGGAAGACCTGGTCCTCGTCGGCGGGGTCGGGGAATTCGACCCAGGCGCGGGGGAAGTCGAGAGCGGTCTCGTCGGGCCGCGCCTGCTGTGCGGCGTCTGCCCGGTTTGCCTTGTTCGTCTTGGCCACACCACCAGCGTACGGCCCCCTCCGGGAGGCAGTAGCGTCTCCACCATGAGACTCGGAGTACTCGATGTCGGTTCGAATACGGTTCATCTTCTCGTCGTGGACGCCCACCCGGGCGCCCGCCCGCTGCCCGCGTACTCGCACAAGGCGGAGCTGCGGCTGGCGGAGCTCCTCGACGACGAGGGGGCGATCGATTCGACCGGGGTCGAGCGGCTGATCGAGACGATCGACGAGGCTCTGCTCGTGGCGGAGGACAAGGGCGCCGAGGACGTGCTGCCGTTCGCCACGTCCGCGGTACGGGAGGCCGCCAACGCGGAGGACGTGCTGGCGCGGGTCGCGGCCCGGACCGGGGTGAAGCTGCGGGTGCTCAGCGGCGAGGAGGAGGCGCGGCTGACGTTCCTCGCGGCGCGGCGGTGGTTCGGCTGGTCGGCGGGGCGGCTGCTGGTGCTGGACATCGGCGGGGGTTCACTCGAAATCGCGTACGGCATAGACGAGGACCCGGACCGCGCGGTGTCGCTCCCCCTGGGCGCCGGCCGGCTGACGGCGTCCTGGCTGCCGGGCGATCCGCCGGGGGCGGAGGACGTACGGGCGCTGCGCCGGTACGTACGGGCGCAGATCGCCCGCACCGTGAGCGACTTCGCCCGGCTCGGGCATCCCGACCATGTGGTGGCGACGTCCAAGACGTTCCGCCAGCTCGCCCGGATCGCCGGCGCCGCCCGCTCGGCGGAGGGGCTGTACGTACACCGCACGCTGACCCGGGCGTCCCTCGAGGAGTGGGTGCCGAAGCTGGCGGCGATGAACACCGAGCAGCGCGCCCAGCTGCCGGGGGTGTCCGACGGGCGGGCGCCGCAGCTGCTGGCGGGGGCGCTGGTGGCGGAGGGGACGATGGACCTGTTCGGGGTGGACGAGCTGGAGCTGTGCCCCTGGGCGCTGCGCGAGGGTGTCATCCTGCGCAAGCTCGACCAGCTGCCGTGAGCGGACCGTCCGCCGGGACAGGCCGTACCCTGTCTCCGTGGCAGAGCTAGTGCGGATCCCCGACGCGAAGATCGCGCTGTCCACGGCCTCGGTCTATCCGGAGCCGACGGCGACCGCTTTCGAGACCGCCGCCCGGCTGGGCTACGACGGCGTCGAGATCATGGTCTGGACCGACCCCGTGAGCCAGGACATCGACGCCCTGCGCCGGCTCTCCGACTACCACGAGGTGCCGGTGCTCGCCGTGCACGCGCCGTGTCTGCTGATCACCCAGCGGGTGTGGTCGAAGGACCCGTGGGAGAAGCTGCAGCGCGCCCGGTCCGCCGCCGAGCGGCTGGGGGCGTCGACCGTCGTCGTACATCCGCCCTTCCGCTGGCAGCGCACCTACGCGAAGGACTTCGTCGACGGCATCTGGCGGATGGCGAACGAGACGGACGTACGGTTCGCCGTCGAGAACATGTACCCCTGGCGCTACCGGGACCGGGAGATGCTCGCGTACGCCCCCGACTGGGACGTCACCGAGCAGGACTACCGCCACTTCACGATCGACCTCTCCCACACCGCCACGGCGCGCAACGACGCCCTGGACATGGCCGCGCGGATGGGCGAGCGGCTGACGCACGTCCACCTCGCCGACGGGTCCGGGTCCGGGAAGGACGAGCACCTGGTGCCCGGGCGCGGCAAGCAGCCGTGCGCGGAGCTGCTGGAGCGGCTGGCGGCGACCGGCTTCGACGGGAACGTGGTGGTCGAGGTGAACACCCGCCGGGCGATGTCCGCCGCGGAGCGGGAGGCCGATCTGGCGGAGGCCCTGGCGTTCACCCGGCTGAACCTGGCGACGGCCGCCCCGCGGGGCACGCGGTGACGACCGCCGGGGCACCCCGGCGGCGGCGCGGACGGCCGGCCGCGGGGGAGGCGGACGGCGGGCCCAGCGCGCGGGAGCGGATCCTGACGGCGGCCCGTACGGAATTCGCCGCGCGGGGCTACGACAAGGCGTCCATCCGCGGCATCGCCAGGCGGGCGGACGTCGACCCGGCACTCGTCCACCACTACTTCGGGCCCAAGGAGCAGGTCTTCGCGTCGTCCCTCCGGGACGCCGTCCAGCCTGCGCTCGACATACCGGACGTGCTGTCCGCCGGAGCGCCCGAGGAGGCCGGGGAGCGGCTGACGCGGCACCTCTTCGGCGTCTGGGAGAACACCTTCACCCGCGAGCCGCTGCTGGCCGTCATCCGCTCGGCGGTGAACAACGAGACGGCGGCGTCCATCTTCCGCGCGACCGTCGTCCGCCAGCTCCTCAAACGGGTCGCCCCCCAGCTGACGGGGACGGACGCGGAGCTGCGGGCGGAGCTGGCGGTGGCGCAGCTCGTGGGGACGGCGATGCTGCGGTACATCATCAAGGTCGAGCCGCTGGCGTCCGCCGATCCGGAGGATCTGATCCGGCGGCTGGCCCCCGTGGTGCAGCAGCATCTCGCCGACGGGTGACCGCCCGGTCTCAGGGGGCGGTCACGGGTTCCGTATCGCGGACAGTGCGTCCGAATCTTGAACGGGGGGCGTAATCTCGTAAGCTCCCACGATTCGACTCCCGGGAGGCACTGATGCCCGAGCTGAGGTCCCGCACCGTCACCCACGGCCGCAACATGGCGGGCGCCCGCGCCCTCATGCGGGCATCGGGTGTAGCCAGTGAGGACATCGGGAAGCCGATCATCGCGGTGGCGAACAGCTTCACCGAGTTCGTGCCCGGGCACACCCACCTCGCGCCCGTCGGGCGGATCGTGTCGGACGCCATCAAGGCCGCCGGGGCGGTGCCGCGGGAGTTCAACACCATCGCCGTCGACGACGGCATCGCGATGGGGCACGGCGGAATGCTCTACAGCCTGCCGTCGCGGGACCTGATCGCGGACTCCGTGGAGTACATGGTCGAGGCGCACTGCGCGGACGCGCTGATCTGCATCTCGAACTGCGACAAGATCACCCCGGGCATGCTGATGGCCGCCCTGCGGCTGAACATCCCCGTCGTCTTCGTCTCCGGCGGGCCCATGGAGGCCGGCCAGGCGACCCTCGTGGACGGGACCGTCCGCAAGCTGGACCTCATCGACGCCATGGTCGACGCGGCCAACGACAACATCTCCGACGCGGACGTGCTCCGTATCGAGCAGAACGCCTGTCCGACGTGTGGCAGCTGCTCCGGGATGTTCACCGCCAACTCCATGAACTGCCTCACCGAGGCGATCGGACTGTCGCTGCCCGGCAACGGCTCCGTCCTGGCCACACACACCGCGCGGCGGGCGCTGTACGAGAACGCCGGGCGGACCGTCGTCGAGCTGGCGCGGCGGTACTACGAGCAGGACGACGAGACCGTCCTGCCGCGGAACATCGCGACCCAGGCGGCGTTCGAGAACGCCATGGCGCTGGACATCGCCATGGGCGGGTCCACCAACACGATCCTGCACCTGCTGGCCGCCGCCCAGGAGGCCGGGCTGTCGTTCGGGCTGGACGAGATCGACGCCGTGTCGCGGCGGGTGCCGTGCCTCGCGAAGGTCGCGCCGAACGTGGCGCCGCAGGGGACGTACTACATGGAGGACGTGCACCGCGCCGGCGGGATCCCCGCGATCCTCGGGGAGCTGTACCGGGCGGGGCTGCTGAACGAGGGGGTGCACTCGGTGCACTCCGATTCGCTGGCCGACTGGCTGAAGCAGTGGGACGTTCGGGGTGGGTCGCCGTCCGCCGAGGCCGTGGAGCTGTGGCACGCGGCGCCCGGGTGCGTGCGGTCCGCTTCCGCGTTCTCGCAGTCGGAGCGGTGGGAGTCCCTCGATACGGATGCCGCCGGGGGGTGCATTCGGTCCAAGGAGCACGCGTACACGCAGGACGGTGGGCTGGCCGTGCTGCGGGGGAATCTCGCGGTCGACGGGTGTGTGGTCAAGACCGCGGGGGTGGACGCCTCGATTCTGACGTTCGAGGGGCCTGCGGTTGTCTGTGAGTCGCAGGAGGAGGCGTGCGAGAAGATTCTCGGTAAGCAGGTCAAGGCCGGGGATGTCGTCGTCATCCGGTACGAGGGGCCCCGGGGCGGGCCCGGGATGCAGGAGATGTTGTATCCGACGTCCTTCCTGAAGGGGCGGGGGCTCGGGAAGGCCTGTGCGCTCGTGACCGACGGGCGGTTCTCCGGGGGGACGTCCGGGTTGTCCATCGGGCATGCGTCGCCGGAGGCTGCTGCCGGGGGTGTGATCGCGCTCGTCGAGGACGGGGATCTGGTTCGGATCGATATCCCGGGGCGGTCCATCGAGCTTGTCGTCTCCGAGGAGGAGCTGGCCGCTCGGCGGTCGGCTCTTGGGGGGCGGTATGCGCCTCGGGATCGGGTGCGGAAGGTTTCTGCTGCGCTTCGGGCTTATGCGGCTATGGCTACGTCTGCGGATCGTGGGGCTGTGCGGGATGTTTCCCTTCTGGGGTGATCCTCTTTGGTCGCTGCCGCGGCGGCCGCCCCGCGCCTTCGGCGCGGGGGGATTCCCACCCGCATAGCCACCCGTTGCCGGTTCCGGGGGGCACCGTCGGCCGCCGCTACGGGGGTGGCGTTGCCGGTTCCGGGGGGCACCGTCGGCCGCCGCTACGGGGGTGGGGGCTGGGTTGTTTCCGTTGGGGTTGGGGTTGGGGTTGGGGTTGGGGTTGGGTCCGTTGACGGTGGGGGGTCCGTTGTCGGTGGGGGCGTTGTCGGGGTCGGGTCCGGCGGTGGAGTTGTCGGGGTCGGGTCCGGGGCGGGTGTCGTGGGGGCCGGGGTTGGCGGGCGGGGGATTGAGCGGGGGCTGCCCTGGCCGTGGAGGAGGATTTCGGCGCCTGCGGGGGCGATGAAGACGCGGGCGTTCCAGGACGCGCGGGGTTCGCGGGCGTGGTTCACCGAGACCGTGATCGTCGTGGATTCGCCCGGGAACAGCGTGCCCTGCGTGCTGCTGAACGTCAGCCACGGCGCGTTCGCGCTCGCCTGCCAGCGCACCGCCGCGCCGCCCGACGCGCGCAGCGTGATCAGCGTGGCGTCGCCGCTCGGCATCGCCTCCACCGTCAGCCGGCCCGGGCCCGCGCCGGGGCGGGCGGGACGGCCCGCGGGACCGCCGTCGTCCACGACCTCCACCGAGACGTCCGGCGCCCTGCTGCCCGCCGTGAACCGCGGTGACGGCACCGCCTGCGCGCTGCCCGCCTTCTCCACCGGGGCGCCGTCCAGCTCCTGCGGCCCGTCCGCGTGGTCGCTCGCCGTCGGGAACACGCCCGCCGTCCCCTCCCCCGTCGCCGGCGCGCTCCGGTACGCCGCCCACAGGGCCAGCACCGGCGCCGCCAGCACCGTCGCCACCACCGTCGACGTGATCGCCCGGTTGCGCAGGCGGTCGCGGCGGGCGGCGCGGACCTTGGGGTCGCGCGGACGGCCCGTACGGTCGTAGCGCGGCGCGTGCACCCGGCGCGTGCGCTGGGCGTACAGCATCGCGGCGTGCAGCGGGGCCCGCGGGGCGGCGATCACGGGGAGCCGTCCGGTGGCCTGTGCCGTCCAGCCCAGCGATCCCGGCCAGCCCGCGGCGAGGCCGGCCCGCTCGGCGGTGCGGCGGCAGTCGGGGCAGTCGTCGACGTGGCGTACGAGCTCGCGGCGCAGCGCCGCCCCCAGCAGGACCTCGCTGTCACCGGCCAGGCGGGCCACGACGGGGCAGTGGCCGCGCTCGACGACGGCCAGGGCGGCCTGCGTGCGTTCCACCTCGCAGGCGGCGCGGGAGAGGAGGTCGCGCGCGGCGTACGGGTCCATGCCGAGGACGACGGCCACCTCGTCCGGGGGCAGGCCGTGGCGGACCGCCAGCTCCAGCGCCTCCCGCTGCTCCGGGGTGGTCCCGGCGGCCTCCGGCCAGGCGAGCCGGGCCAGCTCCCGGCGGCGTTCGTCCGCGGTGTCGCCGTCGGCGGGGGTGGTCGTACGGGAACGTTCCTTCTCGGTCATCCTGCGCAGGCAGGACCAGCGGGCCAGGGAGTACAGCCACGGGCGCCGCGCCGCCGCGCGGTGGGCAGCGGGGGCCCTCCGGGGGCGGCGGGGGCGGCGTTCGGCCAGGGCGAGGACGTCGCCGAGGGCGGCGGTGGCCTCGTCGTGGTCGCAGAGCACGGACAGGCAGTACGTGAACAGGCCGTCGAGGTACGGCTCGTACGCGGCCGGGGGCGTCTGCGGGACGGGCTTCGCCCGGTGGCGGGACGTTTCTCCGGCGTGGGCGCCTCCGCCGCGGGGGCGGGTGTGGTCGGTCCGGCTGCTTGTCACCCCGGTGACGGTAGGGGGATTCTCGGTGACGCATACCTGAGGTTCGGCTCAACTCACCCTGACGGGTGAGGGGATCGCTCGATGTGGGGAATGGAACGGCGTGTTCCGGGGCGCGTCCACGCTTCACGCGCGCCGGGGGGATATGCCCCCGGGGCACGGCGGACGCCGGCGGCGTTGTCGGACCCACCCGCTACCGTGGCCCCCATGGCTCAGCGAAAGACCGGCGGCAAGGACCGCCCCTCCTACCGGTGTTCCGAGTGCGGGTGGACCACCGCCAAATGGCTCGGGCGCTGCCCGGAGTGCCAGGCCTGGGGGACGATCGAGGAGGCGGGCGCGCCGCAGGTGCGGACCACCGCCGCCACCCGTGTGACCACGTCCGCCGTGCCCATCGCCCAGGTCGACGGCACCCGGGCCGAGGCCCGGGGGACGGGGGTGCCGGAGCTGGACCGGGTGCTCGGGGGCGGGCTGGTCCCCGGGGCCGTGATCCTCATGGCCGGGGAGCCCGGCGTCGGGAAGTCGACGCTGCTGCTGGACGTCGCCGCGAAGGCGGCGGACGCCGAGCGCCGCACGCTGTATGTGACCGGTGAGGAGTCCGCCGGCCAGGTGCGCCTGCGGGCCGACCGGATCGGCGCGCTCAGCGACCATCTGTATCTGGCCGCCGAGACCGACCTGGCGACCGTCCTCGGGCATCTGGACGAGGTGAAGCCCTCCCTCCTCGTACTGGACTCCGTCCAGACCGTCGCGTCCGGCGAGATCGACGGCGCCCCCGGCGGTATGGCGCAGGTGCGCGAGGTCGCGGGGGCCATCATCCGCGCGTCCAAGGACAGGGGGATGTCGACCATCCTCGTCGGCCACGTCACGAAGGACGGCGCCGTCGCCGGCCCCCGCCTGCTGGAGCACCTGGTGGACGTCGTGCTGCACATCGAGGGCGACCGCCACGCGCGGCTGCGCCTGGTCCGCGGCGTGAAGAACCGGTACGGGGCGACGGACGAGGTCGGCTGCTTCGAGCTGCACGACGAGGGCATCACGGGCCTGGCCGACCCCAGCGGCCTCTTCCTCACCCGCCGCGACGAGCCCGTCCCGGGCACCTGTCTGACCGTGACCCTCGAGGGCCGCCGCCCCCTGGTCGCCGAGGTCCAGGCGCTGACCGTCGACTCGCAGATCCCCTCCCCCCGCCGGACCACGTCGGGGCTGGAGACCTCCCGGGTGTCGATGATGCTGGCCGTCCTGGAGCAGCGCGGCCAGATCACGGCGCTGTCCAAGCGCGACATCTACAGCGCCACCGTCGGCGGGGTGAAGCTGTCCGAGCCGGCCGCGGACCTCGCGGTCGCGCTGGCCCTGGCGAGCGCGGCGAGCGACACCCCGCTGCCGAAGAACCTGGTGGCCATCGGCGAGGTCGGCCTGGCCGGCGAGGTCCGCCGGGTCACGGGCGTCTCCCGCCGTCTGGCCGAGGCGGCGCGGCTCGGCTTCACGCAGGCGCTGGTCCCCGCCGACCCGGGCAAGGTCCCGCCGGGCATCGAGGTCCGCGAGGTCGCGGACATAGGGGAGGCGCTGCGGGCCCTGCCCCGGCGCAGATCCCGCGGCGGACAGAAGAGCGAGGAGAAGCAGGCGGCACCCGAGAAGACCGGTAGGTCCTAGGGGCTCCCGTACGGACGACGGAGGTTCGAAGACAGCCTCCCGGCCCCGGACCGGGAACTCCAGACCGGACGGAGCGGGCCCGCCGGTAGACTTTGCACCCCTTGTCCATGGGCAGGCCCTTCCGGCGCGTGTCGCGCCGGGCCGGGGGCCGGCTCCGGACCCCGACCTGGAGGACGCGACGTGGCAGCCAACGACCGGGCGGCGGCTCCCGGCAGAGCCGGTGCCGGCCCGGGCTCCGACGGCCTCAAGATGCGCGCCGCGCTCAGCGCGGTGGCGCCGGGTACGGCGCTGCGCGACGGGCTGGAGCGGGTGCTGCGCGGCAACACGGGCGGGCTCATCGTCCTGGGCATGGACAAGGTCGTCGACGAGGTGTGCTCCGGCGGCTTCGTCCTGGACGTCGACTTCACCTCGACGCGGCTGCGCGAGCTGTGCAAGCTCGACGGCGGCGTCGTCCTCGACCACGACCTGACGAAGATCCTGCGCGCGGGCGTGCAGCTGCTGCCCGACGCCTCCATCCCCACGGAGGAGACGGGCACCCGGCACCGGACGGCGCAGCGGGTGTCGATCCAGTCCGGCTTCCCCGTCGTCTCCGTCAGCCAGTCGATGCGGCTGATCGCGCTGTACGTCGACGGCCAGCGCCGCGTCCTGGAGGACTCGGCGGCCATCCTCTCCCGCGCGAACCAGGCCCTGGCCACGCTGGAGCGGTACAAGCTGCGGCTCGACGAGGTCGCGGGCACGCTGTCGGCGCTGGAGATCGAGGACCTGGTGACGGTCCGGGACGTCTCCGCCGTGTCGCAGCGTCTGGAGATGGTCCGCCGGATCGCCACGGAGATCGCCGAGTACGTCGTCGAGCTCGGCACGGACGGCCGCCTGCTCTCCCTCCAGCTCGACGAGCTCATCGCCGGCGTCGAGCCCGAGCGTGAACTGGTCGTACGGGACTACGTGCCGGAGCGGACGGGCAAGCGGCAGCGGACCGTACCGGAGGCGGTGGCCGAGCTGGACCGGCTGTCGCACGCGGAGCTGCTGGAACTGTCCACGGTCGCCCGCGCGTTGGGCTACTCCGGGTCCCCCGAGACACTGGACTCGGCGGTGTCGCCGCGGGGCTACCGGCTGCTGGCGAAGGTGCCGCGCATCCCCGGCCTGGTCATCGACCGGCTCGTCGAGCACTTCGGCGGGCTGCAGAAGCTCCTCGCCGCGAGCGTCCAGGACCTGCAGACGGTGGACGGCGTGGGCGAGGCCCGGGCCCGGTCCGTACGCGAGGGGCTGTCGCGGCTCGCGGAGTCGTCGATCCTCGAGCGGTACGTCTGAGGCCCGTAACCCCTACGCGTCGAGCGTGAACTGCGCCTTCGACAGCGGCAGGCCCTTCGGCTTCAGCTCCGCCTGGAAGCCGCCCGTCCCGACCGAACGCGCCTTGACCTCGGCGCACTCGGGGGCGCTGCGCACCCGGTCCCAGGTGATCGTGCGCTGCATCGAACCGCCCGCCGGGACCTCCAGCAGTATCGCGTTCGACGTCCACGGGCAATCCTCGGAGGACCACAGCCGGGTGTCGTCGTCCGCGTCCCGGATCGTGATCACGGCCCACTCGGGGCCGAAGGCCAGCTTGCAGGCGCTGGACGCGGCGTTCGTCGCGGTGAGCTCGAACTCCGGCTTCTCGCCGGGCTGATACGTCTTCTGCGTGCTGCGGATGCGGAACGTCACCGCGGAGGAGTCGCAGTCGGGGAGCGTCGACTCGGACGGCACGCCGTCGTCGCCCACGGGGAAGCCGTTCGTACCGCTGCCGCCCGTACCGCCCCCGGCCTCCGTACCGCCGCCGGTGTCGCCGCCGCCCGTTCCGCCGCCGTCGCCCGACGCCGCGTCGCCGGGCTCGTCCGACGCGCCGCTGCCCGGGGTCCCGTTGCCGTCGTCGCCCTTGTCGCCGTTGTCCGTCTCACCGCCGCCACCGGGGCGTCCGGTGATCAGCGGCCCCGAGCTGCTGGGGCCGGGCGTGATCGACACCGCCGGACCCTTGCCCTCCGGTTTGTCACCGCCGCCGCCCCCGCCGCCCAGGGTGAACGCCCAGGCGATCACGAGGGCGAGCAGCGCAACCAGGGCAGCCAGCAGGCCCCTTCGCCGCCAGTAGATGTTGGAGGGAAGAGGTCCGACCGGATTGCGCAGAGATCCCACGGCCCAAACCTTACGAGACGGAGGGGGGAAGTCTCTCCTATACCCGGGTTTAACGATGGTGGTGCCGTGTTTCGCCCGGGTGGTGTGGTTGCGGCTGGGGGTCCGGGGGTTACCCCCGGGGAGAACGCGGCGCCTACGGGGTCAGAGCCACCGCATCCGCGTCAGACGCTCGTACGCCTCCACGTACTTGGCCGACGTCTCCGCCACCACCGCCTCCGGCAGCTCCGGCGGCGGTGCCTCGCCGCGGTGGTCCCAGCCGGACGCCGGGGACGTCAGCCAGTCCCGTACGAACTGCTTGTCGAACGACGGCTGCGACCGCCCCGGCTGCCACGCGTCCGCCGGCCAGAACCGCGAGGAGTCCGGCGTCAGCACCTCGTCCGCCAGGATCAGCGTCCCGTCGTCGTACCCGAACTCGAACTTCGTGTCCGCCAGGATGATCCCCCGGTCCCGCGCGATCTCCCGCGCCCGCCCGTACACCGCGAGCGTCGTCTGCCGCAGCTCCGCCGCCACGTCGGCGCCGACCCGGCGGGCGACCTCCTCGTACGACACGTTCTCGTCGTGCTCCCCGACCTCCGCCTTCGTCGCCGGTGTGAAGATCGGCGCGGGGAGTTCGGAGCCGTCGGTGAGGCCCTCGGGGAGGGCGAGGCCGCAGACGGTGCGGGAGACCTCGTACTCCTTCAGCCCGGAGCCGGTGAGATAGCCGCGGGCGACGGCCTCGACCGGGACCATGTCGAGCCGCCGGCAGATCAGCGTGCGGCCCTCCCAGTCGGCGGGGGCGCCGGCGGGGAGGTCGGTGGAGATGACGTGGTTGGGGACGAGGTCCGCGAGCTGGTCGAACCACCACAGCGAGAGCTGCGTGAGGACCCGGCCCTTGTCGGGGATCTCCGTGGGCAGCACCCAGTCGTACGCGGACATCCGGTCGCTGGCGACCATGACGAGCCGGTCCTGGGCGTCCCGGTACAGCTCGCGCACCTTGCCGGTGTGCAGATGCACCAGCCCCGGTACCTCGATGGGCTCGGGCTTTACGACGAAACCGGTCACGGCGTCCTCCGGGAGATTGCTACGACGCACCGATTGTCGCCCATGTCGCGCCCGCCCACCGCCGCGGGGTGGACGGGCACGCACCCGGGTCAGCCAAGCGGCGCGTAGTCCGTGTACCCCCGGTGGTCGCCCCCGTAGTACGTGTCGGGGTCATCGGTGTTGAACGACGCCCCGGTACGGATGCGCTCGTGCGCGTCGGGGTTGGCCAGCCACAGCCTGCCGTACGCCACCGCGTCGGCGCGGCCGTCGCGCAGCGCCCGCTCGGCGTGCTCGGCGGCCTCCTCCAGGGGCTTGCCCGCCGGGTTGAGGATCAGCGCGGCCGGCCAGTCGCGGCGGATCCTGTCCGTGATCGCCGGGTCGCCGACCTCCGTGACGTGCAGATACGCCAGGCCGTACGGGGCGAGGGCCTTCGTCAGCGCCGTGTACAGCTCCTCGGGGTTCTCCTCGGTGATCCCGTTGAAGGTGCCGCCGGGCGAGACGCGGAAGCCCACTCGGTCGCCGCCGATGGCGTCGGAGACGGCCTGCGTGACCTCGACGGCGAAGCGGATGCGGTTCTCGACGGAGCCGCCGTAGGCGTCTGTGCGGCGGTTGGCGTTGTCGGAGAGGAACTGCTGGATGAGGTAGCCGTTCGCGCCGTGCAGCTCCACACCGTCGAACCCGGCCTCCACGGCGTTGCGGGCGGCGGCGGTGAACTCGTCGATGACCCGGGCGATGTCGTCCAGCGACAGCTCACGCGGCTCGGGGTGGTCCAGCATGCCCGCGCCGCTGAACAGCTGACCGCCGGAGGCCACCGCGGAGGGCGCCTCGGGGAGGCCGCCGTCCGGATAGAGGGTCGGGTGGCCGATCCGCCCGGCGTGCATCAGCTGGGCGAAGATCACGCCGCCCTCGGCGTGCACCGCGTCGGTGACCTTGCGCCAGGCGGCGATCTGCTCGTCGGTGTGCAGACCGGGGGTCTGGATGTAGCCCTGGCCGCGCATGGACGGCTGGACGCCCTCGGTGACGATGAGCGCGGCGCCGGCGCGCTGGGCGTAGTACTCGGCGGTCAGCTCGGTCACCAGGCCGCCGTCCTCCGCGCGGGAGCGGGTCATCGGGGCCATGACGAGGCGGTGGGGGAGCTCGTGGCGGCCGATCCGGACGGTGTCGAAAAGATTGTTCGTCATGCCCTCGAAGTTAGGTCCGCGGGAATGCCCGCCGAATCCGTAGCGCTTCGGTAATCGACTACTGGGCCGATGCGGAGACTTACGGATGCTGGTCGGACGGACCACGGAACAGACGGAACTGCGGCGGCTGCTGGAGGCGGCCGGCAGCGGGCGCGGCGGCGCGCTCGTGCTGCGCGGCGAGGCCGGGATCGGCAAGTCGGCGCTGCTGTCGTACGCGCAGGAGACGGCCGGTGAGGGCTGGACCGTGCTGCGGGCGACGGGCTTCGAGGAGGAGTCCGACCTGGCGTTCGCGGGGCTGCTGCAGCTGCTGCGGCCGGTGGTGGACCGCGTGGACGCGCTGCCGGAGCCGCAGTCCGACGCGCTGTGCGCGGCGGTCGGGACGGGCGGGGCGCGGCCGGGGGACCGGTTTCTGACCGGGCTGGCGGTGCTGTCGCTGCTGGCGGAGGTGGCGGAGGACGGGCCCGTCCTGGCGGTGCTGGACGACGCCCAGTGGCTGGACGAGCCGTCGGTGGAGGCGCTGCTGTTCGCCGCGCGGCGGCTGGTGGCGGAGCGGGTGGCGCTGGTGTTCGCCGCCCGGGACGGCGGGTTCCGGGCGGCGGGGCTGCCGGAGCTGGAGCTGGGGCGGCTGGCGGGGGACGACGCGCGGCTGCTGCTGGACGAGTTGGGCGTACCGGCGTCGGCTCGGGAGCGGGTGCTCGCGTCCGCCGAGGGAAACCCTCTGGCCATGGCCGAGTTCGCGGACTCGGTGGGCGGGGCGCCGCTCGCCGGGGCGTCGCCGCTGACCGCCCCGGACCGGGTGCTGGCCGCGTACCGGGCGAAGGTGATGGCCCTCCCCGAACGCAGCCGGCTGATCGTGCAGCTGGCCGCCGCCGAGAGCCGGGGCATCCTCGACCTGCTGCTCGCCGCCGCCGCCCACTTCGGCGCCGGGCTGGAGGACCTCGCCGAACCGGAGGCGCAGGGGCTGGTCACCGTGCACCCGGACCGGATCACCTTCTCCCATCCCCTGATGCGCGCCGCCGCCTACGCCAGCGTCCCCGCCGCCCGCCGCGTCGCGATGCACCGGGTGCTCGCCGACGTCTCCGCGGACGGCTCCCCGGACTGCACCGCCATGCACCGGGCGGCCGCCGCGATGGGCCCCGACGAGCCGGCGGCGGCGGCGCTGGAGGGGTACGCGGAGCGGGCCTCGGCGCGCGGCGGCCCGGCGTCCGCCGCCGGCGTGTACGCGCAGGCCGCCCGCCTCTCCCCCGAGCCCGCCGACCGGGTGCGGCGGCTGACGGCCGGGGCGTGGGCGGCGCAGCAGGCGGGGCACGCGGAGCAGGCGGCACAGCTGGCGGACGAGGCGTACGGGCAGACGGCCGACCCGGAGCGGCGGGCGGAGCTGGCGTACATCAGTTCCTTCTGGCTCTTTGAGGACGACCGCCCGGCGGAGGCGGCGCGGCTGCTCACCGACCACGCCCGGCCGGTGAACGGCAGCCGGCGCTCGGCGTCGATGCTGCAGACGGCCGCCACGTACGCCTGGTTCACCGGGGACGAGGCCGCGCTGCGGCTGGCCGGCGAGCTGCTCGGCGGGCGGACGGCGGTGGACCGTTCGGTGCGGGGGCTGGCGGCGGTCCAGGCCGGTGACTACGCGCGGGGGCTGCCGCTGCTGACGGAGCTCGCCGGGTCGCTCGCGGATTCCGGCGACGCGAGCGCGGCGATGCAGACGGTCTCCGTGGCGTCGCTGCTGCCGGACGACACCGTGCTGCCGCTGGTGCGGGAGCTGATCCAGGAGTCCCGGCGGCGCGGCTGGATAGGGCGGCTGCCGTATCTGCTGCATGTGCTGGCCCGGGTGCAGATCTACGCGGGGGAGCACCGGGACGCCGAGGCCACGGTGGCGGAGGCGGCGACGATCGCGCGGGACACGGGGCTGCGCAAGCGGATCGAGCGGCTCGATCATCTGGTGGCGCGGATCGCGGCGGTCGAGGGGGACGAGGAGCGGGTCCGGCGGCTGGTGTCCGGGTCGATGGCGGCGGACGGCAACTACGGGCTGACGGCGCTGGCGCTGCTGGACCTGGGGCTCGGGCGGTACGAGGCGGCCGCCGCGCGGCTGGCGGCGGCGCGGGAGGAGGGCGGGGTCAGCGCGGCGCTGATCTTCGCGGCGGCGGACGAGGTGGAGGCGGCGTACCGGCTCGGCGACCCGGCGCGCGCTTCGGCTGCGGCGCGGCGGTTCGAGGCGTGGGCGGATGCGTCGGGGCAGACGTGGGCGCGCGCGGTGGCGCTGCGCGACCGGGCGCTGCTGACGGGGGAGGCGGAGCACTTCGAGGCGGCGCTGGAGCTGCACGCGAAGGGGGAGCGGCGGCCGTTCGAGTGGGCGCGTACGGCCCTGCTGTACGGGGAGCAGCTGCGCCGCGCCCGGCTCCGGACGCGGGCGCGCGAGCAGCTGCGTACGGCGCTGGACCTGTTCACGGAGCTGGGCGCGGCCCCCTGGGCGGACCGGGCGCGCACGGAGCTGGGGGCGACGGGCGAGGTCACGGCCCCGGCGTCCGCCGGCGCGTCGCCGCTGGCGGCGCTGACGCCGCAGGAGCTGCAGGTCGTGCGGCTGGCGGCGGTGGGGACGTCGAGCCGGGACATCGCGTCGCAGCTGTTCCTGTCGCCGCGGACGGTGGAGTACCACCTGTACAAGGCGTATCCGAAGCTGGGCGTGAACTCGCGGCGGGAGCTGGCGGGGCTACTGCATTTTCCGGGGGATGACCCCCGGACCCCCAGCCGGACAGACGGGTTGGCCGGGGTAGTCGGCGCGACGTCGCTGGGCGGCCCTGAGCGAGCAGCCTCCTACACCGGCGCGCGGTAGAAGATCTTGTCCGGCTTCGGCGGCACCCCCAGCGCCTCGTACAGCGCGAGGGCCTGCGGGTTGTCCGTGTCCGCCGTCCACTCCACCCGCGTACAGCCCAGCTCGCGCGCGATGTCCGTCAGCCGCTCCATCAGCGCCCGGGCCACGCCCCGGCGCCGGCCGTGGTCGCGGACGTAGAGCTCCTTGAGGAACAGGCTCGTGTGCGCCCCGGACGCCGGCCAGTGGAAGGTGTACGACGCGAACCCGAGCACGCCCGCGTCCCCGTCCTCCGCCAGCAGCACCGTCGCCGCCGGACGCGGGCCGAACAGCGCGCCGCGGATCTGCGCGGGGTCGCGGGGCGAGGGGTCGCCGCCGTAGTGGCCCTCGGTCTCGCCGAGCAGGACGGAGATGAGGCCGACGTCCTGCGCGGTCGCCTCGCGGATGTGCATCTGCCTGCGCCTTTCCTCGTACGAGCTCCCCCCGCCGTCACCGTAGACGACGGCCTCGGCCCGCCCGAGGGCGGGCGTCAGTCGCGCTTGCAGATACGGTCCAGCAGATTCGCCGTCGCCCGCTGGATCACCGGGGACGTGTGCCCGGGGCGGCCCAGGGCCGGGGACCAGGCAAACGTGCCGGCGGCGAAGACCAGCGCGCCGCTCGGCGCCCGGTACAGCGACGTCTCCTGATGCCGGCGCACCGATCCGGCGTCGCGGTACGGCGAGTGCGCGAGCAGGATCCGCTCGGTGTGCGGCGGCAGCGGCGCGCGCGGGAAGTACCGGTCCGCCTCCCCGGCGACGAGACCCGGGACCTCGTCGCCGTCCTGCGTACCGGTGGCGTCCCACAGCCAGTGGTCGGAGTTCTGTACGACGAGAGGCCACGCGCCCGGGACCCGCCCCACGTACTGGATCCCCAGCAACTCCTGCTCCGGCGGCCCCTGGTCGCGCCACAGCGCCGACTTCCCCGGCCCCTGGCGCTTGCGGCAGCGCAGCATCCGGTCGGGCTCGCCGGAGACGGAGGGGGCCAGCTCCACCTGCCAGTACATGGTGTTGGCGGAGAGGAACACCAGCGACGTCCCGGCGTCGCGGGCGGCCGTCGCGTGCCGGCGCATCGGCACCGACCAGTACTCGTCGTGCCCGGGGAAGACCAGGCCCCGGTGGCGGGCGGGGTCGACGCGGCCGGCGTGCAGATCGCGGGTGTCGGCGTACGCCAGGTCGTACCCGTACCGCTCGGCCCAGCGGATGAAGTCGTACGCGTGCCCCACGTGCAGCGGCATCCCGGCGCCCGCGTAGGGCCGGTCGAAGGAGACGGCGACGGCCGCGTCCGGCTCGCCCAGCAGCCGGCCGTCGCCGTCCCAGGCGTGGTAGAGCGAGGCGCCGGTGGCACCGTCCTCGGGGAAGAGGTTGTACGCCTGCCAGGTCACGTCCGGCAGGACGAGCAGCAGGTCGGCGGGCTCGAAGTCGCGCACGGTGAACGGGATGTGGGAGCGGAAGCCGTCGTCGGTGGTGAGGACGGCGACATAGGCGCCGGGGCTCCAGTACGAGGGGATCTGCAGCCGCCAGGAGAGCCACCAGTGGTGGCAGGACACCGTACGGTCGGCGCTCAGCGGGGCGGGCTGGACGATGCCGGATAACCGCGGGCTGGTCGTGATCTTGGCGGCGCCGTCGCCCGCGTAGTGGCCGATGCGGTAGACGTCGACGCCGAAGTGCTGCGGGGGACTGACCGTCACCCGGAAGTCGATGGACTCGCCGGGGGCGACCGCGCCGGCGGAGGCGAAGCCCTTGATCTGGCCGTGGACGTCGTCGGCCGTACGGGGCCCGGCGGCGCGCTGGGCGGGGACCGTGCCGCCGCTGCTCTGGCCGCAGCCCAGCTCCACGTACCAGGGGACGAGCTGTCCGTCGTCGAAGTAGCGCTCGCCCTCGCGCAGCCAGGGCAGCGGGCCCTGGGCGAAGGGGTCCGAGACGGCGTGCGCGAGGGCGCCGGACTCCCAGCGCCGGATCTGCTCCGTTCCCATGGTGTCGCCTTCCGTCGGCATGCCGCGTCGTCGGGCGGCGGTGTGCGTGTACGCGTGTGCTCGCCTCAGACGAGCAGAACCGGTTTCTCGGGTCGGACTCCCGCGTCGTTCAGCCAGCTCCGCAGCGCCGTCGCGTCGCCGGACTCCACGAGGGACTGCACCGCCCGGCCCAGCTCGGGCCGGCGCTCGCCGTCGACGAGCAGCGCGGGCCCGTCGAGCCAGTCCAGGCCGGGCGCCGCCCCCGCGGTGTCGACGGCGGCGCAGCAGACCATCGCCAGCACATGGTCGGTGAGCAGCTCGCGCCCCGTCCGGGGGGCCTGCAGCGGGAACAGCGGCGCGGTCAGCGGGACCTGGCCCGCCGGATCGCGGGGGGCGGCGCGCAGGGCGTCGGCGAGGGCCTCGCGGTCACCGCCGTCGTCCAGCCAGTCCACGACGCGGGCCAGGGTCGCCGACCGGCCGCTCTCACCCTGCTTGACGAGCCCGTCGAGGGCCCGGTGCAGCCGGGCGGCCTCCGTACGCCACTTGCGGTCGACGACCTCGTCCGGATACTGCTCCCAGGCCACCGGGCACCAGCCGGGGCCGGGCTCGGCCGGGCCGCCGTGGAACAGCCGGGCGGCGAGGAGCGATACGGCCTCGTCGACCGCGCCGGGCTCCTCCAGCAGATCGCAGGCGGGACGCTCGCCGAGGCGGGAGGCGAACGCGCCCTCCTGGGCGGCGAGACGGTCCCGGCGGGAGAGCTCGGTGAGGGCGGAGACGACGCCGGCGTCGAGACGGGAGGGCCAGCGGCCCATCCGCCAGGCGGGCAGGGCGACGCGGGTGAGCAGCCGGTCCCAGCCCGCGTAGGCGAGGCCCACCTGCTCCTGGGCGGCTATGCGCAGGCCGAAGTCGACGGTCTGCGCCCGCTCCGATCCGGCGGCGGCGACGCCGCGCTCCATCTCGGCGGGGTGCTCCCCGCAGGCGCGGAGCATCAGCTTCGCCGTGAACCGGACGAACGCCCCCGCCGGCGCCGGGAGGCGGCCCGGGGGCAGCGCGGCGGCGGCGTCGAGTCCCCGGATGAAGCGGCGGGCGGCGGCGATGTCGGGCTGGGCGGAGGGGCCCGTACCGGCCACGACGGGGGCGAGCAGGGCGCGGAGCTCGGCGACGCGCATCCACCACAGGAACGGGGAACCGATCACCAGCACGGGCGGCGGCAACTCCTGGGCCTCCCGGCCGCGCAGCAGCGCCCGCCCGGGACGCCGGGGGCTGCGGTCCTCGAGCCAGCTGTCGCAGTCGGGGGTCAGGGCTATCGCGGAGGGAGCCGGCACGCCGAGCCGGTCGGCGAGGTCGGCCACCAGCCGGTGCAGGTCGGGGGCGGCGTCCCTGGCGATGGGCACGGTGGGGCTGCGGGCGGGCTCGGCGCGCAGCACCGCGTCGGCGACGAGGGCGGCCAGGGCGAGGAGGACGGCGCCCCCGGCGGCCACCCACCAGCGGGAGGCTTCGAGGCCGCCGTGGATCCGGTCCGTCGCGGAGCCGGTGACCAGCACCACGGCCACGGCCAGCGGGAGGAGGGCCACGGTCAGCGCGGTGTGCCGCACGCGGAGCACGGCCAGGGCTCTGGCGCGGGCTGCCGCAGCGCCTGTGCCTCGCGGCGGCTGCCGCTGTACGTCGTCGTCCGTCACGGGCCGACCTCACCCCCTCGCGGTGGCTGTGCGTACGTCCACTGTCGCACCCGGTGCCGACAGTGCAATGCCGGTGGGCCTTTTGGCCCTGGGGCGGGGTCCCCACTGCGGGTGCACGATAGTTGTACGGGGGGTGGGCGTCAGCCGGATGGGGGAGCGGTCACTCGATTGGTTGGCTTTGGTCAGAGGTCACCTCCGTCGCGCCTCCGTCGCGCGGCGGTGTGGGTCGGTCTTCGTCTCCCGTTTGCGTCGGCTGACGCGCATCCGGCCTTCGGCCGGAGGCCTCAAGCGCCGGCCGGGCTTTTCGGCGCTTCGCGCCTCGCCCTCAAACGCCGGGCGGGCTGGATAGGGGGTCTTGTTCGCGTCGTCGGCTCGCCGCCGGGCGGGGGGTGCACCTCGCCTTGCGCTGTGGGTGCGCCGCAGTCCCGCCGGGGGTCGGGGCCGCCCGACACACCTACGCGCGTACTGCAGCGTCGTGGTCCATTCAGGCGCGTTTCCCGTACGCGCGCAGGCGTGTCGAACGTCCCCTCACTCCCGTACGCGGCCACCGGATTGTCCCAGGTCACCGCCCCCTGTAGCCCGCCAACCGCGGGGAACTCCCCCGGAGCACAGGCCCTCGAACGATCGCCCCCGCAGTCGCCCGCCCGGCGGCGCGAAGCGCCGACGCCTCACTCCGCATCCCGAGGCGCGCAGCGCCGCCCCTCACTGCGAGGCGCGCAGCGCCCCGCCCCCCGCTCCCGCCCCAAGGCGCGCAGCGCCGCAGACACACTCCACATCAACCCC
>NZ_WEGJ01000059.1 GCF_009604385.1 Streptomyces smaragdinus
TCCTTCGGTGCGGCTGTCGTCGCTGGCGAGCCGGCGGCACTTCGAGAAGGTGTCGGCGTACGTCTCCGGGATTCCCGGGGACGGCGGGAAGATCGTCACCGGTGGTGTCGACGAGTCGGGCCGCTGGCTCGTACGGCCGACGATCGTCACCGATCTGCCGCTGGACGCGGCGGCGTACCGGGAGGAGATCTTCGGCCCGGTGTGCGTCGTCAACCGTTTCGACACGGAGGACGAGGCCGTCGCCCTGGCCAACGACACCCGCTACGGCCTCAACGCGATGGTCTTCTCGGAGAACCTGTCCCGCGCCCACCGGGTCTCGTCCCGGCTGCGGGCGGGGATGGTGTGGGTGAACTGCTTCTTCATCCGTGACCTGCGCACGCCCTTCGGCGGCGTCGGCGACTCGGGCGTGGGCCGCGAGGGCGGGGACTTCAGCCGGGAGTTCTTCACGGAGCCCAAGGCCGTGGTGATGCAGATCCAGCGGTGATGCTGGGTGGGTCCCCGGTGCGCGTGGTCGCGTACCGGGGACTTCCGCGTTCCCCGGGGGCGTTCCAGGGACGGGGGTTTCGCCTGATGGGAAGGGGTGAGATCTTCCACCGTCCCGGGTCGGCGGGAGACTGTGGCGGGCGGGACGGGGCGCGGCCGAGGGTGATGCCGTAAGCCAGCCGTTGATCACAGCGAAGGTCAGTCATCATGCCGATGCAGTCCGTCCGTATCTCCTCCGCGTCCCGCCGCTCGGCCGCCGTCGTGGCCGCTGCCGTGTTCGGCGCCATGGCGCTCGCCGCGTGCGACGACACGGCCGCGCCTTCGTCTCCGACGCCCGGATCGGACGGTTCGGGGGGCAGCGCCGCGCCGGCCTCCTCGGGGTCTTCCGGGGCCGCCGACCAGGGGACGGACGTCGATGACGTGGTCCGGTGCGTGCCGAACGCCCTGAGTTACCGCGTCGAGCGGGGGGCGGACATCCCCGACCAGTATCTGCTGACCATGACGAACACGGGCGCCCTCCCCTGCCTCCTCCCGTCGAACGATCTGGTGGTCACGCTCCCCGGCCTGGACGGAGCCGCCGATCACCTGGGTCCCGAGAGCGAGGACCTGAGCCTGTTGGAGGGCGAGAGCGGGTACGCCGCCGTCTGGCTGTCGGGCAACGACTCCCCGGACGACGAGACGGCCGACCGCGTGGAGATCGCGCTGACCGCCGCGGGGCCCGCCACGACCGTCCCGATCACCGGTGACCCCGCCGTGGTCGGGGCATCGGCCCAGGTCACCAGCGTCTTCGGCACGCCTGAGGCCGCACTCGGCCAGTCCTGACCGGCAGGGGCGGGCGGGGCGTGCGGTGGAACGATTCACGCCCCGCCCGCGTCTCCCACCCGAGGGCACGACACCGTGCGCCGGGGAGGGAGACCGCATGGATACGGGCGGATTCGCCGGGTGGACGAAGCGGTTCGAGGACGAGCGCGAGCGCAGGCAGGCCGAGGGTGACCCTGACTGGGAGCGTGGCGCCGCGCTGCATCCGGCGATCTGGGCCAGCGTCCAGCGGTTCCAGGTCGGCGAGGACGGCGATGGCGCCAATCTCGTCGGCAAGGCGAATCAGGCCGGTGACCCCGACTACGCAGCCGCGGTGCGTCTCTTCGTCGCGGAGGAGCAGAACCACGCCCGCCTCCTCGCGCGGCTGCTGGCCGCGGGGGACATGCCGACGCTGAAGGGCCACTGGAGCGACACCGTCTTCGTACGGCTGCGGCGGCTGATGGGGCTGCGCCTGGAGCTGCTGGTGCTGATGATCGCGGAGGTGGTTGCCCTGCGGTACTACCGCGTGCTGCGGGACGGTACGGACGACGCGCTCACGTCGGACGTGGCGGGGCGGATTCTGGCCGACGAGGAGCGGCATGTGCCGTTCCACTGCGAGCGGTTGCACGCGTCGGTGGGGGAGCTGCCGCGGTGGTCCCGGCGGCCGGTGATGTTCCTGTGGCGGGTGTTGTTGCTCGGGGCCACTGTGGTCGTGGCGGCTGATCACGGGGGTGCGCTGCGGCGCTTGGGGCTGGGGCGGGTGCGGTTCGTGCGGGACGTGATGGCGTCGTCGGGGGAGGTGGTGGGGGCGGTGCTGCGGGCGGGGCCGGATGCGTGGACGTACGTCTGAGAGCCGGTTCCGGGGCCGTCAGTCCCAGTCGAAGGCGCTCAGGCCCGTGCGCGGGTCGCCGCTCAGGTAGGCGCGCAGGGCGCTGAGGTCGCTGCGTACGAACTCCGTGGGCAGGGCGGTGGCGTCCACCCAGCGGAGCTGTGCGTGCTTGTGGGGCTCGCGGTTCTCGGGGTGTCCGGTCCATTCCTGGGCGGCGAAGACGACGGTGAGGAACCCGTTGGGTGCCTCGACGCCCCATGCCACGTGGACGATGTGGACGACATCGAGGTCTTCGGGCCGGACGGTCAGGCCGGTCTCCTCGTACAGCTCCCGTACGGCGGTCCGCGTGACCGGCTCCCCGGGCTCGCTTTTCCCCACCGGGAGGTGCCACAGGCCCCGGGCGAACTTGGCGTTCGGGCCGCGCTGGAGGAGCAGGACGCGGTCCGTGTCCCGGTCGTGCACGATGACGGCGGCGACGAGCAGCGTCATGGAATCGAGGGCGGGCGGCAGGGAGTTGGGGCGCGTCTTGTCATCGACTGGCAACGCCGGCCTCCATAAGTCTAGAGTTCCTACATTATGAAGCACGTACATAAATCTCAGGACGGTTTCCTCTACGACCCCAACGTCCGCGCCTCCCTCCAGTCCTTCACCGCGGACGCCGAAACCCTCCCCCTGGAAGCAGCCGCGGCCGTCCGCCAGGCGTCCCAGTCGATCGACCGCCTACGCTCCCACGGCGCCACGGGCCGCGGCCTCAGCTCAGGAGCCCTGGACATCCTGACCCGCCTGAACGCGGCCCCTCCCGAAGGCCTCACGATCGGCGACCTGGCCCGCACGGCAGGCGTCACGTCCCGCAACGTCACGGGCCTGGTCGACACCCTGGAGTCGGCCTCCCTGGCCGAACGCACCCAGGACAAACACGACCGCAGATCGGTCCGCGTCCGCATCACCCCGGAAGGCCGCGCCTGGCTGACCTCCTTCCGCGAACCAACGCAACGAGCCATGTCGGCGATCTTCCAGGGCTTCACGTCCGAGGACCTGACCCACCTCCGCCACCTCTGCCTCCGCCTGGTCGCCAACCAACACCGCCTCGAGGCCTACCTCTCCACCCCCGGAGCCCCACAATGACATCGGCCCGCGACACGGTCCTGACGTACCACGAGGCCCGCTTCAAGGGCGACGTCGTCACCGCGGCTTCCCTGACGGCGGAGGACTTCACCTTCCGCAGCCCGTTCATCATGTCGACCAGCCGCGAGGGCCACCTCGACGGCATCGACGGCCTGCTGGGGGGACGCGGGCTGATCCTGGGGGGTGTCCGCCGACAACTGGGGGATCGATGACTGCACCCTTCTGGGAAATGTCGTCTGATTTTGTTTCAAGGGCATCCGGCATTTGATGGAAGCTGGTCGAAGTAATATGCGCGAGTGCGTCTGTCCTTACGAGTTGCGCTTAGCGCGGCTTTTCCAACGAGTCACTGCCCACAGCGCATTGGTGCCGCATATCGAAGCCAATACGAATGCGGCGTCAAGGTGTTCCCAGCGCGTGTAGTTGGGGCCCAGGCGAGAGATGGCACTTCGAAGCAGGGTGTACTCGGCCGGCAGAGTAATTATCGCCATCAATCCGAGGCACATAACTGTTCCAGCAACGAGGCCGATGCTGTACAGCCTGACGGCACGCCGTTCGATCGGCTCCAGGATTCGACTGGGGTCGTGTAGCGGCGGGTTGGTTTCCGTGCCAGTGTGCAGGGTTCGCTGCAGCAAGTATGCAGCGTATTTGCGTCCATCGTCATAGAGGTTGCGGCATCGCATGAAATCCTGCAGAACGAAGTACAAGTCGGTTCGCATGAAGATCATGCACTGGAACGTCAGCGGGAGGAGTGAAATTAGCACAAGTGCGGCAATGATGCGGGCGGAAGTTCCGTTTGGGGAAACTAATGCCAGTGTCAACATAGCCAGTGAGGCGACAGTGAGGTTGACGGCAATTCCGGCGAGATAGGCTGTCATTCGACCTGAGTTGGGCCAGATTAGTGCGCACCTGCTCGGGTCTTGATCGCTTCGAGGGCATGGTGGACTTCGGCGGGCAGCGGGTCGGCGGCCGTGACGACGTGATCGCCGGCTTGGATCTCGATGGTGCGGTAGCGGCGGAGGGTGGTGACGAGCTTCTTGATCGACCAGCCGGTGGTGTCCTCGAGCCAGCGGGCGACCGCGAGGGCGGCGAACACGATGGTCAGATGGGCGTCGATGCTGTCGCGGGTGTGGTGGTAGATCGGGCGGGCGGCCAGGTCCGACTTCGCCATCCGGATGCTCTTTTCGATGTTGAAGAGCCGGTGGTAGGCGGCGATCACGAGGTCCGGTGTGGGATCGGCGATGTTCGTGACGTAGCCCTTGATCCCGGCCAGCGCGCGGGCCTTGGCCTCCAGGGTCCGGTTGACGGACTTGCTGGTGTTGGTGAGGTTGACGAACCGGTTGCGCTTGACGGCGGTCTTGCCCGCTACCGCCTGCTCGGCCTTGCGGATCTGCTCGTCGATGCCGCGCAGGGTGCGCCGGGCCCGGTCGGCTGAGTACCGGTAGTAGCGGACCTGGTCGCGTCGCCGGTCGGCGGGGGTGGCCGGCCAGGGCTGGGTGAAGACATGCCCGTCGGGGATCTGTTCGTCCGGGTGCTGGGTGCGCCACTTCTCCACCACGTAGGGCACCTCGGGGAGCTTCATGCCGAGGATGAAGGACAGCCCGACGGCCTCGATGGCCCGCATGTTCGCCTCCGAGACCATCCCGGCGTCGGCGACGATGACCACGTCCGGCAGGTGGTGCGCGGCCATGAACGCGGTCAGCGTCGGCAGCATCGTGGTGGTCTCGGCCTTGTTGCCCTCGAACGCGTGGATCATCAGCGGGAACCCGGCCGCGTCGGTGAGCAGCCCGACGGTTATCTGCGGCTCCAGCCGGCGCTCTTTGGAGTAGCCCGACTCGCGGAAGCCGTCGCCGGCATCGGTCTCGAAGTACAACGTGGTGACGTCGTAGAGCACTAGCGTCGCCGGCCCCAGGCCGACCTGCGCCGCGCACGCGGCGGCCAGGGCATCGCGGAAGTCCTTCGCCGCGTATCCGGGCAGGCGCCGCTTGAGGGTGCGGTAGGACGGCGGGCTGAGGCCGGCCTCGGACAGCACCCGCAGGGCATCGAGCTTGGACGTCGGCTCGATGATCCGGGCCAGCACCAACTGCCGGAACACCCCGTCCGAGGCGGTCGCGACATCGAACCCGAGAGCCTCGTACGCACAGCACAGCGCGTCCCACAGGTGCCCCATGCGCGAGGCGGTGATCGGTAACGGACCGCCCGCCTCCGCGGGAACGTCCAGACCGAGGTCGAGTTCGCCCTGTCCGACCGCGAGCCGCTGCCGAGCCACGGCCCTGAGCAGCTCAAGTTCGACCTCGTCGTGGGCGGAGCCGATGTGCTCGATGTTCCGCGAGCCCCTGCGGGAGGAGTGCACGATCTGCACCGCACGCGCCCCCGACGCGGTCTTCACGGTGCGGATGTAGGCCACCGAACAACCGTAGAGCACCAGCTTTAGTGCGCAGATTCCACCCACCAGGGCCACGAACCTGCAGGTCAGCGGACCGAGTCACCGATCAGGCTCGAAACGTGGCCCAAGTCAGGTTTCAAGGGCATCCGGCATTTGATGGAAGCTGGTCGAAGTAATATGCGCGAGTGCGTCTGTCCTTACGAGTTGCGCTTAGCGCGGCTTTTCCAACGAGTCACTGCCCACAGCGCATTGGTGCCGCATATCGAAGCCAATACGAATGCGGCGTCAAGGTGTTCCCAGCGCGTGTAGTTGGGGCCCAGGCGAGAGATGGCACTTCGAAGCAGGGTGTACTCGGCCGGCAGAGTAATTATCGCCATCAATCCGAGGCACATCACTGTTCCAGCAACGAGGCCGATGCTGTACAGCCTGACGGCACGCCGTTCGATCGGCTCCAGGATTCGACTGGGGTCGTGTAGCGGCGGGTTGGTTTCCGTGCCAGTGTGCAGGGTTCGCTGCAGCAAGTATGCAGCGTATTTGCGTCCATCGTCATAGAGGTTGCGGCATCGCATGAAATCCTGCAGAACGAAGTACAAGTCGGTTCGCATGAAGATCATGCACTGGAACGTCAGCGGGAGGAGTGAAATTAGCACAAGTGCGGCAATGATGCGGGCGGAAGTTCCGTTTGGGGAAACTAATGCCAGTGTCAACATAGCCAGTGAGGCGACAGTGAGGTTGACGGCAATTCCGGCGAGATAGGCTGTCATTCGATGTCGTCGTGAGGCAAGTTCAATTCCGCTGATATCCGTCTGCATTACCAAGAACTGCAATCGGGTGCCGAAATTGATCCGAGCCGGCACTCCAACGGCTCGTGCCACGATCAGATGGGCGAGTTCGTGGAGTACTAATAGGATCCAGCTAGCGGCAATCGTGAGCCCCATTACGGCGCTCCCCTGCTGGCTCCATAGTAGATCTCGATAGTTCGGGCGAAGGTCGGGTCTGCGCACTGCAGAGACTGTGGCGGATAGGAGGAGGCACAAGACGAATATGGGGATGATGGGGCTCAGTGCGAAGCGAACTTGATGCGGGTGCAACATAGAGAATGACGACTTCGGCGCCGCGGACTGGGGGATCTGGTTGCCGTCTACAGCCGCAATGAACCCGAGGCCCGCGAGGTCGCGAGCGAACTGCACCACATCGATGCCATCCTCGTCATCTTCGGCTTCCCCGTCACTACCAAGGTGCGTGGCCACCTGCGCAATGCTTAGACCCTCATCCAAGAGTCGGATAGCGCGAATGCCTTCATCTGGTACCGCCACGCAGCGACCCGTTGCGATGCGACCAATGATCCACTCATTGCCGTCCCGGCGGCTGGCCAACTCGTGTAGCTTGATACGGCTCGATGAGGTTATCTGCTCGGCGCCGGAATCCACCTCGGTCATGGCATCCCGCAGGCCGGACAACCGGGGCGGCGGGCTACCTGCTCGAACGCGGTGTCATGAGGCACCATAAGGTTGATCCCGAATCGAAGGCCTGACGCCATCGGTGGGATTCCCGTGAGCAGCGCCAGCGCGGCGTGTGCCACCAGGGCACCGGACAGACCAGCAGTTACCGCGTTGACCGGATTCCAGGGGAGGCGTGGCGAAGCGATCTCTTCGTCTTCGCCAGGTGGTAGTCGGAGTTCTCGGCGTTCGTCCTCCGCGTCATGTAGGCAGACAAAGCAGGGACCTTCTCCGGGGCGAAAAAGCGCGGCGCTGGCGATTGGGCCTCTGTATCCCCCTTCCACCCATGGTGTGCCCGTGGCGAGACATGCCTCATTGGTCCAACGCCTGATGTGTTGTGGCTGGTCGGCGCAGAGTACGAGGACATCATAGGGGAGAGCTGAAGATAGTAGTGAGCTTATATCGCTGGCTCCCTCGATTCGGAGTTCATCTCCGGTGATATCGATATCGGAGTTGATCTCTCGCAGGCGTCTCAGCGCAGTGCCAAGTTTGCGTCCGTCGATATCGGACTCACCGTAAAGCGGTTGGCGATTTAGATTCGACAGTGCAACCGTGTCGTAGTCAATGCAGTGCAGGGAACCAACGCCAGAAGCTGCCAGCGCAAGAGCGGCATAGCCTCCCGTTCCACCCACACCGAGAAGGAGCACCCTTGATTGCTTCAACGAGAGTTGGGCCTGCCATGCACTGGCTCGTGGTGACCGGTCCATCCAGCGCAGCAGCGGGACACCGCGGCTGTATCGATTTTGCTCGGTGCTCGAGAACGCTCCGAGGCAGGGTTCGGTCGCGTCCTCCACGTGTCCGGCATCGTAAAGCTGCTCCAGTACGCCGAGGGTATCTTCATGTGTGATCCCGCAGTGTCGAGAGGCCACGTTCTTCGCGATCGCGTGTATGTCACGTGAACCATCGGTGGCCTGCACCAATGTCCAGATCCAGCCATCCGGGTCTGTGATCTCGGCGCCGATACCGTAGACGACACTGCCGATGCGTACATGACCGTCAACGGTCTGGTAGGGGCGGTGCTCCGGCTTGATTCGTGGACGGGACAGGCTCTCAACACCCATGGAGCTCCCGCGTGTTGGTTGGTCAGTGACGGTTGACAGTCTGGGTGTTCCACCTGTCGAATGGCAAGCGCTCGGCAACAGAGTCACTACACAACGTGAGTGGAGGAAGGGTTATGAAGCAGATCAAGATCCGTCCGTTGGAGAAGAAGGAAACGACCAGCACCAGTAACCCGAACGGCGACTGACGACCGTCATCAACACCTACCTCGGCGTTGACGCCGTCACGTCTGCGGCGCGCGCACTTGCGCATCGCCTGCCCGGCCAGTGTCGCCTGCGTAGCGTGGGTGCCTCCCGGGCAGGCGATTCGTTGTGGCTGCTAACCGTCGGCCGCAGCGTGCCGAGCGGTCGTGATGTCCTTGTTGTAGCCGGCCCACATGCCTGCGAACCCACAGGCGGCAACACGATCCTCAATCTGGCCGAGCAAGTGGCGCGGGAACCGGACCTGCGCCGTGATCGGGTCTGGCACTTTCTGCTGTGCCTCGACCCCGACGGAACCCGACTTAACGAGAGTTGGTTCAGTCAGCCATGGGATCTGTACGCGTACTTCCGGGGCTACTACCGGCCCCTCCCGGAATTTCAGCCCGAGTGGCTGCCGCACGAGGACGCCGGTCCGCAACCGGAGACCGCAGCCTTGCTGAAAGTGCTGGACGAGCTGCGCCCCGCCGTCCAGTTCTCCCTCCACACCAAGGACATGGGTGGCGGCTGGATTCAGCTGACTCACGAGCTTTCCCGAGCCGGTGATGCTGTGGTCGCCAGTGCGGTCCGGAGTCAGGTCCCTTTGGAGGTGGCGCCTGCTGACACCGTCGGTCTGCTCGAAGTGGATCAGGCGACATTTCTCATGCCTACCGACTCTCGCGCGGGGAACCCGCTGGGCGACTGGACACGCCACACCACCTGGTTGCACGCCGCGAGGCGGTACAAGACCGCCAGCTGTGTGGTCGAGGCCCCGATGTGGGCTCTGCCCAGCACCCAGAACCGGAGGCCTTGTCCCCGACCTGCAATCACCCTGCGCTCGCTGGCAACGCAGATGAACAACCGCATTGACGCCCTGGCCGCTCACTTTTCCAGGGCTCGCCCTCATCTGGCTGCTCTCTCCACGGATCCAGTGGCCCAAGCGGCATGGTCGACGATGGACATCTGCCGTGCGACGGCGGCTCAGTGGACACGGCACGCGGATGATGCGGATGCCGCACGGTATGCGATGTCGGCAGGCGGTGCAGTCTCTCTGAGCGTCGTTGCTCATCGGCTGCCGCTGCGTGCCGCCGCTCTGTTGTGCCGCGCTCTCGGTCGGTCCGGCTCCAGCGCCTCGGCGCTGCGGTACGTTGTCGAGGACCTGCTCGCGTCTTGGTGCCACGAATTGATGGCGACCCTCGAACCCAGCTGGATTCCGCTGACCAGCCAAGTGGCCTTTCAAGCCGATCTGGTTGTCGCGCTTGTCCGTGCCTTTGATGCGAGCTCAGCGTCATGCGCTGAGGCTCAACACTCGGAATTGGACCGTGCGACTGGCTATGTTCGTTGAGGCCTGCCAGATCCACTGAGGCTCGGTTGGCGCGCGCGCCGCCCGCGGGTGCCCCCAGGTGCCTTTGGCGCAGCACCGTTCAGGCGGCTACGTCCACTTGCCATGGGGTATCCATGATCAGCCTCCGTCAGAGGAATGGCGCGCTTTGAGACCGCCACCATGTACGTGGCCGGCGAGGAGATACGAAACCTCGTCGTTGAGTTTCGCATGTCCTCTCGAGTACGGCCGAGTATCTGCTTACGGCCATGTGAGGCCGAGTTCGAGAGGCGCAGTCAAGCACCGATCGATCGGGTGGGGCTGCTCTGGGGCAGCGCCTTGCCAATGGATCCCAGGCAGATGGCGGCACTGCCGATGGCAACCGGATTGACCCACCACGGGACCAACTCCAAGCTCCGGCCCTCCAGAGCGACACATCGCGCGCTGATCGGCAGCAGCTCGTGGGTGATCAGCCGACCTTCCGGCACCCCACGAAGCATGCAGAAGTCACCCGCATCGATCGCTGCCCCGGCACTCAACCCATAGGCATACGTACTGGCGGCCACCAGACCGGACACCACGAGCATCACGGCATACGCACCCACGCCGAGCCGGCGCCAGGCAGTGTCGTCCGGCCGAGATCCTCCCGTCTTCGCCGCAGCGATGCACGGTCCGATGAACGATACGGCCAACAGCGCCGGCGTGTCCCGCCGGGAGTTCGCGGCAGCGACCAGGACGGCCCCGACATTGCTTCCTCGGCGTTTTCCTCGCCGACCGGGACCTGACAGCTGACGCGTACGTGGCGCCCCCTGCCCGCTGACTGCTCGACGGACCCTCAGGGGGCGAGTGACCGCCTGGCGTCACCCACCCGCCACCGGAAACAGCATGCAGCTGCTCGTCGCATGCGCCAGCAGCCGGTCCTCCGAGTCCCGTAGCTCCGCCTGGGCCAGGGCCGTGCGGCGGCCGCTGTTCAGGACCGTGCCCGTCGCGCGGACCTTGCCCGTGTTCACCGTGACCGGGCGCAGGAACTTCAGGGTCAGGTCCAGGGACGTGTAGCCCATGCCCTGGGGCAGTACCGACTGGACCGCGCAGCCTGCCGCCGAGTCCAGGAGGGTGGCGTAGACGCCGCCGTGGACGCTGCCGATCGGGTTGTAGTGCTCCTCGCCCGGGATCAGGGCGAAGACCGCCCTGCCGTATTCGGCCTCCTCCAGGGTGAAGCCCAGGGTGGCCGTGATCGGTGGGGGCGGGAGGTGGCCGGCCAGCATTTCGCGGAGGAAGTCGAGGCCGGTGTGGTGGGGGACGGCGTTCGCGGTCAGGGACGGGTCCGACCAGGTGAACTCGCGGGATCTGGTGGGCACGGGTGGCTCCTCGGGTGGGGGCGGGAGGTCAGTCGGCGGCGGGGGCGCGGCGGATGAGGCCCGGGCCCGCGTCGACGTACGAGCGGCCGGCCGGTACGTCGTGGCCGGCGGTGCAGCGCAGCTCGACGTGGACGGGGGCGTCGCAGTCCCGGTGGCGTACGACCACGGGCGGGCCCTGTTCGCCGGCGGCCCACGCGTCGCCCCACTGGCGCAGCGCCATGATCACCGGGAGGAAGTCGCGGCCCTTCTCCGTCAGCTGATACGCGTACCGCGTGCGCTGGCCCGGCTCCCGGTACGGGACGCGCTCCAGCAGGCCCGCGGCCGTCAGCTCCTTCAGGCGGGCCGCGGCGGCCGGTTCGCCGACGCCCACGCGGCGGGCGAAGTCGTCGAAGCGGCGGGTGCCGAAGAACGCCTCGCGCATGATCAGCAGCGCCGTCCGGTTGCCGACGATCTCCAGGGTCCTGGCCACGGAGCAGTTCGCCATGGACCAGGCGTCCCGGTCCTCCAGCAGGTCCTTCATCTCTCCTCCTGACTTGCGTCATCGTAAGTCAGCCTATACCGTCGTAGCTGGCTAAGGTAATCGAAAGTCAGGAGTCGGGAAAATGGACCTCACCACAGCAACCGCCCTCGTCACCGGCGCCAACCGCGGCCTCGGCCGGGCCCTCGCCCAGGAGCTGACCGCCCGCGGCGCCACGGTCTACGCGGCCGCCCGCCGCCCCGACCGGATCGACCTGCCCGGCGTGCGGCCGATACGCCTCGACGTCACCGACCCGGCGTCCGTCGCCGCGGCCGCCGCCGAGGCCCGCGACGTCACCCTGCTGATCAACAACGCCGGCAGCTCCACCGGCGCCGACCTGCTCACGGGCGACTGGGACGACCTGCGCCTGGAGCTCGAGACCCACTATCTGGGCACCCTCGGCGTGACCCGCGCCTTCGCTCCGGTGATCGAGTCCCGCGGCGGGGGCACGATCCTCAACGTCCTGTCCGTCCTGTCCTGGGTCAGCTTCCCCACCGTCGGCGCCTACGCCGCCGCCAAATCGGCCCAGTGGAGCCTGACCAACACCCTCCGCCAGCAGTTGGCCCCCCGCGGCATCACGGTGTCGGGCCTGCACGTCGGCTACATGGACACCGACATGGCCCGCCACGTCGAAGGCCCCAAGACCGCCCCGGCGGACGTCGCCCGCGCGGCCGTCGACGGCATCGCCGCCGGATCCCCCGAGATCGTCGTCGACGACCTCAGCCGCCGCGTCCAGGCGGGCCTCGCCGGGGGTGTCAGCGCTCTGTACCCGCAGCCGGCGTGAGCCCCGGCCTCGGCCCGATCCCGTCCAGCAGATTGGTCACCAGCGCGACCACGAAGTCGTCGGTCACCGGCTCGTCGGGGATGAGCAGCCGGTGGTAGACCGCCCCCCAGAGCTGGTCGATCAGGACCCGTACGTCGATCGAGGCGGAGATCTGGCCGACCTCCTGAGCCCGCTGGAGGCGCTCCTCCGCAAGGCGGCGGCGGTGCGAGGAGTACAGCTTGCGGTAGGCGGCGGCCAGGTCGGCGTCGGCCTGGGACTCGCCGATCAGCTCCGTCAGCACGTGTCCGCCGCGGGTCTCCGTCATCACGTGGACGAAGGCGCGGAGCTGGGTGAGCAGGTCGGCGCGGATGTCTCCCGTGTCGGGGAAGGCGAGCGTCGGCTCGACGGCGTGGACGTACGCGTCCAGGGCGAGGGTCCCCTTGGAGGGCCACCACTTGTACAGCGTGGTCTTGCTGGCGCCCGACGCCCGCGCTATGCGTTCGAACGTGAGGTCCGCGAGGCCCTCGGCCAGCAGCAGCTCGCCGACCGTGTGCAGGACGTCCGCGCGGACCTCGTCCGCGGGGCGGCGGCCCCGGCCGCGGCGGGTGCCTTCCTCGGGGGCGGGGGTCGACACGGGTCCTCCTTCGGTCGGGGGGCTGCCAGTATCCGTCACGGGGCGATCCGCAGACCGGCGATCAGGCCGTCCCGCAGGCGGAAGGTCATGGGACCGGTGCCGTTGTGGCCGTTGCCGGTCACCGTCAGGGTCGCGACATAGGTGTCGGGGTCGGGGCCGGGCTCGATGGCGACGAGGTCGAAGTGCGCCTGGACGCCGATGTTGTCCGTACGGTCCCAGGCGCGCACACCGTCGCGGCCGTGGAACTTGCGGCCCCAGTCGTCGAGGTCGGCGTCCTCGGTGAACGCCGAGGCGAACGCCTCGCTGTCGGCGCTGTTCGTCGCCTCGATGAACGCCCGGACGGCTGCCGGGGTGTCGGTGGTGGTCATCGTGATCTCCTCCGTGAATCAGTTCCGGACGGTGAGCAGGTCGTCGAGCTCGATACGGGTCAGGAAGTCCCGCCGCACCCGGTCGGCGACCTCGGAGACCTCCTCCGACCCGTCGTCGGCGGGGTCGATGTGCACGCGGAAGGGACGCGATCCGGCCGGCAGGCCGACGATACGGGTGATCTCGTCGGACACCAGCGACGCCGACACGCCCTCCGGGGCGAGCGCGGCGAGCTTGGCCCCCACCTGATCCATCAGGCCGCCGTACCGGGTCTCGTACTCCGCCTCGACCGCCGTGTCCTCGGGGCGCCCGGAGTGGGCGAAGTGGTTGGTCCCGCTGGTGAACGAGCCGGGCACCACGATCGACGTCTCCACACCCCACCGGGCCAGCTCACCCGCGTACGAGACGGCGAGGGAGTCCATCCCGGCCTTCGCCGCGAAGTAGGGGGCGAGGTAGGGCGGGGTGCCGCCCTTGACGCTGCTGCTGGACACCCAGACCACCAGGCCCTGGCCCCGCCGGCGCATGCCCGGCAGCGCGGCGCGGTTGACCCGCTGGGTGGACAGCACGTTCACGTTGTACAGCTCGGCGAGCTGCTCGGGGGTGAACGCCTCCGTCGGGCCGGTCACCATGTGTCCGGCGTTGTGTATCAGTACGTCGATGCGGCCGTGCTCCGCCTCGATCCGGGCGACGGCGGCGTCGACGGAGTCCTGGGAGTTGACGTCGAGCTCGATGGAGCGCAGGTCGACGCCGTGCTCGCGGGCGTAGTCGGCGGCGGCCCGGACCTGGGGCGCGTTACGGCCGGTGGTCTGGCGCATCCCGGCGTAGACGGTGTGGCCGGCGTCGGCGAGCGCGCGGGCGGTCAGGGCGCCGAAGCCGCTGGAGGCGCCGGTGATGACGACGATGTTCGACATGGGAGTGGTCCTTCCGGGGTCGGAGAGTGAAGGGGAGGGGGTTACGCGAGGCCGCCGTTGGCGTACAGGACCTGGCCGTTCGTCCAGCGCGCGGGTCCGGCCAGGAACGAGACGACCTCGGCGATGTCCTCGGGCGTGCCCAGCCGCTCGAACGGGGTGGCCTTCGCGAGGGTCGCGATCGTCGCCTCGTCCTTCCCGTCCAGGAACAGCGGCGTCGCGGTGGGGCCGGGGGCGACGGCGTTGACCGTGATGTCCCGGCCGCGCAGCTCGCGGGCCAGGGTGAGGGTCATGCCCTCGACGGCCGCCTTGCTGGCCACGTACGCGGCGTACGACGGCAGCTGCGTGCGCACGACGGAGGTCGAGAAGTTCACGATCGCGCCGCCGGGGCGGACACGGCGCGCGGCCTGCTGCGAGACGACGAACGTGCCGCGGATGTTGGTCCGGTGCATCCGGTCCAGGGCGTCCAGGTCGAACGTCGCGACCGGGCCCAGGACCATGATGCCCGCGGTGTTCACGACCACGTCGATGCCGCCGAAGGCCGCCTCGACCGCGTCGAACGCCGCGCTCATCGCCTGCTCGTCCGCGACGTCGCCGCCCACGGCCAGGGCCCGGCCGCCGGCCGCGGTGATCGCGGCCACCGTCTCCTCGGCCCGGGCCTTGTTCCCCGCGTACTGCACGGCGACCGCGAGCCCGTCCTGCGCGAGCCGCTCGGCGACGGCGCGGCCGATGCCGCCGGAGCCGCCGGTGATCAGGGCCACGCGGGTGGTGGTGGTTGCACTCATGGCTGTTCTCCCGTCCGGGGATCTCAAATGAACGACACGTTCATATAAGCACGTAATGAACGCCGCGTCCATATCTTCGGGCGAGATTCCCCCGGACGGCCGAGGCGCCGGCGCCCGCGCAGCGCAGCAAAAACGGCCCCGACCTGCCGCAATGGCAGGCCGGGGCCGTCGGAGGCCGCGTCTACAGCCCGCAGGATCCGGTGTCGACGTGGAAGAACCGCGAGTTCGCCCAGCGGCTCAGCCGCATGCCGACCACGACGCCGACCAGGGTGATCAGCGCGGGCACATAGCCCGTCGCGACCTGGACGATCGGGATCGACGGGCAGCCGCCCGAGATCGCCCAGCCCGCGCCGAAGAGGATCGCGCCGGGGACCACGCCCGCGTGGATCTTCTCCTTGGTGCCGCGGATGCGCAGCACGGCGAAGAGGGCCGCGACGATCACGACGGCGCCGGCGAAGGACAGGAACATCCGCAGGTCCTGGAACGTGAACATGGCGTTCAGCTCGGCGTAGTCGCCGAAGCCGATGTTGCCGAGGACGTAGCCGAAGGCCAGCCCGCCGAAGACGCAGGCCAGCAGGATCGTGCCGCGGGTACGCATCAGATCACCTTCCACAGCAGGAACGAGACGACGACGGCGGTGCCGAAGAACACGGCCGTCGCGACGAGGCTGACCGGGCGCATCCGGCCGCAGCCGTTGAGCCCGTGGCCGGAGCTGCAGCCGCCCGCCAGCCGGGTGCCGAAGCCGACCAGCACGCCGCCGCCGAAGAGGAGGCCGACCATGGTGAGCGGATCGCCGGTGACCAGCTCCTCGAACCCCGGGCCCATGTCGTAGCGGATCTCGAACCGCCCTGAGCTGACGGCGGCGATGACCCCGCCGATGAAGATCGATATCAGCAGCACGGCCTGCGTGACCAGCGGGGCCGGGCGCTTGGTGACGACCGGGGGAGCGGCGGGGGCGGAGGCCGCGTACGCATGCTGCGGCCGCGGCGGGCCGGCGGGGTACGGGCCGAAGGCGTCGTACGCGGGAGGCGCCTGCGGGCCGGGGCCGAAGGCCTCCGCCGTGGCGGCGGCGAGGGCCGCGGCGAGCGCGTCGGTGTCGGCGAACTCGTCGTCCATCCGCTCCGTGTCGCGTTCCCTGCGCCAGTGCGACACGCGGTCCCAGGCGGACGACACGCCGAGGGAGCGGTCCGTCGCGACGGCGTAGGCGACCGTGACCACGGCGAGTCCGATGGCGCCGGCCCACCAGGGCCAGTAGTCACTCATGCGGGGCCTCCCATCCATTCGGTGAACCGGGACCACCAGCCGCGCTTACGGGGGGCCGCTGCCTGCGGTGCGGGCCGGGGCTGCTGACGGCCGTGGGGCCCGGGATGCGGCTGGGGCTGCTGCGGCTGGTAGTGCGTGGCCTGCATCTGCGGGGGCGGGGCGCCGTACATCTGTTGTTGCGGCGGCGGGCCCTGCCTCTGCTGCTGATGCTGCTGCGGTGCGCCCTGCCAGGCCGGGGCGGGGCCGCCATGGCCGTACGGCAGGGGCGCCGCGTGCTGCTGTTGCTGCCCCCCGTACGTACCCTGCTGCTGCTGTGCCCAGGGGTCGGGCTGGGGCTGAGGTTGGGGCTGCGGCTGCGGTGCCTGCCTCGGTTCGGCGACGGGGAACTGGCCGGTGGCGCCGGTACTTTCGAGATGCCGCGCGTGGGCCCCGTTCGGCAGCAGGCTGATCGGCACGCGCCCGCCGGTGAGGGACATCTGATAGCGCGCGCAGTCGAGCCACTGGTGCTCACTGTCGCAGTAATAGTCGCGCCAGCCTTGCAGGTTCGCCCTCAGCAGCGGGAACAGGGGGCATCCTGCGGAGTGCGAGCAAGCCACGTTGCTCCCTTCTGAACGGCCCTTTCGCAAGGTGTGATTGCCGTTCTTGATCTCATGTCCTCGCTGCGCCCGAAGCGGCGCGATCTACGGGGTCTGCCTCCGTCTCCTCAAGTCGGCGTGATGCAACCACCGTTCCCCATGACCAGGCAACTTCCGCGACGCCACCGCCGGCGGCGAAAAATTGACATCGCTCGGCGCAATGCGCTATGCACTGCCCGCGCGTCCATGTTCGCCATGTCTGGACATTTACGGTCGACGGCACGGCAGTTCGGCGTCCGAGCGGACACCGGATCCTGATCCCGTGTCGACGGCGAGTTAACTGTTCGCAAAATTGCCGACGATGAAATGCGATTCGATTGTGATGAAATTCATAAGTCAATCGTGATGAAAATTGTGGATCTTCCGTGAAGACGATCAGACGCCTCGTTCGATCGAGTCCATGATTCGCTGTTCGGCTTCCTCGGCCTGTACGGGAAGCAGTCCGCGCAGGGGGCCGTCGACGAGGAGCACGGCCAGACCGTGCACGGCGGACCAGACGAAGAGCTCGGCACCCGCCCGGCGCTCCGGAGGCAGGGCGCCGGCCTCGACGAGGTCGTCCAGGGCCGAGTTCAGCAGCTGAAAGGCGGTCAGGCCCCCGGGACCACCGGCGGATTCGTTCCCCGTGTCGTCCATGTCGGTGGTGGAGAACGCGGCGCGGAACAGCCCCGGTTCCGTCCGGGCGAAGCGCAGATAACCGGCGGCGAGAGCGCGAAGGCGGGCGCGGGCGGAGGCGTCCGGGGGCAGCGCCGCCTCCATCGCGGCGGCCAGCTCCGCCAGCGCCGCCTGGCGGACGGCGCGCAGCAGGGCACCGCGGTCGGCGAAGTGGCGGTACGCGGCGTTGGGGACCACGCCCACCCGCCGGGTGACCTCGCGCAGGACCACCGCGTCCGGGCCGCCGTCGCGGACCAGCTCGAGTCCGGCCCGGATCAGGGCGTTGCGCAGATCGCCGTGCCGGTAGGTGTCGCGCTTCCTCGCGCCGGTCATCGCCAACTCCTTTTGTGGACGGCGTCCACATAGCTGTGTAGCCTGCGGAGTGTCCGGGGCGCCCTTGCGTCGCCGCAATGTGGACACCGTACACAAACGGCACACTCCAGGGACGAGGAAACCATGGACGACGCGGTACGGCTCGAGTCCCTGACCAAGACCTACGGCGCGGTGACCGTGCTGCGCGACATCCGGGTCTCCTTCCCGAAGGGAAGCTTCACCGCCGTCATGGGCCCCTCCGGCTCGGGCAAGTCGACGCTGCTGCAGTGCGCCGCCGCCCTCGACCGCCCCTCCTCGGGCCGGGTGATCATCGACGGAACGGACGTCGCGGGGCTGAACGAGACACGACTCACCGAATTCCGCCGGGAGTCGACGGGCTTCGTCTTCCAGGCGTTCAACCTGCTGCCCTCGCTGACCGCCGAACAGAATGTGGCGCTGCCCGTACGACTGGCCGGGCGCAGGCCCGACGGACGGGCGGTACGGGAGGCGCTCGCCCGGGTGGGGCTGGAGGCGAAGGCGCGGAGCCGCCCGAGTCAGCTCTCCGGCGGCCAGCAGCAGCGCGTCGCCGTCGCCCGCGCGCTGGTGACCCGCCCGGCCGTGCTCTTTGCCGACGAACCCACCGGCGCCCTCGATCTCGCGACAGGACGCGAACTGCTGGACGTACTGCGGAAACTGGTGGACGACGGCCTGACCACGATCGTGATGGTCACGCACGACCCGAACGTGGCTTCCTACGCCGACCGGGTGCTGTTCCTCGCCGACGGCCGCCTGGCGGGGGAACTGACCGCCCCCACCTCCGAAGCCGTCGCCGCACGGATGACGGGGGCGACATGCTGACGGTGGCGTTCCAGACCCTGCGGGGCCGCTGGGTGTCGTTCCTCGGCACCGTCGTCGCGCTGGTGCTCGGCGTCGCCCAGGTCGCCGCCATGGGCCTGCTGCTGATGACCGCGCTCGACCTGCCGGACCGCCCGGTGGAGCGTTTCGCGGGCGCCCCGGCGGTGGTGCTGCCCACCGACCCGGCGTGGGATCCCGCCCACCATGACCTGGGCGTCCGCTCGTTGCCGGAGGCCCGGGGCGTATCGCGGGAGTTGCTGCGCAAGGTCGCCGCGACCGGCCCCACCGTGGTGGACCGGGCCTTCTACGCCCAGCTCGCGGGCGGCCCCTCGGACCAGGTCGGGCATCCCTGGCCGATGGCCCGCTTCGGCGGCTACACGCTGCGGGACGGCCGCGCGCCCGCCTCCGACCGGGAGGTCGTCGTCGCGTCGGGCCGGGCGCGTACCGGCGACCGGGTGACCGTACTGACGGCGGCGGGAGTCGGTACGTACACCGTCAGCGGTACGGTCCCGCCCGTCGGCTGGGAGGACGCCGTCTTCTTCACCGACGCCGAGGCGGCCCGCCTCGCCCCGCGGATCGAGGCGCTGGTGGCCTTCGGCGCGCTCGACGAGGTGCGCGCGGCGGTTGGCGGGGACGCCGAGGTGCTCACCGGGCGGGACCGCCACCGGGCCGACGCCGGCGAGGACCGGGACCGGGAGGCGCTGGACAACACCGTCACCCTGGTGCCGGTGATGGCCGCGGTCGCGGGGACGACGGCGGTGTTCGTGGTGGCGTCCACCTTCGCCTTCGCGGTGGTCCAGCGCCGGCGCGAGGTCGCGCTCCTGCGTGCGGTGGGCGCTACGCCGCGGCAGGTGCGGCGGATGGTACGGGGTGAGGCGCTGCTGGTCGGCGGCTTCGCGTCGGGGGTGGGGACGGTGGTCGGGCTGTTCGGGGCGCAGGTGCTGGCGGACATGCTGGTCGGGCTGGGGGTGGCCCCGCCGTGGTTCCGGGTGTCCGTGCGGCTCGCGCCACTTGGGGGTGCTGTCCTGGTCGGGGTGCTGGTGGCGCTCTGCGGGGTGTCCGTCGCCGCGCGGCGGGCCGGTCGGGTCCGTCCCGTGGAGGCGCTGCGGGATGCGGCGGTGGATGACGCCGGGGTGACGCGGGGGCGGGCGGTGCTTGGCGGCGTGGGGGTGGTGGGGGCGGTGGGGCTGGTGGTGTGGGTCGGGGTCGGTGACCCCGCGGTGGCTCTCTCGCCCAGCGCGTACGCGCTCGCGCTGCTGGTGCCGGTGCTGACCGCTGCCGTGCTGGCGCCGCTTGCCGTCGGTCCGCTGACCCGGCTGCTGATGCGGCCGTTCACAGGACCGGTCGCCATGCTCGTACGGGAGAGCGCGCTGACCTCGCGGCGGCGTACGGCTGCTACGGCGGCGCCCGTCCTGCTCACGGTCGGGCTGACGTTCTCCCTGCTGACGGCGACCGACGCGATAGGGGCGGCGGGCGAGAGCGGACTGCGGGGCCAGGTGAGATCGGAGTACGCGCTCGTCCCCGACGGCACACCGGGCATCAGCCCGCAGGTCGCCGCGAAGGTGTCCCGTATCGACGGCGTGCAGGTCGTGGCCCCCGTGCTCACCACCGTCTACGTCCGCGACGAGGACCGGCTGGAGGTTCTTGACGGGGTCCTCATGGACGGCGCCGCGCTGAAGCGGACGATGGACCTTGACGTGGTCGACGGCTCGCTGGACGCCCTGGACGACAACAGCGTGGTCGTAGCGGATCAATGGGGTATGAAGGTCGGCTCGACGTTCAAGGCCCTGCTGCCCGACGGCGAAGAGGCTGCCCTGCGCATCGCGGCCACCTACGACGCCCCACACGGCGGGGACGTCGCCTACCTCCCCCAACGCTTCGCCGCGACCGCCGCGTACGCCCGCGACGGTCTGGCCCGCCGCGCCTACATCTCGCCGGCCCCCGGCGCCGACCGCATCACGGCGATCCGCGAGGCCGTCGCCGGAACCGGGGCCCGCCTCGTCACCAGGGACGAACTGCTCGCCTCCGAGAGCGCCTACACCCACCATCTCACCGAGGTACGACAACGCTCCGTCACCGTGATCGTCGTGCTGTTCTGCTTCATCGCGATCCTCAACACCCTCCTCATGGCAACCGCCGACCGCCGCCGCGACCTGGCCGTACTCCGCCTGGCCGGAGCCACCCCCCGACAGGCCGTACGTTTCTTCGTAGCCGAATCGCTCCTGGTGGCGACCATCGGCGTGACCCTGGCCCTGCTCGCGACCGCCCTCAACCTCACCGGCCTGTGGGGCGCGCTGCACCAGCTGTACGGCACGGCACCCATCACGCTCCCGTACGCGGTGACCACCGCCGTCGCCGCCGTCTCCACCCTGCTCGCGGTCGCCGGAACCGTACTGCCCGTAGGCGCGGCCCTGCGTGCCGGACCGGTGGAGCCGGCCGGCATCCGCGAGTAACGGCCCGCCGTGTCGATGCCGCCGTTCCCTCGGACAGCGGGCCAGACTGTGGCATGAGCGGTGGAAGCGGCTGGGCCGTAGTGACGTTCTCCACCGTTACCGCCGGCTACGCGCTCGTCTCACGGCGGCTCTCCTCGACGCCCGTGTCCTCGCAAATCGTCCTCGTCGGCGCCGGGGTGCTCCTCGGTCCCGCAGCCCTCGACCTGCTCGACCTCGGCCACGACGCCGCCCCGATCCTGACGCTGGCCGAGGCCGCGCTGACCCTGATCCTGTTCACCGACGCGATGGCGATCACCCGCCGGGACCTGCGCGTCGGCGGCTTTCTCCCGCGCCGTCTGCTCGGCATCGGGATGCCGCTGAGCATCGGCGCGGGCTGGCTGCTGGCCTGGCCCCTGCTGCCCGGGCTGACCGCCTGGGAACTCGCGCTGGTCGGCGCCGTCCTCGCGCCCACCGACGCGGCGCTGGGCAAGAGCGCCGTGTTCAACCCGCGTGTGCCGGCCCTCGTACGCGAGGGGCTCAACGTCGAGAGCGGCCTGAACGACGGTATGACGCTGCCGTTCTTCGTCCTCTTCCTCGCCGCCCTCCCCGGCACGGTCACCTCGGAGGAGGGCGTACAGGGGATCTTCTGGCGCTCCATGGTGCTCAGCACCGCGCTGGGCCTGGCCGCCGGCTGGCTCGGCGGGCGGCTGCTGCGATGGTCGAGGGCCAGGGGCTGGGCCGGCCTCGAGTGGAGCCAGGTCTTCGTCGTCGCCATCGCCGCGGGTGCCTACGGGCTGGCGGTCGTCACGGACGGGAGCGGCTTCATCGCCGCCTGGGTGGCGGGCTTCGCCTTCGCGGCCGGCCTGGGCCCCGCCGTACCGGGTGCCGAGACCCGGGAGCGGACCACGGAGTTCGCCGAGGACCTGGGAGGACTGCTGGCGTCGCTGAGCTTCCTCGTCTTCGGCGCCGTGCTGCTCGGCCCGGCCCTGGAGGACCTGGACTGGCGGGTCGTCACCTACGCGGTGCTCAGCCTGACGGTGGTCAGGATGGTGCCGGTGGCCTTGTCCCTGATCGGAAGCGGTCTGCGGCTGCCGACGGTGGCGTACATCGCCTGGCTCGGTCCCCGCGGGCTGGCGTCCATCGTGTTCGGCCTGCTGGTGGTGGAGGAGAACGTCCCCGGGGTCCGCCTCGTGGGCCAGGTCGTTGCGGTCACCGTCGGTCTCAGCGTGCTGCTGCACGGACTGTCGGCGGTGACCTTCGCCGAGCGCTACGGAGCCTGGTACGAGACGGCTCGCGTGCCCGGACTACGCGAAGGCACGGTGGCCCCTGAGGCCGGCGGGGGTCGGCGGCCGGGGCGTGGTCTGCACCGCCTGCGGTGAGACTCGACCAAGCGAAAGGGCCAGCCCCAGGGAGCCGTCCCTTCATCACGTGCCCCCGGCAGGATTCGAACCTGCGACACCCGCTTTAGAGGTCGAGCGGGTGCCCCACCAGGCGGCAGCCCTTACCGTGGGACGGTCACTGCCATAAGTTTGCCGTCCCCAAGGTGGAGCCAGCCCCGGCCAGGAGCGAGAGGGCGGCCGACAACGGAGTCTCCCGTCTTGATGCCGATCCAATCACCGGCGTGCCGCTCCTGAGGAGACAGCAGGAGCCCGCGGTGGGCTCTCTTCGCTTTGCCCAGCCAGGGGTAGCTCGGCCCGAGCTTGTCTTCATCGCCGGCAAGGACCAGAGCCGTACCTTCGTCGAAGCCATGCTCCAACAGGTTCCGAAGCACACGCCGGGCATCGCACTCGCCCAAGGCCTCCGCGTCGTCCATCACGACAACAAGCGGCTCCTCAGCGGACGCCACTGACAGGGCCTCTTCGAGTTCGTCGTGCCCGATGTCGTCTTGATCGAAGCAAGCAACTACGCCGTCTCGATCGGCCAACTCCCGTAGAAGCGAGGGCCTGGGCGTGACTAAGGCGAGCTGGGTGCCGGATGCGAGTAGAGAGCGTGCGATGTTCACCAGTGCGGTGGAGCGACCTGACTTTGCAGGCCCGGCCACAACGAACGCGGGAGCCGTGCCGGAGGCCAGATCAGGGCCATATGCGGCCAGGTTCTCGCCCCCGACACCCGCAAGTGCCCACAACTTCGGTGCCGCCGGATCGCGCATGGTCCACGCTTCATCGAAGCTGATGCTGGACGGCAATGAGGCAGTGCGTTGCTGCACCTCCAACGCGTCGTGAGCTGCGTCCCACAGACCGAGCAACAGGACGTGATCCTCTTGCGTCAGGCTCGCCATGTGGGAGAACGCGACAAGTGCCTCCCGCTCGGGCAGCTCATCGTGGGTGTACCAGCGGATCCACGCATCCGACGAGATCCCCGTCTGCTCCTCCATATCGGTGAAGGACCAGTTGCGCTTCAGTCTGTGTTCGTCAAGGCGGCGATGCAGCGTGACCAACTCCAGCCGCGCCGGGGAGCGGTCCACCTCGAACTCTCTGCTCTTAACTCCGTAGAACGTCGCGTTCGCCGGCCGTTGTTCCTCCGCGGCGTCAGCCATCCTGACGAAGCCTTCACTACGGCGAACTACACCTAGGAACACTCTCAACGCGTCCTTGTCGTGCCACAGAGCCTGCGCCACGTTGAGGATCAGTCCCTTCAATGACTCATGGGCGTAGTTGAACTGCAAAGAGTCTTGGGCGGCGTTGGTCGATGTCTCCTTGTCGGCTGGTGGCTCCTCTGCTGCCTGCCTGCTTGGGGTCCCGGTGTCCTGCTTCGGCAAGCCCTCGGAAGGGGCAGTCGCGTCGTTCACGTCACTGTCTCCGACGGATGCTGTGGCATCTGCCGGAGGGTGTACTGATGCTTGGGCGACCGTTTCCCTGACGACCTGCTTCCACAGAGCCTTGAAGCGATCGACTTGGGCGTCTATGTCGCTGTGTCGAGCCAATTCGGCCAGGACACGGGCGATCAACTCAAGGCGGCCCCACGGAGGCAAATCTGGCCTCTGGAAAGTGTCCAACACTGCTTGGTGATTCACGATCCAGTAGTCCTGCGCGTCCTTCCCGACACGGTCGCGAATAGCGCGTGCTGACGGGAGTCCCGCGTCCAGCCTCAGATCGTGGAGCTCGTCGTTCAGCTTCTTCAGGTCAGGTTGGTCAGCTAGGTCGGGTTTCTTCCACGGCTGAGCGACCACTATCTCTGCCCCCTCCTGGTGCTTCTGCATCGTCTCCAAATCGGGCGCGTTGGCGCCTGTTCTCACGGGCGTCAGGTTCTGTCATGCGTGTCACGCAGCGGCTGTTCTTGGCCGATGCTGTCAGCGATCGTCATGAGTTGTCAGGGCCGTCCGGGAAGCACCCACGCTGGACGCGCAAGCCAGTCGGTGCCATACGGAAGGTAGATTCTCATGGAACAGGTCAGCGTGCGCCTCGTAGTCCTTCTGCTCGTCGGAGCCCTCGTCGTCGCCCTGACGCTGCATGCCCCCGAAGTCGGCGCGGCCGTGGTGGGAGCCACTGCAGTGGTGGCACTACTTGCCCAACTCATGGGCCGCGAATGACTCTGCCGGAGCGGAGAAGCCTGCAGCCATGGGCCACCTGAACTCCCAATCCGTGGGTCGATACCTTGCGTACGGCTCCACCGGCCCCAGAGCATATCTGCGGCTTCATGGCACCGGTGGTGGGTCTCAGCGTCGGTGGCGGTGTTCCTCGATGTCGGCCCGATTCAGCCAGTAGGCGATGTTGTTGCTGATGGTGGTGATGATGGGATGAGCAGGGTCTACGAGGCGTCGTGTGGAGTCGCCTGGTCCGAGACGGGCTACATCTTCGCTACCCGGAACGACCGGCCGGTGGAGCCGCGCAACGTCTACCGGTCCTTCACCCGGGTTGCTGCCGGCGCTGGAGTCCGGGTGATCCGGCTCCACGACGCTCGGCATGGCTGCGCCACGCTGCTCACGGCGGCAGGGGTCGCGCCGCGGGTCATCATGGAAATGCTCGGACACAGCCAGATCAGCATCACGATGGACGTGTACACGCACGTCGTACACGACACCCAGCGTGAGGCAATCAGCCACATGGACCAGTTACTCAAGCGCCGTCGGCCCACAGTTTGACCGATGAATCAGGAGCCGTATCGGCCGGCGCCTCAACAGGCGCTCGCCGAGACGGCCAACATGCATGGCCAGGTGACTGCGATTGCGGTTCATCCGCGGTCTCTAGTCACGAAGCGCGCACGCTACGCCGAACTCCGCTCGCGACTACCAACTGGCGTCTCACAATGGCTAGATGAGAATGTCAGAGGGCTTCGCCGCCACCGCTGCAGCAGTTGCCCCGGTGTTGTGGGCAATCGGGACGATCGAGGTTCAGCAGATCCGCAAGGAGTGGCAGAGCTTGAGCGCTGTCCGGGTGCAGCGATACAACGAGGCTGCGGTGGCTATCTCCGAAGCGGTCGATGAGGAGAGCCTGGCGCATGCCCAAGGATTATGGGGCGCAGCTCAGCGATGGTGGACGGGGCAGTCTGCGCAGTTCGGTCTTTACATATCTTGGCTCTACCTGAGCGTGACCATGAGTGGCTGCACGATGATTGCCCTCAGGTGGCTGGCCGAGAACGGAGGGCTGGGCGAGAGGGCTGAGGCGAAACCCGATGATGCTCAGTTTGTTTTCTGGGCGCTCGCTAGTGCGTTCCTGTTTATTACTGTGATCCCAGCATGGGCCGTATTTAGAGATATCAACCGATTTGGAAAGCGGGTCCGGGTGGCGGATCGGGCTGTCAGGCAGCTGAACACCGAGGCTCGGGCGCGGGTGCAGTCCAGGGCGGTGGACCCGGAAGTCGATGAACGGCCTCGACTGTGACGGTTGGACGCGTCGCTGCCGTCAAATGGTGCCGTCAAACGGCCCGGACCATGATCGGTCCGGGCCGTTTTGGCTGGTGCCCCCGGCAGGATTCGAACCTGCGACACCCGCTTTAGGAGAGCGGTGCTCTATCCCCTGAGCTACGGAGGCGACGGACGTCAGTGTAGCGGGGCCGGGCGTGGGGGCCGGGGGTGTATTCGGGGACACGC
>NZ_WEGJ01000006.1 GCF_009604385.1 Streptomyces smaragdinus
CCTCGTCGGCTTCTACGGCGACCGAATCGACCTCGACGGACTACCCCTCGCCACGAACGAGTGACCAACTAGAACTAAACCCCCAAGACGTCAAAGAAAGGGCATACACAAAACTCAAGACATTCCCTCCTGTGCGAACGCGGCTTCCTGAAGACCTGTTAGCGCGATCATGACAAAAGCGACAACAAGCGTAACGGCGCGAAACGCACGCACAGAGACCCCCCAAGGCCCTTACCGGCACTGTATGGCGATCTATCTATCAGACGGAGATCGTTCTTACAAGGATCACAACGCACAAGCCAGCCCATCGCTGCAAATCGAATGGTCTGATACGGCACACGGGCGCTCGCCGCACAGAGCTGCAGCCCTCGGCCGAGTTCCGTGTTTGACTACCTTCCGTAGGAGTCCTGTTGATCACGTCCGGAGGGATTCGCCCGTGGCCCATTCGGTTGGCAGTCGTGGTGTCGACGAAGTGTTCCTTGCCCTGCCCCTGCGTGCCCTCGCGGACGCCGCGCTCGCGCGGGCCCGGGCACTGGGGGCGGAGCACGCGGACTTCCGGGTGGAGCGGGTGCGCAGCGCCTCGTGGCGGTTGCGGGATGCGAAGCTGTCCGGGTCGTCCGACACGACGGACCTCGGGTTCGCGGTGCGGGTCGTGCACGGCGGGGCGTGGGGGTTCGCGTCCGGCGTCGACCTGACCATGGACGGGGCCGCCAAGGTCGCCTCGCAGGCGGTGGCCATGGCCCAGCTGTCGGCGAAGGTGATCCGGGCGGCCGGGTCCGACGAGCGCGTGGAGCTGGCGGCGGAGCCGGTGCATGCCGAGCAGACGTGGGTGTCCTCGTACGAGATCAACCCCTTCGAGGTGCCCGACTCCGAGAAGATCGCCCTGCTCGGTGAGTGGAGCGGGCGGCTGCTGGGGGCCGACGGCGTCGATCATGTGGACGCCTCGCTGATGGCCGTACAGGAGAACAAGTTCTACGCGGACACCGCCGGGACCGTCACCACCCAGCAGCGGGTGCGGCTGCATCCGCAGCTGACCGCCGTGGCCGTGGCCGAGTCCGGTGAGTTCGACTCGATGCGGACGATCGCGCCGCCCGTCGGACGCGGCTGGGAGTATCTGACCGGCACCGGATGGGACTGGGACGACGAGCTCGCGCGGATCCCCGGGTGGCTGGCGGAGAAGATGGCTGCGCCCGGCGTCGAGGCGGGGACGTACGACCTGGTCGTCGATCCGTCGAACCTGTGGCTGACCATTCACGAGTCGATCGGTCACGCGACGGAGCTCGACCGGGCGCTCGGGTACGAGGCCGCGTACGCCGGGACCTCGTTCGCGACGTTCGACCAGCTGGGGAAGCTGCAATACGGGTCGGGGCTGATGAACGTCACCGGTGACCGGACCGCCGAGCACGGGCTGGCGAGCGTCGGGTACGACGACGAGGGTGTGGCGGCGCAGTCCTGGGATCTCGTACGGGACGGGGTGCTCGTCGGGTATCAGCTGGACCGGCGGATCGCGAAGCTGACCGGCTTCGAGCGGTCGAACGGGTGTGCCTTCGCGGACTCCCCCGGCCATGTGCCGGTGCAGCGGATGGCGAACGTGTCGCTGCAGCCCGCGCCCGAGGGGCCGTCGACCGAGGAGCTGATCGGGGAGGTCGAGCGCGGGATCTACGTGGTCGGGGACCGGTCGTGGTCCATCGACATGCAGCGCTACAACTTCCAGTTCACGGGGCAGCGCTTCTTCCGGATCGAGAACGGGAAACTGGCCGGTCAGCTGAAGGACGTCGCGTACCAGGCGACGACCACGGACTTCTGGGGGTCGATGTCGGCCGTCGGCGGCCCGGAGACGTACGTCCTGGGCGGCGCCTTCAACTGCGGCAAGGCCCAGCCAGGGCAGGTCGCGGCGGTGTCGCACGGGTGCCCGTCGGCGCTCTTCAGGAACGTCAATATTCTCAACACGACTCAGGAGGCCGGACGATGACGCCCGTGAAGCCGCACGAGATCGTCGAGCGGGCGCTCGAGCTGTCCGTCGCCGACGGCTGTGTCGTCATCGCCGACGAGCAGTCCACCGCCAATCTGCGCTGGGCCGGCAACGCCCTCACCACGAACGGCGTCACCCGGGGCCGCACCCTGACCGTGATCGCCACCGTCGACGGCGCCTCGGGGACCGCGTCCGGCGTGGTGTCCCGGACCGCCGTGACCGCCGACGACCTGGAGCCCCTGGTCCGCGCCGCCGAGCAGGCCGCCCGGGACGCGGGGCCGGCGGAGGACGCGGGACCGCTGGTCACCGGGGTCGCGGCCTCCCCCGACTTCACCGCGCCGCCCGCCGAGACGTCCTCCGAGGTCTTCGGCGGCTTCGCCCCCCGGCTGGGCGAGACCTTCGCGCACGCCAGGGCCGCCGGACACGAGCTGTACGGCTTCGCGAACCATCTGATGACGTCCACCTACCTCGGCACCTCCACCGGCCTGCGGCTGCGCCACGACCAGCCGACCGGCACCCTCGAGCTCAACGCCAAGTCCCCGGACCGTACGAAGTCCGCGTGGGCGGGCCGCGCGACGCGCGACTTCACCGACGTGGACCCGGCGGAGCTGGACGCCGAGCTCGCGCAGCGGCTGGCGTGGGCGAAGCGGCAGATCGAGCTGCCCGCCGGGCGGTACGAGACGCTGCTGCCGCCCAGCGCGGTGGCGGACCTGATGGTGTACCTGACCTGGTCGGCGTCCGCCCGGGACGCCCACGAGGGCCGGACGGTGTTCTCCAGGCCCGGCGGCGGCACGAAGATCGGTACGAAGCTGACCGACCTCCCGCTGACCCTGCGCAGCGACCCGGCGGCGCCCGGGATCGAGTGCGCGCCGTTCGTGGTGGCGCACGCCTCCGGCGGGGAGTCGTCGGTGTTCGACAACGGGCTGCCGCTGACCGCCACGGACTGGATCCGCGACGGCGAGCTCACGCATCTGCTGTCCTCGCGCTTCTCGGCGGGGCTCACGGGGCTGCCGGTCACGCCGGAGATCGACAACCTGACCCTCGAGGCGGGCGGCACGAAGTCGCTGGAGGAGATGGTCGCCGCCACCGAGCGCGGGCTGCTGCTGACGTGTCTGTGGTACATCCGCGAGGTCGACCCGGCGACACTGCTGCTCACCGGGCTGACCCGGGACGGGGTGTATCTGGTGGAGAACGGCGAGGTCACGGGCGCGGTGAACAACTTCCGCTTCAACGAGTCCCCCGTCGACCTCCTCGGCCGCGCGGCAGAGGCGGGGCAAACGGCGCCGACGCTGCCCCGGGAGTGGAGCGACTGGTTCACCCGGGCGGCGATGCCGCCGGTGCGGGTGCCGGACTTCAACATGAGCTCGGTCAGCAAGGGGGTCTGACCCCGCCGGATCCAGCCGGCCACCCGCCCCGGCTGGGGGTCCGGGGGTTACCCCCGGAGATATGCAGTCGGGCCGCCGGTGGTGAGCGCGTACCCTCTGAGGTGCGCGCCGGCCGGCGCGCCCGTACACCACAGCCGAGGAGAGACAGATCGTGACGGACATCGTCGACGAGCTGCAGTGGCGCGGGCTCATCGCCCTCTCCACTGACGAGGACGCACTGCGCAAGGCGTTCGCGGACGGTCCCGTCACCTTCTATTGCGGCTTCGACCCGACCGCGCCCAGCCTCCACATCGGCAACCTGGTCCAGATCCTCACCATGCGCCGGATCCAGCAGGCGGGCAACCGCCCGCTGGGCCTGGTCGGCGGGGCGACGGGCCTGATCGGCGACCCGAAGCCGAACTCGGAGCGCACGCTGAACGCGCCCGAGACCGTCGCCGGCTGGGTGGAGCGGCTGCGCGGCCAGATCGCGCCGCTGCTGGACTTCGAGGGCCCGCACGCGGCAGTCATGGTCAACAACCTGGACTGGACGTCCGGGCTGTCGGCGATCGACTTCCTGCGGGACATGGGCAAGCACTTCCGGGTGAACAAGATGATCGCCAAGGAGGCCGTCGCCCGGCGGCTCAACTCCGACGCGGGCATCAGCTACACGGAGTTCAGCTACCAGATCCTCCAGGGCATGGACTTCCTGGAGCTCTACAGGCGCCACGGCTGCACGCTGCAGACCGGCGGCAGCGACCAGTGGGGCAATCTGACGGCCGGCACGGACCTGATCCACCGGGTCGACCCCACGGCCGTGGTGCACGCGATCGGCACCCCGCTGATCACCAAGGCGGACGGCACGAAGTTCGGCAAGACGGAGTCCGGCACGGTCTGGCTCGACCCGGAGATGACCACGCCGTACGCGTTCTACCAGTTCTGGCTGAACGCGGACGACCGCGACGTGGCGAACTTCCTGCGGACCTTCAGCTTCCGGAGCCGCGAGGAGATCGAGGACCTGGAGCGGCAGACCGCCGAGCGGCCGCAGGCGCGGGCCGCACAGCGGGCGCTGGCCGAGGAGCTGACGACGCTGGTGCACGGGGCCGGGCAGTGCGCGGCCGTCATCGCCGCGTCGAAGGCGCTGTTCGGCCAGGGTGAGCTGGCGGAGCTGGACGAGGCGACGCTGGCCGGGGCGCTGGCGGAGCTGCCGCGGGTGAAGGTCGCCGAGCTGGGCCTCGTGGTGGATCTGTTCGCCGAGGTCGGACTGGTGGCCAGCAAGTCGGCGGCGCGGCGGACGGTGAAGGAGGGCGGCGCCTACGTGAACAACGTGAAGGTCGCCGCCGAGGACGCCGTCCCGTCGCGGGACGAGCTGCTGCACGGGCGGTGGCTGCTGCTGCGGCGCGGCAAGAGGAATCTGGCGGCGGTCGAGGTCGGCTGACTCCCGCTTGCGCAGGGGCCGGGCGGGCGACTCGCGTCGCCGCCCGGCCCCTGCGCGACTCAGTAGTGCTGGGGCGGGGGGTTCCGGTGCTTCTTGTTGCCCCGCAGCGACGCGTACAGCGGTGCGCCCACGGCCACCGCCAGGACCGCGCCCGCCAGCTCCAGGAGGTGCCGGATCCAGTCGATGCCCGAGGTCTCCTCGACACCGATCCAGCCCGCGACCGCGTTGCCCAGCAGGGAGCCGACGATGCCGCAGACAATCGTCAGCCAGATCGGGATCTTCTGTTTGCCGGGCAGGATGAGTCGGGCGATGAAGCCCAACACCAGGCCCACCAGAATCGCCCACAACCAGCTCATGTCGCCTCCTATGGCGCGTTACGCGCAGTTCGTTCCACTGTCCGCCCGAATCGGGTACGCCGCATGCCGGATACGTCCGTACGATGCGTGCACGGGTGCGGCCGTCGCGTCGCCGTACCCGCTCTCGGCGCCTTGCGCAGGGCGACGTATGGTGAGGAGACCCAGTCGTCAGGTGGTGGAACGTGATACGGAAGCGCGGCGGACCCCAGGTCTTCGCGATCAGTGGGGCGCGCAAGGGGCTGGCCGAGGATGTGGCCGGCCGCCAGCGGCGCTACGTGATCTCCATGCTCGTGCGGTGTGTCGCGGTGCTGGCCGCGGCACTGTTGTGGAACGTGGAGCGCTATGTGGCTGTGGTGGCGCTGGTGCTGGGTACGTTCATGCCCTATGTTGCCGTGATCGCGGCTAACGCCGGGCGTGAGAACGCTCCTTCTGGTCCGTCCCCATTTGTTCCTGTGCCGGTGCGGCCGGCGCTGGGGCCGGTGATCCGGGGGGACGATCAGGCCGAAGGCGTACCGGAAGATGAGGAATCGGGCGGCAGCAGTCGTGATTCCGGGGCGCGTTGAGCGGCTGAGTTGTCAAAAGCTCAAGAAAACCTCAGATCAATCATGGCGTTCTGCTGACTCGAACCCCCCGCTCCGTGACATACTTCGTAGGCGCTCCGCATCCCCCGTCGGAGCGACGGACCGACGCCGGGCGGCTCCCCCCGTGGCTGCCCGGCGTCGCCATGTCCGGGACGGTCGTAGGGTGGGGGTGTGACATCCCCTGTGAACGATGCGATCTGCTCCGCGAAGGGGTGCCGGGTGGCGGCCTCGTGGGTGCTTGTCTGGAACAACCCGAAGGTGCATACGCCTGAGCGGCGGAAGACGTGGCTCGCCTGTGGGGAACACCGGGAATACCTGGAGCAGTTCCTGGGGGTTCGGGGGTTCCTCAAGGAGGTCGTCGCGTTCACGGACTGGCGTCCGTAGGGTCGCCGTCCCGGGGGCTCCGCCCCCGGACCCCCGTATCGGCGCTTCGCGCCTTGTCCTCAAACGCCGGACAGGCTGATAGGTCAGCCGCCGATCGCCGACATAGGACGCTCCGGCTGGACGAAGTCCTCGCTGTCCAGGCCCGCGCCCGCCTTCTTGCCCCACATCGCCTCGCGCCAGCGGGTCGCGATCGCCTCGTCGGAGGCGTCCGAGCGGAGGAGGGCGCGGAGGTCCGTTTCCTCGCGGGCGAAGAGGCAGTTGCGGATCTGGCCGTCCGCCGTGAGGCGGGTGCGGTCGCAGGCGCGGCAGAAGGGGCGGGTGACCGAGGCGATCACGCCTACGCGGTGGGGGCCGCCGTTCACCAGCCAGCGTTCCGCGGGGGCCGAGCCCCGGGCCTCGTCCGGTTCGGGCGTGAGGCTGAAGCGGGTGCGCAGGGACGTGAGGATGTCGCCCGCGGTGATCATGCCGTCGCGCTGCCAGCCGTGCTGCGCGTCCAGGGGCATCTGCTCGATGAAGCGGAGCTCGTACCCGTTCTCCACGGCCCAGGCGAGGAGGTCGGGGGCCTCGGTGTCGTTCACCCCGGGCATCAGGACGGTGTTCACCTTCACCGGGTCCAGGCCCGACGCCCGCGCCGCCGCGAGGCCGCGCAGGACGTCCGCGTGGCGCTTGCGGCGCGTCAGGCGGTGGAAGACCTCGGGGCTCAGAGTGTCGAGCGAGACGTTCACCCGGTCCAGGCCCGACGCGCGCAGGGCCGCCGCCGTGCGTTCCAGGCCGATGCCGTTCGTCGTGAGCGACAGCCGGGGGCGGGGCTCGAGGGCCGCGCAGCGTTCGACGATGCCCGTCAGGCCGGGGCGCAGGAGGGGCTCGCCGCCGGTGAACCGCACGTCGGTGACGCCGAGATCGGTGACCGCGATACGGACCAGGCGGACGATCTCGTCGTCCGTGAGCAGCTCGGGCTTGGCCAGCCACTGCAGCCCTTCCTCGGGCATGCAGTAGGTGCAGCGCAGATTGCACCGGTCGGTCAGGGAGACCCGCAGGTCCGTGGCCTGTCGGCCGAAGGTGTCCAACAGCATGGCGGCGGCCCCTCGCTCGGCTGGATCTCTCTGACGCCACCCTACGCGAGGCCGCCGACAAACTGTAGGACGTGGAATTTATATTCCGGATTATGGAATCGCGGTCAGTGCGCCCCCGCGCCCGTGAGCGCCCGTACCTCCAGCTCCGCGTACTTCTCGCCGTCCGTGTCCTCCACCGGCGTCAGCACCGACGCCAGCCACCCCAGCAGGAAGCCCGCCGGGATCGACACCAGCCCGGGGTTCTCCAGCGGGAACCAGTGGAAGTCCACCCCGGGGAACATCGACGTCGGCTTCCCCGACACCACCGGCGAGAACAGCACCAGCAGCACCGACACCGACAGCCCGCCGTAGATCGACCACAGCGCCCCGGAGGTGTTGAAGCGCCGCCAGAAGAGGCTGTAGAGGATGGCCGGGAGGTTCGCGGAGGCCGCGACGGCGAACGCCAGCGCTACCAGCCCCGCGACGTTCAGCTTCCCGGCGAAGATGCCCAGCCCGATCGCCACCGCCCCGATGGCCACCGCGGAGATCCGCGCCGCGGCGATCTCCTGGCGCTCGGTGGCCTGTCCGCGCCGGATGACGTTGGCGTAGATGTCGTGGGCGAAGGACGACGACGAGGCCAGCGTCAGCCCGGCCACGACCGCGAGGATGGTGGCGAAGGCGACCGCGGAGATCACGGCGAGCAGGATCGCCCCGCCCGGGGAGCCCTCTCCCCCGCCCAGCTGCCAGGCGAGCAGTGGTGCCGCGGTGTTGCCGGCCGGGTTGGAGGCGACGATGTCGGCCCGGGTGATCAGCGCGGCGGCGCCGAAGCCGAGGGCGATGGTCATCAGATAGAAGCCGCCGATGATCCCGATCGCCCACAGCACGGACTTCCGGGCGGCCTTCGCGGACGGCACCGTGTAGAAGCGGATGAGGATGTGCGGCAGCCCGGCGGTGCCCAGGACCAGGGCGAGGCCCAGGGAGACGAAGTCGAGCTTCGAGACGGCCGTGGCCCCGTACTTCTGCCCGGGCTCCAGGAACGCCCGCCCGGTGCCGCTGTGGTGCGCGGCGGCGTCCAGCAGCGCGGGGACGCTCCAGCCGAACCGCTGGAGGACGAGCACGGTCAGCAGCACGGCGCCCGCGATCAGCAGGGCCGCCTTGACGATCTGCACCCACGTGGTGCCCTTCATGCCGCCGACCGTGACGTAGAGGATCATGATGACGCCGACCAGGACGACGATCAGGTTCTTGCCCGTCTCCCCCGTGACCCCGAGCAGCAGCGCGACGAGCGCCCCGGCGCCGACCATCTGGGCCAGCAGGTAGAAGATCGACACCACGATCGTGGACACACCGGCGGCGGTACGGACGGGACGCTGGCGCATCCGGTACGCCAGTACGTCCCCCATGGTGAAGCGGCCGGAGTTGCGCAGCGGTTCCGCGACCAGCAGCAGGGCCACCAGCCACGCCACCAGGAAGCCGACGGAGTACAGGAGGCCGTCGTACCCGAACAGGGCGATGGCGCCGGCGATGCCGAGGAAGGACGCCGCCGACATGTAGTCGCCGGAGATCGCCAGACCGTTCTGGAAGCCGGTGAACGACCGTCCGCCCGCGTAGTAGTCGGTGGCGTCCTTCGTCCGGCGCCCCGCCCACACGGTGATCGCCAGGGTCGCCAGGACGAAGACGGAGAACAGCCCGATGATGAGCGGCCGGTGCTGCTGCGCGTCCACGGCCAGGGGGACGGGGGTCATGCGCCGCCCTCCATCCGCCCGCGGATCTCCTCGGCGCGCGGGTCGAGGCGGGCCGCGGCGTAGCGGGCGTACCACCAGGCGATCAGAAAGGTCGTCAGGAACTGGGCGAGGCCCAGCGCGAAGGCGACGTTGACGTGGCCGGTGAGCTCACGGGCCATCAGGCCGCCCGCGTAGTTGGACAGCAGGACGTACAGCAGGTACCAGCCGGTGAAGGCGAGCGTGAGCGGGAAGGCGAACGAGCGCTGCGCGTGGCGCAGTCGCGCGAACTCCGGGCTGCGCTGCACCTCCCGGTAGCGTCCGGGCCCCGGCTGCCTGGGGATGGCGGCGGGGGCTGCGCTCCCCGGCTGCGGTGGTGCGGTGTTCACGTGGGCTCCTGGTCCGTTGGGGGCGGATCGGCACTCGGGCGGTTTCTGCCGTTCTATGGCGATCCCTGTCCGATATGACGATTTGCGCATGTTACAAATGCGACGGCCGGTACCCCTGGTGCCGACACGGCTGATCTGTCACCAAGTGGCGTATTGAACGGGGGTGGTGATCGGGGATAGCTTCCCTTGCCATGTCCCCGCCCACGGGTGCGCACCTCGTCCGCGGGCGGAATCACCGATGATCTGGAGATCCCATGACTCATCCCGGTTCGAGACGCCGCCGTCTGCTCGCGGTGTCGCTCGGTCTGGCGCTCACCGCGTCGCTCGGCTTCCTGCCGGCGGCAGCATCGGCCGCGACCGCCCCGGCCGCCGGCACCGAGGCGGCGGCCGCGGGCACCCTCGCCTATGTCGTGAACACCACCCCGGACGCCCGCACCGTCGCGCGGGTGTCCAGGGCGATCGAGGATGCCGACGGACAGGTCGTCATCGCGTACGGGAAGATCGGCGTCATCGTCGTGCACTCCGCCAACCCTGACTTCGCCGCGCGGATGCGCGCCGTCCGCGGGGTGCAGTCGGCCGGTGCCACCCGTACCGCCCCGCTGCAGGCCGCCGGCACCACGGAGGTCGGCGCGCCGCAGAAGCTCGACGCCGCGCAGCGGGCCCGTACCGCCGCGGCGGCGACGCCCGCGCAGGAGCCGCTCGAGGCGGACCAGTGGGACCTGCGGGCGATCAAGGCCGACCAGGCCTCGGGGATCAACCCCGGCAGCTCCAAGGTGACCGTCGCCGTCGTCGACACCGGTGTGGACGACACCCACCCGGACCTGACGGCGAACTTCTCCGCGTCCCAGTCGGCGTCCTGCGTCGGGGGTGTGCCGGACACCAGCCCGGGCGCCTGGCGGCCGATGAACGCCGGCCACTACCACGGCACCCATGTCGCCGGTGAGATCGCCGCCGCCCGCAACGGCATCGGCGTGGCCGGCGTGGCACCGGGCGTCAAGGTGGCCTCGATCAAGGTCGCCCAGCAGGACGACACCCAGCTCTTCTACCCGGAGTCGGTGGTCTGCGCCTTCGTCTTCGCCGCCGATCACGGCGTGGAGATCACCAACAACAGCTACTACATCGACCCGTGGCTCTACAACTGCCCGGACGACCCCGACCAGCGCGCCATCCTCGACGCGGTCGGCCGGGCCTCGATGTACGCCCAGGGCAAGGGGGTGCTGAACGTGGCCTCGGCGGGCAACTCCTCCCACGACCTGGACTCGGACGCGATCGTCGACGCCTCGAGCCCCGACGACGGCACCACGTTCCCCCGGACCATCGACCCGCACGTGTGCCTCGACATCCCGACCCAGCTGCCCGGCGTGCTCACCGTGAGCGCCACGGGCCCGCTGAACGGCAAGTCGTACTACTCGTCGTACGGCAACGGCGTCATCGACGTCGCCGCCCCCGGCGGCGACGGCCGGGTCCCGGCCGACACCCCGTCGAAGAACGGGCGCATCCTGTCGACGCTGCCCGGCGGCCAGTACGGCTTCCTCCAGGGCACCTCGATGGCCGGCCCGCACGCGGCGGCGGTGGCGGCGCTCATCAAAAGCAGTCACCCGGCGCTGGGCGGCGCCCAGCTCCAGGTGCTGCTGAAGGCCCAGGCGAACGACCAGGTCTGCCCCGAGTTCTACGACACGGACGGCAACGGCGTCGCGGACGCGGTCTGCGTCGGCGGCAAGAGCCGCAACGGGTTCTACGGCGAGGGCATCGTGGACGCCCTGGACGCCGTCAGGAAGTGACCGGCTGCACCGATTGAGGGCGGACGGTGTGCTGTTCCCGCAGCACACCGTCCGTCAGCAGGTACTGGGCACCGAGATAGGTGGCCATCACCCAGAACGACGCCAGCGGCAGCTGCGGCCAGTCCGCCAGGTCGGTGGCGATCAGCCCGTCGGAGACAAAGAACAGCGCGCCGCCCGCCGCGGCGGTGCGGCCCAGCTCGGTGGCGCAGCAGGCCATCGCCGCGAGCAGCAGGCTGTAGAGCCCGATGGGGATCCGCAGGGCGCCGTCCAGCCCCGTCCACAGCGCGGCGACGAGCCCCGCCCACACCACGGCGTAGCCGACCGCGACCCACAGGCCGGGCCGGGCGCGGAAGAGCAGCAGGTAGCAGACGTGCCCGGCGGCGAAGCACCCCATGCCGGCGAGGAACTGCACGGTCGAGCCGAACTGCAGCAGGACGTCGCCGGCCCAGCCGCACAGCAGCGCGGCCGTCAGCAGCCGCGGCGCCTTGCGGGAGGCGGCGTAGGCGGCGAGGGCGGGCATCAGCAGCGGCTTGGTGAGGTCGTCCAGCCAGTCGAGGCCGGCGAGCAGGCCGATCAGATGGACGGCGCTGATCCCGGCGAAGACACGCAGCAGCGGCTTGGGCCTGGGCATGATGTCGGCCCACGCCGGGCCTCTGCTCAGGGTGCTCATGCGACTGTCCCCTCCACTGCTGCCGTTACGCCGCTCGTCGAACGTGGCAGAACAATAGCTTCCGCAAGCGGCGCCATGGGCCCCGCCGGACAACCGTGACCAGCCTGTTCACCGCCCCCGATGGCCGGTTTTCGCTCACGCCGCCGAGTCGGCGGCCTGCGGGGCCGCCGCGACGGCGGCCGGGGCCCCGGCGGGCTGCCAGCCGGGGCCGCGGAACACCCGTCCCAGGCGCTCGCGCCAGTCCCCCGCGGCCCGTACATCGCGTGCGATGGCGGCGTACTCGTGGGTGGCGACGCGCAGCGGGTTGAACGTCGTGATGTTCTTCGTCAGCCCGTAGACGCACGGCTCGGTCTGCGCGCGCTCCGGCTCGAAGGAGCGGAAGAGCCGGTCCCAGACGATGAGGATGCCGCCGAAGTTGCGGTCCAGATAGCTGCCCTGGGAGGCGTGGTGGACCCGGTGGTGCGAGGGGGTGTTGAAGAGCCACTCCACGGGCCGCGGCAGTGTCCTGATCCGCTCGGTGTGGATCGGGAACTGGTAGACCAGGCTGACGGACGAGCAGAAGGCCAGCACCGCCGGATGCACGCCGGCGGCGATCATCGGCAGATAGAAGAGCCAGGTCGTCGCACCCGTCCAGGGCTGGCGCAGTGCGGTGGAGAGGTTGAACTTCCGGCTGGAGTGGTGGACCACGTGGCTGGCCCACAGCACCCGGATCACATGGTGGCCGCGGTGCGACCAGTAGTAGCAGTAGTCCTGCGCCAGCAGCGCGAGCAGCACCGACCACCAGGTGATGTCCCAGTGCACCGGGGTCGCCGCGTACAGGGCGGTGTAGACGGCGACCGCCGGGATCTTCCACAGCGCCTCGGTGAAGAGGCTGCCGAGGCCCATCGTGATGCTGGTCGCGGCGTCCTTCGTCTCGTACCCGACGGCGTCGTCGTCGGGATGGAGCCGGTAACTGATGATCTCGACGACCGTCAGCAGGATGAACGCGGGTATGGACCAGAGCACCACGTCGGGGAGCTGGGGAACAGACATGAGCGCAGGTTAGAGGCACCGGGGCGGTGGCACCAGAGGCCGCCGCCGCTTCATCGCGCCACCGGCGCGCCCACCGGCTGTTTGCGGATGAACGCCGAGCGTAGCCGGTGGTAGGTCCCGCCCGTGAAATCCAGACGCATCCGGGCCAGTTCACCGGCCCGGTACAGGGCCAGGGGCTTGGTCTCCTCGTCCAGCTCGCGGCGCCGGGCCTTGTCCCGCAGCCGCGCGGCCAGATGCGGGGAGGCGGCGACGCGGCGGGCGAGGGCGGCGGCCTCGCCGGGGAAGCCCTCGGGGGAGGCGGGCAGCACGCAGTCCGCGAGGCCCAGATGGCGGGCCCGGGCGGCGCTGACGGGGACGGCGTCCTCGGTGAGCCGGCGGGCCTGCTCGCGGCCGACGCGGCGGGGCAGGGTGTACGTCCAGTACTCGGAGCCGTACAGGCCCATCAGCCGGTAGTGGGGGTTCAGCACCACGCCCTGGCGGCACCAGACCTCGTCGGCGGCCAGCGCCAGCATGACCCCGCCGGCCGCCGCGTTGCCGCCGAGGGCGGCGACGGTGAGCCGGTCGGTGGTCGTCAGGACCGCCTCGACGAGGTCGTCCATGGCGTTGATGTTCTCCCAGGACTCCCGCACCGGGTCGGCGGCGGCCTCGATCTCGCCGAGGTGGATGCCGTTGGAGAAGAAGTCGCGGGTGGCGCCGAGGACGACGACCCGGGTGGGGCGGGTGAGGGCGTGCCGGTACGCGCCGAGCAGCCGGCGGCACTGGAGGGTCGACATGGCACCCGCCGGGAAGGAGAAGCGCACCAGGCCCACCCGGCCCCGCTCCTCGTAGCGGACGTCGGTCCAGGTGCGCCGGCCGGGCGGCAGGACCAGGCGGACGGGGGCGTCGGGCAGCGCGCGGGCCTCGTCGCCCAGCGCGGTGACGGCGGACTGCTTGAACGTGGGGACGGTGCGGCGTCCGGGTCTGAGCTGGGTGAGCCACACCGCCCCGTCGGCCGTGCCCCGGCAGACGGCGCCGGCCCGGCGGGCGAGGAGACGGCCGGGGGCGCCGGTGATGCGGTCCTCCTCGTGGCCGCCGTAGAGGAAGAACTCCCGGCCGCCGATCTCGTCGAGGACCCCGGGCTGGGAGTCGGCCGCCCGCAGCCGGCGCAGCACGGTCGCAGTGGTGTCGCGGGTCCAGTCGATCCGGCGCCGCGCCTGCGGGAAGCGGGGGCGGGCCCGGCCGGTGACGCCGGGGCGGGAGTAGTCGAGCGGCTCGGGGCGGTAGCCGCCGGAGGCGAAGCGCTGGACGGCGAGATGGACGGCCTCCAGGGCGGCGTCGGCCACCTCGCCGCGGTAGAGGTCGCTCTTCGCGGCGTCCGGGGGCAGTTCGCAGGCGACGCTCGCCCAGATGTCGCCGGCGTCGAACTCCTCGGCCGCCTGCAGAACCGTTACGCCCCAGTGCCGCTCCCCGCCGTCGATCGCCCAGTCCAGGGCCGCGGGGCCGCGGTCGCCCACCGGGCCGGGATGGACGACCAGACAGACCCGCCGGGTCCACAGCTCGCGGGGGATCGCGGACTTCAGCATCGGGGCGACGACGAGATGGGGGTCGAAGGTACGGACGGTGGCGCAGACCTCCTCGTCGGCACCGGCCAGTTGGAGTCGTACGACATGTCCCCGGTCGTGGAGCTCGGCGTCCACGCGCTGGGTCAGGCTGTTGTTCGCGCTGGCGAGAAGAAGGATCCGCATGTGTCCTCCGGGCGGCTGTGAATCATCACCATTGGTGCACGCGCCACCACACGAGGTAACGCGATTCCCCGTTTCCGCCGAATCGGTCAGGCGTTTCGGATATACCTGTTCGGGCGTGCGCCCGCGCGGGCAGGCTGCCGCACAGGTCCTCTCGGTTCAGGGGGACTTCCTCGCGTGTACGTGCCACCGTCACCGCCGATTCGCCGGCAGACCCGACCGTGAAGCGCCCCTCCCGAACTCCCCGAGGACCCAGGAGGCACCTTCATGTCCCCCATCGACCGCCGCAGGTTCCTGCGGACCGCGGGCGCCACCGCCGCCTTCACCGCACTGGCCGACAGCATCGACCGGGCCGCGGCCATCCCGCCCGCCCGGGGGTCCGGCTCGATCCGCGACGTCGAGCACATCGTCGTGCTGATGCAGGAGAACGAGTCGTTCGACCACTATCTGGGCCGGCTGTCCGGCGTCAGAGGCTTCGGCGACCCGCGTCCGGTCGTCCTGCCGTCCGGCAGGACCGTGTGGCACCAGCAGGACGGCGAGCGGACCGTGCTGCCGTTCCGCCCGGACGACGAGCTGCTGGGCAGCGAGTATCTGCAGGGCCTCAACCATGACTGGGCCGGCGGCCAGGCCGCGTACAACGGCGGTGCGTACGACAACTGGATCGCGGCGAAGACCGCCGCCACCATGTCGTACCTGGACCGCGGGGACATCCCGTTCCACTATGCGCTCGCCGACGCGTTCACCGTGTGCGACGCGTACTTCTGCTCCTTCATCGGCGCCACCGACCCCAACCGCTACTACCTGTGGTCGGGTTCCAACGGCAGCGACGGCACGGGCGGCGGGCCCGTCCTCGGCAACGAGGAGCGCGGGTACGGCTGGCGCACGTACCCCGAGCGGCTCGAGGCGGCGGGGGTGTCCTGGAAGATCTACCAGGACGTCGGCGACGGGCTGGACGCGGGCGGGTCCTGGGGCTGGATCGAGGACGCCTTCCGCGGGAACTACGGCGACAACTCGCTGCTGTACTTCGACAACTACCGGGAGGCGCAACCGGGCGACCCGCTGTACGAGAAGGCGCGCACGGGGACGAACGCGAAGGCCGGCGAGGACTTCTTCCACGTCCTGCGCTCCGACGTGCGGACCGGGAAGCTGCCGCAGGTCTCGTGGATCGTGGCCCCCGAGGCCTTCAGCGAGCACTCCAACTGGCCGCCGAACTACGGCGCCTGGTACATCTCGCGGGTGCTGGACGCGCTGACCTCCGACCCGGAGGTGTGGAGCCGGACGGCGCTGTTCGTCACGTACGACGAGAACGACGGCTTCTTCGACCACGTGGTCCCGCCGTTCCCGCCGCTGTCGCCCGAGCAGGGCGCCTCCACCGCCGACACCTCGCTGGACGTCTACCGCGGCGGTGTCGCGGGGTACGCGCGGCCGGGTCCGTACGGGTTCGGGCCGCGGGTGCCGATGTTCGTCGTCTCGCCGTGGTCGACGGGCGGTTACGTCTGCTCCGAGACCTTCGACCACACCTCGATCATCCGGTTCACGGAGGAGCGCTTCGGCGTCCGCGAGCCGAACATCTCGCCCTGGCGCCGGGCCGTGGCCGGCGATCTGACCTCGGCGTTCGACTTCCGGCGCAAGGACACGCGGGTACGTCCGCTGCCGGACACCTCCGGCTTCACGCCGCCGGACCGGGAGCGGCACCCGTCGTATCCGCTTCTCCCGCCGGCCGACGGGGCGATGCCCGGGCAGGAGCGCGGCGGGCGTCCGGCACGGCCGCTGCGGTACGCGCCGGTGGTCGACGGGCGCCGGGGCGCGGACGGCTTCGAGGTGTCGTTCAGCGGCGGCGCGCACGCCGGTGCGTGCTTCTACGCGACCTCCGCGGCGGACGGCCAGGGCCCGCGTACGTACACGGCGGAGGCCGGGAAGAGCATCGCCGGTGCCTGGGCGACGGACGGCGCGTACGACGTGTCGGTGTGGGGGCCGAACGGCAGCCTCGCCGCCTTCCGCGGCGCCACGCTGGACCCGGGCGCCGAGGTGACCGCGCGGCACGACGCGCGCACGGGCGACGTGACGCTGACGCTGGACAACGGCGGCCCGCGCGAGCGGCGGCTGACGGTGACCAACGCGTACGGGGGCGCGTCCCGCACGCTGCGGGTGAGGCCCGGCGCCCGGGTGCGGCACACGGTGGAACTGCGGCACAGCGCCCGGTGGTTCGACGTGAGCGTGACGGACGAGGCGGACCCGGCGTTCCTGCGCCGCTTCGCGGGACACGTCGAAACGGGCGAGCCGGGCGTGAGCGACCCGGCGCTGGGCACGGACTGACGGCTGCCCGCGGGCGCCCCGCCCCCGGGACCGTCAGCGCGGCTTCACGGCCGTCACGCAGCGGGTCCACGGCGGCAGGTCGGTGAAGACCAGGTCCTTGAAGCCGGCCGTCTCGAGGACGTCCGTGTACTGGCGGACGTCGGTGTCCACCGGGGCGTCCCCGTCGTGGGCGTGACGGGACATCCGGGCCATCGCGGCGACCACCCGCGGCGTCACCCGGCCGGTGGGGAAGGCGTCCGCGAGCAGCAGCCGGCCGCCGGGGCGCAGCACCCGGTACATCTCGCGCAGCGCGGCCTCGCGGGCGTCCGCCGCGATGTGGTGCAGCGCGAACGTGCTGGTGATCACGTCACGGCTGGCGGCGGGGAGGTCCAGCGACTGGGCCTCGCCCTGCTGGAAGCGGATGCCCGGCACCGCCCGGGCGCGGCGGCGGGCGTAGCGCATCATGCCCGGCGACGGGTCGATGCCCAGCACGTCGCCGTCCGGGGCGACGCGGGCGGCGAGCCGGCGGGCCAGATGGCCGGGGCCGCAGCCGATGTCGACGACCCGCTCCCCCGGTGCCGCCCCGGTGGCGGCGGCCAGCCGCCGGTCGAGGGCGCCGCGCCGGCCGCCGAACATCAGGGCGACGAGGGCGTTGTACTGCCGGGCGCGGGTGATGAGCAGCCCCTCGGCACGGGTCTCGGTGAACGGCATGGGTACCTCCCGGTGGTACGAGCTCGTACGCCGATGATGGCCCGCGCGCCCGCCGCGCCGCGTCGCCCGCGAGGACGTCCGGCGGCTGCTGTCCGAAGCTCCCCCGCCGGTCCGTCTGCTGCGGAAGGCGCAGACCGTACCTGCTACTCCGGGACGAGGCGCGGGGGGTGTGCGGCGGGCTACCGTCGGCGCATGGCACGTATGGGGGAGTCGACGGTGGTGCGGCTGCGGCACGAGTTCGCGCTCGCCGCCGGGGTGTTCGCGGTGTCGCTGGGCAGCATGGCGATCGCCCCGGACAACCGGACGCCCGCCGACGCCGGTGCGTACGCGCTCGCCGCCCTCGCCTCCGCCGCGCTGCCGGCCCGCCGCCGCTTCCCGGTGGCGATGCTCGCCGTCGCCGTCGGCTGCGTCTTCGCGTACCACCTGCGCGGCTACCCGGACGGCGCGCCCGTGCTGCCCGTCCTCGTCTGCGTCTACACCGCCGTCCGCCTGGGCCACCGGGCGGCCACCGCCGTCGTCGTGGGTACGGGCGTGGTGGCCGGCGCCGTGGCGCTGCCCCTCCTGCTCGGGCCGGACGACGAGTTGTCGGCCGCCCTCGAGCGGCGGCTGCTGCTCGTCGGCTGGCTGGTGGCGGGCGCCGTCACCGCCGAGATGCGGCGCACGTATCTCGCGTACCTCGAACAGGCCCGGCGGCGGGTGGAGGAGGCGGAGCGGACCCGGGAGGAGACGGCGCTGCGGCGGGCCGGCGAGGAGCGGCTGCGGATCGCGCGCGAGCTGCACGACTCCCTCACCCACAGCATCTCCGTCATCAAGGTGCAGGCGGGCGTCGCCGTCCATCTGGCCCGCAAGCGCGGCGAGGAGGTCCCGGCGGCCCTGGCGGCCGTCCAGGAGGCCGCCGCGGACGCCGCCCGCGAACTGCGCGCCACCCTGCACGTCCTGCGCGACGAACCGCCCAGCGGCCTGGCCCGGCTGCCCGCCCTCGTGGAACGGGCGCACGGCGCCGGCGTCCCGGCCGCCGTCACCGTCGACGGCGACCCCCGCCCGCTGCCCGAGGCCGTGGACCGCGCGGCGTACCGGATCGTGCAGGAGGCGCTGACGAACATCGCCCGCCACGCCGGCCCGGGCGCCGCCGCCGCGATCCGGATCGGCCACCGTCCGGACGCCCTGTGCGTCGAGGTCCGGGACGACGGCACGGCCACCGCCGAACCGGTGCCCGGCGTGGGCCTGACGGGCATGCGCGAACGCGTCACCGCCCTCGGCGGCGAACTGACCACCGGCCCGCGCCCCGAGGGGGGCTTCACGGTACGGGCCGTACTGCCGCTGGGGGACGCGTGATCCGGGTGCTGCTGGTCGACGACCAGCCCCTCATCCGGGCGGGCTTCCGCGCCCTGCTCGAGGCGGAGGACGACATCGAGGTCACCGGCGAGGCCGCCGACGGCGCGGCGGGCGCCGAACTCGCCGCGCTGCACCGCCCGGACGTGGCGCTGGTCGACATCCAGATGCCGGGGACCGACGGCATCGAGGCGACGCGGCGGATCTCCGGGGACCCGGCGCTGACCGGCACGCATGTGGTCATCCTCACCAACTACGGCCTCGACGAGTACGTGTTCGACGCGCTGCGGGCGGGGGCGGCGGGCTTTCTGCTGAAGGACATGGAGCCCGAGGACCTGCTGCACGGCGTACGGGTCGCCGCCCGCGGCGACGCGCTGCTGTCCCCCGAGGTGACCCGGCGGCTGATCCTGGAGTACGTCTCCAAGCCCCGCGTCACCGTCCACGACGCCCGGCTCGACACCCTGACGCAGCGCGAACGCGAGGTCGTCGCCCTCGTCGGCCGCGGCCTGTCGAACCCCGAAATCGCCGCCCGGCTGCACATCAGCCCGGTCACCGCGAAGACCCACGCGGGCCGCGCGATGGCGAAACTCGGCGCGCGGGACCGGGCACAGCTCGTGGTGATCGCGTACGAATCGGGACTTGTCACCCCACGGGGGACGTCAACATCGTGATCCCGCCGTACCGGTGTGTCAGTGCCGCCCCTTATGCTCCTGGACCATGCTCGAAGACCGCACGGCGCCATCGATCTGGCCCGACGAATACCCGGAGGGTTATGCCGTCGTCGACGTGGAGACCACCGGTCTGGCGAAGGACGACCGGATCATCTCCGCGGCGGTCTACCGGCTGGACGCCCGGGGCGAGGTCCAGGACCACTGGTACACGCTGGTCAACCCCGACCGCGGGCCCGGACCGGTGTGGATCCACGGCCTGACGGCCGAGATGCTCGCCGGCGCGCCCCGGTTCCCGGAGGTCGCCGAGGAGTTCGGGGAGCGGCTGAAGGGCCGGGTCCTCGTCGCGCACAACGCGAACTTCGACTGGGGGATGATCGCCCGGGAGTACGCGCGGGCGGGCGTCGAGCCGCCGGTGCGCCAGCGGTTGTGCACGATCACGCTGGCCAAGACGCTGCAGCTGGAGCTGCCGAGCCTGCGGTTGCAGGCCCTCGCCGAACACTTCGGCGTCGTGCAGCAGCGGGCGCACCACGCGCTGGACGACGCCCGGGTGCTCACCGAGATCTTCCGCCCCAGCCTGCGCCGGGCGGCCACGGCCGGGCTGACGCTGCCGCTGCTGGCGTGCCAGCCGCTCACCGAGTGGAGCGATCCCGTGGCGCCGGACGCCGGGGTGCCGGCGCAGCAGTCGCGGCGCGGGTGGCGGCCCTCGCGGCGGCTGGCGCCGTCGCCGTACCCCAATCCGGGCCGGTTCGAGCCGGGCGGGCGGCTGGTCCAGGGGATGCGGGTCGCCTTCTCGGGTGACACGTCGGTGGACCGCGAGCTGCTCGAGGACCGGGCGGTGGCGGCCGGCCTGCATGTCGCGGGCAGCGTGTCCCGGCTGACGAGCCTGCTCGTGACGAACGACCCGCAGGCACCCACGGGCAAGGTGTCCAACGCCGCCTCGTACGGCACGCCGGTCGTCGACGAGACGGTCTTCATACAGCTCCTCAAGCACGTGGCGCCCGCCCCCGGCTGACGCCGATCAGGTGAACCCTCGCCGACGCGCGCGCCCGGGGCGCGGATCGGCGGGGGCCCGGGTCGCACGCTGTGCGTATGGCTACGTGCGAGGTCTGCGGCAACGACTACGGGATGTCCTTCGAGGTGCACGCGCAGGGCGAGGTGCACGTCTTTGACTGCTTCGCGTGCGCGATCCACAAGATGGCGCCGATCTGCGAGCACTGCGACTGCCAGGTGATCGGGCAGGGCGTGGAGTCCGGGGGCCACTGGTACTGCGGCGCGCACTGCGCCCGGTCCGAGGGCGCCCGGGGCATCGTCAGCCACGTGTGACACGGCGGCCCGCCCCGGCGGCGGGCGGCGGCCGGGCGGGCTGTACCGTCGTGGTGTGTACCGCTTCCTCCTGACCCGGCAGTGGGTGATCCTCACCCTGATCGCCGTCCTCCTCATCCCGGTGATGATCAGGCTGGGGTTCTGGCAGTACCACCGGCACGAGGCCCGGGTCGCCCGCAACGACCTGGTCGCCCGCAATCTCGGCGCCGCCCCCGTCCCGGTCGGTGAGCTCTCCGCGCCCGGCCGTGACATCCCCACGCCGGACACCTGGCGCCGGGTCACGGCGACCGGCTCGTACGACTCGGGACACGAGGTCGTCGTCCGCCAGCGCACCGACGCCGACGGACACCAGGGCTACTTCGTCCTCACCCCGCTGCGGCCGGCCGGCGGCGGCGCCACGGTGCTGGTGAACCGCGGCTGGATCCCGGCGGGCGACGACATCACGGCGTTCCCCGACGTACCGAAGGCCCCCGCGGGCGAGGTCACCGTCACCGGCTATCTGCGCGCCGACGAGACGACGTCCGCCAGCGGCATCGAGAACCGGCGCGGGCTGCCCGACCGCCAGGTCATGCTGATCAACAGCACCCAGAGCGCCGCCGACGGCGTCACCGGTCCCGTGCTGGGCGGCTACATCCAGCTCACCGGCACCTCCCCGAAGCCGTCGGGCGCGCAGCCCGAGCCGGTCGAGGAGCCGGACCACAGCAGCATCGGGGTGCACATCGCGTACGCGATCCAGTGGTGGATCTTCGCGGCGGCGGTGCCGTTCGGCTGGTGGGTGCTGGTCCGCCGGGAGCGGCGCGACCGGGCCGCTGCCGCCGCCGCGCCGGCCGAGCCCGCACAGACCGCGACGCCCGTCGCCTGAACCCTCCCCACCTGATGAAAGACTGACCCCATGGATCTTGAACTCGAAGGCCGCGTCTACATCGTCACCGGCGCCACCCGGGGCCTGGGCCGGGCCGCCGCGGAGCAGCTGGTCGCCGACGGCGCGAAGGTGGTCGTCACCGGACGCGACGGCGACAAGGCGGCGGCCACCGCCAAGGAGCTGGGCGAGGGCGCCATCGGCGTCGGCGCGGACAACTCCGACCCGGCCACGCCCGGCCGGCTGCTGCACACCGCCCGGGAGCACTTCGGCCGGGTGGACGGCGTGCTGATCAGCGTCGGCGGCCCGCCGGCCGGCCCCGCGGCGGACATGACGGACGAGCAGTGGGAGCAGGCCTTCTCCTCGGTCTTCCTCGGCGCGGTACGCCTCGCCCGGGCCGCCGCGGGCGAGCTCGGCGAGGGCGGCGTGATCGGCTTCGTGCTGTCGTCGTCGGTGTACGAGCCGGTGCCGGGCCTCACCATCTCCAACGGGCTGCGGCCGGGCCTGGCCGGGTTCGCCAAGTCGCTGGCGGACGAGCTCGGCCCGCAGGGCATCCGTGTCGTCGGCCTGCTGCCGGCGCGGATCGACACCGACCGGGTGCGGGAGCTCGACGCCCTCACCGGCGACGCCGGGGCGGCCCGCGCCAAGCTGTCGGCCGGGATCCCGCTGCGCCGCTACGGGCGGCCGGAGGAGTTCGGCAAGACGGCCGCCTTCCTGCTGTCGCCGGCCGCGTCGTATCTGACGGGCGTCCTGCTGCCGGTCGACGGCGGGGCACTGCGGGGCATCTGAGTCAGAGGTGCCTGACGCGGCCCGCCGCGCACCGCGCGCGGTGGGCCACCGTCATCTCCCGGGCGAGCGCGCCCAGCCCGAGGAACAGCCCCTCCCGCTCGCGCCCGGTCATCGCCGCCAGCATCTCCTCGTGCCGCTCGCGCCAGTGGCGCCGCAGCCGCAGCGCCTCCGCCCTGCCCGCCGCGGTGAGACGGAGGCTGAGGTTGCGCCGGTTGGACTCGTCGCGGACCCGCTCGAGCAGGTCCTTGCGCTCCAGTGAGGTGCACAGCCGGCTGATCCGGCTCTTGTCGAGGCCGAGGCGGTCGGCGATCTGCTGCTGGGTGACCTCGCCGGCGGTCAGCACCTCGACGAGGACGTGCTCCTCGCTGGAATCCGCGTGCCGCGCCATCATCGCCAGCAGTTCCGCCAGCAGCCCCTCGAGCCGCTGGGCCTCGGTATCCGGCACTCCGCACTCCCCTTCGCACCCCATGGCCGCCGTCCGGTGACGAACGGTTGTCGGCGGCAACTATAGGAGGGGGCGGGCACACGTCACGAACCGGGAAGGTCTACGTCACGCGCTCCGGCCGGTGCTTGACGGCGCGCAGCCGGACCTCCGCGGGCAGGCTCACGAGCCCCGTCGACGTCCGGGCGGCCTTCAGCGCGCCGGAGCGCAGGGCGTCGACGGCCGCCGCCGGCCGGGCCCGGGGACCGAGGACGAGCCCTATCCGGGCGCGCGGCGCGGTGCGCTTGCCGGAGAGGGACACATGGGCCCGTTCCACGCCGTCCAGGTCCGTGGCCTGCTCGGCGACGGCGTCCTCCAGCGCCCGGCCGCGCAGCAGGGCCAGCGGGGTGGAGCCGGACTCACCCTGGTCGATGAGCACCTCCGCCAGCCGCGGCCGCCGCAGCTGGGCAAACAGCCACCACAGCGCGAGGAGCAGCACGACCGCCAGCGTCCCGATGACCACCGGCCACCACCAGTCGCGCCCCTCGAAACGCCGCCGGTCCGCCGCGCTGAGCAGCACGTCCGACGAGCCCTCGTAGGGCGTCCAGTCCACTCCCGCGGCGGACACCAGCACCAGCGCCGCCCCGAGCACGAGCGCGGCGCCGATCAGTCCGAGCAGCGTCCGGTTGACGATCGCGAGCATCCCCTCACCCCTTCGACGGCGGTCGCCGGACGGACACGCTGAGCGCCGGCCGCCGGGTCAGACCGAGCTCCCCGATGCCCACGCCGAGCACCGCCTCGAGGTCGGTCCGTACGTCGTCCAGCGCCCGGAAGTGGGCCTCCGCCCGCGCGGCCACCGACCTGCGGCCCACATCGACCCGTACCGACTGCACCCCGGAGATCTGCATCGCCCGGTCCCGCAGCACCACGGCCGCCGCGGACCGCTCCAGCCCGGCGCGCAGCTCACCGGACGCGCCGCTCATCGGCAGCAGCGTACGCAGCCCCGGCGTCGCCGCGAGCACGATCAGCCCCACGCCCAGCAGCAGCACCAGGGACGCCGCCAGCAGCACCCACGGGTCGTCCGGCGGCCGGGCGGCCAGCTCCGCGGCGAGGCGCCGGCGCCAGGCCATCGCGGGGCGCTCGGCCCGTACGGAGACGATGTCGTACAGCAGCACCCCCGCGCCCAGCGCCACCGCGACCGCGGTGAGCGCGGCGGGGACGCGGCGCACGGACCAGAACCGCCAGTCGCCGCCCTCCCCCTCGCCCGGCGAGAAGCCGGAGGCGGCGGTGCGCTGCTCGCCCAGCAGCGTCCCGGTGTCGTCGCTCATCGCACCCTCCCGTGCCTCGGCCGGCCGCCGCCCGCCGTGTGCAGCCGCTCCACCTCCACGGCCACCTCCGCCGTCGTCAGCCCGGCCAGCTCGATCACCCGCTCGGCGACCGCGCCGCGCACCAGCACGCACTGGGCGCGGATGTCGGACGGGAAGCCCAGCTCGACCCCTACCCGGATCCGGGCGCCGGATCCGCGACGTACGACGGCGGCATGGCGGGAGTCGGTTCCCGGGGCGCCGCGCAGGGCCTCGCGGGCGGCCTGGGAGGCGATCTTGGCGATGACCCGGTCGGCGATCCGGGTGGAGCCCCGCTCGTGCGGCGGGACGGTCTCGGGGGACGTCACCGGCGCCGGTCCTCCCGCTCGCCCGAACGGCGGAAGAAGTCGCCGGGCTCCATGTCGCCGTCCAGCACCCGGCCGACGACGAAGCCGATCGCGCCCAGCGCGGCCACCAGGAGGAACGCCCCGAAGCCGCCGAAGTACCCGGCGAACCCGAGCGCCATGCCGGCGATCAGACCGACGACTGCCATGCTCATCGTGCGCTCCCTCGTCCCGCCCGCCGGCCGCTACTGCAGCCGCAGCTGCTCCGCCGATTCGTCCTCGTCGTCGTCGGGCAGATTCACGTCGCTCACCGCGATGTTGACCTCGACGACCTCGAGGCCCGTCATCCGCTCCACGGCGGCGATCACGTTCTCCCGTACGGAGCGGGCGACATCGGCGATCGCCACCCCGTAGTCGACGACGATCTCCAGGTCGAGCGCCGTCTGCAGCTCGCCGACCTCGGCCTTGACTCCGGCCAGGGTACGGCTGCCGCCCCCGCCGGGAACCCGTTCGCGCACCGCGCCGATCGTCCGGGAGAGGCCGCTGCCCAGCGCGTGCACGCCGACCACGTCACGGGCGGCGAGCCCGGCGATCTTGGCGACGACGCCGTCGGCGATGGTGGTACGCCCGCGGGTCGCCGGATCACCGGTGCCGCGCCTGGTCGCCGACGGCCGCACCGCTCCCGGATCGGCCGCGGCTGCCCCCTGGATGGTCGTCTCGGTGTCCACCGTCCCAGCCCTTCCCGGTCGCGCCGTCACATGGGGCCACCCTACTCATGATTGGCGCGCGGGGCCCGTGGCGATCAGCGGCGGATCCGGGGCCGGTCCGATGCGGCAGGATGGCGGTATGGCAGGGGAGCGTTGGGCCGAGGCGGTACGGGCACAGCTGGCGCTCGGGCGGCTGCTGCCGCTCGGGGAGGCGGCCGAGGGCGCGTGGATCGCGGAGGCCGCGGCGGCGTCGGTGCTGCGGCGGTGCACGGCTCCGGGGACGCGGGTGGCGTCCCTGCGGCTGGAGCTCGCCGATCCGGCGGGGGCCGGGGAGCCGGCGGTGCCGCCGCCGGGCGGGGCGCTGGCGCCGGGGGCGCTGCTGGTGACGGCGCGGTGCGAGGCGGCGGCGGGCGAACCGCTGCCGGTCGTGGCGGGGGCGCTGCGGGCGGAGCTGTGGCGGGCGGCGGCGGAACTGGGGCTGGTCGTCGAGGCGGTGGACGTGCATGTCGCCGCGCTGCTGGACGAGGTGCCGGAGGCGGCGCCTGTCGTACGGCCGGAGGTGTCCGGGACCGCGCTGGCGGGGCTGCGGGTGGTCCGCGAGAGCCCGGGGCACGCGGAGGCGCACATCGAGGTGCGGTCGGGCCGCCTCCCGCTGGAGGCGGCCCGTGAGGCCCGCGCGTCGGTCCCGGCACCGGTGGTGACGGTGCTGGTCACGGCGTTCCGATAGGACTCCCCGGGTTACTCCCCGACGCCCGCGAGGTCGCGCAGCCGGCGGCCCTGGGCGGCCCGCTCGGCGGCGCGCTGCTCGTCGTACGAACGGGTCACCGCCCCGCGCAGCAGGGCCTTGGTCTCCACCACCGCGTCACGCGGCGCGGCGAGGAGGGCGGCCGTCAGATCGCCGACGGCGGCGTCGAGCTCCGCGCGCGGTACGACGAGGTTCGCCAGGCCCACCCGCTCGGCTTCCTCCGCGCGTACGAAACGGCCCGTGGCGCAGATCTCCAACGCCCGCGCATAACCCACGAGTTCGACCAGCGGCCGGGTCCCGGTGAGGTCCGGTACAAGGCCGAGGCTGGTCTCGCGCATCGCGAACTGGACGTCGTCCGCGCATACCCGGAGGTCGCATGCCAGAGCCAGCTGAAAGCCCGCGCCAATGGCGTGACCGTGAACAGCGGCCAGGGAAACGATGTCATTCCGGCGCCACCAGGTGAATGCCTCCTGGTATTCGGCGATGGCGTCGTCGAGTTGAGCTTCCGGATACCGGGCGAGCTCGTGAAATGAGGGCATGCCGGGAATACCCTCGGGGGTGATGACCCCGAGGTCCAGGCCGGCCGAGAAGGATTTCCCTTCGGCGCGCAGGACGGCCACCCGGACGGAACCGGGCAGCAGCCGGCCGGCCTCGGTGAGGGCACGCCAGGTGGCGGCCGTCTGGGCGTTGCGCTTGGCGGGGTTGTCCAGCGTCACCGTGGCGACGGTGTCACCGTCGCCGCCGAGGGTGACCCGGACCCCGTCCTTGTTCAGCAGCTCAGTCATATACCGAACAGTAACCACCCGGCCGGCCCACCAGCCGACCGGGTCGCCACTGATTCCCTCGCGTCACGGGGGAAGAACCACAACCTCAGGAGGAAGCGGCCTTCTTGCCCCGCGTCGCGCCGCCGCGACCGCGCAGGGTCACGCCGGATTCACTGAGCATCCGGTGCACGAATCCATAGGAGCGACCGGTTTCTTCGGCCAGCGCCCGGATGCTCGCTCCGGAGTCGTACTTCTTCTTCAGGTCTGCCGCGAGCTTTTCGCGCGCGGCGCCGGTAACCCGGCTGCCCTTCTTCAGAGTCTCGGCCACCCGTGCCTCCTCATACGGAAGTGCGCTCTGCGACTCTCATGATCACCCCTTTATGGCGTGCTGGCCACCCATTCCGCAAGGTCCGCGTCAACAGGTTTTTCCGACAGACCGTCGTGAAGACAAACGGAACGACTAATTCCGCCGATCATGGAAACGCTCCCATGACCGGTGAGGCTTCAAACAAGCAGGTCAGATCGGTGCGCCCGGATCACGGGGCGCGCGAGAGCGGCGGTACGCCCCCGGTCCCGGCGGCGCGCCGGGGGATGAGGGGGACTCACTCAGATGATGGATCACGCGTGGGCCGAATGATCCAGTTCCAGTGGATCAGCGGCCCACGCGGGCGTCCCGGGGCGGCCGGGGGCGTCAGGCCAGGGCCACCAGGTCGGCGTAGTCCTCGCCCCAGAGGTCCTCCACGCCGTCCGGCAGCAGGATGATGCGCTCGGGCTGCAGGGCGTCCACCGCGCCCTCGTCGTGGGTCACCAGAACCACGGCGCCCTCGTACGTGTGCAGCGCGCCGAGGATCTCCGCGCGGCTGGCCGGGTCGAGGTTGTTGGTGGGCTCGTCCAGCAGCAGGACGTTCGCCGAGGAGACCACCAGGGTCGCCAGGGCGAGCCGGGTCTTCTCGCCGCCGGAGAGCACCCCGGCCGGCTTGTCCACGTCGTCGCCGGAGAACAGGAACGAGCCGAGGATCTTGCGCACCTCGACCAGATCCGTGTCCGGGGCCGCCGAGCGCATGTTCTCCAGCACCGTACGGTCCGGGTCCAGCGTCTCGTGCTCCTGGGCGTAGTAGCCGAGCTTGAGCCCGTGCCCGGGCTGCACCTCGCCGGTGTCGGGCGTCTCGATACCGGCGAGCAGCCGCAGCAGCGTGGTCTTGCCGGCGCCGTTGAGGCCGAGGATGACGACGCGTGAGCCCTTGTCGATGGCCAGGTTCACGTCGGTGAAGATCTCGAGCGATCCGTACGACTTCGACAGGGCCTCCGCCATCAGCGGGGTCTTGCCGCAGGGCGCGGGGGTGGGGAAGCGGAGCTTGGCGACCTTGTCCGACTGGCGCACCTCGTCCAGCCCGGCCAGCAGCTTCTCCGCGCGGCGGGCCATGTTCTGGGCGGCGACGGTCTTGGTCGCCTTGGCGCGCATCTTGTCGGCCTGGGAGTTGAGCGCGGCGGCCTTCTTCTCGGCGTTCTGCCGCTCGCGGCGGCGGCGCTTCTCGTCGGCCTCGCGCTGGGCGAGGTAGAGCTTCCAGCCCATGTTGTAGACGTCGATGGTGGCCCGGTTGGCGTCGAGGTAGAAGACCTTGTTCACCACGGTCTCGACCAGGTCCACGTCGTGGGAGATCACGATGAAGCCGCCGTGGTACGTCTTCAGGTAGTCGCGCAGCCAGGCGATGGAGTCGGCGTCCAGATGGTTCGTCGGCTCGTCGAGCAGCAGGATGTCGGAGTCCGAGAAGAGGATCCGGGCCAGCTCGACGCGGCGGCGCTGGCCGCCGGACAGGGTGTGCAGGGGCTGGCCCAGCACCCGGTCGGGCAGGCCCAGGCTGGCGGCGATGGTCGCGGCCTCGGCCTCGGCGGCGTAGCCGCCCTTGGTGAGGAACTCCGTCTCCATGCGCTCGTAGCGCTTCATGGCCTTCTCGCGGGTGGCGCCCTTTCCGGTGGCCATCCGCTCCTCGTCCTCGCGCATCTTGCGGATCATGGCGTCCAGACCGCGCGCGGAGAGGATCCGGTCGCGGGCGATGACGTCCAGGTCACCCGTGCGCGGGTCCTGCGGCAGATAGCCGACCTGGCCGCCGCGCGTGACGGCGCCGGCGGCGGGCTGGCCCTGGCCGGCGAGGACCTTGGTGAGGGTGGTCTTGCCGGCGCCGTTGCGGCCGACCAGGCCGATACGGTCACCCTTGGCGACGCGGAAGGTGGCGGATTCGATGAGAACGCGTGCGCCGGCACGCAGTTCTACGCCGGTGGCGGTGATCACGGTCGAGCTCCAGGCAGCGGGAACGGACGTCGGACGGGGGCGCGGGATCGTGCGACGTCGGTCTAGTGCACGAGGAGGTGGGCCATGGATCCAGTGTATCCGGGGCGGGCAAGCGCTTTTCCTGGTCCCGGAGGGCGGGGCCCTCTCCGGTGGACGCCCGAAAAAGGCGCGTTTGTGCTGGTTGGACCATACTCGGCTGCATGCAGTTCGATGACGATGCCGGGCTGGACACCTCCCAGGTCCAGGACGCCCGGGGCCGGGGCCGGCTGGGCACTCCGGCGGCCAGGACGGGGGGCCTGATCGGGCTCATCGTGGCGCTGGTCGGGCTGTTCTTCGGGGTGGGTCCGGACCGGCTGGGGCTGAGCGGGGACGAGTCGCCGGCGCCGGCGACGACGGACGCCGCGGATCTGGCGGCGCGGTGCCGGACGGGGGCGGACGCGAACGCGAGCGCGGACTGCCGGACCGTGGCGGTGGTGAACAGCGTGCAGTCCTTCTGGGCGCAGGAGTTCCGGCGGCGGGGCGGGACGTACCGGGACGCGGACACGGTGCTGTACTCGGGGGCCGTGGACACCGCGTGCGGGGCGGCCTCGGCGGCCGTGGGGCCGTTCTACTGTCCCGGGGACAACAAGGTGTACCTCGACCTGTCGTTCTTCGACGAGCTGCAGTCGCGGTTCGGGGCGACCGGGGGGCCGTTCGCCCAGGCGTACGTCATCGCGCACGAGTACGGGCACCACGTGCAGTGGCTCACGGGGGTGATGGACCGGATCGGGCCGAACTCCGGGATGGGGACGACGTCGAACTCGGTGCGGCTGGAGCTGCAGGCGGACTGCTACGCGGGGGTGTGGGCGCATCACGCGCAGTCGACGCCGCAGCGGGACACGGGGCGGCCGCTGATCTCCTCCCTGACGGAGGAGGACATCCGGGACGGGCTCGACGCGGCGGCGGCGGTCGGCGACGACCGTATCCAGGAGCGGTTCTCGGGGCGGGTCACCCCGGACACGTGGACGCACGGCTCCGCCGCGGAGCGTCAGGAATGGTTCGCGCGGGGGCTGCGGTCGGGGGACATGAACGCGTGCGACACCTTCCGGTGAGGGTTGGCCGCCCCGGTCGTTGTTGTGTTGCGCCGGCTGACGCGCTTCGGCTTCGCCGGAGGCCTCAAACGCCGGCCGGGCTGTGGGCCGGCCCGAGGTGAGCGTTCACCCTCCAGCCCGGCCGGCGTTTGAGGCCTCCGGGCGAAGCCCGGAGCGCGTCAGCCGGCGCAACGGCACCCTCCGAAGGTCAGTCCCCCGCACCCCCCGGGGGTGTGTACGTGCCGAAGCTCCAGATGTTTCCCTCCAGGTCGCGGGCCATGTAGTCGCGCGAGCCGTAGTCCTGGTCCGTGGGAGGCATCAGGATCTCCGCGCCGTGCGACGCCGCGCGGGCGTGGTGGGCGTCGACGTCCGTGACCGCCACGTACACCGCGGCCGGTCCCGCGTTCTTCATCGCCTCGTCGAAGGCACTCCCCGTGCCCTTCGACCCGAGCATCACCGCCCCGCCGGCGTGGCCGAGCTCGGCGTGGGCGACCGTGCCGTCCTCGCCCTCGTACACGGCGATCCGCTCCAGGCCGAACGCCTCGGTGAGCTGCTGGATCGCCGCCTTCGCGTCGCTGTACAGCAGCGCCGGATACATGCCGGACATGGTGTCTCCCTTCCTGGGACGTGACCCGTGTCCCAGTCTGGCACCGGGGTCCGACACTCACCCCCGGGCGGGGCTCAGGCCCCGCCCACATGCACCTCAAAGGCCGCCTTGCGGACCGCCTTGGCCAGCGCCGGATCGGGGTGGGCGGCCGCGAGGGCGACCAGCACCTGCACCGTGCGCGGATGGCCCACCGCGCGGACCTCCGCCAGCAGCTCCGGGACCGTCGGCTGGAGCGCCGAGTCGAGGTGCCGTACCAGCAGCCGCCCCTCGCCGTGGTCGGCGACGGCGGCGGCCGTGTCGACCCACAGCCAGGTGGCCTCCTCGCGGCTCAGCACGCCCGGCGCGTCCTCGGGGTCCACGCCCTCCTGCTCGGCCAGCCAGAGCAGCGCGTACGGGCGCAGCACCGGCTCCCCCAGCACGCCGCGTACCGCCTGCTCCCCCGCGGCGCCCGCGACCCGCAGCGCCTCGAAGGCCAGACCGCGCAGCAGGGCGTCGTCGCCGCGCGCGGCCTCCAGCAGCTCGGCGACGGCGCCGGCCGTGGGGCGGGCGGCGAACCAGGCCCGGTACTCGGCGCGCGCGGGGCGCGGGGTGAGGCCGGCGCAGCCGCGGAGCATGGCGGCGGCGGGGGCCTCGATGTTGCCGCCGGCAGGGCTCTGCGCGGCGACGCAGATCTGCTCGATCTTCGTCCACACCGCCCAGTGGCCGAGCGGGGTGAGGGTGGACTCCTCCCCCTCCGCCGCGCGGACCAGCGCACCGACGGACGCGAAGGCGGTCAGCGCCCAGTCGAGGAGCCCGGGGAGGGCCGCGTCGTCCGCCCGGACGGGGCCGGCGCCGCCGGGGACGGGCAGGCCCTCGTCGCCGTACGGGACCTCGCAGCGTTCGGTGCGGATCTCGGCGACGCGCTGGCGCAGGATGTCCAGCAGGACGGGCTCGCGGACGGGGCCGCCCGTGAGGTGGAGCAGCGCGAGGAGCTGCGGCATGGCCTCGATGACCTCGGCGACGGTCTCCGCGGACTGCGTCTCGGGGGCCGGGTGGGCGAACGACCAGGCGTCGAAGAGGGCGACCCAGCCGCGCAGCACCGCGCCGTCGTCGCTGTCCCAGGCGCGCAGCCGCCAGCCGGGGCGGGCCCGGCCGCCGTGCAGCTCGATGAGGCCGGCCAGGCGGGCGCGGGCCCAGTCGGCGACGATCTCGGCGGAGGTGACGCCGAGCTGTTCGGCGGCCTCCTCGGCGGCGACCTTGCTCGGGGTGCCGACGGCCTGCGCCCAGCGCGCGACGCGGGTCGCGCCGGTGAGTGTGCGCCGGGCGTGCGCTGCCAGGGTGCGCGCGGGGGCGATGCCCTCCGGTGGCTTGGGTGCCGGGCGCATGGCCCGGTCGGTGACCGCCCGCCGGGCGCTCTCGGCTGCCTGCTGGGAGTGCTTGCGCACCAGTCGGAGCGGTGCGCTTCCGCGCGCGTTTCGGGCCGTCACGGGACACCAGTGTTCCTGCTGGGGGCCGGAATGCCCAATCCGGGGTGCCGTCTTGCCCCGTACCGGCCCGCGGACAGGCGGTGGCCTGGGCTTCCTACGGAGCGTAACCGGCCCCGGTGCGGGCCCGCGGAATCCCCCGGAACGGTGTCCGGCTACAGCAGCGGGGTGAGGAACCGGCGCAAAGTCTCCTCGTACGCGGCCGGCGCCGCGTTCCACATCGCCGCGTGCCGGCCGCCCGGGACGGTGTGCAGATGGACCCGGTCGGGGTGGCGCGCGGCGAGGTCGAGGGACGTCTGCCAGGGGGCGACGGTGTCGTCGGGGCCGTGGAAGATCAGCACCGGCGGGGTGCCGGGGCCGGGCCACAGGTCGGCGGGCGCGGGGCCGTTGCCCAGGCCCGTGCGCTCGCCCGCGGCGATGACCGCGAGCCGGCCGAGGGCGGCGGGCAGCCGGCGGACGGTGGCCAGGGCCCGTACCGTGGCCTGCCAGTCGAGCACCGGCGAATCGAGGATCAGCCCGCCGACCCGCGCCCGCAGCGCCGACATGGCCGCCGTGCGCAGCGCCATCACCGCGCCCGTCGACCAGCCGTACAGCACCACGTGCCGTGCGCCGTGGCCCGTGGCGTAGCGCAGCGCGGCGTCCAGGTCCCGCCACTCGGCGTGGCCCAGCCGCCGGGGACCGCCGGAGGGCATCGGTGCGCCGTCGTCGCCGCGGTGGGCGAGCAGGAGCAGGGGCAGCCCGAGGTCCTGGAGGAAGGGGAGCACGCACAGGGCCTGTTCCCGGCCGGCGCCCAGGCCGTGCGCGGCGATCACCCAGGTGTCGCGGGTGCCCGGCACGAACCAGGCGGGCAGGCCGCCCAGCTCGCCGGGGACCAGGACGTCGCGGTGGTCGAAGCCCAGCGCGGTGCGGGGGCTGCCGGCGTACACCTGCGGCGTGACGCGCAGCCTGGTGCCGGGGCGCAGACGGCCGGAGGTGACGGCCTCCAGGATCCGTACGACGGTGCCCTCGGCGCCGTCCGCGGGGAGCTCGGGACCCACGCGGGCGTGCGTGCCGGCGCCCAGCAGCCCGTACACGCCGGGGAGCGCCGCTGCCGGGGTGCGGGTGAGGGTGACGGTGTCGCCGCGGACGCGGCGGACGGTGACCGGCCGGTCGGTGAACCCGGCGGGGCCACCGGGGTCGAGGGCCGCGGCGGCGCCGTAGCGGCCGGCGGCGACGGCGGCCGCGGCGCCGGTGAGCGCGGTGCCGGCCAGGGCGGCGGCCGTACGCAGCGCGGCCCCGGCGGTGTTCGGGCGGTACCGGTCGGCGGACACGCCTTCATTGTCGGCCGGACGGCGCCGACCGGCCAGCCGTCAGACGCCCGGCGGCTGCCCGTACCCGCGCAGCTGCTCCGCGACCCCGGCCAGCTCCGCCGCGTCCAGCAGGGACGGCTCCAGGCCCGGGACGGAGCGGGCCGCCAGCCACACCCTGCACATCCATTCGAGCTGGGCCGTCCGCTCGTACGCCTGCGCGAGGGTGGCGCCGTACGCCATCGTGCCGTGGTTGCGCAGCAGACAGGCGGAGCGGTCGCGCAGCGCCCTGGCCATGTGGACGGCCAGCTCGGCGGAGCCGTAACGGGCGTAGGGGGCGACGCGGACCGGACCGCCCAGCGCCGCCGTCATGTAGTGGATGGCGGGGACGGTGTCGACGAGGGTGGAGACCGCCGTGGCGTGCACGGCGTGGGTGTGCACGACGGCGCGCGCGCCGGGGGCCTTCGCGTAGAGGGTCAGATGCATCGGGAGCTCGCTGGTGGGGCGCAGGCGGCCGGCGGTCCGGTTGCCGTCGGGGTCGACCGCCGTGAGATCGTCGGGGCCGAGTTCGTCGTACGGGACGCCGGTCGGGGTCACCAGGATCTCGTCGCCGACGCGTACCGAGACATTCCCGGACGTACCCACCACGAGTCCGTCCGTCACCGTCCGCCGTGCGACGGCCACCAGCTCCGCCCAGGCGGCCGCGCGCTCCGGTGAGTTGACCTTCGGCACTGCCGGTACCTCATTTCGTCATACGTCCCGTAGGCCGGGAACGTCCGCGATGGAGTGAACTCCAGATGAATCGACCGTGATGTGCATCACGCCGTGACACGGTCTCCTTGTGACCGGAAGCCCATGATTCAAGGGCTCGAAGCTCCGTCCGGATGACGTTCGTTCATCACCGTCATCATGCGGACCGACCTCGTTCACCTTCTGTTCATTCACAGTGCTTACGTTCCTCAAGCCCCCAGACGTTCGAGTGGATTGTTGGGTCTCCATGGAACACCTCACACTCATCATCGGAGTCGTGATCGTCACGGCACTGGTGTTCGACTTCACCAACGGGTTCCACGACACAGCCAATGCCATGGCCACCACCATCTCGACCGGTGCGCTGAAGCCCAGGACCGCGGTCGCGATGTCCGCGGTCCTCAATCTGATCGGTGCGTTCCTCTCGGTCGAGGTCGCCGCCACCATCTCCAAAGGCATCATCGACGAAGGCTCCGGCGTACGGCCCGAAGTGATCTTCGCGGGGCTGGTCGGCGCGATCATATGGAATCTGCTGACCTGGCTGGCCGGTCTCCCCTCCAGCTCCTCGCACGCTCTGTTCGGCGGCCTGATCGGCGCCACCGTCGTCTCGGTCGGCTGGGACGCCGTCCACATGGACGCCGTCGTCACGAAGATCCTCATCCCGGCGGTCGCCGCGCCGGTCGTCGCCGGACTCGCCGCCCTGCTCGCCACCCGGCTGACGTACAGGCTGGCCGCGGGACGCGACCCGAAGGACACCACCAAGGGCTACCGGGCCGGCCAGATTGCCTCCGGCGCGCTGGTCTCCCTGGCGCACGGCACCAACGACGCGCAGAAGACGATGGGCGTCATCACCCTCGCGCTGGTCACCGGCGGCGTCATCGCCCCGAAGTCGGACCCGCCGCTGTGGGTCATCGTCTCCGCGGCCATGGCGATCGCGCTCGGCACCTTCCTCGGCGGCTGGCGGATCATCCGCACCATGGGCAAGGGCCTCACCGACATCCAGCCCCCGCAGGGCTTCGCGGCGCAGACCAGCTCGGCCGCGGTCATCCTGGCCTCCTCCCACCTGGGGTACGCGCTGTCCACCACGCAGGTCTGCACCGGCTCGATCATGGGCGCGGGCAAGGGCCGCAAGGCCGGTGTCGTGTACTGGGGCACCGCCGGCCGGATGGCCGCCGCCTGGGGGCTGACCCTGCCGGCCGCGGGTCTGGTCGCGGGCGCCGCCGCCTTCCTCGCCGACCGCGGCGACTGGGGCGTCACGGCGGTGGCCGTCCTCGGTCTGGCCGGCTGCGCGGCGGTCTGGCTGGCCTCCCGCCGCAACGCGGTCACCCACCACAACGTCAACGACGTCGAGACCCGCGAGACCGTCTCGGTGATCATCCCCTCCCCGCCGGCGCCCGCGGTGAAGCCCGCGCCGCAGGCCACGGTCTGAGACAGGCAGGAGCGTTCACATGGACATCGACTGGGCCGCACTGGGTCAGGTCTTCGGGGTCAGCGTCGCGGTGACCGTCGCGACGGTGGGTCTGTTCACGCTGGGCATCCTCGGCACGTCGCGCCGTACGCGGCCCGCCGAGGCGGGGGCCGAGGCCGTCGTCACGGGGCCCTCCGCGGGCGCCCGGGCGGGCGCGCTGGTCTCCTTCGCGCTCTGCGGGGCGGCCGTGGCGTACGGCATCTGGATCATCGTCGCCGGCTGACACCGGGCCGGTGAGCACAGGGGCGGACACCCGCGTGTCCGCCCCTGTCGTACGTGTACGGGCTAACGCCGGGCCCGCCGCCGGGCCAGCAGCAGCACCCCGGCGCCGGCGGCCAGCAGGGCCAGCGCCGTACCGGCGAGCAGCGGGGTCGACGAGCCACCGCCCGTCTCCGCCAGATCCCGGCCGCCGCCCTGCGCGCGCGGGGCGGGCTCCCCGGCGGGCGCCTCGGCCGGGGCCGCCGCGGGGGCCGGGGCCTCGCAGGCGGCCTCCGCGAGGGTGACCCGGCCCTCGACCCGGGCCACGCCCAGCTTCAGCGGGTCGACCGTGACGTCGAGCGCCAGCGCGGTGGCCGTCGCCGCCGCGTCGCCGGCCCGGGTCTGCGAGAAGCCCAGGGACACCTCACCCACCCCGGGCACGGTGACCTCGGTCGGGGGGCCGCCCGCGGTGACCTCGTAGCGCTTGCCGAGGATCCGGACCGGGCCGGCGAGCGTGGACTTCGCCTCGGGCTTCTCCCCCGCCTCGCAGACCGCGGTGGACGTCACCGCCTCGACCTCGATCAGGGAGAGCAGCGGGAGGCCCGGTACATGCACCCGGGCGTGCGCGAGCCGGGCCGTGGCCCGGGCGCCGTGCCGGTCGGCGGTAGCCTTCGCGCTCGCCGCCCCGGCGCCGAGCAGCTGGACGGGGCGGCCGCTCTCGACGCCGTCGAGGGTGACGGTGAGGGCGGTCTTCCCGGCGGTGGCGGGGGCGCGTACCTCGTTGAGGGCGGTGTGCACCGGGAGCCGGACCGACTGGTGCAGCAGGGAGACGTCCAGGTCGGCGCGGAGGACCGCCGCCGAGGCGGTGCCGTCGCCGTGGCCGGCGGCGTGCGCCTGCGGGGCCCCGGCCAGGGCGAGGAGGGCCGCCGCGAGGGCGGCGGCCGGGGTGCGTAAGGAAAGGGAGTGGGTCGGGGTGTTCATGGTGGGAGCGTCCTTGTGTCGGGATGACCACTCGTCAACAACACGACCATCGTTACGCACAGTGGGTGACCGCGCGGCAACTCACAGCTCGTTCACCCCATCGAGTGAGTTTCAACCCGGGTATGCCCTGCGTAACTTGAGCCCCGCTCCCTACGCGACCACGTTCCCCCGCAGCACGATCCGCCGCGGCGCGGTGAGCACCCGCAGATCGGCCCGCGGATCCGTCTCGTACACCACGAGGTCCGCCGGCGCGCCCTCCGTCAGCCCCGGGCGGCCGAGCCACTCCCGGGCGCCCCAACTGGCCGCGGACAGCGCCGCCTCGGGCGGCAGGCCCGCCGTGGCCAGCTCCGCCACCTCCTGCGCGACGAGCCCGTGCGCGAGCCCGCCGCCCGCGTCCGTGCCGGCGTACACCGGGATGCCCGCGTCGTACGCCGCGCGCACCGTCTCGTACCGGCGCGCGTGCAGCCGCCGCATGTGGTCCGCCCAGCGGGGGAACTTGGCGTCGCCGCCCGCGGCGAGGGTGGGGAACGTCGCGGTGTTCACCAGCGTCGGGACGATCGCCACGCCGCGCTCGGCGAACAGCGGGACGGTCTCCTCGGTGAGCCCCGTGGCGTGCTCGACGCAGTCGATGCCCGCCTCGACGAGGTCGGCGAGGGACTCCTCGGCGAAGCAGTGCGCGGTCACCCGGGCCCCGAGCCGGTGCGCCTCGGCGATGGCGGCCTTCACGGCCCCGCGCGGCCAGCAGGCGCCGAGGTCGCCGGCCTCGCGGTCGATCCAGTCGCCGACGAGCTTGACCCAGCCGTCGCCGCGCCGGGCCTCCCGCGCCACATAGGCGACGAGGTCCCCGGGCTCGATCTCGTGGGCGTAGTTGCGGATGTAACGGCGGGTACGGGCGATGTGCCGGCCGGCGCGGATGATCCGCGGCAGGTCCTCGCGGTCGTCGATCCACCGGGTGTCGGAGGGCGAGCCCGCGTCGCGCAGCAGCAGGGTGCCGGCCTCGCGGTCGGCGACGGCCTGCTTCTCGCTGGTCGCGTCGTCGACGGCGCCGTGGCTGTCCAGCCCGACGTGGCAGTGCGCGTCGACCAGTCCGGGCAGCGCCCAGCCGTCGACGACGGTGGTCTCCCGGGCGGTGCCGGGGCGGTCGAAGGTGACGCGTCCGCCGACGACCCACAGTTCGTCGCGGACCTCGTCCGGTCCGGTGAGAATCCGGCCTCTGATGTGCAGCACTGCGCTCTCGGTCATAGGCGCAGGGTAGATCGTCGGTGTCCGGGGGCCGGAGAACGGGTGCGCTTTACCCGCCGCCCGGCCTTCGTGTGAAGCCGCTCACGACAACCGTGCATAAATGCGCCGGAATTACCGCGGCGACAATTCACCCCGGTTTCCATACCTGCTCCTGCCCCGACTTCGTCAACGCAAACATTAAAGAAACGCCAATGAATTTCTGAGTGTGACTCAGGTCACATCATGCCTGTTTTGTACGGGAATAACCGGACAGAACGTCCCAGTTTTCGAAGCGCGCTATAACACGTTCCGAGGCCGACCGTAAGGCCCGAGGTGCATGCAATCGCGATTTCTCGTCGGTAAATTACCCCTACATGACTGCCGCACAAGCAGACCTGGCACAACCGACCGCCAATTCCACGGAAATGACGGGGGAGCCAATGCTGGACGTCCCCGAGGTCGCCGACGGAGCCCATCTGTGGCGTATCGCCCGGGACTCCGGGACGCTGGACCTCAACTCCTCGTACAGCTATCTGCTGTGGTGCCGCGACTTCGCCGCCACGTCCGTCGTGGCGCGCGGCGCCGACGGCCTGCCGGTCGCCTTCGTCACCGGCTACGTGCGCCCCGACGCGCCCGACACGCTGCTGGTCTGGCAGGTCGCCGTCGACGCCGCGCACCGCGGCCGCGGGCTCGCCGGCCGGCTGCTGGACACGCTGAGCGACCGGGTCGCCGCCACGCACGGCATACGCCGGCTCGAGACCACGGTGACGCCGGACAACACGGCCTCCGACCGGCTGTTCACGTCGTTCGCCGAGCGCCGCGGAGCCTTGCTGAGCCGCGAGGTGCTGTTCGCCGGGGAGCAGTTCCCCGGCCCGGACGGCGGGCACGAGCCCGAGGTGCTGTACGCGATAGAGCCGCTCACGGCACCGGCCGCCTCGTAGCCCCTCCCCCACCGAGATCCAAATCCCCCCGCATCCGGCTCTGTCAGGAGTGAACCCGCTGTGACCATCACCCCGCCCGCCCTGAGTGTCTTCGAGACCCTTGAGTCGGAGGTGCGCAGCTACTGCCGCGGCTGGCCCGCCGTGTTCGACCGTGCCCGGGGCAGCCGGCTGTACGACGAGGACGACCACACGTACCTCGACTTCTTCGCCGGCGCCGGCGCCCTCAACTACGGCCACAACAACCCCGTACTCAAACGCGCCCTGCTCGACTATCTCGAGCGCGACGGCATCACCCACGGCCTGGACATGGGGACGACGGCCAAGCGCGCGTTCCTGGAGACGTTCCAGAACGTGATCCTGCGGCCGCGCGACCTGCCGTACAAGGTCATGTTTCCGGGGCCGACCGGCACCAACGCGGTGGAGTCGGCGCTGAAGCTGGCCCGCAAGGTCAAGGGCCGCGAGTCGATCGTCTCGTTCACCAACGCCTTCCACGGCATGTCGCTGGGCTCGCTCGCCGTCACCGGCAACGCGTTCAAACGGGCCGGGGCCGGGGTGCCGCTGGTGCACGGCACGCCGATGCCGTTCGACAACTACCTCGACGGGCAGGTCCCGGACTTCCTGTGGTTCGAGCGGCTGCTGCAGGACTCGGGCTCCGGGCTCAACCACCCGGCCGCGGTGATCGTGGAGACCATCCAGGGCGAGGGCGGCATCAACGTGGCCCGCCTCGAGTGGCTGCGCGCCCTGGCGGACGTGTGCAGGCGGCACGACATGCTGCTCATCGTCGACGACATCCAGATGGGCTGCGGCCGTACGGGCCCGTTCTTCTCGTTCGAGGAGGCGGGGATCACCCCGGACATCGTGACGCTGTCGAAGTCCATCAGCGGCTACGGGCTGCCGATGGCGCTCACCCTGTTCAAGCCGGAGCTGGACATCTGGGAGCCGGGCGAGCACAACGGCACGTTCCGCGGCAACAACCCGGCGTTCGTCACCGCCACGGCGGCGCTCGACACGTACTGGGCCGACGGGCAGACGGAGAAGCAGACCCTCGCGCGCGGCGAGCAGATCGAGTCGGCGCTGGTCGCGCTCTGCGCGGAGCCGTCGGCGGAGGGCGCCACCTACCGCGGGCGCGGGCTGGCGTGGGGCGTGGAGTTCCCGGACCGGGCGCGGGCCACGGCGATCTGCCGGCGGGCGTTCGAGCTGGGGCTCATCGTCGAGACGTCCGGCCCCGACAGCGAGGTCGTCAAGCTGCTGCCGGCGCTCACCATCACCCCCGACGAGCTCGAGGAAGGGCTGCGGACCCTCGCCCGCGCCGTCCGCGAGACCGCCTGACCTCACCCCCCACCCCGGCAAGAAAGGCACGTACACCAGTGATCGTCCGATCTTTCGCAGAACTCGACGGCACCGACCGGCACATCAAGTCCGCGTCCGGCACCTGGGAGAGCAAGCGCATCGTCCTGGCCAAGGAGGGCGTCGGCTTCTCCCTGCACGAGACCGTGCTGTACGCGGGCACCGAGACCCGGATGTGGTACGCGAACCACATCGAGGCCGTCGTCTGCACCGAGGGGGAGGCCGAGCTCACCGACGAGGAGACGGGGCAGTCGTACACCATCACGCCCGGCGTGATGTACCTGCTGAACGGCCACGAGCGGCACACCCTGCGGCCGAAGAGCGACTTCCGCTGTCTGTGCGTCTTCAACCCGCCCGTCACCGGGCGCGAGGACCACGACGAGAACGGTACCTACCCGCTGCTGACCGAGGAGGACTGAGCAGACGTGACCACGACCACCGTGCGGACCGACCTGTACCCCACCCGAGGCGCCGACGAGGTCGTCACGACCCGCCAGGATCCGGTCGTGTGGTCCGGCCCCGGCGACGAGGGTCCGATCACCCCGTGGGACCTCGAGGCGTACGACCGCAACGGCTTCATGGCGATGGAGCAGCTGATCACCCCGGAGGAGGTGGAGGTCTACCGGGCCGAGCTGGACCGGCTGGTCGCCGATCCGGCGGTGCGCGCGGACGAGCGGTCCATCGTCGAACCGACGTCGCAGTCCGTGCGCTCCGTCTTCGAGGTGCACAGGATCAGTGAGGTGTTCGCCGGGCTGGTCCGCGATCCGCGGGTGCTGGACCGCGCCCGGCAGATCCTGGGCTCCGACGTGTACGTCCACCAGTCGCGGATCAACGTCAAGCCCGGCTTCGGGGCGTCCGGTTTCTACTGGCACTCGGACTTCGAGACCTGGCACGCCGAGGACGGCATGCCGAACATGCGGGCCGTGTCCGTCTCGATCGCGCTGACCGAGAACTACGAGACCAACGGCGGCCTCATGATCATGCCGGGGTCGCACCGGACGTTCCTGGGCTGCGCGGGCGAGACGCCGGCGGACAACTACAAGAAGTCGCTGCAGATGCAGGACGCCGGCACCCCGTCCGACGCGGCGCTGACGCGGATGGCGGACGCGCACGGCATCAAGCTGTTCACCGGCGCGGCGGGCTGCGCGACGTGGTTCGACTGCAACTGCATGCACGGCTCGGGCGACAACATCACGCCGTATGCGCGGAGCAATGTGTTCATCGTGTTCAACAGCGTGGAGAACGCCGCGGAGGAGCCCTTCGCGGCGCCGGTGCCGCGGCCGGACTTCATCGGGGCGCGGGACTTCACGCCCATTCGGTAGGTCTTCTTCGCGGACGCCTCCCTCGTTCTTTGTACGAGGGGGGCGTCCGCTTTACAGCTCGGCCAGCACCTCGAGGGTCCGCGACCAGTCCGACGTGCACCGACACCGAGCTGCCCACCGCGACGCGCTCCGGAGGAGATCATCGGGTCCATGCCCTACGACCCTACGCGCGCCTCCAGCGCGGCCAGCAACATGTCCACGTCCGCCGCCGAGTTGTACAGGTGGAACGACGTGCGCAGGCCGCCGTCGGCGCGGTCGGCGACGCGGATGCCCTCCCGCGTCAGCTGGTCGGCGTACTTGCCGAGGCCGGGCAGCGACACGATCGCGGAGCCGGGGGCCGGGGCTGCGACCAGGCCCAGCTCGCGGGCGCCGGTGCGGAAGCGGTCGGCGAGGGCGGTGTTGTGGGCGCCGATGGCATCGGGGCCGAGCCGTTCGACGAGCGCGAGGGAGGCCGGGGCGCCGGTGTACGGGAGGTAGGCGGGCGCCTCGTCGTAGCGGCGGGCGGTGGGGGCGAAGTCGCGTACGGGGCCGTAGCAGTCGCCGTAGGGGTCGGTGGTGGTGACCCAGCCGGCGTGCAGGGAGCGCAGTTCGGCGCGGACGGTCAGGAAGGACACCCCGCGCGGGCAGAGCAGCCATTTGAAGGCGCCGGTGGCGGTGTAGTCGAAGCGTCCGGCGTCGAACGGCAGCCAGCCGACCGCCTGGGTGCCGTCGACGAAGGTGCGCGCCCCGTGCCCGGCGCAGGCCTCGGTGAGCGCGTCGAGGGGGGCGAGGCGGCCGTCGGCGGACTGGACGGCGCTGACGACGGCGAGGTCGGTCCCGGGGCGGACGGCGTCCGCGATCTCCTCCAGGGGGACGCTGCGCACCGTCAGGTCGCCGCGGACGGCGAACGGGGTGACGAGGGAGGAGAAGTCGCCGTCGGCGATCACCACCTCGGCGCCGGGCCGCAGCGAGGCGGCGATCAGCGCGGCGTGGGTGGCGACGGTGCTGCCGACGGCGACCTGGTCGGCGGGCACCCCGGCGATGCGGGCGAAGGCCGCGCGGGCGGTGTCGGCGACGTCCAGATAGTCGGGGCCCATGGTGCCGCCGGTGGCGGCGGCGTCCACGGCGGTGCGCAGGGAGTCGACGGAGGCCAGCGGGGCGCGGCCGCTGCCGGCGGTGTTGAGGTAGGCGCCGGCGGCGGGCGCGAACGCTTCGGGGGCGAGGGGGTCCATGCGCCGACTATGCCCGGCGGGCGGGGGAAGGGGTACCGCCTTTCCCCCTTTCGCCGGGCCGGGCGGGCTGCCCCGGACCCGCCTGCCCTGCGGCGGGGGTCCGGGGCTGTGCCGCGGGCGGGTTCAGTCCGCCTGCGGCACGTCGCAGACGCCGTCCTCGCAGGCGGGGGCGGCCTCGTCGGCGGCGACCAGCTGCAGCGGGTTGTCGGCGGCGGCCTGGCGCAGGGCCTGGGTGAAGACCTCGGCGGGCTGACCGCCGGAGATGCCGTACTTACGGTCGATGACGAAGAACGGCACCGCGCTGATGCCCAGCGCCGCCGCCTCGGCCTCGTCGGCGCGCACGGCGTCGGCGTAGGCGGTCTCGTCGGCGAGGACCTTGCGGACCTCGTCGGCGTCCAGGCCGGCGGCGGCCGCGGCCTCGACCACGGGCTCGTCCTCGCCGATCGGGCGGGCCTCGGCGAAGTTCGCCCGGTAGAAGGCGCCGAGGACCTCGTCCTGCAGGCCCCGCTCCTTGGCCAGGTGCACCACGCGGTGCAGGTCGAAGGTGCCCGAGCTCAGCCGGTCCGTCCGGTACCCCAGGCCCTCGGCGGCCGCGGCGTCGGCGACCCGGCCCTCCATGGTGCGGGCCTGCTCAGGGCTCACGCCGTACTTCCCGGCGAGCATCTCGCTCACCGGCTTCCCGCCCGGCGCACGGCGGGCGCCGGCGTCCAGCTCGAAGGAGCGGTGGACGACCTCGACGCCGGCACGCCCCTCGAAGGCGGCGAGGCCCTTCTCGAACCGGGCCTTGCCGATGTAACACCAGGGACAGACGATGTCGGACCAGATCTCTACACGCATGACTCCGGGAACACGGGTGCTACCCGGGTTATTCCGGACCCGCTCCCCCCGCCCAGGGGGCCGAGCGCTGCCGGGGCGGACGGCGGGAGGTACCGTGAGCTGCCGCTTCCGTTCCCCCGTCCCCCGCGAGGAGCTATGCCGCCCACCGTTGTCCGGCTGCCCGGTGTCGTCCTGACCGACCACGTCATCGACGTCCCACTCGACCACGACGATCCCGGCGGGGAGCGCATCCAGGTCCTGGCGCGCGAGGCGGTGGCCGCCGGACGGGAGAAGGACGACCTGCCGTGGCTGCTGTATCTGCAGGGCGGCCCGGGCTTCGGCGCCGCGCGTCCGCAGGGCACGGACGGCTGGCTGGGCCGGGCGCTCAAGGACTACCGGGTGCTGCTGCTCGACCAGCGCGGCACCGGGCGCTCCACACCGCTGAACCGACAGACCCTCGCCGCGCTCGGCGGACCCGATGCGCAGGCCGGGTATCTGGCCCGGTTCCGGGCGGACTCCATCGTGCGCGACGCGGAGTTCATCCGCCGCAAGCTGCTCGGGCCGAGCGGCGGCTGGTCGCTGCTGGGGCAGAGTTTCGGCGGCTTCTGCACGCTGACGTATCTGTCGTACGCGCCGCAGCATCTGCGCGAGTGCTTCGTCACCGGCGGGCTGCCGGGACTGGCGTCGACCGCCGAGCACGTGTACCGCGCGGCGTACCCCCGGGTCGCGCTGAAGAACGAGCGGCACTACGCGCGCTATCCGCAGGACCGGGAGACGGCCGCGCGGATCGCCGCTCATCTGCGGGAGCACGACGTGGCGCTGCCGGACGGACGCCGGCTGACCGTCGAGGCGTTCCAGTCGCTGGGCATCATGCTGGGCTCCGGCAGCGGCTCGCACCAGCTGCACTGGCTGCTGGAGGGCGCCTGGGTGCGGGGGGCACGCGGCCCGGAGCTCGCGGACGGCTTCCTCGCCGAGGTCCAGTACAAGCTCGGCTACGCCGGGAACCCGCTGTACGCCGTGCTGCACGAGGCGATCTACGCCCAGCGCTCGGTGAGCGGGGAGCCGACCGCGTGGGCTGCGCAGCGGGTACGTGCGGAATTCCCGGAGTTCGACCCCAACGCCGATCAGCTGTACTTCACCGGCGAGATGATCTACCCGTGGATGTTCGACTCCGATCCGGTGCTCAAGCCGCTCCGCCAGGCGGCGCATCTGCTGGCGGAGCGGATCGACTGGCCCGACCTGTACGACCCGAAGCGGCTGGCCGCCAACCGGGTGCCGGTGTACGCGGCGGTGTACCACGACGACATGTACGTGGACCGGCAGGACTCCCTGGCCACGGCGGACGCGGTCCCGGGCGTGCGGACCTGGGTGACGAACGAGTGGGAGCACGACGCGCTGCGGGTCAGCCAGGGCGCGGTGCTGGACCGGCTGATCGGGATGAGCCGGGGGGAGATCTAGCGGCGCCGGGTGGCGCTGAATCAACGACGCCTGGCGGCACTCCGGGGCGGGGTTATCCGGACCCGCTGCTCGGCCGGGGCGCTCTCCAGGTCGTGGAGCTGCGCCAGCACCGTGCCGCGCAGCTCGTCGTAGTCCTGGAACGAGTGGTCCCGGAAGAGCGTGTAGCCCGACCACATCAGGTTCGCGCACACCCGCGCCGGCACCCGCCCGGTGCGGGCGCCCATGCCGACCAGCGCCACCGAGCGGATGCTGCCCGGCGCGGTCCGGTTCTGCCGGTGGATGGCCTGGAACGCGGCGGCGCAGGCCAGGGCCACGTTCAGCGTCTCCGAGACGTTCTGCGAGGACTGCTCCATCGTCGGCGTCGAGATCAGGAACCGCGGCACGGTCGCCCCGGAGGACACGCACACCGCGCTGCCCACCGGCAGTGATCCGGCGAACCGGTCCCGTATCGCCTTCTGCACGCGCAGCTGGATGCCGGCCCCGAGATGCCGCTTGATCACCGCGTCCACGCCGCCGTCCATCCGCCCCCTGGCGTTGGTCGGGCTGACCCAGGCGTCCACGTCGACGTCGAGGATCGAACCCTTGCGGATCTCGATCTCCGGATCGTCCGCGAACGCCGCCCGCCACGACTGGACCACCGCGGGCGTGACGTCGGTCAGCACCACCCTGAGCGGTGTCTGGGCACGGTCTTCGGTCATGGCTCACTCCGATCGGCGACGGTCACTCGACTTGCTCACGACGTTACCCGGAGCCACTGACAACGCCCCGGACCGATCACCGGGGGCTGTCAGTGGGTCGCCCTATTGTCGGGATCACTTCGGCCCAGGGCCGCCAAAAGCCCGTACGCCCCGACCTCTTGGAGTCCGTACGCCATGAGTGACACCACCGCCTCCACCACGCCCGGCCCCGACGACCCGCTGGCTCTGGCGGAGTTGTTCCAGGGCGGGGGCGAGCCGTGGCTGCCGCTGCTGAAGCCGGTGATCGAGGCGCAGCCGGACGCGGCGTCGTTCATCGGTCCGGGCCGCGGGGCGGAGGTCGTGCCGGTGCGCGAGCTGACGTTCCAGGCGCTCAAGCCGCACGCGCCGCACGAGTGGAAGGTCGTGGTGTTCGGGCAGAACCCGTATCCGCGGCCGGAGAGCGCCACCGGCATCGCGATGTTCGACAACACCTTCCACGACTGGAAGGACAGCCGCTTCGGCCGGGTCGTGAGCATCCGCTGCATCATCAAGGCGGCGGCCATGTGGAAGTACGGCATACCGAAGAAGACCCCGGTCGCCGACATCCGCAAGCTGCTGGCGGAGCGGGAGACCGTGCAGCCGCCGGAGTGGTTCCAGGCGATGCTCACCCAGGGGGTGCTGCTGCTCAACTCGGCGCTGACGGCCCACAGTGACGGGAGCGTCGGCCCCGACCGGCACACCCGGTTCTGGCGGCCGGTCGCCGAGCGGATCGCCGAGGAGATCCTGAGGGCCAAGCAGAACGCCCCCGAGGAGCACCGCGGGGTGGTCTTCGCCTGGTGGGGCGCGCACGCGCGGAGCCTGAAGCGCGTCGTCACGAAGCTCCAGGCGAAGTACCCGGACGTCGAGGTCCGGCACATCGACCACGCCAACCCGGCCGCGCAGGGCGACATCTTCTGCGACAACGACCACTTCACGACGGTGAACGACGCCCTGGCTTCGCTGGGCGCCGACCCGGTCGACTGGCTGCCGAGCACGGGGTGGAACGACGGCGCGGGGACGGTCGGCGGCGACGGTGTCGCCGACCGGATGGGGGCGTTCATCGCGTCCACCATGGAGCTGCACCAGATGTATCTGGACCGGCTCTCGAGCGTGAAGGACGAGGGTCTCGCGCTGCCCGCGATCACGGGCGTGTTCGACACCCCGCTGATGGACTTCCGCGACGCGGTGTCTCCGGTGGCGGATCTGCTGAAGGGGCTGCGCGGATACGTCGACCGGTCGTACGAGTTCGGCAGGGAGCGGGTGGACGGGGCCGCCGGCGGGCTGCCCGCCGACGCGATAGCCGCCCTGTATCTCTACACCTGCGAGTCGGCGTTCTACCGGGAGATCAACCGGGTGCTGCGGGACCCGGACCGCTCGCGGCTGGTGCCGTATCTGCCGTATCTGCGGCTGCTGTTCTCGGCGGTGTCGCAGCTCCCGGCGCGTACGGCGCCGCTGTGGCGCGGTGTGGCGCTGGATCTGCGGGCGCAGTATCCGCTGGGGAAGACGGTGACGTGGTGGGGTGTCTCCTCGTGCACGTCGCAGCCGGCGGTGGCCCGCAACTTCCTCGGCGGGCGCGGCAGGCGGACGCTGTTCGAGGTGACGCCCGCCCGTGCGGTGGGGATCCGTGCCTTCTCGGCGTTCACCGGCGAGGAGGAGTTCATCCTGCTGCCGGGCACGCAGCTGAAGGTCACGGAGGTCACCTCCGAGCGGGGCGGGCTGTGCACCGTGAAGCTGGCGGAGCTGGCGGAGGCCCCGCCGCTGGCGTCCTGACGTGTCCTACGAGCCGTCCCCCGACGGCGATCCGCAGCGCAGGTGCCACTGCCCGTCCCGGGCGGTAAGCACGGTCGCCGACAGGGGGGCGGCGTCGAGCAGCCAGAAGCTCCGCGCGGGCAGGGACAGGGCGGACACCACCGCCGCGCGGACGAGGGCCTGGTCCGTCACTGCGACGGTGTGCCCGGCGGGGACGGTGTCCAGCCAGCGGCCGGTCCGGGCGAGCAGCCCGGTCAGCGACTCGCCGCCGTGCGGGGCGGCGTCGGGGTCGGTCAGCCAGGCCTCGAGGTCGCCGGGACACTCGGCGGCGAGGTCGGCGCGCGTGCGGCCGCGCCACTCCCCCAGGTCCCAGCCGGCGAGCTCCGCGACGGCCGTCCCGGGCACGCCCAGGGCCTCGGCCGTCTCGCGGCACCGTACTTCCGGCCCGCACCACGTCCGGTCGGCGCGCGGCGCCCCGGCCTCCCCGGCGGCCTTGCGGCCGGCCTCGTCGAGCGGCCCGTCCGCGCCGAGTACGGCGGACGGCGCCTCCCAGCTCGTCGCCGGCGTCACCAGCGTCACCTGTGCTGTCACGGCCGGTCACGCTATCGCGCCCCGTACAGCCGGCTCCGGGGTGCCCCGTAACCGCCGTTAACGTGGCGTCTTTGGCCGGACGGGCTGCCGTTCGTACCGCCTGCGGCGCCCGTCAGGTCCCGTCAGGTGCGGGTCATCGTGCGGCAGACCTCGTCGCCGCCCTTGATCTCCCGGCCGCGGTCGTACGGGTCGACCCGCTCCGGCGACTTCTCCGCGTCGCCCGCCGGCTCCTCCCCGGGGAAGCCGGGGACGAGCCAGCCGCCGGTGAAGCCGCAGCCGCCGTTCGCGCGCTCGCCGCTCCAGTTCCGGATCCACAGGGTGCCCGGTGTGACCTTCACCCGGGCCGGATCGGCCACGACGGTCTCCAGGACGCGGCGGACGATCACGCGGGAGACCTCGGTGCCGGCCGGGGCCTTGTGCACGGGGTAGACGAAGGTGTAGTCCGCCCGGACCAGGACCGACTCGTGGTCGCCCTCCCGGAAGCTCATCGTCCCCCTGACCTTGACCACGTCTCCGACGAGCCGGAACTTCGCCGGGTCGAAGCGGGGGAAGTAGTCGGCGGGGTCGTCCTTCTCGCTCGGCGACCTCAGGGAGCGCTTCATTTTCCCGACGATGTCCGTGGCCTTCGGGTCGATCAGGGCGAGGGCCGCGTCCGGCCGTCCACCCTCGAGCACGGACGGATCGAGGCTCGCGGCGACGAGGAGGTCGCGCGTCCTGCGCAGGGCGAAGTCCACCTGCTGCACGCTCATCCGCCCGACGGGACGCGCCTTCGGCAGCACGATCCCGGCGGCCCCGTCCGCGTAGTCCTCCGCCGGTGATCCGCTGAACGGCCGGGCGAGGGTGGGGGTGTCGGGCAGGGGCTCGGCCCGCACCGGTACGGAGGGGGCAGGTATGCCGGTGTCCGTGTCGCCGCCGGAGCCCGGCAGTCCGAGCCGCCCGGTCAGCGCGGCGGCCGCCACGGCCCCGCCGGCCACCAGCAGCGCGGTCACGAGCAGCAGCCGGCGACGGATGCGCGACCTGCGTTTCCGCTCCCGCAGCGCCTGCAGCTCGTCCCCATGCCGCAGCCGCTCGGTGACCATCCGGGCCCGGGCGGACGGCTCCTTGGGCGCGTCGACGGCCGAACCGTCCGTCAGTCCCCGCTGGAATCGCTCCCACTCCTCGTCGGAGACGAAAGCGCCCTCTTCCCGGCCCGTGGCCATTCGAAACCCCACTCCACCGCTGGTTGATCGCTGAGCGAAGGAGCATATCCGCCGCCTCCGGCAGGTCAGGGCCAGGGGCAGGCCTGCCGCCACGCTCCCAGAGCCGGACGTTTGCGCATGGAACTCAGCTCCAGCCGACGGCTGCCCGGGCAGAACCGGGCGGGAGGCAGTTCGTACTCGACGTGGAAGACGGCCTTCCCCGCGCGCGTGAACGCACGCAGGGCGTCGCACTCGCGGTGCTCGGCGCACTGCTCGTTCACCGCGAAATCGACGTCCCCCAGCAGCTCCGGGATCTGCTCGAGGTCGTTCTTCAGCCCCACCGCCAGGCCCCGTTCGTGGGCGAGCGAGGCCAGCATGCGGTTGTACGCGAGCTGGTCGGCGGCCGTCAGCGGGAAGCCGGTGTCGTTCGTGTAACCGTCCATGAGATCCGGCTCGACCGCGTCGAAGCCCTTCTTCGCGCACATGTCGAAGCGCGCCGCCATCAGCGGACGCAGGGCACCGCGGCGGCGGATGTCCAGCCAGCGCTCGCCCGGCCAGCCGTTGCCCCGGCCCAACAGGTCACGGGGGAACGCCGCCGCGTCGGGGCGGAAGTCCTCCCACGCGCCGGCGTTGACATAGCAGACGACCTTGCGTCCGGCGGCGTGGAGCGTACGGACCAGCGCGGCGTCGTTCTCGAAGCCGTCGACGTCGTACACCGGGACGTCCACGGAGGTGTCGACCCGGCCGCTGAGCTGCCACTGCCACGCCTGCCCCGGCCGGGGGCGCCAGTACGACGGCGGGGCGTCGTCGGCGGGCGGGGCCGCGCATCCCGCGAGGAGCAGGAGCGCGGCGAGCAGCAGCCGCCTCACCCGGGCGCCGACTGCCACGGGTTCACCCCCGTCGCGGACACCGCCCAGTGCACCCCGGCGCCACGCTGACGCGCCAGCCGGGCGACGAGGTCACGCAGGCCGTCCGGGACGCCGTGCACCAGATGGCAGAAGCGCTCCGCCCGGTGCCGGCGGGTCCAGGACGGCACCGCCAGCCGGGTGTACGTCTGCCACGGCCCCTCGAACGTCACCAGCACGTCCGCCGCCCGCGCGTAGTCGGGGTCGGGGTGCACACCGGGGTTGAGCACCACGGTGCGCGCGCCCTCGCCGCGCGCCGCCCGCACCGCCGCGCGTGCCCCCGGCAGCCGGTCGGCGCCGGACGTGGCACGGTCGAGGAAGGCGCCCTCGGCCCCGTACCACTCCCGGTGCCTGCGCACGTCCCGGCCCACCTCCGCGGCAGTCCGCCCGCCGTACGCCAGATCGACGTACCCCAGCACCCGCACGCCCGCCCGCCGCAGCGAACCGACGGCCGCCGGGTAGCCGGCGTCCGGTGCGTCCCCCGGCCCGTCGGCGGCGTTCAGTACGACGCCGTACAGCAGCGGCGCCGCGTCCACCAGCCGGCGCCACGCCCCCGGGTCCACCGCCGGATGCACGTACAGCGGCACCAGCAGCGATCCCGGCGCGGGCCCGACCCCGGCGAGCGGGCGCCGTCCGCCGGGCGCGGGCACCCGGGCGGGACGCGGCGCCGGCTCGGGGCGGGACCGCGCGGGGAAGGCGTCGAGGGAGGGGACGCGGGGGCGCTTCATTCAGCGGCACTCCGCGGGGCGGGCCCCGGGTCGTCCGCCCACAGATCCTTCAGCGACTGTACGAGCGGAACCTCCGCCCGCCAGCCCAGCGCCGCGCCGGCCGCCGACACGTCCGCCTGCTGCCAGTCCACGAACGCCGACCGCTCCGGGCCGCCGCCCGACTCCTCGATCCGCCCCCGGAACCCCGCCGCCTCCGCGAGCCCATCGGCGACGTCCCGGACCGGCACCGCCCGCCCTCCGGCGACGTTCAGCACCCGGGGTGTCGCGCGCCCCAGGGCGAGCGCCACGGCCCGGGCCACGTCGCGCGGATCGACGTAGTCCCGCGCGGCCGTCAGCGCCCCCGTCCGCACCACGCCGTCCGCCCCCGCCTCCCGCAGCCCGCGCACCAGACGCCCGGGCAGCGACGTGGGCGGCGCGCCGGGGCCGACGGCGTTGAACACCCGCAGCACCACGGCGTCCAGCGGCGATCCGGCCACGGCGAGGGACCCGGCGAGCTTCGACGCCCCGTACAGCCCCTGCGGGCACGTCGGCGCGTCCTCCGTCAGCGGCGCGCGGCCGGCGACCGCCCCGTACTCCGCCGCCGACCCCAGATGCACCAGCCGTGCCCGCGGCGCGGCGGCGGACAGCGCGGCGCACAGCACCGCCGGTCCGCGGGCGTTGGCGCCGATCAGGCCGAGCGCGTCACCGCCGACGCGCCCCGCGCAGTTGACCACCGCGTCGGGGGCGAGGGACGCCAGCCGGCCGGCGAGGTCGCCCACACCGGTGACACCGAGCTCGACGGTGCCGCGCGGCACCGGGATCACCTCGCGGTCCTGCGCCAGCTCGTCCAGGACGTATCCGCCGAGCCAGCCGGAACTCCCCAGCAGCACCACACGCATCGCGACGCTCACGCCCCCTTCAGCAGCAGTTCACGATAGGCCGTGAACTCCGCGTTGGCCCGGTCATAGTCGTCGGGTCGCCCGATATCCAGCCAATAGCCGTCGAATTCGTATGAGTACGGCAGATTCCGACCGTTCAGCAGGTCGAGCACGAGTTCGTCGAATCCGAGCGGCAGCCCGGGGAGATACCCGGCGAGGGTGCGGCGGGAGACGCCGTACACGCCCATCGACACCCGGTAGTCGTGGCGCGGTTTCTCGGCGAAGCCGACGACCCGGCCGCCGTCCGTGGTCAGCACCCCGAAGTCGATGTGCACCTCGCGCCGGTGGGTGGCGATGGTGAGCGGGGCGCCGCTGTCGCGGTGGGTGCGCAGGACGTCGCCGTAGTCGAGGTCGGTGAGGATGTCGCCGTTCAGCACCAGGAAGTGCTCCGGCAGGTCGCCGAGCATCGGCAGCAGCGGGCCCATGGTGCCCAGCGGGCTGTCCTCGGCCGCGTATTCGACGCGCAGTCCCCACTGGGAGCCGTCGCCGACGTAGGCGCGGATGATCTGGCCGAGATGGCCGATGGCGAGGGTGACGGCGGTGAAGCCGGCGCGGGCGAGCTGGCGGAGGACGATTTCGAGGATCGGGTGCTGGTCGCCGATGGGGACCAGCGGCTTGGGCAGGGCCGTGGTGTACGGGCGCAGGCGGACGCCTTTGCCGCCCGCGAGGATGACTGCGTGCATGGTGTTTCTCCCCCCGGAGAACGGATCAGATGGTGTAGGCCGCGGTGCGGTAGCGGGCGAGGTTGGCGGGGTCGCGGAAGAAGCGGATGGTGTGGTCGAGGCCCGATTCCAGGGTGTGCTCGGGTTTCCAGCCGGTGGCGTCGCGCAGCCGGGAGGCGTCGCAGAGCAGCCGCATGACCTCGGAGCCGGTGGGACGCAGCCGCTGGGGGTCCTCCTCCACGACCGCGCCGGTGTCCATCAGTTGGGCGATGAGGCGGACGGCCTCACCGACGGACGTCTCGGTGCCGGTCCCGGCGTTGAAGACCCGGCCGAGGACGTCGGCGCCGGGCGCGGTGCCGACGGCGACGAACGCCTGTGCGGTGTCCTGGACGAACATGAAGTCCCGGGTGGGCCGCAGATCGCCGAGCCGCAGGGTCTCCGCGCCGGCGGCGAGCTGGCCGATGACGGCGGGGATGACGGCGCGCATGGACTGGCGGGGGCCGAAGGTGTTGAAGGGGCGCAGGGTGACGGCGGGGGTGTCGAAGCTCGCCGTGTAGGAGGCGACGAGCTGGTCGGCGCCGGCCTTGGACGCGGCGTACGGGGACTGGCAGTTCACCGGATGGTCCTCGGTGATCGGGACGGTCTGCGCGGTGCCGTACGTCTCGCTGGTGGACGTGTGCACCAGGCGCGGGGTGGCGGCCCGGCGGACGGCCTGCAGGACGTTAAGGGTGCCGGAGACGTTGGTCTCCACGTACGAGTGCGGGGCGCGGTAGGAGTACGGGATCGCGATGAGGGCGGCGAGGTGGTAGACGCAGTCGGCGCCCGCCACGAGGTCCTGGACGGAGCCGGGGTCGCGGACGTCGCCGAGGACGGTGTCGACCTGGTCCAGCACGTCGGGCGGCAGGGTGTCCAGCCAGCCGTGGGTGCCCCAGGAGTTGTACTGCGCCATCGCGCGCACCCGGTGGCCGGAGGCGACGAGGGCCTGGACGAGATGGGAGCCGATGAAGCCGTCGGCGCCGGTGACGGCGGCGAGTGGAGTGGTCATACGGGGGTGCCTTTCGGTCGTTCGGGGATCAGCGGGTTCGGGTCGGACGGCTTGGGGGTAGAGCGCTGTCCGGGATTCAGCGGTGTGCGGTGGCCCGCCCCAGGACCGCCGTCGCGAGGGCGAGCAGTACGACGCCCGCGCCGCCGGCGACGGTGAGCTGGGCGGTGGCCGGGCCGGCCGTGTCCGTGCCCAGCAGGGCGAGTTCGAGGGCGGCGGCCCCGGCGCAGATCAGCGCGGGGGGCCAGGCGGTGCCGAGGGCCTGCAGGAGCAGCGCCAGCCACAGGACGGCGCCCAGCGCGAGCAGGGGCCCGGGGGGCTGGCGCAGGACGAGGCCGAGGGCGGCCAGCAGGGCCAGGTAGGCGGCCAGCGCGGTGAGCAGCACCCCGGCCGCCGCGGCGCGGAAGCCGAGGGGGGTACGGCAGCGGCGCAGGGTGGTGAGGGCGCGGCCGCGGACCTGGTAGAGGAGCCATTCGGCGCCGCCCATGCCGAGGGTGAGGGCGAGGGTGGCGGTGCCCGCGAGGGGGGTGCCGGGGCCGTGGCGGAGGATGCCGCCGACGGCGGTGGTGAGGGTGAGCAGTCCGGCGGCGAGGCCGAACAGTCCGTACGGCAAGCAGGCCGCGGCGGGCGGGGAGGGGACGAGCCGTACGGTGACGGCGCGTTCCGCCCGGGGGCGCGCCGCCCACTCCTCGACCAGCGCGCGTCCGGCGACGCCGCCCGCGGAGAGCACCGCGAGGGCGACGGTGGCGGTGAGCAGGACGGCCGCGGCGGTGTCCGGCACGCCGGCGACGGCGAGCAGCGCGGCGCCGAGGACGGTGGGGGCGAGGGCGGCGAGGAGGAGCCGTTCGCCGCCGAGGACGAGCAGCACCGTGGCGGCGCCCAGATAGCAGGACTGTCCGGCGGCGAACAGCCCGGCGGCGGCCTTGCCGGGGACGGCGAGCGCCGGCACCGCCACGGCGAGCGCGCCGAGCACGGCGCCGGTCAGCAGACAGCGGGCGGCCGCCGCCCGGCCTCCGTCGCCGCTGCCGAGGAGGACGTACGCGCGGTGGGCGAGCGCCTGGTTCCACGCCCAGCCGAAGAGGACGGAGACGGCGAGCAGCGCGCCGCCCGCGGGGAGGCCGAACACGTCGGGCTCCCCGGTGGGCAGCAGGCGGGCGCCCAGCACATAGCCGAGGCCGGGGAGGGCGAAGAGGACGCCGCGCAGCAGACAGCGCCAGGCGTCGGTGCGCCAGGGGTCGGGGGCGGGCGGCGGTTCGGGATGAGAGCGCGGGGAGCGTTCGTACAGCTCGGCGGCCAGCTCGAAGACGGAGGGGTGGCCGTACAGTTCCCGTACCTGCTCGTCGGTCAGTCCCTCGGACTCGAGGACGGCGGCGATCTCGTCGGGGTGCACGGCGGCGGCGCATACGTCGAGGAGTGTCCCGTCCAGCTGAGGGAGCGCTTCGGAGCATCCGTCGGGGACGAGCCACAGGGGGCCGCTCATGACACCGCCTCCGTCCCGTGCGCCGCGCCGGCGGAGCGCCGATCGTCGAGGAGTTCGCGGTATATCCCGCGGAAGCTGTCGATGGTCTGCCGGAGGGTGAACTGGGCGATCACCCGCAGCCGCGCCGCCTCCCCCATCGACGCCCGCCGCCGCGGGTCGGTCAGCAGCTCCAGCGCTGCGCGCGCCATGGCCTCGGGCGCGCGGGGCGGTACGACGAGACCGGCGTCGCCGACGGCCTCGCGGACCCCGCCGACGTCGGTGGAGACGGTGGCCCGTCCGCAGGACATCGCCTCGATAAGGGTGAACGGGAAGCCCTCGCTGATGCTGGACAGCAGCACGACGTTGCCGGCCGCGTAGGCGTCGCGGATGTCGGGCACGCGCCCCTCGAACGTGACGCCGTCCCCGCACAGTGCGGCGGCCAGGTCCTCGCACCGCCGCCGGTAGCCGACGGCGTCGGCGGCGGTGCCGCCGAATATCCGCAGCCGGGCGGCGGGGAGTTCGGCGCGGACGTACGCGAAGGCGCGGATCAGCGTCTCCAGGTCCTTGATGGGGTCGATCCGTCCGGCCCAGACGAGCACCGGCGCGGCGGGCTCGGGTCCGGCGTAGGGGAAGGCCTGCGGGTCGACGCCGTTGTAGACGGTGCGGATCTGGTGTGGTGCGGCGCCGCCGTGCTCCTCCCAGCGGCGGTTGTAGTCGCTGCCGGGGGTGATGAGGGAGGCGCTGCGGTAGATCTCGCGGGCGAGGAGGCGGAAGAAGGCGAGCAGCAGGGCCTTGACGGGCCGGCGGTAGGCGGCGGTGCGGTAGCCGAGGTAGCGCTCGCGGAGGTATATGCCGTGCTCGGTGAGGAGCAGCGGCACGCCGTACGCGTCCCGGGCGGCGAGTCCGGGGAGGGCGGCCAGGCCGCCGCTGACGGCGTGGCACAGGCCCGTGCGGGGCAGCGGGGCGTGCAGCGGGCGCAGGGCGTGTTCGAGGAGGTCGGTGGCGATGAGCGCGTCGTGCAGGGTGGGCGCCGCGGCGGCGGTGGGCAGCCCGGGGCGGGTCCACCGCCGGTGCAGGACGCGGACGGCGGACTCGGTGCGCAGGGCGGCGCTCAGGCGGTCGCGGCGGGCCCAGGCGGCGAGTTCGTACAGCCCGGGGGCGAAGCGGTGCTCCTCGGCGGGGTCGGTGAGGGCGGTCAGGAAGCCCTCGTACGCCGTCAGGAGGGCGCGCCGGTCGCGGCCCCGGGGGGCCCTCCCGCCGGGGGGCGGGCCCCACAGCGGGAGGGCGGTGATCTCGCCCAGGGTGGCGGGCGGCTGCCAGGTCAGCGGCTCGCGGCCGGTGCCGGTGAGTGCGAGGACCCGGAAGTCGAACTCCGGCATGGCGCGGACCAGCTGGTCGCACCAGACGCTGACGCCGCCCTGGCTGTGCGGATAGGTGCCCTCGGTGAGGAGGGTGACCCGGTCGGCGCAGTAGCGCAGGGACTCGAGCGGGACGGCCATGGTCAGCCCCGCGCCGGGTCGCCGGGGCCGGCCGGGACGGGCTCGCTGACGCCCGCGGGCAGCGGCAGCTTCGCGGCGGCCGGGGCCTCGGTCTCGGCGGCGCCCGCGGTCACGGTGGCGGCGGGGGCGTCGGTCAGCCGGAGGGTGACGCGGTCGGCGAGCGGCGGGGGTGTGGTCCAGCCGGAGAGCAGGCCGGCGTACGCGGTGCCGAAGGGGGTGGAGGTGAGCAGGGCCGTCCGGCGGGTACCGGGCGGCATCGTCGCGGTGATCTGCACGCCGGCGGGTGCCTTGACGGTCACGGTGTCGCCGACGCGGTACGCGGTGACCTTGCCGCCCTGGACGGCGGCGGTCCAGGCGGCGCGGCGCTCGAGTTCGGTGGCGAGGTCGCGCTGGCGGTCGTTGACGAGGGGGGTGTTCGCGGCGAACAGGGCGCGGTAGTCGGCGAGGACGCGGTCGAGGACCGGGTAGGCGATGCGGTCCTCGGCGAGGTTGGACTGGTGGACGAAGTGCGGGCGGGGGTTGTTGGCGGTGATGTGGCCGAGGGCGATGCGGCTCTCCAGCGGCACGATGTACGAGCGGTAGCCCGTCGCGGGGTCGAGGGGGGCGGGCAGACAGGTGGTGGTGGCGGGGTTGTCCTCGCAGACGCCGCTGCCGCCGTCGGTCCGGCGGGCGTAGAGCCAGTTGTACTCGTCCGTCTGCTCGGCCTCGCGGCCGGCGTTGTAGAAGACGTTCATCGGGAAGCGGGGCAGGGTGCGGGCGGAGCCGACGGTGCGCTGGTCGGATTCGCGGGAGTTGTCACTGGCGAGGGACGTGACGCCGGTGACGTTCAGCGCGGGGCCGAGGTTGGGGTTGTCGGTGGGCTGCTGGGGCAGGGTCTTCAGGCCCGAGTGCTCGCCGGTGACCAGTTCGCCGGTGACCAGGGGGAGGTTCTTCCGCTGGCCCCAGGTGCGGTTGTCGGCGATCTGCTGGGTGATGTACGCGCGGGTGGCCCACTGGACGTTCCCCGCGGCGTCCGTCGTACAGCGCCAGGGGACGGCGGTGACGTCCTGGACGCAGCCCAGATAGGTGTGGTCGAGGGTGTGGTTGACCCAGCGGTACGCGGACCGGTCGGCGACGAGCTGGTCGGTGAGCGGGTCGGCGCCGCCGTTCGCGGCCTTGAACGCCTCGCTGCCGCCGCCGTTGTAGACCATGTCGAGGGTGAAGCCGGCGTCCTGCGACCAGGACCTGGCGTACTGGGCGTCGGCGCGCGTCATCCGCACGGTGCTCTCGGGCAGCCCGGCGGTCGCGCAGTCGACGTCCCCGGGGGTGCAGTGGTACGTGGTGTTCCACCGGTCGTCGGCGCCGAAGACGTCGTCGACGTGGACGGCGAAGTAGTTGCGGTCGGCGCCGAGGTGGATGCCCTGGGTGGCCCACTCGACCATGCCGCGGGCGAGCAGCCGGAACTGCCGCTGGTACTGGTTGTAGACGAATGTGACGACGAGTTCACGGCGTCCGTCGTGCGCGTACTCGCCGAGGAGGCTGCCGCCGCCGGGACCCTGGAGGTACGTGGTGAACCCGGCGTCCGCCGGCTCGGCGGCATAGCCGTAGCTCTCGCCGATCGACGGGTCGTTGTCCTCGAACGGCACGGCGCCCCTCAGATATCCGAAGGGGCCGCTCAGCGCGGCGGCGGTGAGCCGGGCGGTGGTGCCGTCGAGACCGCCGCTGTACGCGGGCGGCCGCAGGCCGACCTCGGGGCGGGCGTAGGTGTAGGCGTCGATCTGCCGGACGCCGAAGGTCTTCTCGTACGTGGCGAGGGCGCTCATCTCGGCGGAGCCGGCGCCGAAGGGGTTGTCGTTCGGCAGCACGACGGCCTGGAACTTCGCCCGCCTGCGCCCGTCGGCGGTGTCCGCGAGGAACGCCGCGTCGATCCGCGGCCGCCCCGGGTCGTCGAGCCGTACGGCGGTGTACGGCGTACCGGCGCCCCTCAGCTCGTCGGCGAGGGCGGCCACCGCGGGTCCGCCGTCGTCGACGACCAGGAGGCGCAGATCGACGCGGGGCGCCGGTTCGGCGCCCTGTCCGCTGCCGGGTAGTGCGAAGGTGAGTGAGACGGCGGCCGCGCATGCTGCGGCCACCTGCCGGAACCGGCTCATGATGATCCTCCCCCGGGAGGATGCGCTCCCCTTGAGCCCCTCCCACAGACACATCCTGCGAGAACGCAAGGGATTTCTGAGGGGCGGCTACACCATCGGGTGAAGGGGAAGTTCGCCGTTCGAGCCCTGATCGAGCGCGCGCTCCGCCGAACGGGTGGTCAGGTGTCCGACTCCCCGCGCGGGCTCGAGTACCAGCGCCACTCCGTGCGCCGTTCCCGCCCCGGGAGCTCTCCCCGGCCCGTCGCCCACAGCAGTGTCGGCCACGGCTCCGGGCCCGGCTCGACATCGGGGAAGAGCCGGTCCAGCACGCGGGCGCACAGGCCCGCGTCGGGGGTCCAGCCGATGCCGAGGCCGCCGGCGATGTCGTACGTGTGCAGCAGCGTCTCCACGACGCCCATCGCGGCGAAGCCCTCGGGGCCGGCGGCCCCGAAGCCGTGGTGCGCCCGTCTGTCCGGGGGTGTGAGACGGACGACGGCCGTCAGCAGGGTGCCGCAGGTCTCGAGGACCTGCAGCAGGCCGCCCGTACCGGCGTCGCGTTCGACGAAGACGACGCTCGCCGGTCCGCCGGGCTTCTTGCGCTGCCAGGCGAACGGGACGTGGGTGCCGAGCGGCGGCTTCGCCGGGCCCAGCTGGGCCGCGTACGAGAACAGGGCGTCCGCCAGGTGCTCGGCGGTCTCCCAGCACTCCCAGTCCAGGGATCCGGCCCGCACGGTCCAGTCGCGCCCCTCCGCCTCGCGCAGGGCGGCGACGGAGAGGCCGACGATGCGCTCGACGTCGTCGGCGGTGAACGTCATCTACGAACCGTCGCGCAGGTCTTTCGGGCCCTCCGGCCGGAACGTGATCCGGTCGAAGGACACCGTGCAGCCCTCGCCGCGGGGAGCCTGCACGAGGAAGCCGACGCGGGCCGCCGCGGCCTCCTCGGGGGTGCCCAGCGCGAAGGTGCGGACGAACGTCCAGTGGTCGCCGTCCGTGGACGCGTGGCAGGCGAAGGCGTGGCCGAGGCGGCTGAGCCGCAGCCACACCGTGTCGCCGTCGACGGCGAAGGAGTTGGCGTCGTCGGAGACGCCGCGGGTGACGACCGTGCAGATCCACGGCCGGTCGGGGGAGCGTTCCAAGCAGAGCTTGGCCCACTGTCCGTCGGCGACGTCCAGGTAGAGCACGCCCGCGTCGAACGCGTCGCGGAAGTCCACCCGTACCCGCGCGGAGAGCTGGAAGTCACCGGCCGGCGCCCGGCCCAGCAGCCGGGGGGCGTCGGAGACCGATTCGCCGGGCGGACCGGACGGCGGCACGAAGCGGTCCTGACGCGCACCGCAGGTGCCGGTCAGCACGCCGTCCGCGTACGTCCAGGGCGCCTTCGGCCCGTACGGGTCCAGCGCGAAGGGGAGTTCCGTCAGCCGCATGTCCGCTCAGCCCTCCCGGCCGCCGTCGACGATCCGCGGCAGCCCGTGCGGATTGGCGTCGCGGAGCTCCTCCGGCAGCAGCTCCGCCGGCACGTTCTGGTACGCCACCGGGCGCAGCCACCGCTCGATCGCCGTCCCGCCGACGGACGTCGAGGTGGACGTGGTCGCCGGGTACGGCCCGCCGTGGTGCTGGGCGGGGGCGACGGCGACGCCCGTCGGCCAGCCGTCGACGAGCACCCGTCCGGCGAGCGGCGTGAGCTCCGCCAGCAGCGCCGCCGCGTCGGCGTCGCGCTCCGAGTCGCCGAGGTGGACGGTCGCGGTGAGGTTGCCCTCCAGGCGTCCCAGGACGGCGAGCGCCTCGTCGCGGTCGGTGTAGCGGACGGCGACGGTGACGGGGCCGAAGCACTCCTCAAAGAGCAGCCCGTGGCCGTCACCGACATCCGCGGCGTCGACGGTCACGAATCCGGCGCTGACGGTGTGTTCGCCACCCGCCCCGGCTGTCACCGGCGAATCGACGCCCGGCAGCGCGGCGCGGGCGGTGACCCCCGCGAGGAACGCGTCGCGCATCCGCGCGTCGAGCATGACGCCCGGTTCGGTGTCGGACACGGCGGCAGTGAGGGACTTGATCAGCCGCTCCCCCGCGTCGCCGGCGGGCACCAGCACGAGCCCCGGCTTCGTGCAGAACTGTCCGACGCCCGTCGTCATCGACCCGGCCAGCCCCGCGCCGATCTGCTCGGCCCGCTCCTGGGCCGCCGCCCGGGTCACCAGCACCGGGTTGAGCGACCCCAGCTCCCCGTGGAACGGGATCGGCCTCGGCCGCGCCGCCGCCGCGTCGTACAGCGCCCGCCCGCCGCGGATCGACCCGGTGAACCCGGCCGCCGCGACCAGCGGATGCCGTACCAGCTCCACACCCGCGTCGAAGCCGTGCACCACGGCCACGACCTCCTCCGGCAGCCCCGTCTGGACCGCCGCCCGGCGCAGCAGCGCCGCGCACAGCTCGGACGTCGCCGGATGGTCGGGGTGCGCCTTGACGACGACCGGGCAGCCGGCCGCGAGCGCGCTGGCGGTGTCGCCGCCGGGGACGGAGAAGGCGAGCGGGAAGTTGCTCGCGGAGTAGACGGCGACGACGCCCAGGGGCACCTTGTAGCGCCGCAGGTCGGGCCGGGGCGGGGTGAGGTGCGCGTCGGCGTGGTCGATCCGGATGTCCAGATAGCCGCCCTCGTCGACGGCCCTGGCGAACGCCCGCAGCTGGTACGTCGTACGGGCCAGCTCGCCCTCCAGCCGCCCGGGGCCCAGCGCGGTCTCGGCGTCGGCGGCCTCCACGACCCGTTCGGCGTGCTCGTCGAGGAGGTCGGCGGCGGTCCGCAGCAGCGCCGAGCGCAGATTGCGGTCCGCCAGCGCCCCGCGCACGGCGTGTGCGGCGCGGACGACCCGGTCGACCTCCCCGGCTCCCGCCTCGTCGGCGACGTGCTCCCGGTTCTTCCCGGTCCGCGGGTCGACACTCCACACTGGTGCGGTCACGCGCGTTTCCTCCGTGTTCTGCTTGTCACGTCGAAGACGCCGTTCTATATGCTGAACAGCGTCCGCATGCGTGAATATCGGGACTGTATTGCGGCTGACGGTGTTTATCAACCGAGTGAGGGGTCGGGCAGTGATGTCGACTGCGGACATGAGCGCTGGTGAGAGCGCCGGAGGCGGCGGCCAGGTCAAGTCCGCGGTGCGTACCGTGGAGCTGCTCGAGTATTTCGCGGGCCGCCCCGGCATGCATAGCCTCGCGGACGTCCAGCAGGCGGTCGGCTACCCCAAATCCAGCCTGTACATGCTGCTGCGCACCCTCACGGATCTCGGCTGGGTGGAGACGGACGCCACCGGCACCCGGTACGGCATCGGGGTGCGCGCGCTGCTGGTCGGCACGTCGTACATCGACGGCGACGAGGTGGTGGCGGCGGCCCGGGCCGCACTGGACCGGCTGGCGGAGGACACGACGGAGACGATCCATCTGGCGCGGCTGGACGGCGTGAACGTGGTCTATCTGGCCACCCGTCAGTCGCAGCACTATCTGCGTCCCTTCACCCGGGTCGGCCGCCGGCTGCCGGCGCACTCGACGGCGCTGGGGAAGGCGATCCTGGCGACGTACCCCGACGAGCAGGTGCGGCGGATGCTGCCGGAGACGCTGCAGTCGCTGACGGAGCACACGATCACCGACCGGGAGCGGCTCGTCGAGGAGCTGCACACCGTCCGCGAGCGGGGGTACGCGGTGGACCGGGAGGAGAACACCCTGGGCCTGCGCTGCTTCGGGGTCGCGATCCCGTACCGCACGCCCGCCCGGGACGCGATCAGCTGCTCGGTGCCGGTGGCGCGGCTGACGCCCGCGCACGAACAGCTCATCCGGGACGCGCTGTTCGACGCGCGGGACCGGCTGGCGCTGGCGACCCGGCGGCTGTGAGCGGGCGGGTCAGCCGCCGTAGTAGTCCTCGGTGTACTCCGGTCCGTCGGACGTCTCGACGCAGCCCTGGAAGTCGTCGGGTTTGCCGTGCCGCATCACCAGGGCGAACGCCTGGCCGCGGCTGCAGCCCCGGTCGGTCCAGTTCTCCGCGAAGCCGTTCCACACCAGGCCGCCGATCACGGCGACCGCGCCCACGATGGCCAGCACCCGGCCGTTCATCAGCGCCTCCCCGTCGCACGTCTGCCGCACAACGTACACGGGCGGGCGTCACCCCCGAAGCGCCTCCGCGACGGCCGCCAGGTCGGCGTCCGACGCCAGCCCCGCGTGGTACAGCCGCAGCTCCGTGGCGCCCAGCGACCGCGCGTGCGCGGCGTCCTCGGCGAGAGTGCGGGGGCGACCGCCCATGCCGGAGACAATGGTGAGATTCGCGGCCAGGACGGTGTCCTCGCGCCGGTACGGGGCGCACGGCGTCAGAACGGCCTCGCGGGCGGCCGCGTCCCCCGTGCAGGGCAGCACGAGGCCGTCGGCGCACGCGAGGACGTGCGCGGGGTCGACGCCGGGGTTGGCGCCGCAGCGGTGCGGGCCCGAGGGGTCGGCGTGCAGCAGCACCCGGAAGCCCGGCTCCGCGGCGGCCCGTACCGCGGCGACGCACGCCTCCTGCACCTCGCGCGCGATCCTGCCGCGCCACCGCCTGCTCGCGGCGGCCCGCCCGGCGCCGAGCAGCCGCCCGACGTCCGCCCAGCTGTCGCCGGGGTCGCCCCCGCGGGCGAACACGGGCTCCAGGGCGGCCCGTACGTCCCCGGGCTCCAGCCCCTCGTACCCCTCGCGGCACACGGTGCAGAAGCACAGGGACATCAGATACTGCGCGGCGCCCCCCAGCGCCACCCCGGCGGTCTTGTCGTGGGCATGCAGATGGGCCAGCCCGTACCAGCCGAGGGACTCCAGCTCCGTCCCGCGGGTGCCGGGCCGGACGGCTGCCTCCGCCGCGAGGTCCACGAGGTAGGCGCGCACCTCCGGGCGGGCGATGCAGGGGGCCCACGGGTAGCGGTCGCCGTAGGCGTTGACCACCGAGGTGTCCGGGTGCTCCTCCCCCAGCCGGTAGTTGTGCGCGAGGACTACCCAGGAGTGCACCTCGAGCCCCGCGCCGGCGAGGGCGGCGGCCGCCTCGCCGTACGGATCGTCGCCGGGGATCCAGTCCTGCCGGTACGGGGCGGGGGTACGCCCCTTCCAGTGGTCGCCGGGCGGGTAGAGGACGGCGGCGTGGCGGGCGGTGACGACGCGGTGGGCGGGGTGGCGGGGGGTGAGGGCCCGGGTGGAGTGGTAGGCGGAGGCGAGGGTGACCTGCCCGACGCCGAGGGCGGCGATCCGTTCGGCGGCGTGCGGGTCGCCCACGACGTCCCAGGGGTAGAGGAAGGCGGCGGCTCTCACGCGTCCGCCCGGGCGGTGAGCAGCGCGCGGCCGTGTTCGACGAGGGCGGCGAGCTGTTCGACGTGCTGCTCGTCGGGTTCACTGAGCGGGGGGCGGACGGGGCCGACGTCGAGGCCGGTCAGCCGTACGCCCGCCTTGACGAGCGAGACGGCGTACCCCCGGCCGAGGTTGCGCAGCTCGACGAGGGGGCGGTAGAAGCCGTCGATCAGGGCGTCGACGGTGGCGTCGTCGCCGGTCGTCAGGGCGCGGTGGAAGGCGAGGGCGATGTCGGGGGCGAAGCAGAAGACGGCGGACGAGTAGAGGGTGACGCCGATGCCGCGGTAGGCGAGGCCCGTCAGCTCGGCGGTGGGCAGGCCGTTGAAGTAACGGAAGTCCCTGCCGGTCCGCCGGACGGCGCTCACGATGCGCTGCATCAGGTCGAGGTCGCCGACGCCGTCCTTCAGCCCGATGATCCTCGGGTGGGCGGCCAGTTCGGCGACCGTGGCGGGGGTGAAGACGGCGTTGTCGCGCTGGTAGACGATGACGTCGAGGTCGGTCGCGTCGGCGAGCGCCGTGTAGTGGCGCAGCAGCCCGGCCTGGTCGGCGCGCACCAGATACGGCGGCATCGCCAGCAGCCCGTCCGCCCCCGCGTCCTTCGCCCGCCGCGCGAACTGACGGGCCAGGGCCGTCCCGTAACCGGCGCCCGCCACGACAGGCACCCGGCCGGCGGTCTCCGCCACGGCGGCCCCGACACAGGCGCTGAACTCCTCGGGGGTCAGGGCGTGGAACTCCCCCGTCCCGCAGCAGGCGAACACCGCCCCCGCGCCCGCGTCGACGCCGGCGCGCACATGGCGGCGGTAGGCGTCGAGGTCGAGGGCGCCGTCGGAGGCGCAGGCGGTGACCGGGAAGAAGAGGAGGCCGTCCAGGCGCTCCGCGAGCCGGGCCGAGGTCATTGTTCCCCTACCTGTACGGTGTCTACACTTCTGAACGGCCACGCTAGGCGAGCCCGTTCAGGGCGGTCAAGGGGGCGCGTCCCTGACCGGCGCCCGCCCCCGCTTCCAGGCTTTCCCACGCCGGTGAACACCGTTCAGGATCGGAGACACGACATGACGCGCACCCTCCTGCTCACCGGGGCGGCCGGTGGGGTCGGCACGCTGATGCGCGAGCGGCTTCCCTCGTACGGATACGGCCTGCGGCTGATGGACCTCGTCCCGGTCGACGGCGAACCGGACGCCGTCACGGCGGACCTGAACGACGAACCGGCGCTCCGCGAGGCGGTGCGGGGGGCCGACGCGATCCTCCATCTGGCGGGCATCTCGTTGGAGTCGTCGTTCGAGAAGATCCTGCACGCGAACATCGCGGGCACCCACGCCGTGTACGAGGCCGCCCGCGCGGAGGGCGTGCGCCGCGTCGTCCTCGCCTCCAGCAACCACGCCGTCGGCTTCACCCCCACCCCCTTCGACGGACGCACCGTCGCCGCCGCGGACACCCCGCACCGCCCGGACTCCTTCTACGGGCTGTCGAAGTGCTTCGGCGAGGACCTGGCCCAGCTCTACTGGGACAAGCACGGCATCGAAACGGTGTCCGTCCGCATCGGCTCCTGCTTCCCCGAACCGACGTCCGTCCGGATGCTCTCCATCTGGCTCTCCCCCGACGACGCCGCCCGGCTCTTCCACGCCGCCCTCACCGCCCCCTCCGTCGGCCACACCGTCGTCTACGGCAGCTCGGCGAACACGCGGGGGTGGTGGGACCTGACCGCCGCGCGGGAGCTCGGTTACGAGCCGCGCGACGACTCCGAGCGGTTCGCGAAGAAGCTGCTGGCGGATCAGGGACCGCTGGATCCGGCCAATCCGGACCATGCGTCGATGGGCGGCCCGTGGGTGTCGGACCCGCCGCTGTGGCCGCACTGAGCCGTCCCCTGTTTGGCCTGCGGCAAAGGAACCGTAAAGCGGATCCGTTCGTTACGGGGGGCATGACTGCGATGACCCCTGGCTCGAATCTCCCCCTGAGCGCTGTCCGCGTGGCCGTGGACGTCACGGCCCCGGTCCGGCTCGACGTGTCCGGGCTCCTGCTCGGCGAGACGGGCAAGGTGCGTTCGGACGACGACTTCATCTTCTACAACCAGCCGTCCGGTCCGGGCGTGACGCACGGCTCGTCGGGCGCCGCCGACACGATCACCGTGGACACGTCGGCGGTGCCGGCCGGCATCGAGAGGATCGTGGTCACGGCGAGCCTGGACGGGGGCACGTTCTCCGGTACGGAGCCGACGGCGACCGTACGGGACGCGGCGTCGGGCGCGGTGATCGCCACGTTCACGCCGCCCCGGCTGACCACGGAGACGGCGCTGGTCGTGGTCGAGATCTACCGCCGCCAGGGGGCGTGGAAGGTCCGCGCGGTCGGCCAGGGGTACGCGAACGGGCTCGCGGGGATCGCGACGGACTTCGGGGTGAGCGTCGACGACCCGGGCCCGTCCCCGGCCCCCGCCCCGCAGGCGCCGCCCGCGCCCACGTCGTTCACCCTGGCGGCCCCGCAGACCCCGCCGATGCCCCCGGCGCCCGCCGCCCCGACGCCGCCGCCCGCCCCGGCGGCTCCCCCGATGGGCGGCTTCGGCCCGCCGCCGGGCTGGGACCCGCAGGGGCACACCACGCCGCCGCCTCCCTCGGCTCCGGGCTTCACGCCGGGAGCGCCGGCCGCGCCGGGCGGTGGCGGGAAGATCAACCTCGACAAGGGCCGGGTGAACCTCCAGAAGAACCAGACGGTCTCCCTGGTCAAGGGCGGCCGCCCGCTGCTCTCCTCGGTCAAGATGGGCCTCGGCTGGGAGCCCGCGTACGGTTCGGGCCGCCGCGCCAAGGCCATCGACCTCGACGCCTCGGTGATCGCGTACGGCCCCCAGCGCAACAAGATCGACGCCTGCTTCTTCGGCAAGCTGACGATCCTCAACGGCGCGATCCAGCACTCCGGTGACAACCTCACGGGTGAGGGCGCCGGCGACGACGAGGTCATCACGGTCCACCTCGGCGGCCTCCCGCCGGAGGTCTCGGGCCTGGTCTTCACGGTGAACTCCTTCTCCGGCCAGAAGTTCACGGACGTGGCGAAGGCGTACTGCCGGCTGCTCGACGCGCAGACGGGCGAGGAGCTGGTGCGCTTCGACCTGACGGGGTCGGAGCCGCGCACGGGGGTCCTGATGGCGAAGCTGATCCGCCAGTACAGCGGCGAGTGGGAGATGACGGCGATCGGCGACTACGTCGACTCCCGCACGGTCCGCGGCATGGTCAAGCCCGCTGGGGCGGCGCTGTAACCCCGTCGGCCCCGTCCGCCGGGATACGTCCGGCGGACGGGACGGCTCCTCGTGAGCCACCGTCCGCCCCCCCGCCGCTACGACGGCCTGCGCCTCTACGTCAAGGCCGAGGGTGCAGGCAGTCACTCGCCGGCAGGCCGACGGTCGGTTCGCTTCAGGACGCCGGTCACACTGTTTCCTTCATACGGCTCCCGCACCGTACGGGGAATCGGGACTTCCGTCAGACGCCCGTCGTAGAGCATCCACAATCCGAAGCAGTCGTCCTCCTCATCACGCACGACCGGTCCGACGACGCCCCCGCCCCCACCGGCTCGAGCAACCCGATCCGAGCTATTGCATACAGTATGCATACCCGCTAACGTCCCCGCATGAAGCAGACGACGTTCACAGACCCGGCACGCCCCCCGACCCTCCGGTCCGCAGCTCCCGCAGGGGGGTGGCGGACATGACGGCCTACGACCAGGACGCGGTGATAGAGCAGATCCTCGCCGGCGGCATCGGCGACACCTGGGCCCTCGTGGGGCTGTCCGACAACCCCGAGCGGGCCGCCTATCGCGTGGCCGCGAAGCTGCAGCGCATCGGGAAGCGGGTCGTGCCCGTGCATCCGAAGGCCGAGACGGTGCACGGGGAGCGGGGGTACGCGTCCCTGGCCGAGATTCCGTTTCCGGTGCATGTGGTCGATGTCTTCGTCAACTCCGAGCTCGCCGGAGGCATCGCGGACCAGGCGGTGGCCATCGGGGCCAAGGCGGTGTGGTTTCAGCTGGAGGTCATCGATCAGGCCGCGTTCGAGCGGACCTGTGAGGCCGGGCTGCTGATGGTGATGGACCGGTCGCCGGGGCGGGAGATTCCCCGGCTGGGGCTGGGCTGACGGCCCGGGCGCTGTCGGTGGCGTCCTCTACGCTCGGCGAATGAGCACCCTCGCCCTCCGCCCCCATCAACGCGCCGCCCTCGACGCGCTCGAGGCGTGCTGGGGCGCGGGGCGGCGGAGGGCCTGGGTGGTGTTGCCGCCCGGGAGCGGGAAGACCCTCGCCGGGCTGGAGGCCGTGCGGCGGCTGGGCAGGCCCGCCGTGGTGTTCGGGCCCAACACCGCCATTCAGGGGCAGTGGGTCCGCGAGTGGGAGCGGCTGGCCGGGTCGGCGGCCGGGACCGACCGGGCGCTGGGGTCCGAGGTCAACGTGCTCACGTACCAGGCGCTGGCCACCTTCGACCCCGAGGCCGAGGTCGACGAGGACGGGGATGCCGCCGGCTCGCGGCTCGCGCGGCTGCGCGGGGGCGGGCGGGAGCTCGTCGGCGCCCTGCGGGGGCTCGGGGCCTTCACGCTGCTGCTCGACGAGTGCCATCACCTCCTCGACACCTGGGGCGAGCTGGTCGCCGAGCTGCTGCGGGAGCTGCCCGACGCCACCGTCATCGGACTCACGGCCACCCCGCCCGACCGGCTCACCGCAGCCGAGGCCGCGCTGGTGGAGGAGCTGTTCGGGCCCGCCGTCCCCGGGCCGTCGATTCCCGCCGTCGTACGGGAGGGGCATCTCGCCCCCTTCGCCGAGCTGATGTGGCTGACCGCGCCGACCGGGGACGAGGCGGCGTGGCTGGCGGCGGAGGCCGAGCGGTTCGCCGAGCTGACGACCGATCTGCTGGACCCCGGCTTCGCCGCCACCCCGTTTCTGACCTGGCTCGACGCCCGCATCGTCGCCCGGGACGGCGGCGCCGGCTGGCAGCGGTTCGAGCGCGAGCACCCGCAGCTCGCCGGGGCCGGGCTGCGGTTCCATCACGCCGGGCTGCTCGCCCTGCCCGAGGGCGCGCGGCTGCGGGAGGAGCACCGGACGCGGCCGACGGCGGCCGACTGGGTGTGCCTCCTCGACGACTACATACGCCGCTGTCTGCGCCCCGCCGGCGAGACGGCGCCCGTGGAGGCCATCCGCACCGCCCTGCCCGCCGTCGGCTACACCCTCACCGCGCGCGGTGTACGCGGCGGACGGTCGCCCGTCGACCGGGTGCTGGCCCGCAGCGCCGCCAAGACGCGGGCCGTACGGGAGATCCTCGCCGCCGAGGACGACGCCCTCGGGGAGCGGCTGCGGGCCGTGGTGCTCTGCGACCACGAGCGGGCGACGGCGACGCTGCCCGCGCGGCTCACCGGGGTCCTCGACGAGCAGGCGGGATCCGCCCGGCTCGTGCTGCGGGAGCTCGTGGACGACGGGCGGACGGCCGGGCTGGCGCCGATGCTGGTCACCGGGAAGACGGTGGCGGCCGCGAAGGAAACGGCCCTGGCCTTCCTGGAGTTCTGCGGTGTCGGGGGGCTGGAGCTCGTCCCCGCCGACGGGCTGGTGGAGATCACCGGGCCGTGGAGCAGCCGGCGGTGGGTGCCGCTCGTCACCCGGTTCTTCGAGAGCGGCGGCTGCCGGGCGCTGATCGGTACGCGCGGGATGCTCGGGGAGGGGTGGGACGCGCGCGGGGTGAACACCCTCGTCGATCTGACGGAGGCGACCACCGCCACCGCCGTGGTGCAGACGCGGGGGCGGGCGCTGCGTACGGATCCGGGGTGGCCCCAGAAGGTCGCGCACACCTGGTCCGTGGTCTGTGTCGCCGCCGGGCATCCCAAGGGCGGGGCGGACTGGGACCGGTTCGTGCGCAAGCACGAGGGGTACTTCGGGGTCACCGACGCCGGGCTGATCATGGCGGGCGTGGCTCATGTGCACCCCGGGCTGTCGCCGTACGCGCCGCCCGCGGAGGAGGACTTCGACCGGCTGAACGCGGTGATGCTGCGCCGGGCCGGTGAGCGGGACCGGGTGCGGGAGCTGTGGCGGGTGGGGACGCCGTACGAGGACCGGCTGGTGCACACCGTGCGGGTGACGCCGGGGCGGGCTCCGGTGCGCCGGGGCGGGGCCGCGGCGGTGCGGCAGCCGCCGGGGGTGCTGCCCGCGCGGCGTGGGGTGACGCCGCTGCGGGAGCCGGACCGGCGGGTGGCGCGGCGGCGGGCGCGGTGGCTCGCCGGGCCGGCGGGGGTCGTGGGGGGTGTCGCCGGGGCGGTGGCGGGGAGCGCCGTGCCGGGGCTGTCGGCCCTGGCGGTCGCCGGGCTGCTGGTCGGCTTCGGGGTGCCGTACGGGGTGCTCCGGCGGCGGGCGTACGACTGGGCCTGGCGCCGGCTGCGGACGTCCCTGGGCGCCGGGCTCCTGGCCGAAGCCGCGTCGGACGCCGACCTCCCGGCCCTCGCCTGCGCGCTGGCCGACGGGCTGCACGGGGCGGGGCTCAGCCCGAGGGGCGCGGACGCGGTACGGGTCGAGCCGGACGGCTCGGGGGCGTACCGCATCCACCTCGACGGCGTGCCACCCGAGGTGTCGGAACGCTTCGCCACGGCCTACGACGAGCTGATCTCACCGCTCACGACGCCCCGTTATCTGATCCCCCGCTATCTGATCACGGCGACCGGCCCCGAGGCGGGCCTGCGGCTGTACGACCCGCGGCCCCCGGAGAACGCGGTGATCCACCACGCCGTCCCCGCCGTCCTGGGCGAGAACCGCAGGCGGGTGGACGCCTTCGCGGCAGCCTGGTCCCGCTGGATCAGCCCCGCCGAGCCGCTCTACACCCGCGGCCCCGAGGGCGCCGGAATCCTCGCGGCCCAGCAGGGCGCGTCCCCCCTGGACGTCACGACGAGCATGCGGGCGGCGTGGGCCTGAGGGCCCGGCCCGTCACCGCCGCGACCGCCGCAGCTTCCCGAGAAGCCCCCGCTTCCCCTCCGCCTGCTTCTGCGCCGCCCGCATCATCTCCCGCGCCCGCTCCTCCGCGTCCGCGGGCTCCTCGGCGTCCGAGCGCGCGATGTCGGCCGACAGATCACGCGCAAGCGCCAGAATCCGGTCGTCCATCCACGGGCACAGCAGCGTCAGCTCGCACAGCGACCCCAGGATCGTCACCGGCCGCGTCCGGTACGCCTCCGCCGCGTCCAGCATCCGCCGCGCGACCGCCTCCCCCACGTCCTCACGGGTGTCCGGATGCGCCCACGCGGTCGCCACCAGGGCAGCCGCGGCGGCCTCGTTCACCCAGTCCTCCGGCCCGTGCAGCAGGTCCAGCAGCAGCGACCGCCGCGCGGACCCGGCCCAGGGCTCGTCGGCCCGATGGTGAGCCAGGGCCAGACAGACGAAGGTCTGCACCCCCCGCACCCACAGATCCGGCGCCTGCGCCAGCAGCGCGCGCCCGTCCTCGTCGTCCGCCGGCGCCGGCGGACGGGCCAGCAGCCCCAGCAGGTCGGCGACCGGCAGCCCGCTCAGCCGTACGGCGTGGTCGTACGCGCCCGGCAGATGCGGCCAGGACGGCCAGGCCACCGCGCGGGCCAGATCCACCGCCTCGTCGGACGGCGCGGCGACGGCGGGCACGGCGGAGAGGCCCTCGTACCGCCAGACGACCGTGCCCACGTCGGCCTTCGTGGGGATGCGCGGGTCGGGATCACCGGCCGTGTGATGGGTGATCGAGGCGCGGGGGAAGTTGAGGCGGACCGTGGCCATCGCGCTCGGCGGCTCGACCATCGACGCCGCGAACTCGATCTCGTGGTCCCGGGCCGAGTCGCCGGAGGCGAGGAACTGCCGGTGCGCGTTGATCGTGGCCTCGGTCGCCGGGGTGACCCGGCCCAGCCAGGGCCGCCCGCCGCTGTGCTGCGCCAGCACCTTCCCCGCGTACGCATGGTCGGGATGCTCGCGCCAGTGGTCCACCAGCCCCACCAGATGCGCCGGGTCCCCGTCCGCCGCGAACCGCACCCCGAACAGCGCCGGCGCCGCCAGCGGATCGCCGGGGGCGGCGGCCAGCGCCCGCTCCAGCCACGGTATGCCCTGGGTCGCGCGCCCCGTCCCCGCGTACAGCTCGGCCACGTCCACGTGCAGCGACACGTCCGACGGATCGCGCCGCAGCTCCGCCTCCCAGACCCGCAGCGCGTCGTCCGCCCGGTCCGCCGCGCGCAGCGCGTACCCCAGCATCACGCTCGTCCAGTGGCCCGGCTCCCGCCGCTGCCCCTCCTCGGCCCACGCCACCGCCTGCTCCACGTCCCCCATCCGGCGGGCGAGGCCGGAGGCGAACGCCGCCAGCCGTCCCGCGTCCGGATGCCGGGCGAGAACCGCGCCGGTGAGGTCGTAGAACGGCCGCAACGCCGCCCGGTGTCCGCCGGGGACGGGCTCGGGAAGGGCGCTGACAACGAGGGCGACCGACCGCATCATGGCGTCGGGGCCGATCTTCCCGGCCACCGCGTCGTCCGCGGCCCAGCCGGCGGGCGTCCAGGGCCGCTGGTACTCGGCGTTGACCGCGGCGGCCATCAGATCCACCGCGTCGTCCCACGCGCCGCCCGCCGCGGCGACATGCGCCCGGCAGACGACGGCTCCTATGAACGGCTCGTCCATGGGGAAGAGGTCCAGCGCACCGGCCGTCCCCCCGGCCCGTACGGTGAGCTCGGCCAGGGCCTCGTGGACCTCCGGGAGCTGCGGGTCCCCGGCCATCGCGTTGCCCAGATGGCTCGCGGCGTGCGGCAGATCACCGCCGTCCATGATCAGCCGGGCCAGCGCGGTCTCCCCCTCGGCCTCGAGCCGCTCGTCGCCGCAAGCCGCATCCGTATGCGGTTCGCCCATGGCCCGCACCCCCTCGTGCTCGTCCGTGGGGGCAACCGTAACGGGTGGCTCCGACAACGGTGTCGTCACCCCGGCCGCACGAACCCCGCCTCGTACGCCGCGATCACCGCCTGCGTCCGGTCCCGCGTGCCCTGCTTCGCCAGCACCCCCGCCACATGCGTCTTCACCGTCGCGGTCCCCACCCCGAGCCGCCCGGCGATCTCCGGGTTCGTCAGCCCGCGCGCCATCAGCCGCAGGACGTCCGCCTCGCGTGACGTCAGCCGCCGCGCCCACGGAGCCTCGGCACCGGGCCCGCCGTGCGCGGCGGCCAGGGCGCGGACGGCCTCCGGAAAGAGCAGCGAGTCGCTGCGGGCGACGAGGCGTACGGCGTCCACGAGTTCGCCGGCCCCGCACCGCTTCAGCAGAAAACCGGCGGCGCCCGCCCGCAGTGCCTCGTACACGTAGCTGTCGTTCTCGAACGTCGTGACGACGACGATGCGCGGCGCCGGATCGACCGTCCGCAGGATGGTCTCGGTGGCCCGGATCCCGTCGACGTCCGGCATCCGTACGTCCATCAGCACGACGTCCGGCCGCAGTTCCCGTACGACGGCCACCGCCTCGGCTCCGCCGGTGGCCTCGCCGACGACCTCGAGGTCGGGCTCCGCGCCGAGGATCGCACGCAGGGCGGTCCGTACCATCCGCTCGTCGTCCACCACGACGATCCGCGTCACGTCGGACACGGCAGCTCCGCCCGCAGCCGGAAGTCTCCTCCGTACGGCCCGGCCTCGGCCGTCCCGCCGAGCAGCCGGGCACGTTCGGCGATCCCCCGCAGACCGCGTCCGCCGGTGCTGCGGGAGGGGGATCCGCCGAGGGGGTTGGTGAGCGTAATGATCAACCGCTCCTCCGTCCTCGCGATGTTCAACGTCACGTCCCCGCAAGCCCCTCCGTGCCGGAGCACGTTCCCCAGCCCCTCCTGCACGATCCGGTACGCCTCCCGCGCCACCCCCTCGGGCAGCGCGTCGAGATCCGCGCCGATCCGCGCGTCGACGACGGCCCCCGCGGCCCGGGTACGGGCCAGCAGGGCGTCCAGCCCGGCGGTCGGCGCCGGGACGGTGGCCTCCTCGCGCAGGACGCCCAGCACGGCGTCGAGTTCGGCGACGGCGTCCCGGGTGGTCTCCTCGATGGCGGCGAGAGCCTCCCGTACGAAATCGGGGTCCCGCTCCAGCACCCGGCGCGCCGCACTCGCCTGCAGGCTCACGGCGCTCAGCGCGTGCCCGACGGAGTCGTGCAGCTCACGGGCGAGTTCATTACGGCGCGCGAGCTCATCGGCACGCGCCCGCGCGGCGGCCAGCCGGTCCGCCGGGGTGGGCCCCAGCAACGGCCCCGCACACCGCGCCACCAGGGCGCCCGCACCGACTGCGACGGCCACCAGCGCGAGAAGCAGGACGAGCCCGGCGGGCGGAGCGAGCCATACGGAGTGACCGATCCCGACGAATTCCCGCAGTGAACCGGCGAACGGCAGCACCATCAGCACCACGGCCAGCGGCGGGACGGCGAGAGTGATCCCGCTGACCACGGCCCCCAGCCCGACGTGCAGGGTGAACCACCCCGCGGTACGCCTCCGCTCCTGCCAGGTCCGCCCCGCGCGGACAGCGAGGGTGACGTCCGCGGGAAGCGCGCACAACGCGCGGGCGGCGCCCGCCTCCAGCGGCCGGGCCAGCGGAAACAGCAGCCCCGACAGAGCGATCAGCGGCAGCTCCATCCCGAAGACGGCGACCTGCCAACCGAGATCGGTGAACGGCTCCGCGCCCCGCCATACGAGCGGCACGAAGGCGGACACCAGCATGAAGTACGGCATGGACAGCGCGCCGCCCAGCAGCAGATGAACCCAGCGCAGCCGGGCGGCCCGGGTCACACGGCCCCGGCGGGAACGGCCCGCCGCCCGGCGAGCAGCCGCGCGCCCAGCAGCAGTAGCAGCCCACCCGCGACCATCTGCCCAGCGTAGGTCAGGCTCAGCAGGGCGGAGGGCCGATTCTCGTCGAAGGGCCCGTCGGCCAGCGAGAACAGCAGCGCCCAGGCGCCCCAGGCGGAGCTCGCGGAGCCACCGGCCCAGCCGAGGACCACGACGGTACGGACCCGCGGCGCGGGGGCGACGACGAGCAGGGCGGCCGCGGCGGTGACAAGCGCCCACAGGACATCCGGTCCGCCGGCGACCGGGTCGTCGACCGCCGACCTCAGGTGTACGCACGCGGCGAGCAGGGAAAGCCCCGCCACGCAAAGCGGCAGACGGACACCCGCACCGGGCGGCAGCGCCCCGGTGAGCGACGCCCCCCACCGCTCCCGCACGTACAGCACGAACAACCCGCCCAGCGCGAGCGCCTGCACCCCGAACCCGGTGTACACCACCCCGAAGACCCACGCGTCCAGATACTCCCCTCCGCCGTCCCCGACCGGCGTGGTCCCCCCGGACGCCTCGGCGGCGAGCTGCAGCGGAAACCCGACGGCGATCGGCGCCAGCAGCCCCGTGGCCCCCCACAGCGGCAGCAACAGCGCCCACCCGGGCACCCGCCGCCCCCAGGGCCGGGTCAACGCCAGCGCCAGAAGAATCACGGCGGCGTCCATCAGCACGGTGACGGTGTTGGCGACGGCCATCGTGGCCCGGTGCTCCAGCAGCTCGCTGCCCGCCGGAATGCCGGCGTGGCTGCCCGCGATCCAGGCGACCTTCAGCACGAGATACGGAACGCAGGCGGCAATGGCGACGGCCCGCAGAATACGCGCGACAACAGTCATGGGAGAACGCTCGCCGACAACCGGCCCCCGCCACGTCGTACGACGGCACGATCCGCCTCCGCCGTGTGGGGGAGGCGCGGTCCGCCCGCCCACGACCCCCGTGGCGGGCGGCATCCGCTGCCTCATGTGTCCAGAGATCGAAATCGGCTGCGGTGCCGTGGTGCTCTACCCAGTTGAGCTACCGACGCCGAAGCGCCGGACGGGACTCGAACCCGCAACCGCCCCATTATGAGTGGAAGTAACCGCTGCCTGCGCACCTGGACAGGCACCACCGTAAGCCTCTCCCCGAGATCACCGCACCCGAATTACGCTCGCGCACATGAACGAACCCGAGGACTTCAGCAAGCTCTTCGCCACCGCCGCCGAACACGCCGCCGCCTTCCGCCGCTCGCTCCCGACACGCCCCATCGGCCCGGCGGCGGACCTCGATTCCGTACGAGCCGCCTTCGGCGGTCCCCTCCCCCGCGAGGGCACACCCCCCGAGCGCGTCCTGCGGGAGCTGATCACCGCCGCCGAGCCCGGCGTGATGGCCACCGCGGGCCCGCGTTTCTTCGGGTTCGTGGTGGGCGGCGCCCTGCCCGCGGCGAGCGCGGCGGAAATCCTCAACGCGGGCTGGGACCAGGCCCCGTTCCAGCCCGTCCTCTCGCCCGCGGGGGCGGCTGCCGAGACGGCGGCGGCGGTGTGGCTGAAGGAGCTGCTGGGCATCCCGGAGACGGCGTCGACGGGGTTCGTCACGGGGGCGCAGGCGGCCAACACCGTGGGGCTGGCCGCCGCGCGGCAGCATCTGCTGGCGGTGCAGGGCTGGGACGTGTCGCTGAAGGGGCTGATGGGCGCCCCGCGGCTGCGGGTGATCGCGGGCGCCGAGCGGCATGCCACCGTGGACCGGGCGCTGCGGCTGCTGGGCTTCGGTACGGATCTGGTGGAGCCGGTGGCGGTGGACGCGAACGGCGCGACGGACATGGCGGCGCTGGAGGCGGTACTCGGGGCGGACGACGCGCCGGCGATCGTCTGTCTGCAGGCGGGCAACGTCAACACGGGGGCGTGCGACGACCTGCGCACGGCGTGCGAGCTGACGCACGCGCACGGGGGCTGGGCGCATGTGGACGGGGCGTTCGGGCTGTGGGCGGGCGCCTCGCAGCAGCTGCGGCATCTGACGGACGGCGTGGAGCTGGCGGACTCGTGGGGCTGCGACGCGCACAAGTGGCTGAACGTGCCGTACGACTCGGCGTTCGCCTTCTGCTCCCGGCCGGACGTGCACGTCGCGGCGATGTCGTACACGGCGTCGTATCTGACGGGCTCGGGGCAGGGCACGGGGCCCGGTGACTTCACCGCGGAGTCGTCGCGGCGGGCCCGGGGGATCCCGGTCTGGGCGGCGCTGCGGGAGCTGGGGCGGGACGGGGTGGCGGACCTCGTGGAGCGGTGCTGCGCGCTGGCGCGGCGGTTCGCACGGGGGCTGACGGACGCCGGGTTCGAGGTGGTCAACGACGTGATGCTGAACCAGGTGCTGGTGGACCTCGGGGAGCATACCGACGCGATCGTGGCGGCAGTGCAGGCCGAGGGGACGTGCTGGATGGGGGCGACGACCTGGCGGGGTCGGCGGCTGATGCGTATCGCGGTGTCGAACTACGCGACGACGGAGGCGGACGTCGACGCCTCCGTGGCGTCGGTCCGGCGGGCGGCCGCGGGCGTGACCGGCTAGCCCCTCCCGGGAAGCGTCCCCGCCGGATCCGGGTCACCCTGGAGCCATGGCATGGCATCCCCCGGTCGTGGTGCACCCGCCGTCCCCCTCGGGCGGGCGGCGGGTGACGGTGCGCGGCGAGATCCTGGGGCTCGCGCACGACGACCGTGACCTGATCGAGTTCCTGCGCCGCGCGGGGCTGGCGGACGCCGACATGAAGCTGGACGACCGGCAGCTGATCGAGTGGCGCGGCGGCGCCCCGCACCAGTGGGCCGCCTGAGGGTCAGTCCGCGCACCGCGCCACCAGCGCCGCGTTGATGAGCTGCAGGTCCGCGGGGCGCGCCGGCGCCAGTCCGGTGAGCGCGGTGATGCGCCGTACGCGGTAGTCCACGGTGTTCGGGTGGACGTGCAGGGCGGCGGCCGTCGCGCGGCGGTCGAGGTCGTGGGCGAGGTAGGTGCGCAGGGTGTGCAGCAGCTCCGGGCGGCCGTCCAGCGGTGCGAGGAGGGCGGCGAGCTCGGGGAGGGCGGGGCTGGGCCGGGTGAGCTGGTAGTCGAGGAGCACGTCCGCCAGCCGGTACAGCCCCGGGGGCCGCCCGGTGCGCCGGGCCAGCACGACGATCTCGGCGCCCCGGGCCACCGCGGCGGGCACCCCGGCGGGCTCCACGCAGGACGCCGCCGCCGTGAGGGGGACCCCCGCCTCCTTCGCCGCCCGGTCGACGAGGTCCCGCAGATCGGGCCAGGCGGGCGGCTGCGTCACCGGCAGCAGCACCGTGCCGCCGCCCGTGTCCAGCGCGGCGAGCACCGGCTCCCCGGCGAAGGCGTCGAGCACCGCCCGTACCCGGCGGATCTTGCGCCGGGCGGCGACGGCCGCGCGGGAGGCGGGGCCCGCCTCGTCGGGGTGCTCGCCCAGCACCAGCGCCACCACGGCGTACAGCGGCGCGGTGCGCGCGCCCTGCGGCGGCTCGCCGGCCAGGAGGGCGGCCATCAGGGCGTGCCGGCCGCTGTGCTCCTCGCTGTCCATGATCCGCTTGGCGGCCAGATAGGCCCCGGCGACGGCCGACGTGAGCTGCCGCTGCAGGGCCAGGGTCAGCGCGAACATCTCCTGCAGGTGCGGCAGGTCCTCGGGCCCCCCGCCGTCCGCGATCAGCTCCCAGCACATCGCCGTCCCCATGTGGTACGCGGTGAGGATGGCGTCCAGCGGTACGCCCTCCTCGGCGCGCTGGGCGGCCGACTCCCGCTGCCGGTCGTACGCCTCGTCCCCGGCGGGCGCCCGGCATTCGATGGCGTCGGCGAAGAGCCGCATCGTGTGCTGGACGATGTCGGCGATGTCCCCGGCGATCTCCTCGCGCGGCAGCATCGCGTACGCGGGCAGCTCCTTGCGCAGCCTGGCCACGACGCGCCGGCTGAGCGCGGGCACCCGGGCACGCAGGAACGGGGCCACCGGCCGGCCCGCGACGCACAGCGGTTCGTTGTCACGTGTCACAACTGCTCCCCGGGAAGTCTGCGTTACCGACCAGTTAATCAATTCCCCCGCGGTTTGCATCATGTCCCCGACAATCAGATTCCCCCCACGGGAGGCATGATGAGAGCCGCACAGTCCGTACGCCGTCTGGCCGGAGCCCTGCTGACCGCTTCCGCGACCGTCGCCGCCGTCTGCCTCGGCGCCGCGCCCGCCCAGGCGGCGACCGCCGGTGTGTACGTCGCGCTGGGCGACTCGATGGCCTCCGGCCCGCTGATCATGGACCCGACGGGCAATCTGGCCTGCGGCCGGTCCACCCACAACTACGCGCACACGCTGCAGGAGCGCTACGGCTTCAGCACGTTCCGCGACGTGACGTGCAGCGGCGCCGACACCGCCGACATGACCAGCCCGCAGCATCTGTCGCTGCTGGGCCAGGACATGGGCTACGCGCCGGCGCAGTTCGACGCGCTGAGCGCGGACACCACGCTGGTGACGCTGACCATCGGCGGCAACGACATCGGGCTGGTCGGCATCGCCCAGGAGTGCATGACGCTCAACCCGTTCGCCACGCCCTGCAAGGGCGAGTTCGAGGCCGAGGTGGCGGCGAAGACCGAGGCGCTCGGGCCGAAGCTGGCGTCGGTGCTCGACGGCATCCACGCCCGGTCGCCGCAGGCGCGCGTGCTGGTGACGGGGTACGGCGAGTACATCAGGAAGGGCGGCTGCTTCCCGCTGCAGCCGGTGCTGCCGAAGGACTCCGACTTCCTGCAGGCCAGCGTCGACGCCATGAACGCGAAGATCTCGTCCACGTCCGCCGCGCACGGCGCCACGTACGTGGACGTCCGTACCCCGAGCGCGGGCCACGACGCCTGCCAGGCCCCCGAGAAGAAGTGGGTCGAGGGCTACGTCCCCACCGACCTCGCGGCCCCGCTGCACCCCAACCGCCGGGGCGAGGAGGCGTACGCGGGAATCATCGCGGCGAAGCTGTGACCCTCTGAGCAGGCCTCCGCGGGAGGGTGGTCAGGACCTCCCGCGGAGCGCCGTCCAACTCCGGCCTCAGCGGCCGGCGTCGCGCCGCCAGGGGCCGGTGATCGCGAGCAGCAGCCCCGGGTCCTGGATGCTGGCGTACAGCGTGTCGCCGTCGGGCGAGAAGGTCACGCCGGTGAACTCGCTGTACTCCGGCTCCTCTTCGGTGCCGATGTTCAGCTCGTTGCGGGCGATCGCGTACGTCCGCCCGTCGCCGGTCGCGGCGAAGAGGTGGCTGACGCCCTCCCCGTCCTCGGCCAGGATCAGCCCGCCGTACGGCGAGACGGTGATGTTGTCCGGGCCGTCCAGCGGACCGTCCTGCCACGGGTCGGGGTTCACGCCGAGCCGCACCTTGAGGGTGAGGGTGCGGCGGGACGGGCTGTAGAACCAGATGGACCCGTCGTGCTGCTCGGGGCTCTCGTCCCGGGCGTACGACGACACGATGTACACGCCGCCGTCACCCCACCACTGCCCCTCCAGCTTGCGCGCCCGGGTGACCTCGCCCTCGCCGAACTGCTTGCGCACGGGCACCTCACGGGCGTCGCGGTCGGGCACGTCCACCCAGTCCACGCCGTACACCGTGCCGATCTCCGTGGCCCGGGAGAGGTCGTCGACGTACCGGCCGCCGGAGTCCACGCAGCGCGCCGCCTGCAGCGCGCCCGCGTCGTCGGCGAGGGTGCGCAGCCGCCCGCGGCCGTGCTCGAAGCCGTGCGGCGGGGTCCAGCGGTAGAGGAGTCCGTTGGGCTGGTCGTCGTCCTCCGTCAGGAAGACGTGGCCGCGCTTGGGGTCGACGACGGCGGACTCGTGGGCGTACCGGCCGAGGGCCTTGACGGGCTTGGGGTGACGGTTGGCGCGCGCGTCGTGGGGGTCGACCTCGAAGACGTAGCCGTGGTCCTTGGTCATGCCCTCCTGACCGGCCTTGACGTCGGTCTCCTCGCAGGTCAGCCAGGTGCCCCAGGGGGTGTGGCCGCCGGCGCAGTTGTCGGCCGTACCGGCGATGCCGACCCACTCGCCGACCGGCTCGCCGCCCCTGGAGACCTGCAGCACGGTGCAGCCGCCGGCCGCGGCCGGGTCGTACACCAGGTCCTCGGCCAGCGGCACCGGGAGGTCGGCGTCGGCCTGGGTGTCACCGATCTCGTGGTTGTAGACCAGCAGTACGGAACCGCGCGGGCCCTCGAAGGAGGCCATGCCGTCGTGCGAGCCCGGGGTGGCCTCGCCGGACTCCAGCCGGGTCACGCCGGCGTGGGTGAGCACGCGGTACGAGAACCCGGCGGGCAGCGCCAGGATCCCGTCCGGGTCGGGGAGCAGCGGGCCGTAGCCCGGCGCGGCGTGGCCCTTCGCGTGGCCGGGGGCGGCCGCCTCGCCGGCCAGGGCGCCGGGGGCGGACGCGAGGATGCCGGTGCCGCCGGCGACGGCGATCGCCGCACCGGCCGTGGCGGAACGCTGCACGAAGTCTCTGCGCGAGAAGGACATCATCTCTCCATCAGGTCGTCGTCCCCCTCAGACTCGGCACGGGGCGGTAACGGACCTCCGCGCCCCGTGGAACAGCGGCTGAACACGGCACGACATCGGGGAGCGACCGGCCGGCTCCCCGGGGGCGGCGGCCCCGCTTCACGGCTGCTGCAACGCCGGCGTCGCGCTCGCCGGGCGGGACGCGGCGAGCGCGTCCGGCATGCCGCGGAAGAACTCCTGGGACTCGGCGCTGCGGATGTCGAGCGCCTTGTCCGGCATCTCCCGCACCCCGGCGCGGGGTCACGCAACCCGAGGTCGGTCAGGACCGCGAGCGGGCCTTGAACGCCGCCTTGCGGGCCTGCTTCGCCACCGCCCGGTCCGGGTGCAGCCTGCCCATCGCCTCCAGTACGTCGCCGACCGCCGGGTGGTCGATCCGCCAGGCGCGGTCGAAGAACCCGGTGTGCTGGGCGACCAGGCCCTCCACCAGGTCCGCGAGCTCCACCAGGTCGGGCCTGCCCAGCTGGGCGGCGATGGTGTCGACCGTCAGCCACAGCACCATCTGCTCGTCGGGCTGCGGGACATCGGCCGCCCCGTGCTCCGCCAGCCACACCCGCGCCAGCCCGCCCAGCTCCCGGTCGTCCAGCACGTCCCGCAGCGCCGGTTCGGCGTCCGGGCCGGCGAGGGACAGGATCTGCTGGCAGGTGAGACGGCGTACGGGGGCACGCGGATCGTCGCCGCGCGCCGCCGCGAGCAGCTCGCGCGCCGCGTCCACCGGGGCCGTCCCCGTCAGCCACGCCTCGGCCTCGGCCTGCGCGGCGGCGTCCGTGTAGCGCGGGAGGGCGTCGAGGAGTACGTCGGCGCCCTTGTCGGCGAGTTCACCCACGAGGGGGGCGTGGACGCCGTCGTCGAGCATCCGCTCGCGCATCGCGTACATCCCGAGGGGGGTGAGCCGGACGAGCCCGTAGCGGGAGATGTCCTCGTCGTCCGTCCCCTCGTCCTCCAGGGGCCCCTCCTCGTCCACCAGGGACTCGTCCACCGGCTGGTAGTCGACCAGCCCGATGGGCTCCAGCAGCCGGAACTGCTCGTCGAGCCGCATCATCACGTCGGAGACCTCGCCGAGCACCTCGTCCGTCGGCTCGTCCATCTCCTCCGGTACGACCAGCGAGGCGGCGAGCGCCGGCAGCGGCACGGGGTCGCCGCCGCTCTCCAGGGCGGTGAGCAGATAGAGGTTCGTCAGGGCGCCGTCGAGGACGTCCGCCTCGCCCTCGAGGTCCCACTCGAACTCGTCCATGTCGAGTTCGCCGCCCTCGGCGAGCTGGTCCGCGAGTTCGCTCATGTCGGGCAGGGCGGCGTCGGCGAGCACCGCCTCGCAGGCGGCGGACCACAGGTCCAGCACCTCGCCCGGGGAGCCCTGGGTGAGCAGACCGACCGCTCCGCCGCCGGTGACCACGCCGTCGGCGGGGTCGTCGTCGTCCATGGCCTCCTCGCCGCTCTCCTCGATCTCGACGAGCCCGGCGTCGACGGCGATGCCCCAGGCCTCGGCCGCCTGTTCGACGGCCTCCTCCCCCGTGAGCCCCAGCCGCTCCACGGCGCCGGCCAGCGCCTCGCCGTACAGCTCGCCGCCCGCGCCGACGCGGGTGCCGGCCTCGGCCCAGCGGGCGAGCGCCGCGGCGTGCGCGAACAGCGGTGCGGCGAGGGCGGCCCGGGCGAGCTCGGCCTCGGCGGGCAGCCGCACCGGCGGCATCATGGGACGGTCGGTGGACGTCATCGAGGCTCCGGCGGGGCTGGGACGAATCGGGCGGTGTTCAAGCCTAGGCCATCGGAGGGGACTCGTTGCCCGAGTTGCCCCCGGGCCACCCTCTCTGCCAAGGGGAGGGGCGAAGGTTCATCCGGTGTTCCCCGCGCATCGGCCGTACGCCGTAGCAGGGCTTAACGGTCCGCGGAGCAATACTAAGTGGACCTGTACGACCGGGGGTTCCAGACTCTACGCCCATGAGCACCGACACCCTCGGCCGCCGGGCCGCCGCCATGATCACCCCGTTCACCGCCGACGGCGCGCTCGACCTCGCCGGCGCCCAGCGGCTCGCCGCCGAGCTGGTCGACGGGGGCGGGCTGGACGCCCTGGTGCTCTCGGGCACCACCGGCGAGTCGCCCACCACCTCGGACGCCGAGAAGTCCGCGCTGGTCAGGGCCGTGGCGGAGGCCGTCGGGGACCGTGCCTCGCTGATCGCCGGGGTGGGCACCAGCGACACCCGGCACACCGTGGAGCTGGCGCGGGCGGCGGAGGCGGCGGGGGCGGACGGGCTGCTGGTGGTGGCGCCGTACTACTCCCGCCCCGGGGAGGAGGCGATCCGGCACCACTTCCGGACGGTCGCCGACGCGACGGGGCTGCCGGTGCTGCTGTACGACATCCCCGGGCGGACGGGCAGCGAGCTGTCGTACGAGTCGCTGGTGTCCCTCGCGGCGCATCCGCGGATCGCGGGCGTCAAGGACTGCTCGTACGACCTGCTGAAGGCCTCCCGGGTGCTGGCGGCGACGGACCTCGCGTACTACGCGGGCTGCGACGAGCAGATCCTCGCGCTGCGGGCGATCGGCGCGGCGGGCTTCATCAGCACGGTGGCGAACGTGGCCCCGCGTGAGGTCGTCGCGCTGCTCGACGCGTACGAGACGGGCGCGGTCGCGGAGGCGGCGCGGCGTCATCTGGCGCTCACGCCGCTGATCGACGCGGTGATGAACGCGGGCGTCCCGGGCACGGTCACGGCGAAGGCCCTGCTCACCGAGCAGGGCCTTCCGTCCGGACCCGTCCGCCCCCCGTTGCTCGCGGCGGATCCGGCGCTGGTGGAGGGGCTGCGGCGGGTGGCGCCGTGGGTCAGCGCCGTGGGGTACTGAGTTTTCTCCGGGGGCGCCCCCGGGCCCCGGCCTGAGGGCGGTGCGTCCGGGAGTTGTCCCGCTGTTCGCCTCGCGTCGGTCAGCGCCGTGAGGTACTGAATTTCTCGGGGGGCAACCCCCGAACCCCCGGCCGGATGGCGGTGCGTCCGGGGGTTGCCCCGCTGTTCACCTCGCGCAGGTCAGCGCCGTGAGGTGAACACCGGGATCCAGCGGCCGTCGGCGTCGGGGTTGCTGCCCCGGAAGCCGGACAGGGTCTGGACCTTGTTACTGCCGATGCCGACCAGGACGAGGTGATTGCTGTACTCACCGCCGGCGTCGCACTCGGGGTCGCAGTCCCAGGCGATCAGACGCTTGTCGTCGGCCCAGGCGAGCAGTTGCTGGGCGTGGACTTCGCCGGCCGTCGCGCCGGACCGGTTGAACAGGACCGCCGACATGGGCGGGGAGTTGCGCGTCATCCCCCCGGTAACGAGCCTTCCGTCGGGCGACAGGCCGGCATCGTCCGGATAGATCAGGAACCGCTCGGCCGACGGTCGTTCTGCCTCGTTGCCCTCGAGGTCGAAGTACTCGAAGGTCGATCCCTCGTCCGTGTACCCCCAGCCGCGGACCAGATCGGGGTCGGCGTCGCTGAAACTCAGGTCGTCCCGTCCGGCGGTCACGCCGAAGAGTCCGCTCCCGGTTGCCGAGACGCGGGCGGCGTACTCGCTCTCGCCCGAGGCCAGGTCGATGACGTAGAAACCGGTACGCGCCGACGCCGGCTCCTCGTCGGAACCGTAGTGGTCCGGGTTCCGGGCGTACGCCGTGGCCAGCAGCCGGCGCCCGTCCTCGGCGAACTCCACCGACCCCACTCCCCTGTTCACCGGGATCCACTGGACCACCCGCATGGTGGCGAGACTGAGGATGCCGATGCGCTTCACCGGGAAGTCCCGTTCCAGGACCGCCGCCATCTGCATGCCCGGAGCGACGTCGATCCAGCCCCAGTCGGTCTTCTCGTACCGCCCCGCACCCGGGTTGTACAGGTGCCAGATCGGGGTGGAGACCTTGCCGTCCTTCCCGTGCGTCTCGGAGTGCTCCTCCCGGTACGCCGACATCGCGATGTCCCCCGCGGCGATCAACTCACGCGGCGGCGACTGGTCCGGCCGTGCGATGACGTCCGTCTGCGGAATGTCCACGTGCGGAATGTCCGCCTGCGACACACCCGTCGGCGTCGCCTCCGGTCCGGGCTCGAGCAGCGGTCCGGCCACAGCGATCGCCACGACCGCCGCGACCACCGCGACGACCCCCGCGTAGCGGTGGATGCGGCGGCGGGTCCGGGTCCGCAGGGCCCGGTCGGCGAGGCCCGGCGACGGGGCGGGGGCCGCCTCCTCGGCGATGCCGCGCAGCGAGTCGCGCAGCAGCTCTTCGATGTTCACTGTCCGACCTCCGAGAGGTTCTTCGGGCTGCCGCCCGGTGCGAAGACGGAGAGTTCGGGGGCCATGGCGCGCAGCTTGCCGAGCGCGCGGTGGGTGGTGCTGCGGACGGTGCCCACCGAGCAGCCGAGCAGTTCGGCGACGTCGGCCTCGGCCAGGTCCTCGTAATAGCGCAGCACCAGCATGGTCCGCTGCCGGGTCGTGAGCCGCCGCAGCGCCCGTCCGACGACCAGGCGCAGCTCCACGGCGTTCGCGAGGTCGCCGCCGGATCCTTCCGGCGGCTCGGCGACGCTCTGTTCCCGGCCGGGCCACTTGAGCCGCCACCGCCCGATCTGCTGGCGGTAGAGCACCTGCCGTACGTACGCCTCGGGCTCCTCGATCCGCTGCCACCGCCCCGCGGCCTTGATCAGGGCGTTCTGCAGCAGGTCCTCGGCCGCCCCCGTGTCGCCGCCGCTGAGCAGCAGCGCCAGTCTGAGCAGTACGGCGGACCGGCCCTCCACGAACTCCCGGAAGCTGTCCTCACTCGCCGGATCCACAGCCCCACCCCCTCCGTCGATGATGTGCGGCACCGGTGTCACCTGTGTAGACGCCCCGAGGGGTACGCGGCTATGCGTCGCGTCGCCGCCGAGGGCTAAAGTGATCACGTTCAGGTGCGACGTGGGGATTGGGTACAAGTGAACGTGCAACAGCTGGGTTTGCTGACAGGCGCCGCCCTCACGGCGCTCGTGTTCCTCACCGCGTGCAGCGGTTCCCGGGAGCCGGGTCCCGACCCGTCCCTGTCCGCCGCCCCGCCCGTCGACCAGGCCGAGGCGCGGTCCCCGAAGGCGCTCCTCGCGGAGGAGGTCAAGACGGATCTGGAGAAGCGTCTGGGCGTCCACGAGAGCGAGTTCGGCTCCGGCACGGGCTCGGCGTGTTCGACCCGCTCGGCCACGATGTTCACGCAGGAGTGCGCGACGACGGCGGCGGCCACGGCGGAGGACGCGGCGTTCGCCCTCACGAAGACGGAGGGCCACGAGGGCTTCGCGACCCTCCGCTCGGTGGCGGCGAAGATCCAGACCTCGGTGTCCGACTACCGCCGCCTCAAGTGCGCCTCGGGCCCCGAGAACCCCGAGGTCCGCGACTCCTGCCTGGCCCCGGCGGCGGTCATCGCGGGAGCGTTCCCGGAGCTGCGCGGCGGCGCGAACCTGGGCCTGGCGGGCAAGTAGGGGAGCCTGCCCGACGGTTTCCCGTGGTCAGCCGCCTTCGGGGGCGAGGCGGAACGGGGGGTTGAACGGACCCATCACCAGGAAGAGCGTGGTGTCCGTCGATGTGTCGACCAGGCGGTGGTACGAGGCCGCCGGGCTCTTGTCGTGGGGGGCCGGGAACTCGTCGGGGGCGGCCGGGGTCAGGTGGACCTCGTTGGAGCTGGCCTGTTTGAGGCGGCCCCGGAATTCGTGGAGCCAGTCCGGGTCGGGGCCCGTGGGGGTGAAGACCCTCAGCATGGCGACGTCGATCGTGTTCGCGGAGAAGGACGAGAGGTCCGGGGTCGTCATACGGGCCAGGTCCGCGGCCGCCCGGAGGTAGACCGCCTCGTCGTCGGGGGTGGGCAAGGAGGGCTCCCTTCGGGTGGTGGGGACGGCGGTCGGACTCGGGTGCCGCCGTCCCCGTGTCGCCGGGGGGTCAGACGATGGCCGAGATGACGTACGGCAGTGCCGTGCCCACCACGTCCAGGGCGTCGTCCCAGAAGCTCTTCTTCTCGCTGGGGCTCATGCCCGCCGGCAGGTCCACCTGGATCTTTCCCGCGGTGGGACGGTCGCCCGGCTTGTAGTCCTTCGTGATCGCGTCGATGACGAGCGGCGCCGCGGTGGCGATCAGCGAGGCCACGAGTCCGAAGAACTTCTGGTCGGCGGCCCGGGCCGGCGGGACCGCGCGGGCGATCGCGCGCTGTGCCTCGGCCGGGTCGGCGGGCTTGGACATGGCCTTGCCGGGGCCGCCGCCGCTCTTGGTGAGCTCGTCGAGGACGGCCGGCACCACGACCCGCGCGAGCCGGGCCGCGGAGTCCCAGAAGCTCTTGTCCTGCAGGTTGTCCGTGTCGGACACGGTCGCGGACACGGCGTAGCTCTTTCCGCCGCCCGCCACGGACATGGCGGTCACCACGGCGGGGGCCAGGACGCTGGCCAGCGCGGGGGCGTCAGCCCTGATCTGGTCCATGGTCCAGTCCTCGAACCCCAGGCCCTTCCCCTTTCCCGCCGCCTGGGCGCCCGAGAGGAGTTCCTCCGTGACAGCGGTGACCTTGTCGAGTTGTGCTGTGGTCATTTCCTTTACCTCCGTTGTGGTGTTTCCGGTTGCCGCTCCCCCGCCGCTGTCGCCGCCGCCCGCGTGGGCGACCTCCTTGAGCATCTCCTCGACCTGACGGATCATTTCCTTGCTCTTCGTCTGCTGTCGGGAAACGAGCGTCTCGGAGAGGAGGTTCGGCTGGTCCGTGGGGACGAAGACGCACGGGGTCTGGCTCATGTTGAGGCTTTCGATCCGTGCCACGGTCCTGTCGCGCAGGGCGGAGACCGAGACGGTCGGATCCCATTCCGTGGTCAGGGCGTAGGTGAACGCCGAGAGCCCGGTGGTGGCGTCGCTGCCCGCCGCCGCGGTCTGGTCCGCCTGACAGGCGGTCAGCAGTACGGCGTTCAGCTCGGGGGTCCCGGTGACGGCGCCCTTGCTCTTGGGCACCTTGTGCGGAACGTGGGCCATATTGTTGGTGAGGGACGCCTCATTACGCAGCGTGGTGCGGCCGAACGGCTTCAACGCGCGGGCGAACGAGACGGATTTGGCCCGCGCCAGCAATTCGTCGCGCGGGGGTGTGAACACTTTGGTGCGTACGGTCTCCTGAAGTCCCTTGACGAAGAAGGACTTCTCCATGCCTCCCGAGTGGCAGGAGTCGAGCACCACGGTGAGGACGCCGTCCGGGACGATCGCCGTGCGGTCGACGAGTTCCGTGTCCTCCAGGAACTCGTCGTACGAGCACAGCACCTCCGTCATGACGTCCCCCTTCAGATAGCGGTAGCCGTGGGAGGACTGGAAGAAGACCAGACGGTCTCCTTCCGCGGCGCCTTCCACCAGCCAGTCCAGTCCCTCGCGGGTCGCCGCGAGGGTCGCGTCGGCGTTGTGCAGCATTCGGATTCCGGAAGTGTCGAAGCCGATGTTCGCGAGCAGTTGGGAGAACGCCCCGGTATCGGCCACACAGCTGTTCAGGTTGTTCACCGGATCCGGATACTCGTCGATGCCGACGAGCAACGCACGGTCTGTCATCACCATCCCTTTCTTCGCAGACACACGGAGACCGCGTGTCAAGCAGGTGACGCATGTACACCAACGGACGGATGGTTTCGTCGTGTCGGCTTGCTTTCATCGTTTGGCGTTGCTTCACGCCGGGCAAGTCGGCGGCGATTCATACTGCTGACTTAGGCGAGGGATTTTCCGTCGGGCGAAAGGCGCTCCGATGCCACGGCCGGGGCAATTCAAAACAACGGTCGACGACCGTTTGTCCGAAAAGATCGCCCTGGCGTTGTTGATGAATGAATTTCCACCGGAAATGGTGGACCGGGCGATCGCGGAATGCGGTCGCACCGAGCAGCGCATTCGCCTGCTGCCCGCCCGGACCGTGGTGTATTTCGTGCTGGCCATATGCCTGTTCGCACATCGCAGCTACGCACAGGTGGCCCGTTCGCTGGCCGAGACGTCGGACTGGATGGCCGGTCCCCACCGCGCCCCGTCACGCGTGCCCACGACCGCGGCCGTCGCCCGGGCCCGCATGCGGCTCGGGCCGGAGCCCCTGGCACTGTTGTTCGCCAGGTCATCCGAAGGTGGTGACCGGTGTGCCCGTTACCAGCGCCGGCGGGTGCTCACGGCCGACGCGATAACGGTCGCCGTCCCGGACACCCCGCAGAACCGCGCCCGTTACGGCCCCCCGGCCGACGGCACGGCGCAACCCACCGCCCGCCTCGTGGCCCTGGCGGAATGCGGCAGCCGCACCATCGTCACCGCCGCCCCCGGACCACGGACACCCGACCCCGGACACCCCCTCACCCGCGGCCTGATCGCCCCCCTCACCCGAGGCGACCTCCTGCTCACCGACCACACCCTGACCGGCCCCGGCACCCTCCCCGCCCTGCGCGCTGCCGGGGCGGACGTCCTGTGGCGAGCCGGCCCCCGGACCGCGCTCCCGGTGCACGTGGTCCTCCCGGACGGCAGCGGCTTGGGCACACTCGAAGGGCGTCCCCCCGCAGAAGTCCGCGTGATCGACGATCCGCCCCACCGCCTGATCACCACCCTGCTGGACCACGAACTGCACCCCCCGTCCCGGCTGCGCGCCCTCTACCGCCGGCGCTGGGAGCTCGGCGCCTCCTTCGCGGCCGTCGGCACCCTGCGGGCGGAGCGGGACACGCCGCCGGTGCTCAGGTCACGCTGGCCCGGCGGCGTCGAGCAGGAGCTGTGGGGGCATCTGCTCGTCCACCACGGCATCCGGTCCCTGCAGGCTTAGGGCCTGTCGCCCGCGCGGAACGCGGACGACAGGGAACTCGGACCAGGCCTTAAGTCAGCGCTCCGCCATCCCCGCCGTGAGCGTGCTCCCGTCGGACGGGTCCAGCAGCAGGAAGGATCCCGTGTGCCGGCCGTCGGCGTAGGCGTCGACCGGTAGGGGCTCCGCGGTGCGGACGAGGACCCGGCCGATGTCGTTGGTGGTGAGCATGCCGGGCGACGCGTGGTGGGAGAGGTCCTCCAGGGTCAGCCGGGAGGGGATGTCCCGTACGACGGCCTTGACGGTGCGGGTGGTGTGCTTGAGCAGGACCCGGGCGCCCGGTGTGAGGGGGCGTTCGTGCAGGTGGCAGACGGTGGCCGTGATCTCCCGGGTGGTCGCGGGGGCGGTCGCCGTGGGGGTGATCAGGTCGCCGCGGGAGATGTCGAGGGCGTCCGCCAGGAGGACGGTCACCGACTGGGGCGCCCAGGCCTCGGCCACGGACCGCCCGAGGACGTCGATGCCGGTGATCGTGGAGGTCAGGCCGGAGGGCAGGACGGTCACCGGGTCGCCGACGCGCAGCACTCCGGAGGCGATCCGGCCGGCGTAGCCCCGGTAGTCGGGGTGCTCGGGGGTCTGCGGGCGGATCACGTACTGGACGGGGAGGCGGGCCGGGTCGGCGGAGGGGTCCGAGGCGACGGGCACGGTCTCGAGGTGTTCCAGGACGGTGGGGCCGCCGTACCAGTCCATGTGCCGCGACGGCTCCACGACGTTGTCGCCGTGCAGCGCGGAGACCGGGATCGCGGTGACCTCGGGGACCCCGAGCCGGGTGGCGTACGCGGTGAACTCCTCGGCCGTACGGGCGAAGACGGCCTCGGCGTGACCGACGAGGTCCATCTTGTTGACGGCGAGGACGACGTGCGGGACCCGCAGCAGGGCGGCGACGGCGGCGTGCCGGCGGGTCTGCTCGACGACGCCGGCGCGGGCGTCGACCAGGATGATCGCCAGCTCGGCCGTGGACGCGCCGGTGACCATGTTCCGGGTGTACTGCACGTGACCGGGGGTGTCGGCGAGGATGAACCGGCGGCGGGGCGTCGCGAAGTAGCGGTACGCGACATCGATGGTGATCCCCTGCTCCCGCTCGGCCCGCAGCCCGTCGGTCAGCAGCGCCAGATCGGGCCCTTCCCGCCCGCGGCTCCGGGAGGCCAGCGACACGGCCTCCAGCTGGTCGGCCAGGACCGACTTGGAGTCGTGCAGCAGCCGCCCCACCAGCGTCGACTTGCCGTCGTCGACGGAGCCGGCGGTGGCGAACCGCAGCAGCGAGGTGGTCGACGTCATCAGAAGTACCCCTCGCGCTTACGGTCCTCCATGGCGGCCTCCGACAGCTTGTCGTCGGCCCGCGTCGCCCCCCGCTCGGTGAGCCGGGAGGCGGCGATCTCGGCGATGACCTCCGCCACGGTCGTGGCCCCGGAGTCCACGGCCCCCGTGCAGGACATGTCACCCACCGTGCGGTAGCGCACCAGCCGCCGCTCCACGGCCTCCTCCTCGCGCGGCCCGCCCCACTCCCCGGGGGCCAGCCACATCCCCGAGCGCCGGAACACCTCGCGCTCGTGCGCGTAGTAGATCGCCGGGAGCTCGATCCCCTCCCGGGCGATGTACTGCCACACGTCCAGCTCCGTCCAGTTCGACAGCGGGAACACGCGGACGTGCTCGCCCGGCGCGTGCCGCCCGTTGTACAGCTGCCACAGCTCGGGCCGCTGACGGCGCGGGTCCCAGGCGGAGAACTCGTCCCGCAGCGAGAACACCCGCTCCTTCGCCCGCGCCTTCTCCTCGTCCCGCCGCCCCCCGCCCAGCACCGCGTCGAACCGCTCGAGGCGGATGGTGTCCGTCAGCGGCACCGTCTGCAGCGGATTGCGCGTCCCGTCCGCCCGCTCCCGCAGCAGCCCGCCGTCGATGTACTCCTGCACCGACGCCACGTACAGCCGCAGCCCGTGCCGCGCCACCGTCCGGTCGCGGTACTCCAGCACCTCAGGGAAGTTGTGCCCGGTGTCCACGTGCAGCAGCGCGAACGGCGGCGGCGCCGGCGCGAACGCCTTCAGCGCCAGATGCAGCATCACGGCGGAGTCCTTGCCGCCGGAGAAGAGGATCACCGGCCGCTCGAACTCCCCCGCCACCTCCCGCACGATGTGCACCGCCTCGGACTCCAGGACGTCCAGATGCGACAGCGCATACGTGTCGCGGGCCGCGGATGTCGCGGTCGTCATGCCGGCATGACGTGGAAGAAGTGGGTGGGCAGCTGCACCGCGACGCCCTCGTAGACCTCCGCGCAGACCGCCGTGCCCGGCAGGTCGAAGGTGCCCTCCGGCGGTTCGGCGACCTTGATCACCGAGTGGCCGGACTCCAGCAGCCGGGCGGCCATCGCGAAGTCGCCGACCACCGCGTGCCTGGGGGCGACATGCCGGTTGCGGCAGATCATGACCTTCTCCCGGGCCAGGTCCTGCAGCACGGAACCGGCGCCGACCAGCTCGCCGTAGTAGTCCGCCGGGTTGACGATCATCGCGTGCCCGGTGCCGCCGGTCTGCTCGATCTCCTCGTACGCGGCGAGGACACCGGCCGTGTACGAGCCCGCGTACGGCAGCGGCGCCACATCGGGGTGGTCCAGCAGATCCCGGGTGAGCGCCAGGTTCTCCGCGGTGCCCAGGCGCACCATCAGCCGGCGGTCGACGAAGGACGCCAGGGCCTCGGGCTCCTTGGCGAGGTCGTCGGGTATCTGCACCCAGCCGGTGATCGGCCGCACCCCGTACTCGGCCACGGAGAACCGGAAGGCGGCCTCGCGCAGCCGCCGTTCGGCCGCCGTCTCGCCGGCGCCGGGCCGGTTCTCGAACCAGGAGCGGACGGTGCCGGAATCGGCGCGCTGCTTGCGGAAGAGGTTGCGTACGGTCAGCCGCGGCCGGTCGTCGGTGGGCTGGAAGGCATCGCTGAGGGTGAAGCCGAAGTCGGCCCGGGCGTGTGCGGGGTCGGCGAGGAAGGCGCGGGCGAACAGCTCGCCGGGTGTCTCGGTCATGCGGAACTCCTGGGGGTGCGCGAGGTCAGAGGGCGTGTTCGAGGAGCCGTTCGTAGTACGGGAAGTGGTGGTCGTAGAAGCCGCGCAGCCGCTCGTCGTTCTCGACGGTGACCTCGTACTCCTTCTCCGGCAGCCGGAAGCCGGCGCTGGCGATGGCGTCGAGGTGCCAGCGCCGGTTCTGCTCCCAGTCGGCGCGCTCCCCGGGCTCCCAGGTGAGGGCCTCCGGGAGATACGGCAGGCCGACGGCGGCACAGTAGGCCTCGACCACGGCGGCGGGGTCCGCGAGCAGCCGCTCGGCGCTGATGACCACGGGGGTCTCGCCGGTGGTGCGGCGGGCCAGGTCGAAGAGGGCGTACTGGTGCTCGTAGCCGATCTCCTGGCAGACCAGCTCGGGCTTGATCGCGTGGTGGGAGGCGATGGTACGGGCCGGGTCGCGGACGATGAAGGTGTGCCGGAAGCCGGCGACGGCCTCGGGGTGGTCGAAGAGGTACTGGTAGTGGTATTCGAGGGTGTCCTTGAAGAACACCGGGCGGTCGGCGCCGAGTTCCGTCAGATGGGCGAGGAGTTCGCCGGTCGTACGGACGGTCGCGGCGGACCCGTCGCGGGCGGGGAGCACGACCTGGCCGTGGTCGGTGAGGAGCACCAGGGGCTCGTGGACGACGGTGACGTCACCGCGTTCGGCCATCATCCGCAGGAACGCGGTGGACACGGCCCGGGGGTGGGCCCACAGGGCGATGACGCTCACATCGACCACCCCGTCGGCCGGCGGTCCCAGCGGTGGCCGCGCAGTTCCGTCAGGAGGGCGGGGTCCAGGGGCGGGCGGCCGGAGACGCCGAGGTTGGCGCGGACGTGCTGGGGCCTGCGCATGCCGGGGATGACGGTGCTGACGGCGGGGTGGTGGAGGATGAAGCGCAGGGCCAGCTCGGGGAGGGTGGTGCCCTCGGGGAGGGCCTTCTTCAGGGCGTCCGCGCGGTCCACCGTGGCGCCGAGGTTCTCCGGACCGAAGTAGACGGCGCGCCAGTCCTCCTCGGGGAAGACGGTGTCGCGGGTGAGGGTGCCGGTGAGGCCGCCCTCGTCGAAGGGGACGCGGGCGATGATGCCGATGTCGTCGCGCAGGGCGCGTTCGAAGAGTTCGTCCTCGGGGGCCTGGTCGAAGATGTTGTAGATGACCTGGACGACATCGACGAGCCCGGTGTCCAGGGCGCGCAGACAGTTGGCGGGCTCCCAGCGGTTGACGCTGAGGCCGAAGCCCTCGATCACACCCTCGGCCTTCAGGCCGGCGACGACCTGCTGCCAGCTCTCCTCGCCGCTCCAGCGGTCCTCCCAGACGTGGAACTGGAGGAGGTCGATGCGGTCGGTGCCGAGGTTCTCCAGGCTGCGGTGGACGTAGTCGCGGATGTGGTGGGCGGGGAACACGTCGTCGAGGGTGTCCCCGGGGCGCGGGGGCCATTCGCGGTTGAGCGGCGGGACCTTGGTGGCGGTGTACAGGCGCCGGCCCTGGTGCCGCTCGAGCAGCGAGCCCAGCAGCTGTTCGCTGACGCCGCGGCCGTAGACCCAGGCGGTGTCGAAGAAGGTGCAGCCCTCGTCGACGGCGAGGTCCAGACAGTCCGGGGCCACGTCGTAGTCCCAGCCGGTGAATCCGCCGGGTCCGCCGCCGATGCCCCACATTCCGTAGCCGATCTCGCTGACCTGCCAGCCGAGCCGGCCCATCGTTCGGTACTGCACGGTTTTCCTCTCGTTCCGAAGTACTCGCCGCTCAGGCGCCGAGCGTGCGGTGGTACGCGGCGATCGCCGCCGGCAGCGGCCGTTCGGTCAGGCCGTGCCGCGCCTCGAGCGCGGCGGCACAGTGCCGGGTGAACAGGGCGGGGTTGTCGGCGAGCAGCCGGCCGAACTCGGGCAGGCCGTCGGCGCCGGTGACGGGCAGGGCCGTGAGCAGGGCGTGCAGGACGGCGGCGGCGGAGTCCTGTTCGCGTTCGGCCTCCGCGCCGAGGGCGGCCATGAACGCGGCGGGCGCGACGGTGTCCGCGCCGGCGGGAGCGAGGGTGGTGAAGTCGACGCTGCCGGGGCGGAAGACGTGGTGGACGGGGGCGGCGGACGGCTCCATGAGGGCGCAGACCAGCCGTTCGGCGGTGAAGTCGACGGGGGTGTAGTCGGAGTACATGGGTACGTCGGGGCGCAGGCCCAGCCGGTGGAAGGCGGTGAGCAGGAGGTGGGTGAGGGCCCGGTGGTTGGGGACGCCGGTGTCGGCGGCGGGCATCACCTCGCCCAGCCGGTGGAGGGTGACGGGGGCGCCGAGGCGGCGGGCCTCGAGGAGCATGCGCTCGGCGACCCATTTGGAGCGGCTGTAGCCGCTGGTGGGGGCCGGTGCGCCGGCGGGGTCGAAGTCCTCGTCCAGGGGGCGGCCGGCGCGGGCGGCGTGGTGGTCGAGGACGCCGAGGGTGGAGACGTGGTGGAGGGCCTTGGGGCGGCCGGTGAGGGTGAAGCGGAGCACCTGGGCGGTGCCGCCGACGTTGGCGGGGCGGTGGGCGCGGTAGTCGAGGAGGAAGTTGACGACGGCGGCGATGTTCAGGACGGCGTCGCATTCGGCGGTCAGCCGGTCCCAGGTCTCCCGCGGCCAGCCGAACCGCGGTTCGCCGAGGTCGCCGCTGTACACCTCGAGCCGTGCGGCGTGGGCCTCGTCCCACAGCCCCTGGGCGCGCAGGGTGCCCACCACGCGGTCCCGGGCGTGGGCGTCGTCGCGGCCCCGTACGAGACACACCACGCGGGCCCCCGTCGCGGTGAGGAGCCGGTGCACGGTCCGCGCGCCGACGAAGCCCGCGCCGCCGGTGACCAGCACCGTCTCCGGGGGCGCGGCGGGTGTGCGGCCGGCCGCCGTGCGGGCGAGGCCGGCCAGCGCGGGGTCCAGGGCGGCGTCGCGTTCCATCAGCGCCGCGGTGTCCGTGCCGTCGCCGGTGCCCGGGGCGTCGCCGGCGAGGGCGGCGGCCAGGGCGGCGGGGGTGCGGTGGCGGTACAGGTCGGAGATGCCGAGGCGGACGCCGAGTTCGTCGCGCAGGCGGATCGCGGCGCCCAGCGCGGACAGCGAGTCGCCGCCCCGGGCGAGGAAGTCGTCGCCGGGGGCGAAGTGGGGCAGGCCGAGCACCTCGCACAGGATCCGCGCGATGCGCTCGTCGAGGGCGTCGCCCGGGAGCGGGGCGGGTCTGGTCTCGGACTCGAGCTTCTCCTCGACGAGTCCGCGCAGCGCGCCGAGGTCGACCTTGCCGGTGTCGGTGAGCGGCAGGGACTGCAGCACGAAGCAGTGCCGCGGCACCTGGACCCGGGGCAGCCGGGCGGCCAGATGGGCCCGCAGCGCCGCCGGGGTGGTGCTCTCGGCCGCGGCGGCGACGACGAGCTGGTTGCGCCCGGCGCGGCGTACGGTCAGCGCCTTGGCCTGGACGACGCCGGGGCAGCCTTCGGCGGTGGTCTCGATCTCGGCGAGTTCGATGCGTACGCCGTCGACCTTGGTCTGCCGGTCGCGGCGGCCGATGAAGCGCAGCAGGCCGTCCGCGTCGTAGTGGCCGAGGTCGCCGGTGCGGTAGAGGCGTTCGCCGGGGATCGCGGGAAAGGGGTTGGGGACGAACACCTCCCCGGTGAGCCGGGGGTCGCCGAGGTAGCCGGCGCCGACGCAGGCGCCGCCGACCAGGATCTCGCCGTCGGAGCCGGGCGGGAGGGGGCGCAGGTCGTCGTCGGTGACGACGGCGTAGCAGTTGTCGATGGGCCGGCCGAGGGGGATGCGGTCGCCCTCGGTGCCGTCGATGCGGTGGAAGACCATCCCGATCGACGTCTCCGAGGGGCCGTACCCGTTGGAGATCTCCAGGCCCGGGACCAGCGCCCGCAGCCGGTGCACGGCGTGCGGGATGATCTCCTCGCCGCCGACCACCAGATGCCGCAGCGAGGCGACCTTGGCGACGGACCCGGGGACGGCCTCGAGGAGGGTGACGAGCATGCCGAGGATCGCGGGGACGAAGTCGGTGACGGTCACCCGGTGGCGGTCGATGGTCTCGACGGTCCGTTCCAGGTCGAGGAATTCGCCGGGCTCGGGGATGACCGTGCGGCCGCCGGTGGTCAGCGGCCACAGCAGCTGCCAGATGGCGGAGTCGAAGGTGTGCCGGCTGTTCTGCAGGACGACCTCGGAGCCGTCGGCCCCGAAGTAGCGGGACATGAAGCGGAACCGGTTGGTGAGCCCGCCGTGCAGGTTGACGGCGCATTTGGGGGTGCCGGTGGTGCCGGAGGTGAAGACGCCGTAGACGGGCCGGTCGGGGCCGGGGAGCAGGCCGGGGCGGTCGGTGCTGGGGGTGATGTCGCGTACCGACACGGTGTGCACGGGCAGGTCGGTGGGTACGGCGCTGCCCGACGTCAGCACCAGCCCCGGGTCCAGCACCTCCAGGACGGCGCGCATGCGTTCCTCGGGCCAGGCGGGGTCGCAGAGGGTGAACACGGCGCCGAGCTTCATCAGCGCCACCATGCACACCGGCAGTTCCTCGCTGTTGCCCATCACCACGGGCACCATGTCGCCGGGGCCCACCCCGGCGGCCGTCAGCCGGGCGGCGAGCCCGTTGGCCAGGGCGTCGAACTGCGCGTACGTGAGCACCGTCTCCGTCGCCGACCGGTGCACGACGGCCGGGCGATCGGGGGTGCGGTCGGTCTGGTCCTCGATGAGAGCGGCCACCGGCCGGTACGGGCCGTGATCGACGGCACCGCCGGCGAACTGCCAGATCACTTCCGACATATGTAGGACTCTCTGCTGGTGAGGGACGGGGTCTCGGTCACTTCAGAGGCAGTACGCGGCCCCGGGCAGGGGTGGCGCCCGGGGTGGTGGGTGGAGGTGCTCCGGGGGCGACGAGCGCCGCGAGCAGCGCTCCGGCGGCAGGAGCGGTCTGGATGCCGTAGCCGCCGAGTCCGGCCAGCCAGGCGAACCCGGGCAGGTCCGGGTCGGGGCCCACGACGGGGGTGTCGTCGGGGGTCGCGGTGCGCAGCCCGGCCCAGGCGTGGCTGATGTGCCGCAGCCGCAGGATCGTTACGGCGTTCACGCGTTCGAGGGCGAGGGCCACGCCGAGGTCGTCGGGCCGTACGTCCCCGGGGTCGGCGGGGTCGGCGTCCACCGGGGAGAGCAGCAGGCCGCCGGACTCCGGCTTGGCGTAGAAGGTGTCCGCGACGTCGCAGACCAGGGGCCAGCCGGCCGCGGCGGTCCCGGGCGGGAGGGCGGCGATCGCGGCGGTACGGCGCCGGGGCGTCAGGCCGGCGGGGCGGGCGCCGGCCAGGGCGGCGACGCGGTCGGCCCAGGCCCCGGCGGCGTTCACCACGATCGGCGCGGCGAACTCCCCGGCCGGGGTGTCCGCGTGCCAGAGCCCGCGCCGGCGGGCCAGGGCACGGACCCGGGCGCCGGTGACGACGGCGTTGCCCGCGGCGCGCAGTGCGCGCAGGAAGCCGCGGTGGGTGGCATCGACGTCGATGTCGCGGGTGCCGGGGCGGTGCAGGACGCGGCGGAAGGCGTCGGGGCGCAGCGCGGGGCACAGGCGGAGGGCCTCGGCGGGGGTCAGCTCGACGGCGGGCCGGGGGGCGTCGGCGCCGGACTTCAGGGCGGCGTCGAAGTCGTCGGCGGTGCCGGGGGTTTCGAGGGCGAGCACGCCGCGCGCGGTGAGCAGCGGGGTGTCGGTGAAGCCGGGCGGGGGGTCCTCGTAGAAGGCGCGGGAGTCGCGGGTCAGGGAACGGACCCGGTCGTTGCCGTAGTACTCGGAGAACACCGCCGCGGAGCGCCCGGTGGCGTGGATCCCCGGTGTCCGCTCGGCCTCCAGCAGCGTGACACGGCCGTACGGGGCGAGGAAGTACCCGGCCGCCGCCCCCGCGATGCCGCCCCCGACGACCAGGAAGTCGCTCATGCCCCCGCCCGTTCCTTCCCCGGCACCGTGGCGAGCGCCACCAGCAGCGCGAGGGCGGTGATCGCGGCGGCGACCACGAAGCCGCGGGACGCGCCGGTGGACAGCGCCTCGCCGGCGGGGGTGCCGGGCGCGGCGTCGGCGACGGACGACCAGACGACCGTGCCGAGGACGGCGAGCCCGGTGGCGCCGCCGATCTGACGCGCCATGCTGAACAGCCCGGAGGCGGCGCCGGAGTCCTCGTCGGCGACCTCCGCGAGGGCGGAGATCGTCAGCGGCACGCTGACGACGCCGAGTCCGGCGTAGGTGAGGACGGTCGGTACGAGCATCCCGCTCGCGTAGCCGCCGGAGTCCCCGATGCGCGAGAGCCACAGCATCCCGGCCGCCGCGCTCAGCAGTCCGCCGGAGACGAGGGTACGGGCGCCGAACCGGGCGTACAGCGAGGAGCTGGCCTTGGCGCCCAGGACCAGCAGACAGGTCAGCGGGATGTAGACGACGGCGGTGTCGAGGGCGTCGTAGTGCCAGACCTGCTGGAGGAAGAGGGTGAGGAAGAAGAAGATGCCGAACATGGCCGTGCTGGTGAGCGCCAGCACCGCGTACACCCCGACGCGGGTGCGGTCGGCGAACAGCCGCAGCGGTACGAGGGGCTGCCGCCCGCGCCGCTCGACCACCGCGAACACCGGTATCAGCACGGCCGCGGCGCCGAGCGCGGCGATCACCCGCCAGGAGGACCAGTTGCCGCCGCCCTGCGCGCCGTCGATCAGCCCGTACACCAGGAGCAGCGCGGCCAGGGTCCCGGTCAGCGCGCCGGTGACGTCGAACGCGCCGCGTCTTCGGGGCGCCTCGGGGATCACCTGCCGGGTGAGCAGGACGACCGCCAGCCCGATCGGGACGTTCACGAAGAACACCCACCGCCAGGACAGATACGCGGCGATCAGCCCGCCCGCCAGAATGCCCACGCCGCCGCCCGCGGTGGCCGTCGCCGTGTACCAGCCGACGGCCCGGTTGCGCTCCGGCCCCTCGGGGAACGTCACCGCGATGAGCGCCAGCGCGGCCGGCGACGCGGCGGCGGCCCCCACCCCCTGCAGGATGCGGCACCCGGTGAGCAGCCACGGCTCCCCGGCGAAGCCGCCCAGCAGCGAGGCGACGGTGAACAGCCCCACCCCGGCGGTGAACAGCCGCCGGCGGCCGAGGATGTCACCGGCCCGTCCGCCCAGCATCAGCAGCCCGCCGAAGGCGATCGAGTACGAGGCGACGACCCACTCCAGATGCGAGCCGTCCAGCCGCAGCGACTCCTGGATGCTGGGCAGCGCCACGTTCACGATGGTGGCGTCCAGCAGGAACATCAGCTGGGCCCCGGAGATGACGGCAAGGGCGACCGTCCGCCGGCGGTCGCTGCCGGGGCTCTTGCGCAGATCGACGCCGGACCGGCCCAGCGTGCTCACCGGCGCGCGGCGTATTCGTTCTCGAGACGCTCGCGCAGCGGCTGCCGCAACACCTTGCCCAGGGAGTTGCGGGGCAGGTCCCAGACGAACTGGACCCGGTCGGGCCACAGCACCTCGGCCATCCGCTCCCCCGCGAGGAACTCCCGCATCGCCGCGAGGGTGATCGGCTCGCCCTCCGGTACGACGACGGCGCACACCAGCTCCGCGCCGGGGACGGCGGCGTCGGGGTAGCCGATCAGCGCCACGTCCTTGATGCCGGGATGGCGGGTGAGGACGGACTCGACCTCGAGGGTGGAGATCTTCTGGCCGCTGGCCCGGTTGATCTGGTCGCCGCGCCGGCCGGTGATCCGGATGCCGCCGCGGCCGTCGTCGCGGGCCAGGTCGCCGGTGTCGAACCAGCCGTCGTCGTCCAGACAGGCCAGATAGACGTCCTTCTGGCCGACGTAGCCCAGGCACTGCGAGGCGCCGCGGACCAGCAGCCGGCCCACGTCGCCGGGCTTGGCGTCGACGCGTATCTCCATCGCCGGCTCCGAGCGGCCGTCGCTGTGGCCGGCCCAGCCCTCGGGGTCGTCGGGTCGGGTGACGGTGACCGCGCCGTTCTCGGTCATGCCCCACAGGGCCCGCACCGGGATGTCGAAGACCTCGCGCATCCGCGCGATGAGCTGCGGCTGGATGGGCGCGGAGCCGGAGACGATCTGCACCACGCTGGAGGTGTCGCGCGGGCTCTCGGCCTGGACGGCGAGCATGTCGACGAGATAGACGGGCGAGGCGTACGCCCAGGTGATGCGGTGTTCGGCGATGGCGTCGAGGAACAGCTCCATGTCGCGGTTGGCGTCCTGGAAGACGCAGGTGGCGCCGAGCAGCACGGGCATGTAGCAGGCGTAGGTGAGGCCGGCCATATGGGTCGTGTAGTTCGGTATGGAGATGACGTCGTCGCCGGTGAGGCCGTGCGGCGCGCTGACCGCGAGGACCGCCGCGTGCAGGGTGTTCTGGGTGTGCGCGACGCCCTTCATCCGGCCGGTGGTGCCGGAGGTGTAGAGCAGCAGGCACGGGTCGTCGGGGCCGAGCCGGTCCGCCGGGTCGACGGGGCGGCGCGTCTCCCAGGGCGTGTTCACGAAGAACTCGTCGAAGTCGACGGCGCCGGTGGCGGCCGCGTCACCGATCACCACACGGTGGGCAAGGGAGTCGGGGGCCGCGTCCCGGAGCCGGGCGCCGTAGTCGGCGTCGCCGAAGCGGTCGACGGTCACGCAGACCTTCGCCCCGCTCTCCTCGAGCACGAACGCCAGCTCCCTGACGTCGAGCACGGGGATGACGGGCGAGGCGACGGCGCCCAGACGGTGGCAGGCGAGGTAGAGCGGGGTGAGCACCCAGCGGTTCGGCAGATAGAGGGCCACCACGTCGCCCCGGCCGACGCCGAGTTCGGCCAGCGCGGCGGCGAACCGCTCCACGTGGACCTGGAGTTCGCCGTACGAGAGGGTCCGGGCGAGCTCCTTGCCCTCGTACGCGACGACGGCCGGCCGGTCCCCCGCGTCGCGGGCGGCGGCGGCGAGGTCGTCGAGGAAAGTCGTCTCCCGCCACCATCCTTCGGCGCGATAGTGACCGGCCGCTTCGGGCGCCGGCCGGACCAGCGTCTCCCACATCCCCACGACAACATCCCTCGCCTTCGAGAGTGAATCCGGCTGCCGAGCCTAGATGATGAAGTCCGGGCCACGGTAGGCCTGAAGTCTCAATTCCGGACCAGTTTTTCGGCCCTGCCCCCGATAACGCATCACGAAATCCGACAGACCGCCCCATCATCACCGAGTTCTCCCCAAGTCGCCCTGTCCGCAGGACACTTGACAGCCTCGACGCCCCGGACGAGACTTCCCCTGAAATTTCTTGATCTCCGCGCGGATGTATGCGCGTCCTGGGGGCAGTTGTGAAGATTGGCTTGCTGGGCTGGGACTACTCCGGCATTGATCCCGACGGCCCGGCCCTGGTGGAATTCGGGCGCGAGCGCGGGCATGAGATGAGTTTCTTCACTCTCGAGGAAATCACCTATCGCTTCGGCCCGGACGGCGTCGGGGTCGACGTCGCCGGGGAGCCCGCGTCAGCCTTCGACGCGGTCATCAACCGCTCCAAGCTGTACGGCGACGACTGGCAGGACCGGGTCGAGCGGCTGACGATGCTGGACAGCGTCCCCGGGCTGCGGATGTTCGACCCCGCGGACGCCTGGGTGCGGGGCTACAGCAAGTTCCTGATGGCCCAGCGGCTGGCCGCGGCCGGCATCCCCGTACCGCCGGTCCGGTCCGTCACCACCCTGGCGGAGATCGAGGCCGCGTACGAGGAGTGGGGTCCCGTCGTCCTGAAGCCGTCGTTCGGGCTGCGCGCCCAGGACGTGGAGCGGATCGACGACCCCAAGGCGGACCAGGCGGTGGCCGAGGACCTGCTGGCCCGCTACGCCACCGTGGTCTGCCAGCCGTTCTACCCGACCGCGGGCGGCGAGTACCGCATCACCGTGGCGGGCACCGCGACGCCGCTGAACATCCTGAAGCTGCCGGCCGCCGGCACCTGGCGCTGCAAGACCATGGAGGGGTCGAGCTTCGAGCGGTTCGACGCGCCGGACGAGCTCGTCGACCTCTCCGTGCGCGCCACCCGCGCGATGGGCCTGACCCTCTCCGGGCTTGACGTCCTGCCGCACGAGGACGGCTATCTGGTCCTCGAGGTCAACGCCGTCCCCGGTTTCCTCGACCTGATGGGCCGCGACCAGCACCGGCAGGTGCTGGGCGGGGTCTTCGACTGGGTCGAGACCCACACAGCCGGCTAGGTTCCTCACCGCGATGCACCCCCGGGACGCCGCTGGTGCATCGCGGTGAGGAACGGCACCGTGTACACGGCCGCGTCCACCGGCGCCTCGCGGATCAGGTATCCCGCGAGGCGGCGGTCCGCCGGGTCCTCCTGGTCCGCGTAGCCGAGGATCAGCGTCGGGTCGTCCAGCGCGGCCAGCGAGAGGATCAGGTCCGCCTCGTCGGTGAGCTGCGGATCGGCGAAGTCCTGCGCGGGCACGGCCGCGAACCCCAGGTCCGTCTTGAAGACCAGCAGCCCCGGCCGGGTGAGGTGCCCGAGCAGGTTCGGCTCGTTCCCCAGCGTCGCCCACCGGTAGCCCTTGGCCCGCGCGACGTCCATCGCGGCCGTGTACAGGGCGCGGGCCAGGCTGGCCTTGCGCCACTTCGCGCTGACGGCCGAGAAGCGCAGCACCGCCGTGTCGGCCCCGGGACGCTCCAGCACGAGGGTGCCGCCGACCAGCTCGTCACCCTCCCACGCGAAGACGCCGAAGAACTTCTCCGGCCCGTGCAGCACGGCGTCCCGGTACCCGAGGGCGAAGGGGACGCCGAACCGCATGTCGCCGACGCGTTCCTCGTACAGCCCCAGGAACGCGTCGAGCGTGGCCTCGGACACCGGCTCCTCGGTCACCTGGCGCAGGCCCGCGTCGCGCGCCCGCTCCCGGGACCTGCGGATGTCGCGCCGGCCCCGGCGGTCCAGCCGCGCCAGGAACGACTCCTCGTCCGCGCCGAGTTCGGCCGCCCAGGTCACCGAGGCGGGTTTACGGACGAACCCCGCCGGCAGCGCGCCGGCCGGGGGCTCGGGCAGCCGGACCACGTCGATGTGCTCCGGCGCCCGCGTCCACGGCTCGGCCGCCAGCTCGTCCGGCCCGACGACCGCGAGCGCCAGACCGTACAGGTCCCGGATCTCCACGGGGCGCTCAGGCGTCCAGGGCCGTCGCGAAGCAGGTGAGCGCGGCGGACCAGTGCCGGGAGTACTCCGCGACCAGGTTCGCGAACTCCGCCGCCTCCGCCTCGGTCGCCACCAGCGTCGTCATCCCGGTCTCGTCGTCGCTGACCTGGGCGGCGTGGCTGGTCTCCGCCTTGATGTGGGAGTCGATCCAGGCGAACTGCTCGTTCTCGGAGAAGACCTTCTCCCCGTCCGCCAGCACCTTGCCGTACATCCGGCGGAAGCCCACCGCGATGTCCAGCGCGATGGTCTCCACGACCCGCAGCTGCACCGCCGCGCCCAGCGGCTCGACGGCCAGCCGGTCCATGTTGTCCAGCAGCTCGCCGATGGCCGGCGGGATGACCTGCGCGGCCTGCTGCCCTTCGGCGTCGACGTGCTCCAGCAGCGGGCCGAGGATGGTGTCCTCCCACCACACGTAGTGGATGCCGGCCGGACCGGTGGGCGCCACCTCGCGGAACTCGGGGGCCGCGTTGTCCAGGTCGTCGCCGATCACCCGGTACACGGTCTGGAAGGCGCTGAGCAGATCGCGGGAGGGCGCCGCGTCCCGGGCGGCGAGGGCGCGGGCGGTGACGCCGAGGCCCGCGAGAGTGGTGAACATGAAGCTCTTGGTCATCGTCCGCCACCACTGCGCGACGGCGAGACCGGCCTGCGGGGTCACCGTCTCCACGCTGCGGGCGGTGCCGAAGAACGGGTTGTCCGCCCGGCGCAGCTCCGCTTTGTCGATCTCCGACTCCACGCGTTCGTCAAGCTCTTTCCGGGCAGTGCTGGAAAGCTCCACGACAGTCACGATCACTCCAGGAAAAGTACGAGGGATGGTGTACTAGACGCCCAGCTTTGCCTTGACCTCGGCAAAGAAGGGGATGTGGCGGTAATCGCGGGCCACCGGATCGTAATCCGTGTACAGATTGGTGAATTCGAGCAGCCGCTTCTGCACCGATGCCACGGGTTCCTCGTGGATCCGGCGCTCGATGTCCTGGATCTCGGCGAGGAACGCGGCCAGGATCTCGTTGATCCGGCGGCCCAGCCGGATCATTCCCGACTCGATACGGATGCCGTCGTGCCGGGCGAGATAGTTGAAGAGCAGCTGCGAGGCCACCGCGTCGTAATTCGGCCGCGGGATGCCTTCGACCGCGTAGCGCAGCAGCCGCTCGGCGAGGATGAACTCGTAGGCGCGGCGCGCCTCCACCTGCGGGAGTTTGCCGTCCTCGAGCAGGACCAGGATGCCGGAGACGTCGACGCGCAGCTCCTCCAGTCCGGCCAGCGGTTTGGCCTTCTTGGCGGGGAGGAAGTCGGGGATCGGCATGTCGCCCTGCCGGTGGTGGTACTCGTGCAGCCGCACCCACCAGGACGACGCCTGCTCGACCTCTTCGGACGTCGCGCCCAGCAGGGTGGGGAAGCTGCCCGGGGCCGTCACGGCGGCGATCATCTTCTGGGTGATCCGCTGGTGCCGTTCGACGAACTTGTCGATGAAGTAGAAGATCAGGTCGTCCGGCTCCTGGATGCCGTCGATGTGGTTCTCCGGGAAGAGGGCCACGACGACGCGGGAGCCGAAGCCCTCGGACCGGCCGCTGATGGTGACCGGCATCGTGTTGCTCGCGTAGCGCTCGGCGAGGTGCGGGTCGGTCGGCAGCGTGTCGTACGTCAGGTAGTCCAGCGACAGGCGCGGGAAGTACGAGGCGTTGAAGAGCGAGAAGATGTGGTTGTCCCGGCGCGTGTTGATGTGCTCCTTGGTGTGCCGGAGCCGGCTGCCGGGGGTGAAGGTGCGGATGTCCTCGAGGAACGCCTGGACCGCGGGCCGGGCCCGCAGATGCCGGGATTCCTCGAGCCGGCGGGCCAGCTTCGCCAGCTGCTCGGGCTCGCCGTACGACGACCGCTCCCCGAGGTCTTGCCTCATGTCATCGGTCTCGGCGAACACCGAGTCCATGTCTGTCACCTCAACGCCTCCCGGAGGGCAGGCGCGCCGGAGCGGACCACGGATAAGTGGCCTGCGGCAGCGCGAAGTTGTCAGTCCTGATCACAGCAGATCGTGAGCGATCGAACGGAGCTTAGCTCCGGGACCGGGGACCTGACTAGGCACAACGGCGATCAATTGTGTGGCCGGTGCATGGACTTGAGGCCCGGGTGAACGCCGGTCGGGTGACGGTGAGTTGGCCCGGCGGCGGCGGATCGGCGGACCGTCTCCGCCGCCGCGCCGGGGCGGGTCAGTTGTGGCTGTGCAGCGCCTCGTTCAGTCCGCCCCACGAGCCCGTGCGCTGCAGGGCCTCCACCCGTCCGGTGGTGGAGTTGCGGCGGAAGAGGAGGTTGTGGGCGCCCGAGAGGTCGAGGGCCTTGACGATCTCCCCGTCGGGGAGGGTGACCCGGGTGCCGGCCGTCACGTACAGGCCGGCCTCGACGACGCAGTCGTCGCCCAGCGAGATGCCGATGCCCGCCTCCGCGCCCAGCAGACACCGCTCGCCGATGGAGACGGTCTGCTTGCCGCCGCCCGACAGGGTGCCCATGATCGAGGCGCCGCCGCCGATGTCGGAGCCGTCGCCGACGACGACGCCCGCGGAGATCCGGCCCTCGACCATGGACGTGCCCAGGGTGCCGGCGTTGAAGTTGACGAAGCCCTCGTGCATCACCGTCGTGCCGGCCGCGAGGTGCGCGCCCAGGCGCACCCGGTCGGCGTCGCCGATGCGGACGCCCGCCGGGGCGACGTAGTCGGTCATCCGGGGGAACTTGTCCACGGACGTGACCTGCAGATGCAGGCCCTCCGCGCGGGCGTTCAGCCGGACCTGCTCGAGCGTGTCGACCGCCACGGGGCCGAGGCTCGTCCAGGCCACGTTGGCCAGCAGGCCGAACATCCCGTCGAGGCTCAGCCCGTGCGGCCGGACCAGGCGGTGGCTGAGCAGGTGCAGCCGCAGATACGTGTCGTGGGTGTCGGCCGGCTTCTCCGCCAGGCTCGCGATCACCGTACGGACGGCGACGACCTCGACGCCGCGGCGCGGGTCGGCGCCCAGGGCCTTCAGGGCGGCCTCGCCGAGGAGCCCGGCGGCGCGCTCCGGGGTGAGCCGCTCGGTGCCGGCGGGGCCGGGGTCGGCGACGAGCTCCGGGGCGGGGAACCAGGTGTCGAGGACGGTGCCGTCGGGGGTGACGGTGGCGAGTCCGGCGGCTGCGGCGCCGGTGGCTGGTGCGTCGGTCATACGGCAGACGCTATCCGGCATGCGGCGGGTGGGTCGAACCGTGTCAGGACCCGGACAGCCCGGGGGCGGTCCGGGGGGGTGGTCCGGGGGGCGGTCCGTCCCCGTGCGCGGACCGGCCCCCGGGTTTCGCCGGTCAGGGGCGCTCGTGGTCGGCGTCGACGACGGCGGTGCGCAGGAACGCGGTCTCCATGAGGACGGCGCCGGTGCCCAGCGTGCGGCCGTCCCTGATCCTCAGGGGTTCCGTGGCCACCGTACGGACGCCGAGCAGCCGGTACGTCCCCGGGTCCAGCAGCATCTCCAGTCGCCCTCCCTCGGTGCCCGGGTCGTCGCGGCCGAGGGCGACGGCGGGGCGGCCGGCCGCGTCCCGCACCGGGCGGTCCGTCACCGTCAGGCCGGGGACGGCGGCCAGGGCCCGCAGCAGCTTCGCCTGGCCGGCGGGGTCGGGGAGGCGGGAGCAGATCAGATACGTGACGGCCCGGTAACTGTGTACGTCCGTCTCCTCCGGCGTCTGGCCCGCCGCGGGGTCGTCACCGGTGCCGGGCATGTTGTCCGGGCCGAGGAAGGCGCGTACGCGGGAGAGGACGGCCCGCGGATCGTCCGGCAGGGTGGCGTCGAAGGCCCACCGGTCCCGGGCCGAGTAGCTGTCGCCGAGGCCGGGGATCTCGTCGGTCCCGGGGTAGGCCCGCCACTGCTCGTCGCGTGCCGTCGCGGTGCCGAGCGTCCGGTTGCGTTCGGTCCTGAGGGTGTAGATCCACTGGTCGGCCCGGGGCTCGGCCACGGTCTGCCGCTCGGCCGCGGCGGCCGCCCGGTGCAGGAGCTCGGCCGGTGTGAGGCGGGGGGCGGCCCGCAGGGGGGCTTCCGCGGTCCTCGGGGTGCCGCTCACGAGGAGCGATACGGCCACGGCGACCGCGGTCACGGCGGCGACGACGGCGGGCACGGTGATCCGCCGGTCCACCGCCCGGCGGGGGCGGCGGGCCGTGACGGCCGTGAGGGCGCGGCGGCCGGCGGCCAGCTTGGCGGGGGTGGGGTCGGGGGCTTCGGTGCGCAGTTCTCGTACGAGCGTGAGCTCATCCATGGGACGTGGCCTCTCGGAGGTCGGCGGCCCGCAGCGGGTCGGGGCCGAGTGCGGCGCGCACCCGGCGGCGGGCGCGGTGGAGACGGGAGCGGACGGTGCCGACGGGGACGCCGAGGGCCTCGGCGACCTCCTGGTAGCTGAGGTCCGCCCAGGCGACCAGCAGCAGGACGTGCCGGTCCCTGGCCGCGAGCCCGGCGAGCGCCCCGGCCAGCGCCTGCCTCGCGGCCTGCGCGGTGACCCGCTCGTCGGCGGCGTCCGCCCACGATTCGGCGACCGGGTCGACGCCGGTGCGGGCCAGCGCCCGCAGCGCCCGTACCTCCGCGCGGCGGTGCTTGCCGATGAGGTTGCCGGCGATGCCGAAGAGCCACGGCCGGGCGCCGGCGCGGGTGTGGTCGTAGCGGCCCCGGGACCGGAAGGCGATCAGGAACGTCTCGGCGGTGATGTCGTCGGCGGGCCCGTCGCCGAGCCGGCGGGCGGCGTACCGGTGGACGCCGGCGGCGTACCGGTCGTAGAGCCGGGCGAAGACTTCGGGCCGCTCCAGCGACTCCCGGACGGTCACGGCGTCGTCGTCGGGCGGTCCCGCACCGGCGGGCTCGGGTGGCGGCGTCTGGGTCACGGATCCCCCGTCGGGTGGTGGGCGGGTGGTACCTTCCACCCCCTCTTCCCCGATGTCCCCTTCCGGGTTCACGCAGCCGGTCCGGAAGCTCCTCCCCGCGCGGGACGGCGGACAGGTCACGGAACGCCACGGACGCGATCCCTGCGTACATGTCATGGACGGCAGGGCGATACGCCCTCGTCGGGGCGCCGGAGGGCCGGTTATGGTAGCCGACGACGAAAGCCGGCGGGGGGAAGGAGAGATCGTGTCGCACGATGCGGGGTGGGGACCTCAGGGGCCGCCGCCGTACGGACAGGGTGTGCCGCCCTACGGCGGGGTGCCGCCGGGAGGCTTCGGCTGGATGCCGCCGCTGCCGCCGAAGCCGGGGGTCATACCCCTGGGGCCGCCGCTGGATCTGGGCAAGATACTCGGCGGCGCCTTCGGCACGCTGGGCCGCTGCTGGACGCATCTGCTCGCGGTCGGCAGCGCGCTGTACGGCGGTCTGCTGGTGCTCATGGGCGTGGTCGCCGGCACCGGCTATCTGATCTTCAAGAGCGCCGTCGACGAGATGGTCGACCAGGAGACGTTCTCCCCCGACGGCACCTCCGTCGGCGCCGCCGTCGCCGTCGGCATCCTGCTGTGGCTCCTCTTCATCGTGCTCGTCCTCTACATCACCGGGGTCCTGACCGCGCTGGTGTACGTCCTGCTGGAGCCGTCGGTCGTGGGCCAGCGGCTCACCGTCCGCGAGGCCTGGCGGCGCGCGCACTCCCGGGCGTGGGCCTGCGTGGGCACCGCGCTGCTCACGGGGCTGATCGTCATGGTGCCGGTGATCGCCGCCGTCGTGGTGATCGTGATCCTGGCGGCGACGGTCGGCCAGAGCAGCGTGGGCCTGGTCGTGCTCCTCGGCATCCTGCTGGGGCTCGGCGCGCTGGGGTACGCGGTGTGGATGGGCATCCGGCTGTCCATGGGGCCGGTGGCCGTGGTGCTCGAGGCGGCGTCGCCGGTGACGGCGCTGCGGCGGTCGGCGCAGCTGGTGCGCGGGTCGTGGTGGCGGATCTTCGGGATCATGCTGCTGGGCTATCTGATCGCGTCGGTGGCCTCGCAGGTCGTCCAGATCCCGCTGCAGATCATCCTGCCGCTCGCGGGCATCGGACTGGGCACGTCCGACTCCGCGGAGGCGGGTCTGGTCGTGGTGCTCCTCCTGATGCTGCTCGTCATGGCCGTGTCGATGATCGCCAGCGTGTTCGTGAATGCCTTCATGCAGCTGGTCATCGGCGTGCTGTACGTCGACCGCCGGATCCGCACGGAGGGCCTGGCCCCCGCGCTGCTGGAGGCGGCGGGGGTGGCCGCGGCGCCGCCCCAGGACCCCCCGTACCCCTACGGCGGTGCCCCCGGCCGGCACGCCTGACCGGAGCGCCCCGGCCGCGAACGCACGACGGGCCGGACACGCGGTATCCCGCGTGTCCGGCCCGTCGCCGTATCCGCCTCGGTCAGACGTTGAAGCCGAGCGCCCGCAGCTGCTCGCGGCCCTCGTCCGTGATCTTGTCCGGGCCCCACGGCGGCATCCAGACCCAGTTGATCCGCAGATCGTTCACGATGCCCTCGGTGGCGGACTTCGCCTGGTCCTCGATGACGTCCGTCAGCGGACACGCCGCCGACGTCAGCGTCATGTCCAGCGTCGCGACGTTGCCGTCGTCGACGTGGATGCCGTAGATCAGTCCGAGGTTCACGACGTCGATACCCAGCTCGGGGTCGACCACGTCGTAGAGGGCCTCGCGGATCTCTTCCTCGCTCGCCGGCTCGGCGACGGCGGCCGTCTCGCTCATACGGTGGTCTCCTTGATCGCGCCGACCGCCTGCGCGGTCGCGTCCTTCCATGCCATCCAGCTCAGCAGCGCGCACTTGACCCGCGCCGGGTACTTCGAGACGCCGGCGAACACGACCGCGTCCTCCAGCACCTCCTCCATCGCGTCGTCGGGCTGGATCTTCCCCTTCGACTGCATCAGCTCCAGGAACACGCCCTGGATCCGCTGCGCCTCGGCGATGTCCTTGCCCACCAGCAGCTCGTTCAGCACGGAGGCGCTGGCCTGGCTGATGGAGCAGCCCTGACCCTCGTACGAGACGTCCTCGATGCGGTCGCCGTCGAGCTTCACCCGCAGGGTGATCTCGTCGCCGCACGTCGGATTGACGTGGTGCACCTCGGCGTCGCCGTCCCGCAAGCCCCGGCCGTGCGGGTGCTTGTAGTGGTCCAGGATGACGTCCTGGTACATCGAATCGAGCTTCACGTCGTGACCATCCCTCTAGCCGAAGAAGTTCCGCACGTACTCCAGCCCCTCGATCAGCGCGTCGACCTCGGCCGGAGTGGAGTACAGATAGAACGACGCCCGCGTGGTCGCAGGAATTCCGTACCGCAGGCAGACCGGCCGGGCGCAGTGGTGGCCCACCCGGACCGCGATGCCCTGCTCGTCCAGCACCTGGCCGACGTCGTGCGGATGGATGTCACCGAGGGTGAAGGAGATCGCGGCACCGCGGTCCTCGGCCGTCGTCGGGCCGATGATGCGCAGGTCGGGGACCTCCTGCAGCCGGCGCACCGCGTACTCGGTGATCGCGTGCTCGTGCGCGAGGATCTTGTCCATGCCGATCGCGGACAGATAGTCCACGGCCGCCCCGAGCCCGACCGCCTGGGCGATCGGCGGGGTCCCGGCCTCGAACTTGTGCGGGGCGGGCGCGTACGTCGAGGAGTGCATGGACACCGTCTCGATCATCTCGCCGCCGCCGAGGAACGGGGGCAGGTCCTCCAGCAGCTCCTGGCGGCCCCAGAGCACGCCGATGCCGGTCGGACCGCACATCTTGTGCCCGGTGAAGGCGACGAAGTCGGCCTCCAGCGCCTGGACGTCCAGCGGCATGTGCGGGGCGGCCTGCGAGGCGTCGACGACGACCAGTGCGCCGACCTGCTGGGCGCGGCGCACGATGGCCTCGACCGGGTTCACGGTGCCGAGGATGTTGGAGACCAGCACGAACGAGACGACCTTGGTCTTCTCGGTGATGATCTCCTCGATGTTCGACAGGTCGAGGCGGCCGTCGTCGGTGAGGCCGAACCACTTCAGCTTCGCGCCGGTGCGCTGCGCGAGCAGCTGCCACGGGACGATGTTGGAGTGGTGCTCCATCTCCGTGATGACGATCTCGGTGTCGTGGTCCACCCGGTAGGGCTCGTCGGCCCAGCCGAGCATGTTGGCGACCAGATTCAGCGACTCCGAGGCGTTCTTGGTGAATATCACCTCGTCGCGGCTGGGCGCGTTGACGAACGCGGCGACCTTGTCGCGGGCGCCCTCGTACAGCGCCGTGGCCTCCTCGGCGAGGACGTGGACGCCGCGGTGCACGTTGGCGTTGTGCCGCTCGTAGTAGGAGCTGAGCGCGTCGAGCACCTGGCGCGGCTTCTGCGAGGTCGCGGCGTTGTCCAGATAGACGAGCCGCTTCCCGTCATGGACCACGCGGTCCAGGACGGGGAAGTCCTTGCGGATCGCCTCGACGTCGTACGGGGAGGCGACGGGCTGGTGTGTCACTGAGGGGTACCGCCCTTCACATAGGCCGCGTAGCCCTCCTCCTCCAGCTTGTCCGCGAGCTCGGCGCCGCCGGACTCGACGATCCGGCCGCCGGCGAAGACGTGCACGTGGTCGGGCTTGATGTAGCGCAGGATGCGGGTGTAGTGCGTGATCAGCAGGGTGCCGACCTCGCCGCTGTCGCGGACGCGGTTGACGCCCTCGGAGACGATGCGCAGCGCGTCGACGTCCAGACCGGAGTCGGTCTCGTCGAGGATCGCGATCTTCGGCTTGAGGAGCTCCAGCTGCAGGATCTCGTGGCGCTTCTTCTCGCCGCCGGAGAAGCCCTCGTTGACGTTGCGCTCGGCGAAGGCGGGGTCCATGGACAGCCGGGCCATGGCCTCCTTGACCTCCTTCACCCAGGTCCGCAGCTTGGGGGCCTCGCCGCGGACGGCGGTGGCGGAGGTGCGCAGGAAGTTGGAGACGGTGACCCCGGGGACCTCGACCGGGTACTGCATGGCGAGGAAGAGGCCGGCGCGGGCCCGCTCGTCGACGGCCATGTCCAGCAGGTCCTCGCCGTCCAGCGTCACCGAGCCGCCGGTGACGGTGTACTTGGGGTGACCGGCGACGGAGTACGCGAGGGTGGACTTGCCGGAGCCGTTGGGACCCATGATGGCGTGGGTCTCGCCCTGCTTCACGGTCAGGTCGACGCCCTTGAGGATCTCCTTGGGGCCGTTCTCGCCCTCGACGGAGACGTGCAGGTCGCGGATTTCAAGCGTTGCCATGTGCTTCAGGACTCCTGGGTGAGGGAGACGAGCACATCGTCCCCATCGATCTTTACGGGGTATACGGGGACGGGGCGCGTCGCGGGCAGCCCGGACGGCTTTCCGGTACGCAGGTCGAAGCGGGAGCCGTGCAGCCAGCACTCGATCTGGCAGTCCTCCACCTCGCCCTCCGAGAGGGAGACGTTCGCGTGGGAGCAGATGTCGTAAACGGCGAACACCTCGCCCTCCGTGCGCACGACGGAGACCGGCGTGTCACCGAGCTCCACCCGCTTCGGGGTGTCCTCCTCGAGCTCGGCGAGCGTGCAGACCTTGACGTAGGAGCTCATGCGGCCGCGGCCCCCAGCTCGGTCTCGATCCGCGCGATGAGGCGCTCCTCGATGTCGTCGATGCCGATCTCCTGGACCAGCTCGGCGAAGAAGCCGCGCACGACGAGACGGCGGGCCTCGTCGGCGGGGATGCCGCGAGCCATCAGATAGAAGAGCTGCTCGTCGTCGAAGCGGCCGGTCGCCGAGGCGTGGCCGGCGCCGACGATCTCGCCGGTCTCGATCTCCAGGTTCGGCACGGAGTCGACGCGGGCGCCGTCGGTGAGCACCAGATTGCGGTTGAGCTCGTAGGTGTCGGTGCCCTCGGCGGTCTTCTGGATCAGTACGTCGCCGATCCACACCGCGTGCGCGTCCTGGCCCTGCAGGGCGCCCTTGTACGTGACGTGGGAGCGGCAGTTCGGCGCCTCGTGGTCGACGAACAGCCGGTGCTCCTGGTGCTGGCCGGCGTCGGTGAAGTACAGGCCGTAGAGCTCGGCCTCGCCGCCGGGGCCCGCGTAGTTCACGCGCGGGTGGATACGGACCGCGTCGCCGCCGAAGGTGACGACGACGGACTTGAACGAGGCGTCCCGGCCGATCAGCGCGTTGTGCTGGGAGCAGTGGACGGCGGTGTCGGCCCAGTCCTGGACGGACACGAAGGTGACCTTGGCGCCGTCGCCGATCAGGAAGTCGACGTTCGCGGCGCGGACGGCGTCGCCGGTGTGGTCGATGACGATCGCGACCTCGGCGAAGGCGCCGATGTCGAACACCGTGTGGCCGTAGGTCGTCCCGCCCTCGCCCTGCAGCCGGATCCGCAGCGGCTCGGCGAGCACGGCCTCCTTCGGCACGGAGATGACCGTGGCCTTCTCGAACGCGGAGTACGCCTGGGCGGCGACCCGGTCGACGGGCGTACCGGCCTTGCCGAGCCGGGCGTCGTCGCGGCCGACGGACTCGACGGTGACGCCCTCGGGGGCGTCCACCTCCACCTTCATCGAACCGTCGGCGGTCGCCGAGCCGTCGTGCAGGCCCTTCAGCCGCTCCAGCGGCGTGAAGCGCCACTCCTCCTCGCGGCCGTGGGGCACGGGGAAGTCCGCCACGTCGAAGGAGGGCGGTGCGCTCATCCGGGTGGCGACGGTGGACTCGGCGGCCACCGCGATGGTTCCGGCGGCGGTTGACCCGGCCGGGATCTTGGCCTCTGACATAGCTGTCGTCGTGCTCACTTTCTGCTTTATCGCTGTCGCCCCCGCTCGCTGCGGAGCCACTCTGTTGGACGGGGTCCGGGGGCGGAGCCCCCGGTTTCCTTCGGCTTCATTCCTCAGCGGAGCGGACTAGCCGACGGCACCTTCCATCTGCAGCTCGATCAGCCGGTTGAGCTCCAGCGCGTACTCCATCGGCAGTTCCTTGGCGATCGGCTCGACGAAGCCGCGGACGATCATCGCCATCGCCTCGAACTCGGTCATGCCGCGCTGCATCAGATAGAACAGCTGGTCGTCGGAGACCTTGGAGACCGTCGCCTCGTGGCCCATCGTCACGTCGTCCTCGCGGACGTCGACGTACGGGTAGGTGTCGGAGCGGGAGATCGTGTCGACGAGCAGCGCGTCGCACAGCACGTTCGACTTGGATCCGGCGGCACCCTCGCCGATCTCGACCAGACCGCGGTACGAGGTCCGGCCGCCGCCGCGGGCCACCGACTTCGACACGATGTTGGACGAGGTGTTCGGCGCCATGTGGACCATCTTGGAACCGGCGTCCTGGTGCTGCCCCTCGCCGGCGAAGGCGATCGACAGGGTCTCGCCCTTGGCGTGCTCGCCCATCAGATACACGGCCGGGTACTTCATGGTGACCTTGGAGCCGATGTTGCCGTCGATCCACTCCATGGTGGCGCCCTCGTAGGCGACGGCGCGCTTGGTGACCAGGTTGTAGACGTTGTTCGACCAGTTCTGGATGGTCGTGTAGCGGCAGCGGGCGCCCTTCTTCACGATGATCTCGACCACCGCGGAGTGCAGCGAGTCCGACTGGTAGATCGGCGCCGTACAGCCCTCGACGTAGTGGACGTAGGCGTCCTCGTCGACGATGATCAGCGTCCGCTCGAACTGGCCCATGTTCTCGGTGTTGATCCGGAAGTAGGCCTGGAGCGGGATCTCGACGTGCACGCCCTTCGGCACGTAGATGAAGGAGCCGCCGGACCACACCGCGGTGTTCAGCGAGGCGAACTTGTTGTCGCCGGCCGGGATGACCGTGCCGAAGTACTCCTTGAAGAGCTCCGGGTGCTCCTTGAGCGCGGTGTCGGTGTCCAGGAAGATGACGCCCTGCTCCTCCAGGTCCTCGCGGATCTGGTGGTAGACGACCTCCGACTCGTACTGCGCCGCGACACCGGCGACCAGGCGCTGCTTCTCCGCCTCGGGGATGCCGAGCTTGTCGTACGTGTTCTTGATGTCCTCGGGCAGGTCCTCCCAGGACTGGGCCTGCTTCTCCGTGGAGCGGACGAAGTACTTGATGTTGTCGAAGTCGATGCCGGAGAGGTCGGAGCCCCAGTTCGGCATGGGCTTCTTGCCGAAGAGGCGCAGGCCCTTCAGGCGGAGCTTCAGCATCCACTCGGGCTCGTTCTTCTTCGCGGAGATGTCCCGGACGACGGCCTCGGACAGGCCACGCTTCGCGGCCGCGCCGGCCGCGTCGGAGTCGGCCCAGCCGTACTCGTACGTGCCGAGCCCGTCGAGCTCCGGGTGAGTGGTCTCTGTGGGCGCAGTCATGCGGGGTTCCTCCCGGCCTTGCTGGTGGTTGGTGGCGTGCTTCCCGCGTGCGGGACGAATGTGGTGCAGACGCCGTCACCGTGGGCGATGGTGGCGAGACGCTGCACATGGGTGCCGAGCAGCTGCGAGAAGACTTCCGTCTCGGCCTCGCAGAGCTGCGGGAACTGCTCGGCGGTGTGGGCCACCGGGCAGTGGTGCTGGCAGAGCTGTTCGCCGGGGGCGCCGGGGGCGCTTCGCGCCGTAGCAGCGTACCCGTCGTCGGACAGGGCCTTGGCCAGCGCCTTCGCCCGCTCCTGCGGCGGGACGCCGGCCAGCTCGGCGGCGTACTTCTCGGCCTGGCCGGCGACCCGGGCGCGGGCGAAGTCGGCGACGGCCGCCTCACCCCGCTCCCCGCCGCCGGCGCAGTGCGAGATCCAGCGCAGGGCGTCGGCGGCCAGCTCGTCGTAGGCCTGGTCGAAGGCGTCCCGGCCGAAGTCGGTGAGCGCGAAGACCTTGGCGGGGCGGCCGCGGCCGCGCGAGCCGTAGACCCGCTGCTGGCGGGCCTCCACCACGCTCTCGGCGACGAGGGTGTCCAGATGCCGGCGGACGGCGGCCTGGGTCAGGCCCAGGCGCTCGGCGAGGGCAGCGGCCGTGGAGGGGCCGTGGTCGAGGATGGAGCGGGCGACCTTGTTCCGCGTGCCGTGCTCGGCGGGCGGGGCAGCGTTCACGGGCAGCGCGGGGCCGGCAGCCGTCACGGCCGCCTCGTCCTGTCCCTGCGGGCGCTCACGCGGAGTTTTCACAACGCCATTGTTGCGTAATTCACGGCCGGGGGACAAGCGGGGTGTGGATCACCTTTGGTGCGCTGCGTCACTTAGGGCCGCCTAAGTGGATACGCGGGGTGCCCGGGCGTTTCCGGACGGTGTCCCGGCGCGCGGGACGGCCCCGCGGGTGGATCCCGCGGGGCCGTCCCAGGTGCTGCGTGATCAGCCGGCCAGGTCCGGGCGGTGACTCACCCGCACCAGGTTGACCAGGCTCTTCCCGGTGACCGCCGGCAGCCGCAGGTTCAGCTGCCCGTCGGTGACCTCCACCGTGAAGCTGCGCGTGAGGGCGCGGTAGCTGCCGCCCGCCTCCAGCGCGACGTCCACGTTGGGGATCTGCTCGGCGTCCTCGGCCATCACGTCGAAGACGCGGGCCCCGGGCTTGGTGCCGCTGAGCTCCGCGAACCCGAGCTCCACCTGGTAGACGCCGTCGGCCACCCCGTCGAAGCGGTACTCCAGCGCCCCGGTCCGCGAGGTCTGGAACAGCGCCTGCTCGTCGGTGCCGGCGACGGCCTTCGTGGTCTGCTGCAGACCGCTGTTGCCGACCCAGCCGTACGAGCCCGCGGTGTACTCCTGGTCCGCGGTCCAGGTGTCACCCAGGCCGTCGACCCGGTCGCCCACATCCTCGGCGCCCGCGTCCAGCGCCGCCTGGTAGGCGGGCACGGCCACGGTCACCGGCACCTCACGGACGGGGGTCCGGCCGCTCTCCGAGGCCACCACGAGGGTGCCCCGCAGCACCGAGCCGGGCTCGGCGCCCGTGGTGTCAAAGGTGAGCGTCACCTGCTGCTCCGCCCCCGCCGCCAGCCGTCCGGAGGCCGGTCCGGCGTCCAGCCACCCGGCGCCGTCCTTCTCGGCCACCGACCAGTCGGCCGCCGAGCCGGCGTTCGCCAGCGTGAAGGTGCGGGTGCGCTGCTGGTCGGCCGGGATCACCAGGGTGTACGCCGAGAGGCCGGCCGGCGCGATCGCACCGGTCTTCAGCGTGACGCCCTCGCGCGACACACCCCGCGGCTCGAGCGCCGCGGTGCGGGCACCCGCCCCGTAGTGCGCGGCGGAGACGTCCACGTCGTACGAACCGGCGGCCGTCACCGGCACCTGCGCCAGATAGGCGCCGTTCTCGTCGGTGACGTCCGCGCCGCTCGCCGTCCCGTCGCGGCTGACGCCGACGGTGGCGCCGGCGACCGGCAGACCGTCGTTGTCGTCCGTGACGACACCGGAGACCACGGCGGACTTGGTGGTCGAGAACTCCAGCGACATCCCGTCGGAGACCACCGGCTGGTTGTACGCGTACAGCATCGCGTCCGTACCGGTGGCGTTCTCCGCCCCGATGGTGGCCGCGGAGCCGTTCTCGTAGTTCCCGGTGCCGATGTCCTTGTAGTGGAAGGAGTACGAGCCGTCCTCACCGATCACGGCGGAGAACGTCACGCGCTGCGTGGTGGCGCTGCCGAACTTGATGTTGCGCCACTCCACCACGACCTCACGGTGCGGGGCGGTGCCGCGCCGGGACGTGTACACACCGGACTCGTCGTCCAGCGTGAAGTTGTCCCAGAACGGGTAGAGCGCGCCGTTCGGCGTACCCGTCGAGGGCAGCGACACGTTGGCTGAGCTGGTGCTGCTGGTGCCGAACGCCAGCACACCCTCCACCGTGGCCGTCGCCGTGCGGTACGTCTTGCCGTACAGCGCGACCGGGAACGGCAGCGCGACCGTACCGGTGCCGGACGTCGTGCCGCTCATCGTCACCTGGGTGTCACCGGCGGGGAAGTCCCCGCCCGAGCGCACCCGGCAGTTGGTGCCCGCGGCGTCGAGCCGGTCCGCGAGGTCCACGTCCCGGACGGTGTCCCCTGCGATCTCCACCGGGACGGTGGTGGGCGAGGAGCAGCGGCCGGCCGGCGTCACGTTGATCTCGTACGTGCCCTGCGGCAGCGTCATCGCGTAGCGGCCGTCGGCCCCGGCGGTCGCCGTCACCGGCGTCCCCTGGGCGACGAGCACGGCGCCCGCCTCGGTGCCGCCGCCGGAGCGCACGGTGCCGGTGAGGGTGCCGCTCGGCGCGGCGTCGACGGTGACGTCCCGGGTCGCGGTCCCGCCCTCGGTGACGGTCACGGTGGCCTCGGCCGTCAGGTAACCGAACTTGGTCACCGTCACCGTGTAGTCGCCGACCATCACCTTCGGCAGCCCGTACGAACCGTCGGCCCCGGTGCGGACGGTCGCCTGCATCGGGCCGGCGAAGCGCACGGTCGCGTCGGCCAGCGGGGCGCCGCCGGAGGTGACGGTGCCGGTCACGGCGCCGAGCGCGCCGCGCGGGGTGGCGCTGACGGCGGCGAAGGCGTCGAGCCGGCCCTCGCCGAAGACGTTGTTGTTCGCCGCGGTGCCGCCACAGGTGGTGGCGTCCACGTCGATCGCCGTCTGGTTCAGCAGCGCCTCCGTCGCGGCCACGTCACCGCGGATCGCGGGCGAGGCGGACCACATCAGCGCCACGGTCGCGGCGGTGTGCGGGGAGGCCATCGAGGTGCCGGACATCGACCCGAAGCCGCTCGGGATCGACGAGCGGACGTTCACGCCGGGGGCGGCCAGGTTCGGCTTGATGCCCCCGGTCTCGCCCGTACCGCGGCTGGAGAAGGAGGCGATGGCGTTGTTGATGTCGAAGGCGCCCGAGGAGTACGAGTTGGTGTACGCGCCCGGGGAGCCCGAGGTGGTGCAGCCCGGGCCGCTGTTGCCGTTGGAGAACGCCGGGAAGATGCCGGCGTCCCGCCACGACTGGACGGTCGCCTTGTACCAGGTGTCGATGACCGTGTTGCCCCACGAGTTGTTCACCACGTCGGGGGCCAGGTCCGGCCGCGGGTTCTGGCCGTTCAGGTCCGTGGGCGCCACCACCCACTGGCCGGAGGCCAGCAGCGACGCCTGCGAGCAGCTGCTGGACTCGCAGCCCTTCGCGGCGATCCACTGCGCGCCCGGCGCCACGCCCACCTGGTTGCCGGCGCCGTCGTCGCCGACCATGGTGCCCATGGTGTGGGTGCCGTGGTTGTTGTTGTCGCACGGCGTGTCGTTGGCGCACATGTTCGCCGGGTCGAACCAGTTGTAGTTGTGGTCGTACGTGCCGTCCGACCGCAGCCCCCGGTAGCCGTCGGCCACCGCCGGGTGCTGATAGGCCACACCGGAGTCGATGTTGGCGACGACGACGCCCTCGCCGCGGACGCCGAGCTCGTTCCACACCCGCGGGGCGTTGATCCGGTCGACGTTCCACTCGATGCCGTCCACGGCCGGCTCGTCCTGCGCCGGCAGCGGGTCGGGGAGCAGGAGCGGGACGTCCGCCTCGATGGCCGCCACCTCGGGCAGGGCGGCGATCTTCCCGGCCACCGCCTTGTCCGCCGTCACCTGCACGGTGTTGGCGATCCAGAAGCTCTTGTACGACGCCTTCTCCCGCTTCAGCAGGGCGCGCAGCTCCGCCTGGCTGCGGTCGGCGTGCTCGGTCTTGGCCTCGTACACGGCACGGCCCTTGGCCGCCTTGGACTTGGCGGCGCGGGCGGCCGACATGTCGGCCTGGGAGTCGAGCTGCACCCAGAAGGTGACCTTGCCCTCGTCACCGAGGTCCCGCAGCACGGCCGCCTCGGCCTTCGCCTGCAGGTCGGACACGGCCTTCGCGGGCGCCGGGGCAGCTTGGGCGGGGCCGGCGCCGACGGCGAGCGGGAGGGTGAGGGCTGCCGCCGTCAGCGCGCTCAGTGCGGCTCTGCGCAGCACGGTGGGTCTTGCCAAGGTTCTCTCCTTCATACGGTCGGTGGGGTCGCCACCGGGATGAGGGACGGGTGCGCTTGTGCGTTGCGCTGTGCGTTTGCGCTGTGCGTGAGACATCACTCGGTCCCGCGCGTCCCGGGGGGTGGGTGCGCGTGGGGGGCGGTCCGAGCCTGGCGGGGGGAGTCTGGGCGGCAAGCGCTTGCCGCCGCCAGGGGGTGAGGCGGTTTTCGGCCAGGGGTGTATATCCCGGGGTGAGGCCTTTGACGGCTCGCTTCCTTTGCCCCTGGGGCGGGTGTGACGTGGCCGTTTGCCGCTCGGACGGTTCACCTCCCCCGATCCCTATGTTGTCCGGTACATGCCCGGATCATCGCGGCGGTGGCTCGCGTGGTGGCGCGTTCTCGCCATCCGGCGGGGGTGGACGTCCTCGGGATGTTGCGGTCCGCGCCGGCTTCTCCGGGCCTTCTGAACCGCCTCCCGGCGCGAGGGCACCGACCCGGAGCCCAGGCAACCCGACACCCCCCGCCCCGTAGACTCACCCCCATGCACAGCACCCCCGCCGTAGAAACCACCGCCCTCATCAAGCGGTACGGCGACAAGACCGCCCTCGACGGCCTGACCCTCACCGCCGCGCGCGGCACCGTCACCGCCCTCCTCGGCCCCAACGGCGCGGGCAAGACCACCACCGTGGAGATCTGCGAGGGCTACCGCCGCCCCGACGCCGGCACCGTCCGGGTCCTGGGCCTCGACCCCCACCGCGACGCCGCCGCCCTGCGGCCGCGGATCGGCGTGATGCTCCAGGAGGGCGGCGTCTACCCCGGCGCCCGGGCCGTCGAGATGCTCCGCCACATGGCGAAGCTGCACGCCCACCCCCTGGACACCGACGCCCTGATCGAGCGCCTGGGCCTGGCGTCGACCGGCCGCACCCCGTTCCGGCGGCTCTCCGGCGGGCAGAAGCAGCGCCTCGCGCTGGCGACGGCGGTCGTCGGGCGTCCGGAGCTGGTCTTCCTCGACGAGCCGACCGCGGGCCTGGACCCGCAGGCCCGGCACGCCACCTGGGACCTGATCCGTGAGCTGCGCGCGGACGGGGTGTCCGTGATCCTCACGACCCACTACATGCACGAGGCCGAGGAGCTCGCGGACGCCGTCGCGATCATCGACGAGGGCCGCCTCGTCGTCCACGGCACCCCGGAGGAGCTGTGCCGGGGCGGCGCGGAGAACACGATGCGGTTCTCGGGCCGCCCGGGCCTGGACACCGCGTCGCTGCTGAAGGCGCTGCCCTCGCGGAGCGCGGCGGTGGAGCTGACGGCGGGCTCGTACCGGGTCACCGGCGACATCACGCCCGAACTGCTGGCCACGGTGACGACGTGGTGCGCGCAGAACGGTGTGCTGCCCGACCGGATAACGGTGGAGCGGCGCACGCTCGAGGACGTCTTCCTGGAACTGACCGGCAAGGAGCTCCGCGCATGAGCACGGGCGTGTACACCCCCCGCCCCGGAGCGGCCCCGCTGTCGCGCATGATCGCGGCGCAGGCGGCGCTGGAGACAAAGCTCCTGCTGCGCAACGGCGAGCAGCTGCTGCTGACGGTCATCATCCCGTCCGTGGTCCTCGCCCTCTTCAGCGCGGTGGACGTGATCGACACGGGTGCCGGCGAGCGGGTCGACTTCCTGGCCCCCGGCGCCATCGCCCTGGCCGTCCTGGCGACGTCCTTCACCGGCCAGGCGATCGGCACGGGCTTCGACCGCCGCTACGGCGTCCTCAAACGCCTCGGCGCGTCCCCGCTCCCCCGGTTCGCGCTGATGGCGGCGAAGACGGCGTCGGTGCTGCTGACGCAGATCCTGCAGATCGCGCTGCTGTCCGTGATCGCCGCGGCCCTGGGCTGGTCCCCCCGCGGCAACGGGCTCTACGCCGCGGTCCTGATCCTGCTGGCCACGGCGGCCTTCTCCGGCCTGGGCCTGCTCATGGCGGGCACCCTGAAGGCGGAGGCGACGCTGGCGGCGGCGAACCTGGTCTTCATCATCCTGATGGTGATCGGCGGCGTCCTGGTCCCCCTCGCGAAGTTCCCCTCCGCGGTCCAATCCCTCCTGGAGCTCCTCCCGATCACGGCCCTCTCCGAGGGCCTGCGCGACGTCCTCCAGCACGGCGCGGGCATGCCGTGGCCGGAGGCGGGCGTGCTGGCGGTGTGGGCGGTCGTGGGCCTGGGCCTGGCGGCGCGCTTCTTCCGCTGGGAGTGACGGAGGGGCCTACCGCCCGAAGTTCCACTTCCCCGGCAGCCGCGCCCCGCACAACACGCAGACGTAGTCGTCCTCCCGTACGACCGCCCGCTCCCCGCAGCCCTCGCAGCGCCGGAAGACCACCTCGTGCGTGAAGCCCTCCGGGGCCGGGAGCCCGGCCCGGTGGAGGGCCGAGGCGAGGGCGGGCCAGCAGGTGACGTCGGGGCAGTAGCCGGTCGACTGGTTGCTGGACTCGCGGACGGTCCATCCCGTACGCGCGCGTTCGAAGCCGATCTCCCCCGCGGCCAGCACCCGGGCGCCGGACGCGCAGGCCACGTGTTCGCTGCGGCGCGGGGCCAGGCACAGGGTGCCGGTGAGATCCACGACGTACGTGAACGGCTCCGCGAGTTCGGCGCGGGGCCGGGCGGTGAGCCAGCGGTCCAGGTCCGCCGGGGAGCGGACCGGGGTTCCGGGCGGCTGGTCGACGGCCGCCGCGCGGATGTCGTCCGGTCCCACGTACGCGTAACCCTCCACGGCCGCGAGCCTATCCGCCTGCCGGAACCGGCTACCCCCGGCCACGCGTGTTGTCCTACGGTGCTGTGGTCGGCACGAGTGGCTACGCAGGGGGAGGTACCGGATGAGCGCGGGGGCGCTGGCGGAGCGGATCGCCGAGCGGCGGGCCGGGTCGGGTGACGGCCGGGCCATGGTCGGGGAGCTGCGGCGGGCGGCGGTGCTCGTGCCGTTCGAGGGCGGCGGGCTGTGGACGGCCGAGTTCGGCGGGATCCGCTGGATCTGCGGCTTCACGGACGAGGCGGCGCTGGCGCGGTTCGCCCGGGCCAAGGACCCCGGCGACGGCAGCCTGACCGGCCGGGAGTGGGAGTACGCGGTCTACCGCGGCGCGCGGCTGCTGGACGAGATCATCCCGGCGATGGGCGTACCGGCGGGGGTGGCGATCGACATCGGTGACCAGGACACCGCGATGCTCTTCCCGCCGGTGGTGGGCATCGTGCCGGAGGCGGTCGCCGTGGACGCGGGCGTGGACGACGACGACCGGGAGGAACGGGACTGATGTCCGAAGACCTCAAGATCGACGCACAGTCGGTCCAGCAGATCCAGCAGGGCATGCGCAGCGCGATCGCGGAGCTGCGCGACATCGGCACGGGCACCGGCTCGGTGCTCGGCAAGGGCTTCTCGGAGCTGTCGATGACCGGCATGGAGGCCGGCCACCACGGCCTCTCGGTGGACTTCGAGGACTTCTGCGAGCGCTGGGAGTGGGGCGTACGGGCCCTGATCCAGGACGCCAACACCATCTGCGCGAAGCTCGGGATCGCCGCCGGTTTCCTCTGGGAGGAGGACCAGTACATCCAGGGCACCATGAAGATCGGCGTGAACTCCCTGATCGGCAACCCGCACGCGACGGAGGACGAGGTCACGAAGCAGAGCTGGGGCGACGTCGTCACCCCGGACGCCCCGGACTGGAGCGCGGAGTCCTGGGACAAGGCCGGCGACGAGATGGGCCAGACCTGGAAGGACACCGGCCGTTCCCTGGTCACCGAGGGGATGGGCGGGGTGCGCACGGACATCATGAACGACGCCCTGGGCGTCGACGACGACGCGTTCGACCAGGCGGTGGACGACACGTTCGGCCCGTCCCCGGAGGAGCGGGCCGCGGCGGGCGAGGGCGGATGACGGTCCCGGACCGGCGGGGAGCGGCGGGACGGCACCGCCGCACGGCATGCGCCCCGTGACCGGGACCTGGACCGACCTGCTGCGGCACCCCTCGCCCCTGGACCGGCTCTTCTCCTCCGTCCCGCCGCTGCGCGGCGTCCGGCTCCGGTCCGTGACCCTCGACCGGTCGGGGCCCACGGTGACCCTGCGGGTCGATCTGCCGGGGGTGCCGGATCTCGTGGCCGGGAAGTGGGAGTGCGACACCGTGCAGTGTCAGGTGCGGTTCCTGGCCGTCGGGGGGCTGCGGATGAGCGGGTGGACGCCGCCGGTGGTCGTGGACGTGGGGCTGGAGCGCCTGGCCCGGCGGCGGGTCGGGGTGCGGGTGACCGGGGAGGGGACGCGGCTCGTGTTCGTGGCGAGTGACGCGTTGGACGTCGGGCGTGTGAGCGCGTTCCGGGCCGGGGACGACGGTGGGCCGCACCGGTTCGTACGGCCGCTGGATGCCCGGCTGTACGCGGGGACGCCGGAGCCGCACGAAAGGGCCTTCTTTGAGCACCTCTGACTGGTCCGGCCTGCTCACGGCCCCCTCGGCGCTGCGATCGCTGTACGACCACGCCCCCGACCCGGCGGCCTGCCGCCACACGTACCTCCAGATCGACGAACGCGCCACCTCCGTCACCCTGTCCCTCACCACCCGCCACCTCCCCGACCACCCGGATCCCGGCTGGAGGAAGCCGTACGACGTCGTGGAACTCTTCCTCCACTGCACGGAAGTACGCGACCTCACCGTCGACGGCTGGGGCGGCACCATCCACCACGGGGTGACGTTCACCCCAACCCCCGACGGCATCGCCGTCACGCTGACCTCGGACGACGGCACGGCCGCCTTCCGCGCCGAACGGATGGACCTCGTACGGGTACGGGCGGGGCTGACCGGTCCGGAGTGACCCCGCCCCTCACGCCCCCACCGGAATCCGGTCCACCAGCCACCACAGGCTGACCGCGATGATCGGTGCCGTCAGGGCCGGGAGGAGCCGGCGGTGGGCCGGGGTGCGGCGGAGGAGCAGGAGGAGGGGGAAGAGGAGGGCTATCAGGGTGAGTTGGGCTGCTTCTATGCCCGCGTTGAAGCTCAGGAGGGAGAGGAGGAGGTCCCAGGACCAGGAGTCGGCGATGCCCAGCGCCCCCGCGAAGCCCAGGCCGTGGATCAGGCCGAAGAGGAAGATCACGGGAAGGCGCCCGCGGGTAAGGCGGGGGTCGTCGCGCAGCCACAGGCCCGCCGCCGCCGTCACGGCGATGGACGCCGCGATCACCGGCTCCACCAGCCCCGACGGGACGTCCACCACGCCGAGGGCCGCCAGCAGGAACGTGATGCTGTGCGCCGCCGTGAACGCCGACGCCGACCACACCACCTCCCGTACCGTACGGGCCCCCAGGATCAGCGTGAGCAGGAACAGGACGTGGTCCAGGCCCAGGACCAGGTGCTCGGCGCCCAGCCGGAAGAACTCCCCCACCTGGTGCGACGTCCGGTCCTGCCCGACCCGTACCGTCGGGTCCGCCGTCGTCAGCACCGTCGAGCCCGAGGCGCCGTCCACCGAGTAGCGCACGATCGTCCGCGTGCCGTGCACGAACGTCTCGCCGTCCGGGAAGAGCGCGCTGGAGATCGCCGGCTCGCCCGGGCCGCAGTCGTACGACACCGGCAGCAGCACGAACGACCGCCCGCCCCGCGCGTGGACGTCCGCCGGGCCGACGGACGGGACGCAGCGCGCCGAGCCCGCCGTCACCGCGAAGCGGCCCGTGACGTACTCCGCCACCGCGTCCGCGTTCAGCCGCAGCTGACGCAGCTGCTCCGTGCGGCCCTTCGCGTCGTACGCCGACGCGTACAGCCACGCCGACTTCATCAGCAGGTCGTACTCGAGGTCCAGCGTCGCCGAGATGCCCGCCGACCGCGACCCGGTGACGGTCGCGTACGCCGTGGTGGTCGCGTCGTGCGCGGCCGCCGGCGCGGGGCGGAAGAGCCCCCCGAGCAGGAAGCAGCCGAGGAGGAGAGCCAGGGCGCCGCCCCGGACCGCGAGGGTCCGGGGCGGCGTGCCGGAGGGCGTCAGAACCAAGGCGAGTCCAGCGTCCCGCGGCTGCCGTCCGCCTCGCGGGTGACGAACACCGCCGGCTCGGAGGCGGTCACGCCGCCCCCGCCGGAGCGGGCCGTGACCAGCCAGGCGTACGCCGTACCGGGCCGCAGACCGTCCCAGACGACCGACGCGGTGGAACCGGACTCCGCCCGGTCGGTGCCGATGACCCGCACCGGGTTGTACAGGGCGACGGAGTCCGTCCTGAACGTCGTCGTACGGGTGTTGAGGTCGATCGGCAGGACCATGTTGTCCTCCCGCCCGTCGTAGCGGTGGTTCGTGTCGTACTCCGTGGCGCCGAACTCGTCGAGCAGCGGCGAGTACGTGTCGACGGTGAGCTCGGAGCGGTCGACGTCGAACTGCAGCAGCCGGAAGAACGCCGCCCCGAACTGCAGCTGGGAGTCCGGTTCGTAGCCGCCGATCTCGGTGAGGCCGAGCCGGTCCGCGGACACCGTGTAGAACTGGTAGTCCGCCAGCAGCTCCACCACGCCCCGGCCGACCTCGCCGACCTGCGGCTTGATGTTCGTGCCCACGCCGTGCTCGTGGCCGGCGAGGATCAGGAACACGTTGGCGTTGGGCTGGACGACCCGCTTGTACAGCATCGAGCCGTCGGGCGCGGAGAACGGCGCCCCGCGACCGTCGGGGTTGCTGCTCGGCGCGAGGTAGTCGTGCGAGAGCAGGATGCCGTTGCGGTCGGGGTAGCGCTTGAACACCGAGTCGGCCCATTCGGCCTCCTCGCGGGTCACGCCGTACGACAGGCCGACGACGACGAAGTCCAGGCCGCCGGCCGAGAACAGGTCGTAGTGGTTCTGGTTGTCGCCCTCGCGCCACGGCCCGCCGTACTCGGCGTGCTCCCAGCCCTGCGACAGCGCCGCGTATCTGCCGGGCCCGTAGTACTGGTTGTAGATCGCGCCGGGGCCGTTCTCGGTGCCGGACTGGTTGTCGTGGTTGCCGGCGATGACGCCGTTGGGGATGCCGGCGTCGTCGAGCACCTGCTGCTGGCGGGACGACATCTCGAACTCGCCGGTGATCTCGCGGCGCATGGCGTCGTCGGCGGGCTTGCGGATGTTGTTCTCGATGATGTCGCCGGTGTGGGCGACGTAGGAGATCTTCCGCTCGTCCTTGTTGTCCTTGATCCAGCGGGTGACGTCGCCGTACGCGTGCTCCCAGACCGCCCGCTCCCCGGGCGTCTCCTGCTCCACCGCGCCCTCGGAGAGGTACTGGGTGTCGGTGTAGTGGACCATCGAGAAGTCGTACGAGTCGGGGTCGGCGAAGCCGTCCGGGTCCCCGGCGTCGATGTCGTCGGCGAACGGGTCCTCGCCGGTGATCATCGCGTGGACCTGCTGCCCGTCGATGTACCGGTCGTCGACCACGGCCGTCAGCACGGTCTCGCCGGAGGCCGCGCCGCGGGCGCTGGTCAGCACGTCCCAGGCCTCGGTGCGGGTGTTCCAGGCGCGCAGGGCGGCCAGCCGCTCGGGGTCGATGGTGCCTTCCCAGCGCAGGACCGGGTCGGCGATGTGGCCCTTCACCATGACGTCGAAGCGCTGGTACGTGACGTCCCGGCCGGCGGGCGCGTCGAGCGTCTGCCCGTCGGAGGGCTCCAGGCCCCTGGCCGGTACGGGCTTCTCGCCGGCGACCTTCAGGGAGGTGGGTACGGCGGGGGTGGTGCCGGCGTACACCTGGTTCGGGGTGAGGATCTCCGCGCGGGAGAACGTGGCGTCCACCGCGCCGCCGTCGGGTTCGGCGACCTTGGCGGAGAGGGTGACCTGTCCGCCGGCGTCCGTGGAGCCGGGGGCGGGGGCGAGGGTGGTGGGGGTGTCGGGGATGCCGGCGGACGTGAAGGCGACGGTGCGGGTGGCGGCGTTGCCGAGGCTGTCGGTGCCGGAGACCTTCAGGGTGTGCTGTCCCGCCTTCAGGCCCGGGCCGACGGGGGCGCCGGGCTTGATCGCTTTGCCGTCCAGGGTGACGTCGGGGCCGCTGACCACGGCGTTGGCGTCGGAGAGGCGGACGTCCAGGACGACGGCGGCGGTGAGCTTCTGGCCGGCCGCGGGGGTGCTGGAGGCGATCTCGGGGGCGGTGTTGTCGGAGAAGAGGGTGCGGGTGGCGGTCTCGCCGCCGGTGGAGACGGCGGCGAGGGTGTGCCTGCCGTCCATGATCCGCGCGGTGTCGAGGTCGGCGTGCAGGCCCTGGGGGGTGCCCTCGACCAGGAACTCGAGGTCGATCTCGCCGAGCGGGTTCACGTTGTCGCCGCAGTTGCCGTCGCCGAGGGAGTACGAGCCCTTGAGCATCTGTCCGGTGGCGGTGGCGCCGCCGGCCGGGGTGAGGGCGACGTTCGAGATCGCGAAGTCGTCGTGGTTGTCGCCGCAGGAGGTGGCGAAGGTGCCGGTGACGACGTCGAGGGTGTTCCAGCCGGGGACCAGCCACTCGTCGGGGAAGGTGAGCTCGACGCGCCGGCTGACGAAGTCGCTGTCCAGCAGCAGCTTCTGCCCGTTGATCAGGACGTGATTGCCGTACCGGGCCTCGATGGAGTTGGTGCCCACGTCGAACGCCAGCTTCGCGTCGCCGGAGCCCAGCGTCGGGCTGACGTGCGTGGCGGGGCCGTCGACGGTGAAGTGCACGGGGGCCTCGCGCAGCAGGGTGGAGCCGGTACCGCAGGAGCCGTCGCCCATGGCGTACGTGTCCTGGAGGTCCCGTGGGGTGACGGTGGCGCCGTCGAGGGCGAGGGCGAGGTTCGTCAGGGTGAAGTCGTCGCGGTTGTTGCCGCAGGACTCCTTGTAGTCGCCGGTGACGACCGTGACCGTGTTGTCGCCGGGGACCAGGAAGCGGGCCGGGACGGCGATGTCGACGTGCTGGCTGACCCAGTTTCCGCCGAGGTCGATGCGCTTGCCGTTGACGAGGAGGAAGTTGTCGAACCGGTCGTCGATCGAGTTCGAACCGACGTCGAAGGTGAAGTGCGCGGCCCCGTTGCCGAGGGTGGCCTTCGCGGGCGGCTCCGCGCCGTCGACCGTGAGGGACGTCACGCCGCCGTCGTCGCCGGCCGGGGTGGCGGCGAACACGGGCTCCGTACCGGCGGACAGGGTGCCGTCCGTGGGGAGGAGCTTCGGGGCGCCGGCGGGGGCGTTGTTCACGGTGACGTCGTGGCGGACGGTCCTGCCGGAGGCGGAGACCGCGGTGAGGGCGTGCTCGCCGTTGGTGAGCTTCGTCGTGTCGAGGTCCGCGGTGAGGCCGGTGGTGCCCCGCGGGTCGTTGAGGACGAAGAAGCTGAGCTCCGCGTGCGTCAGCAGGCTGGTGTTCGTACCGCAGGAGCCGTCGCCGAAGGAGTACGTGTACTCGTTCTCCTCGCCGTCCGCGGTCTCGCCGAGGAGCTCGAGGCCGATGTCGGAGAGGACGAAGTCGTCGTAGTTGACGCCGCAGGAGCTGTCGACCGTGCCGGCGAAGAACTCGACGGTGTTCTCGCCCTCGACCAGCTTCCCGTTCGGGATCTCGATCGTGGCGCGCTCGCCCACCAGGTCGCCGATGTCGACCCGGTAGTCGCCGTTGACCAGCACATAGTTGTGGTAGCGGGCCTCGGTGGAGTTCGACCCGACGTCGAACGTCAGCCGGGAGGAGCCGACGGTCCGCTCCGCGTCCAGCTTCTCGCCGTCGACCGTGAGGCTCGTCACGTCGTCGTCGAGGGTCGTCGGGGAGCCCGTGACCGTCTTCGTGCCCTCGAGGTACGCGCCGTCCCCGGGGGTGAGCACCGGCGCGGTCGCGACCGCGTCCGGAGCGGGCTTCTCGCTCGCCACGGCCGGGATGGCGGGGGCCACCACCGCCGTTCCGCTCATGAGCAGCACGGCCGCCATGGCGGGGCCGAGGACCTTCCCCGTACCACGTCGTCGTAGCCTCTGACCTCTTCGCCGCATCCGCAGGTCCGTCCTTCCGTCACGAGCAGGCCGAAGGGCATGCCGTGAGGCAGCACGACATGCCCGCGTCAGTCAGCCTGGGCGGCCGGGGTGAACGGGACGCGAGCGGGCGGAGAAGAGCCGGGGAACGGTAAGCCCTTACGGAATCCCGGGCATGACGGTCTTGTCCGGACATCAGCCCACCCCTGTCGGCTCCCGCGCATCCGCCCCGCATACGATGGCGCCGTGTTCAACCCCCTCGCCCTCATCGACCGGCGCTGGACGCCGTCGCCGCAGACCGTCCGGCGGGCCGCCATGACCGCGCTGGTGACCAGCGTCGTGATCGTCGTCACCGGCGGCGTCGTACGCCTGACCGGATCCGGGCTGGGGTGCGACACCTGGCCGAAGTGCTCCTCCGAGAGTCTGACGACCACCCGGGAGATGGGCCTGCACGGCGCCATCGAGTTCGGCAACCGGCTGCTCACCTACGTGGTGTGCGCCGCCGTCGGCTGGGCGATCATCGCGGCCCGCTGCGTGAAGCCGCGCCGCCGGGGGCTGACCCGGCTGGCCTGGTGGCAGTTCTGGCTGGTCGTGGTCAACGCCGTGGTCGGCGGCATCACCGTGCTGATGGATCTCAACCCGTACATCGTGGCCGGGCACTTCCTCGCCGCGAGCGGTCTGCTGACCGTGGCGTTCCTCACCTGGCACCGCGCCGGGGAGGGCGACGGCGGGCCGGACTGGCTGGTCGGGGGCATCGTCCGCAAGCAAACGTGGCTGCTGGTCGCGGCCACCGTGGTGCTGCTCGTCGCCGGCACGATCGTCACCGGGGCGGGGCCGCACGCGGGTGACTCCAGCGAGGTGCCGCGGATCGAGTGGATCTCGTGGACGGACGCGTCGCACGTGCATGCCGCGTCCGCGTGGCTGGTGGTGTCGCTGACGCTGGTCATCTGGGTCACGCTGAAGCTGATGGACGGCCCGCCGGGACCGCTCGCGCGGGTGCGGGAGCTGTTCCTGGTGCTGATGGCGCAGGGCGTGATCGGGTATGTCCAGTACTTCACGGACGTTCCGGAGGTGCTGGTCGGCGTGCACATGCTGGGCACGTCGCTGGTGTGGATCGCGGTGCTGCGCGTCCTGATGTCGTTGCGTCACCGGCCGTCGGTCACCCCGGCGGACATCCCGCAGCCGGCCGCGGAGAGCCACGCGGTGGCGGCGGGGTCCTGAGACGGCTCCCCCTCCGGGGGGGCGGGCGCGGCGGGGGATGCGTTCGGCGTCGGCCGCCGGCCCCCGCGCCTCCGGCGCGGTCAGCTCCCACCCACACACCACCCGTTACCGGCTCCGGGGGCACCCTGGCCGGCTCGGACGAAACCGGCGGCCGCCGACGCAGGCAAGGGGACGTCCGACACGCCTGTGCGCGTACGGGAAACGCACCCAGCCCGACCACGACGCGGCAGTACGCGCACAGGTGTGTCGGGCGGCCCCGACCCACCCACCCGAGCACGCACACCCCGGCGTACCAGACACCGAAGCCAGAGGCCAGGGAAACCAAGCCTCAGCCGGGCCGGCGCCTGAGGCCTCCGGCCGAAGGCCCGGAGCGCGTCAGCCGACGCAACCGCAGGCCGACGACCGGACACCTCAAGCCGAAGCCGGAGGATAAAGCTGCGCCGGCAACCCCGAGGCAGCCGCCCGGTCCAGCAGCCACAACGTCCGGGCCCGCCCCCGGGCCCCCGCCGCCGGCGCCTGGATCTCCCCGGCCCCGGACAACGCGATGGTCACCGCGGACGCCTTGTCGGCCCCGGCGGCAAGCAACCACACCTCACGCGCCGCACGAATGGCGGGCAGGGTGAGCGACACCCGAGTGGGCGGCGGCTTGGGCGCACCGTGCACCCCGACCACCATCCGCTCGGTCTCCCGCACCCCGGGATGCTCGGGGAACAGCGAGGCCACATGCGTATCCGGCCCCACCCCCAGCAGCAACACGTCGAAGACGGGCACAGCCCCGTGATCCTCGGGCCGGGCGGCGCCGGCCAGCGACGAGGCGTAAGCGGCAGCGGCGGCATCGGCGTCGGAGCCGTACACCCCACCGGACGCGGGCATCGGATGCACCCGGGCCGGATCCAGCGGCACGGCGTCCAGCAAGGCCGCCCGGGCCTGGGTGACGTTCCGCTCCGGATCCCCCTCGGGAAGGAACCGCTCGTCACCCCACCAGAGATCGAGCCGGGCCCAGTCGACCGCGTCCCGGGCGGGCGCCCCGGCAAGGGCCGCGAGCAGCCCGTTGCCGTTGCGCCCGCCGGTGAGGACCACGGAAGCGGAGCCGCGGGCCGCCTGAGCGTCGACGATCTTCGTGATCAGCCGGGCCGCCGCGGCCTCGGCCATCAGCTCCTTGTCGCGGTGCACGACGATCTGCGGTGCGCTCACCTGGGCTTGGTCACCTTCCGGGTCACCGTCTTGCGAGCGGTGGTCTTACGCGCGGCCGAGGTCTTCCTGGCCGCGGCGGGCTTCTTCGCCGGCTCCTCGGCGACGGGGACCGAGGACCCCGGCGCCCCCAGCCGATCCGTACCGAAGGAAACGGCCTGGTGGTACGCCTCGTCCGGATCGAGCCGCCGCAGCTCCTCCGCGATGAGCTCCGCCGTGGACCGCCGCTGCAGCGCCACATGACGCTCGGGCTGCCCGGGGACCTCGAGCTTCGCGAGGACGCCGTCGGGCCGGTCCAGGCATACGGTGCCGTCCACGGTGTGCAGCTGGACGGCGGTGATGCCGGGCCCGGGGGAGACGGTGCGCTCCACGGGGACCTTGAGCCGCTCGCCGAGCCACATGGCGAGCAGTTCGGTGGAGGGGTTGTACTCCTCCCCCTCGACCTTCACCCCGTCGATCCGGGCGTGCCGCTGATCGAGCGCGGCGGCCAGCACACTCCGCCAGGCGGTGACCCGGGTCCACGCCAGATCGGTGTCACCGGGCGCGTAGGTCCGGGCCCGCAGGGCGAGCGCGGCGACCGGATCCTCGGTGGCCGCGGCGTCGGTGATCCGCCGCGCGGCGAGCGCCCCGAGGGGATCCTCCGAGGGCACCTCGGGAGCGTCCTCCGGCCACCACACGACGACGGGCGCGTCCGGCAGCAGCAGCGGCAGGACGACGCTCTCGGCGTGATGGGAGAGCTCCCCGTGCAGCCGCAGCAGCACGGTCTCCCCGGTGTCGGACTCGGACCCGACCCGCACCTCGGCGTCGAGCCGCGCCCGGTGCCGGTCGCGGGGGGTGCGCCCGGGCCGCCGGACGACGACCAGGATGCGCGAGGGATGCTCCTTGGACGCCTCGGCGGCGGCGCGCAGCGCGTCGTAGTGGTTGCCCTCGTCGGTGACGATGACGAGGGTCAGCACCATGCCCACGGCCGGCGTTCCGGTGGCCCGCCGGGCCTTGACCAGCGCCGAGTTGATCTGGCTCGACGTGGTGTCCGTCAGATCGATGTTCATGGCCGCCGCCAACTCCGTCCGTGAATCGAATTGCCCGTGATCGCCCGCCCCGGACGCGACGGACTCGCCCGTCCGGCCGGGGGCTCGGGGGTTGTCCCCCGAAAGAACGCAGTCATGGCCGCCGCCAACTCCGTCCGTCTCTCGCGAGCATCTCGTCCGCCGCCTTGGGACCCCAGGTCCCCGAGGTGTACGACTCGGGCCTGCCGTTCTTCGCCCAGTGCCGCTCGATGGGGTCGAGGATCTCCCAGGACCGCTCGACCTCCTGGTGCCGGGGGAAGAGGTTGGCGTCGCCGAGCAGGACGTCGAGGATGAGCCGCTCGTACGCCTCCGGGCTGGACTCCGTGAAGGACTCGCCGTACGCGAAGTCCATCGTCACGTCGCGGATCTCCATCGACGTGCCGGGGACCTTCGAGCCGAACCGGATGGTCACGCCCTCGTCCGGCTGCACCCGGATGACCAGGGCGTTCTGCCCGAGCTCCGAGGTGTCGTAGGCGTCGAACGGGGAGTGCGGGGCGCGCTGGAAGACGACCGCGATCTCCGTGACCCGGCGGCCGAGGCGCTTGCCGGTGCGCAGATAGAACGGCACGCCGGCCCAGCGCCGGGTGTTGATCTCCAGCTTGATGGCGGCGTAGGTGTCGGTCGTGGAGTTGGGGTCGATGCCCTCCTCCTCCAGATAGCCGGGCACCTGCTCGCCGCCCTGCCAGCCGGCCGCGTACTGGCCGCGCACGGTGTGCTTGGACAGGTCGTCGGGCAGCCGGACCGCGTTGAGGACCTTCAGCTTCTCGCCGACCAGCGCCTTGGGATGGAAGGAGGTGGGCTCCTCCATCGCGGTGAGCGCGAGCAGCTGCAGCAGATGGTTCTGGATGACGTCGCGGGCGGCGCCGATGCCGTCGTAGTAGCCGGCGCGGCCGCCGATGCCGATGTCCTCGGCCATCGTGATCTGCACGTGGTCGACGTAGGACCGGTTCCACAGCGGTTCGAAGATGGTGTTGCCGAACCGGAGCGCCAGGATGTTCTGGACGGTCTCCTTGCCGAGGTAGTGGTCGATCCGGAAGACCTCGTTGGGCTCGAACACCCGGTGCACGATCTTGTTGAGCTCCTGCGCGCTCTTCAGATCGTGCCCGAAGGGCTTCTCGATGACCGCCCGCCGCCAGCCGTGGCCGCTGGAGTCGGACAGGCCGTGCTCCTGGAGCTGCTGGACGACGTTGGGGAAGAACTTCGGCGGTACGGAGAGGTAGAAGGCGAAGTTGCCGCCCGTACCGCGCTCCTTGTCGAGGGCCTCGATGGTCTGGCGCAGCCGGTCGAACGCCACGTCGTCGTCGAAGTCGCCCTGGACGAACCGGAAGCCCTCCGACAGCTGCTGCCACACCTCCTCCCGGAAGGGGGTGCGCGCGTGTTCCTTGACGGCGTCGTGCACCACCTGGGCGAAGTCCTCGTCCGCCCACTCGCGCCGGGCGAACCCGACGAGGGAGAAGCCCGGCGGCAGCAGACCCCGGTTGGCGAGGTCGTACACCGCGGGCATCAGCTTCTTGCGGGACAGGTCACCCGTCACGCCGAAGATGACCAGACCGGACGGCCCCGCGATACGCGGGAGCCGCCGGTCCTGCGGGGCGCGCAGCGGATTCGCCGTCACACCCGTCGGTTCGGTCACCGCCCTCACGCCTCCTTCGGCGTACGGCGCTCGAGCTCCGCCTGGGTGGACGCGACGAGGTCGTTCCAGGCGGCCTCGAACTTCTCCACGCCCTCGTCCTCGAGCACCTGCACGACGTCGTCGTACGAGATGCCGAGGCCCGCGAGGGCGTCGATGTCGGCCTGCGCCTGCTTGTACGTGCCGCGCACCGCGTCGCCGGTGATCTCGCCGTGGTCGGCGACGGCGTCCAGGGTGGCCTCGGGCATGGTGTTGACGGTGCCGGGGGCGACCAGGTCGACGACGTACAGGGTGTCCTTGTACGCCGGGTCCTTCACGCCCGTCGACGCCCACAGCGGGCGCTGCTTGTTGGCGCCGGCCTTCTCCAGGTCCGCCCAGCGGTCGGAGGAGAAGACCTCCTCGTACGCCTGGTAGGCGAGCCGGGCGTTGGCGACGGCGGCCTTGCCGCGCATGGCCTTGGCCTCGTCGGTGCCCAGGGCGTCGAGGCGCTTGTCGATCTCGGTGTCCACGCGGGAGACGAAGAACGACGCCACGGAGTGGATCTCCGAGAGGTCCAGCCCGGCCTTCTTGGCCGTCTCCAGACCGGTCAGATAGGCGTCCATCACCGCGCGGTAGCGCTCGAGGGAGAAGATCAGCGTGACGTTGACGCTGATGCCCAGGCCGGTGGTCTCCGCGATGGCCGGCAGGCCGGCCTTGGTCGCGGGGATCTTGATCAGAGTGTTCGGCCGGTCCACCAGCCAGGCCAGCTGCTTGGCCTCGGCGACGGTGGCGGCCGTGTTGTGCGCGAGCCGCGGGTCGACCTCGATCGACACCCGGCCGTCCTGGCCGTCGGTGGCGTCGTACACCGGGCGCAGGATGTCGGCGGCGTCGCGGACGTCCGCCGTCGTGATCATCCGCAGCGCCTCGTCGACGGTGAGCCGGCGGGCGGCGAGGTCGATCAGCTGCTCGTCGTAGCCGTCGCCCGAGGAGATGGCCTTCTGGAAGATCGACGGGTTGGTCGTGACGCCGACGACGTGGCTGTCGTCGATGAGCTCGGCGAGGTTGCCGGACGTAATCCGCTTGCGGGACAGGTCGTCCAGCCAGATCGCGACGCCTTCGTCGGAGAGGCGCTTCAATGCGTCTGTCATGGGGTTTCAGCTCCTGTTGTCATGTTCCGTAAGCTTCAGCGACCGGAGGCTTCCAGAGATTCCCGGGCGGCGGCGGCTACCGCGTCACCCGTCAGGCCGTACTCCTGGTACAGGACCTTGTAGTCGGCGGAGGCGCCGAAGTGCTCCAGCGAGACGATCCGGCCGGCGTCCCCGACGTACTTGGGCCAGGTGAGTCCGACGGCCGCCTCGACGGCCACGCGGGCCTTGACGGACGGGGGCAGCACGCTGTCGCGGTACGCCTGGTCCTGCTCCTCGAACCACTCCACGCAGGGCATGGACACGACCCGCGTCGGGATGCCGGCGGCCTGCAGCTGCTCGCGCGCCTCGACGGCGAGCTGCACCTCGGAGCCGGTTCCCAGCAGGATCACCCGCGCGTCGCCGCCGTCCGCCTCGAAGAGGACGTAGCCGCCGCGGGCGGTGTCCTCGTTCGCCTCGTACGTCGGGACGTTCTGCCGGGTCAGGGCCAGACCGTGCGGGGCGCCCTTGCCGTACACCTTGGTGTGGCGGCGCAGGATCTCGCGCCAGGCCAGGACGGTCTCGTTGGCGTCCGCGGGGCGGACGACGTTGAGGCCGGGGATGGCGCGCAGCGACGGGACGTGCTCGATGGGCTGGTGCGTCGGGCCGTCCTCGCCCAGGCCGATCGAGTCGTGCGTCCAGACGTAGGTGACCGGCAGGTGCATCAGGGCGCTCAGCCGCACCGCGTTGCGCATGTAGTCGGAGAACACCAGGAACGTGCCGCCGTAGACCCGGGTGTGGCCGTGCAGCGTGATGCCGTTCATGGCGGCGGCCATCGCGTGCTCACGGATGCCGTTGTGGACGGTCCGGCCGTACGGCTGGGCCTCCGGCAGCGGGTTGCCCTCGGGGAGGAAGGACGACGAGGCGTCGATGGTGGTGTTGTTCGAGCCGGCGAGGTCGGCGGAGCCGCCCCACAGCTCGGGGACCACCGGGCCCAGCGCCTTCAGCACCTCGCCGGAGGCCTTGCGGGTGGCGACGTCCTTGCCCGCGGGGAAGGACGGCAGCTTCTCCTCCCAGCCCTCGGGCAGCTCGCCGGCCTGGATCCGGTCGAACTGCGCGGCCCGCTCCGGGTTGGCGGAACGCCAGGCGGCGAACCCCTTCTCCCAGACGGCGCGGGCCTCGCGGCCCCGGTCGCCGGCCTCGCGGGCGTGCGCCAGGACCTCGTCGGCCACCTCGAAGCTCTGCTCGGGGTCGAAGCCCAGCACCCGCTTGGTGGCCGCGACCTCCTCGGCGCCCAGCGCGGAGCCGTGCGCGGCCTCCGTGTTCTGGGCGTTCGGGGCCGGCCAGGCGATGATCGAGCGGGCGGCGATGAACGACGGCCGGTCGGTGACCGCGCGGGCCGCCTCGAACGCGGCGTACAGCGCCTCGGGGTCGAGGTCGCCGTTCGGCTTCTGCTCGACCCGCTGCACGTGCCAGCCGTAGGCCTCGTACCGCTTGATGGTGTCCTCGGAGACCGCCGTGGCGGTGTCGCCCTCGATGGAGATGTGGTTGTCGTCCCACAGGAGGGTCAGGTTGCCCAGCTTCTGGTGCCCGGCCAGCGACGACGCCTCGTGCGAGATGCCCTCCTGGAGGCAGCCGTCACCGGCGATCACCCAGATCTGGTGGTCGAACGGGGACGTGCCGGCGGGAGCGTCCGGGTCGAACAGGCCGCGCTCGTAGCGGGCGGCCATCGCCATGCCCACGGCGTTGGCGACGCCCTGGCCCAGCGGGCCGGTCGTGGTCTCCACGCCCCTGGTGTGGCCGTACTCCGGGTGGCCCGGGGTCTTGGAGCCCCAGGTGCGGAAGGCCTTCAGGTCGTCCAGCTCCAGTCCGTATCCGGACAGGTAGAGCTGGGTGTAGAGCGTGAGGGAGGAGTGGCCGGCCGAGAGGACGAACCGGTCACGGCCCACCCAGTCGGGGTCGGCGGGGTCGTGCCGCATCACCTTCTGGAAGAGGGTGTAGGCGGCGGGTGCGAGGCTCATGGCCGTGCCGGGGTGGCCGTTGCCCACCTTCTGTACGGCATCCATGGCCAGGACGCGAGCCGTGTCGACCGCCCGGTCGTCCAGCTCGGTCCAGTCGAGCGCTGTGGTCGTCGGCTGTGTGCTCACCCTTGCTCAGGGCTCCTCTCCACAAGTCGAATGCCGGTGAACAAATGCCCACCGGACACGTCGAGCCTATCCCGCTGTTCCAGCGTGCCCGTCAGGGGCACGGCCCGCCTCCCGACTGGGCAAAAGCGTGCGCTCAGGGGGTGGTGTCCGGGCTCTGATGAGCAACTGATACGGGCCGGCTCCCCCGTCCGACACACGAGGGACCCCCGGGAAGGCGGGCCCGGGGGCAGCGTCTAAAGTTGGGGTGCTGAGTTCCCGACCTTTCCTGATTCAGAGGTGTCCGTGACGGCCGTCGAATCCCGACCTGCAGGGACGCTGGCGGCGTCCCCCGCACGCTGGCCGTTCCGGGCCCGTCTGATGGCGTTCGTCGCGCTGACGAAACCGCGCATCATCGAACTGCTGCTCATCACGACCGTTCCGGTGATGTTCCTGGCGGCCGAGGGCGTGCCCGATCTGTGGCTGGTTCTGGCCACCTGTATCGGCGGCTATCTGTCCGCCGGCGGCGCGAACTCGCTCAACATGTACATCGACCGCGACATCGACGCGCTGATGCACCGCACGGAGCAGCGCCCGCTGGTCACCGGCATCGTCTCGCCGCGCGAGGCGCTGGTCTTCGGGCTCGGTCTCTCCGTGGTCTCCACGGTGTGGTTCGCGGCGCTCGTCAACCCGCTGTCCGCGGCGCTGTCGGTGGCGGCGATCCTCTTCTACGTGGTCGGCTACACGATCATCCTGAAGCGGCGGACCGCGCAGAACATCGTGTGGGGCGGCATCGCCGGCTGCATGCCGGTGTTCATCGGCTGGTCGGCCGTGACGAACACGGTGTCGTGGGCCTCGCTGATCCTGTTCCTGGTGATCTTCTTCTGGACGCCGCCGCACTACTGGCCGCTGTCGATGAAGGTCAAGGACGACTACGCGCGGGTCGGCGTGCCGATGCTGCCGGTCGTCGCCTCGAACAAGGTCGTGGCCCGGCAGATCGTCGCGTACAGCTGGGTGATGGTGGGCGTGTCCCTCCTCCTGTGGCCGCTGGGCCCCACCGGGTACTTCTATCCGGCGGTCGCCGTGGTGCTGGGCGCCTTCTGGATGCGGGAGGCGTACGCACTGCGGGCCCGCGCGAAGGCGGGGCTGACCGGGGCGAAGCTCAAGGAGATGCGGCTCTTCCACTGGTCGATCACGTATGTGTCGCTGCTGTTCCTGGCGGTGGCGGCGGATCCGTTCCTGCGCTGAGGCGTACGTGGCGTACGTCGTGCGCCGATGCGCGCTGGATGCCACTGATCCCGGAGGTATCGCATGTCCGCGGTGCACTACGACAGCTACAGCGACGCTCGTACTCATCTGAAGGATCTGCTGGACGCGGCCGACGAGGGGCGGGTGGCCGCCGTACGGCGGGACTCCGGCCGTACGGCGGTGGTCGACGTGGGGAGGCTGCGCCGATATCTCGCTTCGGTCTGCCCGTCCCGCGCGCAGGTGGTGCCCGAGGCCGACGGCTGGTCGGTACTCGTCCCGGGACTTCCGGTCACGGCCGACGGGAACTCGTTCGACGAGGCCGTAAAGGATATGGCGGACGCGCTCCGCGAGTACGCGGAGGACTGGCAGGAGCGGCTGCGGCTGGCGCCCAACCACCAGGACAACTGGGGTCTGGTGCAGCTCATCGAGCTCAGCGACAACGAGGAACTCCGGGCCTGGATCGCGGGGGTGCCGCGGTGACCCGGCGGCAACCGGATCGGCCGTACCACAACTCCTTCTGCACCACGGAGGGCTGGCAGCGGGTGCGTGATGCGCGTGGGCGTGTGGGCACGCATCACGTCACGTACGAGCTGACGTTGTCCGACGACCGGATACTTCGGACGGGCGTTTCCCACCCTGTCGACCGGACCGGATACGGCGCGGCGATGTGGGCGCATGTCCTGCGCGATCGGTCGCGGGTGGGGTGGCCAACCCGGTTACCCATGGGTAGCATCAGGGGTATGAGCGACAAGACCACCGGCCGGCTGGCCAAGCAGATCGCCGCCTTCTCCACCGAGCACGGCGGGGCGGAGGGGCAGATCGCCTACCTCGGGCAGATGGGCGCGCGGATCGTCCTCGTCGGGGACGACGGGGCGTGGGGCGATCTGGTCGCCCCGTCGGTGGACGTGGCGACCGCGGCGGCCGAGGCGGCGGGTCTCACGCTGCGCGAGGCGTTCGACGGGGAGCTCGCGGCGAAGGTCTCCACGGGGCCGTACGAGTGGCGCCGGATGGCGGGCATCCAGCTCTGACGTTCGCTTCCCCGCCCTCGGACGCCGGGTGGGCCGGGTTTCCTCGCGCCGTGTCTCTGGTCCGGTGGGGTGTGCGTGCCTGGGTCTGTGGGTCGGGGCCGCCCGACACACCTGTGCGCGTAGTGCCGCGTCGTGGTTGGGTCGGGTGCGTTTCCCGTACGCGCACAGGCGTGTCGGACGTCCCCTTGCCCGCGTCGGCGGCCGCCGGTTTCGTCCGAGCCGGCCAGGGTGCCCCCGGAGCCGGTAACGGGTGGTGTGTGGGTGGGAGCTGACCGCGCCGGAGGCGCGGGGGCCGGCGGCAGAGGCTCACCCCTGGCCTCCGGCCACGGCGGACGCCGAGAGCAGCGTCGCCGACGCGAGGCTGCCCCAGAGGGCGACCGCGCCGTGCGGGGCCAGCGCCGTGATCGCCGCCGGGGACACCGCGAGGCCGAAGCCCGTGGAGAGCTGGAGGCGGGCCAGCGCCCGGCCCAGGGCGTGGGGCGGGGCCAGCGCCGTGACCAGCGCGGTGGCGCTGCCCGCGTAGAGGATCTCCCCCAGCGTGCAGATCACGGACACCGCCGCGACGGCCGGGGCCGCCCAGCCGTGGGCGAGTGACGTGGCCGCCAGGAAGCCCGCGTACGAGGCCGCCAGCACCACGCCCGAGAGGGCCAGCGTCGTCCGGCGGCGGAAGCGGGACATGAGCACCGTCAGCGGGACCTGGAGGGTGACGACCAGGACCGTGTTGGTCACGAAGACCGCCGCCGGCCAGGCCGGGGACGCGTGGAGCTGGGTCACCAGGATCAGGGGGAGCGCGATCTCGGGGACGTTGAGGCAGAAGACGTAGATCACGTTGGCGGCGAGCAGCGTGCGCATGCGGGGTGCGGGCCCGGTCGCGTGGGGCCCGGACGGGTCCGTCGGGTCCGCCCGTACGTGGACCGACCAGGCCAGGACCGCCGCGCCCAGATAGGCGAGTGCGGTCGCCACCGCCATCGCCCGGAGCGCCGCGGTGCCACCCGCGAGGCAGGCGGTGGCCAGCAGGGCTCCCACGCCCAGGGCGCCGTTGCGCAGGGCTCGGGCCGCCGCCAGGGCCGTGTCCCGGTCGCGGCCCTCGGCCACCGTGGCCACCAGGGCCGCGTGGGCCGCCGGCCAGGCCTGGTTGCCGATGCCCAGGAAGAGGGCGGCCGTTGCGAAGAGGGTGACGTGGCCCGTGGGGGCCGCCAGGAGCAGGGCTACGCCCAGGACCCGGATCAGCATGGAGGCCGCCACCGCCGTGCTGCGTGCGCCGTGGTCGAGCCAGCGGCCCAGGGCGGGCATGCAGGCCAGGCCGGCGACGATGCCGGCGGTCATCGCGGTGCCGGCCGCCGGGGCGGACAGGTTCAGGACCGTGATGCCGTAGAGGAGGAGGAAGGGGCGGAGCAGGCCGGTGCCGAGGGCGTCCACGGCCAGGGCCATGACGTAGCGGGGGCCTCCCGAGGCCTGGATCAGGGGGCGGGTTCTGGTGAGGGGTGCCATGGCTCAGACGGTGCTGGCCGGTGGTGGGGTGGGGCACGTCGATTGACGTTCACCGTCAATCGACGGGGGTGGTCGTTGCGCGGGTGGTGATGATGGGGGCATGACGCTGAGGATCGATGTCAGCGGTGTGGGGGGTGAGCCCGTACGGTTCGCCGCCTCACCGCTGGCCGAGTTGACCGCGATGCTGCATGTGCTGGCCGAGCCGGGGCATCATCCGCTGTTCGCGGGGTGGGCCGCGGATGTGTGGGCCGGGTTGCTGCCCGAGTTGGCCGAGCGGTTGCGGGAGGCGGAGTTTCTCTGGCGGTCGTCGCAGGCCGATTTCCTGCTCCCGGCGAGGCCGCGGCCCACTCTCGCCGAGGAGTTGGACGACGTGGATCTGATCTCCGACGAGACGTATGTGACCGCCGCGCTCGTCACCACGTGCGGGAGCAGCCGGGTGCATTTCCGGGGGGCGTCGCCGCTCACCGACGCCGTGGCGCGGGAGCGGGCGCTGGAGGTGGCGCAGGCCCGGGGTGCGTTGCAGGAGGCGTTCGCGGAGCGGCTGCTGGCGGATCCGGGTGCTGTGCGGGCGCGGGTGCGGGAGACCCTCGAGGAGTGTGCCGGGGCCTTCTTCGAGCGGGCGTGGGCAGGTGTCGCCGTGCGGATCGCCGATGATCTGCGGCTGAAGAACGAGCTGCTCAGGCGGCGGGGGCCGGCGGCCGCGCTCGCCTCGGTCTCCGGTGCGGTCACGCTGGCGGCGGACGGTGGGCGCATCGTCGTGGACAAGGTGCAGGACAAGGCCACCGTCGCGCGTGGTGCCGGGGTCACCTTCATCCCCAGCGTCTTCGGGCGCCCGCATCTCGTCGCGGTCCATGCGCCGGGGTGGCATCCGGTGGTGCAGTATCCCGTCGCCGAGCCCGAGCCGGGTGATCCGGTGCCGCTGGAGACGGTCACCCTGCGGCTGGAGGCGCTCGCCCATCCCGTACGGCTGCGGCTGCTGCGTACGCTGGCGCGCGGGCCGCACACCACCGGGGAGCTGGCCGGCTTCTGGGATCTGACGGCGCCGGAGGTGTCCCGGCATCTCGCCGTGCTGCGGCGGGCGGGGCTGCTCACGGGGCGGCGGGACGGGCGTTATGTGCGGTACAGCCTGAACCTGTCCGATCTGACGGCGCTGGGTACGGACCTGCTGTCGGCCGTCCTACGCTGACCCCCGCGCCGCCAGCCGGGCCAGCGCCACCGCTCCCGGGAGGCCGTCCGGGACCGGGTGCGGGGTGAGGCCCAGCGAGGCGAGGCGCTTCGTCAGGCGGGGCAGCAGGGGGCCGCCGGTGCCGATCAGGCCGCCGACCGTCACCAGGGCCTCCCCGGGGGCCGGGGTCAGGGCCGTGACGCACTCCAGGAGGAGGTCCGCCGCGTCGTCCAGGATCGCCCCCGCCACCGCGTCGCCCGCGGCCGCCGCCTCCACGACCGTCCTGCTGTGCCGGGCCAGGAGCACCGGGGGGTCGCACGCCAGGGCGCCGTCGACCAGCGCCAGGCGCAGGCGCTCCGGGGCCGGGTCCGCGGTGGTGAAGCCGAACGCCCGGGCCAGCAGCAGCGCCAGGGCCGTCGCCGGGCCACGGCCGTCGAGGGCGCGCAGGGAGCGGCGCACGCCCTCGCGCGCCACCCAGAACCCGCTGCCGTCGTCACCGGCCAGCCACCCGCAGCCGTCCGCCGCGGCCACCAGCCGGCGGGCGGTGATGCGGGCCGCCCCCGCGCCGGTGCCCGCGATCATGACGATGCCGTCCGCGGGGGGACCGGGCGCCCCGGCGAACGCCACGTCCACGTCGCCGATCACCTCGACCGCCGCACCCCGCACCCCGTGCGCCTCCAGCGCCGCCCGGACACCCCCCACCGCCGCCCGCTGGCCGGGGTCGTTGGCCTGGCCCGGGCCACCGCCGCCGGCGAAACCGGCGACCACGGCCCGTACCGCGGCGGGGTCCCGCCCCCGCAGCACGTCGCCGACCACCCGCGTCAGCCGCTCGGCCAGCACGTCCGCCGGGACCGAACGGGCGTTGCCCGGGCCGGTGGCGGCGGTGGCCAGCAGCGGTCCGCCGCCGGCGGGAGCGACGGCGGCGCGCAGGCTCGTACCGCCCGCGTCGATGCCGATGACGAGGCCCGTCACCGCGCGTCCCGGTACGGGCGTACCGCCTCCTGCGACGCCGCCATCGCCTGCGTCGTCCTGTCGTACGTCCGCTGCGCCACCGCGATGTGCAGCACGTCGAACACCGCCATCTGCGCGTGCCGGGCGAGCGCCGCGGAGCTGACGCCCGTCGCCCGCACCCGGGTGGCCAGGGCCAGGTCGGCGTGGCGGGCGAGGGGGGCGTCGGGGTCGTTGGTCACCGCGACGGTGGTGGCACCGCGGGAGGCGGCCTCGGCCAGGACGTCGCGGGGCTCGCGGGTGGCGCCGGTGTGCGAGACGGCGACCACCACGTCGTCGGGGCCGAGCAACGCGGCGCCGGTCAGCGCGATATGGGCGTCCGTCCAGATCCAGGCGGGGATGCCGATGCCGTACAGCCGCTGCTGGAACTCGGCGGCCGTCGTACCGCTGCCGCCCACGCCGAACAGCTCCACGCGCCGCGCGGCCGCGATCCGCAGCGCCACCTCCTCCAGCACCCGCAGGTCCAGCCCGCGCACCGCCTCCGCGACCACCCCGGCGACCGCGGCGACCACGGCCTCGGCGACCCGGTCCAGCGCGTCGTGCTCACTGATCGCCGCCCCGATACCGCCCTGCCAGGTGCGGGACACCGTACGGGCCGGGTCGGCGGCGGCGAGTGCCAGGCGCAGCTGGGAGTAGCCGGCCAGGCCCAGGGTGCGGCACAGCCGGGTGATGCTGCCGGTGGACACCCCGGCGGTCTCGGCGAGTTCGAGGATGGTGCGCGCGGCGACGGCCCCCGGATCCGCGAGGATCAGGGCGGCCAGGGTGCGCTGGGCCTCGGGGAGGCCGGGCTCGAGCTCCCGGATACGGTCGACGATCTGGCTCACGAAGAAGAATTCTTCACCGCTGCGCCATATCTCTGTCAAGACCTTGACGAATCCGGCGTGGATCCCGCAGATTGAGCTTTCGGCAGAGAAAAATTGTTCACCGCACCGAACCGGAGTTGGGTATGACCGGGCAGACGATCGACGCCGACGCATTCACCACCGCCGCCCTGGAGACGGTCCGCCGGGTCAGCGAGACGCAGCGCGAGGGCGTGCTGGCCACCGCCGCCCTGTGGGCGGACTCGCTGCAGAAGGACGGCGTGATCCAGGCGTTCGGCACCGGCCACTCGGAGGCCCTGGCCACGGAGATCTCCGGCCGGGCGGGCGGGTTCGTACCGACGAACAAGGTGTCGCTGCGGGACGTGGTGCTGCGCGGCGACAAGCCGAAGGAGTTCATCACCGACCCGCTGCTGGAGCGCGATCCGGCGACGGCCCGCAAGCTGTACGAGCTGTCCGGGGCGCAGCCGCAGGACGTGTTCGTGATCGCGTCCAACTCCGGGATCAACGGCTCGATCGTGGAGATGGCGGGCATCGTGAAGGAGCACGGGCATCCGCTGATCGCCATCACGTCCACCGCGCACGGCGCGAAGACTCCGTCGCGGCATCCGTCGGGCAAGCGGCTGCCGGACTTCGCGGACATCGTGCTGGACAACGGCGCGCCGTTCGGCGACTCGCTGCTGGAGCTGCCGGGCGGCGGCACGGCGTGCGCGGTGTCGTCGATCACGGGCGCGTTCCTGGTGCAGCAGATCGTCGCGGAGACCATCAAGCTGCTGCTGGCGGCGGGGGTCACGCCGCCGGTGTATCTGTCGGCCAACATCCCGGCGGGCGACGAGCACAACAAGGCCCTGGAGGCCAAGTACGAGGGTCGCATCCGCCGGTCGGCGTAACGCGTACGGAAAGAAGCCTCCGCCGGTGGTCCCGGCGGAGGCTTCTTCGCGCCGTCAGCGGTTGCGCAGCGACCGGTAGCGGTCCACCAGCGCCTGCGTCGAGGTGTCCAGCCCCTCGACCTCCGCGCCCTCGGTCAGCGCGGGCTCGATGCGCTTGGCGAGGACCTTGCCCAGCTCCACGCCCCACTGGTCGAAGGAGTTGATCTGCCACACGGCGCCCTGGACGAACACCTTGTGCTCGTACAGCGCGACGAGCTGCCCCAGCACCGACGGCGAAAGCTCGGAGGCCAGGATGGTCGTCGTGGGGTGGTTGCCGCGGAACGTGCGGTGCGGGACGAGGTCCTCCGCGACGCCCTCGGCCCGTACCTCGTCCGCCGTCTTCCCGAAGGCGAGCGCCTGGCCCTGGGCGAACAGGTTGGCCATCAGCAGGTCGTGCTGCTCGCCGAACGGCCCGAGCTCCGCGATCGGCCGGGCGAAGCCGAGCAGGTCGGCCGGGATGACCTTGGTGCCCTGGTGGAGCAGCTGGTAGTAGGCGTGCTGGCCGTTGGTGCCGGGCGTACCCCAGACCACCGGTCCGGTCTGCCAGGCGACGGGGCGGCCGTCGAGGTCCACGGACTTGCCGTTGGACTCCATGTCCAGCTGCTGGAGGTAGGCGGTGAACTTGGAGAGGTAGTGGCTGTACGGCAGCACCGCGTGTGCCTGCGCGTCGAAGAAGCCGCCGTACCAGACGCCGAGGAGGCCGAGCAGCAGCGGCGCGTTGGCCTCGGGCGGGGCGGTGCGGAAGTGTTCGTCGACCAGCCGGAAGCCGGCCAGCATCTCGCGGAAGCGGTCCGGGCCGATGGCGATCATCAGGGAGAGGCCGATCGCCGAGTCGTACGAGTAGCGGCCGCCGACCCAGTCCCAGAACTCGAACATGTTCTCCGTGTCGATGCCGAACTCGGAGACCTTCTCCGCGTTCGTCGACAGGGCGACGAAGTGCTTCGCGACGGCCTCCTGGCCGGCGCCGAGGCCCTTCAGCAGCCAGTCGCGGGCGGCGGTGGCGTTGGTGATCGTCTCGATGGTGGTGAACGTCTTGGACGCGACGACGAACAGCGTCGTCTCCGGGTCCAGGTCCCGCACGGCCTCGTGCAGGTCGGCGCCGTCCACGTTGGACACGAAGCGGAACGTCAGCTCGCGGGCGGTGTACGGGCGCAGCACCTCGTACGCCATCGCCGGGCCCAGGTCGGAACCGCCGATGCCGATGTTGACGACGGAGGTGATGGGCCGGCCGGTGTGCCCGTGCCAGTCGCCGGAGCGGATCCGGTCGGCGAACGTGCCCATCCGGGTGAGGACATGGTGCACGCCCTCCACCACGTTCACGCCGTCCACCTCGACGCGCTCGGCGTGCGGTGCCCGCAGCGCGGTGTGCAGCACCGCCCGGTCCTCGGTGACGTTGATCTTCTCGCCGCGGAACATGGCGTCCCGCAGGCCGGCGACGCCGGTGGCGGCGGCGAGTTCGCGCAGCAGCCGCAGCGTCTCGTCGGTCACCAGGTTCTTGGAGTAGTCGAGCAGCAGATCCCCGACCTGGACGGTGTAGCGGTCGGCGCGCTCGGGGTCGGCGGCGAACAGCTCCCGCAGCTGGGTGGTCCCGAACTCCTCGCGGTGCCGGGCGAGAGCGTTCCATTCGGGAGTCTGGTCGAGCCTGATGCTGGATGTCTTCTCGGGCATGCCTCAACCCTAAATCCTCGCGATCGAACGTGCGGCGACCACCAGGGGTACGGCGCCGCACGCCATCAGCACCGCCGCCACCAGCACCGGCGTGTTGAGCGGCCACAGTTCGGCGACCCCGCCGGCCGCGACCGCGCCCAGCGGGGTGCCGGCGATCGTCGCCGTACGGAAGGCGGCGCTGACCCTGCCCAAGAGGGCGGCGGGGGCGCGCTCCTGGAGGACGGTGACCTCCACAACCATCGTCAGCATCCCGGCGAAGCCGAACACCGCGAGCGCGACGGCCGCGACGGGCAGGGACCGTACGGTGCCGAAGACCGCGAGGGCCGCCGCCTGCGCCGCGATCGCGGCCGGCAGCGCACGGATCCGCCCCAGCCGTTCGGCGAGCGGGCCGGCGGCCACCATCCCGGCGCCGTACGCGGTGAGGACGACGGCGTACCCGGTGGCGCCCGCGCCCAGCCAGCCGGTGATGTGCACGACGAGCACCCCGATCACCATGCCCACGGCGGCGTTGCAGACGACGGCCGACACCCCGACGGCCCGCAGCGTCCGGTCCCCCCACAGCGCGCGCAGCCCCTCGGCGACGTCGCCGCGCAGGGTGCGGCCGGCGGGCGCGGGGGTACGGGCGGTGGGGACACCGGCGACAAGTGCCGCCGCCAGCGCGAAGCTCACCGCGTCCACGGCGTACGGGAGGGCGAGCCCGGCGCCCAGCAGCAGGGGTACGAGGGGACCGCCCACGAAGCGGTACGCGACCTCCTGGCCGGTCAGCAGCCGCCCGTTGGCCCTGGCCAGCAGCTCGCGGGGGACGACGGCGGGCAGCAGGGCGGTGGCGGCGTTGTCGAACACCGTCTGCAGGGTGGTGAGGGCGAACGCCAGCACCAGCAGCAGCCAGATCCGCGCCTCCCCCGCCCATACGGCGACCGCGAAGGCCGCCGTCAGCACGGCCCGTACCGCGTCGACCGCCGCCATCGCCCGGCGCTGGTCGACGCGGTCGGCGACGGCGCCGCCGAGCAGCCCGAACAGCAGCCAGGGCAGGAACTGGGCGGCGGCCACCAGGGAGACGAGCAGCGGCGAGTCCGTGAGCCGTACGGCGAGCAGCGGCAGCGCGGCACCGCGCAGCGCGTCCCCGAACCGCGACACGACCGCCGCGCTCCACAGCCGTCCGAATCCCCCGCGCCACCGCAGCACCGGCGCCGTACCGGTCGTCTCAGTCGTCATGGACGCAGCCAACAGCCCGCCCGGGCCGCGTGCCTCGGGCGAATGCCCTATCGGGGGGCCTCAGTTGTCGTGCCCGCCTGTCGGCGCTCACCGGCCGTACCGCTACGATCACCCGCCAAGCAGCGTTTTCCGGGGGAGGGAGCACGCCATGGAGGTACTGCGCTGGCGGACCGGCGACGGTCCGATGGCCGAGTGGATCGAGCGGGTGCAGCGGCTCGTGTTCGGCCCCGGGACGTTCGAGCTGTCCGGTCCGGCGGTGTGGCCGGACCATCCCTACGGCATGGGGCTCGGCTCCGGGCTGGACGCCCGCGGGGTCGCCGAGCTGCTGACGGCGGACGGGGTCGGCCGGCTGTACGTGTCCTTCTCCCGCGGGATGACGCTGACGGCGCCCACGGCCGACATCCTCGCGGTGACCGGACGCGCCGCGGACGGCCGCGGCTCCGGTCACCGGGCGACGTACACCCCGGACGGCCCGGTGAAGCTGGCGGCGCCCGTCCGCTCCCCGGCGGAGCTCGGCGCCTGGCTGGACCAGCTGGCGCCGCTGTTCCCGGCGCCGGTGGAGGTCCCGGACCGCTCCACGGAGCCGTTTCCCGTCCCGCTGGCGACGGGCCTGCTCAGCGGCCCGGACACGGTCACGGTGTGCGTGGACACGCTGACCTCCCGGGAGAGCGTGGTCAACCCGACGACCGTGGTCTCCGTCGCCGCCGACCCGTCCCGGATCCCGGTGGACGCCGCCCTGGGCTGCCATCCGGCGGTGCTCCGTACGTATCCGGCGGCCACGTCCCGCGAGCTGGCGCACGCCCTCGCCGGGCTGGCGGCGGCCTGGGGCGCCCCGGCGGACGACGGCGCGCCGCCGGAGCGGGCCTCGTACCGGCGCGGGACGACGCTGCGCGTCCTGCGGATAGAGCACCGGCGCGCGACGCTGCGCCTCTCCCGCCCCGGCGCCCCGGAGCTCCACGTGACGGGGGACGTCTCCCGGCCCGCGGCCTGGACGGCGCCCCTCTTCTCCCCCGCCCTGCACGAGTCCCGGTCCACGGGCTCGCGGCGCGGACTGCAGCGCTGGCTGGAGGGCGTCGGGCAGGCGGTGTACGGCGGCCCCGCGGCGTGGTCCGTCACCGGGGCGACCGACTCCCCCGCGATGCCGCTGGGGGCCGCGGACCTGGCGCGGTGGCTGAAGGAGAACTGCCCCGGGCGCCGGCTCTCCGTCGGGGAATTCACCCCCGAGGGCGAGACGGAACTCCTGAGCACCCGCACCCGCGACGGCTGGGCCACGGTCACCGGCCGGCGCCGCCCGGACCCGGGGACGCCAATGGCCTGACCCCATGGGGTCAGGCCACCGTCAGGACGCGGTCAGATCTCGCCCCGGAGCTTCGCCAGCGCCTCGGCGAGAATCGCCTCGCCGTCGGCGTCCGAACGACGCTCGCGCACATACGCCAGATGCGTCTTGTACGGCTCCGTACGCGGCGGGTCCGGGGGATTGTCCCGGTCCTGCCCCGCGGGGAACCCGCAGCGCGGGCAGTCCCACGTGTCCGGCACCTGCGCGTCGCTCGCAAAGCTGGGGCGTGTCTCGTGCCCGTTCGAGCACCAGAAGGAGACCCTGAGGCGCGGGGCGGACTCGCCGCGCTCTGCCTCCCCCATCGGCCCCGCTCCGACCCGGCTGCCCCGGATCGCGTTGCCACTTGCCACGGTCGTTACTCCCTGCGTGATGGTGCTAAGAGTCGCCCCAGTCTACGTACCCCGGCGTACTGCGGAAGCCGCCTAGTCGAACTTCATCAGCAGACCGAGTACGACGATGATGGCAAACCAGATCAGACCCACAACGACGGTGATGCGGTCAAGGTTGCGCTCGGCGACCGACGAACCACCCACGGACGACTGCATGCCACCGCCGAACATGTCGGACAGGCCGCCGCCCTTCCCCTTGTGCATGAGCACCAGCATCATCAGCAGCCCGCTGAAGATGATGAGGGCGATCGAGAACCCCACGACCACGGCTGGACCAACTCTCTCAGAACGGACAAATTTATAAGACTAGCGGGGGCCGGGCGGAATCGGTGCCCAGGGACACGCCGACCGGTCCGACCCCCGACAGGGTACGCCGAAGAGGCCTCCCGGGCCTACTACTGGTCCCGGAACCGCACGATCTTGACGAATTCGTCGGCGTCCAGCGCCGCCCCGCCGACCAGTGCGCCGTCGACGTCCGGCTGCGCCATGATCGCGGCGACGTTCCCGGCCTTGACCGAGCCGCCGTACTGGATCCGCACCCCGTCCGCGAGTTCCTGGCTGTAGAGCTCGGCGAGCCGGCCGCGGATCGCCCCGCAGACCTCCTGCGCGTCCTCGGGGGTGGCGACCTCGCCGGTGCCGATGGCCCACACCGGCTCGTACGCGATCACGATCGTCGCCGCCTGCTCGGCGGGGATGTCCTTGAGCGCGCCGTCGAGCTGGTTCAGCGTGTACTGGACCTGCTGGCCGGCCTTGCGGATGTCCAGTCCCTCGCCCACGCACAGGATCGGCGTGATGCCGTACTTGAACGCGGCCTTGACCTTGGCGTTCACGATCTCGTCGGACTCGGCGTGGTACTGCCGGCGCTCGGAGTGGCCGATCGCCGTGTACGCGCACTTCAGCTTGGCCAGCATCGGACCGGAGATCTCCCCGGTGTACGCGCCGGAGTCGTGCGCCGAGATGTCCTGGGCGCCGTACCTGATCTTCAGCTTATCGCCGTCGACGAGGGTCTGCACCGACCGGAGGTCGGTGAAGGGCGGCAGGACGGCGACCTCGACGGCCTCGTAGTCCTTGTCCGCGAGGGCGAAGGCGAGCTTCTGGACATGGGCGATGGCCTCGAGGTGGTTGAGGTTCATCTTCCAGTTGCCCGCCATCAGGGGCGTACGGGTCATGGGGGTCAGTCCTCCAGTGCGGCGAGGCCGGGGAGCGTCTTGCCCTCGAGGTATTCGAGGGAGGCGCCGCCACCGGTCGAGATGTGGCCGAACGCGTTCTCGTCGAAGCCCAGCAGCCGGACCGCGGCTGCGGAGTCACCGCCGCCGACGACCGAGAAGGCCGGACTGTCGACGAGCGCCTGCGCGATCGCGCGGGTGCCCTCGGCGTAGTCGGGGTGTTCAAAGACGCCCATCGGACCGTTCCAGAACACGGTGCCGGCGTCGGCGATCCTCGAGGCGAAGAGCTCGCGGCTCTCGGGGCCGATGTCCAGGCCCATCAGGTCCGCGGGGATGTTCTGCGCGGACACCGTCTGCGGACCGGTGTCCGCCTGGGCCTTCAGGTCCGGGAAGCCGGGGCCGGCGACGACGTCGACGGGGAGCACGAACTCCACGCCGAGCTCCTTGGCCCGGGACAGGTACTCGGTGACGGCCGGGAGCTGGTCCTCCTGCAGGAGGCTGCCGCCGACCTCGTGGCCCTGGGCCCTGAGGAAGGTGAACACCATGCCGCCGCCGACGAGGATCCGGTCGGCCTTGGTGAGCAGGTTGTCGATCACCGCGAGCTTGTCGGAGACCTTGGAGCCGCCGAGGACGACGACGTAGGGCCGCTTCACCTCGTCGGTGAGCTGCTTCAGCACGCCCACCTCGGTGGCGATGAGCCTGCCCGCGGCGTGCGGGAGGCGGGCGGGCAGGTCGTACACCGAGGCGTGCTTGCGGTGGACGGCGCCGAAGCCGTCGCCCACGTACAGCTCGGCCAGGGCCGCCAGCTCGTCGGCGAAGGCGCCGCGCTCGGCGTCGTCCTTGCTCGTCTCGCCGGCGTTGAAGCGCAGGTTCTCCAGCAGCGTGACCTCGCCGTCGCCGAGGGCGGCGACGGTGGCCTTCGCGCTCTCACCCACGGTGTCGGTGGCGAAGGCCACCGGCCGCCCGAGGATCTCGCCGAGCCGCACGGCGGCCGGGGCGAGGGAGAACCGCGGGTCGGGCGCACCCTTGGGGCGCCCGAGGTGCGAGGCGACGATCACCCGGGCGCCGGCCTCGGCCAGCGCGGCGATCGTCGGGGCGACGGCGCGGATCCGGCCGTCGTCGGTGATGGTGGTGCCGTCCAGCGGCACGTTGAGGTCGGCGCGGACGAAGACCCGCTTGCCGGTCACGCCCTCCGCGAGGAGGTCGTCGAGCGTCTTCATGGTCGGGGACTCCCGGTACTGCGGATTTGTGCACGAGTCGGTGAACAGGGGGGCGACACACGGGCCCCGCAGGGGCGTTCGAGAAGCCGCTGCGGGGCCCGGCGTGTCACTGTCTGGGGTCGTACGGTCAGAGCTGCCCGCCGACGAAGACCGTGAGGTCGACGAGACGGTGGGAGTAGCCCCACTCGTTGTCGTACCAGCCTACGATCTTCACCTGCGTGCCCTGGGCCAGGGTCAGCTTGGAGTCGAAGGTGCACGAGGCCGGCCAGCCGACGATGTCGGAGGAGACGATCTCGTCCTCGGTGTACTCCAGGATGCCCTGCAGCTGACCGGAGGCGGCCTTCTGGAAGGCGGCGTTGACCTCCTCGCGGGTGACCTCGCGGGTCAGCTCCACGACCAGGTCGGTGACCGAGCCGGTGGGCACGGGCACGCGCATGGCGATGCCGTCCAGCTTGCCCTTGAGCTGCGGGAGGACCAGGGCGGTGGCCTTCGCGGCGCCCGTCGAGGTCGGGATGATGTTCACCGCGGCGGCGCGGGCGCGGCGCAGGTCCTTGTGCGGGAAGTCAAGGATCCGCTGGTCGTTGGTGTACGCGTGGACCGTCGTCATCAGGCCCTTGACGATGCCGAAGTTCTCGTCGAGGACCTTGGCCATCGGCGCCACGCAGTTGGTGGTGCAGGAGGCGTTGGAGATGACGTGGTGGCTGGCCGCGTCGTACTTGTCCTGGTTGACGCCCATCACGATGGTGATGTCCTCGTCCTTGGCCGGGGCCGAGATGAGGACCTTCTTCGCGCCGGCCCGGATGTGCTTCTCGGCGTCGGCCTTCTTGGTGAAGATGCCGGTGGACTCGATCACGATGTCCGCGCCCAGCTCGCCCCAGGGCAGGTTGGCGGGGTCGCGCTCGGCGAACGTCCGGAACGTCTGCCCGTCGACGGTGATGCTGTCCTCGGTGTGGCTGACCTCGCGGTTCAGCCGGCCCAGGATGGAGTCGTACTTGAGCAGGTGAACCAGGGTGGCGATGTCGGTCAGGTCATTGACACCGACGACCTCGATGTCCGCACCCTGCTCCAGCAGTGCCCGGAAGTAGTTGCGGCCGATACGGCCGAAGCCGTTGATGCCTACGCGGATCGTCACGAACCGATCTCCTCGTTGGTAGCCGGGTGTGCGGCCCGGCGAGCGTGATTTGGGATGTCCCCGACCGCTTCCGACCCTACCTCGTGAAGCCCTTGCGGGGTGCCCCGACCCCACTCGGAAAGGGGTTTCCGGTCACGTTGCGTGATCAATGGAGCGGGGGTCCGCTCACACGCGCGGATCCGGACGGATCGGTCGGACACGGGCGCCCGGCCCATGCCCGTCAACCGACCATTTCCTCCGTCAGATTGGACTCCGTACCCGGGATACCGAGGTCCGAGGCCTTCTTGTCGGCCATCGCCAGCAGCCGGCGGATCCGGCCGGCGACCGCGTCCTTGGTGAGCGGCGGATCGGCGAGGGCACCGAGCTCCTCCAGCGACGCCTGCTTGTGCTCCATGCGCAGCCGGCCGGCCGCCGCGAGATGCTCGGGGACCTCCTCGCCGAGGATCTCCAGCGCCCGCTGCACCCGGGCCCCGGCGGCCACTGCCGCGCGGGCCGAGCGGCGCAGGTTGGCGTCGTCGAAGTTCGCCAGCCGGTTCGCCGTGGCGCGCACCTCGCGGCGCATCCGGCGCTCCTCCCAGGCCAGCACCGACTCGTGCGCCCCGAGCCGGGTCAGCAGCGCCCCGATCGCGTCGCCGTCGCGGACGACGACCCGGTCCACGCCGCGCACCTCGCGCGCCTTGCCGGGGATGCCGAGCCGCCGGGCGGCGCCGACCAGGGCGAGGGCGGCCTCCGGGCCGGGGCAGGTGACCTCGAGCGACGAGGAGCGGCCGGGCTCCGTGAGCGAGCCGTGCGCGAGGAACGCGCCGCGCCAGGCGGCCTCCGCGTCGCAGGTGGCGCCGGAGACGACCTGGGGCGGCAGCCCGCGGATCGGCCGGCCGCGCCCGTCGACCAGGCCCGTCTGCCGGGCGAGCTGGTCACCGCCGGCGACCACCCGCACCACGTACCGCGAACCGCGGCGCAGCCCGCCGGGGGCCATCACCACCAGGTCCGAGTTGTGGCCGAAGATCTCCAGGATGTCCTTGCGCAGCCGGCGCGCGGCGATCCCCGTGTCGAGCTCGGCCTCGATCACGATCCGGCCGCTGACGAGGTGCAGCCCGCCCGCGAACCGCAGCGTCGCGGAGACCTCCGCCTTGCGGCAGCAGGTCCGGGTGACGGGGAGGCGGGAGATCTCGTCCTTCACCGCGCCTGTCATCGCCATGGGCCGATCCTTCCATGCATCCGGAAAATACGGTCGTACGCGGCTGCCAGCAGCTCCGGGTCGTGCCGGTCCGTGCTGCCGGCGGCGGCCACCGCCGCCAGCTCGACCGAGGCCCCGAGCCGGCCGGCGGCGGCCAGCAGCCGTTCCCGGTCGGGGACGCCGGACACGGCCGCCTCGTCGGCGAGCACCACGTCGAAGGCGAGTTTAGGGGCGTGTCGTGCCAAAACCTCCACATGACGCTGCGGGGAAAATCCTTCCGTTTCTCCCGGCTGGGGTGCCAGGTTCAGCGAGAGCACCCGCCGGGCCCTGGTCTCCGTGAGGGCGTCGCGCAGCTCGGGGACCAGCAGATGCGGGATCACGGAGGTGAACCAGGACCCCGGGCCGAGGATCACCCAGTCGGCCTCCAGCACCGCCGCCACGGCCTCCGGGACGGCCGGCGGGTCGTACGGGACGAGCTGGACCCCGACGACCTCGCCCTCGGTGAGCGCCACGTTGGCCTGGCCGCGGACGGTCGACAGCTCGTCGGGGCGGGCCCTGTCCAGGCCGCGGACGTCGGCGGTGAGCTCCAGCGGCACGGCGGACATCGGGAGCACCCTGCCCTGCGCGCCGAGGAGCCGGCCGACCAGGTCCAGGGCCTGGACGTGGTCGCCGAGCTGCTCCCACAGGGCGACGATCAGCAGATTGCCGACGGCGTGCCCGTGCAGGTCGCCCCGGGAGGCGAAGCGGTGCTGGATGACCCGGGCCCAGGTCTGGCCCCAGTCGTCGTCCCCGCACAGCGCCGCCAGGGCCTTGCGCAGATCGCCGGGCGGGAGCACGTCGAGCTCGTCGCGGAGCCGGCCGCTGGAGCCGCCGTCGTCGGCGACGGTGACGACGGCCGTCAGATCGCCGGTGATCCGGCGCAGGGCCGCCAGGGACGCCGACAGGCCCATACCGCCGCCGAGCGCGACGACCTTGGGCTGGGCCCCGCCCCGGCGCCGGGTGGCGCCCCGGCGGCGCAGCCGGATGGTCCGGCCGATGGTGCTGCGTGTCACAGCGGCTGCCTCACTATCACCTCACGAAACGCCGTCCCCCTCGGAGGACGGAAACCACTGCCGACCGCGCGGGAGCGCTCACTCCCGTCCCATGTCACGGTGGACGATCACCGTCTCCACGCCGTCCGAGGCCAGCCGGCGCGCCAGGCGCTCCGACATGGCGACGGAGCGGTGCTTGCCGCCCGTGCAGCCGACGGCGATGGTCACGTAGCGCTTGCCCTCGCGCCGGTAGCCCGTGGCGATCAGGCGCAGCAGCTCGGCGTACCGGTCGAGGAACTCCTTGGCGCCGGGCTGGTCGAAAACGTACGTGGCCACCTCGTCGTTCAGCCCGGTGAAGGGGCGCAGCTCGGGCACCCAGTGCGGGTTCGGCAGGAAGCGGCAGTCGACGACCAGGTCGGCGTCGACGGGCAGGCCGTACTTGTAGCCGAAGGACATCACCGTGGCCCGCAGCTCCGGCTCGTCCTCCCCCGCGAACTGGGCGTCGAGCTTGGCGCGCAGCTCGTGCACGTTCAGCGAGGAGGTGTCGATCACCAGGTCGGCGTCGCCGCGCAGCTCGCGCAGCAGGTCCCGCTCGGCGGCGATGCCGTCGACGATCCGGCCGTCGCCCTGCAGCGGATGCGGCCGGCGGACGGACTCGAAGCGGCGGACCAGGGCCTCGTCGGACGCCTCGAGGAACACCGTGCGCCGCGTGACGTGCTTGGCGCTGAGGTCGGCGAGGGACTCGCGGAGGTTGTCGAAGAAGCGCCGGCCGCGGACGTCGACGACGACGGCGATCCGGGCGACGTTGCCCTGGGAGCGGGCGCCGAGGTCGACCATGGTGGGGATGAGCGCGGGCGGCAGATTGTCCACCACGAACCAGCCGAGGTCCTCCAGACACTTGGCCGCGGTGGAGCGGCCGGCGCCGGACATCCCGGAGATGATGACCAGCTCGGGGATCGCCGCCTCGGCCGCCTCGCCCGGCTCGATCGTCGCACCCCCGATCGCCTCGCCGGCCGTCGCTTCGGTGCTCGTCCGGTCCGTCTCGTCCGCGTCGCGCTCGTTCATCCGTTTGCCCCCGGTCGTCGGTTCCGTACTGCTGTGGATCGTGCCGCCGGATCGTACCGGCCGCTGTGTCAATCGTGCCTCTGCGTCAATCGTCTTCCATGATCTCTCCCGTGGCGGTGTTCACCGCGGGAGCGGCGGGCGAGGTCTTGGCCAGGGCCGCGGCGATCGCCTCGGCCGTACGGCGGCCGATGCCGGGGACCTCGCACAGCTGGTCAATGGTGGCAGCCCGGAGCCGTTTGAGTGACCCGAAGTGCTTGAGCAGGGCCGTGCGCCGGGTGTCGCCCAGGCCCGGCACGTCGTCCAGCGGGCCGGCCTTCATGCTCGCCGCGCGCTTCTTGCGCTGGTAGGAGATGGCGAAGCGGTGCGCCTCGTCCCGGACGCGCTGCAGCAGATACAGGCCCTCGCTGGAGCGGGGCAGCACCACCGGGTCGTCCTCGCCGGGCAGCCAGACCTCCTCCAGCCGCTTGGCGAGCCCGCAGACGGCGACGTCGTCTATGCCGAGCTCGGCCAGGGCCTTCGCGGCGGCGGCGACCTGGGGCCGGCCGCCGTCGACGACCACGAGCTGCGGGGGGTAGGCGAACTTCTTCGGGCGGCCGGTCTCGTCCCGCGTGGTGTCCGGGACCTCACCCTCGGGAGTCCCGTCGGCGGGCTGCTCGCCGACGCCCTCACCGGTACGGGCCTTGTCCGCCAGATAGCGCCTGAACCTGCGGGTGAGCACCTCGTGCATCGCGCGGACGTCGTCCTGGCCGGCGAAGCTCTTGATCTCGAAGCGCCGGTACTCGCTCTTGCGGACGAGGCCGTCCTCAAAGACCACCATCGAGCCCACCACGTCGTCGCCCTGCAGATGCGAGATGTCGTAGCACTCGATGCGCAGCGGCGCCGTGTCCAGGTCGAGGGCCTGCGCGATCTCCTCCAGGGCGCGCGAGCGCGTGGTGAGGTCGGAGGCGCGTTTGGTCTTGTGCAGTACGAGGGCCTGCTGGGCGTTGCGCCGGACCGTCTCCATCAGCGCCTTCTTGTCGCCGCGCTGCGGGATGCGCAGGTCGACGCGCGAGCCCCGGCGGCCGGCGAGCCACTCCCGGACCGGCGCGACGGGCTCGGGGAGGGCCGGGACCAGCACCTCGCGCGGCACGGCGTCGCCGCTCTCCTCGCCGTACAGCTGCTGCAGGGCGTGCTCGACGAGGCCGGCGGAGGTGACGTCCTCGACCTTGTCCGTGACCCAGCCGCGCTGGCCGCGGACCCGGCCGCCGCGGACGTGGAAGATCTGCACGGCGGCCTCCAGCTCGTCCTCGGCGAGGGCGATCAGGTCGGCGTCCGTGGCGTCGGTGAGGACGACGGCGTTCTTCTCCATGGCGTGGCGCAGCGCCTCGATGTCGTCGCGCAGCCGGGCGGCCCGCTCGTACTCCATCTCCTCGGACGCCTCGCGCATCTGCGTCTCGAGCCGCCTGAGGTAGCCCGCCGTGCGGCCGGCCATGAAGTCGCAGAACTCCTCGGCCAGTTCGCGGTGCTCCTCGGCGCTGATCCGGTCCACGCAGGGGGCGGAGCACTTGCCGATGTAGCCGAGGAGGCAGGGGCGGCCGATCTGGCGGGAGCGCTTGAACACGCCGGCGGAGCAGGTGCGTACGGGGAAGGCGCGGAGCATCAGGTCGACCGTCTCGCGGATCGCCCAGGCATGGCCGTACGGGCCGAAGTAGCGCACGCCCTTCTTCTTCGGGCCGCGCATCACCAGGACGCGCGGATACTCCTCGTTCATCGTGACGGCCAGGGACGGATAGCTCTTGTCGTCGCGGTACTTGACGTTGAACCGCGGGTCGTACTCCTTGATCCAGGAGTACTCCAGCTGCAGCGCCTCGACCTCGGTGGAGACGACCGTCCACTCCACGGACGCGGCGGTGGTCACCATCGTGCGCGTGCGCTGATGGAGTCCGGCGAGGTCCTGGAAGTACGACGCGAGGCGCTGGCGGAGGCTCTTCGCCTTTCCGACGTAGATCACCCGGCCGTGCTCGTCCCGGAACCTGTACACCCCCGGGGAGTCGGGGATCTGCCCGGGCTTGGGGCGGTAGGTGGAGGGATCGGCCATGGTCCCCACCCTACTGGGGGCGTCCGACAGTCATTCCCGGCGGACTTGGCCCGTCGGCATGTCGCGATATAGCGTGGACGTTCAGGTCAGCGTCGTCCGTGTGCCGCGGACGACGGCCCGGGAACAGGGGGAACGATGTCGGCAGAGGTCTCGCCCAGCGGTCAGGACTCGGGGGCCGGGGGGCCGAAGGGCCCGCTGCCCGCCCTGCGGGCCTCGCACGCGGACCGGGACCGGGTGGTGGACGTGCTGCGGATCGCCGCCGGGGACGGGCTGCTGACCTCCGAGGAGCTGGACGAGCGGGTGGAGGCGGCCCTGTCGGCGCGGACGGTCGACGAGCTGGGCCCGCTCACCGCGGATCTGCCCGGGAGCGCGGCCCCGGCCCGCGCCGGGGGCGACGACACGGCCCGGATCGAGCGGCGGTTCAGCACGGTGACGCGCGAGGGGCGCTGGCCGGTCCCCCGGCGGATGGAGCTGGACACCGAGTGGTCGGCGGTGACGCTGGACTTCACGGAGGCCGTCATCACCCACGACACGCTGGTCATCGACGTGGACATGCAGGGCAAGACGCTGACGCTGATCACTCCGCCGGGGGTCGTGGTCAACACGGACGACCTGGCGCTGGAGCACGCCCGGCTCCGGGTGCGCCGGACACCGGACGCCGGGGAGCGGGTCGTGCTGCGGGTGGAGCTCGTCGGCACGAAGCGCTTCGGGCGGGTGCTGGTGCGCCCGCCGCGGCGGCGCAGGCGTCGTTAGTCAGGCCCGGGTGGCGATCAGCTTTCCGCCCCGGACCCCGACCGGGATCGGCGGCAGCGGAACCGACGCCGGGCCGTGGCGGACGTCGCCGTTCGTCGCGTCGAAGCGGCTGCCGTGGCAGGCGCAGTACGCCTCGGTGCCGTTGACCTCCGTGACCACGCACGCCTGGTGGGTGCAGACGGCGCTGCGGCCCTCGTACACGTCCGCCTTCGGCCGGCTGACGATCACCCGCTCGGTGCGGTAGAGCTTCGCGCCGCCGACCGGCACCGCCTCCGGGTCGCCGAGGTCGATGTCGCCCCTGGGGCCGGTGTTCTCCTGGTGGGCCGGGGTCTCCGTGGAGCACGCGGTCGCCGCTCCGGTGGTGAGGAGAGCGGCGGCGGCTCCGCACAGGACGGTACGGCGGGGGGTGCCGGAGGTGGGATCTGTCATGGGATTGACGATACTGGTGGGGTGATCGTTGTCGGCGGCGAGGCCCTGATCGACCTGGTACCGGCGGATCCGGGCGGTGCGCCCGGTCCCCTGGCGCCGCTGCGGCCGCTGCGCGGCGGCGGCCCGTACAACACGGCGCTCGCGCTGGCCCGGCTGGGCACCGCGACGTCCTTCTGCTCCCGGGTGTCCACGGACGCCTTCGGGGAGGCGCTGCTGGCGGGGCTGCGGGCGGACGGCGTGAACCTGTCTCTCGTCCAGCGCGGGCCCGAGCCGACGACCCTCGCGGTGGCGACGGTGGGGGCGGACGGGTCCGCGGAGTACGGGTTCTACGTCGAGGGCACCGCCGACCGGCTGTTCGAGGAGCCGGCGGTGATGCCGGACGCCGCGAAGGCGCTCTGTCTGGGGACGTGTTCGCTGGTGCTGGAGCCGGGCGCGACGGCGTACGAGGCGCTGCTGCGGTGGGCCGCCCACCACCGGGTGTTCACGCTGCTCGACCCGAACATCCGGCCGGCGCTCATCGCGTCCCCGGCCGCGTACCGGGCGCGGTTCCGGTCGTGGCTGGCGGACGTGCCGCTGCTGAAGCTGTCGGAGGCCGACGCCGCGTGGCTGGCGGACGGGCAGGACGTGCCGCGGGCGGCGGAGGGCTGGCTGGCGGCGGGGCCGGCGGCGGTCGTCATGACGCACGGCGCCGAGGGGCTGTCCGTGCTGGCGCGCGGCGGCCGGCCGGCCGGGGAGGGGGCGCTGCGCTGCACGGTGGCGGCGCCGGCGGTGCGGGTGGTGGACACCATCGGCGCCGGTGACACGGTGAACGCCGCGCTGCTCCACTGGCTGGAGCAGCGCGGCGCCCTGTCCCGTCCGGCGGTGGCGGCCCTGGACGCGGCGGCCTGGCACGAGGGCCTGACCTACGCCGCCCGCGCCGCGGCACTGACGTGCACGCGGGCGGGGGCGGAGCCGCCGTACGCGGGCGAGCTCTAGCTCACTGTCACCGGCGACGCCTGCGGCACCCCGTTCACCGTCACCGTCAGCGTGCCCGTCCCCGGACGCAGGCCGGTGAGGACGCCCGTCGCCGGGTCGTACGCCGCCACCGCGCCGTCCGGGGCGTGCGACGGCGCGCCTATCCAGAGGTTCGGCGTCCCCGTCCAGTCACCGCTGACCGGCCACGCCACCGGCACCTGCCGGGTCGTCGCGCCGATCGACTGCGTCACGGACGCCGTCACGGCCGCCTCCTCGCCGGCCCCCAGCTCCGCCGGCGCGTTCAGCGTGAGGCCGTCGACGTGCGGGCGGGTCTGCACGGTCACCCAGTCGGGGCCGCCGGTCCACGGCTTCAGCCGCGCCGCGTTCTGCTCCCCGGGGCTGACGGCGTCGACCCCGATGAGCGACCAGCCGCTGAAGCCGCCCTCGGCGGGCGGGGTCGCCGGGTTCTTGCCCGAGTTGCCGTTGATGAAGTACGGGACGCCGTCGACGTGCTCGGCGTGGAACGTACCGACGTGCGAGCCCACGAAGAGGACGCCCTTGCCGGTCGTACGGCGGAAGTCGCCGAGCCAGTCCTCCATCAGGGCCGCTTCCTTGCGGTCGTTCAGCTGGCTGCCCTTCTGCGGGGTGGGGTCGCGCGGCGGCACGTGTTCGATGACCGTCACCGAGCGGACCGCCGGGTCGGCCGCGGCGGCGTCGAGCTGCGCGCGGAGCTCCTTCAGCTGCGCCCAGCCGCCGCCGCGGACGGTGAGCCGCGAGGTGTCGAGGGTGATGAACCGGGTGCCCTTGTGGTCGAACGTGCGCTGGGCGGGCCCGAATTCGGACACGAAGTTCTCGATCGTGCCGCCCATCACCTCGTGGTTGCCCGGCACGTAGTACCAGGGCAGCTCGCCGCCCAGCTCCTCGTCGAGCACCCGGTGCGCGAGATCCAGGTCGGCGGGCGAACCCTCGTCCACCAGATCGCCGTTGACGACCACGAAGTCCGGGTGCTGCGCCTTGATCTCCCGCAGCGTCCGCCGTGCGGCCCGCACGATGTCGCTGTCGGGGTCACGGGCCACGAACTGCGCGTCGGACATCACCGCGAACCGCCAGTCCCGGCCCTGTACGTCCGTCCCGGTGCCGATCAGCGGGTCGGCGACGGCGGGAGCGGGCGGCAGGTCGACGGCGGGCGGCGTCTGCGCCGTCAGCCCGTCGATGACGATCTCGCTCGCGTACTGGTGCGCGGGCACCGTCTCGGCGATGTAGAAGCGCACGACCTTCAGCGGGTACGTGATGCCCTGCGGCACCTCGAACGTCAGCTGCTGCCAGCCGGGTTCGGTGAGGTACGGCGCCCGCAGGATCTGGGTGACGCCCGCGCCGTCGGTGAGCTGCAGCGACGGCCAGGCGCCCTTGCCGTCGCTCTTCACCCACAGCCCGAAGCTCTTCGGCTGCCCGGGGACGGCGATCTGGGCGGGCGGCAGGGCGTAGATGGCGCGGGTCGCGGTGGACTGGGTGAAGTCGTACGTCATCCTCAGCCCCGTCCCCTCGTGCGCGTCCGCCGTCGGGGCGATCGCGCCGGTGGCGCGGGCTGTGGTGTACGTCCACTGCGCGGCGTCGTCGAACGTGGCGACGTCCTGCTCGTACAGCCCCGCCGTCACCGCGAGGACGGTGCTGTGGCCCTGCACGGTGGCCGTGACCCGGGTCGCCAGGGCGTCGGGGGTGGCGGCGCGGACGGTGAAGCCGCCGGCCGCCGGGTCCGGGGTGACGGTGATGAGGCTCGCGTCGTAGGAGAGGTCGACGTCGGCGGGGTCGATGGGGGCGCTGTGGCCGGAGGCGTCGAAGCCGGTGAAGCCGAAGCCGGTGCGGTCCGCCGCGTCCTTGAGGCCTACGCGGTCGTTGGTCGGGCGGATGCGGGCGAGACGGTCCAGGACCGTCAGCGTGGTCGCGCCCTTCGCGGTGCCGCGGTGGGCGGTGAGCTGTGTGGGGCCGCCGTGCTCGCGGGCGGTGAACACGCCGTCGGCGCCGACCGTCCCGGAGCGCGGCTCGCTGGAGGTCCAGTAGGCGGGGGTGCCGTCGGCGGGGCCGTACGTCTCGTCGTAGCCGGCCGCCGTCAGCGCGCGGTGCAGGCCGGGGAAGACCCGCTCGGGGTGGCCGCCGGGGACCTGGTCGGCGGAGGGGGCCTTGGCCGGGTCGGCGGCCGTCTCGACCCAGAAGCCGGTGAGGTCGCCGGTGCCGTCGGGGGCGGTGATCGCCAGGCCGTTGGGGACGACGCGCTCGAAGCCGTCGGAGGGGGTGTTCTCCAGCTGCGGGGTGTCGGAGCCGGGTTCGCGGGCGACGAGGGTGGAGGAGCCGCCGCCGTCGAGGTTGAGGGCGCTGTAGGCGCCGAGCTGCTTCATCATCAGCGCCAGCTCGGTCAGTGTGACGCCGCCGGTGTCGCCGGAGCGGCCGTCGACGGTCAGCACGTGCATGGTGCGGCCGTCTTGCGAGAAGCCGACGGCGGTACGGGCGGCGGCCGGGTTGTTCGGCCTGCCCTCCCAGTTCTGCGCCACGCCGTCGAGCACCAGGACGCCGCGGCCGCCGACGACGGTGCGGGGCACGTCGCCGCCGTCGGTGACGGGGCGGTACTCGGTTCGTACGGCATCACCGGGCGTCAGCCGCGCGAGGACGTCGGCGCCCGCGTCACGGCCGAGCAGGACGGTGGTGTCCTCGGGGATGGCGCCGGTGCCGGGCGCGGTGGCGACGGCGGTCACCACGCCGCCGCGCACGGTCACTTCGGTGGTACGGGCCGCGCCGTCGACGGTCAGCGCGCGGTCGGCGGTGCCCCAGTGGGCGGTGTACATGCCGATGCCGCCGCCGGGGACGTTGGCCGCGTTGAAGGAGGCCAGCTCGTGCGGTCCGTCGGGGAGGGTGACGGTGCCCTCGAAGTACAGCTTCAGCAGCCGTCCGGCGCTGTCCGCGTCGATGCCGACGGCCTCCTCGGCGCCGGCCGAGGGCGAGTGGGTGACCTGTCCGCCGGCTATGCCGGGGCCGAGGGGGGCGCCGGTCTCGTTGATGTCGAAGAAGTCGGCGTTGATCGCGGCGACGGTCCGCCGCCCCTCCCCCGCGTCGTGCGTCTTCACGAGGTCGGCGACCGTCTTGCGCCCGGACACGTCGTCCGCGAGGTAGTCGACGCGGGCGGAGCCGCCGAGGTCGACGCTGAGGGCGTCCGCCCGCAGCCACTTGTCGGACTCCAGCCGGTCGAACGACGTGAGCTCCACCCCCGGCGCGATCGGCCGGGACGTGGAGCCCAGATCCATCCCGTCGTTGTCGGCGATCGCCGTCGGGGTGACGGGATCCTGCGGTACGCCGTCGGCGAGCGCGGGCGTCGTGGCGAACGCGAGGGCGGCCGCCGTGGCCATCAGTGCGGTTCTGCTGCCGTGGAATCTCCCGCGCCGGTTCGTTCCCAACACAACTTCTCCTCTGCACACGGTGGTTCGGCGTGTTTGCCGCACGCGGGGCCACAGCGTTCCAGGAGAAAGTGGTCTACACCAGGGGGCGTCGGGAAACTCGTGGGGAAGTTTTCCCCGGGCGTCCACCCCCTCGGTACGCTTCGGGGGCCCGCGGGAGGCGCGGTCGAGCGGCAGGGGAGGCGCCCGTGCGGGCGGAGTGGACGGGGACGGGGGCCGTACGGCCCGGGGAGCTGATCGGTCCGTACACGGTGCTGGACGAGCTGGCCAGCGGCGGGATGGGGCGGGTGTATCTGGCGCGGTCCCCCGGCGGGCGGACGGTCGCCGTGAAGACGCTGCTGGGCACGTCCGACGAGGGCACGGAGGTGGACCGGCGCCGCTTCGCCCGCGAGGTGGCCGTGGCGCGCCGGGTGCGGGGGCTGTACACCGCGGGCGTGGTGGACGCGGACGCCGAGGCGCCGGTCCCGTGGATGGCCACCGAGTACATCCCGGCCCCCTCGCTGCGCGAACTCGTCGCCGCCCACGGCCCGTTACCGGCCGGGCCGATGCAGTGGGTCGCCGCCGGGATGGCCGAGGCGCTGGTCAGCCTGCACGAGGCGGGGCTGGTCCACCGTGACATCAAGCCGTCGAACGTGCTGCTGCCCGAGGACGGCCCCCGGCTGATCGACTTCGGGATCTCGCAGGCCGGCGACCTCACCCGGACCGGGGCGGTGCTGGGCACGATCGCGTTCGCCGCGCCCGAGCAGGTACGGGGCGAGGCGACGACCACCGCGACGGACGTGTTCTCGCTGGGGGCCACGCTCTTCTACCTGGTCGCGGGGCGCAGTCCGTACCGGGACATGGGGACGGGCACGGCGGTCGAACAGCTGGTACGGGCCGCGGAGTGCGACCTCGACCTGACCGGGCTGCCCGCCGCGGCCGACGCCCTGATCCGCCCCTGCCTCGCCGCCTCCCCCGCCGAACGCCCCACGCCGGAGGACCTGCTGGCCCGGGTCGGCCCCGCCCTCGCCGCCCGCCCGGACGCGCACGGCGCCGCCGGCTGGCTGCCGGAGAGCTGGTCGACGGCGATCGTCCGGCACCGCGGGCGCCGGATCGCGGAGGCCGAGGCCGCCAGGCGCCGCATCGACCCCGAGGGCGTCACCGAGCGCACGCCGCCCGCCTACGGCGCTCATCCGGCCTACGGCGCCGGTCCCGGCACCCGCCCGATGCCCGCGCCGGCGGAGCGGCCGGCGCGGGCATCGGGCTTCCGGCTGGTCGCCTCGCTGGTCGCCGGGGGGCTGCTCGTCACGATCGGCGCCGTCTACGCGATCACGTACGACGGTGGCGGCGGTGGTGCGCCCGATCCCGTACGGCAGGACCTGCGCCTGGTCCTGGTGGAGCAGAACGCGGCCGGCAAGTGTGCCAACAAACTGCCGCCGCCCACCTTCGACTCCAAGAACCCGGAGACGTGTTACGCCATCTCCACGCGGGCCGAGGACCGGATGAGCGTCACCCAGCTGAAGGACGTACGGGCCGCGCAGAACGAGCAGGGCACGGACTGGATGGTCCAGATGTCGTTCGAGAAGACCGACGCCCGGCACTTCGCGACCCTCACCGGGAAGGCCGCCGGGCGCGAGTCCCCGAAGAACCAGATCGCCATCATCCTGGGCGACACACTCATCAGCGCCCCCGTGGTCACCGCGGCCATCACCGGCGGCGAGGTGGAGATCAGCGGCAGCTTCACCCGCGACGACGCCGAGAAACTGGCGCGAGACCTCGGCGCCCCGTCCTGAACCCTCAGCGCCGGGCGAGCGCCAGCAGCCCGCGCAGGGCCGCGACGAGGCGCTCCTTGTCGAAGCGGGCGGAGTCGTCCAGGGCGAGCCGGCCGAACTCCTCCGCCGTGACCAGGACCAGGTGCGACAGCACCTCGGCGTCCAGGTCGGGCCCGCCGCGCAGGTCCAGGGCCTGGCGCAGGCCCGCGGCGATATGGCGGCGGACGACGGCACGGGTCTGCTCGAGCTGCTGGTGGACGGCGACCGGGGCGCCGTGGGTGAGGCCGAGGATGGGGCGCCAGACGTACGGGTCCTCGCGCACCTGGTCGATGAGGCGGCTGAAGGCGGCCGTCAGCCAGGCCCCGAGGTCCTCCGGGCCGCCGGCCTCGGCCAGCACCCGCAGCGCCTGCTCGAGGCCACGGTCGCGGGTGCGCCGGAGCAGCGCGTCCATCAGGGCGTCGAGGTCGTCGAACACGCTGTAGACCACGGGCCGGGTGACGCCCGCCTCCTTGGCGATCGCGCCGACGGAGATCCGGTCGTACCCGTCGCGCACGACGATGCGCAGGGCGCAGTCCAGCAGATGTTCGCGGCGCTGCTCGGGGGCGAGCCGGGGCGCGTAGCGGCGTTTGGGCGCGGGGGCGGGAGGGCGGCCGGTCATCGCGTAACAGAGTACTTCCCAAGCAAAGCTACAGTGCTGTAAATTTCGAAGCCGGGGGTGCACCGGATCCGAGGAGAGTGAGGACGGCCGATGGTCGCGTTCAAGACCCGCAAACAGTGGACCGAGCACTTCGAGCCCGCCGAGGACTACGGCTTCTTCGGCCCGGACTCGGTGACCTGGAAGGTGTGGACGTATCCGACATCGCTCATCCTCGGCTTCGTCCGCTCGGTGACGATCGAGCACCTCGACCCCAATCTGACGGCCGCCGTGGTCCAGTCCGGCGGGGTCAAGTACCGTCCGCACACCCGCTACAGCCGGACGATCCGCTACTTCGCGATGATGGTCGTCGGCGCCACCGAGCCCACGGCCCGGGCGGCGGACGTGCTGGTCAAGGTGCACTCCAAGGCGATCGGCGACGACCCGGTGACCGGCAGCACGTATGACGCCAACCGGCCGAGCTCGCAGCTGTGGATCCATATGACGGCGTGGCACTCGATCCTCTACTGCTACGAGAAGTTCGGCCCGGGCAGGCTCCCGGCGCACGAGGAGGAGCGGTACTGGGCGGAGTGCGCGCGGTCCGCGGAACTGCAGACCATCGATCCGGAGGCGGTGCCGCGCACCCGGGCCGAGGTGGCCGCGTACTTCGCGGAATGGCGTCCGCATCTGGCGGCGTCGGAGGCCTGCCAGGACATGGTGGACTTCATCCTCCCGCTCGGCGTGGCCCTCCCGCCGACGCTGGGCCGGGTCCGCCGGACGGCCATGGCGCCGGTGCGGTGGGTGCTGAGCAAGGGTGTGATCTCGACGTACCCGAAGTACGTGCGGCAGATGTTCAACCTGCGCCAGGGGCCGGTCATGGACGCGGTGGCGCGGGTGCTGAACAAGCTGTTCCACGCCGTGACGGCCCGCTCGCTCAATCTGCAGTTCCAGATGCTGTATCTGCTGACCCCGGCAGCCGCCCCGGTGATCGGCCCGGCGCTGCTGGGAATCCCGGCGAAGAACCCGGTCACGATGACGCCCCGCGAGGCGCAGGCGGCGTACGGCTTCGACATCCCCGCCGAGGCGCATCACGACATCCGGGCGCGGCAGCACGCACGGGTCTTCGAGCGGAACGAGAAGCCCAGCGACGAGGGGCTGGTCGAGTCGCAGCAGCACATCGGGAGCATGGACCCGTACGAGTCGGCGCGGGTCGGCTGACCCGCGGGCGGCCGGCGCCCCGCGCGGGGCGCCGGCCGGCTCAGGCGCCGCGCTTGCGGGCCACGGTCTTCTTCGCCACGGTCTTCTTCGCGGCCGTCTTCCTGGCCGCCGCCTTCTTGGCGGGGGCCTTCCGCGCGGTCACCGGCGCCGCGTCCGACACCCGCTCCCCCAGCAGCTCCCGCAGGAACTTGCCGGTGTGCGAGGCCGGTACGGCGGCGACCTGCTCCGGGGTGCCCTCGGCGACCACCAGACCGCCGCCGCTGCCGCCCTCCGGGCCGAGGTCCACGACCCAGTCCGCCGTCTTGATGACGTCCAGGTTGTGCTCGATGACGATGACCGTGTTGCCCTTGTCGACCAGGCCCTCGAGCACGTGGATCAGCTTGCGGATGTCCTCGAAGTGCAGGCCCGTCGTCGGCTCGTCCAGGACGTACACCGTCCGGCCGGTCGACCGCTTCTGCAGCTCGCTGGCCAGCTTGACGCGCTGGGCCTCACCGCCGGACAGCGTCGGCGCGGGCTGCCCGAGCCGGACGTAGCCGAGGCCCACCTCGGTGAGCGTCCGCAGATGCCGGGCGATCGTCGGGACCGCCTCGAAGAAGCCGAGGGCCTCCTCGATCGGCATGTCCAGCACCTCGGCGATGTTCTTGCCCTTGTAGTGGACCTCGAGGGTCTCCCGGTTGTACCGGGCGCCGTGGCAGACCTCGCACGGGACGTAGACGTCCGGCAGGAAGTTCATCTCGATCTTGATCGTGCCGTCACCGGAGCAGTTCTCGCACCGGCCGCCCTTCACGTTGAACGAGAACCGCCCCTGCAGATACCCGCGGACCTTCGCCTCCGTCGTCTCCGCGAACAGCTTGCGGACGTGGTCGAAGACCCCCGTGTACGTGGCCGGGTTGGACCTCGGGGTGCGGCCGATCGGCGACTGGTCGACGTGCACCACCTTGTCCACCAGATCGTCGCCGTCGACGCGGGTGTGCCGGCCGGGGACGCTGCGCGCGCCGTTCAGCTCGCGCGCCAGGTGGGTGTACAGGATGTCGTTGACCAGCGTCGACTTGCCCGATCCTGAGACGCCCGTGACGGCCGTCAGCACGCCGAGCGGGAAGGAGACGTCGATGTCCTGGAGGTTGTTCTCCCGCGCCCCGCGCACCGTCAGATGGCGCCCGGGGTCGAGGGGCCGCCGTACGTCCGGGGTGTCGATCTGCCTGCGGCCGGACAGGTACTGCCCGGTCATCGACTCCTCGTTGGCCAGCAGCTCCTTCAGCGGACCGCTGTGCACCACCTTGCCGCCGTGCTCGCCGGCGCCGGGGCCGATGTCGACGACCCAGTCGGAGGTCTTGATGGTGTCCTCGTCGTGCTCCACCACGATCAGCGTGTTGCCGAGGTCGCGCAGCCGGACCAGGGTCTCGATCAGCCGGTGGTTGTCCCGCTGGTGCAGGCCGATGGACGGCTCGTCCAGCACGTACAGCACGCCGACCAGCCCGGAGCCGATCTGGGTGGCGAGCCGGATGCGCTGGGCCTCGCCGCCGGAGAGGGTGCCGGCCGCGCGGTTCAGCGAGAGATAGTCCAGGCCGACGTCGACCAGGAACCGCAGCCGCTCGTTGACCTCCTTCAGCACCCGCTCGGCGATGGTCTTCTCGCGGGCGCTCAGGCGCATGGCGCCGAGGAAGTCGGCGCAGTCACTGATCGACATCGCCGCGATCTCGGCGATCGACCGGTCCTGCACCGTCACCGCGAGGACGACGGGCTTGAGCCGGGTCCCCTCGCAGGTCGGACAGGGCACCTCGCGCATATAGCCCTCGAACCGCTCCCGGCCCGCGTCGGACTCCGCCTCGCTGTGCCGGCGCTTGACGAAGGGCACCACGCCCTCGAAGGCCGTGGTGTACGAGCGCTCCCGGCCGTACCGGTTGCGGTAGCGCACCTCGATCTTCGTGCGGTGGCCATGGAGCAGCGCCTTCTGCGCGCGCTGCGGCAGCCCGGCCCACGGCACGTCCGTACGGAAGCTCAGCTCCTCGGCGAGGGCGCCGACGATCCGGCCGAAGTACTCCTTGGTGTGGCCGTGCGACCACGGGTGGATGGCGCCCTCGTCCAGCGACTTGTCCGGGTCGGGGATGATCAGCTCGGGGTCGACCTCCATCCGCGTACCGATACCGGTGCAGTCGGGGCAGGCGCCGAACGGCGAGTTGAAGGAGAAGGAGCGCGGCTCCAGCTCCTCGAAGGACAGGTCGTCGTACGGGCAGTACAGATGCTCGGAGAACATCCGCTCCCGCTCCGGGTCGTCCTCGGCGAGGTCGACGAAGTCGAGGATGACCATGCCGCCGGAGAGCCCGAGGGCCGTCTCCACGGAGTCGGTCAGCCGGCGCTTGGCGGAGTCCTTGACGGTGAGGCGGTCGACGACCACCTCGATGGTGTGCTTCTCCTGCTTCTTCAGCTTCGGCGGCTCGCTGAGCTGGATCGTCGCGCCGTCGACCCGGGCCCGGCTGTAGCCCTTGGTCTGCAGGTCGGCGAAGAGGTCGACGAACTCGCCCTTGCGCTCGCGCACCAGCGGCGACAGCACCTGGAACCGGCTGCCCTCGGGCAGCTCCAGCACCCGGTCGACGATCGCCTGCGGCGACTGGCGGGAGATGGGGCGCCGGCACTCGGGGCAGTGCGGCTTGCCGATGCGGGCGAACAGCAGCCGGAGGTAGTCGTAGACCTCGGTGATGGTGCCCACCGTGGAGCGCGGGTTGCGCGAGGTGGACTTCTGGTCGATGGAGACCGCCGGGGACAGGCCCTCGATGAAGTCGACGTCGGGCTTGTCCATCTGGCCGAGGAACTGCCGGGCGTAACTGGAGAGCGACTCCACGTAGCGGCGCTGGCCCTCGGCGAAGATCGTGTCGAACGCGAGGGACGACTTGCCCGAACCGGAGAGGCCGGTGAAGACGATGAGCGAGTCACGGGGCAGGTCGAGCGAGACGTTCCTCAGGTTGTGCTCGCGAGCGCCACGGACGATGAGACGGTCGGCCACGCCGGTCGGCACCTTTCTGGTCGGGCCACACGGAGTGTGTGGGAGGACGGGTCGCGGGCAGCGGACTGCGGGCGCCCCGACCTCAAGCGTATGGGGGAGGACCAAATTGATGTACGAGGTTCCCCGGACGGGAGCTTATAGCACGTGTATTCGATTTGCTGGAGAATCCCGCCGGTGCCCCGGCACAGTTCTCCTGCCCTCGACACGCTAGCCTTCGGGTCTGACAATGCGTCGCCCCGGAGCGAATGCGGAGGTAGCGCAACCGCACCCGACAGCGCGACCGGGCGACGGAACAGCAGCGTTCCCGGAGGCCACCAGTGATCCCCGATATCGCCCGCGACCTCGCACTTCTTCGAGATTCGACCGACCGGCTGGTGACCGCCGCGGCCCGCCTCGACGACGCCGCCCTCGCCGCCCCCAGCCGCCTCCCCGGCTGGACCCGGGGCCATGTCCTGACCCACCTGGCCCGTAACGCCGACGCCCTGGTCAACGTCCTCACCGGCCTCCCCATGTACCCGAGCGCCGAGGCCCGCGACGCCGACATCGAGGCCGGCGCCCCCCGCCCCCTCACCGCGCAGCTCGCCGACCTGCGGGAGACCGCCGGGAAGCTGGACGTCACCTTCGGCTCCCTCACCCCCGACGGCTGGGCGGGCCGCTGCGAGCTCCGCAACGGCGTCACGGACGTCCGGGCCCGCATCCCCTTCCGGCGGCTGCAGGAGACCGAGCTGCACCACGTCGACCTGGACACCGGCTACACCCTGGAGCAGGTACCGATGGAGTTCCTCGGCCAGGAGATCGATTTCCTGACCCGGCGCTTCAGCGGCAACGACACCGTCCCCGCCCTCGCCCTCACCGCCGCCGACGGCCGCACCTGGCGCACCGGCCGCGACGAGGGGGAACCGCTGCGGGTCACCGGCGAGGCGCCCGCGCTGATGGGCTGGCTGGCCGGCCGCACGGCGGGCGGCGGTGTGACGGCGGACGGCGCGGACCTGCCCGTACTGCCCCCGCTGTGATCGCTTCGTCCCCCACCTCTGAGAGACTGATGACATGTCCGAGAAGCAGTACACAGGCAAGGTGACCGTCGGCGGCCCCGCCCAGGTGCACGAACTCGAAGCGCTGATGATCTCCAAGGTCGCGGTCGGCCCGATGAACAACAACGCCTATCTGCTGCGCTGCCGCTACACCGGGGAGCAGCTGCTGATCGACGCCGCGAACGAGGCGCACACCCTGCTCGCCCTCGTCGGCGACGACGGCATCCAGTCCGTCGTCACCACCCACCAGCACGGCGACCACTGGCAGGCCCTCGCCGAGGTCGTCGCCGCGACCGGCGCCCGGACCTACGCCGGCCGCGAGGACACCGGGGGCATCCCGGTCCCCACGGACGTCCCCGTCGACGACGGCGACGTGATCCGCGTCGGCCGCGTCGAGCTCACCGCCCGGCACCTCGTCGGCCACACCCCGGGCTCGATCGCCCTGGTCTACGACGACCCGCACGGCCACCCGCACGTCTTCACCGGCGACTGCCTCTTCCCGGGCGGCGTGGGGAACACGCAGGGCGACGCGGAGCGGTTCGCGTCGCTGATCGCGGACGTGGAGTCCAGGATCTTCGAACCGCTCCCGGACGAGACCTGGGTCTACCCGGGCCACGGCCACGACACGACGCTGGGCGAGGAGCGCCCGCATCTGCGGGAGTGGCACGAGCGGGGCTGGTGACACCGCCGCTCACGCGGGTTCGAGGTTCCCCGCGGCGGCCAATTCGGTGGACCCCCGGGGGATCTTCCGCCTAGCCTCCCGGCATGTCGACTCCCGCGTATCCGCCCAGGCCCGCGCCCGGTGACAAGGTCGCCGTGATCTCTCCCTCGTTCGCCGGGCCGGCGGTGTTCCCGCGGCCGTTCGAGACGGGGCTGGGGCGGCTCGTCGCGGAGTTCGGGCTGCGGCCCGTGGAGTACGCGACGACCCGCGCCCACGCCACGCCCGCCGAGCGAGCGGCGGACGTCAACGCGGCCTTCGCCGACCCCTCCGTGAAGGCCGTCTTCGCCAGCATCGGCGGCGAGGACCAGATCACCGTGCTCCCGTATCTGGACTGCGAGGTGATCCGCGCCAACCCCAAGCCGTTCTTCGGCATGAGCGACAACACGAGCCTGCTGCTGTACCTGTGGAACACGGGCATCGTGGGCTACCACGGCGGTCTGATCATGACCACCTTCGGCCGCCCCCACGGCATCAGCCCGCTCTCCGCCGACTCCGTGCGCGCCGCGCTCTTCGGACCGCGGGAGTACGAGCTGCGCCCCGCGCCCGAGTTCAAGACCGTGGACCAGGACTGGGCGGCGGAGGAGACCTGGCGGACACCCCCGCCGATGGAGCCCGGCACCGGCTGGATCTGGCACCGGCCCGACCGCGTCGTGGAGGGCGTGAGCTGGGGCGGCTGCGTCGAGATCCTCGCCTGGCATCTGATGGCCGACAGCGAGATCCAGGAGGACCCCGCCGCGTACGACGGCTGCGTGCTGTTCCTGGAGACCTCCGAGGAGATGCCGCCCGGCACGGAGATCTACCGCACCCTGCGCAACATGGGCGAGCGCGGCCTCCTCCGGCGCTTCCCCGCGCTGCTCTGGGGCCGCCCGAAGACCTGGGCGTTCGACCGCCGCAACGAGCCCGCCGAGCGGGCGCGTTACGCCACCGAGCAGCGCGAGGCAGTACTGCGGGCGCTGGCCGAGTACGCCCCCGGCACCATGGCCGTCTTCGACGTCGACTTCGGGCACACCGACCCGCAGCTCACGCTGCCGTACGGCGGCCGGATCCGGGTGGACGGCCCGGCGCGGCGGATCTCGGTCACGTACTGAGTCCTACGGGGAGGGGGGCGCCCCTCGAGCCACCCCCTCCCCCGCCTACCGCTCCATCCGTTCACGCAGATCGCAGTTGGAGAAGACGGGCTCACGGCTGCACAGTTCCGTCATCCGGGCGGCGAACTCCTGCACTTCCGGCCGCCCGCTGTTGGCCATCGCCTCCTCGTACGACGGGAACTCCAGGAGCGTCACATAGCGGTCGGGGTTGTCCCGGTCGTGCAGCCACATGACGCGGCTCGGGCCGCCGGGGACGCCCTCCTGCTCCTTGCGGAACCGCTCGCCGAGGGCCTGCACCGCCTCCGGCTGGGTCGTTTCGTAGTCAATGATCTGGATGAACTCCACGGCTGCGCCTCCGCGCCCTGCGGCGCCCGCCGGCCGGACGCCTCCCAGGTCAACGCAACCACCGGCGAACAACCCGGACAAGTGGTGTTTTTCCTACGTACGGTGTCCTGATCGTCCGGCCGTCGTTGGGCGGGGCGTGAACGCCCCCACGCACGCCCCCTCGCTGACCAGGCTGGCCGCGGCCTCGCTCGCCGGGACGGCCGTCGAGTTCTACGACTTCCTCGTCTACGGCACGGCGGCGGCGCTCGTCCTCGGCCCGCTGTTCTTCCCCTCCTTCTCCCCCGTCGCCGGCACCCTCGCCGCGTTCGCCACGTTCGGCGCGGGATTCGTGGCCCGTCCGCTGGGTTCGGTGCTCTTCGGCCATCTGGGTGACCGGTACGGCCGCCGTCCCGTACTCCTGTCGTCGCTGCTGCTCACGGGGCTGGCGACGGTCGGGGTGGGCTGTCTGCCGACGTACGCCTCGATCGGGGCGGCGGCTCCCGCGCTGCTGGTGTCGCTGCGCTTTCTGCAGGGCCTGGGCGTGGGCGGCGAATGGGGCGGGGCGGTGCTGCTGATGGCGGAGCACGCGCCGGCCCGGCGCCGGGGGCTGTGGACGAGCTTCCCGCAGCTGGGCGCCCACGTCGGCTTTCTGCTGGCGAACGGGACGGCGCTGGCGCTGTCCGCCGGGCTGACGGACGCGCAGTTCCGCTCGTGGGGGTGGCGGGTGCCGTTCTGGGCGGCGGGGCTGCTGGCGGCGCTCGGGCTGCTGCTGCGGCGGTCGCTGCCGGAGACACCGGAGTTCATGGGGCTGGAGGAGCGGTCCCGGCTGCCGGTCGCGGAGGTGGCGCGGCGGCACTGGCGCCGGGTGCTGCTGGCGGCAGGGGCGGTGTCGGTGTCGTTCGCCATGTTCTACACGGTCACGACGTGGTCGCTGGCGTACGTGACGGCGGAGCGCGGGATGAGCCGCACCCCGGTCCTGGGTCTGATCATGGCGGCGACGACCCTCTCGTCGGCCGCGGGCCCCGTGGCGGCAGTGCTGGGCGACCGCTTCGGGCGCCGCCCCCTGTGCGTCTGCGGCGTCACGCTGATGGCCCTGTGGGTCGTCCCGATGCTGCGGCTGCTGGAGTCCGCCCGTCCGGCGGCGGTGTTCACCGCGGTCCTGGTGGCGTCCCTGGCCCTGACCCCGACGCTGGCGGTCACGGCGTCCTACCTCCCGGAACTCTTCGCCCCCCGCATCCGCTGCACGGCGGCGGCCGTCTCGTACAACCTCGCCGGCGTCCTGGGCGGCGCGCTCACTCCCCTGGCGGCCACGGCCCTGACCCCGCCGGCGGGCGTCCCGTGGGCGGTGGGGGCTTTTCTGACGGGGGTCGCGGCGCTGAGTCTGACGTGCTTCCTGTATCTGCCGGAGACCCGGCCGGCGCGGGTGGCGGTGCCGGCGACGGCATGAAAACGGCTCCGGACCCGTGGGTCCGGAGCCTCTGGTGGCGGGGGCGGGATTCGAACCCGCGGCCTCGGGGTTATGAGCCCCACGCGCTGCCTAACTGCGCTACCCCGCTGCGTCGTTGCCTCCACGGTAGGCGCCTCCGGGGCGGCGGGGCCACTGGTTTTCTCCGGTATTTCGCTACTCCTGTTGCGTAATTAATCGCACGCTCTACGCTCCTTTACGAAACGACCGTAGCGAAATCCAGGAGGTCCCGGTGGCGGCGGAACGAGGGCGCGGACGGCCCCGCAGCGAGGAGGCGGACGGGCGGATCCTCGAGGCGGCGCTGGCCTTGCTGCTGGAGCGCGGTTACGACCGGTTCTCGGTCGACGAGGTCGCCGCGTCGGCGGGCGTCGCCAAGACCACGCTGTACCGGCGCTGGCCGACCAAGGACCATCTGATCGTCGCGGTCGTCGCACAACTCCAGGACGCGGTGCCGGTGCACTACACGGGCGATGTCCGCGCGGACCTGACGCGCTATCTGAACGAGATCGTCTCCGGCCTCAACCGCATGCGGCTCGCCGGCCGTCCCGCCACGTCCGGCGACACCTCGGCGGGCCTGGTCGCCGAGGTCGCGGCGGCCGCCGCCCGGCACGCCGACGTCGGTGCGGCCGTCCACGCGATGTTCCACCGCCGCAACGCCGTGGCGCTCGCCCTGCTGGAACGTGCCCGCGACGAGGGCGAGCTGCGTCCGGACGTCGAGCCGGAGGTGCTGTTCGACCAGCTCGCGGGCGCACTGTACTACCGGCTGCTCGTGACGGGCCGCCCGCTGGACGCCGCGTACGTCGGCCGTCTGGTCACTGGCGCCCTGCGCGGGGCGTCGGCCTGACACTCCCTGCTATCGAGAGGCTCACCATGCCCCGGACTTCAGCCCCCACTGCTCCGCCGACCTCCGAACCCTCGACCGGCAACGCGCCGGACGCACCCCCGGCCGCGAACTGCGCTGGCTCGGGAAGGTCGGCCCCGGCTGGATCGCGGACGGGGAACACCGGTTCGTCATCGAGCCGCTCGGCCCGGACCGCGTCCGCCTGACCCAGAGCGAACGCTTCACGGGCGTGGCCGTGCCCTTCGTCGGGGGCATGCTGCACGATCAGACCCTCCCGCAGTTCCGGGCGATGAACGAGGCGCTGGCCCGGCGGGCGGAGAACGGCTGACCGCCGTCCGGAGCCGTGGGGTTGTCGGACCCCCGTGAGAGGCTCGTCGGATGGAATCCTCGAAGGTGATCGAAACTCTGTGGGACCGGATTCAGGCACGGGACTGGGCGGGCGTCGGCGAGCTGATCGCGGAGGACGCCGTGGTCGAGTGGCCGATGAGCCTGGAGCGCATCGTCGGGCGGGACAACTTCGTCGCGGTGAACCGCGAGTATCCGCAGGGCTGGTCGATCCGGGTGCTCAAGGTGGTGGCGGAGGGCGACGAGGTCGTCTCCGAGGTCGAGGTGCCGCACGACGAGCTCGGTGTCTTCCGCGCCGCGTCGTTCTGGACCGTCCGTGACGGACGGGTCATACGCGCGACGGAGTACTGGACGAGCCCGGGGGCGGACCCGCGCCCGCAGTGGCGGGCCGCCTTCGCCGAGCCGATGTAGGACGGCGGCCGAGCACCGTCAGGCTCTGCGGGCGACGCCCACGTACGTGGAGCTGTTGAGGTTCCCCCGGTGGGCGTTCGTCCCGTCGGGTTCCGGGTGCCAGTCCTCGGCGAGGACGAGGCCCGGGTCGACGAGGCCGAGGCCGTCGAAGAAGCGCTCGATGCGGTCGCGGGTGCGCAGGGCCGCGTTGTAGCCCCGGGACTTCGCGACCTCCTTGGCCCGGCGGACGTCCTCCTCCGCGTGGAAGTCCGCGGTGACGTGCGACAGCACCAGGTAACTGCCCGGGGAGAGGATCTCCTTGACCCGGTTCACCAGATGGTCGGCGTCGCCCTCGTCGGTGACGAAGTGGAGCAGCGCGATCAGGGAGACGGCCATCGGCCGGTCGAAGTCGAGGGTCTTGGCGGCCTCGTGGAAGACGGTGTCGATCTCCCGCGCGTCGGCCCGTACGAACTCCAGGGCGCCCTCCGCCGTCCCGCGCATCAGGGCGTCGGCGTGAGCCAGCACGATGGGGTCGTTGTCGCAGTAGACGATCCGCGCGTCGGGGGCGACGGACTGGGCGATCTGGTGGAGGTTGGGCTCGGTCGGTATGCCGGTGCCGATGTCCAGGAACTGCCGTACGCCCTGCTCGGCGAGCCACCGGGTGGACCGGTGCATGAAGGCCCGGTTCGCCCGGGCCATCAGGGGGATGCTCGGGTCGAAGGCGAGCATCTGTCTGGCGAGTTCCTCGTCCACCAGATAGTTGTCCTTGCCGCCCAGCATCCAGTCGTACACCCGCGCGGGATGCGGCTTGGTGACATCGATCTCGGGGCGGGCGCCGTTGCCGTCCGATGTGGGCATCCTGAACTCCGTGGTGAGGGCGGTGCGGTGATCAACCGCTCGCCAGCATAAAGGAGTTCGGGGGAATCGGGCAGCGGCTCCGCGGGGGTCCGGGCTACGCCGACGACGCCAGCAGCGCCGTCAGCGCCCCCACCGGGTCCGGGTCCGGGGGGCCCGCGGGCCAGAAGTCGCCCGAGCCCGGGTCCGCCGTGTACGGGTACCAGCGTCTGTCGTGGCCGTAGCGGAGCTGGAGGCCCCGGGGCTCGTCCGTGAGGTGGTTGCGGTGGGGGCGCAGGGGTGGGAGGTCCGCTGCAGTGAAGGCCGGGCGGGCCCGGTCGAAGGGGCCCGCCGGGGGGTCCCAGGGGGTGTCCAGGAGGCGCAGGCCCTCGAGGCCGCCCTGGCGCCAGGCGGCCACCGCGCGGGCGATCTCCGTGGGCGTGCGGCCGGTGGCCGCCGCGAGGCGCGTGTGCAGGGCCCGGCCCGCGCCCGTCAGGCCCGCGGTGGGCAGGCCTGCCGCCAGCCGGATCGCGTCCTCCCACGGCGTCAGCGGGGCGTCGGTCAGGCCCCGGGCGAGGCCCGCGTGCGCCCGGGCCGCCGCGTCCGCCGCGAGGATCTCCAGCGCGGGGGCGTCCACGGCGGAGGGGGCGCCGGGGAGCGCCGGGCCCTGGCCGGGCACCGGGGGCAGGGGCAGCGGCGGGGGCAGGGCCGCCGGGCGCGATGCCGCGAGGACGGCCTCCCGGGCGGGGGTGCCCGTGACGCCGCCCGGCGCCCGCGCCTCCCGCGCGCCCGCGAGGGCGTTGCGCCGGCCGAGGTCGGCGAGGAGCTCCGTCTCCCCGCGCCCCCGGACCAGCAGCAGCACGAACGGATCGGCGTCGAGCAGCCGCGCCGCCTGATAGCACAGCGCCGCCGCGTGCTTGCACGGGTGCCCGTTGTCGGGGCAGGAGCAGTGCGGGTCGAGGTCGCCGGGGCCCGGCAGCAGCCGTACGCCCGCGGTCGCGGCGGATTCGGCGAGGGTCTGCGGCATGTCCCGGTCGAGCAGGGCCGCGAGATGGCCCGCGCGGCCGGCGGCCGTGGCCAGGAAGCGGTCCCACTCCGCGTCGGTGAACGTCCGCAGCCGTACCTCCGCCCGGTACGGCCGGGTCCGGCTGCCCTGGACGGGCGCGGCGATCCGCCCGGGGGTGACGGTGATGTCCAGGACGTGCCCGCCGCGCGCGTACGTACGGCCGCGGCTGAGGCGTCCCGTCTCCAGCGAGGTGTCCTCCAGGGCGTCGATCCACGCCTGCCCCCACCACGATTCGGCGAACGGGGCCCGGCTGCCCTTGCGCGAGAGGAACGGCGGGAAGTCCCGCCGCCGGTCGCCGGCCGCCCGGCCCGTGGCGCTCACGCCGTCCTCCGCAGCGCGACGAGCTCCGCCAGCTCGCCGTCGGTGAGCTCGGTGAGCGCCGACTCGCCGGCCTGGCCGAGGACGGCGTCGGACAGGGCCCGTTTGGCGTGCAGGAGTTCGTCGATGCGGTCCTCCACCGTGCCCTCCGTGATCAGCCGGTGCACCTGGACGGGCTGGGTCTGGCCGATCCGGTACGCGCGGTCGGTGGCCTGCTCCTCGACGGCCGGGTTCCACCAGCGGTCGTAGTGGATCACGTGTCCGGCGCGGGTGAGGTTGAGTCCCGTACCGGCGGCCTTCAGCGACAGCAGGAACACGGGGACCTCCCCGTTCTGGAAGCGGTCCACGAGCTGCTGGCGGCGGTCGACGGGCGTGCCGCCGTGCAGCAGCTGGGAGGCGATGCCCCGGGCGGTGAGGTGCCGTTCGAGGAGGCGGGCCATCGACACATACTGGGTGAAGACCAGCACGGAGCCGTCCTCGGCGAGGATCGTCTCGAGGAGTTCGTCGAGCAGCTCGAGCTTCCCGGAGCGGCCGGCGAGCTGATGGGTGTCCTCCCGCAGGAACTGCGCGGGATGGTTGCAGATCTGCTTGAGCGCCCCGAGCAGCTTCATCACCAGGCCCCGGCGCGCCATGCCCTCCGACTCGGCGATGTCGTCGAGGGCCTCGCGGACGACCGCCTCGTACAGCACGGCCTGTTCCCTGGCGAGGGCGACGGGGTGGTCGGTCTCGGTCTTCGGCGGGAGCTCGGGGACGATGCCGGGGTCGGACTTGCGGCGGCGCAGGACGAACGGGCCGACGAGACGCGAGAGCCGGCGCAGCGCCTCCTCGTCGCCCTCGCTCTCGATGAGGCGGGCGTGGCGGGCGCGGAAGTTCTTCAGTCCGCCGAGGAGGCCGGGGGTGGTCCAGTCGAGGATGGCCCAGAGCTCGGAGAGGTTGTTCTCGACGGGGGTGCCGGTGAGGGCGATCCTGGCGGGGGCGGGGATGGTGCGCAGGGCCTTGGCGGCGGCCGCGTAGGGGTTCTTGACGTGCTGCGCCTCGTCGGCGACGACCAGGGACCAGTCGTGGGCGGCGAGTTCGGGGGCGCTGGCGCGCATGGTGCCGTACGTGGTGAGGACAAAGCCGCCGGTCGCGTCGGTGAGGGAGCGGCCGGGGCCGTGATAGCGGTGGACGGGCAGGCCGGGGGCGAACCGCTCGATCTCGCGCTGCCAGTTGCCCAGGAGGGACGCGGGGCAGACGACGAGGGTGGGCGCGGGAGCGGCGCGGTGGACGTGGAGGGCGATGACGGTGATGGTCTTGCCCAGGCCCATGTCGTCGGCGAGGCAGCCGCCGAGGCCGAGGGAGGTCATCCGGTCGAGCCAGGTGAGGCCGCGCAGCTGGTAGTCGCGCAGCGGCAGGTCGCTGGTCAGCGGCTCGGGCGGGCGGGTGAGGCGATCGCGGAGCTCCGCGAGGGTGCCCTGCGGCTGTACGGCGATCCGCTCGCCGTCGGCCTCGGTCTCGCCGGTGAGCGCGAGGGCGAGGGCATCGACGGGGTCGAGGAGGCCGAGGTTGCGCCGGCGGGCCTTGCGTACGAGGGCGGGGTCGACGACGACCCACTGGTCGCGCAGCCGCACCATGGGCCGGTTGGCCTCGGCGAGGCGGTCCATCTCGTCGTCGGTGAGCGGCACCCCGGAGAGGGAGACCTGCCAGCGGAACTCGAGGAGCTTCGCGGCGTCGAAGAAGCTGACCTCGTTGGACGCGGAGCCGGGCGCGGGGCGGACGACCGCGGTGGCCGTCAGCCCGCGGACCAGGGTCTTCGGCCAGTGCACGGCGATGCCGGCGGCGGCCAGACGCTGGGCGGCGGGGCCCAGGAGGTCGTGCAGCTCGTCGGGCTCGAGCAGCATGGCGTCCGGCACGGGCTTGGCCAGCAGCCGCTCCAGGGGCGGCCAGAGGCGGGCGGCGCGGCGCAGCGCGAGCACGGTGTCGACGCGGGCGCGGGGGCCGAGGATGTCGCCGGCGGCGCCTGTCCACAGCTCGGCGGCGTCGGCGAGGAGGGTGGGGTCGGCGAGGCTGTGCACCTGGACGACGAGGGTGACGGGCCGGGCGTCCGGTTCGTACAGCTCCTCGGCGGCCATGTGCAGCCGCAGGCCGATCCGGACGCCCGCGTCGGCGCCGGCGGCGACCTCGGCGGCCCAGTCGGCGAGCCGGGGCAGGGCGTGCGCCTCGGCCGCGGCGTAGGGCCCGCCGGCCAGCAGCGGGGCGCCGGGGGTGCGGGGCAGGGTGTCGGCGACGGCGTCGAGGAACGCGCGGATCAGGGCCTCGGGGTCGGGCAGCAGGGGTGGTCCGTCGCCCGGCAGGGGTGTCGCACGGCCCTCCCAGGGCAGGGCGGCGGCGACGGCCCGTACGTGCACGAGGTCGTCGGCGTCCAGCGGGCCCGCGCGCCAGGCGTCGGTGCCGTCGGCGGTGAGGCCGGGGAGGAGGCGGCCGCGGGCGGCGAGCTGCAGGGCGTGCAGGGCGGCGGCGCCCCAGGCGGCCGCGGCGGGGTGGGCGGCGCGGTCGGAGCGGGCGGCGGTGAGCAGCGGCAGGGCATCTTCTACGGTGAGCAGCCGGGCGGGGACCGTCTCGCGGCGGACGTCGCCGCCGTCCGGTCGTACGACCTCCAGCTCGCCGTCGGCGTCGGGGAGCGGTCCACTGTCCGGGCACCACAGGGCTATCCGTCCCCGGCGGGGCGGATCTGCGGGGAGGAAGACGGCGGCGCTGACCACGTACAGAAGTCTAGGGCGGGGGTCCGACGCTCAGGACCGGTCGGGGAGCTTCCGGGAGGCCCGCAGGCTGGCGACCGTCGTGACGACCAGGACGCCGCAGATGACGCCGAGGGACACCGGGATGGAGATCTCGGGGACGTGCGCCCCCGATTCGTGCAGGGCGTGGAGGACCAGCTTGACGCCGATGAAGCCGAGGATGACCGACAGTCCGTAGCTGAGGTACACCAGCTTGCGCAGCAGGCCGCCGATGAGGAAGTACAGCTGGCGCAGGCCCATCAGCGCGAAGGCGTTGGCCGTGAACACGATGTACGGGTCCTGGGTCAGGCCGAAGATCGCGGGGATGGAGTCCAGGGCGAACAGGACGTCCGTGGTGCCGATGGTGAGCATCACGATCAGCATGGGCGTCAGCAGCCGCTTGCCGTTCTCCCGGATCAGCAGCCTGGTGCCGTGATAGCGGTCGGCGACCGGGAAGCGGTGCTCGATCGCCTTGATCAGCTTGCTCTCCTCGTACTCCTCGTCGTGCTCCTCGGCGCGGGCCTCCTGGATCAGCTTCCAGGCGGTCCAGATCAGGAAGGCGCCGAAGACGTAGAAGACCCAGGAGAACGACGTGATGATCGCGGCGCCGGCGGCGATGAAGCCGGCCCGCAGCACCAGCGCGATCAGTACGCCGACCATCAGCACGCGCTGCTGATAGATCGTGGGCACGGCGAACTTCGCCATGATGAGGACGAAGACGAAGAGGTTGTCGACGCTCAGCGACTTCTCGGTGATGTAGCCCGCGAAGAACTCCCCGGACGCCTGCCCCTCGCCCGCGAGCAGCAGGCCGAGGCCGAAGAGGACCGCGAGCACGACCCAGACGACCGTCCAGATCCCGGCCTCCCGGGTGGAGACCTCGTGGGGCTTGCGGCCGATGAGGAAGTCGACGGCGATCAGGGCGCAGAGCCCCACCACCGTCGCGGTCCACAGGATCGGCGAGACGTCCACGTCTTCCTCCGGAAGGGTAGGGAGGAGCGCGTCGCCCCAGGTCATCAAACCTTATAGCCTTACCCAAGAAAAGGTAAAGTTTCAGGTAAAGACGCAGGTCGGAGCGTTTTACGATTCCTTGGTACGGAGCCTTCCGTCAGCGCGGCAACGCCCGCCGCGCGGCCGCGACCTGCGCCAGCACCTGGGTGAGCACCTGGCTGCCGGGCGGCACGGTGACCGGCTCGTACGTCCAGGCGTGCCCGATCCACGGGTCCGCCAGATAGTCCTCGGGCACCGGCGTGATCCGCAGCAGCTTGCGCCACATCGGGTCCAGCAGCGGGCCGTACCCGCCGGACTCCTCGCGGTCGGCGACCATCATCAGATGGACGCCCACGGAGGCGCCCTCGTCGGCGAGATACCGCAGCTGGGTGACCGCGCGGTCGTCGAAGCCGTGCGGGAAGTCATGCACGATCAGCAGCTGGTCGGCGGTGTCGATGTCGGGCGGCAGGGAGTCGGCGGCGCCGCTGCGGATCGCCATCTGCACCAGGTCCACCCGCTGCGTCAGCTTGCCCAGCACCGACTGCACGCCCGCGGCGCCCATGGCCGGCATGTCGGCCAGCACCCCGGAGTTCAGCAGCGGCGTGAGCGCGCCGGACGCGGTGCCGGCCGGGTCGATGACGTGCACGGCGAAGTCGCCCGCCGGGTACGAGGCGAGCAGCCGGGCGGCGATCGACACGGCGAGGGAGATGCCCTGGCCGCGGACCTGGTCGGAGTCGGCGAGGCCGAAGGTGTCGCGGGTGCCCGTGTCGACCCACAGGCCGCGCTCCAGCGGCAGCCGGATCAGCATCGGGATCCGCAGCCCGCCGGCCTCCTCCAGGGAGAGGTCGCCCATCCGCAGGGCCATCGGATGCTCGGTGGGCACCTGGTACGCGTGCCAGCAGGGGTTGTCCCAGCGGGCGTACGGGGGCGGCAGCGCCGGCTCGACGACGTCCGCCTCGGCCTGGAGCTGGGCGATGTCGCGGTCGAGGGTGGCGCGGGCCTGGTCGACCAGCTGGACGTGCCGGGCGCGGGCCGTCTCGCGGGCGGCGTCGGCGGCGGGGCCGATCCGGGTGCGGGGGTCGGACAGGACGCCCTCGAGCTCCCGCTCCATCCGCGAGTCGGCGAAGTCGACGGCGCTGCGGTACGCGGCGACGGTGCGGGCCAGGTCCTCGAACATGCCCCAGACCTGGTTGTACAGCCGCTCCTCCATGGACCAGCCGGTGGCGTCGCCGGCCACGGGCACCCGGGGCCCGTCGCCCTGCGGCGGGGCGAGGGGCGGCGGCGGGGGGGTCGTGCTGCGGCCGGGGTGGCTGTAGTTGACGCCGGAGCCGGCCGTCGGCGGGGGCTGCGGCGGTGACACGGGCTGGGGCGGGGTGTCGTCGCGGCGGCCGGGGTGGCGGTAGTTGACGCCGGTCGCGGGAGAGGACGGGGAAGGCGGGGGCGTCGGGGAGGCCGGAGCGCCCCCCTGGGCGCCCGGGCGGGCGCCGTTCGACGCGGTCACCGGGGCGGCGCCGACCGCGCGGGCCAGGCCCTCGGCCACGGCGTCGTTGATCCGGGCGGCGAGGTCGGCGGCCTGCGGCAGGCCCTGGTCGGCGAGCATGGCGGCGAGGCCGCCGGCGTAGCCCTGGCCTATCGCCCGGACCTTCCAGGCGCCCTGCCGCTCGTACAGCTCCAGGGCGAACACCGCGGACTCCGAGTCGAGCCCGGTGACGGTGAAGCTGGCGATCTCCGTCCCGTCCAGGGTGGTGATCGCGGCGTGCGGGGCGGCCAGGGCGCCGAAGCGCTCCGGGCCGCCCACTCCGCCGGGCAGCGCCATCAGTACGTTCACCCGGCACACGTCGTCGGGGAGGGCGCCGAGGTCCACCGCGAGCCGGTGCTCGGCGGCGGCCTGCCGGGGCAGCTCCAGACCGGGCAGGACGGGCGCACCGGGGTGCCCCACCCATTCCGGCCGGGGCACCTGGCCCCGCTCGTCGGCGAGCGTGACCCCGGCGATCACCGGATTGCCCGCCGTCAGCCGGATCTCCAGCCGTGCCCCGGGCAGCGGATGGTTCTGCCCATGCACCAGCTCGGCCGTCATTCCTGCCCCTCCCCTGGGTGTTCCTGTCCCGGTCCTACAGATGCGGCAGGATCGCCGGCATGAGGTCCTGGAACGTACGGCCGGCGGCCGGCGTGCCGATGGCCGTCATCGTCCAGCCGCCGCCCTGGCGGGTGACCTTCGCCATGATCTGCGCCGTGGCGTTGGTGCCGCCGGTCAGCGTGTAGCGGGCCAGCTCCTGGCCGTTGGTCTCGTCGACCAGCCGGCAGAAGGCGTTCTGCACCTCGGCGAACGTCTGGCCGGTGAAGGAGTTCACGGTGAAGACGATCTGGTCGATGTGCACCGGCACGCGCTGCAGGTCCACCAGGATCGACTCGTCGTCGCCGCCCTGGCCGGCGCCGCCGACGAGGTTGTCACCGGTGTGCCGGACGGAGCCGTCGTCGCTCACCAGGTGACGGAAGAAGACGACGTCGACCGGCTGCTTGTCGGCGAAGAGCACCGCGGAGGCGTCGAGGTCGATCTCCCGGGTGCGCGAACCGAACAGACCCCTGCGCGGCGCCGCCTGCCAGCCGAGTCCCATCCGGACCGCGGACAGACTGCCGCCGCCCTGCTTCTCCAGGCTGATCGCCTGTCCCTTGGACAAGTTGACGCTCACGCGGGTCCCCTCCTCGATCGCTTGGGCCTGCGGCCCGGGTTTCGCACCCACCCTATGGGGCAGGACGTACGCCGCGCCGGGGGGGTTTCGTCTTTTGTGGCGTTCTTGAAACAACGCGCGCCCCCCGACGCCCACACAACCCGGACGACCTCAGTTAATACGGGTCCGGGCGCATGGAACGCGGACATTCGGCATCAGGCCAGCCCCGCCTCCTTCATCTGGCGCAGCTCCTTCTTCATCTCGTGCACCTCGTCCCGCAGCCGGGCCGCCAGCTCGAACTGGAGCTCGGCCGCGGCGCCGCGCATCCGCTCCGTCATGTCCTCGATCTGCTGCGTCAGTTCGGCCACGGGGGTCTCGGTGGGCGTGCCGGCCTCGGCCGCGGCCTTCTTCGCCCTGCCGCCGAGCGCCGGGACCGGCGCCCGGGTGCCCGCGCCGTCCTTCTTCGCCGCCGCGGGGCGCGACGAGCGGTAGCCCGTGCCCAGCAGCTGCTCGGTGTCGACCTCCTCGCGGGCGATCTGCGCGACGATGTCGTTGATCTTCTTGCGCAGCGGCTGCGGGTCGATGCCCTTCTCCTTGTTGTACGCGACCTGCTTCTCGCGCCGCCGGTTCGTCTCGTCGATCGCCTTGGCCATGGCCGGGGTGATCTTGTCGGCGTACATATGGACCTCGCCGGAGACGTTGCGCGCGGCGCGGCCGATGGTCTGGATCAGCGAGGTCCCCGAGCGCAGGAAGCCCTCCTTGTCGGCGTCGAGGATGGCGACCAGCGACACCTCGGGCAGGTCGAGGCCCTCACGGAGCAGGTTGATGCCGACGAGGACGTCGAACTCGCCGCTGCGCAGCTCCCGCAGCAGCTCGATACGGCGCAGGGTGTCGACGTCGCTGTGCAGATAGCGGACCTGGATGCCGAGCTCGAGGAAGTAGTCCGTGAGGTCCTCGGCCATCTTCTTGGTCAGCGTGGTGACCAGGACGCGCTCGTCCTTCTCGGTCCGCTTGCGGATCTCGTGCACCAGGTCGTCGATCTGGCCCTCGGTGGGCTTGACCACGACCTCCGGGTCGACCAGACCGGTCGGGCGGATGATCTGCTCGACGACGCCGTCGCCGCGGGACAGCTCGTACGGCCCCGGGGTGGCCGACAGATACACCGTCTGGCCGACACGCTCGAGGAACTCCTCCCACTTCAGCGGCCGGTTGTCCAACGCGGAGGGGAGGCGGAAGCCGTGGTCGACCAGCGTGCGCTTGCGGGAGGCGTCGCCCTCGTACATGGCGCCGATCTGCGGCACCGTGACGTGCGACTCGTCGAGGACCAGCAGGAAGTCGTCGGGGAAGTAGTCGAGCAGCGTGTACGGCGGGCTGCCGGTCTCGCGGCCGTCCATGTGCAGCGAGTAGTTCTCCACGCCGGAGCAGGTGCCGATCTGCTGGAGCATCTCCAGGTCGTACGTGGTGCGCATGCGCAGCCGCTGGGCCTCCAGCAGCTTGCCCTCCTTCTCCAGCTGCCGCAGCCGCTCGGCGAGCTCCTGCTCGATGCCGAGGACCGCCTTGTGCATCCGCTCGGGGCCGGCGATGTAGTGCGAGGCCGGGAAGACGTACAGCTGCTCGTGGCTCTTGATCACCTCGCCGGTGAGCGGGTGCAGCGTGGAGAGGGCCTCGATCTCGTCGCCGAACATCTCGATGCGGACGGCGAGCTCCTCGTACACCGGGAAGATCTCGACGGTGTCGCCGCGGACCCGGAAGGTGCCCCGGGTGAACGCCTGGTCGTTGCGCGTGTACTGGATGTCGACGAAGCGGCGCAGCAGCTGGTCGCGGTCCAGCTCGGCGCCGACCTCGAGCGGCACCATCCGGTCCACGTACTCCTGCGGGGTGCCCAGGCCGTAGATGCACGAGACGGAGGCGACGACGATCACGTCGCGGCGGGTGAGCAGCGCGTTCGTCGCGGAGTGGCGCAGGCGCTCGACCTCCTCGTTGATCGAGGAGTCCTTCTCGATGTAGGTGTCCGTCTGCGGGACGTACGCCTCGGGCTGGTAGTAGTCGTAGTACGAGACGAAGTACTCCACCGCGTTGTCCGGGAGGAGCTCACGGAACTCGTTCGCCAGCTGGGCCGCGAGGGTTTTGTTCGGCGCCATCACCAGGGTGGGCCGCTGCATCCGCTCGATCAGCCAGGCGGTGGTCGCCGACTTGCCCGTGCCGGTCGCGCCGAGCAGGACGACGTCCTTCTCGCCGTCGCGCAGGCGCTGCTCCAGCTCCGCGATCGCGGCGGGCTGGTCACCACTGGGCTGATAGGGGCTGACCACCTTGAACGGGGTCGCCATACTGCGTTCGATCTCGGATACGGGCCGCATGGCTCCACGGTACGACCTGCCACCGACAAAGCCCCCTGCGACCGGAACGTTCGGTACGGACCGGGACGAACCGGCGTGTCACCCGGCCCCCCGGCGCCTTCGGCGGTGACCCTCTGCATGTGCGAGATCACCGACAACAGCCGACACGGCGAGTGAAACGGACGCGTACGCGCGCCACGACCTGTCTGGCGGGCACCGTCGCGGCGCTGGCCGCGCTGCTCGCCGCCGTTCCCGTGGCCGCCGCCGGACACGACGGGCGCGTGGTCACCGTCGCCCACCGCGGCGCCTCCCACGCCGCGCCCGAGAACACCCTCGCCGCCGTCGACCTGGCCCGCAGCCTGGGCATCGCCTGGGTGGAGAACGACGTGCAGCGCACCAGGGACGGCACGCTGGTCGTCCTGCACGACCCGACGCTGGCCCGCACCACCGACGTCGAACAGAAGTTCCCCGGCCGGGCGCCGTGGAAGGTCGGCGACTTCACCTGGAAGGAGATCTCCGCCCTCGACGCGGGCGCCTGGAAGGGCCCGCGGTGGCGGGGGCAGCGGGTGCCGAGCCTCGCGCAGTACCTGGACCGGGTCGAGCGGACCGGCCGGAACCTGGTGCTGGAGGTCAAGCAGCCGCAGGACCATCCGGGGCTGGCCGCCGACATCGTGCGCACGCTGCGCGACCTCGGCTGGCTGGACCGGGCGCACGTGGCGCGGCGGCTGCTCGTCCAGTCCTTCGACGCGGGGTCGATCCGGACCGTGCACCGGCTGCGGCCCGATGTGCGCACCGCCTTCCTCGGCACGCCGGCGGTCGCCGACCTGCCCGCGTACGCGCGGTTCACCGACCAGATCAACTCGCTGCACACCACGCTGTCGCCCGGGTACTGGGCCGCCGTGCACGCGCTGACCGGTCCGCACGGGCGGCGGCTGGAGGCGTACGCCTGGACCGTGGACGACCCGGCGCGCGCCGTGACGCTGGCGCGCTGGGGCGCGGACGGGATCATCACCAACCGGCCGGATCTGGTGGCCGCGGCGCTGCGGAGGGCCGGATACCCGGGCTGAAACGCGCGGCGGCGCCCCCTCCCGGAGGAGGGGGCGCCGCCGTACAGCGCTCAGGAACGCGGCTCGAACGCCGAGCGCTCGAACAGGGGCGGCTCGGAGGGCTCCTCCTTCTCCTCGTCACCGCCCTTGCCGCGGTGGCGCCACTCGCGCTCCAGCGGGTCCATGCCGACGAAGAGGCCGACGAAGACCAGCAGCAGCACGGGGCCGATCAGGATCGGCGCCAGGATCTCGGCGGGGGTACGGCCGGTGAGGGTGCCCGTGGCGCTCGTCAGATGGACGCTCAGGGCCTCCATGCCGGTGTAGTGCATGCCGCAGACGGCGATGCCCATGATCAGGGCGGCGCCGATGGCGACACCGAACTTCTTCACCGTCATGGCCAGCCACAGCGCCGCCGTCGCGGCCACCACGGCAATGATCACCGACAGGGTGACGACGCCCGCCGAGTACACCTGCTTGGCGCCGTCCATCCGCATGCCGGCCATGCCCATGTAGTGCATACAGGCCACGCCGACACCGGTGATCACGCCGCCGGTGGTCAGGGCCACCGGGGTGCGTCCCCGGTAGCCGACGAGGAACACACCCACGCCGGTGACGACAACGGCGACCAGCAGGCTGGCCAGGGTCAGGGGCAGGTCGTAGTTGATCTGCACGTCCCGGGCGGTGAAGCCCATCATGGCGATGAAGTGCATGGTGAAGATGCCGGTACCGATGGCGACCGCGCCGAGCGCGAGCCAGCCGAACCGGCGTGACTGGTCCATCGTCAGCGCGCGCATCGTGCATCTCAGGCCCAGGGCGCTGCCGAGCATCGCCATGCAGAACGCCGCGAGAGGCGTGAGGAGGCCGTAGCTGAAACCGTCGACCGGTACCGCATCTTGCACGGGGTGACTCCCAGATTCCGGACAGGGTCCGTGGGGGGACAGAGGGGGGACAAGCGCTTGCTAGGGGCGCCCGGCGACGAGTGGGTCCGGGGGGGGAACCCCTGGAAGTCACCGGCTGGAGCAACCGATGATGTTAGTGGCACTGGTGTACGGAACACTCAGTTTTGGACAACGGGACGAAAGCCGTGGCGGAAATCATGCGTCTTTCGATCACTTCTGACCGGGGGCACCGCGAGCAGCCCGGAGGGTGTCAGTGGGGCGCCCTAGGCTGACCGGCATGGACGCTTCCACGCTCGGTTGGCTGGTAATGGACACCTCAATCGGCCCCCTGCTGCTCGCCGGCACAGAGTCGGGGCTGGTCAAGGTGGGCTTCCACACGGACGAGCGGGCGGCGGGTCCCGTATTGCGGCGACTGGGCGAGCGGCTGGACGCCGTCCCGGAGCCCGGTGCCGTGCCGTGTATACCCCAGGCGGCCCAGCAGTTGGCCGAGTATTTCGCAGGACGGCGGAAAGTGTTCGATCTCCCGCTCGATTGGTCCCTGTCGTCGGGCTTCAATCTCCGGGTTCTGCGGGCGCTCGACGCCACAGTGCCGTACGGGGCGGTCGTGGGGTACCAGGATCTGGCCGAGCGGGTCGGGGAGCCGGGCGCGGCGCAGGCCGTGGGACGGGCCATGGGGTCCAATCCGCTGCCGGTCGTGGTGGCCTGTCACCGGGTGGTGGAGAGCGACGGAGGGCTCGGCGGCTTCGGCGGCGGGCTCGAGACCAAGCGCCGGCTGCTGGCCCTGGAGGGCGTGCTCCCGGAGCCTCTGTTCTAGTCCTTCGCGCGCAGCTTTCCCCGAACGCACGTTCTGAGACACTTCCGGGCGTGAGCACCCTCGAACCGACCCGCCCGCAGGACCTCGCCGCGCTGACGGCCGGCCTGCCCCGCGTCCGCCGCCGCACCACGATCGTGCTGCTCGTCAGCCAGGTGCTGGGCGGTCTCGGCGTGGCGATCGGCATCGCCCTGTCCGCCCTGCTGGCCGAGGAGGTGTCGGGCTCCGAGGCGATGTCCGGTCTCGGACAGACCTCGACGGTCGCCGGCACCGCCGTGCTCGCGCTGCCGCTGGCCTCGCTGATGAGCCGCCGGGGACGGCGGGCGGGGCTGGTGCTCGCGTATCTGATCGGCGCCGCCGGGGCCGCGCTGGTGGTGCTGGCGTCCGTGATCGGCAGCTTCGCGCTGCTGCTGACCGGGATGGCGGCCTTCGGCGCCGGCTCCTCCGCCAATCTGGCGGCCCGGTTCGCCGCCGCCGACCTCGCCGAGCCGGCCCGCCGGGGCCGGGCGATCGCCACGGTGGTCTGGGCGACGACCATCGGCGCCGTCCTCGGGCCGAACATCGCCGCCCCCGCCGGACGCAGCGTCTCCGGCGCGGGCGTCCCCGAGTCGGCCGGCCCGTTCGTCTGGGCCACCGGGGTGTTCCTGGTCGCCGCGGCGGTGATGGCGGTGGCGCTGCGCCCCGACCCGCTGCTGACGGCCCGCGCCCTGGCCACGGGGGACGGCGCCGGACCCGAGGACCGGTCGCTGCGCGCGGCGCTGGCGGCGGTGCGCGTCTCGCCGATGGCCCGGCTGGCGCTGCTGACGGTGGCCGTCTCGCACACCACGATGGTCGCGATCATGGTGATGACGCCGCTGGACCTCGTCCACCACGGCGCGGACATCGAGCTGATCGGCCTCGTCTTCTCCAGCCACATCCTCGGCATGTACGCGTTCTCGCCGGTGATGGGCTGGCTCGCGGATCGCCTGGGCCGGATATCCGTGATCGGCCTGGCGGTCGCACTGCTCGCCCTGGCCGCGCTGCTGGCCGGCACCGCGCGGGGCAACCATGTGCAGAGCGCCGTCGGCCTGTTCGTCCTCGGCCTGGGCTGGTCGGCCGGCCTGGTGGCCGGATCCGCACTGCTCACCGACTCCGTGCCGCAGGCCGCCCGGGCCGGGGTACAGGGCCTGGCGGACCTGTCGATGAGCTCCCTCGCCGGCGCCGGCGGAGCCCTGGCCGGGGTGGTCGTGGCACAGGCGGGTTACGGCTGGCTGAACACCGTAGGAGCGGCGTTGCTCGTCCCGGTGGCTGTGCTCGCCGTACTCACTCGTGGCAGGATGCCGCGGACGGCAAAGGAATGATCGACTCCAGGGAGGGGTGCGGGCGTGAGCAAGCAGATTGCCCTGCTGCGCGGGATCAATGTCAGCGGCACCAACAAGATTCCCATGGCTCGGCTGCGTGAAATCCTCACCGAGCGCGGCTACGCGAACGTCGTCACCTACGTCGCCAGCGGGAACATCGTCTTCGACGACCCGGGCACGGCCCCCGAGAAGACCGCCATGTCCATCGAGCTGGCCATCTCGGAGGAGTTCGGCCTGCAGATCCCGGTCATCGTCCGCACCCGCGACGAGATCCTGGAGCTGATCGAGAGCAACCCGCTGCCGGACGCAACGGCGGAACCGGCCAAATTCCTGGCGGTGTTCCTCTCCGCGGTGCCGCGCGACACCTGGTTCCAGACGGACGACCCCGAGAAGTACGAGCCGGACCAGTACGTGGTCGGCGACCGGGTCGTCTACGTCTGGTGCCCCAACGGCCTCGGCCGTTCGAAGCTGGCGGCGAACTTCGCCAACAAGAAGCTGGGGTTCACCGCCACGGCCCGCAACTGGAACACGGTGCTGAAGCTCCGCGAGCTCACCGAGGAGCACTGAACCGTACCGGGAAAACGGCTGTCACCCGGCCCCCCGTGCGCCCTACCCTCGGTCGGGTATGGATGAGAAGAGACTGATCAGGACCTCCAAGCGGCTGTCGCACTGCCTGCGGCACGATCCCGCGCACTACGGCGTCGCGCTGGACGGCGCCGGCTGGGTGGAGGTGGACGTCCTGCTGAAGGCCCTGGCCGCGCGGGGCATCCGGGTGAGCCGGGCCGACCTCGACGAGGTGGTCGCCGGCAACGACAAGAAGCGCTTCGCGTTCTCCGCCGACGGCCGCCGCATCCGCGCCAGCCAGGGCCACAGCATCACCGTCGACCTGGGCTACGAGCCCGTGGAACCGCCGGCCGTGCTTTACCACGGCACCGTCGGCAGCGCGCTGCCACAGATCCGGCGTGACGGCCTGCGCCCCATGAACCGCCACGACGTCCACCTCTCCGCCGACGTCGCGACCGCCCGCCGGGTGGGCACCCGGCGCGGAAAACCCGTCGTCCTCACGGTGGACGCGGCCCGGCTGCACGCCGACGGCACCGAGTTCCGCCGCAGCGCCAACGGCGTCTGGCTGGTGTCCCAGGTGCCCCCGGAGTACCTCGGGACACTCCCGTCCGCGTAAGACCCGCCCCGGGCCGTCACCTTTCGCGATCAACCCGCTAGGGTCATGCGCATGCCGATCCCCGCGGTCATCCCGATCCGGTACGAACCGGGCTATCGCACCGAGCACATCGGGCGCTACGACGAGGGCCAGTTCTTCGCCTCGGTCACCGCCGCCTACACGGACGACTTCCGCCCGGGCGCCGACGACTGGCTGCGCCACCGGCGCTGGTACGCCGTGCTGCACCGGTTCGACGCCGACGGCACGCACACCGGCTCGGACATCTGGACGCCCGGCCCCGGCGTACCCGCGGACGGCCGGCTCGACGCGCGGCTGGAGCAGCTGCTCGGCAGCCTGCCCGGACTGGAGTTCGGGGACATCGCGATCCGCCCGTTCGAACTGCGGCACGACGGGATCCGGTTCGGGCTGGTGCCCGAGTGCCACGACGAGAAGGCCGCCGAGGCCGGCGAGCCCGACTGGGCGGAGCTCTATCCGGACCGGCTGGGCTTCAGCACGCCCTGGAACGGGGAGTACAGCACATGAACCTTTCCTCCGAGGTACGCGAGGCCATGGACGCCGGCCGCCCCGTCGTCGCCCTCGAATCCACGATCATCGCCCACGGCCTCCCCCGCCCCCGCAACGCCGGGGTCGCCGTCGAACTCGAGGGCATCGTCCGCGCCGCGGGCGCCGTACCGGCGACGATCGCCGTGCTCGACGGCGTCCCGCACGTGGGGCTGGACGCGAAGGGGCTGGCCCGGGTCGCCGAGGACGACGCCATGCGCAAGATCGGCGTGCGGGATCTCGCGCCCGCCCGGGCCCTCGGGGCGTCCGGGGCGACGACGGTCTCCGCGACGGCGTTCCTCGCGGCGTCCGCCGGGATCCCGGTGTTCGCGACCGGGGGGCTCGGCGGTGTGCACCGGGACTGGGTGACGACGCAGGACGAGTCCGCGGACCTGGGCCTGCTCGCGCGGACCCCGATCGCGGTGGTGTGCGCCGGGGTGAAGTCGATCCTCGACGTACCGGCGACGCTGCAGCGGCTGGAGACCCTGGGGGTGCCGGTCGTGGGGTACGGGACGGACGAGTTCCCCGGGTTCTACCTGCGGTCCTCGGGGCATCCGGTGGACTGGACGGTGCACGGTCCCGAGGAGGCCGCCGGGGTGCTGCGGGCGCAGGGCGAGCTGGGCGTGCCCTCGTCGGTGATCGTCGCCAACCCGGTGCCGGAGGCGGAGCAGCTGGACCCCGCCCTGCACGACCGGGTGCTGGCGGAGGGCCTCGCGGCGGCCGTACGCGAGGAGGTCACCGGGCAGGCCGTGACGCCGTTCCTGCTGGCGTACCTCACGCGGCACACCGCGGGCGCCTCGCTGGAGGCGAACCTGGCGGCGGTACGGGGGAACGTGCGCGTGGCGGCGGAGATCGCGCGGTGTCTGCGGCCGTAGGGCTGCTGGTGGTGGGCGACGTCGTCACGGACGTCGTCGCCCGGCACACCGGGCCGCTCGCCCCCGGTACAGACACCGCGGCGCGGATCACGACGCTGCCGGGCGGCGCCGGCGCCAACGCGGCGTCGTGGGCCGCCCGGTGCGGTGCCCCCGCGGTGCGGATGCTGGGGCGGGCGGGGCGGGACTCGGCCGGCTGGCACGCGACGGAGCTGCGGCGCCACGGGGTCGAACCCCGGCTGAGCGTGGACCCCGGGCTGCCCACCGGGACGGTGATCGCCCTGGTCGACGGGGCGGACGGCGCCGAGCGGACGTTCCTCACCGACAGCGGGGCGTCGGTCGCCCTGACCCCGGCCGACTGGGACGAGGACCTGCTCGCGGGGGTGGCGCACGTCCACCTCTCCGGCTACCTCTGCTTCACCCCCGGCGGCCGTGAACTGACCGCCCTCGTCGCCGCGTCGGCGCACGCCCGGGGCGCCACACTGAGCGTCGACCCGGCGTCGACGGGATTCATCGAACGCCTCGGGGTGGACGTCTTCCGCTCCGCGATCCGCCCCGCGGACCTGATCCTGCCCAACGCCGCCGAGGCCCGGCTGCTCACCGGCGCGGCGGATCCCGCGCGGGCCGCCGGGGAGCTGAGCGCGGTGCACGGCACGGCCGTCGTCACCCTCGGCCCCGGCGGAGCGCTGGTCGCCCGGGACGGCGGACCGGCCGCGCGGGTCCCCGCCGTACCGGCGGATCCGGTGGACACGACGGGGGCGGGGGACGCGTTCACGGGGGCGTATCTCGCCGCGTGGCTCGGCGGGGCGGAGCCGGTGGCGGCGGCGCGGGCCGGATGCGCGGCGGCGGCCGTGGCGGTGGGGACGGTGGGCGGGCGGCCGCCCCCGGACCGGCTCCGGCCGCCGGGTCAGGACCAGCCGTAGCGCAGCCGCAGCCGGTGCTCCACCAGATGGAACCGCTGCCGGTCCAGGGCGCACGCCTCCCGGCGCATCCCCTCGGGGTGCACCCGCAGCACCCGGTCCAGGTCCACCCAGGAGTCCCGCCCGCTGCGGTCCCACGGCCCGGAGCCCAGCGGCACCCACTCCCGGTCCTGGTCGTGCCGCTTGGACGACAGCTGTACGGCGAGCAGGGTGCCGCGCGGCTCGCGCGCGACCACCAGCACCGGGCGGTCCTTGCCGCGGCCGTCGTTCTCCTCGTACGGCACCCACGTCCAGACGATCTCGCCCGGATCCGGGTCGCCGTCGGGGTCGGGGGCGTACGCGGTGTGGACCGGGCCCACGCGGCGGGGCTGTATCTCCGTGGTGGCACCGGGGCCGTGCCGGCCCGGGAGCGCTGCGTCGTTGATCGATTCCGTCACAGCCCCGCACGTTAGCGTGGCACCGGGAGCGGGCGTCAACCTCCCCCGCTGTGACTACCGATGGGTAGGGCGGACCCTGGAGGGAGAGAAGGGGTGAGGTGACGATGCGCCGTACCGGAGACGAGCCGCTGCACGCGCGCAGTCCGCTGCGGATGCGCTTCTGGCTCGCCGTGTGGGGCACGCTGCTGATGACGGTCATCACGGTCGGCTTCGCCGCCACCGACCGGCCGGGGTGGGCGGCGGTAACCGCCGCGCTGGCCGCGGTGACGGTGATCGACCTGTTCGTCATCCGGCGCCATCGGCGCCAGGGGCCGCACTACCAGCCGGGGCCCGATGTGCCGCCGTACCGGCCGGCGGACGACGACGAGCCCGGGCTCAGCCGTTCCAGGCCGGCCGGCGGGGATCGTCGACACGGACCAGGACGTCCGCCGCCCTGACCGGGTCGACCTCGTCCTCGTACCGCGCGAAGGCGGGCAGCGTCCACCGCTCGGCGGCCGGGGTACGGCGGGCGAGGGCGGCTGGGGTGAGACCGAGATGGACGGTCAGGTCGAACGGGAACCAGTGCCCCAGCAGCAGCGGCCCGTACAGCACGACCACCGTGCCGGGCTTCAGCTCCGTGTACGGGGAGCGCGTGGCGCGGTCCGTCACGGGGTCCCACAGATCAGGCAGGATCCGTCCGCTGCCGCCCGGCTCCAGCGGCGCGAACACCTCGCGCCACAGCGCCGGCACGTCCAGCCGGCCGTCGTAGTACGCGTCGGGGTCCTCGCGGCCGAACTCGTACCGGAGCGAGGCGGGGCGGAGGAAACCCTCCGCCCCGACGAGCCGGACGTGCCGGCCGAGCGGCGGCAGCTCCCGCGCGAGCTCCCCGGCGAGTTCACCGGCGCCGGCGGCGGGGGCGGCGTCCAGCGCGATGCGCAAGAACGCCCCGCCGTCGGCGGGCTCGCAGTCGGCGATCCGCCGGGCCAGGGCGGCTGCGAGCTGCGGCCGGGAGATCGCCGTGAGTCGCACCGGCGCCGCGGTCAGCCGCTCTTGCGGCGGAACTCGCGCTTGCCGCCGGCCGGGCCGTGCGCCCCGTGGATCTTCGATCCGTCCTTGCCGGAGCCCGGGCCGCCCTTGCCCTGGCCCTGCTTCTTGCGCGCGAGCGCCTCGCGGAAGCGTCGCTTCATGTCGTCCTCGGGGGGCTGCTCCTCACCGGTGGTCTCGGTCTGCGGATCGCCTTCTGCGGTCATGATGGCCCCCAGATCTGTAGGTTCTTGCACCCCAGCCTCGCACGTCCGGGCACCGGATTGCGAGGGAATACGCTCCGGCCGCGCCCGCGAGTGACCCCGCGCGGCCCCGAAGCCGGACGAACCGGAATCCGGTGTACTGATCATGCCCCGGGCGGCATGATCAGGTCATGTCCACCCGCCCCGTGCTGCTCCTCGACGTCGACGGCCCCCTCAACCCCTTCGCCGCGAAGCGGCACCGCCGCCCCCGCGGCTACACCACGCACCGCTTCCCCGTACCCGAGGTGCCGAAGCCGCTGCGGGTGTGGCTGCGCCCCGAACACGGGCCGCGACTGCTGGCCCTCCCCTATGACCTGGTCTGGGCGACGACGTGGATGCACGACGCCAACACCCATATAGGTCCCGTCCTCGGCCTGCCCACGTTGCCCGTCATCGAGTGGCCCGAGCTGCACACCGTCGAGCTCGACGGACTGCAGTGGAAGACCCGGCACATCCTGCGCTGGGCCGCCGGCCGCCCCTTCGCCTGGGTGGACGACGAGATCACGGCCCGCGAGCAGCGCTTCTTCGCCGCACACCACGAGGGCCCGGCGCTGGCGCACTTCGTCGACCCCCGGCGCGGCCTCGTGGACGAGGACTTCGCGGCGCTGGCGGCGTGGGCGGACGGCCTCGCGGGCCGGCCGGACGATTTGGTGGACCCGGGGGCGTAGCCTGCCCCCGGGCCCCATGGTGCCGCCCATGTGCGCACACCGGCACGCTTGAGGGATCGGGTCATTCTCACGACGTCGTGTTCTGCCGTTGAACTACGGCCGCACGCAGCGCGGCCGACGGGATTTGAACCCGTATCCGACGATCATTGCCCGTACCCGGTCGATCCGGTGTTCGGCGGCGAATGCTGAGCCTGGAGCAAGAGTCTGAGATTGATCGCGGTCTGCCTCTGCCGATTGGGCTACCGCGGCCCGGAAGTGCCGCGGGGTGGGCTCGAACCACCACTGGAACCGCGTCGTCACGACAAGCCTCAGTTTCAGCTTGCGCTCCTCGCGCACCCCGTCCCGCGTGTTCTGTGCGGGCGGGGAGTTTGTGGGATCTATCCGAAAAGGTACCCGAACACCGCGTCGCCGACCCGCTGATCGGTGACCTCGGCGCCGTTGGCCTCCTCACGGGCGAACTTGACCGCCTGCTGGAGCTTCTCCACCCGGTCCAGCAGCTCGTGCACCCGGCGGGCCGGGAAGGCGCCGGAGAACTTCACGGTGGTCCAGTAGCCGACGGGTATGTCCTCGTAGTACACCTCGACCTGCGCCGGGTGCTTCTCCGTGGCCTCCGCCTTCACATGGTTGCGCGGGACCTTCTTCGTCCGCACCGTACGCACCGGGTCCGTCGCCCAGGAGTCCGTCGACACGTCCTCGTGCCAGGTCTCCGCCGCGTCCAGCACGGGGAGTTTGCGCACGAAGGTGTTGAGGTCCGTGAGCTGCTTCTCGAGGAACAGCAGATACGACACGGGGACGTCGGCCACCAGCGTCTGTCCGTCCACCGTGACGTCGGCCCTGGCCTCGCAGTTCGCCCAGTCCTTGGTGGCGGTCACGTCGAAGAGCCGGGTGAGCACCTTGGCGGTCTCGCGCAGCACCTCGTCCGTGCGCACCTGAACCCGCGTGGACTCCGGGGGCAGTTGCTCGCCCTCCTCGTCCTTCGGCTGATACGTGCGGGAGATGCCGGAGAGCAGCGCCGGCTTCTGCAGCTTGTGATGTGCCGCCGTGAGGTCCTGGTGGGACTTGGACTTGACGCCCTTCTCGACGGCGATGATCTGATTGAGTTTCGCCACCCGAGAACCGTAGCGTGAACCCGTTCGCCCCTCGATCGGTTTATCCACAGGCCCGATGAGTTGATCGTACTAATCGCTCGTAATTCGCTGGCCCGGCCCGTACGGACGGCAGCACAGTAGGGGCCATGTCCACACTCCGTGTCAGCGCCGAGCGGCTGACCATCCACGAGCATCCCAACGCCGACGCCCTCGAGCTCGCGCAGGTCGGGCTCTACCGGGCCGTGGTCGCCAAGGGGGCGTTCCGCACCGGCGACTTCGCCGTCTACATCCCCGAGCAGTCCGTGCTGCCCGACGCGCTGATCGACGAGCTCGGGCTCACCGGCCGGCTCGCCGGGTCCGCGCACAACCGGGTGAAGGCGATCCGGCTGCGCGGCGAGCTCAGCCAGGGCCTCGTCTGCGTGCCGAAGTCCCTGGCCGGTGTGGATCTGGCGCGGGCCGCCGGGGACGAGGAGGACTTCGCGGAGCGGCTCGGGATCGTCAAGTGGGTGCCGCCGGTGCCCGTGTCGATGAGCGGTGACGTGGAGTCCGCGCCGGATCTGCTGCCGTGGATCGACATCGAGCACCTGCAGCGCTACCCGGACGTCTTCGCCCCGGGCGAGCCCGTCGTCGTCACGGAGAAGCTGCACGGCACCGCGTGCGCCCTCACGTACCACGCCGGATCCGGCACCACACAGGTCACCTCCAAGGGGCTCGGCTCGCAGGGGCTGGCGCTGAAGGACGACGGCAAGAACCTGTACTGGCGCGCGGTCCGCGCCCACGGCGTCCCCGAGGCCGCCGCCCGGCTCGCGCAGGCGTTCGGTGCCACCCGCGTCGGCGTGTTCGGCGAGGTGTACGGGGCGGGGGTGCAGGACCTGGCGTACGGCGCGGACGCCCGCCGGGGCGGCCCCGCGTACGCCGTGTTCGACGTGGCGGTGGAGGCCGGAGGGCAGGTCCGCTGGCTGGACCCGGCCGAGACGGCGAAGGCCCTGGGCGAGGAACTCCCCCGGGTCCCCGAGCTGTATGCCGGCCCGTTCGACGCCGGCCGGATCCTGGAGCTGGCCACCGGCCGTGAGACCGTCTCCGGCCGCGACCTGCATCTGCGCGAGGGCGTCGTGGTCCGCGCCCGCACCGACCGCTGGAGCCCGGAGCTCGGCGGCCGGGCGATCGCCAAGGTCGTCAGCGGCGCCTATCTGACGCGCAAGGGCGGCACGGAGTACGAGTGATCACAGCCGCACCATGACCTCCGTCAGCGGTTTGCGCCCGATGTCCGGGACCCGGGCGTCGGGCGCCGCGTAGCCGACGGGGACGACGTACGCGGCGCGTTCCTCCGCGGGGCGGTCGCAGACCTCGTTGAGGAAGCGCATCGGGCTCGGGGTGTGGGTGAGCGTGGCCAGGCCGGCCTGGTGGAGGGTGGCCAGGAAGAGTCCGACGGCGATGCCCACCGACTCCTTCGTGTAGTACGGGCGCGGTGTGCCGGGCCCCTTGTGCACCTCGAACACCACGACGACCGCCGGCGCCGTCTGGAGGAACGGCTTGCGCCAGTCCGTCCCCAGCGGCGCGAGCGCGGCCAGCCACTCCGCCGAGGCGCGGCGCTCGTAGAACTCCCGCTCCTCGGCCTCGGCGGCCTCCCGCAGCCGCCGCCTGCGCTCCGGGTCGGTGATCACGACGAAGCGCCAGGGCTGCACGTTGGCGCCGCTGGGCGCGGTCGCGGCGGCCCGGACGGCCGCCTCCAGGACGCCGTCGGGGAGAGGTCGCGGGGAGAAGTCCCGCACGGTGCGGCGGCGGGCCATCGTCTCGGCGAAGGCGCGGGCGCGGCCGGCGGCCTCCTCGAGCGGTACGGGGTGGGGCTCGTACGGGACGGTGGGGATCATGGGGTCAGCACAGCACAGGGAAACGGGCGGAGGACAGGGCCCCGTTTCGCAGGATTGGGCATCACCCGTCGAAGCGCGCCGCCTTCAGGAAGTCCGGCCGCGGATCCAGCGCGGCGGCCAGCCGGAAGTGCCGCTGGGCCTCGGGGGCCCGGGCGGAGCCGCAGCGCTCCAGCGTGCGGGCCAGGGCGAAGTGCGCGTACGCGTTGTCGGGCTCGCGCTCCAGTACGACCAGGAACTCGGCCTCGGCGGAGCGCAGCTGGGCGGAGTGGAAGTACGCCCGGGCGCGCAGCAGCCGCGCCGCGGTGTTCTCCGGGTGGGCCTCGATCACCGGGGCGAGCAGCTGCACCGCGCCGCGCGGGTCGCGGGCGGCGAGGAGCTGCTCGGCCGCGCGGAAGTCGATGACATGGGTCTGGGGCGAGCGCTCCTCGGCCACGGCGGGCTCCTTCGGTCGTACGCGGACACGCCTCGGGGGCCGGTCGTACCGGCCTCTCACGCGTACAACGCGATCTTGCCCCGCCCTATTCCGCGACCCGCTTCAGCAGCGTCTCCCAGAGGGTACGGACCTGGGACTCCAGCTCGTCCAGCGGACCGTCGTTGTCGATCACGTAGTCCGCGATCGCCAGCCGCTCCTCCCGCGACGCCTGCGCCCCCATCCGCGCCCGCGCCTCGGCCTCGGTCATCCCCCGCAGCTCCACCAGCCGCCGCAGCTGGGTCTCCGGCAGGGCGTCGACGACGACCACGGCGTCGTACAGCGGCGCGAGCCCGTTCTCGGTGAGCAGCGGTACGTCGTGCACGGTGACGGCATCGGGTCCCGCGGCCTTCTCCAGCTCCGCGGACCGCGCCCCGACAAGCGGATGCACGATGGCGTTCAGCGCCTTCAGCCGCTCGGGATCCCCGAACACGACGGCCCCCAGCTTCGGCCGGTCCAGCGACCCGTCGGCGGCGAGCACCTCGTCCCCGAACTCCGCCACGACGGCGGCCAGCCCGGGCGTCCCCACGGCGACGACCTCCCGGGCGATCTTGTCGGCATCGACGACGACGGCCCCGTACGAGGCCAGCAGCCCCGACACCTCACTCTTCCCGGCACCGATCCCGCCGGTGAGTCCGATCTTCAGCATGGCGGCAGGGTACGCGACGGGCCCACTGCTCATCGACCGTACTGATCGGGCACCGGCCGCCGCGGGTCGTCGATGTCAACCGTGATCACGACATCGGTGGTGGAGCGGAAGGTGGCATACCGTCCCGACAGCTCGATCGGCTCCGAGAACGGATTCGAGTCCCAGAAGAAGATCATCCACACCAGCGACTCATCCGCGCGCACACGAACGACATGGCCGTTCGAACCGTGCGCTCCCTCACCGCCCCAGAGCTCGTCGCCGCCTTCCAGAGGCATGACCGCCAGCCCGCTGCCGACCCCCGACAGCGATTCGGGATGGTCCGCAACGGCCTTGTGAAGGTCGAAGCTTTTCAGGACGCGCATGCCGCCCGGAACAGACGGATCCAGGTCCACGCCGTAGCCGTTCTCGTCGCCGGAGAAGTACAGCGCGTCCCAGTCGGGCAGCCGATTGGCCGCCCAGAGATCGTCGATGAGACTCATCGGCCCGGATATCCCTTCCCCGAACCGGCGATATGCTCCGGCCGCTCGTTCAGCCCCTGCCGTGGTACCGGTTCGCCGTTCGGCCCCGAGTTTATCGGCTTGTGCATACGGTCGTGGAACGCATCGCCCCAGGTGTCGAACCTCTTGCCGGGGTACGGATCGTCCGGGCCGACCCGCTCGACGGGGACGCGATACTCGCCGCCGAGCGCCTCGTTGGCGGCCCTCGCCGCATCCAGCCGGCGATTGTCGTAGCTGACCAGCTGCCCGTCGACCTCCATCACATGGAGCCGGACGCCGGGACGCTCCCAGTCCCACCGTCCGTCGATCATCTTCTCGGCGTAGTTGTTGGGTGACACGGACCGCTGTGTGAAATTGATGTCGTCCGGATTCACCCACTCCACCCCGTCCCCCGGTGTCAGCCCCAGCGGGTCGATCCAGGTGTGCGGGTTGTGGACGTACGTCGCCGGGTTCGGGGCCGGGGTGAGGCCGAGGGGGTCGGGGGTGGTGTAGCGGGCCGTGGCCGGGTCGTAGTAGCGGTGGTGGTTGTAGTGGAGGCCCGTTTCCGGGTCGTAGTACTGGCCGGGGAAGCGCAGCGGTGTGTACGCCCGGGCGTCGGCGTTCCAGGTCGTGGTGCCCCACAGCGTGGACCGGGTGTGCCAGGCGATCTCGCCGTCCGCCGACACGAGCTCGGTCGGGGTGCCGATCAGGTCCGTGGCGACGGCGAAGAACCGCCGGTCGATCTCCTGCTGGGTCGCCCCGTCGAGCATCCGTTCGGTCTGGGTCAGCGGGATCCGGCCCTGGTGGTCCCAGGTGGTGGTGACGGGGTGCGGGAGGGTGCCCGGCTCGCTGCTGGTCTGCTCGCACAGCACCGACCCGTCCCAGGTGAAGTCGGTCTCCTCGGCGACCGAGCCGTCCCCGGCCAGGCGCCGCTTGGCGATCCGCCGCCCCAGCGGGTCGTACGCGTACCGCCATTCGACGCCGTCCGGCGTGGCGACCGAGGTCAGCCGGTTCTCCGCGTCGTAGGCGTAGCGCCAGGTGTCGGGCTTGCGGGAGAGCCGGGTACGGGTGCGCAGCACCAGCCGGCCGGCCCCGTCGTACTCGTACCGGTTGCGGCCGGCCCGGGTGATCCGGGTGCCGGTGTAGGCGCGTTCGCCCTGCGCCTCGGCGTCGGCGTGCCGGTCGGGCCAGGACGCCGCGGTCTGGTTGCCGGCCTCGTCGTACGCGTAGGACTCGCTCCAGCCGGCGGCCGTCACGCCGGTGACGCGGCCCGATTCGTCGAGGTCGAAGCGGCGCGGGCCGCGCAGGGTGTCGTCGATGCCGGTGACGTGGCCGTCGGCGCGGTAGGTGTACGCGCGCCGGTTGAGTGTCCGCTCCCCCGCGGCGAGTTCGTGCGCGGCGAGTCGTCCGGCGTCGTCCCAGGAGGTGGCCAGGCTGAGCGTGTCGCCGATCTCGCGGCGCAGTTCGCGGCCCAGGACGTCGCGGGTGAACGACACCTCCTGCCCGCCCGCGGTGAGCCCGGCGAGGCGCCCCGTCTCGTCGTAGGTGTACGCCGTGACGGAGCCGCTCGGCGTGACGCGCCGCACCCGGCGGCCCCGCTCGTCGTACCGGTACGTCATGGCCCGCCCGTTGACCAGCTCCGTCTTGATCCGGCCGGTGCGGTCGTACTGGCAGATCAGCTCGGCGTCCGGACCGGTCGCCTGCGCGAGCCGCCCCGCCGGGTCGTAGGCGTACGTGAACACGGCTCCGGCGGCGTCCTTGCGGGTCACCCGGCCGAGTTCGTCGCGCTCGTAGCGGATCTCCTCGCCGAGCGGCGTGGTGAACGCGGTGAGCTGCCCGGCGGCGTCCAGTGTGTAGCCGACCGTGCGGCCGTCGAAGTCCGTCTCGGAGACCACCCGGCCGACCGCGTCGTAGGTGTACGCCCAGGTCGCGCCCTGCGCGTTGGTGACCCGGGTGAGCCGGGTCTGTGCGTCGTGCTCGAACGTGTGGCGGACGCCGTCCGGGTCCGTACGGGCCGTCAGCACGTCGAACGGGCCGTACTCGTACCGGGTCGTCAGCCCCGTCCGGTCCGTCCGGCTGGTGCAGTTGCCCTGGCCGTCGTGCGTCCAGGACTCGGCGGTGCCGTCGGGGTACGTGCGCCGGACCAGCCGGCCGCTGACCGTCCACCGCAGCAGCGTGGTCGCCCCCGTGGGGTCGGTGACCGCGGTCGGGCGGCCGAAGCCGTCGCGGGTGTAGCGGGTGACGCCGCCGAGCTCGTCGGTGATCGCCAGCGGCAGGCCCGCCTCGTCGCACCGCACGGTCGTCGCGGGGCCCGGCGTGTCACCGGCGCCGGGCGGGGTGACGGCGACGAGCCGGCCGCGTCCGTCGTACGTGTAGCGGGAGGCGCGTCCGGCGGGGTCGACGGCGGCGACGCAGTTGCCGCGTTCGTCGTACTCGCGCCGGGAGCGGGAGCCGTCGGCGGCGGTCAGCTCGACCGGCAGCCCCAGCTCGTTGTGCCGCATCCTGCGTTCGCCGCCGTCGGGGAGGACGAGGGTCCGCGGGAGGCCCTCGTCGTCGTACGTGTGGGCGGTGGTGCGCCCCAGCGGGTCGGTGACGGTGAGGACGCGGCCGTGCGCGTCGTGGCTGAAGCGGGTGGTGTGGCCGAGCGCGTCGGTGATGGCGAGGGTGCGGCAGCGGTCGTCGATCCGGTGCCGGGTGGTGTGCCCGGCGGCGGTCGTGACCGTGGTGATCCGCTCCCCGGTGACCGGGTCGGGTTCCCCGTAGCCGATGGTCAGCTGGTAGTGCCCGGACTCGCCGCCCTCGGCGACGACCCGGTCGCGGTCGTCGTAGGTGTACGAGTAGCTCCGCCCGTTGGAGTCCGTCCAGCCCGTCATCCGCCGGCGGTCGTCGTACGCGAAGACGGCGGTGGAGCCCTCGGTCTTGGCGGACCGGACCAGATCGCCGCGGTCGTCGTACTCGTACGCGATCACCGGCTGGTCGGCGCCCCCGGGACCGGCTCCGGCCAGCGCCAGAGCGGTGACGCGGCGGTCGGTCACCGTGACCTTCAGGTGGTATCCGGCGGAGTGCGCCAGCGCCTGCGGGGTGCCGTCGGCGGCGCGGTCGACGGTGATGCGGTTGCCGTTGCGGTCGGCGGTCTCCGCCAGCCAGGCCGTGCCGTCCTCGCCGGGCTCGGCGCCGGGCGGGGCGGCGAAGTGCTTCACCAGGCCGGTGTCGGGGTCGGTGAGCCGGTAGTCGCCGTCCTCCGCGCGCTCCAGCCGGCTGCGTACGGGGCCGTGCTCGGGGCGGGTGGGGGTGCCGGGGACGGGGTGCGGGTAGGGCCGGAGCTTGCCCTCGGCCGTGACGTGGATGACGCCGGCGGCGTCGACCTCGAGGCGTTCGTCCACGGTGGACGACCAGGCGGGGCCGAAGAACCGGCCGGCCCGGTACCCGGACTCCACCCGCCGGGTGAACGCCAGCGGGAGCACGCCGGGCAGCACGACGTCGGTCTGCGGCAGGAACATCCGGCCGGTGGCCAGGTCCACCGGGTCGGTGTCGTCGGCGTCGGGTGCGCGGTGCGGGTCGTGGCCGCCGGGGAGGTCGTCGTCCAGGGTGCGGCGGGCGGTGCGGCCGGCGTCGGCCAGGTCGTCGCCCTTCTCCGCGAGCCGGGCCAGGTCGGCGGCCTCGTCGGCGAGCCGGGTGGCCTTGACGGCGGCCCCGCCACCGCCGGTGGCTGCGGTGAGGGCGAGGTCCGGGACGAGCCGGCCGAGTCCCTCGGCGGGGTCCTTCATGAAGTCGGTGACCATCTGGCGGCCCGCGCCCCAGGGGTCGTTGGCGACCTGGACGAGACCCGCGGCGGTGTTGTTGAGATTGGTGACGTACTCGGCGGGGTGGGTGAGGTTGTACGGGTCGGTCGGGTTGACCGACCGGGCGAAGGAGATGATCCCCGCCGCCCCCTTGACGATGCCGCCCGTGAAGTGGGTCTGCATCGCCTGCAGTTCCTCGAGTCCGTCCATCGCCTGCTCGCCGTACGACGGCTTCGGCGGGGCGGCGTCCCGCGCCGTGCGGATGGTGGCCGCGGCGGTGTCGGCGGCGGAGTTGCGCTGGCGGCGGGCCTCGCCCAGGATCTCCTGCGCCTCGTTCATCAGCGCGATCCCGGGGTTGGCCGACCCGGGCTTCGGCGGCAGCGAGGACGGATCGCGGGATTCGGCGGGCTGCGCGTTGTAGCGGTCGACCGCGTCGTTGTACGAGTTCACCGTCGACTCGTACGAGTCCGACGCCCGCATGCCCTCCTCGAACTTGTCCAGCGCGAGCTGCGCCTGCCCCTGCGCCCAGGTCACCGTCCCGGCGAACTGGTCCAGGGCGCTCGACGCCCGGACGAAGGCGTCCGCGGCCGTGAACCACTTCGGCGGCTCGATGCTGACCGTGTCGCGGAACGCGTTCGCCGCGGCACCCTTCAGATGCGCCGAGTCCAGGCCCTTCAGCCCGTTCCCCACGCCGGTGAACGACTGCCCCAGCTTGCGCAGATTCGTCGCGGTGGAGCGGAGCTTGTCGGGGCTGCCGTAGACCAGCTTGGTCTTGTCCTCGGTCTCCCCGAGCTGCATCTCGTCGACCTGGGCGCCCATCTGGTTGGCCAGCGAGCGGGAGTTCTCCCGCACCCAGTCCGCCCCGGACTCCCAGCCCACGTCGTCCAGCCGGTCCGCCGTCCAGTCCCCGGCGTCCTCGACCCGGTCCCCGACCCACTCCGTACCGTCCTCGATCGCGTCCTCGATCGAATCCGGCGTGATGTCACTGACGAAATCCCCGATACCCACCGGTAAGCTCCCCCAGCCCTCGCGACCCTGGTCTCATCCGGCCTCTGGCAGCGCCGTGGGGAAACACGTGAAACGGGGGCCGGGCGGTTCCGGAGGGACGGCTACCGGGGTCCGGCGGGGGTCAGTCGCTCTCGCCGTCGCCCTCGCGCTCGGCGAGGAAGCGCTCCAGCTCGCGGCCCAGCTCGTCCGCCGACGGAAGGTCCTCCGCCTCCGCGATCAGGCTGGGGCGCGTTTCACTGCCCGCCACCGCGTCGTACTGGTGCTCGAGGCCGCGGACCAGGGCGGTCAGCTCCTCGTCGCCCTCCTCCACCTGGCGCTCGATCTCCGTCTGCACGCGCAGCGCCTCCGTGCGCAGGCCGTGCGCGATGCCGGGGAGAACCAGGCCCGTGGCGGCGGTGATCGTCTCCAGGACGGTCAGCGCGGCGTCGGGGTAGGTGGAGCGGGCGAGGTAGTGCGGGACGTGGGCGGCAACGCCCAGGACGTCGTGGCCGGCCTCGGCCAGCCGGAACTCCACCAGGGCCTCCGCGCTGCCGGGCACCGCGGCCTCGTCGAAGTACGGGCGGTGGCCCGGGGTCAGGTCCGTACGGTTGCCGTGCGGGGTGACGCCGACCGGGCGGGTGTGCGGGACGCCCATCGGGATGCCGTGGAAGTTGACGGCCAGGCGTACGTTCAGCCGGCGGACCATCTCCTCCACCGCGCGGGCGAAAGCCTCCCACTCGACGTCCGGCTCGGGGCCGGCCAGCAGCAGGAAGGGCGCGCCGGTGGTGTCACGCACCAGATGCAGCTCGATGGCGGGGGTGTCGTACGCCGACCAGTGGTCGCCCTTGAACGTCATCAGCGGCCGGCGGGCCCGGTAGTCCACCAGCCGGTCGTGGTCGAAGCGGGCCACGACCTCGGTCGGCAGCCCGTCCAGGATCCGCTCGACGATCTGCTCGCCGGTCTCACCCGCGTCGAGGAAGCCCTCGAAGTGATACAGCATGACCAGACCGGCCGAATCGTGGTCGGTGATGGCCTCGACGGCCGCGAGCCCGCTGGGGTCCCACTCGTACATACCCATGTACGTAGTCAACCCCAGCGGGCCCGCCGTGATTCCCGCAGCCCCGGACCCACCCGCGAAATCGGGCCGGGTCCGGGACCCCGGGGGCTCAGCCCATCTTCACCACATCGACGTCGGAGGCCTTCACGAAGGCGTTGCGACCACCGATGATCACGTTGAGGTACTGGGTGTCACCCACGACCATCGTCCGGTCCAGCGGCAGCGAGCCGTCGAAGGTCTGCGCATAGTAGTAGCCGTTCGGAGCCTCGCTGCCGCCCGCGTACGCCTGCCCGGCCTTCAGGGTGTACGGCAGCTTCTCCGGCACGTTCGCCGGCATCCCCGCGGGGAACTCCGACGCCTCCGGGTACGCGGAGCCGTACACCTGGACCTCGGCCTTGCCGGCCTTGGGGCGCACGGCGTAGCCGGACTGCGGCACGGTGGTGCGGGCGTCCTCGGGCGACTCGAACCACGCCTTGCCGCCCTGGTACCAGATCGCCGTCCAGCCCGGCTTGCGCTCGGCCACGACGTACGACAGCCCGGTGTGGGCCCACGCGCCGGTGTCCTGCGCGCAGTTGGTGCCCGCCGAGCCGTCGGGGTGCTCGCCCGGGTCGGACCAGCGCGGGGCGTCCTTCGAGGGCGCGGTGTACAGCGGCAGGACGTTGCTGGCCTGCGGCGGGATGTCGCTGTTGGTCTCGCAGTCGCGGATGGACTGGATGTTGGCCTTGAACACCGGGTGGATCGTCACCAGATCGCTGTCCGGGGAGCCGGTCGGCCGGATCGGCGCGCCCATCATGGTGAACAGGCGGTTCCAGTCGTAGTGCGGTCCCGGGTCCCAGTGCATGCCGGCGACCCCGGAGGCGCGCAGGGCGGGCACGTTGTCATGGCCGAGGATGTGCTCGCGGTCGAGCGGGATGTCGTACGTCTGGGCCAGGTACTTCACCAGCTTGGCGGTGGCCTCGTACTGCTGCGGGGTGAACCAGTCGCCGGCGGCCTTGCCCTCGAGCTCGATGCCGATGGACTGGGCGTTGACGTACCAGTTGCCGGCGTGCCAGGCGGCGTTCTTGTTCTCGACCAGCTGCGCGACGTGGCCGTCCTTCGCCCGGATCACATAGTGCGAGGACACATACCGGTTCGGGTCCTGCATGATCTTGATGGTGTCGTCATACGTCTCCTCGGTGTCGTGTATGACGATGTACTTGATCTTGTTGGTGTGGGGACGGTCCGAGATGTCGTAGTTGCCGTACGACCCGAGGTCCTCGGGAGCGCCGGTCTGCGCGTACGCGGCAGGCACCCACTCGCAGTCCAGCGACGAGGGGCACTCGACGCCCGGCCCCTCGGCGCCGGCGCTGGAGGCGGGGCCGAGGAGGGCGAGGCTGAACGCGCCGGCGGCGACGAGGGACAGGGCCGCCTTGGCTCTCTGATGGGGCGTCATGAAGAGGTCTCCCGGGGCAGTGGTACGTGGTGCTGATCTGGCGCACACACTGTGACCTGCGCGGACGTGCGTCAAGGGCCATCTCACGAGGGGCCGTTGCAGCCCGTCGCCGGTCAGTGGACTAGACCTGCGCCAGGGCGTCCCACCTGCGGGCTGAAAGTTTCCGTCACCCGATGACGGCGGCGTCGTTACCAGAGTTTTACCTGTGGCTCACCGGCCGATCCGGGCACCGGCCGGAACCTGGATCAGGCCCCATACGTCCCTCTGTACAAGTCGACGAGGGGGCTCGCGGTGGCTGAGAGCGGTGAACTGCTCGACGGACGGTACGAGTTGCTCGACAGGCTCGGCGCCGGCGGCATGGGCGAGGTGTGGCGGGCCCGCGACACCCGGCTGGGGCGCGAGGTCGCGGTCAAGGTGTTCGCGCCGCCCGGCGAGGCCGACGAGGCGGACCGGGCGGAGATGCTGGCGCGATTCGGCCGTGAGGCGCGGGCCGTGGCGGTGCTGGAGAGCCCGTACGTCGTGGCGCTGTACGAGCACGGGGTGGCCGGCGACGTCCCGTATCTGGTGATGGCGCTGGTCCGCGGGCGCAGCGTCGAGCAGGTGCTGAAGGACGAGGGGCGCATCCCCTGGCGGCGGGCGCTGGCCTGGACCGAGCAGGCGTGCCGGGCCCTGGAGGCCGCGCACACGGCGGGGATCGTGCACCGGGACATCAAGCCGGCGAACCTCATGGTCACCGGGGACGGCGACGAGATCCGGGTGCTGGACTTCGGCATCGCCCGGTTCGTCGAGGCCGCCGACCAGCGGCTGACGCGGACGGGGGCGCTGCCGTTCGGCAGCGTGCTGTACATGGCGCCGGAGCGGTTCCGCGACGACGCCGGGGACGGGCGGACGGATCTGTACGCGCTGGGGTGCGTGCTGTTCGAGGTGCTGGTGGGGCGGCCGCCGTACACGGGGTCGTCGGCGCAGGTGATGTACAACCACCTGAACGACACGCCGCTGCGCCCGAGCCGTGCGGTACGGGGGCTGCCGGCGGCGGTGGACCGGCTGGTCCTCTCACTGATGGCCCGGGACCCGGCGGACCGCCCGGCGGACGCCCGCGCGGCGGCGGAGGCGGTACGGGAGGTGCTGGACGGGGCGTCCGAGACCCCCGCCGCGCCCCCGGACCCCGAGCCGGCGCCCGCCGCGCCCGTCCGCCGCACCCCGATGCCGCCGCCGGTGCCCATCCGCACCCCCGCCCCCCGCCCGTACCCGGCGCCGGTCTGGCCCCTCCCGCCACCGCCCGCGGTCCGTCCGCAGCGCCGGGTGGTGCGGACCGTCCTCATCGGGGCGGGCGTGCTCCTGGGGGTGGGCCGGCTGGTCACCGGGGGCGACGGATCGGCCGCCCCCGAGCCACCGACGAACGTGCGCGAGACCAGGCCGTTCGGCCCGTACGCGCTGGGCGCGATGGCCTACAGCTCCCCCTCCGGAGGGCAGGACACGGACCTGATACGGGTCGTGCAGGCGGCCTTCCGGGACGGTGACGGGCACGACAACGTGACCGTCGACCCGGTCACCCTGTCGGGCACGGACGTGTCGGGCAACCCCACGAACGACTGGCTCAATGAGAACTCGGGTCTGGTCGGCGTCGTCGCCGGCGACCCGGGGACGGACCTTCCCGACGGCACGTACGACCGGCTGCCCGTGGTCCGCGCCTGCCGGCCGGACCAGGCACCGTACCGGTCCTACGCCGAGGGCGGCGGCGAACTGAACTCGGTGATCTCCACCGAGGGCATGGGAGCGGTCCTCGCCCACCGGCTGGCGGCCCGCGACGGCGTCGACCGGGTGCTGGTGGCCGGTGACCTCGGGGCCCCGGCGGCGCGCACCCTGATCGACACGCTGCGGTCGCTGGACATCGAGGTACGGAGGGAGTCGATCACCGCGGACCAGGACGACGCGAAGGCGCGGCTCGCCTCGGCGGTACGCGACGCCCGTGCCGACGCGGTGTACGTGGAGACCTCGGCCCCCGACAGCGATTCCTGGCTGCGCGCGGTCGACGCCTCGGGCTTCACCGGGATCCGGGCGTTCTGGGACTGGTCCGCGCCCTCGTGCACCGGCCCCGTGAAGCCCCCGCCCGCGAAGCGCCCGCCTGCGGGCTGGCTGCGGGTGCGCGGCTACTACAGCGCGGCCCTGGACCCCGACCGCGAGCGCGCCGCGCAGGTCGAGCGGCGGCTGGGCAAGGGGCTCGCCGCGAAGCCGTACACGGTGGAGGAGTACGACGCGACCCGCGCCCTGGTCACCGCCTGGCAGCTGGTGCAGCCCAGCGACCTCACGCTGGACCAGAGCGACTGGCCGCGCCAGACCCTCGGCGACATGCTCCCCCGGGCGATCGTCACGGACGCCCTGAACGGCCGCTGGAACACCCTGGCGGACGCCGCGGCGCATCCGTCGGCGTGGCTGGACCGGTCGACGGGGAACGGCGGCTGGAAGCAGCTGGAGGAGGCCCGCGGCTGACCGGGCACGCGGAAGGGCCCGCCCCCCGAGGGGGACGGGCCCTTCCCAAACGCTTGACCGAAGGTCAGCTCTGGCCGCCGGCCAGCTTCTCGCGAAGCGCGGCGAGCGCCTCGTCCGAAGCCAGGGCGCCGGAGTCCTCGGCGCTCTCCGAGGAGTACGAGCCGCCGCCGACCGGCGCGGCACCGCCGGCGTCGCCGCCCTCGGCCGCCGCCTGGGCGTCGGCCTCACGCGACTTGACGACCTGCGCCTGGTGCTGCTCGAAGCGGGTCTGGGCGTCGGCGTACTGACGCTCCCACTCCTCGCGCTGCTTGTCGAAGCCTTCCATCCACTCGTTGGTCTCCGGGTCGAAGCCCTCGGGGTAGATGTAGTTGCCCTGGTCGTCGTACGTCGCGGCCATGCCGTACAGGGTCGGGTCGAACTCGACGTCCATCGGGTCGGCACCGAAGGACTCGTTCGCCTGCTTCAGCGAGAGGCTGATGCGACGGCGCTCGAGGTCGATGTCGATGACCTTGACGAAGATCTCGTCGTTGACCTGGACGACCTGCTCCGGGATCTCCACGTGGCGCTCGGCCAGCTCGGAGATGTGGACCAGGCCCTCGATGCCCTCGTCCACGCGGACGAACGCACCGAACGGAACCAGCTTGGTGACCTTGCCGGGGACGACCTGGCCGATCTGGTGCGTCCGGGCGAACTGCTGCCACGGGTCCTCCTGCGTCGCCTTCAGCGACAGGGAGACACGCTCGCGGTCCATGTCGACGTCGAGAACCTCGACGGTGACCTCCTGGCCGACCTCGACCACCTCGGACGGGTGGTCGATGTGCTTCCAGGACAGCTCGGACACGTGGACCAGACCGTCGACGCCACCCAGGTCCACGAAGGCACCGAAGTTGACGATCGAGGACACGACACCCGACCGGACCTGGCCCTTCTGCAGGGTGGTGAGGAACGTCTGGCGGACCTCGGACTGGGTCTGCTCCAGCCAGGCACGGCGGGAGAGGACCACGTTGTTGCGGTTCTTGTCGAGCTCGATGATCTTCGCCTCGAGCTCCTTGCCGACGTACGGCTGGAGGTCGCGGACACGACGCATCTCGACGAGGGAGGCCGGCAGGAAGCCACGGAGGCCGATGTCGAGGATGAGACCACCCTTGACGACCTCGATGACGGTACCGGTGACGATGCCGTCCTCTTCCTTGATCTTCTCGATCGTGCCCCAGGCCCGCTCGTACTGAGCGCGCTTCTTGGACAGGATCAGGCGGCCTTCCTTGTCCTCCTTCTGGAGGACGAGGGCCTCGATCTCGTCGCCCACGGCGACGACCTCGTTGGGGTCGACGTCGTGCTTGATCGACAGCTCGCGGGAGGGGATCACACCCTCGGTCTTGTAACCGATGTCGAGCAGGACCTCGTCCCGGTCGACCTTCACGATGACGCCGTCGACGATGTCGCCGTCGTTGAAGTACTTGATCGTCTCGTCGATCGCGGCGAGGAAGGCTTCCTCGGAACCGATGTCGTTGACCGCGACCTGAGGAGTGGTCGCGGGGGTCTCGGTGCTGCTCGTCATGTGGGAAAGGGCTCCGGTACGGACATTGAGGTCGTAGGCACTGCTACGCCGAGAGCCCGTTCCATCGCACCACCGAAGCCGGACAGCCTTGAAGGCGCCCTCCGGCAGAGCCTGTGAAGGCTCCCCGGGAGCGCCTCGAGAACCGAGGGGACATACAACTGATGCGAGCGCGACCTGCTCCGTCTGAGGTGCGCAGGCCCGCAGCGCAACTTGTAGCATACGGGGGCAGCCGGGCAGGGTCAATGCGCGAAGAGGTGCACCTGGGGCAGCGGGGCCTATTTCCGGCATGAATACCCACGGGCACCCAGGAGTGGCGCCCCGTCACGGCCGCATTCGAGCAACTATGCGAAGAGCTCCTTTCGGAGCTCCGGGACGAGCGGAAAGGGTACGACGGTACCTCGGTATGAACCAACCCCCCGGCGGCGACGCCGCCACCGTCGACGAGCTCTCCGAGGCCACCCGGCGGCCTGTCGGCGCAGGTGAGAGCGTGGGCGCGAACCGGGGCTGGTGGGATCGGAACGCGGACGAGTACCAGAACGAACACGGCTCCTTCCTGGGGGACGACCGGTTCGTCTGGGGTCCGGAGGGGCTGGACGAGGCCTCCGCCGGTCTGCTGGGACCCGCCGCGTCGCTGGCCGGGCGGTCGGTGCTGGAGATCGGCGCCGGTGCCGCGCAGTGTTCGCGGTGGCTCGCCGCCCAGGGGGCGCGGCCGGTGGCACTGGACCTCTCCCACCGGCAGCTTCAGCACGCGCTGCGGATCGGGGTCTCCTTTCCGCTGGTCGAGGCCGACGCGTGTGCGCTGCCTTTCGCCTCGGGCTCCTTCGACCTGGCGTGTTCGGCGTACGGCGCGGTGCCGTTCGTCGCCGATCCCGTGATCCTGCTCCGTGAGGTCCGGCGGGTGCTGCGGCCGGGCGGGCGGTTCGTCTTCTCCGTCACGCATCCCGTCCGCTGGGCGTTCCCCGACGAGCCGGGGCCGGAGGGGTTGTCGGTGTCCGGTTCGTACTTCGACCGTACGCCGTACGTGGAGCAGGATTCCGCCGGGACGGCGGTGTACGTGGAGCATCACCGCACGCTGGGGGACCGGGTCCGGGATGTGGTCGCCGGGGGGTTCCGGCTCGTGGACCTGGTCGAGCCGGAGTGGCCGGCGTGGAACAGCCAGGAGTGGGCGGGGTGGTCGCCGCTGCGGGGGAATCTGATTCCGGGGACGGCGATTTTCGTGTGCGAGCGATGAGTCCGTCGCGCGGCGGTGTGCTTCGGTCTTCGGCTGGCGGTTGCGTCGGCTGACGCGCATCCGGCCTTCGGCCGGAGGCCTCAAACGCCGGCCGGGCTGAGGGTGGGTGTCTTGGCCTCGGGGTCGGTGTCTGGTCTGCCGGGGTGCGCCTGCTTCGGTCTGGGGGTCGGGGCCGCCCGACACACCTACGCGCGTACTGCCGCGTCGTGGTCCATCCAGGCGCGTTTCCCGTACGCGCGCAGGCGTGTCGAACGTCCCCTTACTTCCGTCGGCGGCTACCGGATTGTCCACGGTCACCGCCCCCTCCAGCCCGCCAACCGTGGGGAACTCCCCCGAAGCACAGGCCCTCGAACGGTCGCCCCCGCAGTCGCCGGCCCGGCGGCGCGCAGCGCCGACGCCTCACTCCACACCCCCGGGGCCGCGCAGCGCACCCGCCCGAAGCCGCGCCAGCGGCTTCCCCCACTCCGCATCCGAAGCCGCGCCAGCGGCTTCCCCTCACTGCGAGGCGCGCAGCGCCCCGCCCCCCGCTCCCTGCCCCAAGGCGCGCAGCGCCGCAGAAACACTCCGCATCCAAACCCCCGCCCCCGGCCCACCCCCACCAGGGCCACGCCACACCCACGACGGACTACGCCAGCCCCACCACCG